>NZ_JBALCT010000031.1:0-97868 GCF_036917675.1 Nostoc sp. | reverse complement strand
CACCCCCGATGGTAAGCAGGTGATTTCTGCTTCATCTGACAAGACACTCAAACTCTGGAATTTGGAAACTGGGAAGGATGAGCGGACTTTCCACGCTCATAGTGACAGGGTAAATGCAGTAGCTCTCACCCCCGATGGTAAGCAGGTGATTTCTGCTTCATCTGACAAGACACTCAAACTCTGGAATTTGGAAACTGGGAAGGATGAGCGGACTTTCCACGGTCATAGCGACAGGGTAAATGCAGTAGCTCTCACCCCCGATGGCAAGCAGATGATTTCTGCTTCATCTGACAAGACACTCAAACTCTGGAATCTGGAAACTGGGGAGAATGAGCGCACTTTCTACGCTTATCGCGACTGGGTAACAGCATTAGCCCTCACCCCCGATGGCAAGCAGGTGATTTCTAGTTCATTTAACAACACACTCAAACTCTACAATCTGCAAACTGGTAAGAATAAGCCTACTTTCCACGGTCATAGCAAATCTGTAAATGCAGTAGCCCTTACCCCCGATGGCAAGCAGGTGATTTCTGCTTCATCTGACAACACACTCAAACTCTGGAATCTGGAAACTGGGAAAGAAATTGCCACTTTTACAGGAGAGGCTCCATTTTATTGCTGTACTGTTGCACCGGATGGGGTGACAATTGTGGCAGGGGAGTCATCAGGGAGAGTGCATTTTTTGCAGTTGGAGAATGTCGAATAAAATATGAACACTTCACCTCGACCCCCAACGCCAATCAATTCTCCCTCCAACCCAACAGAATTTCAACAAGTCATTCTCGAAAAAAGCCAAAACTTTATTGGTCGCGCCTTCGTCTTCACGGCTATATCCAACTTTCTCCAGCGTTGCGATCGCGGTTACTTTACCATAATTGGCGCACCCGGTAGCGGTAAAAGTGCCATCCTCGCCAAGTACGTCACAGAAAATCCCTACGTTCTCTATTACAACGCCCAACTCCCAGGCAAAAATCGCGCTGAGGAATTTATTGCTACTATCTGCACGCAAATTGCCCAGACATCTCAAGAAACGTCTCTACCTTCCCTTCTTCAGCAAGTCAGCGACAAGCTAGAACCTCAACAAAAGTTTATCATTGCTATTGATGCCTTGGATGCCGTTAACCGCAACGACCAAACCCCAGGCTCAAATCTCTTTTATCTTCCCAGATATCTCCCGCGTGGCGTCTATTTCCTTCTCACCCGCCGTCCCTACGTGCGAAAACAATCGGGTTTGTTGATAGAAGCACCTTCCCAAATTCTCGATTTAGCAGAATACCCACAACAAAACCAGGAAGATGTCGAAGCATACATTCGGCAATACGTCAACAACTCAGAAGAACTCACAGCACAGCTAACCGCCAAAAGCGAAAATAATTTCATGTACCTCAGCCAGATATTACCTGCTATCTCTAAGGAGTTTGATGGACTTCCCCCTGGTTTAGAGGCGTATTATCAACAGCATTTGCACAAGATGATTCCCCTTAATTCGCCAACTTTTGAGAGGAAATTGAAATCATTTGTGCTGAGTGTGTTAGTGCAAGTTTCATCACCCTTATCAGCAGAAATCATTGCTAGTGCGATTGATGCTAATGAATACGATGTTGAAGAAGTTCTGGAAAATTGGCGTGAGTTTTTAATACTCCAGGAAATTGATGGAGAAATCCGCTACAGTCTTTATCATTCCAGCTTCCGCGATTTCTTAAGCAAGCAAGCAAATTTTGCTTAGATTCTATAGCGTTTCTCAGTTGAATCCAATAGAGACCTAACCCCCAACCCCTGTTGTTCTCACTTATTACCGTGTCTCTCCAGAATACTTAGTACCTGTGACTCCGGCTTTGCCAGAAGAGATTATAGAAGCAGAAATACAAGAAAAACAAGAAGAATAAGAGGAACCAATTTTCTTTACAGAAAGTTCGCGATCGCTGCTAGATTTGGATCTAGATTTGGATCTAGATTTGGCTCTTTCAGAGGAACCATTTACAAGCCCAGAAATCCCACCAACCTTAATTACAAAAGCTCATCGGGGTAAACGCTTGGTAATGCTGGGGGGAGTGTTGGCGTTGCTTGTGGGGGGTACAACTCTGGGATTATTTGCTTTGTGGCAAATTAATCCTCAAGGATTACAGCAGATGTGTGGGCAACTTCCCCAAAGAGTGCGGCAACTTTGTCTGCCACAAAAGTAGAGACTAGGGGCTTAAAGAATAGATTATACCGAAATATCGTGATGTTGATCAGAAATATCGTGATATTACTAAGAACAGCTTTTAGATTCAAAGTGACGACTAATGAAATGGTGATAATTAGTAAGCAGATTTAGGTCAGCGATCGCACCACACACAAATCTACATCACATCTTGCACCAATGTGGCAGCTAGCAAGCTACTTGGCAAAACTCTGCATCCCTCTGCGTTTTAAAAAAGCCTCATGCCTCAGCGTTTAATGATGAGATGAGCGAAATAAATGACTATGTTCGGGATGATATAAACGCGATCGCCCTTTTGCTGTCGAAAGTGCTGGACTGATTATATAAAGTGTAGTACGAATTAGGTTTTCTTGATGAGTGCAGTCTGCCATTTGATTCAGGGGGACAACCCTGATTTTTTCATCAGGCCAGCCGATGCGAAAGCAAATTGCAATGGGGGTTTCGGCTGAGTAATGTTCGAGTAGTTTAGCTTGAGCATTTTCGACGTGACGCGCACTCAGATATAGGCAAAGGCTAGCCTGATGCGCTGCAAGAGTAGCTAATTCTTCAGTGGCAGGGACTTCCGTACGTCCACTGATGCGTGTCAAAATGATGGTTTGAACTAAACCAGGGACAGTCAGTTCTACTTTTAGTTTGGCAGCAGCAGCTTGAAAGGCGCTAATACCTGGTATGACTTCAAAAGGGATATTTGCCTCGGCGAGGAGGTGCATTTGTTCGTGGATGGCGCTGTAGAGGCTGGGATCGCCAGAATGGAGACGAACTAGAGATTTGTGCTGCGATCGCACCCTATCGATCATAATCGCTAAAATCTCTTCTAAAGTCTGATTCGCAGTTCTAATTATCTCCGCATCTTCTCGGCAAAGTTCTAAAATCTGTTCGGGTACTAAAGAATCAGCAAACAAAATCACATCGGCAGCAGCCAGTAGTTTCTGTGCCTTCACCGTTAATAAATCAGGATCTCCAGGGCCTGCCCCCACAATATACACAGATGGTTCTACAGCATATAATGTTTTTTTAGAGCTTAGGTTTTCGGTATATTCACTCTTAAAAGCACACACGGCAATCCCTCAAAAAATTTTTTGGGCATTTTCTCAGTATCTTTCCGGATTCACCCTTTTCCCCTAGTAGAGAGTAATGGTAGATGCACCCTGGTTAAGCCCTAGAGAATATTCTGGGGCATTTTTTATTTTTGGGCATTGGGCAATTCAATTTTGGATTTTAGATTTTGGATTAAATTTCAATTCTTTAATCTAAAATCTAAAATCTAAAATCTAAAATTCTTACTCCCCTCATCTCCCACTTTCCCCATTTAACTTCGGAGTAGGAACTACATCGGGTAAAGGACGTTTGAGTAAGTAAAGCCAAGCTAACCCAACTAATCCCAATAAAATTCCTAGACTACTGACTACTTGTGCCATCCGTAATGGCCCCAGCATCAAACTATCTGTGCGAAAGCCTTCAATCCACAAGCGTCCTAAGCTATAGGCTGGCCAGTAAACTAGAAACAGCGTGCCTAGCTTCAGACGTGGTTTACCGGATAAAGAGCGGAAAAACAACGTTATTAGTAGCGTAAACACCATTAAATCCCATAGAGATTCGTAGAGAAAGGTGGGATGAAAGTAATCGAAACTAGCATATTCTAGAGGACGATGGTCTGGTGGAATATACAGCTTCCAAGGTAAATCAGTAGGACTGCCAAAAGCCTCAGAATTAAAGAAATTGCCCCAACGTCCGATTGCTTGCCCTAAAATCAGCGAAGGCGCTACTAAATCTGCTAGTTGCCAGAAAGAAACCTGCTTGATTTTGGCAAAGATTAACGCAGCCGAAACGCCACCAAGAATTGCTCCGTGAATGGCAATACCTCCTTCCCAGATAGCAAAGATTTTTCCTGGAGTTTGGGCATATTTTGACCACTCAAAGAAAACGTAATATAGCCGTGCGCCAGGAATTGCCCCAATCAACAACCAAAAAAACAAATCACCTAGCAACTCAGGATTAACATTACGGCGTTTTGCCAAATGCTGGGAAAGGATAACGCCAATTAATACTGCTGTGGCAATCAATAAGCCATACCAGCGAATACTTAGTGGCCCTAATTTCACCAGAATCGGTCCTGGAGAAGTAAATTGAAACGCCAAGGGCAAGGTGGAAAAATCCAGTCCCATGAGAAATTACCTAAAAAAGTTCGTTAACTACTCACGCACTTTGCTAAGTACGGAGTTTCTTGTGTCTCGAATACTAAAGAGTTACGTTTGAATCTACCACAATAGAATTGTGAAGACACAGGTAAAAATCCAGCATCCATATTTAGGAGTCTAAGTTTTAACGCCTAGTTGAGCATAACTTGTCTCGCCAGAACAATTGAGTTGAGCATTCTTACCCAGAGCGCAAAATGGTAGATTTGAGTAAGTTACACAAAACGGTTTCGATATAATCACCTAAACAACTTTGATATATCTAAAATTGTGATTGCTATTTATCCTGGTAGCTTCGACCCCATAACCTTGGGACACCTTGATCTCATCGGGCGCGGTAGTCGGCTGTTTGAGCAGGTGATTGTCGCTGTACTGCGGAACCCCAACAAAATGCCACTTTTTAGTGTGCAGCAACGGCTAGATCAGATCCGTCATTCTACACAACATCTACCGAATGTAGAAGTAGACAGCTTTGATGGTCTTACCGTCAACTATGCCCAAATGCGACAAGCACAAGTTTTGCTGCGGGGTTTACGGGCTGTGTCAGATTTTGAAGTGGAACTGCAAATGGCTCACACTAATAAAACTCTTTCTACTCAAATAGAAACAGTTTTTCTCGCAACCTCAAATGAGTATAGTTTTTTAAGTAGTAGTGTGGTAAAAGAGATTGCAAGGTTTGGTGGTTCTATCGATCATCTTGTTCCCCCACACATTGCTCTAGAGATATACCAATGCTACAATCACAACTTTCCAATGTTGAACCCAATCTCAACGGAAGCAATCCCCCCCCTGAAGAATATCTCGGTGGAGAGGGAAGCATAGATATTCAGCAGGAACTCAACCGCCTAGAGGAAATGGTTCTCTCTAGTCTCAGGATTCCACTGACGGGACGCACACTCATAGATGAAGAAAAGTTACTCGATCAGCTTGATTACATCCGGCTGGCCTTACCATCACTTTTTCAAGAAGCAGCAGTGATTCTGGAACAAAAGGATGAAATTCTGCTGGATGCAGAAGAGTATGGGCAGCAGGTTGTTGAGGCCGCGCAAGCAAAAAGAGCGCAAATTTTAGCTGAAAGCGATATTATTCAACAGGCAGAACAAGAAGCTGAACAACTGCGGCGACAAGCGCAACAAGAGTGTGAGGCCATAATGCAAGAAACCCTCGCCGAGATTGACCGCAAGCGGTATGCTTGTCAGCAAGAGTTAGAGCAAATGCGACAAACTGCGATCGCACAAGCTCAAGAAATTGAAGATGGTGCTGATGTATATGCCGATGGCGTTTTGGGAAATATTGAGCAGGATCTCAAGGATATGTTGCGAATTATCACCAACGGACGGCAACAATTGCAAATTGATAACCTCACTCAGCGCAATTCACCTCCTGGTAAAAAAAGATAGAGGCTCTAACAAGAGATGGAGAAGAATTATAAGTTGGGTTTTGCTATTGCTTAACCCAACACTTTTCATTAAATAAAACTTTTGAGGAACGTACTTGGTAATAAATTTAAAATTTTAGGTTGTCATTAAGCAGGATTTTTAATAAATGCTTACTTTCGCTCAAGTTAACTTTGGAGTAAATCTAGCTGGTTTAATTGGAATTATTTATTTGCTTTGGGCAATTCTTTACTTAATTTTAACAGTAGCTTGGCTAGCCCAACGTGGAAGCAGACTTAGAGGTTGGGCTTTAGCCCTTTACATTATCCAACTTATATTTACGCCAATTATAATGTTGTTAAGTGGAGCAATCTTGTTATTTCAAGGTTGGCGTTTAGATCCAATTCTTCAATTTGAGCAAGTTTTATTGTTAGTATTAATTCTTTACCTAAGTATCAAAGATATTGTAATTAATGCAGTTTACAGAGAGCGGTGATTTTAAAATTGGGAGACAAACCTCACCCCCAACTCCTCTCCTTAGTAAGGAGAGGGGAGTTAAAGCACAGTTTTGTCGGGGTAAGGTTAGATTTCTATTGTTGGCTTTTGATTATCTGTCAACACCTGATTACAAAGTATATGTAAAATCTTCTACCAGCATACCGGGAACTAAACTACCTCCAAGTTGACGACTCTCATAAGTACCTACTTCGGGTATGAATTCTTGAAAAGTGGTCAAATCTACTAAGTTATCTCCCCAAAAGCGATAGAGACTTTCATCAAAACGTAAGTTTTCAATGGGAGCAATGATTTCTCCATTTTCTACCCAAAAACAAGCATAACGGGTCATGCCTGTGATTCTACCAGTTTGGCGATCGCTCCAATTCAAGTAATGCAAATTCGATAAATATAATCCTGTATCTAAACTCGGAAGAATCTGCTCAAATACTAAACTTCCTGGGCTTACTTCTGGCGCTCGTAAAGTCTCTGAACCATTAGCACCATTAGCAATTTTTTGATATTCCTTAGCAGTTCGAGAATTCACCAGAGTGTTTACTAAATCTCCCTTTTCTATTATAGGTAACTCCGGTGCTGCTATTTCTCCCAATTCATTAAATCGCGGTACTAATCCCCGTTGAAAGTTTTCTTTCAAACTAAATGCAGTCGAAAGTTGTTTTTCTTCGCGCCAGAGAGCAGCTAAAGCGCTGTTTCCTTGTTGGATATCGGCTTCGCTTAGAGATCCCCAAGAAAGCATTATTAATAAATCTGCAACAGCAGCAGGTGCAAAATAAGTTTTGTATTGTCCCCGTGGAAGCTCTTTAGCTGGGCGAGCAAGCAATTCTAGTTGCTTTTTGGCTTCGCTGATTTTGGCTATATAAGCAGATTTATCCCAATCACTCCCTGCAAATGTGCCTTTAACTGCTTGTCCAGAGGTAGTGAATAGAGAATAATCTAAGGTAAAAGAATCAGTAGCAAACCAGTGTTTCTGTCTGTTGGAATCACCATAAGCTTTAATTACCACTCCCCCTGCATAGAACCCTGTAAAATCTAATTCAGCAACTAGTTCTAGGACAGTTGGTACTACTGCTTCCGCCACCAATAAATTACCAGAATGTATTTCTCGACTGGTATTATTTCCTGATGGTAAAACTAGATATGGATCGATGGGTAGTAGAATAACTTCGTCACGTAGTTCCTGCAAAGCAGCATATGCTAACTGCCAATCTACGTCCCAATTTCCAGTAAAGGGAAACTGTCGAACACTGCTGCGTTGATCTACCATCAAAGTTAGTTCGATCCAACCATCAGCAACACAACCAGTTTGTCGCACTTTCGCATGATTGAAACGAGTAAATTGACTTCTTTCACTGCTGAGTCTCACAGTAAATTGTTCATTTTCTGCTTTTTTGATAAGTAGAGTTTCAATTAGTTGATTAAAGCTGACTTCTAACGCAGATAATTCCTCAATTTTCATGGATATTAAATATTAATTAGGTAGATGGGATGATAGCAGGGCTATTTCATTCTCATCTAAGTAAGTCGGCACGATAAAACCCATGTATGTTTAGTTTTGTAAAAACTTTGCAATGAACAATCTCTAACCTATTTGCTGATTTTACATTTCGTCACATAGCTTAATTTTTTAACGCCAACTTACTTAGCCCGTCTCAGAATGAATTCTGAGTCTAATAGCGAAAGTCGTCTCAAGACGACTGAGAAAAGGTTATAGTCCGTTTTAACGGACTTTAACTATTAGCCTGGAACTTTAGTTCTGGGCGGTTTATGTCTAGAACGAATAGCCATTACGAATTACGAATTACGAATTATTCAACTTCCTCCGCCAAAAACTTCGACATTAGCAAATACACAAACAGGTGAACCATGTCCTACCCAAATGGCCTGATTTGGTTCGCCTTTACCACAGTAGGGAGTACCATACATTTGCCAGTTGTCAGCATTTCCTACTTGGATTAAGCTGTGCCAAAACTCTGGTGTTGTGGCGCGATAGTTGGGATTGCGGAGGGTTTTAGTAAATTTACCATTTTCAATTAATTTAGCGTACTCGCAACCAAATTGAAATTTGTAGCGGCGATCGTCAATTGACCAAGACCGGTTAGATTCCATATAAACGCCGTGTTCTATTCCAGCAATAATGTCTTCAAAGGTAGCGTTTAAAGGCTCTAAATTCAAGTTGGCCATGCGATCGATCGCTGGTCGATTCCATGAGGAAGCACGGGCACAGGCAACTCCTGCTACACCTGCTCTTGCTTGACTCTCCAGACTACCTAAACCTCGTTGCAGTACTCCTTCTTTAACCAAATACTCCCGCGTTGCGACAGCGCCTGTATCATCAAAGCCATAGCTGGCATATTCACCAGGCACGGTGGGATCAAAAGTAATATTCATCAGTGGCGAACCATATACTAAGTTGCCAAAATCACTTTTATTAACGAAGCTGCCCCCAGCATAGTTACGCTCATCTCCCAAAATTCGGTCAATTTCTAGGGGATGCCCGACACTTTCATGGATTTGCAGCATCATTTGATCTGGGGCTAAAACTAAATTGGTACGGCTGGTTGGGCATTCCTCTGCTGTCAAAAGTTCTACTGCTTGTTTGCCAATTTGTTGCACCCGATGCCATAAATCTTCTTGTTTTAAAAGCTCTACTCCACCTTGGTAACAGTTTGCCTGGGAACCATTGTGACTGCGCTGCTGTACAATCACCCCATCTTGGGCAGTGGCTCCGTAATTAGTGCCTATAGATAGTATTTTTTGATAGACTTCTGAACCGTTGCTGCTGATAAACCAAGATTCTCTCTCGGTTGTGCTAGCACTGGCTATGGTTTGCACAATCTTGTCGTCAACTTTCAGCGTTTGACAAATACGAATCAGTAAATCGTTGATTTCTCCCGAACTCAGAGCATCCAATGGCTCAAGAAATGGAGATTTATATTCACCAACGACTTTAGGGCGCTGACTTTCACTGAAGGGATATATCCACCATTCACTGGCTGCTAGTGCCTGTTTATAGGCTATTTGAGCAGCAGCTTGTAGAGACGGTAATTCCAGAGAGTTAGTAGCTGCATAACCCAGACAGCCATTAACCAAAACTTCCAGCATGGCTCCGACAGTAAAAGATTTGCCATTTAACTGGGGTAAGGCGTCACGGACTAAACGAGTAGCAGAAGTCTCCTTGACGGCTCTGATACCAATCCAATCAGCAGGAATATCGAAACTAGCGATCGCTTTTTTAAGTTCAGACCACATAATTTAAGAAATTGGGAATGGGGAATGGGGCATTGGGAATGGGGAATGGGGCATTGGGCATTGGGCATTGGGCATTGGGCATTGGGCATTGGGCATTGGGAATTGGGCATGGGTTATCTCTTTGTCCCTTTGTCCCTTTGTCCCCTTGCTCCCTGCTCCCTACTCCCCACTCCCCACTTCCCTCTAATTCCGATGCCAACGTGTGCCATCACGACTATCAATTAGCGTAATACCTTCTGCTTGAAGTTCGTCACGAATGCGATCGCTTTGGGCAAAATCTTTGGCAATACGTGCTTGTTGTCTTTGCTGAATTTTAGCCTCAATTTCCGCATCGCTTAAACCTTCTGTTGTAGAAGTTTCTACCTCCGCCTTGGCTTCTAAACCCAAAACTCCAGCCAATGTGACGAGAGTTTGCCATTGACGCTGTAACTCCTGTGGTGATGTTTCGGTTTTCCCTTCATGCACAATAATATTTCCCTGACGGCGCAGTTCTTTGGCTAATTCAAATAGCACTGTTAACCCACCAGGAAAATTAAAGTCATTATTCACAGTTTCTTGGAAGCGTTCAACAGTTTCAGGGAGTAGTGAGCCAGTTCCAACTTCCCAGCCTAGTTTTTTGCCGTATTGGTAGCCGAAAAGTAAACCTTCTTTAATGGTGTGCCAACCGTTGGTTGCTGCGGCGATCGCTTCATCGGTAAAATCTATAGGTGTGCGATATTGAGCGGTTAGCACGAATAACCGCACCGCCATCGGGTCAACTCCTCGATCCAGTAAGTCTCTAATAGTGGTAAAGTTGCCCAAAGATTTGGACATTTTTTCACCATCTACCTTCACCATACCGTTATGTAACCAGTAACGCGCTAAGGGTTTTCCGGTAACAGCCTCAGATTGGGCAATTTCGTTTTCATGGTGGGGAAAAATTAAGTCAGCACCACCAGCATGAATATCTATAGTATCACCCAAGCGATCGCGCACCATTGCCGAGCATTCTATGTGCCACCCTGGACGACCTGCGCCCCAAGGTGATTCCCAAGCAGGTTCTCCCGGTTTTGCTGCCTTCCATAAAGCAAAATCAGAGGGATCTTTCTTTTTCTGGTACTCTGGATCTTCCACGTTGACGCGTAGGCGCAGCCCGTCGTAGACATCGCTTTTCCCCGCTTGAATATCTTCTAACTTGCGTCCCGAAAGCTTGCCATATTCAGAAAAATTTCGTACTGCATAATACATATCGCCGTCAGCAGGGTAGGCAAAACCCTTATTTTCCAACTCATGAATTAACCGTTGAATACCATTCATCGTGTGGGTAGCGCGGGGATACTCATCAGCTTCTTTGATCCCCAGCCGCGCCATATCCTCAAAATATGCTTTGATAAAGCGATCGGCTACAGCTTCCATTGATGAATGTTCAACACAGGCTCGATTCAGAATCTTGTCATCAATATCAGTAAAATTTTGGATATATCGGACTTGATAACCGATAAACTGGAGGTATCGGCGCACTACGTCCCAAACGATGCAAGCTCTAGCATGACCCAAATGGCAGTAATCATATACCGTCACGCCGCAGTAATACATCTTAACCTTGCCTGGTTCGACTGTTTCAAACGGTTCTTGACGACGGGTGAGGGTATTGTAAAGGGTTAAGGTCATAACAGAGTAATGCGGAAATAAGGAGATACGTAATAATAGGGTAAGGCCGCTGGGATGACAGTCCAGCATCCCTATGCTAATGTTTTCTGGACTATCTGCGCTACATTACTATTTTTTGACATTTGATAACAGCGCTATGCAATCAGCAGTTACACCCGAATCTTCCGCAATGGATACGCCCAAACAAGGAATCCCAGTAACAATTATTACGGGTTTCCTCGGTAGTGGCAAGACGACTTTACTTAATCATATCCTCAACAACCAACAGGGTTTGAAAACCGCCGTTCTCGTGAATGAATTTGGCGAAATTGGCATCGATAACGAGCTAATTGTTTCCACTGGTGAGAACATGGTGGAACTAAATAATGGTTGTATCTGCTGCACTATTAATAATGATTTGGTAGATGCAGTTTACAAAGTTTTAGAACGCCAAGAAAAGCTAGATTATCTAGTAGTGGAAACAACTGGATTGGCAGATCCGCTCCCAGTAGCTTTAACATTTCTGGGCACAGAATTGCGGGATTTAACTCGTCTGGATTCGATTATTACCGTGGTAGACGCGGCGAATTACAGCCTAGATTTATTTAACTCTGAGGCAGCATACAGCCAGATTGCCTATGGTGATGTAATTGTGCTGAACAAGACTGATTTAGTTGATGAAGCCACTTTGAAGGAGTTAGAAAGAAAAATTAATGAAGTTAAGGAAGGAGCAAGAATTATTCGCACCACGCGATCGCAAGTGCCACTTCCTTTAATTCTCAGTGTTGGTCTGTTTGAGTCTGATAAATATTTTGACACAGTGGTGGATGAACACGACCATCACGATCATGATGACCATGATCACTCAACCTGCGGTCATGATCATCACGATCATGCCCATGATCACCACGATCACCATCATTCTGACCATTTAGAAAATGATGGTTTCACTTCCATATCTTTCCAGAGTGAGAAGCCTTTTTCTATTAAGAAGTTTCAGTATTTCTTAGATAACCAGCTACCCTCAAATATCTTCCGGGCGAAGGGAATTATGTGGTTTGATGAAAGTCCGAAGCGTCATATTTTCCACCTTTGTGGTAAACGCTTCACCTTGGATGATGATGAATGGCAAGGTAAATTGAAAAACCAACTAGTGCTGATTGGTCAAAATTTGGATCGTGACGCTTTAATTGCTCAACTCGAAAACTGCATTTGCCTACCTTCAACCTCTCGCGGTAAAGGGTTTGGAAAATAAAAGTTAGGAGTGAGGAATTAAGAGTTTAACACTCGTACTCGTTCCCAGGTGGAACCTGGGAATGCCTTCCTAATGGCTCCGCCATCGATTTTGAGCAATTAAAATGAGAGAATAGCGTAGGCGTAGCCCGTCGTAGACATCGCTTCCTCACTAATTTCTGAAATTACCTCAGCAACTTGTTGTAACGCAGCAGTGTGATCATTTCTCTGACTTAACACCGCAAATGGTAATAATCCTGGATGCTCCAAAAATACAGATGTTGGTTGCTCCCAAAGGCAAATTACCTCGAACCGATCAAAGCTTTCTTCCAAAGTCAATGTGGTTTGCTATACAAGTTCTGAATTTGTCTGTTGCAGCAGCGAAAGCTCAGAAGGGCAAAATTTAAGTGAGGGTGATAGATTCTCCTAGCAGCCAAGTGGCAAAGTCACTGGAGAAAGTTTCAGTAAGGAACTTACAAACGTTATCAAACATTAAGGAACGTGGATTAAATAAAATGCAAAACTTCATCGTGTTTCACGATCCCTCTCCAATATATCGGAGAGGGATTGAGGGTGAGGTAAGCCAGAGGCATAAGCAGCAGAAGATTTGTATAATCGTTTTGTTACCAAGTTAAGTGCTAGCGGTTTGCAGGTGGAAACAGGTCAATTTGGTGCAATGATGCAAGTTACAATTGAAAACGATCGCTCTGTGACTTTGATACTTGAAAAAGAGGCATCTTAAGTATATATACTAAAAAAATAATCACACTAGCCTATAGACAGTGCAGTTGTAATTGGTGAGAGAATATTAAATTAACCATCACAAAAGTTTAAATTCATTCATCATGGCGAAAATCCAGTTTTCTAAAGGTCTTGACGAGGAAGCAATTCCAGAGGTGCGCCTGACGCGATCGCGCACTGGTGACAGTGGTACAGCGACGTTTATTTTTACCAATCCGAAGATTTTAGATCAAGGCAGCACCGAAGATATTACCGGGATGTACTTGATTGACGAAGAAGGGGAAATAATTACCCGTGAAGTTAAAGCTAAATTTATCAACGGGAAACCGGAAGAATTAGAAGCACTTTACGTGATGAAATCAGCCCAAGAATGGGATCGCTTTATGCGCTTCATGGAGCGGTATGCTGAAGAAAACGATCTCGGACTGAGCAAAGCTGAAAAATAGGGCATAAGGCATAGGGCATTGGGCATAAGTAATTATTTTCATGTCCAATGTGCTATTTCCCATGTCAAATTACTCGTTATCGAAAGTTGAAAGCTTAACCGATGACACAACAACCCCACCCAGACTCGCCGATAATTACGGTAACTTGCGCTGTGGTTACTGTCAGCGATACACGCACTTTTGAAACAGACAAAAGTGGCCAGCTAATTCAGCAATTACTCCTTGGTGCTAACCATACTGTAGGAGCCTATACGATTATCAAAGATGAACCAACACAAATTCAAGGGCAGATAGAAAATCTGGGTAAAAGCTTAAATTTGGATGCTGTAATTTTCAATGGTGGTACAGGTATTGCACCAAGAGATACCACCTACGATGCTATTGAAAACTTGCTGGAGAAAACGTTACCGGGATTTGGTGAGTTATTTCGTTTTTTAAGTTATCAAGAAATTGGTTCGCGGGCGATCGCTTCTCGTGCCGTTGCTGGTGTTTATCAAAATAAATTAATCTTCTCGCTTCCTGGTTCCAGTAATGCTGTGCGACTGGCAATGGAAAAACTGATTTTGCCGGAACTCACTCACTTAGTAAGTCAGGTTTGTCAGGGGGTGAAATGAGCAGCCGTTCAGAAAGTTACTATAATAACTTTTGTAAAACTAACACATCACGCATTGAACTCATCACTTCTATCGTTACATTTTCAGCCTATCTAGAATTATAGTGAAACGGATGAAATATTCATATCAGGTCAGCAATGGAGCCTATTCAGTGGAATTGCATGATTGCTCACGGCATCACTGCATTTTCATACTTTGGCATCCCTACAGTAATAGGGGTTTTCTTTGCCAAAACTAAGACAACTATCCCTTCTAAGTTTTGGCTAGCCTTTTTTTTATCAGGTGCATTCGTACTATTTTGTGGATTTCATCACCTTCTGGCGGTATTTGAGCCACATTCGCCAGTGTCGCTGTTGCACTTGGGGATACTTGATGTAATGGCGTTTATTTCCTTGTCTGCTTTACTCTACCTGATGCCAACCGCTTATCAAATTATCGAGGCGATCGCCAGATATCAAGAAAATAACCGCGAACTTGAACGCAGCCAGCAGATGCAACGGCTATTCCTAGATCATGGACCTTTTGTAGCCTATATCAAAGATGAGCAATCTAGAATGCTCTACTACAACCAGGAGCTACAGTTTAGATTTTCGGTAGATTCACAAAAATTGTTGGGGAAAACGGATATTGAATTCTTGCCAGATATAGAACAGGGGCGGCAGGTAATGGAAAACGATCAAATCGTTTTGAAAACTCTACGTCCCTTGAAGCTGATTGAAGAGGTAAATACGCCTAATAATAATCAGCCGTGCTATTGGCTATCGTTTAAATTTCCGTTTATCGATTACGCAACGGGCGCTAACCGCATTGGTGGATTCAGTATCGATATTACAGAATCCATAGAAGCAGAGCGATCGCTCACTAACCTAAATCAGAACTTAGAAGAAAAAACACTGAAATTAGAGGTAAAAAAACGAGAACTTATATATCTCTCAGATATGGCGGATATGCTTTACTCCTGCGAGTCTAAAGATGAGGTATATAAAGTGGTGGCTTTAACCTGTTCTAAGCTGTTTCCTAATATGAGTGGTTGTATTTGTATAATTTCTAATTCCAAGAATTATGTTCAAATGAATAGTATTTGGGGAGACGAAAAAAGCAGTAAAGAAATATTTTCACAATCTGAGTGTTGGGCATTGCGGCGAGGGAAATTCAACCTTTTATCACCTGGTAACTCAGGACTGATGTGCAGCCACTTAATACAGCCTGTTAGTGGCGCACATTTGTGTATTCCTTTGTTTGGACAAGGCGAAGTAGTTGGCATTTTACACATCCATGCGTTTGAAGAAATCAGCCCAGAAGATCAACAAATTAGTGAGATTATTGCTAGAACATTAGGCTTTGCACTGAATAATCTATCGATAAAACAACGTCTAACCCATGATAACTTGCGGGATGGGATGACCCAACTATTCAATCAAAACTATATGCAAACCATAACGGAACAGAGGCTAGCGGAAGCTGAACGGTTGGGACAACCTCTGAGTGTTATTTTCCTTGATATCGATAACTTCAAATCTTACAACTCGCGCTATGGGCATGTGACTGCCAACATTGTTCTTAAGGGATTAGCAAAACTGCTGTTAAAATCTATTCGCTCCTTTGACATTGCTTGCAGATGGGGTGGTGAAGAATTTGTAATTGTCATGCCTAATATGACGCTAGAAACACTCAGGAAACGAGTAGAACAACTAAGGCTAGATGTTGAACAAATGCAATTGAAGGACGGCGATCAGATCCTCGAAAGGATCACCGCTTCCTTTGGAATAGCTGTATCAGAACCAGGGATTACAATTAAGGATTTTCTGAATCGGGCAGATCAAGCGATGCTTGAGGCAAAGCGAACAGGGAAGAATCGGGTTATTGAGTATGTAAATACTTATAATTAATTCAGATTCTACCGCTCCCCTTATAATTGGAGCCTTTAATTCAGAGGCGCTCTGGTATTTCGCAATAACCCTCCAATATTGGTAAATTCAGGAGTATTATTCAAAGCTTTTAGGGAATTTGTATTAGCTTTGTCTACAATGGTATTGTAGGCATTAATTGCCTGATTGAGTTTAGTCAGATTGACATCGTTCTGGTTTGTTGCCAGACCGTTGAGGCTCAAAATTAAATCGGTTGTGGATAGAGGATCAGCCCCTGCTAACCCCAGCCTTATCGAAGTATTCGCAGCACTAGGATCAACTCCGGCTGCCAACACAAATGCTAGAATAATGTCTGCATTATTAGCCTTATCCCGTGGACCAACTATTTCAAAATTAAGTATTTCCCCATTAGATTTCTTGAATGTCACAACCTTTCTTACAGTTTCTATTGATGAACTATTAAGGGTTTGGGCTTGAAGAGGAAGTCTCGTTGTGTTACCACCAATTTCAACAGAAATAGAGCCTTTGACACGTATTGTACTAATTACAGTCCTTACATATCCAATGGCAGCCGCTAGAGTGGAAAAACTTTGTCTCTCACCATTACCTGTTAACAACGATCCCCCACCAGGAACTAGCGCTTGAATAGTATTCACAAATACAAAAACCCGACCAGGAACTGGCGCTTCAGTGCGATTCACAATTAGAGGAGCCACTGCCCCAACCAATGCTGCAAGTTGTTGTTGTGTGAAACCGCCAGTTTGTAAGGCGACAACAGCGTTTTGTGCAGATGTATTCAGAATTCTTTGAATATCTGGCGGCACAGTAATTTTAAATGTTCCAGCACTATTAGTCACTGTAATGTTGCCAAATTTGGTTATGCCACCATTTTTAAGAGTGACAGGCACTGAGAAAACGGTAAGACTTGAGGCACCAGAGTTATTACCACTGAGTGTACCAGCACCTGAATTACTGGAAGTCCTGGGTTTGGCTTGGTTTGGCAATTGCCAAGCACTCCAAAGCAGAGAACTCAGACTCAGAGCAAGGATTAGAGACTTGATTTTGATCATAGTGATTCTCTCAAGATAAAGGGATTTACTTGGGCAAGAAATTGAAACCATAGCTGACACTCAAAAGTACGGCACTACCACCATCAGTCCGATCCGTGAGGTCTAAACCTTCAAGTAGAATCGTCAGAGGAATAGTTTGCACAGGAACGAAAGAAACCCCAGCGTTTAAAGCTACTCCACTCCAAGATGCACCGATACCTATTTGAGGATAAACTTGCAAACCCACGCCTCCAAATATCCCAACTTCGTCATTTCCAGAACGGAAGTTACCGCCTCCCACTCCTACGGTAAGTGCCAATGGCATCTGATTTTGAAGACTGTTAGGTTGCAACAGGGAGACACTTGTAACTTCACCATAGACACTAGAATCAGCCACTCCTTCATTCCCATACTGGGCAAAGCTATTCCAGCCAACAGCAGCCGCAACTTGATTGGTAGTACCAGCATAGATAACACGGTGGGCTTTGAGATCGAAACTTCCATTATCACCAAAGTTTTTGATACTACCTTCGTTGAAGGCGACTTCTAAACCGATTAACTTCTGGCTATCTCCTAAACCAAAACCCGCACTTATACTCCCATCCAAACCACTATCGCCATTGCGCTCTCTGCGAGTTGCTCCTGATGCTTGCACGAAAAAGTCTCCCCAGTTAGCTCCGAAAGCACTGGGAATGCCAAAGCTGAGGCTAGGAATATAGGTTTGTTTACCACCTATGCCTCCGAACAAAGGCTTAATTTTTAGCCTTTGACGTAATTCACTATCATTTAATTGAGTCTCGGAGTCAGCAGAGGGAGTTTGAGCTTGCAATAGAATTTTATGATCACCTTGGTTTGGTGAGATCATAAGCATCTGTGCTGGACTGAGATTTGAAGAGTTTACTCTCGGAGAAACAATCGTTTTTTGGGTTTGAGTGTTGGCTAATTTAGTTAAAGATACATTCTGTTGTTTTTCAAAAATAATTTTCTGCTCTAAAAATGGAGTCTGTTGTTCTTGAAAAACAATATTATCTTCAGCAACTGCGGGATTGACTGAAATAGCCATTAATGTTGTGAAGGTAGTTACCAGACTTGCCCCTAAGATATAGCAAATATACTTAACAACAGTCAGTTGATAAATCTTGTTGCTGTTGGACTTTTTTTGTTTTTTATCCACTTAATCCTCCTCAAACCTAAATAACTCTGTGGTTAGACTTCTTGCATAAATCAAAAATTAAGAACCCCACCCGGCATTTGAGTAAAGCAAACGCTCCCCTCCCGAAGAGCTCTTAGGGGTTGGGGGTGGGGTGTTAGGGACTTTTGCAAGAGGTCTGTTCATCGAAATGTATACTAAATCTGGAATTTCATTTTCATGAGTTATCGTGGAATCGCCTTTGGGGCGTTTATAGTGCTATATTTCACACTTAAGTACTGACTACGTACTCAGTAAGTTTTGTATGGACTTACATCATATGAGCAGATATGTAATAGTGACAATAGTGACAAGATTAGTAAATCATAAAGTTTTTCTCAAGGGCGATGCCTTGGTTGGGCTGCGCCTACGCTAATTGGACTTGCAGTACAATTTAGTACTAAAAAATACTAGAGCTAAGGAATAAGAATTAAATAACATACAATTTATTTCCCTGGCTTACCTCACCCTCAATCCCTCTCCTTATAAAGGAGAGGGATCGTGAGATAGGATAAAGTTTTGCATTTTATTTAATCCACGTTCCTAACTTACGAGGTTCAACACCTGTAGAAACTTGAAAGCGAACCGTATTGGAAGTGGTAGAGCCTTAATTCATAATTCCTAGTCAACTGTCCCACCGACGAGCGGATGGGGCTTGTAACTAACCGAAAAGTTTCGGTCGAAACATAAGGGTAATTGACCGTACCCTGTCTCTCCGTCTGACTAGCAGTAGAGAGAAGAATTTGAATCCATTTCACTTTGTGAATATAGATTCAGCCTATTTCTACCGTCATGGACAAACCACTTTTTCTTCTTCTCCAACATACCGAGTTGCAGTCAAGAAATGTCATGTCTCAAATATGTATTCGTATTGTACCAGAGTCGCTGGCTCGCTTACATCCACAGACATTCAGGGATGGGGTTTTACGCTCGATCAATAAAAAAACAACCCCCTGAAGATGTGGGAGTTGTCATTTTGGATTCGAGCAGTTTTTTAAAGGATTCAGAATTGAGCGATGCCTGGGTTGGGCTACGCCTAAGCCAAACAGATAGCAGCCAATATCGCAGCGATGACATAAAATACTCCAACCACCTGTAATTCTGACCAGCCAGTTAGTTCTAAATGATGGTGTAAGGGTGCCATTTTGAAGAGGCGTTTGCCTTTGCCATCGGGGCCTTTAGTAGCTTTGTAATAACTTACCTGTGCCATCACCGAAAGAGTTTCTACGAAGAAGATACCACTGAGAATGAACAGCGCTACTAAGGTGTTTGTCAATAGCGCTACAGCAGCTAAAGCCCCTCCCAGTGCTAAAGATCCGGTATCTCCCATGAAAACGCGGGCTGGGTTACGATTATGGGCTAAGAAACCTAAGCAGCCACCACTTAAAGCAGCACAGAAAACCATCAATCCAGGTGCTGTAGGTGCGACTAGGGCGCCTAATGCCAAAAGTGCGATCGCTACTGTTCCTGCTGCCAAGCCATCAATACCATCTGTTAAATTAGTTGCATTACTTTCTGCAACTAGCACAAAACCTGCTAGAGGCCAGAATAAGAATCCCAAGGGTAATGTAAAACTTACCCAAGGCAAAGCAATATTTGTAATATTAGAAGGTTGATTAAACATCAGCCATACACAAAACACAGCCGCAAAACCCACCTGCAAAGCCAGTTTCGTTTGGGGAGATATACCTTTATTTGATTTCCGACGCAGAATTTGCCAATCGTCGAGCCAGCCAATCAATCCGTAGCTGATTGTCAATGCCGAAACTGCAAGCACATCTGTAGCAAAGTTAGATAATATACAGGCAATTATCACACCTACAGGTACAAAAAATATACCTCCCATTGTTGGGGTGCCTGCTTTTTTCAAATGGGCTTGGGGTCCATCTTCACGAATTATTTGTCCAGTTTTGAGTGCTTGAAGTAGGGGTATTACCCAATAGCCCACAACACCTGAACCCAGCGCACATAATAATAGTGGGAGGGTTAAGGAAATACTTTGCCAGGGTAGCCTATTGGCGATCGAATCCAAATAAAATGCTGTTGTACCAAGCCCGATGGCTAATAAAGAGGCTAGAGCGATTCCAGAAATATTTAATCCTTGCTCAGGAGATAATTTAGCGTCCACAGAAGTTTCCCTTCACTCCACACTTAATAAAACTGAATACCAGGAACTAGGGATACAACCAAGTCCCTAG
This sequence comes from Nostoc sp., assembly GCF_036917675.1. GTDB lineage: Bacteria > Cyanobacteriota > Cyanobacteriia > Cyanobacteriales > Nostocaceae > Nostoc. The sequence goes on along the minus strand of NZ_JBALCT010000031.1, from coordinate 77,362 downwards.
CCTGAAAAGGCTAATCCTCAGCGATTCCTAGATCGTCATCATCATCAAGGTCGTAGCCAATTCCATCTTCTACACCCATTAAGGAGTCTATTCCTTCTGCGTCAGTTTGAAAATCCGGTTCTGTGAATGTCACGCGCGATGATCCGACTGTTGGTTTGCAACCAGTCCAACAAAGAGGACTCTAACTTTAGGGGGATGACATCGGCTCGTTGGTTACGGGGTTCTTCACGTAATGGAGAGTTCAACATATCGAGTGAGGACAAGAAAAGGTTTACGTAAGTTGACATTTAGAGTCTATCACTTGACATGGATTTATTTAGTTATCTTTTCAACCCTTCAGTTGATAAATCCGCATTCAGATAGAAATTTTTTTATTTAATAGACGTATGGCTGACGTCAAGGGATTATTAGTAATTTTTATGGCTCTACACATAGGCGATGAATATCTTGTTTATGCTGATGGAAAGTGAGTGATTTTTGAGGTGACAGGCGATGATGGGAAAAGCGGCTCTTATAGATGCGATCGCACTTACAAATCGCGGTCTATTGGCGACCCAAGTACAGAAACAGGCTATCTTAGCTGCGATCGCCAATTTGGAAGACTTTAATCCTACACCCCGTCCGGTGGAAGCTAGTAATTTGCTAGATGGCAATTGGCGATTACTATACACCACTAGCAAGGCTCTTTTAAACTTAGATCGTCTACCTTTGTACAAACTAGGTGAAATCTATCAGTGTATCCGGGTAGAAACTACTAGTGTTTACAACATAGCTGAGATTTATGGCTTACCTTATCTGGAAGGATTAGTTAGCGTTGCGGCTAAATTTGACCCAGTTTCAGATCGGCGTGTCCAAGTTAAATTTCAGCGTTCTATTATCGGCTTACAACGTTTAATAGAATACAATTCTCCGGTAACTTTTATCCAACAAATTGAAGCTGGTAGAAAATTTCCGGCGATTGATTTTCCCATAAACAGTGATAAACAGCAAGGCTGGTTAGATATCACTTATATAGATCACGATCTGCGGATCGGCAGAGGTAACGAGGGAAGTGTGTTTGTCTTAACTAAAACATAAACTTGTACAAAATGACCGTTTGCGAATGAAGGTACACTATAATGCGTGCCTTGTCAAGTAGGGTGTAATACCGTTTTAAATTTGGGGAGTGGGGGAGCAAGAATTTTAGATTTTAGATTTTGGATTTTAGATTGAAATTTAATCCAAAATTTAAAATCCAAAATCCAAAATTGAATTGCCCAATTCCCAATTCAGACAAATAACTTAACAAAGACTCTTGGTGCGACCTTCAGGTTGTAGAGTGAAATCAATTAGCCCTCTAGATTGGCGATTGATAACTATAAAGGGAAAATAATCATGGTTCAACGTGGTTCTAAAGTACGTATTCTCCGCCCTGAATCCTACTGGTTTCAGGATCTTGGAACTGTGGCTTCCATTGACCAAAGCGGCATCAAATACCCAGTAATTGTCCGCTTTGAAAAGGTAAATTACTCTGGTATCAATACCAACAACTTTGCCCAGGATGAATTAGTAGAGGTTGAAGCACCAAAGGCTAAACCTGCGAAAAAATAGCAGCAAAGCTACAAGGGGGTTGTTTGATGCGATGATGAAGGGAAACCTGAAGTCTGAAGTCTGAAGTCTGAAAATTTCAGTTCATTCATTCTTCGCCTTAGCCTACCCTAATCTTTGAGAAGCCGTCCTCCGGGTATTTACGGTTTCTTTTTGGTAGTACGGCAAGCCACCTACGTGTGTCTAACATACTACCTTATCAAACAGAATTCAGGAGTCAGGAGTCAGAATTCAGCAATGTTTTCTGACCGAAAGAGCGGATGAATAAATGGGTTTAAGACCCCCACTAAATCTATGATTTAGTGGTGCAACAATCGAGTGGCGGGTCCCAATCCCAAATCAATTGATTCTGACTCCTGAATTCTGGCTTCTGAATTCTTCTTCAATGACCCCCCCAAGTACATTAAAATTGCTTGCTTAATCAGTTTGAATGCCTGAACTGCCTGAAGTTGAAACAGTCCGAAGGGGTCTAAATCAATTGACCCTCAACCAAGAAATTACGGGTGGAGATGTGTTGCTCGATCGCACCATCGCCTACCCGTTTTCTGTCGGTGAATTTGTTGACGGAATTAAAAAGAATGCGATCGCTACCTGGCATCGTCGCGGTAAATATCTCCTCGCCGAACTCTCTTCCACAGGCTGGCTAGGGGTTCATCTGCGAATGACAGGTCAATTACTATGGCTGCATCAAGATGAACCATTACACAAGCACACGCGGGTTAGATTATTCTTTGGGGATCAGCAGGAATTACGCTTTGTTGATCAGCGTACCTTCGGTAAAATCTGGTGGGTTCCGCCTGGTGTTGCTGTAGAAAGTATTATGACTGGTTTGGCAAAACTGGCAGCAGACCCATTTTCACCCGAATTCACTGTCGAATATCTAGCTCTTAAACTTCAAAACCGTCGCCGTCCGATTAAAACTGCGCTACTGGATCAATCGGTAGTGGCAGGATTAGGTAACATTTATGCTGATGAAGCATTGTTTAAGAGTGGGATTTTACCTGAAACCTTGTGTATAGATTTGCAGCTAAAGCAAATTGAGCGTTTGCGAACAGCCATAATTCAAGTGTTAGAAACCAGCATTGAGGCTGGTGGCACTACTTTTAGTAATTTCCTAAATGTTAAAGGTACTAACGGCAACTATGGTGGTGTTGCCTGGGTTTATAACCGCGCTGGAGAACCTTGTCGAGTTTGTGGTACAGAAATTCAACGGATTAGGTTAGCTGGGCGATCTAGTCATTTTTGCTCCCAGTGTCAAACGCTAGGTTAACAGACGCGAGGAACATCGCGTCTGTACAGGAGTTCGGAGAGACGCGATGTTCCTCGCGTCTGTTAGGAGTTTAGAGTTTTTACTTCTAACTCGGAACTCTCTTAAAATGCAGATAAAAGAACTTACAAATTTGAGAGAGGAACTGATGGCAGTCAAAAAAGGAGATATGGTTCGCGCTGTGCGCGAGAAACTAGAAAACAGTCTGGAGGCAAAAGCCAGTGATACTCGCTTTCCTTCTTATTTGTTTGAAACCAAGGGCGAAATTGTAGATGTCAAAGGTGATTACGCTCTGATTAAGTTTGGGAAAGTGCCAACACCTAATATTTGGCTACGTGTGGATCAACTCGAAGAGTTTAAATAATAATCCCGCCCTGATTTTTCACCTCATCTGGAAAAGTCCAGGGAAAACCTAACCCTCTAACCGCCTTCCCGACGCGGGAAGCTACGGTGTACACACAAGTCTCTCTGGACGCAATTTACGGTTTATCAAATAGCCCAAAGAAACCTCACCCTGGTTTTGCTTGTGCAAAACCTGTCCCTCTCCTTGGTAAGGAGAGGGATGTCTGTCAGGACAGGGTGAGGTTCTTGTTTTGGGTAATTGGATGACTTGTGTGTACACCGTAGGACGCGGGAAGGTGGAAAATTAAAAATCTCTCTCCTTGTAGGAGAGAGATTTAGTTTTTTGTCAAGTTTAAGTTGATGGGTAAGCAAGTTCGTAGTTAGGATTTTAGTGCTTATTACAAACGCTCAAAACTAGCTTGACAAAGCATTAGTTTCGCGTTAACGGCGGGAATCCTGATCTGCGGGGTCGCCGTAGGGATCTTCGCTGGCTGGGCGGACGTTACCGAACTCCCCTTGGTCTGCGGGGTCGCCGTAAGGGTCTTCGCTAGCTGGGCGAGCGTTGCCGTAAGATGCGACATCTGCGGGGTCGCCGTAGGGGTCTTGACTGGCTGGGGTGACGTTGCCGTAAGATGCCGGATCTGCGGGATCACCGTAAGGGTCTTCGCTGGCTGGACGTACATTGCGATCGCGCAATTCGGCATCTTTGTCAGCTTGATCGCTGTCCGCTCCCAAAAGGAAATCTTTCGCCTTTCGCAAAAAGTCATCTACCATAATCTGTCTCCTGATTTAAGTTCGTGTTTCGGACGTGCGCGATCGGCGTTATCCTCCATGAAACCCGCTTTAGATTTACACACGCTTCACTGAATCTAGAGTGCTGGAGCTGCGGATGAAGTTATGCCAGTTAGATCGCGACCTGTGGTACTTCTGTTATAGCCTTGGAATTGCCGATACTGTTGCGCCTCAGATTCTGGTACTCGAATTCCTTCTGATGGTGGAGTTACCCAGTGAGCACGCTTTTCAGCATCGCGGTAGTATACACGCCCGTTTTTGGAAAGATAGTACTTACCTTGCGCTCCTTCTTTTGAAGCATTTTTATGCTGGTTGTAGACGTAGTAAAGTGCCGCAGCACCTGCCAAAAGTGCAACTTTTTGCCCTGTACCCAAGCCCTTCTTAGCTTCGGGTTGGTTTTGGTTTGTGCGATCGCTCACTGTTCTACCAGCACTATCATCAACAGGTGGTGGTGTTGAAGCGTTTCGGGAACCGCCTCCGCAGCTACTCAGCAAGGGTACCATTAGCAATGCTGAAAGCAGCACTGCAAATAGACGCGAAACTATTTTACGTTCTTTATATATTGTTGTGTTCATGGGATTTCGTCATCACCTGTATTTGCTAAAAGCCTTGCTGTTGCAAAAACAAAGTTGGAATTCCTGTTATTTCGCCTGGAATTGAAAAAACATATACCAACTCAATTTACAACAGCACAGCTACACTGTTTCACCATCATCATGATCGATTTTCTCAAGTATTCCATCCCGCCTTTGAGAGAACTGTATTCATCCCCAGGAAATATTTTGTGAATTTTTGATGAATCAATTTAGCTGAAACGCCGAAATATTCAGCAATTTCTCGGTTATTTTTTCGGAGTAAATAAATTAAAAAGATACAGTCGCCACAATAAAATTTGTCACAAAATACACTCAATATGACATCACAAAATACAGCCCAAACTATAACTCGTCTGCTTTTGGCTTTGTGGGATTTGGGAGGAACGCAGCAGGAAGTTAAGAAAGGTCAATTCACTAAGCGAATTGTATCCAAAAACCAGAAGGTAGCAGATTATCAGGGCATATTCGAGGAATTACAGAGCCAGGGTGCGATCGCAATCTCCAAAAAGGGATATTCTCTGACATCTGGCAAGGGTTTAGAGGTATTGGGTGAGGGTTTGAGAAGTGGCGATTTTAAGTTTGAAGGGACGATTGTCGGAACTTGGGCGGCGAATGCGTTGGTGAAGTGGATTAGTCAGATTGATGTTACGGTGGCTGGTGCAGATGTACTAGTTAATGGGAAAAGTGCGATCGCCGAGCTTTCCCAAGGAATCGCATCTTACGACGAGTTTAAATCTGTGACGTTGGAAGTCTACGACAAGCTGAACTATGAATACAACTTTAATAATCTGGTGCCAATTTATCGCATTAGGAGAGAAATAGGCGATCGGGTTAGTCGTACAGAGTTTAATGATTGGCTGCTGGAAACGCAAGCCGACGACATTTTGCAACTGCAAGGCGGGAGTGTAGAAGACAGCGCACCCGACAAAATTGAAGATTCGGTAGCTACAGAATTAGATGGATTACGCTGCTACGCCACACGCCTGAAACCTTAAACATTATTTGACTCTTCACACATTAACTTCACAACGCTATGACTGTCACCACATCTACCATTGATGATCTGATTAAAAATCAAAATCCATTTGCAGGGCATATTGTCGTCAGACCGCAACAAATCTGGGGTAAAAGTTTTCCTGATGTTCCCTCGATTAATGCTCATGCGTCCAATGCAGTTTTTGATGCTGTTGAAAAAGTTCGTAAAGGAAAACGTGAAACTGTAGGTATCACAATTACAGCAGAAAAAGGATTAGGTAAAAGCCATATTATTAGTCGGATTCGCCACCGTCTACAGACAGAAGATGGTAGCTTATTTGTTTACATGAGTAAGTATGATAACTTGAATCAAATTAAGTCTCAATTTCTGCAAAGTGTCGCCTCTAGTCTTAGAGCTTTTGGTAGTCAAGAAGTAATGCAATGGCAGGAAATTGCAGCAGCTTTAATTAACGAAGCAAAGCAATGGAACTATACGCCACGACAGTATATTAATATGTATCCAGGTTGGTTAAGCAAACACTCAACTAAGGCGATAGTTAATTTGACAGAAAGTGTTCTGAAAGTCAAGCCTGAAATAACCAACCCTTACATAGTAAAAGCAATTTTATGGACACTTTCGCCAGTCCATATTAATTATGCAAGTTATTGGTTATCTGGTTTGGAATTAGCACAATCACAAGCTGAAGAAATGGGGTTGCCAAATCCTAAAAGCGAGGATAAAGAAGCTGAAGCATTAAGCACTGTTCGTCAAATTCTAGATATCACTAGCTATTATAGAGTCCCAGTTATTTGTTTTGACGAATTAGATATTGCAGATGCTGCTGATAATGGATTTTTAGCAGCACAAGTTATTGCAAACTTAGTTAAGGATTTATATAACAGTCTCAAACAAGGTGTTTTAGTATTAGCAATGTATCCTCGTACCTGGGAAGACCAAATCAAGGCTTTACCAGAAGTTGAAGCAGTTATAGACAGATTAGTGAGTGATCAAACTGACAGACAGCCTATAAAATTAAGCTTTCTCAATTCTGATGATATCGTTGCTTTAGTGAGTCAATGGTTACAAGATTTTTATAAGGAACATCAACAAATCCCGCCTCATCCTCTTTACCCATTTGATGAAACTAAACTCAGAGAACTTGGTAAGAGTAGACCTACAGTTAGGTCAGTTCTGAAATGGTGTGCAGAGAATTTTGTACCTAACGAGCCTATTATTGATGATCCGACAAATTCAAAAAAAAGCACTACAAATACTACAAGCGCATGGACATCTACAACAATCCATCCAGTTAAAGCATACTTCGATAATGAGTTAGCAAATGTTGAGGCTTCCATTGATTCATTAATGGAAGAAGAAGCAACAATTACAGATGCTCTTTTGCTTGCTTTCAATAATTTAATAGGTAAAACTTTAGAGGGAGTAACAATCGAATCAATTGAAGAAGTAGAGCCTAGTGCAGAAAATAATGGCTTTATGGATTTCAAAATTATCGGCAATAAAAGAAAAGTGAGGATTGGAGTAGATGTAGTTCAACAAGACTACACGGTTATAGGTGCTGCCTTGGGACGACTAATTGATTACAGAAAATTTGATTTAACTCGCGGTTGCTTGGTACGTTCAAAGATAATTAGTCAAAATGCAAAATTAGCTAGAAAGCATTTGAGAATCCTGTTGGAAAAAAAGGGTGGAGAGTGGGTAAGCTTGCAAAGCCAAGACATCAAACCTCTGTTGGCGATATTATTCGTTTACTATAATCGTGAAAGTTCCAAACTGACAGAAGAACAGATTTGTGAATTTATTGAACAGAAAAAACTAGCAATGAATAATCCTTTAATTCGGGAAATACTCAGCGATCCGTCGGGGCAAGAACCTACTAATTTAACTGATGATGGATTACCTATTAGTATTCCTAAGCCTATTCCTAATGCTGATAATATCGACCTAAATCTATAGCTAACTAGAAATGAATCAGCAGTTTTCAATTCCAACAGCGCTGTGTCTATGCGTCTCTGATATTGAAGCCTTAATACAGGGGCGAACAATTGCAGCTTTACCCAGGATGTTTATTCGTCCTGGGCAAAGATTTGCACTTTATCCTACTGATTCTTCAGCTTCAATAAAAGTTTGGGCTAAATGTGAACTTTGCCAAATTTTAGACGAGACTAAGCCATTAGAGATTTTGTCTAAATTAACAATATGGACACCAAAAGTATTAAAAGAGATACTACGACAACAACAGTATATTTTCTTGGCTTACTTGCGTGTCTATCAGTTACCTCAGTTACAAGAAATATCAGTCAATCCCAACATTCAGGAAAAGCTAGGAAAATTTGTTAGTTTACCTAATTCTCTAACGGTTTCTGAAGAAAAGCCAGTATTAAACGATCGCACCTTCACCCAACGCAAGCATCAACTAGAAAAACTAGAACCCGCGCTGCATCCTGAATTGGAAGAATTGCAGAGTGCGATCGCATCCCTAAGCATTAGCCAACCAGCAGCGAAACAATTAGACGACGATATCAAAGTATTTTTGGGTTGGAGTAGTGACAAGCTAATTAAGCAACCCGATCCAAATTTAGCTTGGATAAATGATATTGCAAAATTGGGCGATCGCAGCATCGAACAAGATGAGAAAAAAACCAACTACCAAGCTGGTACAGATTTTGAAAACATCGCACGTAAAAGTCTGGAGTTTTTAGGCTTTAAAGTTGAAAGTGCTTTCAAAGGTGGTGCTGGAGGCTTAGATTTATATTGTTCAAAACCTTACCCTATTGTTTGCGAGTGTAAGGCGGGTAAGCTGATTCCGAGTGGTACTGTTGAGGAATTACTCAAACTTGGTGGAATGCACTTAGGTAAAACTCAACTATTAACTTCAGTTAAGTTAGTAATTGGCCCTGGTAATCCATCTATAGATATGCTAAAAGCCGCTAAAGAATGGGAAGTAACTATTATTAATGCTATGACTTTACAAAAGCTAGTTGAATTCCAAGCAAAATATCCAGGTGCTATTAACTTGGTCGAATTACAGCAATATCTACAACCTGGGCAAATTGACTATAAAATTGATGAATATATTGATAAATCTGAGAGAGAGATTAAATTGCGATCGCAGATTATCATAGTAGTCAAAGAACTCTCTGAACAAGATAACCAAAGTTCAAAAGTTACACATCAGAGTTTCACAGTTACAGAAACTCGTGTTCATTATAATGCCACTCATAACCACAGGCTAAATGATGAAGCAGTTCACGATTTGCTGATAGAACTTTCTTCACCATTAACAGGCTATTTAGGACGAATAAAAGGTAGTAATTGGAATAGCGATCGCTTTTACTTTCTCCGCGATTTACCTATTAACTAAAAATAGTGCAATATATCTCTTTTCTTACCTTCGCGCTCTTCGCGCTCTTTGCGTCCTTTGCGGTTCGTTTAAAAATAACTGAAGTACATAGGCGTAGCTAGCCCTAGACATCGCTTTTACTTTCTGAGTGATTGATCAATGAACCTAAAATAAGCTAGGAGATAATTAGAAGTAAACTAAAACACCAACTTACTCATCTGATTCTGCAAATAAAGATTCCAAATATTGATAACCACTAACTACACGGACAATTTCAATTCCACTATTTATAACTCGATAAAGAATAATGTAATTATCCAAAGGAACACCGCGTAAATCAGGTTTAATATTTCCGTAGCTGCGTCCCATATTAGGGAAATTAGCTAAATATTTACACTTCTTATCAAACTTTTCAACAAAATACTCCCCAGCATCAATATTTATCCTGACAAAATAATCAATAATTTCTGATAAATCCTGACTGGCTTTTGGAGAGATAATATGTTGCTTCATCCTTGTAATTCTCTTGCTTGACGCAGTTTTTCTCGCAATTGTTCAACTACAACTTTCCCATCAATACCTTCCCCTTTATCCAGTTGCTCAATAGCAACCTCAACTTTTTCGCGTGTTTCTTCAACCCACTGCTGATAACCTTTTTCCCACTCTAATAGAAGCTTTAATGCTTTACTAATCACTTCTTCGGGATTCGCATATCTACCTGTAGCAATTTGCGCTTGGATAATTTGCTCTAGTTCAGGTTTAATTTGGATATTCATGATTTATATTCCAGTTTATTGACACCTTTAACCTGATTGTAACAACATTTAAAGTCAGATAATTTGAAAAGCATAAGCGTAGCCCGTCGTAGGCATCGCAGTTATCCCAAAGTTAATATATCAGCCTGATAATTAACTACTAACAGCAGAATTTTTAGCCATTCTGAACCTAACAATACTTCCGTGATTTCATTGCCCACATAAACATTAATTTCATACTCTTGTTTGTTTAATATCACCGTACATAAATAAATATCAAATCTTGATTCTCCCTTAGCAGTTTGCAAAGGTTCCTCACCGATGTAAGCCCAATCAAGACACTCTAAATCTTGTTTATTAATAGCCATAAAGCCTGTGAAACCAGTATCTAACATGGCATCTACAGGCAAATTTAATCCATCAGATGTAATCAAATCAATTTCAAAAAAGAGTTGCCCGTTATCCCCAAAGTTACCCTCAATCATATTGTGCCAGTTGTTCCCGTCTCATTTAGGCAGAATACACAATGTCTACCATTTGGGTATTTTTCAAGGGATTTTTTATGAGCTTGCATTTTATCCACATCAATTAAATAATCACCACTATCTGGCTCCACTGCAATATACCAGCCATAATGTTCGTTAATCAAATCGGGACGCACACGCTCAAAAATTGCCCGACAACGCCGATAAAATACTTCATCTTCAGCTTTGCGTCTAGCAAGTTCTTCTGGTGATAAAGTGCGTTCTGGAAAGATTCTACCCCGACGTGCAGGTTGTTTTGCAGTTGATTCAGTCATAGTAATTACCCCAATTTTTTAATGCTGCCTTAACTTTATTTTACAGGAAGATAAAGGCGAGCGCTTTTACTTTCTCCGTGATTTAACTATTAACTAAAGATAGTACAATCTATCTCACATTCCGCAGTTAGATTAGTAGCATAATTAAACTATATTAAAAGAAAACCCAAATTAATTATCCACACGCTTAAATATTAAGTAGGTAGGCGTAATTAAATATAAGATCAAACCTCACCCTCAATCCCTCTCCTTATTAAGGAGAGGGAAGCCGGAGGCAGGGTGAGGTTTTATATTTAATTTGATCCACTTACTTATTGAAAAGATATAGCAAACTTTGATATCAATATACGTCTCACAAAATGAAGTGCGGAATGTGGGATAAAATTCATGTGTTGTAAAGATTTTTGGAAATGGTATGAGTTTTGATGTCGCAGCGATCGCTAAGTTATTGTAGGGGCACAATATAATATTGCACCCCTACGCATCTGGTCTATTTAATTAAAAACCACTGCATGTTCCTAAATCTTAAGGATAAAGACCTCTGTCAGTCAGTGCCTGAGCCACTCTACCTACCCCGAGTGTGTAAGCTGCTAACCTTAAAGAAATTTGCCGTACTTTCGACTGGTGAATCACTCGATGGTAAGCATTCACCATCAAATGTTCCATTTCTCTGTTAACGCGTTCCTCATCCCAAAATACGTAAGAAAGACCCTGCACCCACTCTAAATAACTCACCACTACACCACCAGCATTGGCCAAGATGTCCGGTAGCACTGTCACACCCCGCGCCTCTAACGCCAAGTTAGCCTCAAGAGTAACCGGCCCATTAGCTGCTTCTGCGACAATTTGCGCCTGCACCTGATTCACATTTTCTTCAGTAATCTGGTTTTCTAAAGCTGCTGGTATTAAGACATCGCAGGCTAAAGTTAATAAATCTGCATTGCTAATTGGTACAGATTCCGGGAAACCCATAATACTCTTGCGATTTTCAGCAGCGTAGACTTTCAACTTAGGAATATCAAGACCAACGTCGGAAAATACTCCTCCAGCACCAGTTGAAACAGCGATGATTTTCGCACCTGCTTCATATAGTAATTCTGCAGCGGCACTACCAACGTTACCGAAACCCTGAATCGCTACTCGCACTCCTACCAAGGATTTACTTTGCTCTGCTAACGCCTCACGCACAATAATCATCACACCACGTCCAGTTGCCATTTCTCGTCCTAGAGAACCACCAATAGAAAGGGGCTTCCCAGTTACAACTCCTGGTACAGCATGACCGACATTTACAGAGTAAGTGTCCATCATCCAAGCCATCTCACGGGCAGAAGTACCCATATCCGGTGCAGGAATATCTACAGCAGGTCCAATATCTTTAATCAACTCGCTGATATAACGGCGGCTGATTCGCTCTAATTCGCCAACACTATAGCGTTTTGGATCTATAGCAATGCCACCCTTACCACCACCGTAAGGAATTCCTAACAATGCACATTTCCAAGTCATCAGCATTGCTAGAGCGGATACTTCCCGCAGTGTCACAGCTGGATGGTAACGAATTCCACCCTTGTAGGGGCCTAAGACATCCGAGTGCTGTACCCGATGTCCAGCGAGAACTTGAATTTCCCCATCATCTAGTTTTACCGGAATGGAAACCGTGACAACTTTACGCGGGTGGCTGAGGATTTCTAGCAAACCCTGATTTAAATTTAATTCTTTAGCTGCTGCTTCTAAGTAGCTACAGGCTTGGTCAAATGGGCATATATGCGCTGGCGAAGCGGGCTCTGGCAGCAACAGTGATTTTGAAATCATAAAATTTTCTCCTAATCACGGTATCTTTACGAACTGGATATTATCTATACTTAGCTTATCCTTTTTTTTAGGAAAAACAAGAATTTTGTAGTTTTTGTTACAGTTTTATTTTTGATATCCTGCTAAGGATACAAAGCAGTATGCGGATTAATGGACTTTTGGAAGTTCTTTACCGTTAGCAAGCTGTTCTAGATTTAACTTGCATAATTAAGGCGCTCATGTTGCCATTGGTGTCAAGTTAAGAAAAATGGATGGCTGTCAAGAGTGGACAAATCAATGGTAAAAGTCAACACAAGGGTGTTGAAAAAGCCATGAGTAAACCACGGAAAAAACAAGGTAATCCAGATTTTCGCCATCGAGTCAGCGTACCGGCTCCAGGCAGTAAAGAGATAGAATCACGCCTGTTTGAACTAATCAGCTTAGGTATATTTACTAACCTCAAAGGGGTAAAAGACAAAGAACAGAGCTTGCGTTCACGAGTACTGACCTTACCAGTCATGGCAGCAATAGTGTTGAGTCTAGTGTATCGACAAGTACAACATCTCACGGATGTATTGCGATCGCTATCAAGCGTCAGCAGCGCAGTCTTGGGGGTTTCCACGCCAGCTGCTTCTCCCTTTGGGAGAACTACGGTGTATACACAAGTTATCCGATTACCCAAAAGTCCTCTAAAATCTCAAAGAGTCCTATCTTTAATCCCTCTCCTTAATAAGGAGAGGGACAGACTTTACGTAGTAAAATCAGGGTGAGGTATCTCAGGGGCTATGAGACTTAACCGGAAATTGCGTTCAGAAAGACTTGTGTGTACACTGTACTTGAAAATGTATTTAATGCGTCAATTTTGAATTTTGAATTGTTAATCTGTATTCTTCTTAAAATACAGTACTGGACTACTTCGGCTGAATTGGTGTTAGGGCTACACCTTGATAATAATGTCCCAAAATTTGCAGGTGGTTTACTCCTTGGCGAGCCAGATTATACGCCCCCCACTGACTCATGCCTAAAGCATGACCAAAGCCAAGTCCTTGCAGTACAAAACTACCATCGGCTCCCTTGGTGACAGTAAAGCGGGTACTTTTTAACTTCAGGGCTGTCCGCACTTCCTCGCCCTGTAGCACCTTGGTACCCCTGTTGCCGACAATTTTCAAGACTTTAACACTGCGGAAAGGCGAGTATGTCTCTGGAATCATATCCTTGACATTGCCCACCTCAGGAAATTTAGCGCTAATTTCAGTAGGTGAGAAGGTTTTGACCCAATTACACTCCCTGATATTTTGATCGTAGTCTTGAACAGCACGTAGGTAAGGCTCGTTGCTTCCCCAAACATCTTCCACGTTTTCAGTGTGTCCTCCAGAACAAGCGTGAAAGACTGAGAGAATAATCTGGTTTTTGTAAGTTAGTACCTGCCCTAGTGTGGAATCCACTGCGGCGTAAGTAGAAGGAGCTTCACTGATTACACCTTTGTAAATTTGCCAACGATCGGGGGTATTGCCTAAATCGTAAACGGGATTATTCCGTTGTTTTTCACGTTCGTAGAGGGCATAGGTGCGGGCTGCGATCGCTTGGGCTTTTAAAGCTTCTTGAGGCCAACTAGCATCCATTTCACCACCAAGAACGCTGTAGAGATACTCTTGATCATCAACCCAGTTAACAGCAGTTAAGCCTTTGTCTGTGGGGACAACCAGAGTTCTGCCCCGATACCAGCGATCGCCAATATAAACGAATCCTTTACCAGTTGGCTCAATCCAAAATAAACCAGACTGCCACTTATCCAAAGCAACTCCGCCCGGAACGGCTTGGGCATAATATGCACTCATGGCTGGTAACTGTCCGAGAGTTCGTCCGGTACTATCCTTGACAATCCCAGTGGTGGAACTGCCCACTTTTACCTGATTAACACCCCTTTCAATTGCCACGCGCAGGATTACAGACCCTTGGGCTGGTGCAACCAAAACTATCCAGAAAAGGATACTTACCCACCAATGACGTACTTTAATCTGGGAAAATAAAGAGCCTAAATAAAGTTGGAATTTCATGCTGATCATCTAATCACACTAGTATCTAATTGACGCTCTGAACTATGGCGTCTATTACTTTAAGATGAGACACTTCTCCAACGCAGGAGGTTGCCACCTCCTACTTATTATGCATTTTGCTTGAGCTATAAGGTAGAAATCAGCTGAAGGAGGCAGGAGCCAGGGGAAGAATTCCTTTCCAATGCCCCATGCCCCATGCCCCATGCCCCATGCCCAATCCCCAATGCCCCCTACTTCTTCAGTCTACGATGCTAATACCTTTTGAGAATTGCTCACTTCATTAGCGATAATTCCAATTAAATTCAACTTACTCAAAATTTCTGTTGCTTGAGTCAGTTCAGTTCGCGTCACTTTCCCCATGCGCTCTACCATCACAATCCCATTGCAAAAAGATGCCACAATCCTGGCATCAACCGTGCCTAAAATAGGTGGAGCATCTATCAATACTAGGTCATAACTATCCTCAAACAACTCTATTAATTCTTTCATCCGTTGAGAACTGAGCAACTTCACCGTGTCTTCTGGTTCTGGCCCAGCAGTCAAAATATCAATAGAAGGGTGAATGGGCTGGATGTAATCTTGAAAATGAGTAGTTGTCTCATCAACTAATAACAGAGATAGTCCCCAGTCATTGGATAACTCCAGGATTTTGTGCAGGCTAGGATTCTGCAAATTAGCATCAATAACTAATACCCGTCGATGCATCCGGGTAGCACTAGCCACAAGCCCTAATACTAAGGTTGTCTTCCCTTCCCCTGGTAGTGCTGAAGTCAACATCAATGACTTCAAGGGTAAGGGATATTTTAATATTTGAATATTTTGGTAAATCATGTCCAGGGTTTCATGGACGGGCAATCTAGTATTGACTTCTATTTCAGAAGAATTTGAGCTTCGCCCTCCACTCCAAGGCAGTCCCAGCCGCCGCTTTTTCACATCATGCAACGGTAGTTTTGGTACTGATCCTAGTACACGTAAGTTCGTCAGTTTCTTTAAATCTGCCGCACAATAAATAGCGTCATTAAACTTTTCCAAAATCAGGGCTGCTAAGATACCTAAAATCGGCCCAATTACCGCTCCCCCAACCAAAAGTAATAATCTGTTGCTCCCCATATAAGTACCCAGAGCCGGTTCTGCCAAAACTTGCCAGTTATATCCTTCCTGAGCAATTTTTAGTCCCAATGACTGTTGTGCCTGAAGCACTTGTTCAAGGGTTTTGCGACTACTTTCTACCTTTGGCAGCAGACGGTTATACTCTGCTATTAAACTTGGGTATTTGTTTACCTCAGAGCGTAGTCGCTGTTCTGACTCGGCTAGATTCTTTTCATTGGCAGTTAGTCCTAAGACATTTGTCTGCACCAGAATAAACTCGTCTAATAGTGTTGGATCAACCCCTACCATTTGCCCTTTGAAAAGCGGTTCTTCCTTATTGCTATTAGTAATAGCTTTCACCTGTTCTCGTAATAGTGACAATAGGCTTTGGCGTTGCTGCTTTAGCTTTTGTACCGATGGGTAATCGTCTGTATAGCGCAGCCGCTCCTTAGCCAACGCTAGTTCAGTCTTTTGAATTTCACTCAATAGTGCTTGGTAGCTGCTTGACTGATTTAAACGAGAAGAAATTAGTTCATTCTGCTGGGATGAAGACGCTATTTGTTGCTCTAGGTTATCGTAGCGAGCGTTTACATCTTGAAGGTTGGCACGAGTGCTTTGTAGCTGTTGTTGAATATCGGCTAGAGATTCTAGCAGGATTTTACTTTGGACTTCGGGATCGAGTAATTTATGTTTTTTGCGAAACTGTTCTAAATTTTTCTCAGCCTTACTAACCTCTTTTTTTATCTCAGGTAGGCGAGCGTTTACAAAAGCCAGTCCCTGATTCAGACGTTCTTTTTGTTGCTCTTTATTGTAGTTTTGATAGACTTTCTCTAGAGCTTGAAGTACTCTTTGGGCTTTAACTGGATCGTCATCATTGAAAGAAACTTTAAATACTTGACTGAAAACCTGATTAGCTCCTATGCCTCCCTCTTCTGGAGTCACTTCTAGAGATGCTTTTTTGTTATGTTCTGTTTGACTATTGATATCTTCTAAGGTAATATTAGAATAATCAGAATGAAGTATATTTACGGCTTTCTGGAGTAGCTTAGAACTCAGCATGAGTTTCATCTGAGTAGTGGAATCAATAACTTGAGAATTGGAATCAGTAACCTGAGTCTCTGCCCCTACTGGGATATTATTTGACTGTGCCCCTTGAGATAAATTGGAACTCACCAATATCTGCATATTGCTCTGGTAAGTAGGTTTGGCAATTACAGCCAACAGGCTAGCAGCTGACATAACTACACATGAAACCCCCAAGATGAGAAAGCGTCGGCGAAGCAAAATAGTAGATAGTTGTCTGATGTCAACTGCGCCTTGTGCTGAAGTAGTAACCTGTTGCTCTTGATTCAGACTAGTCTTAGCCACTATCAAACTCCTCTAATATCGAAACACTATATTTATTTGGCAGATTTATGAGAAATGTGAAATTATTTTTTTACACCTAATAGCCGCAACAATATACTTGACTATTATTCCAACGATGACAAGCTCACTTGGCACAATATTATGCCAGCTGGCGCTTTCATGTTTATCAATTCAGGCATATAAATTCTTAATCAGTGTTGAAAGAATAAATTTTCAATAAATATTTTATTTCAGAAAGAAAATCTTGACGAAAAATTAATTATTTTCCTAACTATTTAAGTAAAAAATTCTCTGATTCACAACATTACTATATATTAAAGTTCTTTTGATAACTTGCAATCTAAAAAATATATTGAGAGAAATATTTAACTCATAGTCTTTCTAGGTTATTGATACACTTAGCTAACCGTAAATTCTTGGTTAACTAGTTGACTTACTCGTAAACTTAAACTGCTGTCTATTTGCTGGATGTTATGAATTAGACTACTAAACTGCAACACAGAGCCTGGTTAATTTTAGATTAGAAGGGTTGGGGTTGAATAGGAAATCCAAAATCCAAAATTTACACACCTACCTTGGTTAACTGTACTTCCCGTCGCCTGGGTACTTCATGAATCATGAAATCGTAAGCCATATCAGTACGGGGAAAAATAGCACGGGCTTCCTTGAGGAGATCCTTCAACTCCAAGGTATTTCCGGGAGCATAGCGGGGACTAAAATGACTCATAATCAGGCGATGTGCCCCAGCCGCTAAAGCTGTTTGCGCTGCCATTGTAGTTGTGGAATGCAATCGCTGAAAAGCCATATCTGCATCTTGATGGGCAAAGGTTGCTTCGTGAATTAATACATCTGCATCATTAGCTAATTCCACTGCACCATCACAATAAATTGTGTCTGTACAATAGGCAATCTTTCGGCCAATTTCTGTAGGTCCGCATAATTGGGTGCCATCAATCACCCGTCCGTCGGCAAGGGTAACAGTTTCACCGCGCTTGAGTTGACCGTAAATCTGACCAGGAGGAATTTGCAACGCCTTGGCTTTTTCCACATCAAAGCGTCCCGATCGGTCTTTTTCGGCTACGCGGTAGCCGAAAGCTGTAATGCGGTGATGCAAATTAGCGCAGCTAACGGTGAAGTCATCGTCTTCATAAATTACCCCTGGACGGATGGCGTGAACTTTGATCGGGTAAGAAAAGTGTGTGTAGGAGTAACGTGAGGCGGCTTGAATGTAATCATTTAATCCAGGTGGACCGTATATATCAATTCGTTCTACATTGCCAGCCAAGCCGCAAGTAGCAAGAAGTCCCATCAAGCCAAAGATGTGGTCGCCGTGCATATGAGTGATAAAAATTCGGGAGAGTTGACTGATTTTCAGTTCACTCCGAATAATTTGATGCTGAGTAGCTTCGCCACAATCGAATAACCACATTTCTGCCCTTTGGGGTAATCTCAGGGCGACACTGGAAACATTGCGCAATCGCGTCGGTACACCGGAACTCGTCCCTAAGAATGTTATCTGCACAGTGTTCTTTAGTCTTCCTATTGCTCAATTTGCAGCTCTATTTTCTATAGTGACACGGTTCATGAGCAAAATACTTTTGAGAGGAAGTCGTCTTTTAGATTTTCCACTTCTGTTAGGGAAGGATTTGAATCAACTGGTACTGTTTTACTGTACCAATAATGCGGTGAGGGCGAGATAATTTCGGCGACTGGTCAGTATATATCAAAACATAGCTTAAAGCTGGTAGTTGGGAAATAGAGACTACTGCTTGGGGGCGAGTAGAAAGATAGAAATTAAGCAGTACTTTGGTTTTAGCGTCTAGTTGCACAAAATAGATCGGATGAGTTTGGATAATTGAGGCGATCGCACTTTGTTGTAAGAAAGTTCTCAAAACAGGATTATAGTCACTTAACAGACCTATGCTACCCATCGTCGCCAAAGCCAGCCAACAGGGAATTAACCAACCTGCAATCCAGTAACGAGCTGTGAGAAACTTTTTGCCAAGGTGGTAACGACTAATCCACACCACAGGCAAAATTAACCAACCTAAGCCCATAGCCAAGCCAATAGTTGCATACTTGCGAATATCAGAACCACCCCAACTAAAAACGCCAATACTCGCTATTACAAGTAAAACACCTAACCCACCAAAGCCATAACTGAGATTTAGAGGAAGATTCTTCCTTGCAAAAAGGTTTAATATATTTATTTTACCTTTTTTAAGAGGTAATTGTGGGGGAATCCCTGTCTGGTAAATATTGCCTAACCAGTTTAAACCCACAGATGCAAACCAAGCGATAAACGGATAAAGGCAAAGACTATAGTGAGGGAAACGAGTGGTAAAAAGACTAAGTTCACATAATAATACAATTGGAAAGCCAACTAATATTAACTGGTAGCGAGGAATAGGACGACGGAGAGTTAAAACTAAACCTAAAATCCCGAAAAAAGCCCAAGGAAATGCTCTTAAAGGGATATTCCATATATAGAACAGCGGCCCGTTATTATAACGATCCTCAGAACCTAGCTGCACAACAAACTTGAACAACTCCTCAAAACTCTGATTTCCGTAGTGCAGCCAGCTTAACCACAGCCAAATACAAGTAGGTATTAAACCTACGAAAAAGCCTAAATATAAAATTGGGTTAGTCAGATGATGATGACGGCGATGTTCCCCAATTAAATAAGGCAATAAAGCTATGATTGGCAAAAAAATCATAAAGCTTCTGACTAAGAAGCCTAAACCTAAACTTAAACCAGCTAGAAAACTCCAAAAATAGCGATATTTAGGATGTAATTCCGTTTTTATTAAAGACCAAATAGCTAAAAGTACCAAGAGAACCATCGGTACATCAGGTGTACTTAAGCGAGAGTATTGTACCCAGAGAGATTCCACACTTAAAATTGCAGCAGCTAGCCAAGCTAATTTTTTGCCTAGCATAATTTTGCCGATTTCATACACCAGCCATAAGCTAAAAATGCCAGCAATCATGCTAGGAAGACGCGCACTAGTATCACTGATCCCAAACAGCTTATAGGAACTGGCAATTAACCAATAAGGACCAGGGGTTTTATGATGTGCCTTTTCCCAAGGAGCTATCCAATTATCAGAGTCAAACATCAGACGCGCACGCGATGCGTAAAGCCCTTCATCATGTGCCATCAAACTATTGTGTCCAGAATTAAATAGTAATAAGGGCAGTATCCAAACCAACAAACTAAAATAGGGTAATGATCCCACTAGGCGAATTTGTCGGCAAATCTGCTGCAAGAAGTGTAGTTTATAGAACATTGAATTGATAAAAGACGGTGCGCGAACAATTTTGAATTGTTAACTGCCCTGATGTTATTAAAATATGTTACATAGTCCTTGTTTCAAAATACCTGAAATTGTCGCCATCTGCGGAAAAGTTTTCCATAACAGAGATTTATGCAGCTAAAACCGAATCAACGCCTGAAATTAGATGACACAGACGATAAGCTGTTCTATGCTTATCCCCGCTTCGTCACCCATGTCGATGAAGGATTTATTCAACAGTTAACGGATTTATATCGCGATCGCACTAAACCCAACACCCGCATTTTTGATATGATGAGCAGTTGGGTGTCTCATCTGCCAGAAGAGACGCAGTTTTCCCATGTGGAGGGACACGGACTCAACGCCCAGGAACTAGCACGAAATCCCCGCTTAAATCATTATTTTGTACAAAATCTTAATGAAAATCCGCAGCTACCTTTACCAGATGAAGATTTTGATGCTGTTCTCAATTGCGTATCGGTGCAGTATGTGCAATATCCAGAAGCAGTATTTTCCGAAATTTACCGCATCTTGAAACCCGGTGGTGTCGCAATTATCAGCTTTTCTAACCGGATGTTTTTTGAAAAGGCAATTCAAGCTTGGCGGGAGGCTTCAGAAGCAGAGCGAGTGGAATTAGTCAAAGCCTATTTCGCCTCAGTTCCAGGATTTACAACCGCAGAAGTTATAGCTCATAAGTCAACATTACCAAATTTCTTACAATGGTTGGGTGCAGCCGGAGGAGATCCGTTTTATGCCGTTATAGCTTATCGCAGTTAAGCCCAGAGGTGGGTACTTCAACGAATTTTAGATTTTAAATTTTGGATTTTGGATTGATTGACCATTTCTCGTTCCCATGCAAAGCTAGGAATGGCTGATTAGAGGCTCTGCCTCCAGTCAAAATTGAGTTGGAGCCTCAATGAATGCATTCCCAGGCTCCGCCTGGGAACGAGTCAAGCCTCATCAAGGTAGGTTTTTAGGACTTGTGTGTACACCGTAGGACTTTAGGCATCGGATCAATCTAAAATCTAAAATCTAAAATCTAAAATCCAAAATTGATTGACGCCCATTGCACAGGATTTAATTGATAGTAACGTTGAAGTTGCTCATAAAGTGCCGGATGCTTGGATAGCAATTGGTGCGGTTTCTCAAAGAATGTCTCAGTCGCTACGGCAAAAAATTCTGCGGGATTCGTTGCACCATAGCTATCCATTACCGTCTTTACGCCTTGTAGAACATCATTACAAAGTTGCTGATATGCTTCTGTCATCACCTTCGCCCAAATAGGATAGTCTGAGTTGCGTTGCAGTATCGGAACTCCTTCAGCTTTACCATCCTCTTGATCTAACTGATGGGCGAATTCATGAAGCACAACGTTGCGTCCATCCCTCCAGTTATCAGTGTCTTGTTTCACCTGTTCCCAAGATACTACTAATTGGTCAGTTGTCCACGATTCCCCCAGTCTTGCTACACGCCTTTCTTCAACAACATAATTTCCGATGGAAGTCGTTTCCTGAACAAAATAAGCATTGGGATACACCAGAATTGAACGAAGTCTGGGAAAGTACTGGCCACGTTCATTTAGTAGGAGTAAACAGGCGACAGCCGCAAGGGTAAGTTTCATTTCCTCCGTCACCTGTAATCCTCTACAGCCAATAAATTGCTTTTCTGCTAAGAACACTTGAATATGTCCCTGAAGTCGTCTGAGTTCATCGGGAGAAAGACAGGGGTAAATGGGAAGATTATTCTCAATAATGGCATTCCAAAGTGGGGAAAAAGGGCGATGTTTGAGACGGGTTCTTCGCCTTTTGACTAAAATGGGATTGACTAAAATCCCAGTGATAATCAGCCCAATGATCAGAAATAAAATTATTGTTTTAATCATTGACTTTTGAGCAGTTTACATATTTCAGTCACTGGTAAGGAATAAGAATTAAATAACATACAATTTATGTCCTTGGCTTACCTCACCCTCAATCCCTCTCCGATATATTGGAGAGCGATCGTGAGACAGGATGAAGTTTTGCATTTTATTTAATCCACGTTCCTAAGCAGAAAATTTAGATAAAATAATTGTTCTTGTTGTGACTCACTAACTAAATTAAAATGGGACTTTTGTCTCCAAGCTTGCCTCTTGATTTACGGTTGCCAGCACTGTGAGTTTCGCCACCATTTTAAAATACTATTGAATCGATAACCGTTTGAAGAAATAATTTCCCTTGGGATTAAGTACGTTACAACCGTGGAGCCGAGATACAGAGTTTTTCAGGTAAATGAGGTAGACAGGTAGGGGCACAACAATGTTCATACGTGTCAACTTAAGCGCAAACCCTTTTAAAGCCTCGTTTACAGCCAGAGGCTGGAAATGCTCCTCCTGGCGGCTCTGCCGTCAGCAAGGGAGGCGGAACCTCTAGAACGGCATTCCCAGTCGGAGACTCTTGACGAGACAATCTAAAAGCTGGTTCTAGGAAGGTTTTCACGCTAAGTTGACACCAATGAACAATGTTGTGCCCTTACAATAATCTGTACAGAGGCGCTTGTTGCAATCTGCTGTATTTAGCATGCAGATAAAAGGCGTTGTTAAACTTAAATCAGCAACGCCTTTTCTTGAGTATTCAATAACTACTCAGCCCTCTTATTCTGCCCAAGCAATTAACCTTGGTTCATAGGGATTAGCCAGATTTTGATTCTTCGGCAATACACGCAAAGACAAGCCTTGCAAACCAGAAGCGGTATAGGTGATATTACCCGTGTAAATACTCAATTGCTGTGCATCTTCCCCTTGGTAATCCATCACCACTGGGACAGCGTTGACAATCTCACCATTGGCATCGATCGCACCTTGATATAGTTCCACCTGCACATCATCATCGGTCAAAGTTGCCAAGTCAACCTTGGCTTTGACAGCAACGGTTTGGTTAACCTCAATGTCTGAAGCTGCCGATACGTCAATATCTTTGATTGTGATGTTGAACCAGTGTTCGCTCAATTTCTCTTTCCAAGCAGCTAGTTCTTTAGCTGGGGCATAGTTATCAACAGTCAAGGTATGATAGCGATCGCTAGCTGGGAAATAAGCTCTAAGAGCATATTCTCCTACCATCCGCGCTGTATTAAAGAAGGGACAATTCAACCGAATTGCATCCTTCATTTTGGCAACCCAAGGACGGGGCAAGCCATCACTATCCCGTTGTTCATAAAATAACGGTACAACTTCCTTCTCTAACAACTCGTAGAGAGCATTTGCTTCTACTTCATCTTGATAGTTAGGATCGTCGTAATTCTCTCCATGTCCAATTGCCCAGCCTGTGCGGACGTAATCAGCTTCATCCCACCAGCCATCTAGTACACTTAAATTCGGCAATCCATTCATTGCTGCTTTCATCCCACTCGTACCAGAGGCTTCCCGTGGACGACGCGGTGTATTTAACCAGATATCGCAACCTGCAACCATCAACCGGGCAATATGAATGTCGTAATTGGGAACAAACACTACCTGTTTTTCTAAATGTTGTTCGCGGATAAAGTGATTGATATCGCGGATGAGTTCTTTACCGGGAATATCCTTGGGATGCGCCTTACCAGCAATCACAAATTGCACTTTCCGGTCTTTGTTAGCCAGCAAAAGCCGCTTAATACGTTCCAAATCACGCATCCAGAGGGTAGCGCGTTTGTAGGTGGCAAAGCGACGGGCAAAGCCAATGGTGAAAGCGTAAGGATCTAAAACTTCTTGGGCTTGGAAAATTTCCGAGGCGGAAGCGCCGCGATCGCGCAAATGTTTGACCAAATGCTCTCGCACATACAAAACCATATCTAAGCGGCAGCGTTCGTGATTGCGCCACAACTCCTCATCGGGTATAGCTTCCATCCGCTCCCACAATTGGCTATCTGGTGGTGCTGATGACCAATTTGGCCCTAAGTAGCGATCGTACAATTCTTGAGTCGATTTGGCAACACAACTCCGAGCATGGACACCGTTGGTAATTGCGGCGATCGGCACTTCCTCTACTGGCACCTTCTTCCACAAGCCCTGGAACATTTGCCGCGACACCACACCATGCAGTTGGGCGACACCGTTAGAAAATGTTGCCATCTTCAGCGCTAGTACCGCCATACTGAAAGGCCCAGATAAATCGCCTGTATTCTCGCGCCCTAGTCCTAAAAATTGCTCTTTGGGCAACCCAAATATCTCTGCATAGTACCCCAGGTAATACAGCATTTTTTCGGGAGCGAACAAGTCAATCCCTGCTGGTACTGGCGTGTGAGTGGTAAAGATATTGCTGGAAGCCACCACCTGTCTAGCTTGGGCATAATTCAGTCCCTCTTCCTGAATCAGCAAGCGGATGCGCTCTAAGGCAGAGAAGGCGGCGTGGCCTTCATTCATATGGTAGGCGGTGACTTTCAGCCCCAAAGCTTTGAGCATTTGCACACCACCAATTCCCAGCATGATTTCCTGGTGGATACGCATATCGATGTCGCCACCGTACAGCTGATCTGTGATGTCGTGATCGTAAGTAATGTTGGGTTCAATGTTGGTGTCCATCAAATATAGGGGCACCGTTCCCACCTGTACGCGCCAAACTCTGGCATACACCTTGCGTCCTGGATAATCTACCGCAATCCGCAGTTCTGAACCATCGGAATTGCGCTCTAGATGCAAGGGCATATTGTAGAAATCGTTGCTCAGGTAGCGTTCCTGTTGCCAGCCATCGGCATTGAGATACTGGGCAAAGTAGCCTTGCTGATACAGTAAACCTACACCTACAAGCGGTAGCCCCAGGTCACTGGCAGATTTGAGGTGATCCCCCGCCAAAACGCCCAAGCCCCCAGAATAGACGGGCAAACAATCTACAAGTCCAAATTCCGCCGAAAAATAGGCGTAGCATTCCTTTGGTTTCTCCTCCCGTTGTTTCTGATACCAAGTGCGCTCTTGCAAATAATCTTCTAACTGACGGTCAGATCGATCCATTTGCGCTAGAAAGCCTTCATCTTCAACAACTTCCAGAAGCCGCGATTGAGAGATAGTACCCAGCATCAACACCGGGTTATGATGGCTAGACTCCCACAGGTCGGAGTCTAAGCGACGAAATAAATCTTTAGTGTCAACGTTCCAATCCCAGTGCAAGTTATATGCTAGCCGCCGCAGTGGTTCGAGTCGCGGCGGTAGTGAAGGCGATACGTTAAATGTACGAATTGGCTGCATAGGTTGGCAAAACTCCAAGTTTAGCTATGGTTATTGTTTACTCTCTTTCCCAATGTTGCCAATTCTTTATACTGTAGTTTGTGAAAAAGCTATGACTTTGTTAAGCATTGAGAATTCTTTTTAACCTCGTTGCTAAAGTTTACACCAAGGTGTTTCTCATTCTATGCGTTATCTCAGCCATGTATTTGGTATATTAAGATTTAATCATTTACTGGTATGTATCACTTAAAAAAATCTAGTTTTGAATAAATAATTTATATTTATTTTAGTATTTATTCCGGGGATCAATTCTAGGGTCTTGGCTGAGGGTGAAAATTCCTCATAGCTGTGTCTAGGAAAGTTAAATTTTTTTTAATTATTTTTTAATAAAATTGCGCTGTCAAAAAAGCAGTTCGAGGGAAAGACTTAAATTTCGGTTAAGGTTAGCTTAAGGTGATGCGTCACCGCATAGCCCGTTCTAGACATCGCCTAAAATTATCTGATGCGAAAACTGTACCAAGCAGTTAACCAGTAAAAGCGATGCCTGGGTTGGGCTACGCCTACGCTAACTACTTGGTATTAAATTTTGAAACTAAAACAGGAAAATAACTTAGAAAGGTGTTATTTTACGCACCTAGTGAAGGTTGATCTTTAGTACTTTTTGTCATTGACAAAGCTACAGCTGCTGCATAAGCAATCTCCGCGGCCATTTGATAAGCAAGTTTGATACTTGATGAAGTGTCCTTGGCTTTAGGAGAGAGGGAAGCTTTTTTTCGGCGCGACTCTTGTTTGATATCACCTGCTACAATAGCTCGTTGTAAAATGATCCAGGCATCTAGGTCTTCTGAGTCATAATTACTTTGAAGCTGCGATCGCAGTTTATCTTCGGCTCTAACACTCAGATAGCCAGTAGTTAGAGCTTGTTGCACAAGTTTTTTAATTAAAGCCATAATTTGAACCAAGTGTGTGAGTTAAAACCGATACCTCAATTTGGGTGTGTGATGTTATTCTGTGGACTTTTCCCAGAAACTAAGCTACCTTTTAGCTCTCTTTGAATAGAATTTATAATAAGTAGTGTTAAGAACGCATCACCCGCTTGGCTCACCCGAATGGGTGATTTACAAATTTATAGATAAGAATGCCAATTAACCGCTTAAAACATTTTTCAACTCCCCATCCTCAAGGGATTTTATCTAAGTGTATAAAATTATTTGGGAGTAGCGATCGCTCCCGTAAAAAAGCTAACTGATTTCCATCATTCTCATCAACAAGCAACCTGAAAATCAACTTATTTATTAAGAGTGTTCCACTAAAAATAAAATGTGCTATGGTTAAAAATAATTGTCATTAAAAACCATTCATCTAATTATAAACGTGAATTGGTTAGTCTGTAAATCATCTGTGTGCAACATGATTGGAGCAGCATACTCTAGAAATTCGTTGCAAGAAAGCCGTCATAGCAGTCGGGGAAGCGCTTACTTGTTTGCACCGATGGTTAACTTCAATGTAATGGCTGATGTGGGAGATAATCCACCCTAATTGGGTTTTATTTGGGGAAAAGTACCCAGAAAAATCCAACAATAATTACATTGTCATGCTAGGCAAAAATTTTATCTAAATCTTTGAAATAGTCTAGTCAAATGTATTTTTTGTTGCAAAATAGCTTGTGGAACTGAGTTGTTTTAAAAGATTAAAACCGCTTGAGAGAAAGTAGCCTCATACTCAACACGGGCTAAACCCTAGCTATCCGCTAACAGCACTGTTTCGGTAACAAGCTTTGCAAATTTACTGGATAACCAAAACAGTATCCTATTTAAACCAGCAAATTTTGCCATCAGACAATTTAATAGCCTGAGCTTTGATCTTGCAATGCACTGAAATTGTTTTGTTAATTTAGCTGATCAAAAAGAAGCCAAATTTTTACGTACCTATTGTACAAAAGCTTCTAGCGACTTAACGCAATTTTGCATATAAATTGAGTGATTCTACACACATAAATTTAAAAATTGCTCACATAGTCAAAGCCATGCTCTAGTTTTTCAAATGTTGGAAAACTACCTAAAAATATGGAGAAAATTCGGTGATATTGCCAGTTTACCTCCTGTGTCAATGAATACTAACGCTGTTAGTATTGGTAAAAGATTAGGATACAGCCAAAACAACTTTTAAGACTGTCAACAACAATTGATTCAAGAGATATGTAACCATGCCTAACGAGCAATATTTTTCAAAATTGCAGCGCGTGCAAGAACTTTTAGTAACTACAGTGTTAGGAGATATTCCGACACTTCTTCTGGGGTCAAAGTTGCGTAATTTGGGATATCGTAGTATTTTTGCCCAGATAGGCAGCCCAGTCTATATTCAAAATGGTGTTGAATTTAACGGTACTTCTTGTATTGAGATAGGTAGTGGAGTCTATATTTTCAAGGGTGTGCGGATGGATGCTAGAGGACACAAAAATAATAGAATTCATCTAGGAAATAGAGTCGCTATTGAGCGTAACGTTGATATCGGGTCTTTGGAAGATACGTATATACATATTGATGAAGACACCTTCATTGCTCCCAACGTGTCTATTGAGGGGCCAGGAGACATTAAAATTGGTAAACACTGCCTGATTGCTGCCCACTCAGGGATATATGCCAATAATCATAATTTTGCCGATCCGATGGAGCCGATTAAATACCAAGGTGTTACTCGCAAGGGAATTGTGATTGAGGATGATTGTTGGCTAGGGCATGGCGTAACAGTATTAGATGGCGTTACCATAGGCAAAGGCAGTGTTATTGGTGCGGGAGCAGTTGTCAATAGAGATATTCCTCCTTTCTCTGTTGCTGTAGGTATACCTGCACGAGTAATCAAAAACCGAATTGGCAAAGACCTAGCAAAAGTTAAAACTGAGAAATAGGGCATGGGGCATGGGGCAGTTGTACTGACTTGTACTGACCATCTGGCTTACCTCGGCTTACCTCGGCACAAGTCGCTCGATAGAATCGCAGCCTCTGGTAGAGAAATATTAGGTATTGGGTATTGGGCATCATAACAATCTCCTTTTCCCTGTTTCCTTTTTTTAAGAAACTTTTGCCGTTACTCAACGTCACAAGAGCAAACGTCACCAGAGTTCATCTAAAAAAAGGACGAGATTTGGGTAATATAAAGGAGCTATCTTTTCTGCATGGTAGATCCTGAAAGAAAAGCTCTTTTTGTCTTACCCGTTGGAGATATTTCTATGCTGACTTTAAAAATCGCTGTTTATATTGTTGTTGCCTTCTTCGCCGCTCTGTTCATCTTCGGATTTTTATCGAACGATCCCGCTCGTAACCCCGGCCGTCGGGACTCAGAGTAAAAGGACGATAAATCATCCGCGACTTTGGAAGGCGGAAGATACTAAAGGCCACGGAAACTTACTAAACTTTCGCCTAGTAAGTTTCCTCTTCCAAGTGGCTTGCTCCAGGTAGCAGAAGGCGACAGTCGGAAGGCAAAATGTATATTTATCCTTCCGTCCGTCATTTGGCTGTTTGTTAGCCCGATTTTGCTCAAATATGCTTCACCCATTTCTGCCGCCCAATCCGCCTCATATCCTCGAATCTTTACAACCTGTAAATCCCGCCTCATCTGCTAGTCATTCAAAGTTTCTTTCAGGTGTAGAGACTGGAATACACGAAAAGATAGACAAATTCAAGCAGCCCAAGGCTTTGGCTCAGTTGGCAATTGCGGGTGACACTAAGATTGATCCGCCATTGCCAACTGTGATCAACTCAACTCAGGATGACTTGGTAGTTGCCAAAACTTCCTCTGTACCTCATTCACCAGAAACCTTTCCACTAGAATTTTCCCCCCTTACCGCTTCTAGGAGTGCTGCACTTTTGGGGCAGTCGGTGGTAGTTGGTTATCCCATGCAAGAGGTTCTAGCCCCGAATCGCCATCAGGGCAGTGAGGCTCAAAACCCTTATGGAGTGAGAATTGGGGGAGATGGGGAGAAACTTCCCCCATTCTCTCTGCTCCCTGCTCCCCTGCCTCCACTAGACGTTGCTCCAAGTGTGACAAACAGCGACAAGTTAGTTGAGTCGAAGGCGGAAATTTTAGCCCAGAAGTTAACCCAACAAAAACAGCAAAGTGATATTACTGCCCAACAGTCTTCAGGAGGAGAGAATATCTCTGTATCTGCTACTGATCTGGCACCGAGTTCTCAATCAGTACAAAATTTTATAGAATTTAAGTCTCGCAGCCCGACAAACCAACTCTCAGCGCCCATCACTGTAGAATTTAAGTCCCAAACCCAGCAACAAAGCCAAGCACCAACACCTACACCACAGGAAAATACCACCAATCAGCCACAAGGTCAACCATCTGGTACAACTGCACCAGCTAGCACGCCGCCAGTCAGACCGAGAATTGTGGAAGTGACTTCAGATCGGCAAGAGTATGACGAGCAACGGCGAATTGTTACAGCTGTAGGTAATGTAGTTGTGCGATTTGATGGAGCGGTGGTGGATGCCGATCGCCTGCAAGTCAATTTGGACAACTTGATCGCTGCGGGAGAAGGTAATGTCACCTTAACACGGGGCGATCAGATACTGCGTGGACAACGCTTTACCTATAACTTTGTTCAAGATAGTGGGGAACTGGAAAATGGGAGAGGAGAAATTTATGTACCCTCAGCCCAAACAGATTTTGCTTTCTCGCCCACGGATGTAACTGCTGGTGGAGTTTCAAAACGTCCGGCAAGCGATCACATTCGAGCCAATCAGCCCCTTTCCGGTGTGAGCAGCCCTGGAGGAATTGATGTGACATTTGGTGGCCGGGCAAATGCTACCAACATCCCGCCACCGAAATCAGGGGGTGTAGTCAATCGGCTCAGGTTTGAAGCTGAACACATTGATTTTTATCCGCAAGGCTGGCAAGCAAGCGATGTCCGCATCACCAATGATCCTTTTTCGCCCCCAGAACTAGAATTACGCGCAGATAAAGTAACTCTGACGCGAGAGACACCCTTGCTAGACCGGATCAGGACACAGCGACAGCGTTTGGTATTTGATCAAACACTCTCCTTACCAATTCCGGTGGATGAGCAGACTATTGACCGTCGGGAACGGGACGTTACACCCTTTATAGTCTCCCCTGGCTATGATGGAGATAAGCGGGGTGGGTTGTATGTTGAGCGTGGCTTTCCAGTGATCAATACAGACAACACACGCTGGACGATCACGCCCCAGTTGTTAGTACAGAGAGCTGTGCAAGAAGGCGCGGGTGATTTAGGCGCACTATTTGCTGTGAAGACAAAGATAAATTCCGTTTTGAGTCCACGGACAGTAGTTGAGGGAACTGGGGAGTTAACCAGTTTTGACTTGAACAATCTGGAAGAAAATTTGCGGGTGAATTTGTCATTGCGCCAGACATTAGGCAGTTCCCTTCCCCATATCTTGAATCTGCAATATAACTACCGCGATCGCCTCTACAATGGTAGCCTCGGCTTTCAAACTGTCCAGAGCAGTTTTGGCGGCATTATTACCTCTCCTGTGATTCCTTTAGGAAAAAGTGGCATTAACCTCAACTATCAAGCAAGCGCTCAATATATCGATGCCAACACCGATCGCCAAGACTTACTAAAACCGCAGCGTGAAAACGATCGCATCTCACTAGGTCGTTTACAAGGCAGCGTTACCCTCAGTAAAGGGCTGTTGCTATGGCAGGGAAAACCATTACCACCCACTGCCACTGAGGGATTACGATACACGGCTAGACCTGTAGTTCCTTACTTGCAAGCGATCGCTGCCATCACAGGCACTAGCAGTTATTACAGCAATGGTGATAACCAAAGCATCTTAACTGGTACAATTGGCTTACAAGGTCAAATTGGCCATTTTTCTCGACCTTTTTTCGACTATACCGCCTTTAATATTAGCTATTCCCAAGGTTTAAATAACGGATTATCACCATTTTTGTTTGATCGCTCCGTTGATAACAAAGTGTTGAGCGGTGGGATATCACAGCAAATCTACGGTCCTTTTCGCTTAGGCTTCCAAACATCTGTTAACTTGGATACTGGTCTAGAAACTAGCACCGACTACATTGTTGAATATAGCCGCCGCACCTATGGCATCACCTTGCGTTACAATCCGGTGCTGGAGTTAGGCGGTTTTAGCATCCGAATTAGTGATTTTAACTGGGGTGGCGGCACTGATCCATTTTCGGAAGTTAAGCCAGTAGTAAACGGCGTTCAACAGGATTATTAGGACTAAGAATTAAATAACATACAATTTATGTCCCTGGCTTACCTCACCCTCAATCCCTCTCCGATATATTGGAGAGGGATCGTCAGACAGGATGAAGTTTTGCATTTTATTTAATCCACGTTCCTTAGTTAAACAGTTATCAGTGATCAAAGGAATCACTCTCACGCCTGGAAAACTTCACCGCCCTAGCTTCGGAATAAGTTGATGCACCACCAGGTATTCTCAGCTTGGCATAGTCGCCGCTTAGTTCAACACTTGACGGTGGTTGGTGTAGGGTTGCACAGCATCTTTGAACTGCGGCTTGGTACTCTCGCCATTGCTTGCGGATTACAATACTTGCAGCATCGTCACCTAAGTCTGAAAATCTTAGCCCCGCTCGAATCAGCCAAGATTCTACATCAGTTGTTTCACCCAGTATTTCTGGAATGGGATTAATCTTTTCCATGAGTAATATCTTTTAAGCATATTCAAAATAGGTCATTTTACTTTAATAGAAGCTATTGATAATAGCCAATACAATTGTTTATCAAAATCATAAATTAAATTGATTAAAAAAATGGTCATATCTGAGTATGGAGACTCAGATATGACAGGATGAGTTACTATTACGGCTGGCAAACATCATTGCTTTAGTTTCCGAATAAGCCGTTTTCTAGCTCGTAATTACTAGAAACGATAGCCTAATCCGGCTTGGAAGCTCAGAGCATCAGCATCACTATTTCTGTAAGCGCCAATACCCCATTTAGTATCGCCATAGGCAATGACATTGTTGCTAACTTCTGATTCAATCCCAAGGGTAACTACAGGTGCATTCTGATTGCCCAATGGGGTTTTTTGACCTTCGTCAGTGACAAAAGAATAACCACCACCGAAGTAAACGTTAGTATTTTTGGCGATGGGTGCATCGTAAGTCACTATGGGCATAATGGCGGCAGCATCACCACCATACAGCACAGAACCCCGTACTGAAAGAGGTGTTTTAGGAACAGCGTAACGTCCTTGGATATTGCCACCAACTTGTGCTTCATCGTTTCCTTGTCCGCCACTGGTTGCACCAACCGCAATCCCAGCACCAATGTAATTACCGTTTGTACCGGCTGTTTGAGCAGAAGCAATTCCCGCCGAAAGGACAATTGAAGCAACAGCAAGGAAAGAGGCAGCTAATTTTGTAAATTTCATAGGATTCTTCTCACCAGAGTTAAGTAAAATCAATCTTCTCTAGTACCAGAATCTCTTTTTTTACAAAATGTAACCTCGCACATTTGGTTCACCCTACTGGCTGAATTATTGTTCACCCACTTGGGTGTACCAACTGAATTCAAATGAGAGTTATTTCTTCAAAAAGCGCTGACGCAGACGAGATATAAATCTATTGACTTCTGGTATTTTCATCGATGAAGCGATCGCAGCAAACACCGCAATCCCCACGAAACCAGATACACACAACTGCAACACCAGAATCACTAAACCTTCTTTACCTAACAACTGTTGAGTAGCAACCAATGTCCCATAGGTTGCTACCCCAGCTACGACGCTACCAGCAGCCAAACCCAAAATTGGCACACTCCACTCCCGCCAAGGTAAACCATTAAGTTTGCGATCGAGCAACCATAACAGCATTAACATTGAGCTGCAATTTACACCCACTGTTGCTAACACCAAACCAGGAGCGCCAAAAGGTTTAACGAAAAACGAATCTAGTAAGGCGTTGAGTAAGATGTTATAAATACTGATGCGAAAAGGTGTCTGTCCATCGCCTAAAGCATAAAATACCCGCACCAAAACATCACGTCCCAAATAGACAAACATCCCAATTCCATAAGCGACTAACAATGATGAAACTAACTGTGTGGCTTCTGGCTTGAAAGCACCGCGCTCATATACCACCTGCACAATGGGTACTGATAACGCCACCATCAGCGCCCCTAGCGGTAGCATGGTAAAGGCAGTGAGTAGGAGTCCTTGGCGAATGCGTAATTTTAGCTCTGGCCAATTTTCGGGGCCAGCAAGTTTGGCAAATATCGGTAATAGGGGCAGCAAAATGATATTAGAAATAATCCCTAAGGGAGTTTGAACTAATAGATTGGCATAGTTAAATCCTGCCGCAGCACCAGGGATAGGACTGGCAAAATAAAGGTCAGTGGCAACATTAATTGGCATCATTCCAGAGGAAACTGTTGCCGGAGTCATAATTTTAATGACTTCTTGAACGCCTGGGGATTTAAACTCAAACCGCAGGCGTAATGTGCCTAATCCTAGCCGCCACTGGACAATTAGCTGCACTAACCACTGGAGAACGGCTCCTGCCAAGGTTCCCCAAGCTAAGACCATTCCCCCGATTAAAGCGTACTCCGGTTTAATCATATCTTTGCCCAGTTGCATAGCTAAGATAGCAAGTCCGGCAACAACCGTAATACTAGATAATAAGGGGCTAATGGAGAGCAACCAATATTGATTGGCTGTATTGAGAGTACCAAAGCCAATGCCAATTAAACCGGCAAATAAAGCCATCGGTGCCATAATGCGGAGTTGTTGAATGGCGATCGCTCTGGTTGTCGCCTCCAAACCCTGACCAACGAAATCAACGATCGCATCCGCAAATAAAATCTGAGCAACTGTCACCAACAACAGCACTCCAGCCACCAGCGTTGTCACGGTTTCCACTAAAGGAGCCGCTTCTTCTCGCCGCCGCTTGGCTAAAACGCTGACGATCGCACTGTGTAATGGTCCATTTACACCACCAAGTAATATTAATAGAAAGCCAGGGATAATATAGGCATAACTATAGGCGGTGGCAGCAGCACCAACACCAAAAGCGGCAGCGATCGCTTGCTGCCGCACTAAACCGAAGACTTTACTAATTAATGTGGCTGCGGCAACAATGCCAGCAATTCCAGCGAAAGAACGAGAGGGTTTTTGGTCTTGTTGTGTCACGAATAATACCCGACAACTCTTAGAGAGTGCATATTTTAAAACATTTAACCTGAAATTCCGCAGTCTGTCAGGCAAATTTTGGCAAATTAGTCATTAGTTTATAGTCTCATGGCAATCATTTTAAGTGCGATGGCTGCGACGATCTGCGCCTACGCTCAAAACGAAACTGCTGCGATCGCTATAGTAGTAAGCATTTTAGCTCTCATTCCCTCTTATTTTCAGGTAATACCAATTCTTTCTAGGCTTGTCGTTACCCACATTTTTATAACAGTCAAAGTGTCGTGCTGACCGATATCCCGCCCAGAACTTAAGTTCTGGGCTGATAGCTAAAGTCCACTCAAGTGGACTGAAATTTTCCTTTTAGATACTCTACATGGCTGAAGATTTGTATTTAGTCCTCTTGAGAGGAATGCAACCCCTAAAGGGGTCAGATCGCTTTTCTGATTAGTCCCGGCAACACTAACTTAGTCATGTTTTCTGCTGTATACAAGCCAAAATTATTTTTTAACCACTACGAAAATAGATCAAGAAAAGGGAACTATAAAAATAATCATCTTCTGGGAAATAGTTGAAAACTGCAAAAATTTGCAGCTTGTCATATTTTTGACCCCCTTTGACTCTATGAAGCTTGGGATGAGGAATTATTAAAACCGACATAATCCAGAGCAATGGAACCCAATTCAAATTTAACGGAAAATCAACTTCTTTTGTCAAGCGTTCAACTTCAAGAGCAACTAGAGCAACAAAAGGCTCTGGCGAGTGTAATTGTGCGAATTCGGGAGTCTCTTGACTTAGAGACAATTTTTCAAACCACCGTTACCCAAGTGCGTCAGTTGCTAAATGCTGACCGTGTAGCCGTCTTCCAGTTTGACTTAGAAAAAGATTGGGAAGGAGAATTTGTTTCTGAGGATGTTGCACTTGGCTGGGACTCGGCATTGGCACTAAAAGTTTACGATCACTGCTTTGGAAAACAATTTGCTGCCAGTTATCAACAAGGTAGAGTGCAAGCAGTAGCAGATATTTACCAAGCGGGGCTGAGTGATTGTCATGTAGCAATTTTGAGTAAATTTCAGGTACAGGCTAATCTCATTGTCCCTCTATCGCGGGATAAGGAACTGTGGGGATTGCTTTGCATTCATCAGTGTAGTCAGCCTCGTGACTGGAAAGAATCGGAAATTGAGTTTATTCGTCAAATTGCTGACCATCTTACGGTAGCCATTCAACAAGCAAGGCATCTCCACCAAGTCCAATTGCAAGCCGCAAGATTGGCTCAAGCGGCTCAACGCGACCAAGTAATTGCTCGGATTGTCGATGAAATTCGCTCACCCCTTGATATTGAAACCATCTTTAAAACCACAACTCAAGAAATACGCCACTTGCTGCAAGCTGATCGAGTTGCCATTTTTAGCTTCAGTGCCGATTGGAGTGGTAACTTTGTTGCTGAATCATATGCTGAAGGTTGGACTCCCTTAGTTGGTGTTCAGCCTGCGATCGCTGATACTTATTTACAACAGACGCAAGGCGGACGTTACCTTAAAAACCAGACATTTACAGTTAATGACATTTATCAAGCCGGATTAACAAACTGCCATGTAACTCTGTTGGAGCAATTCCAGGCAAAAGCCTTTGCAAGTGCCCCCATTCTCCAGGGAGATCAACTTTGGGGAGTCATCGCTGCCTACCAAAATGCTTCACCCAGACAGTGGCAATCTTATGAAGTCGAATCACTGACCAAAATTGGTACACAAATTGGTGTGGCACTGCGACACCATAAGTTGCTGACACAGGCTCAGTACCAAGCAGAGCAACAAAAGACATTAACTAGCGTGATTACTCGAATTCGGGAGTCCCTAGATTTAGATACAATCTTCCAGACTACTGTCACCGAGTCCCGGCAAATGCTGCAAGCAGACAGAGTAGCAGTCTTTCGTTTTGAGCCTCAAAAAGATTGGGAAGGAGAATTTATTTCTGAGGATGTTGTAGCTGAATGTAACTCGGTAATAGCAGAAAAAGTTTATGATTATTGCTTCGCTGAAAACTTTGCACACCTTTACGCCCAAGGTCGAGTAAATGCGATCGCTGACATTTATCAAGGAAAGATTCCAGCTTGCTATGTCCAAATCCTAGAAAAATTTCAAGTGCGGGCAAATATGATCGCACCTCTATTGAAAAAAGGTGAACTTTGGGGATTGCTGTGTATTCACCAATGCAACGCTCCTCGTGACTGGCAACCCTCTGAAATTGAATTTGTCAGTCAAATAGCCCAGCAATTGGGAGTCGCATTAAAACAGGATTCTTATTTAAAGCAAGTTCAAATGCAGGTTGTCCAGTTAGCAGAAGCCACCGAACGCGAGAAATCAATGGAACGGCAAGAATTGCTGGCTGCAACAATTGATAAAATCCGCCAGTCACTCGATATTAAAACTATTTTTAGAACCACTACTCAAGCTGTGCGAGAGTTGCTCGAAGTCGAGCGAGTTGCAATCTACCGCTTCAACTCAGATTGGAGCGGTAAATTTGTGGCAGATTCCTTTAAAGATGGTTGGAAACCTGTTGTACAAGCCCAGCCAATGATTATAGAAGCTTTTGAGGACACAGACGATGATAACGAACTTCCGCGCAACGAAACCTTTGTTCCCATTCGGGAAGGTGAAAAATTGTGGGGATTATTAGTTGCTTATCAAAATTCGCAACCGCGTTATTGGAAAAATGAAGAAATTAATTTACTGGCTCAAGTAGGGGTGCAATTTGGAATTGCAATTCAGCAAGCAGAATTACTCGAACGAACTAAACGTCAAACCTCAGAACTCACTCAAGCCCTACAAGAGTTAAAACAAACTCAGACTAGGTTAATTCAAGGTGAAAAAATGGCAGGTTTAGGACAACTACTTGCTGGAGTCGCGCATGAAATCAACAATCCTATCAGTTTTATTTTTGGCAATCTCATACATTTAACTGAATATACTCAAGAACTGCTAAATGTAGTGAAACTTTACCGTCAAAACTCCTCCCTATTGCCAACTGTCCAACAACAAATTGACAAGACTGATTTGGAGTTTCTCATCGAAGATTTACCCAAAACTCTTGAATCAATGAAAGTAGGAACAGAGCGGATTTGTGAGATTGTCCTATCACTGCGTAACTTTTCTCGTACAGATGAGGCTGAATTGAAGCCTGTAGATATTCATGAAGGATTGGATAGTACTTTGCTAATCTTAGGGCATCGGCTCAAAAATAATAATCAACGCCCATCTCTTGAGATTGTTAAAGAATATGCTAATTTACCTTTGATCGAATGCTATCCCGCGCAATTAAATCAAGTGTTTATGAATCTTTTGAGTAACAGTATCGATGCCTTGGAAGAAAAGTTTAAAACTATACAGGAAAAGTATTTTAAGTTGTCACAAAGGTGTCCGAAAATACCCTTAACTATCTGGATTAGTACGCAAGCTGTTAATAATCAGATTGTAATTAGAATAGCTGATAATGGTCTGGGGATTCCAGAAGAAGTGCGATCGCACATTTTTGACCCCTTCTTCACCACAAAAGCAATAGGTAAAGGTACAGGGTTAGGATTATCTATCAGTTATCAAATAATAGTTGAAAAACATCATGGTCAGATTAAATGTTCTTCTAAACCAGGAGAAGGAACAGAGTTTTTGATTGAAATTCCCACCACTAGTTAAAGGTGACTGATTTTCGGGAATTCCAATAATGCTATTTTACGAAATACCTGGTACAGATACACGGCTAGGAGCGTACATCTGTAGATTGGTGTCAACTTAAGGTGAAAACCAGTATATAACCAGCGAATATGAGATTGTCTCGTTCCCAGTCAGAGACTGGGAATGTCTATGGGAGGCTCTGCCTCTCTGACTCGCGGCAGAGCCGCAATGAGCAACATTTCCAGCCAGAGGCTGGAAACGAGGTTTTAAAAGGTTTTGGCTGAAGTTGATTTTGCGTTTGCTCATGAATTTTGGAATTTTTACCTCTGATAAAATACCAAAATAAAAGCAAATTGGTAATTAATAATACATAACCTAATAAAGAATTTGTATTTTCCATTTTTTCGCTAAAATGTCTCTGCTTTTATGCTCAAGGCGGAGATTCTTTACTTACAACCTAAACTCTCTCGCGTTGACACACCAGTAACGGGATTTTCCCCATCAGCTCTTCCACACAGCAGCGACACTTGATAGCGGTCAATTAATGCATCTGTAAAATCAGCACCAGTGATATCAGCATCGTAAAAGCGGCTGCTCGTCAAAGTGGCTTCTGTAAAAATGGCATTTTTTAGGTTAGCACTATCCATAGTCACGCGATCAACCAAAGCGCCGCTCAAGTTCGCACCTTCCAGATTTGCTTTTAATAAAATTCCCTTAGTCAGAATTGCATTGCTTAAATTGGCTCCTTGAAAATTCGCGCCTCGCATTTCTGCTGCGACAAAAGTCACACCTGCTAAATCAGCATTGGAGAAGTCACGATTTTCTAAATTTATATTGTTGTAGTTGATTGTGTTTAGTTGAGCAAAAGCCGGTTTGGGATTAAGTATTATCCACAAAAATGCTAGTATCAAAATCGCAATCAAACCAAAAAAGCGCAGTAAAATCTTTTTCATAACTTTATTATTTGTCAGTAGTCCTTTGTCATTAGTCCTCTCTTACAAAGTTCTGTTAGCGTAGCTCCTCCGAAGGAGGCTCGGAGGAAACCTCCGCTCAGACTTTGCGCTTTGTCATTTAACTAATGACTAATGACTAATGACTCTTGCCTATTTCCAATCTTTACCAATGCGGATTGTAAGATCAGATTCTAAATCACCAATGGCCGACACCTCGATTTGACCCAAGCCTAAGACTTTTTGCAAATCAACTCCAACTCGTCGGTTGCCTTTTTGGACAATAATCTGAGTTTGACGTTGGGTATCTGGCCAATCAGGCACTTTGTAAATATTATTAAAGCCTTTCTGTTTGAGATAAGCAATAACTTTTTCAGTTAGCTGAGGTTGATTGGAAGCATTTTGAATAGCAATTTTGAGGTTAGGAACCCGGCGCATATCTGGCTTTAGACCAGGTACATTTACCCCAACATAATCATTCAACAGGCTCTGTTGTCCAGTCATGTTCAGCCAATAGCTATCAGGATCTTTGCTAAAACGGCTAAACGTACCAGGCAACATGGTCATTTGGAAATTATCTCGATCCAAGTTGAGTCCGAAGTTCACCAACGCCATCATTTCTTCCATCTTCAGGTTGGTATCAAAGTATTTTCGCATCAAGCGAGTTAATTGAGGCAACCTGGGTAAGACGGTAGGACTATTTAAGCGTTGCAGCAGGGCTGCTGTTAGTGCTTGCTGACGCTGTACTCTCGGCAAATCTCCCAAACCTGGTTCGCGGAATCGAACAAACTCTTCTGCTTGTTCGCCGTTGATGGTTTGCCAGCCACTGACTAAATTAATTGACAGCCGACTGCTGGAGTCTTTATATTCCATTGATTTGGGAACAAAGACCTCTACTCCGCCTAACTGATCGACTAACTGCCGTAAGCCACTGGTAGAAATACGGATGTAGCGATCAATTGGGGCATTGTTTAAGGTACGGCTAACTACCCGTGCTGCCAACACTGGGCCGCCTTTGGTATTGGCATCAGATACCTTAGTTAATCCCTTTTCTCCCTTTTCGGGGATGGCGATCATCGTATCTCTGGGAATGGAAAGCACCCGTACAGATTTTTCACTAGGATTCAGGCGTACCAGTAGCATGGTGTCGCTTTTCCCAGCAAAGCTTTCTGGTGAACCATCAACAGTACCACTGACTGGTTCAATTCCCATAATTAAAATATTCATCGGTCGTGAAAGCTGGTACTGGGAGAGTTTGCTCCATAACTCCCCTGGTAGTGGTATTTTTACCTCGTCTTTAGCAGTAGTTCCTAAATCTTCATCTGTTCGATCTAGATTGCTCCATAGCGGAGTCCAAAGTGCTAAGGTTGATACCAGTAACCCAGATAAGATGATGCCGATGACAACCGTCATGATCCACAACAGCCATCGAGGCATGGTCAAGCCCAGTCTCTCATAAAGCTGATTGGGAATTGCACCCACTGATTCGACGACGCTACGGTTCGGATTCGCTGGCTGGTTTAGTTCGACATCCTCCTCCTCTGAATCTGCTACTGGTGCAGGCGTTACCTGATTTTCCGTTCGTTGAAGTTGCGGCGATCGCACCTCAGTTTCAAATTCTACTACTTGCTGAGATGTCACCGGATTTTCCGACCATTCGATTTGTTTTATCACAATTATTTCCCCACTCAACCACTCCCTAAAAGTTATGTTAATCGAAGCTACAAATATTGCCAGTGGAAAAGCTCACTGTAAACTTGTAATGTTCTTCGGTAAGCGTGTATGACAACATGAATACTTTATTGTTCCCCGTAATCCTTGCTGGTGGTAAAGGTGAACGTTTTTGGCCTCTGAGTCGCAAAGACCGACCCAAACAATTTTTAAGTCTTGATGGTAGCTCTAGAAGTTTATTACAAGCAACCGCCGATCGCTTGTTAGCACTCGGAGGCGCTTGGGATTCCTTGTGGGTCATAACTTCTAGTCAGATAGCTGAAGGGGTACGACAACAATTACCTGATCTACCAGTTGAAAACTTACTGATTGAGTCTGAAGGAAGAGACACTGCCGCAGCCGTTGCTTGGACAAGTTTAGAAATCAAACAGCGCTATGGAGAAGACGCTGTTATTGGCTTTTTCCCTGCTGACCACTGGATTGCTGACCAAAAGGCGTTTGCACACACATTAAGCGCGGCTACGCAGCTGGCAGCAAGCACAGCAGCGATCGTTACACTGGGGATCAAGCCTACTTTTCCATCAACCGGTTACGGCTATATTGAACAAGGTGAAAAAATAGGTAGCTTTAATGAGTTGCCAGCTTATCACGTCAACCGTTTTACTGAAAAGCCCAACCGTGAAACAGCAGAAACTTTTTTATCTACGGGACGCTTTAGCTGGAATAGTGGAATGTTCGTTTTTCGGGCAGGGGTTGTTCTCAAGGAACTACATACCCATGCTCCAGAAATTATCGAACCTTTAGAGCAACATGGTCCTGATATCTATCCCCAGTTGCCTAAGAAGAGTATAGACTATGCGCTAATGGAAAAGACAACTTTAGCATACGTTTTGCCAGTTGATTTTGGTTGGGATGATTTAGGAGATTGGAATGCGATCGAACGCTTACTGAAGACAGAAGAGAGTCCAAATGTGGAACTCGCTACCCACATAGGGCTGGATACGCAGGGAGCGATTATTTATGCTTCAAATCCAGAAGATGTAGTTGTTACTATTGGTTTAGAGGACGTGGTGATTGTGCGCGATCGCAATGTCACCCTTATTGTTAAAAAAGAACGTACCCAGGAAATCAAGCAGATCCTTAAAATTCTCCAAAGCGATTCCCGATTTACCGACCTGCTATAAAAGTTAAAACCCTTGGCAGAGGCGAAAAAGTCTATTTTTCCATTATAACTTGACTGTCGAAAAGCAGAGCGTTGGATATTGGGCATGGGGCATAAGGCATTGGGCATTGGGCATGGGTACAATAATCAATGTTCTTCTCCCCCTGCTCCCCCTGCTCCCCCTGCTCCCCCTGCTCTCCCCACTCCCCCTGCTCCCCCCACTCCCCACTCCCCACTCCCCAAAATGTTCCTCACCCAAACTGTTCCCCGTCAACGAGAAATTCTTGAAGTATTCCTTCGTAATGGCTGGGACTATATGCGAAGGCTACTTACTGGTGGCAAAGCTGATGAACCCCAGCTACCTACACCTGCGGTTTTAAAAAATATCCTGGTAGACTTGGGGCCAGTTTACGTTAAACTTGGACAGCTACTCTCCACCCGTCCAGATTTACTTAGCGCCGCCTACATTGAGGAACTGTCAACTCTTCAAGATGAAGTACCAGCAGTTCCTTGGTCAGAGATCGAAATAGTCCTCCGCAAAGAATTAAAACATTCACTAGCAGAAACCTTCAGCACAATTAACCATATCCCCGTAGCGGCGGGATCAATTGCTCAGACACATCGGGCTACATTAGCAGACGGTCGAGAAGTCGCTCTGAAAGTGCAACGTCCGGGAATTGATATTACTATTGCTCAAGATATTGCTTTAATTCAAGGTATTGCCGATTTAGTTGCACGTACTGAGTTTGGCCAAACTTACGAAATCAAATCCATCGCCGAAGAATTTACCAAAGCCTTAGAAGCTGAATTAGATTTTAAACGGGAAGCGGGTTTTACAGACCAACTGCGGCGCAACTTATCTAAAAGTCGTTGGTTTGATCCCACGCAAATAGTGGTTGCGGAAATTAACTGGGAATTGACCACAGAAAAATTACTGGTCATGGAATGGCTGGATGGAGTGCCGTTCCTCTCGGCGGATTTGGATAGTGACCCCAACGTTAAAGATCCTGCCGAAAAGCGTAAAGAAATAACTACTTTGTTATTTCGGGTATTTTTTCAGCAACTATATATTGATGGCTTTTTTCACGCTGATCCCCATCCGGGGAACTTGTTTTATCTCAAAGATGGTCGTGTTGCCCTCTTAGACTGTGGCATGGTGGGAAGACTTGATCCCCGCACACAGCAGATATTAACAGAAATGTTGTTAGCGATCGTTGATTTAGATGCTCAAAGGTGCGCTCAATTAACTTTGCAGCTATCAGATTCTGCTCAACCAGTAATTTTATCGCGGTTAGAAAATGATTACGATCGCATGTTACGAAAATATCATAACGTCAGCCTCACCCAAATAAACTTCAGTCAGATAATTTATGAAGTTTTACAAGTTGCCCGCAACAATAAAATTAGGTTGCCTAGCAATATGGGATTGTATGCCAAAACCCTAGCGAATTTAGAGGGTGTGGCGCGGACATTCAACCCGGAGCTTAATTTTTTCGATGAAGTTAAACCATTAATTACAGACTTGTTTCGTCGGCAGTTAATAGGTGATAATCCAGTGCGATCGCTCCTGAGAACAGCCTTAGATATTAAAAGTCTCTCTCTCCAATCTCCTCGCCAAGTCGAACTGTTATTAGACCGAGTTACCTCGGAAACCTTACAGTGGAATCTATCGCTGCGGGGTTTAGATGGCGTGCGGCGCACTATGGACGATGCGGCTAACCGACTATCTTTTAGTATTTTAGTGGGTTCACTGATTATGGGTGCGGCAATTATTTCTACCAGAGCGCAGACAACTCAGCTATCTTTTTTAAGCACCATCCTGTTTGCAGTCGCTAGTTTATTGGGTTTGTGGTTAATTATTAGTACATTGCGATCGGGACGTTTACGGTAAAGTCTATCTGTTGTGCTTAATGCCCACCACAGTAAATCATGATATGTCACTGGCGAAAATCCCTGCTTTCGTATTTGGAAGCATAGATAAATAGCCCTAAACACCGATGATTTATAGCGGTTCTCACTTCAGTAGAATACAGTCTGAACCTCACCCCGTATTTGAGGCGCGCAAACACTCCCCTCTCCTTGCTAAGGAGAGGGGTTGGGGTGAGTATTTCATGCAAACGAGAACCGCTATATGTATGTTTACCTGTGTACAACTGTGGTTCTAATATAAAAAATATGTCAATCATCATTGCTGAAAATCTGAGTAAATCTTATCCAGTAGCAGTTAAAAGTCCGGGTATTAAAGGTACAATCACTCACCTTTTCCGCCGCACGTACCGCTCAATTAAAGCAGTTCAGGATGTTTCCTTTGAAATTGCCCCTGGTGAAGTAGTGGGGTTTTTGGGGCCAAATGGTGCTGGTAAAACCACCACACTCAAAATGCTCACAGGGCTGATTCATCCCTCTAGCGGTACAGTCACAGTGGCTGGACAAATTCCGTTTCATCGTAAAGAAGCATTTTTGCAAAAAATTACCTTGGTAATGGGGCAAAAGCAGCAGCTAATTTGGGACTTGCCAGCGCTGGATTCTTTGAAAATTAACGCTGCTGTATACGACATCTCTGATAAAGAGTTCCAACGGCGGGTGGGAGAATTAACAGAGATGCTTTCCCTAGAAGGCAAACTTACCCAACCAGTGCGGAAGCTATCTTTGGGTGAGCGGATGAAGGCGGAATTGCTAGCAGCACTTTTGCACCGTCCCC
The DNA here is from genome assembly GCF_036917675.1 of Nostoc sp. Classification (GTDB taxonomy): domain Bacteria; phylum Cyanobacteriota; class Cyanobacteriia; order Cyanobacteriales; family Nostocaceae; genus Nostoc. Next base: position 32,785 of record NZ_JBALCT010000031.1, on the reverse strand, counting down.
ACGTATTATTCCTAGATGAACCGACTCTTGGATTGGATGTAAATGCTCAAGCAGCAGTGCGCGAATTTTTGCGCGACTACAATCAGCGTTATCAGGCTACAGTGCTGTTGACGAGTCATTACATGGCTGACATCACAGCTTTGTGTCAACGGGTGCTGTTGATTCACGAGGGGAAGCTGATGTATGACGGAAGCTTAAATGGACTGCTGGAAAGTTTTGCTCCTTATCGAGAAGTCCATATAGAGTTAGCCCAACCTCTACCTATAGAAAAACTTATGACCTATGGAGACGTGCAACTCTTAGAAGGGCGATCGGTGCATTTTATGGTGTCGAGAGAGGCCCTCACCCGCACGGTATCTAAGATTTTGACGGATTTGGAGGTAATTGATTTAACTGTCACCGAACCGCCTGTAGAAGAAGTGATTGGACGAGTTTTTCAGGCAGGTATCGTGTAGTGAGTGCTGTGAGGAATAGAGTTGCCGATAGGAAAATGCACCATAGATGAAAAAATTTATTAGAAAAGCTCTAACTTTGCTGTCAGTATACTACGCCTATTCGGTTGAGTATCGAGCAGAACTAATTTTATGGGTTTTGGCTGGCTCTTTGCCGATTATCCTTATGGGTATTTGGATACAGGCAGCACAAGGTGGGCAGTTTGGACTATCACCTGTGGATTTTGCTCGTTACTTTATCACAGTTTTCGTTGTTAGACAATTAACAGTTGTTTGGGTAATTTGGGACTTTGAAAGAGAGGTAGTGGAAGGCAAGCTTTCGCCCAAGTTGCTACAACCACTGGACCCAGTATGGCATCATGTTACCAGGCATATTTCTGAAAGATTTGCTCGGCTAATGTTTGCTTTTTTATTAGTGGCATTATTTTTTATTCTTTATCCCCAAGCTTTTTGGGTACCAAGTTTAAGTAGATTTTTACTGTTTACATTGGCGGTGGTGCTAGCTTTTGCTTTGCGGTTTACGATTCAGTACACCTTTGCCATGTTCGCCTTTTGGACAGAACGGGCTACTGCTTTAGAAAATTTGTGGTTGTTGTTTTATCTATTTTTATCTGGTTTGATAGCACCTTTAGAGGTTTTTCCAGAACTTGTGCAGAAAATAGTGATGTTTACGCCTTTTCCCTATTTGATTAATTTTCCTGCGAGTCTTTTGGTAGGGCTACCCGTAGATATAGTGCAGGGATTTGGCTCAATGGTGGGTTGGATATTAATATTTTTGGGTGCAAATCGCTTGCTTTGGCGTGCGGGTTTGAAGCGGTATTCTGGGATGGGAGCTTAAATAACTGATAATTTATAATTAGGATGTTTACCACCCCAGAATTGGGCTAAATTGAGGTAATTTAAAACTTTCTTGAGCAAATAAAGATTTATCGTACACTGACATATCCTACCTCACGATTTGCTCAACTAAAGCGCTGTCTAATACGAAGGTAGGAAAAAAAGCCATAACAATAGTTGTAGTTTATGGCTAAAGTGGCAATATCTACGATGGGCTACGCCTATGCACTGATGCTGACGGGGTGACAAAGATGGCTAGGATAGAGATAAAATAAGCCTCATAGCCCTCTGACCCTGTTGATAATACTTGCACTTATTAGGATTTAATTTCAATAATATCTCAACTAATGCCTTAGAATTGTCTACAAAATTAATCCAAGTTTGCCCATATAACCCAATATAAAAACTACTATGTCGTCTTTCAGTACGCCCATATTCTTTAATACGACCCACGTATTTCTGTACACCTTTGCGTTTAATTTCTTGCCCTTGTATCGTGGCAGAAGTGTAAGCAATTGATATCAATAAAATTATAGATATTAACCGTTCACCCGATACTTTAGTATCTTCCAAATTGTAACCACCCTTCTTAAAGTCTCTAAACATTTCTTCAATATCAAATCTTTTTTTGTATGCAGAGATTGCTGATGATAAAGTATCTAGATTTGTAAGAATAAACCATGCTTCTTCTGGTGCTACTCCCAAAATTTTACGTTTCCATTTACAGGCTAGATTGAAACCTCGTAGCCCCTTAGTTTTTGTTACTTTAACTCCTTTGAGAAAAAAAGAAATACCAGGGGATAACCCTAAATCATCTAGTTCTAACCAAATATCTGTTTCTCTTTCAACAAAATGATTCTTCTTGAGACGTAAACAAAAATATATTTTCTTCTCACAGAGCCAGTTTGCTAGCTTGACTGAACAAAATTCTCGGTCTCCTAATACACAAACATGATACTTATTAAAAAGTGGTAATACTTTCGATAAAATTGTTTTCTGTTCATCCAAATTGCTACTACCCATTTTTGATAATAGATCGAAATATATTGGAAAGCTTCTTTTATCCCAAATTACACTAACCATAAACAGATTTACACAACCCCAATTTGTCCGGTCAATTGCTAGATAAATTATTTTTTGAGGTTCAAAATATGTTGATAACCATTCGGTAACTATTGGGAACCAAATTTTTTTGATCGAAAGATTTGGTAATGACAAAAATCTCTGAAGTTTCTTTCTTCTACTTTCAAATGCTATAGGAATTGGGTATTGCATTGGACAAAGCTTCTAAACTGACTTTTTTAATCGATTGCAGCACAGTTATCAAAATTTGCAGCAAGAGATATTCGCTAGTACTCAGTTGACTTTTGAGATGTGTTTGGTAGAATTTAGGTAACATTATCAATAGATAGGTCTTCTTGACAAAACTAGACCTATCTTTTTCTACCATAAATTGCTGTATTCTTTACCTCATAAGCTTTTTAGCTTATTTCGTCGCCCCGTCAGGCACTGATGTACTTTGCTAGAGATGTTATAAATTACTCGGTATCGTCTTAAACCTTTCTACAGTCCCCAAAGAATAATCTTCTAACTTAAAATCAGCAAAAGGTTTCTTTTCCAACCTATCCCGTAATGCCTCATCCAGAATTAAACCTGCTGATTGTTTTTTAACCCCAATGACTATAATACTTCTCTGATATTTAGTTAAATCCTGATTTGCCTGACAATCACTACGTTGAAATTGTCCCAAATTTAATATACGATAACCTTTGACGCTTGGTGTATTAATAAATAAATTTTTCACTAAAAATTGTATTTGTTTGGAACGTTCTAGAGCCATACGTTCTTGAACTGCTGTATCACCGTTGCAAGAAACTGTACCTACAGAGATAATCTCACTAGGGTCTTCCATTATATTTTCTATACCTTCTTGTTCTAGGTTCAACTTTAAAAGGTCGAGACTTATAATTTCATCATTATATTTAATTTGAAAATTACTACCTAAAAGCCATTTATATTCTAGTGATAAAACAGCTATATTAAATTCGGCTACCTTCCCATGACTATCCCTACCTTCTTTATAAGGAAAATAATCAATTTTACCTTTTTTCTCTGGAGATTGTTCGGAATTTGGCATCAAAGTAAATTTTGATGTCCGCGTTGCTAAAGCCACTATACTAAGTAATCCTAATATTACTAGCATGACTGCAAAAAAGGCCAGTAGTCGTACTTCTTCTGGCTGTTTATGTGGAGGCGACAAAGTTTTAGCAATTGGCGGGGACAACTCCTCAGTGTTAAGATTACTTACTAAATTAATATTTGTAGAAGTAGTTTCTGTTAGTTGGGTTTCAATTTCTTCTAAACGTTGCAAAATTTCCTGAGTATTGGCAGGACGCTTTTCTATATCCAGTAGTGTTAGCCAATCAATTAAATTCAATAGTAAGGGTGAGATATGGATGGCATGATTTTGCCAGTGCAAAAAATTGTGCTGCATATCATACATATCTAAGGGATGATATCCCGTAAGTAAAAATACAAATGTGCGTCCCAAGGCAAAGAAATCTGATTGCGGTACTGCTTGAGCATTCATTTGTTCTGGGGCGCTGTAGCCAGATGACATAAGTGCTGTCATCGCGTCGCCGTTGCTGAGTTTATCTGGGTAGGTTCTGTCCATTTCAGTGGCGGTGCCAAAATCAATCAGTACCAAATCCCCCCAACCCTTACCAAGGGGGGATCTAATCATGATATTAGATGGTTTAATATCTCGATGCAGGTACTGTTTACCATGCACTAAATCCAAAATTTCTACCAATTGTTTTAACCAGTCTATGGCTTGTTCCTGCGAAATAGGGTGATTTTGCTGCTGCTTTAGCCACTGCTCTAAGTTGCACCCATCGATTTTTTCCATTGCAATGCAATGCAACACTAAACCGTTTCGAGTTTGATATTGGAAGTAACTATCTTCGTTGGGAATGCCGGGATGCTTGAGTTGTCTCAATATGGTTACTTCTTGCTGAAATAGTTCTACTGCTTTGGCGTTGCCTGATAAATCCTGTTTGAGTATCTTGAGGATTTTAGGGGTATCTTGTTCGTATGCTTCATAAACTTTACTAAACCCTGTTTTGTCACTCAACAGGCACATTACCCGATAACGCCCTAGCAATTCCAGATGGGAACCACAACTTTGACAAAAGCGGTTTTGATGATTATTCGGGTGATTTGGTTTAGGGCAAACTGGATTGATACAAAGGCTCATGACTGGCTTATCCGTACTTTAACAGTTATCAGTTATTGGTTATCAGCATTCATGGGGGACTGATAACTAATAACTGATTTAAGAGGAGCGCAGACGCATAGCACCTTGTCGCTAGACATCGCTCCTCTTAATTCTTCTGTTGTCGTAATGATAATCCCGTCTAATAATAATCAGATTTTCTATCTGTGTTCTGCCAAGAAAGCTGCTACAGTTTGGTTAAATGCCTCTGGTTGTGTCAAAAACGGCCAATGATTGCCAGGAACTTGGCAGATGCGTAAGTTTTTGAGATAGGTTTTATAGGGTTGGATTTGCCAATCTTGGCGATTTAGACCTTGTTCTGGTTGGATAAAGAGGGCATGGGTATCAAGAGGAATTGTAAAACCAGGCACTTGCATGACTTCCTCAAAAATCCCGTTGCGGGCGGCTATAGTAAATTTGCTACCCCAATTACCATCGGGTTTTTGTTCTATTCCGGCTTGGAAAACTTGCTGCTGTAAGGAACTCCATCCTTGATATTGCTTTAACTGGCGTGCTTGTTGTTCGGCTTCTTCATGACTGGCAAAGGGTCCCATGCTTTTGAGAAAAGGCAAGAAGCGATACAACATTGGAAAAGTTACCCTGAAAAGGCTGGGCATTTTCCAGATGAAAATCGGATCAACCAGAATTATACTCTGCAAACGCTTTGGGTTCTGCCTTGCCCAGATGACGGCTAATTTTCCTGTCCACGAGTGACTGACAATATGTGCAAATGCCCATCCTAAATGATCCATAAGTGCTTCGAGGTCTGCGATCGCACTTTCAAAAGTATAATCTCTCTCAGGCTTAGTACTTTGGCCATGTCCACGCATATCTGGTGCGACTATGTGGTAGTCTGCCGCTAAGTAATCTCCTAAACTAGACCACACTAGAGCATGGTCGCCTAAGCCGTGTAACAGCAGTAAAGGTTCTTGACCTTGGTTCCACTCTAAGTAAGAAAGTTCGATATCAGGCTTTGATAAAGTTTGACGTACAGGCATCATTGCACATCCACCAGTGAAGAAATAGAAATAGTTTCGCGTTTATATAATACTGCGAAAGAAGATGGTGAGCCTGAGGAGATAAGACTTGACAGCTATAACCAAGCTTTAAAATTCAAACCTGATGCTCTTTTTTCAATAGGTCAAATTACCTGGATGCGATCGCGCATTTGGAGTTAGAGTAATTAAATCGTCTATATTGCGTTTCATTGTGTGGCAAATCGTATCTAGAGGTAAGTCATTAGGGTCATAACCAAAGGGATTTTCTATCTCCAAGCCGATGGCTTCAATCCCAAATACTGTAAAAGCAACGAAAGCAGCAATTAAACCTGTCCACCAACCCAGACTCTCCACTATTTGAAATGGGAACAGAAAACAATATAGTAACAATAATTGCTTCAGATGAATAGAATAAGCTAATGGCATAGGTGTTTTTAAAATACGTTCACAAGCTCCTAAATTATCCACAAGATTATTCAATAATTCTTGCATAGATGTTAACTGGTAGCTATTAAGGCAATTGCGATGATACTGCTCCTGTAAATAATCTCCTATCCAAAAGGCAACCTCTATGGGGGGATTATTCATAATCTTCAGTTTTATATACTTACTAGATGGCATTAAATCTTCTAATTCGCTATTGACTGCTTCTCCCCGCAAATGTAATTTAGTTGTCACAGCAAAAGCTACCAATAAATTTAATGCTGTAATTTTATTGTGTTTATCTTCTGGTGATATTTCATCAATTGATACCCAAATTTGCCGCGCCAGATTTCGGACATTATTTACTATAGATCCCCAGCATTTTCTCCCTTCCCAAAATCGCTCATAAGCAGTATTTGTCCGAAATACAAGTAACAAACCTAATACAATACTAGGAATAACACTTCCTAAAATAGGTTGGGATACAGGTACGTCAAAATGGTAAAGTAGAGAAATCAAAAATCCGAAAGCTCCGCACGATAAAATATGTTTGTAAATTGCTTTAATCACCGAACCTTTAAGTTGTAATGTTGTGCGTAGCCATGTGATTTTTTCGGCTTTCATAAAGTCACCTTTAAAAAATATTTAGTCAAATTGGGTAAAGCCTCGTGTAGATGAGTCAGCGCTGTGCATATTTGCACCCGAAGCTGTACGTTAATGGTATGGGATTTCGCGCAATTGAGCGTTCTACGGAGTTGATCATACAACAATCATTTATTGGGTTAAACAAATTGCTCAACAACTTCCAGATGCACCACAAGAAGATGAAATTCCAGAAGTTAGAGAGTTAGATGAACTAGAAGCCTTGCCGGGTCAAAAAAACAAAATTTGGTTGTGGACAGCCGTAAATCTTTTTCATGTTGGCAAAGCCTGCCGAAGGCAAGGAATTTTGGCTTGGGTGCTGGGAGATACGGATATATACTGAATTATCTATATCTAACACGGGGCATCACTTATTGATGTACCCCTTCCTGCCAAACAACTCTCGCAAAACAGCCCCAGTTCATCTGGGGCTATCTTTTTTTGTGCATTTTCAACAGAGAAGCTGTGTAAACAAGAAGCACAGCAGTTGATCCTCAGACATCCTTAACTGTATTTGAGTGTATACCCTGATGACATCGGATTCTCTCAGGGTGAAAATTTGATATAGGTAAATGCGTATCTTTCCTGACTCCAGATTTGCCACAAACATTTCTGGAGTTTTTTAATTACTAGAATATCAACTACCCCGCCCATTTAAGAAGATGGACGAGGTTTCTGACGCTTCATTTCAGTTAGTTGCTTAAATCCACCGCAATGGGTAGAAGTAGAGCCATCCGATGCCCTCTCCAAGGGTGAAGCCCTGAAAGACACTCAGGTGTCTTTGCGAGGCATCTTAATGAAGCTAGGCATGACAAATACAAGCATTTAACTGGTTGACTACCAAAGAAAAGTATTAAAGCTTACCAAGCGATCAAAAAAACAAAGATACAGCATATTGCAGGTAAATGAAGTACACGGGTAGATATCGAAATCACTATCTAAAGTGGCGATCGCTGAATTCTCAAGTGCGATCGCGATTACGAATAATACAAAAACTGAGTTATCATCCTACAGCGTAACTCGTATAAAGTTGCCCACTCTAGAACTAATTTCTGAGCGCGAGTTGGCAGATATCCTCCAATGATTTACATTGATTCAATGCTCACTGAAGATATACCAAAGATGGTCAGCCATTTAAGCCCTATGGCGTTGCCGAAAACTGGTCGAGCGCTCAAAAAATCAAAGTGCGATCGCCGCTCTTGTAGGGTACTTTACACTTCGTTAACACACCATCTAATTATCAATTTGCATCAGGCTTATGAGAAGCGCCTGAAACGACCAAATCTCATAATACACATTATGCTTAATTTGTACAGTGCGTAAGTTCTAATAGAATTCGAGTGAAGAGATTCCCAAAGTAGACTTGTAGATGCAGTTGATGTATGCAGTTACCAGTTAATGAACTGTCCCTCTCAATGATTCAGCATCAACGGGTTTGATTAGGTAAGTCTGCAAAAGATGCCCAACAATGGAGGCTATCAAGGGTAATTTTTGGCAGAATTTTACAATTGGTGAGCGTAGCTTGCCGCCGTAGGTATCGCTGTTGTTAATCTCTGCTAGTTTCAGATTAAGGTCAGAACACTGCTCTAACCGTCGGAAAAACTCTGGATGATTTGTATTCAAAATCAACGGAAACGCGCGTGCAGCAGTGTTATTCGTCTCTTCAATCACTCTGGTATTATATTCGCGCGGATCTATCCCAATGGATTGATAAAACGTTGCGCGTTCAAATACTGTCAAGGTGTGAGTAGCAAAAACACTCAGCAAAAAGAAACGCACCCACAATCTAGCTCTCCAATTGTTCCATAATTGAGGTTGCGATCGCAGCAGCGCTTTAAAGAAATCTCCATGTCGATTTTCATCCTGACACCAACTCTCAAACTTGCGAAACAGTGGATAAATTTGGTGTTCTGGATGTTTTTCCATGTGGCGATACACCAAGATGTAGCGCCAGTAGCCAATTTTCTCCGATAGGTAGACTGTGTAAATAATCCACTCTGGCGGAAAGAAGGTATAAGTGCGATTTTTGGTTAAATAACTTAAGTCGAGGGAAAGATTAAAATCTGCCATTGACTTATTCAAAAATCCCGCATGGCGTGCTTCATCCCGTGCCATAAAATTAAAGGCTTCTGCTAGAATGGGATTGCGGTTTTTCAGACGACGCGATAATTCTTTGAACAGCAGAAATCCCGAAAACTCTGACGTACAAGAACGTTCCAAAAAGTCAATAAAAGCGACGCGTGTTTCCCCATCAATGTGATCCCAACACTGCTTAAATTCGTCATCACGGACAAAGTGATGACGGTTATAGTCAGTTCGTAACTCCTCTACAATTGCCAGTAACTCTGCTTCCTGCGCCGAAATATCCAACTGCGCCGCAGCTTCAAAGTCAGTGGTGTAAAACCGGGGTGTTAATAATGTTTCCTGAACAGGCGCTTTTACACCTGGCTTCAGCAACTCAGATTGGGGAGCCAGCGCGGTCTTGGGGGTTTCCCCGCCACTTCCTTCAACGGGGGAAACCCCCGCAACGGAGTGGCTCCCCATGAGTGACTGGCGTCCGGTTTCCAGAGACTTAACCATAAGAATCCTTTTATCTTTTAATGCCTCAAAATTTATATAACCATAAATAGGTGCTTGAGGACATCAGTTAAATTATTGAAAGTAAATTGTGAGAAATAAGCTTACCCCCTAAGCTAAACTTTGTCCTTGAAGAAGAATTTAGGAGTCAGAATCAATCAGTGGGGAATTCAGACCCGCCACTGAATTGAAGACCACTAAATCTTCTCTTTCAGAGACGCTGCGCGAACGATTTAGTGGGGGTCTTAAACTCCCTGATTCATCCGCCAGTCGCACAAAATACCCAACTGAATTCTGGCTCCTGACTCCTGAATTCTGTTTCGATAACTTGTGCATAATTAATGACACATAATTACTTTTGCTAGATGCAAATACCAAAACGCTGACGCAGAAAAATACGCAGAGTATGACTGGTCATTTTAGCGGCAATGCCAAGAAGATGAGAGAGATAACAAGCAGACAAGCACTGATAATAAAAATTATCTTATGTTTTGCGCGAGTTACAGCCATCACAAGACAGAGTAAGTTTGCAGGCGTGGGATGGAAAGCTGGGACGTTTAGAGAAGTTGATGCAGACAATGGGTGAAGTGACAGCGTAGGATCAATTACGCACTGGTAGTAGACAAAGTTCTGCGATCGCAGATGATTTAATCAAGTTTGCTCAAGTGATTGCGGCAATTACATAGAACCTTGTTGATTATCTTTCAACAAATAACAGTATATTAGCGGGTTACAATTAAGCCTTAATACCAGTAGTATGTAAAAAAACAAAATATATATATGAATGGGCAAGAGTTATTAGCAAAATATTTACCAAAGAAGTTTTAAAGTAAAAAACTTATCCTTAAAAAGTCTTGCAACTCTATTTACAGATTTAAATCAAAACATTTAGTTTAACCAGTAATATATCAGCCAAATTCGGATATTTATAACAAGTAGCTTAGAGAAAAAATGATTCCTAATTTAAAATATAAAATTATAGAAATAATTTCAGATGGTATAGATACTCTTGTTTATCGGGCACAGGAGCTTACGAATGAAAGAATGGTTATCCTTAAAATACTTAAAATTGAATACGCTAATATTGAATATGTAACAGAGTTTAAACATGAGTATGAAATTGCTAAATCGTTAGATTTACCAGGAGTTATTAAAGTTTATGGATTAGAAAATTATCAAAACAGTATTACTTTAGTTTTAGAGGACATTGGAGGAGAAAACCTAAAACAATTTATCAATAATAATAAACTTCATATAATAGATTGTTTAAAATTAGCAATTCAGCTTACTGATACTATTATAGATTTGCATGAACAACATATTATTCATAAAGATATTAAACCACAGAATATAATTATTAATCCTAAGTCAATGCAGGTTAAAATTACTGATTTCAGCATTGCCTCACGCCTGTCAAAAGAAAATGCAATGATCAGCAATCCTAATTTGCTTAAAGGAACACTTGCTTACATGTCTCCAGAGCAAACAGGTCGCATGAATAGGTCGATTGATTATCGCACAGACTTTTACTCTTTAGGCGTAACTTTTTATGAGCTGCTGACTTATGATTTGCCATTTAATTGCACTGACCCATTAGAAATGATTCACTCTCATATTGCCAAACAGCCGATACCTCCTCATCAGATTAACCCAGAAATTCCAGAGGCTGTATCTAATATTGTAATGAAACTATTATTTAAAACTGCTGAAGAAAGATATCAAAGTGGCTTAGGGCTAAAAGCCGATTTAGAGATTTGTTTAAAACAGTTATTAAATAATGGAAAAATCGAAAATTTTATTCCTGGTAAGTTAGATAAATTTAGCCAATTTACAATTCCTCAAAAACTCTATGGACGCGAAAAAGAAGTAGCATCTCTCATGTCAGCTTTTGAGAGAGTAAATATTGGCAGAAGTGAGATGATGTTAGTTTCAGGTTATGCAGGGATTGGTAAATCCTGCTTAGTTAATGAAATTCATAAACCTATTCTTCAACAACGTGGATATTTTATTTCTGGTAAATTTGATCAATTTAAGCGAAATATCCCTTATACAGCTCTAATTGAATCATTTCAAGAGTTGACCCAACAGTTATTAACAGAAAACTCTGAAAAAATAATTGTTTTGAAACAGCGACTTTTAGAAGCATTTGGTGAAATTGGTCAAGTTATTATTGATGTTATTCCTCAGATTGAAAAGATTGTAGGTCAACAGCCACCTGTGCCGCAATTAGGAGCAATTGAATCCCAAAACCGCTTTAATCGAGCCTTTCAAAAGTTTATTCAAGTATTTACTCAAAAAGAACGGCCACTTGTTCTATTTTTCGATGATTTACAATGGGCAGATTTAGCAACTCTCAAATTGATTCAGATGTTGATGCTTGATGATAGCCAATATTTTTTGATGATTGGAGCTTATCGAGATAACGAAGTCATATCAACTCATTATTTGAATCAAACCTTGAATGAAATCCAAAAAGCCGGAGCAATTGTAAATAATATTACACTAAAGCCTTTAAATATTAATGATGTGTATGAATTAATAGTCGATACACTTCATACTGCAACAGAAAAAACAAAAATACTAGCTGAACTTCTTTTTAATAAAACTCAGGGGAATCCTTTTTTCTTAACTCAGTTGTTCCAAACTATGTACCAAGAAAAACTATTAAATTTTGACTTTAATAGTGGAACATGGCAGTGGGAAATAAATCAAATTCAGGCTATTGGGATTACAGATTATGATGCCCTAGAATTAATTGTGAGAAATATTAATAAATTGCCTCAAGAGACACAACAGGTATTAAAATTAGCTGCCTGTATTGGCAATCGGTTTAACATAGATATTCTCGCAATTGCAAATGAAAAATCTCAGTCAGAAACCGCCTCTGAATTATGGGAAGCACTTCAAGCAAGCCTAATTCTCCCCTTGAGCGAAAACTATAAAGCTCCACTGTTTTTTGACAAAGATATATCTATATCCTTAGAATATCAGGAATTAAAAGTTTCATATAAGTTTTTGCACGATCGCATCCAGCAAGCAGCGTATTCCCTGATTTCAGAATCGGAAAGAAAACAAACTCACCTGAAAATTGGGCAATTAATCCTAGAATCTTGCCAGACAGAGGAAATTGAAGAAAATATTTTTAATATTGTTAACCACTTAAATTTTGGTACTGAATTTATTTGCGATCAATCTCAAAGAGAGCAGCTAGCTAAATTAAATCTGATAGCTAGCCAAAAAGCAAAAGCATCGTCAGCATACGAAGCTGCTCTTAGCTATTCAACAATTGGACTAGAATTGCTGACACCATTGAGTTGGGAAAATAACTACGACTTGATGCTAGCACTTCATTTAGAAAGCGTAGAAATAGAGTACTTAAATACTAATTTTACAAGAGCAGCTATTTTAACTGAAATTATTCTAGATCAAGCTAGCAATCTGCTCGATCAAGTCAAGGCTTATCAATTACAAATCCAGTTTTATATGGCTCAAAATCAGATGCTTGAAGCCATTGATACTGGACTAGAAGCGCTCGCAAAGTTGGGGATTCCTCTGTCGGCGGCACCAAATAAGCAAAGTACTATAGCTAATTTACCTCAGCTTGAAGATTTAGAAAATTTTTCAGTTGTCAAAGATCCTTGCATACTGGCAGCTTTAAAAATCCTTGTTACTATTGCTGGTGCTGCTTTTATTACTAACCCGACAAAGACAAGTTTTCCCCAGCTCATCTTGACTGTCGTCAATCTCTGTATTGAATACGGTCATTCAGCTTTGGCGGCTCACGGATATGCTTATTATGGGATGCTGTTGTGTGGTTATCTTGAAAATATTGATGCTGGATATCGTTCTGGTCAAATAGCTTTGCAAATATTAGAGCGGTTCCAAGATGTTGAACTTAAAAGTAAAGTATATGCACCATTTTATGGTTTTACCATTCATTGGAAAGAGCATCTTAGAGAAACAATTACTCCGTTGCAAGAAGCAATTCAAAGCGCGTTAGAAATTGGAGATTTAGAATACGCTGGCTATTGCTCTGTCCACTATTGCGGTCATATATTTTTTAGAGGAGAACAACTTGAATCAGTAGCTGACCAGCAAGCATCATATATTATTTTACTAGAAAAATTTAAACTAGATTTTCCGATAAACTATATTAAAATTTGGCACCAGCTAGCACTAAATCTGCAAGGATTTTCACAAAACAAACATATTTTAGTTGGTGATAGTTTTAATGAAGTAGCAATGCTGCCATATCTACAAACTACTAATAATGCTACTTCTTTGTTTGCTGCTTATGTTGCCAAGTTGATTCTTTTTTACTTATTTCAAGATTACACTCAAGCAATTGATAATGCCAAATTAGCTTCAGAATATATAGGTAGTGTGATGGGGATGATGACGGTTGGCATCCACAACCTATACTATTCACTAGCTCTAATTGCTTTATATCCAAATGTTGAACCTAAGATTCAAGAAGAATATCTGGCTGTGATCAATGGCAATCAGGAAAAAATGCGGTTATGGGCTAGTCATGCTCCTGCTAACTATCAGCATAAATATGATCTGGTAGAGGCAGAAAAAGCACGAGTTCTAGGGCAAACCTTTATAGCTATGGAATATTATGAGCTAGCTATTCAAGGAGCCAAAGAACAGGGATATGTTCAAGAAGAAGCACTAGCCAACGAGTTAGCAGCAGAATTTTACTTTTCTCGTGGTAGAGATCAGCAGGCGATCTTCTACCTCAGACAATCTTATCATACTTATGTACGTTGGGGAGCGATCGCAAAAGTCAGTGATTTAGAGTCAAAATACCCCGATTATTGCCTATTAAGAATAAATCAGGAACCATCTAGTTTGAAGGCTAGCTTGCGAACTACTTCAAGCCAGATAAATAATTCGGCATCTTTTGATTTGTCTACAGTTTTTAAAGCTTCGCAAGCTATTTCTAGTGAAATCATGCTAGATGAATTGCTAGCTAAGTTGATGAAAATTGTTATGGAAAATGCTGGGGCACAAACTAGCTGCTTCCTTTTAGAGAAAAATGGTCAAATGGTAATAGAAGCATTTGTGGGAGTTAATAAAGATGAGATGTTTTTGGAAACTTCCATGTCTTTAGATAATGGTCTATATGTACCAATGTCCATACTTAATTATGTGATTATAACTAAAGAAAGTGTCGTTCTTGGTGATGCTAGCTCTGAAGGAAAATTTACTAGAGATCCTTATATTGTTCAGAATAAATGTAAGTCAGTTTTATGTACACCGATAATTCATCAAAGTAAACTTATCGGAATTCTGTATCTCCAAAATAACTTAACAACGAACGCATTTACTACTGAACGTTTAGAAGTTTTAAAAATTCTTGCCTCTCAAGCAGCTATTTCTATTGAGAATGCCAAGCTGTATACTAATCTATCTAAACTAAATGATAATCTGCAACAAGCTAACCAGCAATTAGAAAATTATAGCAAAAATCTGGAACTAAAAGTTGAAGACAGAACACAGGAATTACATGAAAAAAATGTGCATTTGAAACAACAAGCCCAAAAATTAGAACTTACGCTAAAGCAACTACAAACAACACAGTTACAGATGATTCAAAGAGAAAAAATGTCTGGCTTAGGTCAATTGGTTGCTGGTATAGCTCACGAGATTAATAACCCGATTAATTTTATTTATGGCAACATTTCTCATGCTAGTGAATACATTAAGGATATGTTACATCTAATTAAAACTTATCAAAAAATCTCACCCAATTTAACTCCTCAAATGGTAGCAGAACAAGAGGATATAGATTTGGAATTTTTGCTTGAAGACTTACCCAAATTGCTATCTTCAATGAAGCTTGGAGCCGATCGCATCCGCCAGATAGTTCTGAGCTTACGTAACTTCTCCCGTTTGGATGAAGCAGAAATGAAGCCAGTTGATATTCATGAAGGTATTGATAGCACCTTGCTAATTTTGCAGCATCGACTCAAAACTGAATCCGTCAATTCTAAGATTCAAATTATCAAAAATTATGGCTCCTTACCATTAGTAGATTGTTATCCAGGTCAGCTCAACCAAGTATTTATGAATTTGTTAGCTAATGCTATTGATGCTTTGGAAGAGTATAACTCTCACCGTTCATTGCAGGAAGCTGAACTTAATCCAAGTTCTATCAAAATAACGACTGAGTTATTAGAGCCAAATCTGCTAACTATTCGCATTGCTGACAATGCTTCTGGGATGAGACCTGATATACTTTCTGAGATTTTCAATCCTTTCTTTACTACTAAACCTATTGGCAAAGGTACTGGTTTAGGATTATCTATTAGCTACACAATTATTGTAGAAAAGCATGGAGGTCAAATCAGTTGTCAGTCAGTACCAGGACAAGGAACTGAGTTCATAATTGAACTTTCAGTATCTCAGGAAAATTCTAAATTACTCAATTAAAAACTTTATTCTAAAGTAATCATTATGATTAATAATTCTCCAAATATAAATGTTTCTCATATCTCATTTTCTGAAGTATTCATGGCTTTAGTAACAGGAACTATACTAGATGAGCATTTTGAACCTTCAAGGATTGAAAAAATATCACGATTAACAATTACACAGAGAGATTTATATCTGGATAATATCCTCCATCCAGATAGTACTGTTTTTACTTTAGGAATTTCTGTAAATTTATCACACAATCTAGACAGATTTATTTGGGAACAGGCAATAAAAATAGTATGTCAAAAAAATGATACTACTAAAACTCGGTTTGTTTTTTATAAGGGCGAACCTTTTCAGTTTGTAGATCACAATACTGATGTTAATTTTGAATTTATCGATCTAGTAATTAATCATATTGATTTCACTAGTTTGCAGCAAGTTATCGAAGAAAAGATTAAAATCAAATTAGAATTGCAAAAAGGTAATCTATTTAAAAATGTTTTAGTTAAAGATAAACAGGGTAACTATACAGCTATTCTAGGTGCGCCTCATATCCTTTTTGATGGATATTCTGGGAAAGTTTTCTTTGAAAGGGTTGGAAAAGTCTACCAAGATTTAAAAATAGGCAATAATCCTCAACAGTTTGAGGGTAATTCTTTTCATGATTTTATTGACGAGTATGTGACTCGATTTGATACTCCAGAGATTCAGCAGTATTGGCTAGAAACGTTAAGTAACGTTATTCCGATTACGCCTTATATCAAAATCGAAACAGAAAACAAGACTAAATCAAGAAAAGTACAAATTGCGGGAAATGAGCTAGCACAAATTAGAAAATATTGTCAATTAAATAAATGTAGTGTTCCGACATTTTTTCGGGCTGTTTATGGCATTTATTTAAGTAAATATTTCCAAGTACCAGCAGATTTTGTATTTTACGATATTATTGGAAAAAGAGATGAGCAGTTGCTTAATATTTTAGGTTGTATTTACCAATTAGTTCCGATTGTTATACCTCAAAAAAATATTGATAATCAATCTAGGATAATTGATTATCTTTTATACATAAAAAATTATCGTAAGAATTTAGGTGCTCTCCAAAATATTTCAGTTCTTTTACAAAGAAAATATTTAAAAGATGAACAGTTAAAGTTCTTCTATAATTTTTATAATTTTAGTATTCTGAATATTCCTTTTTCTGAAGACTATTCTAGATTAACTGTCCACAATTCTTTTGCCGAAAATGAAGTTCATTTTGTCATTAACGACTATAATGATAATTTAGAAATAGAGCTATTTTATAATCAAAAATATTTTACTGAGATAAATTCTTTAGAGAGATTGCTATTTATAGCAAATCAAGTTATTCAAGGATGTGAGTATTTTGATCAACTGAATATATTGCTAGAAACTGAGCAGAAAGAATTAGTAGAAACTTGGAATGATACTAGTAGAGATTACCCATTAGATAAATGCGTTCATCAACTGTTTGAAGCGCAGGCGGAGCGATCGCCACATGCGATCGCGGTAGTCTTTAAAGAGGCACAGAAGCACGAACAATCTTCACTTACTTACCGAGAGCTAAATCAGCACGCCAACCAGTTAGCACACTACCTACGTTCAGCAAAGCTGTCGCGTAGCGAATCGCTAGGTGTGAAACCAGATATGCCAATAGGAATCTGTGTAGAAAGAACGCTGGAGATGGCGATCGCAGTTTTGGCAGTTCTCAAAGCTGGTGCGGCTTATGTACCAATGGATTCAGCGTATCCTAAAGAACGCCTAGCCTTTATGCTTGAGGATACTCAAGTATCAGTATTACTCACTCAACAACAACTATTAACAGAGCTTCCTGAAACCAAAGCCCAGATTATCAGTTTAGATACCGACTGGGACAAGATAGGCCAATACAGTCAGGAAAATCTCTCTAGTGAAGTAACAGCAGAGAATTTAGCCTATATCATCTACACTTCTGGTTCTACAGGCATACCGAAAGGCATCTGTTTAGCTCACCGTCCTTTAGTGAATTTACTGCAATGGCACTTAAACTCACTATTAACAGGTGTGCGTACCCTGCAATTTGCCTCTTTGAGCTTTGATGCCAGCTTTCATGAGATGTTTGCTAGTTGGTCTTCAGGTGGAACTTTGTTTCTCATTTCAGAAAACTTGCGTCGGGACACTACAGCTTTAGCTCGCTTTATTCAGAGTGAAAAGATTGAAAAAGTTATCCTGCCTGTTGTCGTACTACAGCAAATGGCAGAAATGGCTGTATCTCAGTTGGAATTATTTACTAGCTTAAGAGAAGTTACCACCACAGGTGAGCAACTGCAAATCACCCCAGCCATTGTCAAATTATTCAAATTGCTGCCACACTGCTCGTTTCATAATCACTACGGGCCATCAGAAACCCATGTGGTAACGGCTTTGACATTAGATCAGAATCCTGATTCCTGGGCAACTTATCCATCTATAGGTCGTCCCATAGCTAACACCCAAATCTACATACTTAATGCAGAGTTAAAGCCAGTTCCGATCGGTGTTTCGGGAGAGCTTTATATTGGTGGCGATAGTTTAGCTAGCGGTTATCTTAATCGACCCGATCTGACTAGTGAACGCTTTATTCTCAATCCCTTTAACAAGTCAAAATGGAATCGCTTGTATAAAACAGGTGACTTAGCTTGCTACTTACCGAATGGGAATATTGAATACCTGGGTCGGATAGACCAGCAGGTGAAGATTCGCGGCTTCCGCATTGAGCTAGGGGAAATCGAAGCAATGCTATTGCAGCATCCTGACGTGCGCGAAGCCGTAGTTATAGCACGCGAGGATCTGCCTGGGGACAAGCACTTAGTTGGTTATATTGTTTCTAGCTTGATTCCAGAACGAGTACCTTATGAAAGTGTTTGTCGAGTAGAAACTGATGACAACCGGATAGTAGAACTGCGAACAAAGGATATCTCCATTGGTGGCGTCTGCTTGGTAGGAGTGCCATTTAGTTGGGCTAGAGGTAAGGGCGTCCGTCTTTGTCTACGGTTGCCAGTGACATCGGAAGAACTATGGTTAAACGGCAGCGTTGCTTGGAATCAAGGGAAGCGGGCTGGTATTAGGTTGACTCTAACGCCTACCGAAAAAAACCTGTTTCACCAAAGCATAGAGCATATCTTAGAAACCCAACATCTATGGAAGATTTTGCAGCGCACAGTCAGCGGCAATCTCCGTAAATTTCTCCAGGGGAAGTTGCCAGATTATATGGTGCCTTCCAGCTTTGTAATGTTAAATGCATTGCCACTAACACCTAATGGGAAAGTAGATCGTCGCTCCCTACCAGCACTCGATCGCACTGGACGGAATCTGGAGCAAGATTTTGTCTCACCTCGTACCAGCGTTGAGGAAGTACTAGCAAAAATTTGGGTGGAAGTTTTGCGATTGGAGCAGATTAGTGTCTACGATAACTTTTTTGAGATTGGGGGACACTCACTGCTAGGGACTCAGGTAATCTCTCGGATTCGAGATACCTATCAATTAGATTTACCATTGCGGCGTTTATTCGATGCACCTACTGTTGCCAGCTTGGGTGAAAGTATCGAGACAGAACTAAAGCAAAATTCCGAATGGCAGACTTGGGCGATCTCACCAATAACGCGCAATAAAAACTTGCCCCTTTCCTTTGGCCAGCAGCGATTATGGTTTCTGGAACAGTTATTGCCTGACAGTCCCTTTTACAATTTTCCCCAAACTTTTCGCCTGTTTGGTCAGGTAAATCTGAGAGCTTTAGAGCAAAGCCTCAACGAAATTGTTCGGCGGCACGAAGTTTTACGCACCACTTTTGGTTTATCAAATGGGCAGCCTGTACAAATTATTGCTCCGGCTTTGAGTGTACCTATACATCTGGTAGATTTGCGATCGCCAAGTGTCTCTTTCAGAGAATCGCTGTCTGAATCACAAAAAGATACAGAAATTCAAAGGTTGATGATTCAAGAGTTTCAGCAGCCCTTTAATATCAACCGTGGTCCACTATTGCGAGCAACTTTATTGCAGTTAGATGCAGAGGAATATCTACTGCTTTTGAGCATTCACCACATTGTTTTTGATGGTTGGTCTGTCAGCGTGTTGTTTCGAGAACTGACATTGCTGTATCAGGCTTTCGCCAATGGTTTACCTTCTCCCCTCGCTGAACTTCCCATTCAGTATGCAGACTTTGCTGTATGGCAACGGCAATGGTTGCAAGGAAAAGTCATCTCAGAGCAACTAGTTTATTGGAAGCAGCAGTTAGCAGATTTACCCATTTTGGAGTTACCTAGCAATCGCCCCCGTCCAGCAATCCAAACTTATCGCGGGGCGCGTCAACCTCTAGCACTCTCCAAATCTCTCAGCGAGGCACTAACTCGGTTCAGCCAGCAGGAGGGAGTTACTTTATATATGACGCTCTTAGCAGCATTCCAAACACTGCTATTTTGCTATACGAATAGCGAAGATATCTTAGTAGGTTCGCTAATTGCCAACCGTCACCACCAACAAATTGAGAATTTAATTGGATTCTTTGTTAACACCTTAGTACTACGCAGCGATTTTTCTGGCTCTCCTAGTTTCCGCCAGTTGCTCAAGCAAGTAAGAGAAGTTACCTTAGAAGCTTACGCTCATCAAGACATCCCCTTTGAAAAGCTGGTGGAGGAACTAGAACCAGAGCGGGATTTGAGCCGCCATCCCCTGTTCCAAATCTGCTTTGCGCTGCAAAATGTACCCATGCGAGCTCTGGAACTTTCTGGTCTAAGCATCAACCATCGCTTGGAGTACAATGGTACAGCCAAGTTCGATCTATTCTTAGAATTATTTGAAACGCCAGATGGGATTAGTGGTTGGTTTGAATATAGCACCGACCTATTTGATGCTGCTACCATCTCTGGCATCGGAGAACATTTTCAGACTTTAGTTGCTGGTATTGTGGCTAATCCAAATCAGAAAGTTGCAGATTTATCTCTTTTAACACCTGTTGAGCGCCAACAATTGTTAGTGGAATGGAATCAAACTCAAGCAGATTACCCGCAGCAAAGTTGCATTCATCAACTATTTGAAGCGCAAGTAGAGCGATCGCCTGACTCTGTAGTAGCAATGTTTGCAGATCAGCAAATAACTTACCGCGAGTTAAATGCTAGAGCCAATCAATTAGCCCGCCATTTACAAACTTTAGGTGTCAGGCCAGATGTATTAGTAGGGATTTGTGTAGAGCGATCGCTAGAGATGATCGTAGCTCTATTAGCAATTCTCAAAGCTGGTGGGGCTTATATACCTCTAGATCCAGCCTATCCACAACAGCGTTTATCCCTGATGCTGTCAGACTCTCAGGTATCAGTGCTATTAACCCAACAACATTTATTGGTGCAACTGCGATTCCATCAAGCGCATATTGTCTGTTTGGATAGAGACTGGCAGGATATTGCTACACAAAGCCAAGATAACCTTGATATTAGTATTAATCCTGACAACTTAGCTTATGTAATCTACACCTCCGGTTCCACTGGCAAACCCAAAGGTGTCCAAATAATGCACTGCTCTGTAGTGAATTTCCTCCACTTCATGGGTCAGCACTTAGAACTGACAGAGCAAGACATACTTCTTTCCGTCACTACTTTATCCTTTGACATTGCAGTACTAGAAATTTTCCTACCCATTACTCTCGGTGCCCGTGTCGTTATGATCAGTCGGGAAGAGACTATGGACGGCACAGAGTTAATCGCAAAGTTAACGAATTCCGGTGCTACCGTTATGCAAGCTACCCCAGCCACTTGGCAACTGCTTCTAGAAGCAGGTTGGCAGGGCAGTAAACATCTGAAAATACTCTGCGGTGGGGAAGCTTTACCAAGAAAATTAGCTCAACAGTTGCAACAGCGATGTGCTACTTTATGGAACCTTTATGGCCCCACTGAAACTACCATCTGGTCAGCAACATATAAAGTTATATCTGAGGACGGACAAGTTCTGATTGGTCGGCCTATAGCCAATACTCAGTTCTATATACTCGACTCTCAGTTACAACCTGTGCCTGTGGGTGTGCCAGGAGAACTCTACATTGGTGGCGCTGGTTTAGCACGCGGTTATCTCAATCGCCCCGATCTTACAGATGCTCAGTTCATTCTCAATCCCTTTAAGGAGGTAGAAGGCAATAACGATCTTCGCCTTTATAAAACAGGGGACTTAGTTCGCTATCTCCCAGATGGCAATATCGAGTATCTCAGTCGTATCGATCACCAAGTGAAGATTCGCGGCTTTCGGATTGAGTTAGGAGAGGTTGAAGCCTTGTTGATGCAACATCCGTCAGTCAAGACAGGTGTTGTCATAGATCGCGAAGATGTACCCGGACAAAAGCGTTTAGTAGCTTATGTGGTGGAAAATCAACAAGATGACAATGGCCAAGAGTTATTAGCAGATTGGCAAACCGAACACCTTTCCCAGTGGCAAACACTCTACGATCAAACCTACAAGCAAACTACTGAGGAACAGAACCGAGTATTTAATACTATTGGTTGGAACAGTAGTTATACAGGTATGCCCATCCCTGCAAAGGAGATGCACGAATGGGTAGACCACACTGTTGAACGCATTCTTTCTCTGCAACCCAGCCAAGTACTAGAAATTGGTTGCGGTACAGGTCTGTTGCTATGCAGAATTATTTCCCATTGTAGTCAGTATTGGGGTACTGACTTTGCACCTGAAGCCCTGCGACAAATCCAACAGTTACAAATGTCCGGTCAAGATTGGCCACAACTGACTTTGTTGCAAAGACCAGCTGATAATTTTGAAGACATTCAGACAGATGCTTTTAATACGGTAATTATCAACTCGGTAGTTCAGTATTTTCCCAGCATTGATTATCTGGTGCAAGTTTTGGCAGGAGCTGTCAATGCTGTGAAGCCTGGTGGTTTTATCTTTGTCGGAGATGTGCGTAGCCTGCCGTTACTAGAGGCTTATCACGCTTCTGTAGCATTGTATCAAGCATCATCCGCACTTTCCACACTACAGTTACAAGAGCGCGTTCAACAACGCCTTAACCAAGAGGAGGAATTGGTAATTCACCCAGGCTTTTTTACGGCATTGCAACAGCATTTACCCAAGATTAGACAAGTACAAATTCAAGTCAAGGGTGGTCGGCATCACAATGAACTCACAAAGTTTCGCTATGATGTGATTCTGCATATAGGCACTAGTACTGATAACACTGTAGATATTCCTTGGTTGGATTGGCAACAACAAGAGCTAACGCTGTCATCTGTTCGTCACCTGCTATTAGCAACTCAGCCAGAAATTCTCTTAATTAGAAACGTACCTAATGCTAGGGTAATTAAGGAAGTCTTGACTGTAGAATTGCTAAACAACCCAGATGGCCCTAAGACAGTAGGCGAACTGCGATCGCATCTAGAGCAACTTCCCCAGACTGGGATTGATCCTGAAGAACTGTGGAATTTGAGCCAGGATTTACCTTATTTGATCGATATCATTTGGTCAGACTCTAGTGTGCTTAACTGTTACGAGGTAGTTTTCAGACATTGCCAAAGGGGAAGAGTAGATGTATTCTCAGAGGCGATCGCTTCTCAAGATACAGTTCACACTAAGCCTTGGAATTACTATGCCAATCAACCGTTACAGGGTAAGTTTACCCGCAAGCTGGCTTTAGAACTCCGTCACTTTCTCGAACAAAAGCTACCAGAATATATGGTGCCTAGAGCTTTCGTGTCCCTAGAGAAATTACCACTGACACCCAATGGCAAGTTAGACCGTCGCGCACTACCTGCACCAGATAAAGTCAGGTCTACCCTGGAAGTAGCCTTAATTACGCCTCGTACTCCCACTGAAGAACAAATGGTCAGTATTTGGGCTAAAGTACTCCGTATTGATCATGTGGGCATTCAAGATAATTTCTTTGAACTTGGCGGTAATTCTCTGCTAGCAGCGCAGTTAATGATGTCTGTACGAGAAACTTTCCAAGTAGAACTGCCCGTAAGATGTATTTTTGAGCAGCAGACTATAGAAGGACTCAGCCAAATTGTTGACAAAGTACGTAAAGAAGGAACTGCTAGTCTCAATACTGTTGTTAATCTCAAAGCTGAAGCTGTACTCGATTCAAACATCTATCCTCAAGGAGTGCTTGCTAACAATATCAGTCAGCCAGGGCATATTTTCTTAACAGGAGCGACAGGCTTTTTAGGTGCTTTCTTAATCCATGAATTGCTACAGCAAACTCAGGCGAAAATATATTGCCTTGTGCGTGCTAATAACGAAAGTGAAGGTTTCAAAAGACTACAACAAACCTTAGAAAAATATTTAATATGGGACGCAAGCCAAAGTTCAAGAATCATCCCCATACCAGGAGATTTAGCTTTGCCTCGTCTTGGACTTTCTCTAGAGCAATTTCAGAAGTTAGCAGAGCAGATTGATGTGATTTATCATAGTGGCGCTCAAGTCAACTTTGCTAAACCATATTCTGTAATTAAGGCCGCAAATGTTCTTGGTACTCAAGAAGTTCTCAGATTAGCGTGTCAGCATCAACTCAAGCCAGTACACTATATCTCAACAATTGCCGTTTTTGGCACAATAGCTTGTTTCACTGGAGTGAATGCCCTTGATGAGGACGATGATATTGATAATAGTGAAACTTATCTTTATCAGGATATTGGTTATACCCAAAGTAAATGGGTAGCTGAAAAACTTATTTGGATTGCTAAATCTAGAGGTATCCCTGTAACAGTTATTAGATCGGGATTTTTAATGGGGAATTCGCATACTGGCGTAACTAATACAGATGACTACATATCGAGATTAATCAAAGGTTGTATTCAAGTAGGTAGTTTTCCAGATTTAGTCAATCAAAAACAAGATTTAATTACTGTTGATTATGCCAGTAAAGCTATTGTTCAAATATCTCGGAGGAAAGAATCTTTAGGAAAGGCATTTCATCTAGTTCCTTTAGCATCGGAAAATATTGATTTAACTAGATTATTTGATTTGATATCGACTTGTGGATACCAACTTAAAAAAGTGCCTTATGATCAATGGACAAATGATTTAATCAATCAAGCTAGATCCTCTCAGAAAAATTCTTTATTTCCTCTCATACCCATGTTAACTGAAAAAGTCCATCAAGGAATGACTGCATGGCAACTATATCAAAACACTCCTGATTTAGACTCTCGCAATACACTTGAAGCAATTGCTGATACTTCCATTTACAGTCCATCAATGGATACTGAATTAATCAGTAAATATTTAGCTTATTTCCAAAGTAGTGGATTTTTAAATATAGAATTTGTATAGCAATACCTTCGCTTTCTTTAGGAGTATCGGTATAGAGCAAACCTAGATAAGACACGCTTATTTTTGCCTGATGGGAAAAAACTGAGCCAATAAAATCCTGTATGGTCTTTGTATCAAGAATTTATACTGTCTTCTCCTTCTGAACTAGGGTTTTACCTTTTGCCTAATAATCTTTGTATGTGCTTGTCTTGGGCTATTTCGGCAAAAGCTAGACTACCTCTATTTTTGGCGAAGGTATTGATATATAGGAATCATATTTGATTTCTGAAAAAATCTCGGTATTCTTGTAGTAGACCCTCTTGGCTAAAATGCTGCAAAAAAATTGTAGGTTGGGTGGAGCCTTTGCGTAACCCAACATCCTGATATATGTTGGGTTGCGCTCCGCTCCACCCAACCTACGTCTAATACACTATTTTAGCCTAGAGAGTCCACTACGCGCATTTCAAAAATAAAATACTAGTCCTATAGTAGACATATTTGTTGAGGAATTTAGCTAGGTAGAACTCCTTAAGACTTAAAACAGTTATGAATGTTTTGAAAGTTTTTGAGTAGTTTAACCGATCAAAAACCATTAAACATTTAAGTATTCCTGGCAATGCTCCCTAACCTTTAAAAGAGTTAGATTTTAATTGTTCATAGATCAAAGGGTTGAATATGTACCTAACAGAAGAACAATTATTAATCTATAAAAATCAAGGATTTATTTTATTATCTGAATATTTCTCCGGCACTGAAGTCGAAATTATGAAAGCAGAATTATCTGCTTTATCTACAGAAAACTCACCAAAAAAAATCCTTGAAAAAGATGGTAAGACTGTACGCTCACTTCACGCTTCGCATACTAAAAATGATGTTTTTAATTGCCTAACACGACATCCGTTCATTGTTGAGCCTGCTATGCAAATAGTTGGCAATCAAGTATATATATATCAATTCAAAGTAAATCTTAAAGCAGCATTTACTGGTGATATTTGGAAATGGCATCAAGACTATATCTATTGGCGCAAGGAGGACGGAATGCCAAGACCACAAGTAGTCAATGCCATGTGTTTGTTAGATGATATGAACGAATTTAATGGGCCGCTATTTGTTATCCCTGGTTCCCACAAAGAAGAGATGATTGATATTACGGCAGATAATCCTAGAGTGGCAAACACAAATTCTAATAGTTCTGGTGATAGCCCTGCATGGATATCAAATTTTAGTGCTAATTTGAAGTATTCTCTCAGCCAGAAATTAGTTGCTGATTTAGTATCAAAGTATGGAATTAATTTGATAAAAGCTGCTGCTGGTTCTGTATTGTTTTTTGATAGTAATATAGTACATGCTTCATCAAATAATATCTCCCCATTTGGGCGTTCTACAGTGATTATTACTTATAATAGTATTGAAAATATTCCTTTACCAGTTCAAAATCCCCGACCAGATTTTCTTGTGAGTAAAGATTATCGACCAGTCACTCCTCTAGCACCTAATGCGTTATCCCAGTTTTCTCGCGTCAAGCTTTAAAATATACCTTGTTTGACAGCAAGCGCTATTTCATCCCAATTGTTTGTGTAGCGTTTTCTTTTTATTGGCATTGCCGACGATACAAACAAAGCTGTTGGGTAGTCTTAGCAATTCTACCAATTTTTGAGAGTAACGATAACAGCCAAAGCGTCACCGAACGGACTGTCGTAGACATCGCTCTCCCCATTCAAAGGAGGATGCATAGCGATCGCAGGAGTGATGAAGTCAGTATCGGGTAAAATATTGGGAATTATTAGAGGATGAGGAGCAAGAATTAACGGCAAGATAGAAATTCTGTATTCAGACTCCAGCTCGTCAAACAATAAATAAATATTAATAACTTAATAGTTATGCAAGTATTAATAGTTAAATAATCTTAGGATAAATAAAAATAGCTGGGATTTGCATCGGCAGTGGTACTTGCTGGATAGAGTGATGCAGATCCTCTCTAAACCTAGAATAATAATTTTTTAGCTGTCCCTGGCAGGCATCCTGAGTCGATGACTGCCCAGAAACCTTGCGCTTGAACATGAAGGAAGCAACAATGAGTAGCAATCTAGCCATCAAACTGCGCTCTGGAACTCAACAAGCCCACACATCAGCAGAAAATGTGGGATTCATGAAATGTTTTCTGAAAGGGGTTGTGGATAGAGACTGCTTCGCCAAGTTCTTAAGCAACTTGTATTACGTTTACAGCGAACTAGAAGCAGCATTAGAGAGCCATGTAGACCATCCTGTGATTAGTGCGGTTTACTTCCCCGAACTTAATCGCCAATCCTCGCTCGAAAAAGACATGGTGTTCTATTATGGGGATAATTGGCGAGAGCAAGTTACACCCTCATTCGCTACCCAAAAGTACATTGACCGGATTCGGGAAATTTCTGCTAGTGAACCAGTCTTATTGCTAGGTCATGCCTACACTCGCTACATGGGCGATCTTTCAGGGGGTCAAATGCTACAAAAAGTTGCTCAGTCAGCCCTAAAGCTTTCTGGCTATGAAGGCACATCCTTTTACAATTTTGAGCAAATTCCTGATAAAAAGGCATTTAAGGATAAGTATCGTCAGGCATTAAATGCATTATCCATTGATGATATAACAGCAGAACGGATTGTTGCCGAAGCTAATAATGCCTTTGGGTTCAATTTACAGATGGCTCAGGAGTTAGAGGGAAGTTTAATTAAAGCACTCGGTCAAGTTGTGTTTAATAGCCTGACTCGTTCCCAGAATTCAGGTAGTACTGAAGTAGCTGCGGCTAATTAATTTAGTCATTAGTCATTGAGCATTGAACATTAGGCGTTAAGCATTGGTTATTTCCCCCTTACTCCCTTGCTCTCCCCTCATCCCCTCATACATTTATTGGAAAGCAACTCAATGGTTTTTCTATTACCATCTGTCAAGTTTGATCTCGATCTGATCCAAAAGTACGACACTCGCGCACCCAGATACACCAGTTACCCACCCGCTACAGAGTTAAGCGAAACATTCACTGAAACTGATTTTAAGACCGCGATCGCAGCATCGAATCAACGCCAAACTCCTATGAGTTTATATTTCCACATCCCTTTTTGCCAAAGTGCTTGCTACTTCTGCGGTTGTAACACCGTAATTTCTAACAATAAGAATATTGCTAAACCTTACCTGGAGTCTTTGGTTCAAGACATCAAAAACACCGCAGCTTTAATCGATCCAGATAGAAAAGTGCTGCAAATCCACTGGGGAGGTGGTACTCCTAATTACTTGGATCTTGAGCAAGTAGAATTTTTATGGAAAAACATCAATCGCTATTTCAACATCGCTCCAGAAGCAGAAATCTCAATTGAGATTAATCCCCGCTATATCGATAAAAACTACATTTTCTTTCTGAGACAGATTGGGTTTAACCGCATTAGTTTTGGTATTCAGGATTTTAATCGTCAAGTTCAAGTAGCTGTAAATCGTGTCCAGCCTGAAGAAATGCTATTTGATGTCATGAGTTGGGTCAAAGAAGCTAAGTTTGAAAGTGTGAATGTAGACCTAATTTATGGTTTACCCTATCAAACCCGCGAGACATTTCGGGAGACGGTGAAAAAGACAATTGAATTAGATCCTGATCGAATTGTTGTCTTTAACTTTGCCTATGTGCCGTGGCTCAAACCGACGCAAAAAAATATTCCTCAAGAGGCACTACCCCCAGCAGAGGAAAAGTTAGAGATTCTGAAAATGACCATTGAAGAATTGACGAATAACCAATATCTATTTATTGGGATGGATCATTTTGCTAAAACTAATGATGAATTAGCGATCGCTCAACGCAATGGCACTCTCAAACGCAATTTCCAGGGCTACACTACCCACGCCCAGACAGAACTCTTTGGTTTTGGTGCTACATCTATCAGTATGCTAGAAGATGCTTATGCTCAAAACCACAAGGAATTAAAGGATTATTATCAGACACTTGCAGTCGGTACTTTACCTGTTAGTAAAGGTATTAAGCTGACTCAGAATGACATCATCAGACGGGATGTGATTATGGGCATTATGTCTCACTTTCAGCTTCATAAGCAAGACATTGAAAACAAATATCATATCAGCTTTGATGAATATTTCTCTGAGGAACTAGAGGCGTTAAAACCGCTAGAAGCTGATGGTTTGGTTAGTTTATCAAAAAATCAGATCCAGATTACAGACATCGGTAGATTACTAGTCAGAAATATTGCCGTCATATTTGATACTCACACAAGAACGCGAGAGACAAAATTCTCCCGCACCATTTGATACCACTTTCGCAAATAGTTACTAGATATTATCCCCTCAATCTACCTTGAAATACGGTTGAGGGGATTTAAATAATTACGAATTACGTTAGCGAGTATTCGTACTCCTGCAAAGAAGCAAACTACGTGCAGCCGAATTACCAATTACTTTAACGCGTCTCCAAAAAGTTAGATAATATTTTACATCTTAAGATAGATATAAAAAAACATACCATATATTAATCAGGGCAAACGCATCTAAATTAGTCTTGACAAAAACCTTTGTTAATGTATCAACGAAAGAATCAGATTTATCGTTTAATTTATTTTTCAAGGGTCAAAGCGATGCCTGGATTGGGCTACGCCAACGCCTAAAATCTTGTCAATAAGCAAGCATTAATGCGATTATTTTGGGCTTTATTGAGATTAAGAGATTCTTCTTGACAAGACGCGTTTGCCCTGATACATTGATGAATTTATTAGTATCTAGTTCTTCTCAACTTATGTATCAATAATTCCTGATTTCTCTGGCAAAACTTTCATTTACCATTTTTATACTAGAAATGCCAATTCTCATCCAAATATTTATATAAAGTTTTTTGTCTAACTTTTGGATTTAGCATTTATCCCATATGGTAGAAAGAATTTTAAATCAGAGTTGATAACTTAGATACAAGTGAGGTTGTTGAGGGAGTTATGAGTATTATCGCTTGGGTAGTTTTAGGACTTTTGGCAGGTGCGATGCCTAGGTTGGGCTTACGCCTACGCTAAAGCTAATTATCCTGGCTATCAAGGTGGTGGCATTCTCTCCACAATGATTTTGGGTATCATTGGTGCTTTCGTTGGTGGAACTCTGTTTACCTTACTACGAACAGGAACTCTGCAAATTACTGCGGCTGGCGCTGGTTTAACTCTTCCTGGTATTTTAGTGGCTGTGCTTGGCGCAATTGTTGCTATTTATCTATGGGGATTAATCAGAAGAAGCAACAATGCCTAATCGCTGAATGGCAGTTATTAATACTGACATCACTACTCTATTTTCTGAGTCTTCTAGTTCACCAGTTTGAGAAGCTATCAAACATGAAATTAGCTCTATCTGGAAAAATACTAGCAGACAAGCCGATCCTTTGCGTAACACAAAATTTTTGGAAGTGTAAATCTATGTTTTTTCACAAGAAAGAGCCAATTCATGCAGTTAACGTTAATGAACCAAATCCTCGTTTTGCTCAGTTACTTCTAGAGCAGTTTGGCGGAGCTACTGGAGAACTTAGTGCAGCTTTGCAATATTGGGTTCAATCATTCCATGTCGAAAATGCTGGAATTAAAGATATGCTCCAAGATATTGCGATCGAGGAATTCGGCCATTTAGAAATGGTTGGTAAACTCATTGAAGCTCATACCAAAAATGTGGATCAAACAGAGGCTTATAAGAGTACTCTCTTTGCAGTTCGAGGGGCTGGTCCTCATTTTCTAGATAGCCAGGGTAGTGCTTGGACTGCAACTTACTTGAATGAGGGTGGAGATGTAGTGCGTGATTTAAGAGCTAACGTTGCAGCAGAAGCTGGCGCTCGTCAGACTTACGAAGCATTGATTAAGTTGGCAACTGACAAAGGAACTCAAGAGACTTTAGTGCATCTGTTAACACGAGAAATTTCTCATACCCAGATGTTTATGAAAGCTCTAGATTCACTGGGTAAGTTGACAGATCCATTCTTTGGTAATATTAAGCCAGATGAAACTGTTGCTCTCTACTACAATCTATCTACAAACGGAGATGGTAAAGATGAGCGTGGTCCTTGGAATTCTGAACCAACATTCAAATACATTGCTAATCCGCTAGAAAGCCACTCTTAATTCCATAGATTGATTTAAAGCAAAGAGATTTTTGGCAGATTCTTGAAAACTCCCAATCATCCGGTGGGCAAACAGCCTACATTCTTTAGCAATTGTTGGGCTGTTTAGCTACATCTCGTGAACGAAAAGATTCCCGACTTATTAGAAAAGTCGGGAATTTCGCCTAAGTATTTGGGTGTTATACTCAATGGAAAATAGCTATAGCTATAAATAGCCACACTGAAAAATTCAGAGCGATCGCTCTTCAATATCTACGCCGATATTTCTGAATTCAAAAATTACAGGACTTACGCAAAAAAGTTCTGAAGTAGGGGTAATTCATGAATTACCCCTACGACAAATCAGGTTTTTGAGACATTCGTTAAGAGTTAGGCATACACAGCTTAAGTTGTCGCCGCCATAGTCAGTAATTAAAGCCCCATCTGGGGCTTTTGGTATTGGAGTAGATTTTTAAACCTCACCCCCAACCCCTCTCCAAAGCATCGGAGAGGGGAGTGTTTGCTGTCTTCAAATACGGGGTGAGGTTACGACTTGCACCCAAGCAAGAACTGCTATATACGCACTTAATTCAAGTATAATTACAGACGCATTGTATAAGTGCTGTTGCTATAAATGAGATGTTTAACAAAATCTCAAAAATAAGTTTTTTGTACATTTATGAAATTAATCCAGATCCTAAAAGTAGCTGTAATTCCTGTTTTGACTGTATTTAGCTTTCTATCTACATCAAATACAGCACTAGCTGACTACTTAACAAGTCAGGGTTCAGGAGGTCAATACCGTTATGAATTATGGTCTACCGATGATAACAAGGATTACTACTTGAAAATTTGGTCAAATCATCAAGGAAGTACAGAAAGTGACTCATACTCAACTATACATTTCACATCTACTAAAGAAGCTCTAAGTTATTTTGATTCTCTAGAGAGGCGATAAAAAAGAGCCAGAGAACTAACTTTCTGGCTCAAAGTTGGAGACAAAAGAATCATCAAATAAAGGCTAACTTGGGTAAGAGCCTAAATTCTTCCCAGGTTATGCAACCCTAAGACAGCGCCCACTCCTAAGATATGACCAAAGGCGGCACTTGCTAAAAAGGCTGGTAAACCAAAATTACCTAAGAAATTGGCTAAGGGTAGTTTTGGTTCTGCGTTGGGATACTTGATGGTAGATTTGCCAAAGGCAATGGCAATGATATTGGCAATAATGATAATCAGTCCAACTGTCGGACTCCATTGCAGAGGTGTAGTTGCAGCAGCGAGTAAGGTTGAAGTAAACACCTGATTTGCTCCTGAAATTTATTAATGTATTGAAAATATAATCTGAAACTTTCCGAAGCAAATTCCAGAAAGTACCTAATTTTGCATCAATATTTAACACTTATTCTTACTACTTAATACAACGTCAGTTCAACGCGGTGAGTTAACTGTGGTAACTGCTTTGAACTTAAATCTACAAACCAAGCGGGTTTTTAGTTTTAAATTATACCTTAACTCCAACTGTAAGGAATAAGAGTTAAATAACATACATAAATAATATCCGATTTATGTCCCTGGCTTACCTCACCCTCAATCCCTCTCCTTATAAAGGAGAGGGAGGCTAGAGACAGGATGAAATTTTGCATTTTACCACGTTCCTAACTTCGTCGAATTCACGTCAATGCATCTATAGAACCCATTTGATATCTTTTTTAGGTAGCAGCTAGTCTTTTGAGCATCAATCTGATAAAACAAAGCTTGAGCTTGGCATTGGCACGAGCC
>NZ_JBALCT010000030.1:0-81703 GCF_036917675.1 Nostoc sp. | reverse complement strand
TCCACCCTGCATTCCCTTGTAGGGAAGGGGGGCTAGGGGGGTTAGGTTTCTGAGCTTTTGATGTTAGCAATAATACTTGTTCATTCATCCTCTTATAGCGGTTATCAGTTGAGTGAAGTACAAGAACCCCACCCCCAACCCCCTCCCCGCAAGCGAGGAGGGGGCTATGATGTAACTTATATGATTAGGAAACGCTATGGTAAGGAGAGGGATTAAAGATAGGACGGGGTGAAGTTTTCGATCGCAGGAATGCCAGTTTTTTAAAGGATTAGCTTTCGTTGAGAGGGTTGAAAATCACTGGTGCTGAAACTATACCTTTTGCCTCTAATGTAGCCGCAACTTGTAAAATTAATGCTTCATTATATGGTGCTGCGATCAATTGTACGCCTAAAGGTAAGGCATTTGTACGCTGAATTGGTACTGATAAAACGGGTAAACCTATAAAAGATAATGGTTGAGTAAATAGCCCTAAATGAGGACGGACAAGAATTTCTTCGCCATCCAAAATCATCGTTTGTTGACCAATTAGCGGTGCAGAAATTGGTGTTGTTGGGGCAAGAATTATATCCACATTTTGAAAGATTTCTCGAATGCGATCGCGGTACCATTTTCTAAAGCGTTGCGCTTGGAGATACCAGTTACTTGGAATTAACGCCCCAGCCAAAAAGCGATCGCGTGTCGCTGAATCAAAATCTTGGGGACATCTACGCAATTTATCCAAATGCAGATTTGCGCCCTCGCTAGCTGTAATTACAAAGGCTGCTGCACGGGCGCGGTGTGCTTCTGGTATTGTTACGTATTCAGTGACATTCAAAGCATCAGCTACTTTTTGCACTGCTGCTATAGCTTCCGGTTCTGCGCCTTTAAGAAAGTAATCAGCTGCGATCGCAATTCTAATATCACAGATATCTTGTTTGAGTTGTGATAAAACCAATTCAGGCGGACGCTTTGTACAAATTGGATCGCGATCGTCTTCTCCCTGAAGCGCATCAAACACCGTGGCGATATCCTGCACCGAACGCGCAAAAGATCCAATGTGGTCAAAACTGCTAGAAAATAAAGCTACCCCAGCACGAGATAAGCGTCCATAAGTCGGCTTCAAACCAAAAACACCACACAATGCCGCCGGAACGCGAATTGAACCATTAGTATCAGAACCCAGGGTCAGGGGTACTAACCCAGCAGCAACAGCCGCCGCCGAACCACCCGATGAACCACCAGCAACTCGCTGTAAATCATGGGGGTTGTGAGTAGCACCGTAATGGGAGTTTTCCGTCACAAACCCATAGGCGTACTCATCCATATTCAAAGCGCCAACCAGCACAGCACCCGCTTGTTTCAGCTTTGCTACTGCTGTTGCATCAAGGCTAGCAGCTGGGTTTTCGGCATTAATTTTCGACCCCGCCAGAGTCGTTAAACCAGCGATATCGAAGAGATTTTTCACCGCAAAAGGCACACCCGCAAGCCTTCCAGGATAATTACCTTGGGCAATTTCTGAGTCAATGCGTGCTGCATCTGTTAAAGCAGTCTCAGCAGTCACAGCCGTAAAACAGTTGAGTTGATTATCCCACGCGGCGATTCGGGCGATCGCGGCCTGAGTAACTTCCACCGCGCTAACTTTGCCCTCACGCACAGCAGCAGCTATTGATACAGCATCATTCATGGTTCAAAAACTGGTGCAACTTCAATATCCTCCGCTAGGGGAAACTCATTTACAAGATTAGCGATCGCACTAATTCTCTCAAAATTTGCCACCACACCATCCCGATACTCATCTCTTAGCTGCAAATCCAACAACAACGCCATTTGATCAGCATACTCACCTACATTAAACCCTTCTCTTCTCATCTCTCCTCCTCCGTCCCCTTTGCATTCAGTATATTCTCTAATGCACTTAAGCAAGCAGATGACTAATAATAAAGTTTTTAATTATTGCTATTTTAGAAAATTCAGTAAAAAGTATGATTTATATGGTTTGAGATATCCTTTGTAACCAATAACTAAATTACCTAAGTACTATGAAAAATGATGGTACTGATTGGAAAATTTCAGTATTAGTTTTTATTGTTATGTTGTTTGGTCAAAATTTATTAAGAAGTTGTGGCAAAACTAAAGTACCAATAAATTACAGTCCTTACTATGCTATACGAGGAAAAGAGTATTCTAATCGTTGCGAATGTCCTTATGATATTGCTGAAGATCATAGGATATGCGGAGATCGTTCATCTTATAGTAACCCTGGAGGCGGGCAACCGAACTGTTATTTAGGTGATATTTATGGCTATCCTCCTCAATAATTTATTCTCTTG
Source organism: Nostoc sp. (assembly GCF_036917675.1). GTDB lineage: Bacteria > Cyanobacteriota > Cyanobacteriia > Cyanobacteriales > Nostocaceae > Nostoc. The sequence goes on along the minus strand of NZ_JBALCT010000030.1, from coordinate 79,394 downwards.
CTCAATGCCTAATACCCACTGAAAAATAAAAGCAAACTTCTGAAACTAAACCTTATAAAGCGATGCACTGTATCTAATGTTTGATTTAGGTTTAGGAGAAACGTTTTTCCTAAATTAATTTCAAGGTTTATCCTGTCGCAAGGAAGGCGAGAATCAGAATAGCTTAGTTCAGGAAATGTTACCCTGGTAATAGGGGCTAGCTGATTAGCCCCTGCCTTTCCTAATTACAAAGCTTTTCCCATAAAGTAGCTCTAACAGTGTTTATAATAATTTTATTGAATGGGCTTTGAGGAAAATGACGTTCTTGGATGAATTGACCATTGGCAGTATAGGATTCATAACCAGTTGATCTATTAGCTCTTTCCTTGCATAATATTTCACTATAGCCAACTAAATACTTATTCTCTCTTTCACTAACTATCAACTCTTTAAAAGCATATCCTCCGTTGATTTCTGTAATAGATTCAGTATCAATAGAAAATTTTGTATCGCTTTCAGTAGCATCAACATAAACCCAATTTTCAGCTTTAGCAGGTAACGCCGCAGAGATAACAAATACTAAACCCAGTAACAAACTCTTCATAACTCACCAAAAAAATTCATCATCTCTTAGACGTTAGCCCTTTGGCATCAGGAACTTTAGTGATATTATATGAAGTTCTTGTATGGCAACCGTAACTCACTCATAGTAAAAGTAACTGTTCTTGAATTACTGAGCCTAGATGTTGTTGTATTTTCTTTCACCTTTTAGCTTAAACATTTCAGAAAAACTTGTATAAAACAAAAAGCTTTAAGATACCTTAAAGCTTTTTGTCTCTTATTATTTATTTGATTTAAAAATTGTCTGTTGGACTAACATAGCGATGTAATTGAGTCCCTGTTCTTTGCTTTTGCAAAATTTACCGAATCCATTTGGTTTAGCACCAAAACACAAAAAGCGTATAACATTGCGACATACAGCCTAAACTCAAAAACAAGGAGTTCTATTTTGATAGAACTTATTTTGACCCTTTCTGCGTTTATCTCAGCATCCGATATATCCGTCCAATTTTCTAGCCACTCTCCATCAACGTCCTTAACAAATTGGTATATGGCATCAACTCCCATAAGCCTTTTAGAGCGTCTTAACTCTCTGGCGCTCTCAAGAGCAACTCTTGCTCTAGTAACTTTCTGTTCTTTGGGAATTTCAACTTGATAGGACATCATCGCTTTAACTGCTTATCTGTCTATATTAATTTTAGAATAACAGTTTTTCGGGATTTCGTCACTACACTGAAATGCTTCTTGTCCAATTCTTGACTCAATTTGATGGAGTGTTGGGTTGTAACTTACAAACAAACCCCGATCAATTGCCCAATATTGTAAAGTATCTAACCATTTTTCCTGCTTTGGTTGAGAAAGTATACCTTGAATAGTAGTTATTTGAACAGAAAGAGGTAAATTGGTTAGTCCAGAAGCGAATAAATCTGTTGCCATTGATAGATCCGCAATATAAGAATGAAATGTATCACCTCCAAGAAATTCTATTACTTGGCATATCTTCTCAACTAAAGAAGTATCGTTCCCTTGGAATTTACCAGCCATTAATTCTTTTTTCCAGGTTTCTTTTTTTGGATCTCTCTCATTAATCCAAAGGGGAAATAAATATTCGTACCAATACATCTCTATTGGTGTCAGTGAGGACAGTTCAGCCTCCTTGTCCTCTTTAGGTATTAATTGTAGTTCTAACCAAAATGTTGCATCTTCTATCAACTCTTCCAAAAGAAGCATTACGTGTTTTTTAGATACCAGTTGTCCCGATTTTTTATCAGCAATCCATCTACTCATTTCCCTTAGCCTTGATGCCAAATTTGGATAAGTATCTTGAGAATCTTGAATTAATCTTACTAAGTTAGACCTGATTTCATCTGGAGATTTTTGCACGCTAAATTTACTACCTAAATAAATAATCGATTTGCCCTAATGACAGCTATGCTAGTTGAGCGCCAATCGTAAAGATTCGGTTTTGATAACCATACCGTAATTGCACAAGCTTGAGCAGAAAGAGCGCAATTACCCTCTCGCAACGGTAATTATATTTAAGGATAATGCCCTGACCAATGTCTTTGAGTCCATTGTTCGCTTTTGGTGATGTGTAGAATAGTGTTCATGGTAATTAATTAACAAATGCGATTAATCTTATACAGTAAACCCGGCTGTCATTTATGTGAAGGCTTGCAAGAAAAACTAGAACAAATCCAAAATCTCAGTTTCGAGTTAGAAGTTAGGGATATTACGACTCGTGAAGATTGGTTTGCTGCGTATGAGTATGAAGTGCCAGTGCTTTATTTATCGAACCGCAGAGGCGCAGAGGACACAGAGGAAAAACTATTGCCGCGTCCTTCTCCTCGTGCTAGTGTGCAGCAGTTGGAGCAAATGTTGCGGAAGTATTTGGTCAATTAGAAAAAAATAATGCAGAATAAGCGCAAGATTAAGAATGTGGCGAGGTTCACAAGATGAAATTGCGGGAATTACTAACGGCGGTGGATAGTGTTGAGCAATTGCCTAGTCATCCGATTTTTGAGGATGTGGAAGTTAGGGGTTTGAAGACGAATTCCCATGCTTGTGGTGTGGGAGATTTGTTTATTGGGATGCCAGGAACGCGGGTTGATGGTGGAGAATTTTGGCAAAGTGCGATCGCATCGGGTGCCGTAGCTGCGATCGTCTCTCCCGAAGCTGCACAGAAAAATCCTCCCACAAATCAGGCTGTAGTAATCAGTGCAAGTAACATAACTCAAGCTTGCGCCCAGATAGCCAGTGCTTTTTACGGTTATCCGGGACGAAAACTCAAGCTGGTAGGTGTGACTGGTACAAATGGCAAAACTACAACTACTCATCTAATTGAATTTCTGTTGATTAAAGCGAATCTAGCTACAGCTTTGATGGGAACTCTCTACACTCGTTGGCCAGGTTTTGAGCAAACTGCTACCCACACTACGCCCTTTGCGGTGGAACTACAACAACAGCTAAGAGAGGCTGTAAATGCTGGTAGTGAGTTCGGGGTGATGGAAGTAAGTTCTCACGCTTTGGCACAAGGTAGAGTGTTGGGTTGTCAATTTGAGGTGGCGGTGTTCAGTAATCTTACTCAAGATCATCTCGACTATCACAGCGACATGGAAGATTATTTTGCCGCCAAAGCGTTGTTATTTAGCCCGGATTATCTCAAGGGACGGGCAATAATTAATGCTGATGATTCCTACGGCAAGCGGTTAATTGCCTCGTTAGATTCCCAACGGGTTTGGAGTTATAGCGTCAACGACAACAGCGCTGATTTATGGATGAGTGATTTAAGTTACCAGCCCAATGGTGTTAGTGGGACATTACATACACCAAAAGGTGACGTGGCTTTTCGATCGCCTCTAGTTGGACAATATAATCTAGAAAATCTTCTCGCAGCCGTAGGAGCAGTTTTACACTTAGGGCTAGATTTGCAGTTAGTCGTATCTGTGATACCTGAGTTTCCCGGAGTTCCCGGACGGATGGAATGGGTACAAATTAGTCCTGAGCAAGATATTAGCGTGATTGTGGATTATGCCCACACACCCGATAGTTTAGAAAATTTACTGAAAGCGGCACGCCCGTTTATACCTGGAAAGGTGATTTGTGTATTTGGGTGTGGAGGCGATCGCGATCGCACTAAGCGCCCAATAATGGGTAAAATTGCCGCCGAATTAGCTGATGTGGCGGTGGTGACATCGGATAATCCCCGCACTGAAGACCCAGAACGGATTTTGAAAGATATTTTGGCGGGAATTGCTGACACAGTGCAGCCAACTGTAATTTGCGATCGCGCGATCGCAATTCGTACCGCTATTTTACAAGCACAACCCGGTGATGGAGTCTTGCTTGCTGGTAAAGGTCATGAAGACTATCAAATTCTCGGTACTGAAAAAATCCATTTTGACGACCGAGAACATGCACGCGACGCTTTACACCAAAGACTGAACATTCAAGTTTAATTCCAAAGGTAGCACAGATGTGCTACCCTAAAATGTGTATTTCACACAATTAAAATTGCCCATAATTGATTGTTCATATTTCTTTGCGTGGAGATTTTGTAAAAAATGCACATATAAAGGTGAAAATCGAAGACAGAATTATTTCTTGCTTCATCCTTGTTGTGCTTGACTCATGAATGTATCTCTGGCTAAGGAACTATCTGTTTATCAACTGGTTATGGGAGTGCAAGTGCCTCCTAAACCATTGTCCCTCAGTCCTGCTACTCTGCTATCACTGGTGAGAGCGCAAATTGACTTACTAATTGAGCAGCAAATTGCAGCAACTTTGTGGGTGAAGCTACCACCGGATAAAATTTGGCAATCAGAATTAGCGCGTTATAAATCCTCAGTAGGTGCGTCTAGTCTCATTTATACTTGCCAGATTGAGGAGAGACAGAAAGGGGGAGATGAGAGAACAGGTAAAGAAAATACCGCCTCATCCTCTCATCATGTCTCTGTTTACCTCCCAGCAGATAGCCAACTGCGACGTGAAAACTTTCTGATGGTATTATCGCCCCAGTTTTGCAGTTTAATTTTGGCTCATCGACCACTTAAAAAACGCAAAAATCAGACATCGGCGAAGGTAAATACTAATAAAAACCAGCCGTTGCTGATTATAACTACTGTTGAGGGGAGAGTAATTCAGCAAGTATTAAATGGTATCCAAAAAGCGATTACACCAGAATCATCCCCAATTTTACCTGCTAGTTTTATTTGTCCAAGTGCGCCCCAAGCCGCACTGATGAATCAACTGTTGGCAAAACAACTTCTGCGACAAGATGAAATTAATCGTCAAATCATCACAGTACGCACCACCAAGTTGGAGCAGCAAAATCAAGAACTGCACAACAAAGAGCAACTCAAAGATGAATACCTGAAAAATGTCTGTCAGGAATTACGTACACCCTTGACGCACATGAAGACAGCACTTTCATTGTTGAATTCCCCTAATCTTAAACCTCCCCAACGACAACGTTATTTACAGATGTTAAATACCCAGTGCGATCAGCAAAATTCCCTGATTACTGGTTTGTTGGAACTGGTGCAGCTAGAACGGAATTTGGAGGGGAGGGCTTTGGAGTCGGTGCGTCTCTCAGATATTGTACCTGGAGTAGTCAGTACCTATCAAACAGTAGCCCAAGAAAAAGAGATTATCTTAACCTATACCGTACCCACTGAACTCCCATCTGTTTGGTGCGTGAGCGGTGGTTTGAGGCAAATTCTGATAAATATACTGCACAACAGCATTAAGTTTACTCCGATTGGTGGTCAAGTATGGGTGCGTGCCCGTATTCAAGGCGATTATGTCCAATTAGAATTCCGCGATACAGGTATCGGTATTGCCGAAAATGAGATTCCCAAAATCTTTGATCGGTTTTATCGTGTGCGTACAGCCGCAACTGAAGATTATGGTGGTGCTGGGTTGGGGTTAACAATTGTACAGCAATTGCTGCTGCGCTCTGGCGGATCTATTTCTGTAAAAAGTAAATTATATGAAGGTTCCACATTTACAGTGCAACTGAGAAGTGTTGGCGATATCCCCAAAGCGATCGCTACACAAAATGAGTGATCACTTATGACTGGAGTTTAGACTAATATTTGAACTACATCTGTCGTCAGGGCACAGCATTGCTCATACGTGTAAAATTAACGTGAAAGCCAGTCTATAACTAGCTTTTAGAGACTGTCTCATTCCCACTCGGAGACTAGGAATGCCGTTCTAGAGGTTCCGCCTCTCTTGCTGGCGGCAAAGCCGCAATTGCTCTGCATTTCCAGCAAGAGGCTCTTAACGAGATTTGAAAAGGCTTTTAGCTTAAGTTGACACCAATGAGCATTGCTGTGCCCCTACTGCGTTGTCTATTTACCTGAAAATAGCTGTAATATTATGTCCGCCAAATTACCCATAATAAAGAACCCCACCCCCAACCTCTCCCCGCGTGCGGGGAGGGGAGCTAAAGCATAGCTTTGGCAGGGTGGGGTTCCAAATATTATGCTTAATTGCCCGCAGATCATATAATTCCTAACTCCTGTACAGACGCGATTAATCGCGTCTGTACTCCTAATTCCTAACTGCCGGCTTCTGCTTGCTAACTTCTAAAGGTAGGAAAATCGTCAAAACTTCCCCATAATGTGGACGCTGGCGCACAATCAGTTTTCCACCGATCGCTTGAAACAAATGCTTAGTTGCAGCGATATTCAAACTAATCGTACCCGTCTCTGGTTGGAACATCAGCAGTTGACCTAGAGCTTTCCGAATTGGTGGCGTTGCAGGTGTGGCGGCTTTATTGGAATCTTTGCATCCGAATTGGGGCGATAATTGTAACTTTAGTTGATCTCCAGCCGGAATAACTTGAACTTGAATATGGCTGCCAGCAGGTAAGCTGCGAGTGAAATTCTCTATCAAACCAGTGAGTACCTGATCCAGCATCGTCGGATTACTCACCACTGTTGGTAATTGCTGGGGTAAAACAACATTTAAAGTTAAGTTCCGCCGATGCGCTGCTTGTTCCCAACGGGGAATGCTCTGCTGCAACACTTGATCTAAAGACATCGGTGTGAGTTGAGTTTTTGAGGATTTTGTTGAAGCAGTAGTTTCCAATTCTGCTGCCTTAAACAGCAACTCCATCCGGTCAATTTGCTCGGTACACTCGTGATCGATAATTTTTAAGCGATTGATCACGCCAGCATCTAAGTCTCGCCGCTTCAAAAGCAGACGAGTCATGGTGCGAATAGTTGTTAAAGGTGTGCGGACTTCGTGAGCGAAAGCTTGGAGCAATTCTACATCGGGATTTGGGGATTGGGCATTGGGCATTGGGGATTGGGCATTGGGAATTGGGTATGGGTTATTCTCCTTGTCCCCCTTGTCCTCCTTGTCCCTAGTCTCTTCTGCTTCTGTTAATTCCTGAAGCAACAGCTGGCTAAACTCAATTATGATGCGGTAATCTGGTGCTACCGGAGAATACTGTTCTACTAATGCGTCTAGGCGGGCGAAAAATTCTGGATTAGCCAGCATTACCCTTGCTCCTAGCGATCGCCAAGCTTGCTGCACTACCTCTGGCTCAAAAGAAAATGAAAAGGTTTTTTTACCGTTTTTGTGGGTTGCTAAAACCAGCACTAATCTAAATTTATCTGTGAAAACTAAGCAGAACTGCTCTGCCCCTAGCGGATCGGCAGGTAATAAGGGAAGTATCGATTCATGGGGAGCGATTTCTTCATTTACAGATGCGTTAGCGTAGCCCAACCCAGGCATCGGATCTGGCATCTGAAATGGCATCAGCGCCAAGGGATTAAATGGTTTTGCCGTAAAAGTTACTGTTTGTAAGCTTTGAGTCAGTTTTGGCTGACTAAATAAGGGTGCTGGTGCAGCTAAAACTAATCCTTGGGTTGTGTCAACTGAAGGATCTGCTAAAGTATTTAATAGCAAATGTTCTGTCGCTGCTAGGCTGACACGCCACTGCCGCTCTGCTTTAGCAGGGGAACATTCAGCGACACTTGATTGATTTTGGGCCAAGATTTCGCTCAGGCTTGGCAATATCCATTTATACACAGGTTTTCACCCCCTTAATTCAAGAGCGACTAACAGCGTCTAGGCTAGACATTTCACTACTACCTAAAAGGTTATAGCTATTTCTGTACTGGTGATAGTGGTAGAACCGAACAATTCGGGCGCAATTTCCCCTAGAAGTGCGATGTCTACGACGGGCTACGCCTACGCAGATTAAACATCTGGTGAAAAAGAATGTAGAGACATAGCACCGCTACGTCTCTCTACAAGGGTTTTGGATAACGCATATTTAATTTCTGGAGATATCTATTGATAATTGTGCTGATTTCACTGCTCGCATCGGCATTACAATTACAAACTCTGCACCCTGTCCTAATGATGAAATGCATTGCAAAGAGCCACCATGCTTTTCAGTAATTATCTGGTAGCTGATCGATAATCCCATACCAGTCCCCTTACCAACTTGTTTAGTAGTGAAAAAAGGGTCAAATAGACGCGACTGGATTTCTTCTGGAATTCCTGCTCCATTATCAGCAATCCGAATGACGACATTTTCATTTACCTGTCCAGAAGAAATGCGAATCAAGGGATTTGGACAAAGTTCTTTTTGGAAACCCTCTTCTAAAGAATCGATTGCATTTGCCAAGAGGTTCATAAATACCTGATTCATTTGCCCTGCAAAACACTGGATTTTAGGCATTTCACCATATTCTTTGACCACTTTAATTTCAGGGCGATTATTTTGTGCCTTGATTCGGTGTTGCAAAATTAACAGAGTACTGTCGATTCCTTCATGTATATCAACCGTTTTAAACTCAGCTTCATCCAAACGAGAAAAAATTCGTAGACTGAGAACAATTTCACGGATGCGTTTAGCCCCCATTTTCATTGAGGTTAACATCTTAGGCAAATCTTCTATTAGGTACTCAATATCCGCTTCTTCGTTAGCATTTTGAATTTCTGGCACTGGGTAGGGATAATAATTTTGATAAAGCTTAATTAACAGCAGCAGCTGTTGAATGTAATCATCAGTGTATTGAAGATTGCCGTAGATGAAATTAACTGGATTGTTGATTTCATGGGCAACTCCCGCCACTAGTTGACCCAGACTCGACATTTTTTCAGCTTGAATTAATTGGACTTGGGTTTTTTGCAGGTCTTTTAGAGTTTGGTGAAGTTCTGTTTCTGCCTGTTGGCGCTCAACAATCTCGTCTCGTAATTGTTCGTTGGCCTTGACCAACTCATCTCTGGAATGTTGCAGATCGTCCGCCATTTTGTTGAACGAGATAGCTAACTCGCCAATCTCATCCTGGGAGCGAATATTAACTCTGGTATCCAGCTTACCTTCAGTCAGATATACCACAGCTTGCTGGAGTTGTTTAATCGGTTTTGAGATGCTTACCGAGAGCAGATAACCTGCTGCTAAGGCAAATATGCCACATCCCAAACTGATAACCGACGTGACAACAATATTTTTATGGGCTATTGCTAGCGCGGCTTCGTAAAGCGGTGTATATTCCAGAATTACTGCGCCAATTATTTCACCGTTGCTAGTCTTAAAAGCAACAGCAATTAATTGAATCCCCTTTGGGTACTCAGAACTAGTCTCAACATAAGTTCTTGGTATGCCATCGTGAATAGTTTTACCAACTTCATTGTTGCGATCGTGATCTAATCGCGTACCGATGTCTTCGGCAACTACATCTGCCAGGATGATTTTATTGCGGTCTACAATCTCTAGATCACGCTGACGTTGCTTGTGTAGTGCTTGAACATGATTTTGCAAATCGGCTAGTATCTCATCTCGCGATCGCGTTTCGTGGTATTGAAACTCATGACTTACGAAATATCCCAGTAGTCCAGCAACTTCTTCAGCCTCTTGTAGAGCAAGATACTTAGCTATCTTCAATTGCTGATGAGCATTAATCGCACCAATCATTCCTGAGAGAGTAACCATTCCTAGAATACCCGAAATTAATTTTTGACTAATTTTCATTCCTTGCTCGAAACCTCAAGTGGTAGCTACAGTGCCGATTTAGATACGACTTAGGGAAAATTGTCTCAAAAACCTGATTTGTCGTAGGGGTAATTCATGAATTACCGCTACTTCAGAACTTTTTTGCGTAAGTCCTGTTAGATTTAGGGAGTTTACCCTGATCCTAAAATTCCCACTTATCAGCCTGAAAGCTACAGAGCAAAACTAAATAGTCAAAAACCTATTTCATTAGTGATTGTAGTTGGTCAAAAATCGAGGTATAATCGGCGAAATAGTCGAAAACCAAGACTAAACACCAAAAAGTTAGAAAACCTTAGTTAGCCTTTAACTCAAAGCTTATTTTTAAATTTTGAATTTTGAATTTTGAATTCGGAGCGAAGCGACGTGACTTCTTTTGAAACGTCAGTTGAAAATTTGGTACTAGTTGCTGGTGCTACTGGTGGAGTGGGGCAACTGGTCGTAGGCAAGCTGCTAGAGAAAGGCTTGAAAGTTCGTGTCTTGACACGCAATGCCGCAAAAGCTGAAGAGATGTTTAACCAGAGAGTGGAAATTGCCGTTGGTGACATCCGCCAGCCAGCTACACTACCAGCCGCAACGCTAGATGTGAGCCACATCATAAGTTGTACCGGAACCACTGCCTTTCCCTCTGCGCGATGGGAGTTTGACCAAGCCCCGAACTTGATTGAATGGGGAATCACTTACCTTAATCCCAAATCTAGTGAAGCAAAAGCAAAGAATAGTCCAGCAAAGGTCGATGCCCAAGGTGTCAGCAACCTAGTGGCAGCAGCACCCCGGAATTTGCAGCGATTCGTTTTCGTCTCTTCCTGCGGAATTTTGCGTAAAAATCAGTTTCCTTTTAGTATTCTTAATGCGTTCGGCGTGTTGGATGCCAAACAAAAGGGCGAGGAGTCTATTATTAATTCAGGATTACCCTACACTATTATCCGTGCAGGACGCCTTATTGACGGTCCATATACTTCATACGATCTCAACACCCTTCTCAAGGCAAAAACAGGAGGTAAATACGGTGTGGTCTTAGGCACTGGGGATACACTTTCGGGTGATGCTAGCCGGATTGATGTAGCCAGCGCTTGTGTAGAATGTCTTTTTCAGCCAAATAGTTCCAGACAAATTTTTGAAATAGTTAACCAGGGACAAAGACCACCTGTGATTGACTGGGAAACTCTTTTTTCCTCGCATTCTTAAAAATTGCCCAACTATTTTTTTACCTATACTGCAAGCTCTTGCAGATGGGGGAGATTGAAAAACTACGGCTTATATCATGTCCGCTTGATTGCTTATTAAACCCGAAGAACCCCACCCCGCCAAAGCTACGCTTTGTCTCCCCTCCCCGCAAGCAAGGAGGGGATTAAAAAGTGGCTTCAAATCAGTTGGGGTCGAATTCCCATCTGCAAAGCTCCTCCTGGCTGCTGCCTCCTTCATTCTCGCGTTTAAATTCGCAAGTCTCATACCATTTCACGAAAACCTTGATACACACAGATTTCTCGTAGGAGCATGGCATTACCATGTCCTTACCAACGTATTTGTATCATTATTAAAGTGAAATAGTATCAGACCTGTTTAAATTTTGGATGCAAGAATCTTCAATCCCTACGGCTTGGTGCAGTCACTCATGGGGGAAACCCCCATCGCTTTTAGCGTCTCCCCTTGGAACAAGACCGCGCTGCTTCACCAAAATTTAAAATTTAAAATCTAAAATTCGGTGATGGGAATCTCACGCTTTGCCAGATATTGGTACATCTGCCAACGTGCATCTACTTCCGCTTGCGCTTGTTCTAATAAGTGCTTGGCTACGTCAGGTTTGCTCTTGGTGAGCATTTTGAAGCGATTTTCTTGATACATCGAATGTTCTACAGATTGCTTAGGCGATCGCATATCCAATTGCAAAGGATTTTTACCCTGTTTGAGCAACTCTGGATTATGCCGATACAACAACCAACGACCTGATTCTACCAGAGTTTTCTGATGATTCATCCCTGTGGTCATATCAATGCCGTGGGCGATGCAATGGCTATAAGCAATAATCAGTGATGGACCATCATAAGCTTCTGCTTCCAAAAATGCTTTCAGAGTATGTTCATCTCTAGCACCAAGGGCTACACTCGCTACGTAGACGTTTCCGTAGGTCATGGCAATCATCCCTAAGTCTTTTTTTGGTGCAGGTTTGCCACTGGCGGCATATTTGGCAACTGCTGCTCTTGGCGTAGCTTTAGAAGATTGACCGCCTGTATTAGAATACACTTCTGTATCCATTACTAAGATGTTCACATTTCGACCACTGGCAATTACATGATCGATACCCCCAAAATCAATATCATAAGCCCAACCATCACCGCCAACAATCCAGACGCTTTTTCTCACCAAGTAATCTGCAATCGATTTGAGATTTTGGATTTTGGATTTTAGATTGGGGTCAAGAGTTAGAATTTCATCTAACCTCTGCTGCAACAGTTCTATCCTTTCGCGCTGTTCCCAAATGTCAGCCTCAGATTTTTGTTCAGCTTTGAGGATAGACTGAGCAAGGTTTTCATCTATTTCACTCCCCAATTGTTGCAATAGTTCCGCCGCAAACTCAGCTTGTTTATCGAGAGAAAGACGGAAGCCAAAACCGAATTCCGCGTTATCTTCAAATAGATTATTAGACCACGCTGGGCCGCGTCCTTGGGCGTTGGTTGTCCAAGGAGTAGTGGGGAGGTTCCCACCATAGATTGAGGAACAACCTGTAGCATTGGCGATGACGGCGCGATCGCCAAACAATTGTGTTAATAATTTTAAATAAGGTGTTTCACCACAACCTGCACAAGCACCAGAGAATTCAAATAAAGGTTCTTGCAGTTGTTGTTGGCGAATCTGGTTTAATTTTAGCGATCGCCTGTCAGGATTGGGTAAACTCAAAAAGAAATCCCAGTTTTTCCGCTCTTGCTCTTGTAAAGGCAGCTGCTGTGCCATATTAATCGCTTTCCGCAATGGCTCAGATTTATCTTTAGCAGGGCAAATATTTACACAAATAGTACATCCTGTGCAATCTTCTGGGGCAACTTGAATAGTAAATTTTTGATTGGCAAAGTCTTTATCTTTTGCACCAGTTGATTTGAAGGTTCCCGGTGCATTGACTAACTCATCCACTTGATAAGCCTTGGCACGGATGGCACTGTGGGGACAAACCATCACGCACTTACCACATTGTACGCAGACATCCGGCTCCCACACAGGTATCTCTTCGGCAACGTTACGTTTTTCCCACTTGGCAGTACCTACGGGAAAGGTGCCATCAACTGGTAGTGTGCTAACAGGTAAGTCATCACCTTCCCATACCATGATTTTGCCCAGAACTTCTCGCACAAATTCGGGAGCGGAGTCTAGCAATTTTGGATTTTGGATTTTGGATTTTGGATTGTTAATTGTCTGTGGCATGTCTACTTTATGCAGGTTGTCTAAGGTGTTGTCTACAGCTTGCAAGTTCATGCGGACAACTTCTGTGCCTTTTTTACCGTAAGTTTTGTCAATCGCTTGTTTGATTTTAGCGATCGCTTCTTCTTGTGGCAAGACACCCGCTAAAGCAAAAAAGCATACCTGCATAATAGTGTTAATTCTTCCACCCATGCCACTTTCGCGGGCAACCTGGCTAGCATCGATTACGTATAACTTCAAATGCTTGTCGATAATTTGCTGCTGCACCTTGAGCGGTAAATTTTCCCAGACGGTATCTGCATTATATGGACTATTAAGCAGCAAAGTCGCCCCAGGAATAGCAGCCTTTAAAATATCTATGCGTTCTAGAAATCCCCAATGATGGCAACCAATAAAGTTGGCTTGGTCAATTAGGTAAGTGGAGCGAATTGGCTCTTTGCCAAAACGTAGGTGAGATACAGTCATCGAGCCAGATTTCTTAGAATCGTAGACAAAGTAGCCTTGGGCGTAATTGTCGGTTTCTTCACCAATAATCTTGATGGAATTTTTATTAGCCCCAACAGTGCCATCAGCACCTAATCCATAGAACATTGCCCGAACAACATTATCTGATTCTGTAGAGAAGTTGGGGTCAAAGCTCAAGGACGTATGACTAACGTCGTCATTAATCCCAATAGTAAAGTGATTTTTTGGTTTAGCTTGGGCAAGGTTATCAAAAATACCCTTCACCATCGCCGGTGTAAATTCCTTAGAAGAAAGACCGTAACGACCACCAATAATTTTGGGCAGAGGGGCAGGGGGCAGGGGGCAGGGGAGAAGATCCTCCCCTCTGCTCCCAGCTAAGAGCTCCCCTGCTTCTTCTCCCCACGCTTCATGAATAGCAGCCACAACATCCAAATACAACGGTTCCCCGGGGCTGCCTGCTTCTTTGGTGCGGTCAAGAACAGCGATCGCTTTTACACTAGTTGGTAATACTGCAACAAACCTTTGCACATCAAAAGGGCGGTAAAGTCGCACTTTTACTACACCAAGTTTTTCACCACGGGCGTTCAGGTAATCTACTGTTTCATGGACGGTTTCACAACCTGAACCCATCAGAACGATAACGCGATCGGCATCGTTGGCGCCGTAATATTCATAGATATTGTAATACCTTCCCGTGCGTTCTCCAAATTGATCCATGATGCGCTGGACAATTTCATGCACGCTTTTGTAGTAAGGGTTAGCGGCTTCACGTCCTTGGAAATAGACATCGGGGTTTTGGGCAGTACCCCGCAAAACTGGACGATCTGGGGTGAGGGCACGGGCGCGGTGGGCGAGTATTAGGTTATCGTGGATTAGCGATCGCAAATCGTCATCTGAGAGCAATTTGACTTTCTGGACTTCATGGGAAGTGCGGAAGCCATCAAAGAAGTGCATAAACGAGACTCGCGCTTCTAGGGTAGCAGCATGGGCAATCAGAGCAAAATCTTGACTTTCTTGCACTGAAGCAGAACATAGCAGGGCGAAACCAGTAGCACGAGCTGCCATCACATCGCTATGATCACCAAAAATAGATAAAGCATGGGTAGCCAGGGAGCGAGCTGCAACGTGAACCACAGCGCTAGTCAGTTCACCAGCAATTTTGTAGAAGTTGGGTATCATCAACAATAACCCCTGAGATGCCGTGAAAGTGGTACTCAGGGAACCTGTTTGCAATGCTCCATGTACAGCGCCTGCGGCTCCTCCCTCGCTCTGCATTTGCACGACGCTGGGAATAGTACCCCAGAGGTTAGAACGGCCTTCTGCTGACCAAGCATCTGCCCATTCACCCATTGCCGAAGAGGGGGTGATGGGATAAATGGCAATCACTTCATTTAATTTGTAAGCGACACGGGCGACAGCCTCATTCCCGTCAATAGTTGCAAAGGTTTTGTTCATAAGATGATTTTTGTCCCCGCCTCTAAGCTGGATTATTCAGAACGTGTGAATATAAAAATCAGAAATAGCCAGAGCCAACAAATCAGTGAACACGAGTTACTGATAACTTTTAAAAGGGGGATATTATCCGAACTGCACTGAGATTTAAGTAAGTGGGTCAAATTAAATATAAAACCTCACCCTGCCTCCGGCTTCCCTCTGGGATACTTTGGAGAGGGATTGAGGGTGAGGTTTGATCTTATATTTAATTACGCCTACCTACTTACCCTTGTTTTAAGGATGATTTGTTGATGGCTTTTCTGACTTTTCACGGTATCTGGAAAACCTCTCTCTTTTTAAGAGAGAGACTTTGAATTTTCCCCCTTACCGCATTGGAAAGGGGGTTAGGGAGTTAGGTTTTTTGTGGGCTTTTCCATACGACGTGAAAAGTCAGGATGACTTTCGGCTCTTTAGTTAACTTTAAATAAATACTGCATCTATTAATATCTCATCCACAATATTGCATCTATTAATATGTATTAATAATGTACTCAATAACCAAAGTCTCTGTTCGATAAGACTTTAAAGCAATTTATTCTTTTTTATGGGGTATGGGTTCGGGAATCTCTGATCAAAAATATTTCACCAATCAGGAAATTGCCCAAAGTTCGGAAATCTAATTGACTATCTCTTATCTCGTTCCCAGTCTCAGACTGGGAATACCCGTCGTTGAGGCTCCGCCTCCCTTACTGGCGACAGAGCCACAATAAGTAGCATTTCCAGTCTCTGGCTGGAAACGAGGTTTGAAAAGGGTTTTACCTGAAGTTGACACATACAAGCAATGCTGTGCCCCTACGACAGATGGGGTTTAAATACATAAAAACTGCTGTAAGCCTA
Organism: Nostoc sp.; assembly: GCF_036917675.1. Classification (GTDB taxonomy): domain Bacteria; phylum Cyanobacteriota; class Cyanobacteriia; order Cyanobacteriales; family Nostocaceae; genus Nostoc. The sequence goes on along the minus strand of NZ_JBALCT010000030.1, from coordinate 63,628 downwards.
TGTCATAATGCGATCGCACCGCACTTTTAGATCACAATTTCACACCAGATACACAGCAGTCATTTGGGTTTGATGCTGGGTTTAATGACAGTTGGTGAAAATACTTATTTTGTGTTTACTTACTTTAATATTCCTTTTACATTCTACTTATAATTACTGCCCTAAAAGTAGCTAAACTTCATACTTGAGAATATACCCTACCTCTTGACTATTGCTTATAAAAAATAATCTCTGGCTTCATGATTACTTAAACTAGATGTCATTAGTTATACCATTGTCTTAGCAGCTTAAATGATTGATATTAGAGAAGTAGTTTAAAAATATCGCTTGTCTCTCTAATACATGAATAAAAAATGGGCTGCTAAACGACTTACAATCAATCTCACATCAAGCGAGGCACAGAAGCTTGAACAATACTGTTCAATCACAGGGAGACCAGCAACCGATGTGATTCGGGAGTTAATTCGCTCGCTTTGTCCTCAAAATGAAAAAGTCTCTGAAATCTAGTAAATCAGGGTCATCACATCTGAATTTATGAGTGAAATATAGTGTTTCACAGTTATCAATTTTCCTGTAAACACGCGATATACGTAGATTTCAAGGAAGGTGAAGTACACAACGATTCGTCTCAAAGCCAGGTGTAAGGGGTGTTTTACTTCTGAATTCTGCTGTAGGTAGCAACTGAACGCATTCAGATGTGATTCTGCTCGATTTAGCCATGCCCAATATGGATGGTTTAGAAACTAAATATGCGTTATCAAGAACCCATGTAGAGACGTAGCACTGCTACATCTCTACATTCTTTTTCACCAGATGTCTATTTAAATCTGCATTTGTTCAAAGCCGTTAGGACAATTCGGCGATAGATGCCTTCAACAAGCGTACATTGTGAATTGATTGTTGTCCTAAGCTTCCTGTCCGTTACTATATTTTCAGGTAAATAGACCACGCAGTAAGGGCACAGCATTGCTCATAGGTGTCAACTTAAGCTCAAACCCCTTTAAAACCTCATTTCCAGCCTTCTTGCTGGAAATGCTTTTTCATTGCGGCTCTGCCGCAAGTCTTGAGGCGGAGCCTGATATTAGGCATTCCCAGTCGGAGACTCTTAACGAGGAACGAGTAAATTTATTAAAGCTTTGTCTAGACTGGTTTTTACGTTAAGTTTATACCTATGAGCATTGCTGTGCCCCGATGACAGATATGGTTCAAATACTTGAATTCTGCTGTAAATTGAATATTTTTATATATTCATCCATTGATCTCTCAAAAGGAACTTACGAATTATTCACTTTGCCTTGCCAAACAATTTCCTTAACTTTGATTTCTTTCGGGAGCAATTTAATTTTGTAGAAGGTATCAGCAACCTCTTGTTGTTTAGTAATCACTTCATCTGTGAGCGGAAGTACATCATACTCACGCCGCTTTTCTGCTATTTCCAAGATAGGAGCATCTATACCTAAAGCCGGAGAAAGAATTTTAGCAACTTCACTAGGATTATTTTTTGCCCAGTCACTAACTTTCTTCACCTGATCTAAAACTATTTTCAAGGCATCCGGCTTGGCATCAACAAAAGATTTTGCAGCCAGATAATAACCACGATTGGCAGCTAATCCCGTCGCATCTACTAAAGTACGTGCGCCTGTTGCTGCTTCTGCTGCGGCTAAGTAAGGGTCCCAAATTGCCCAAGCATCAATCTTTTTTCCCTCAAAAACAGCACGAGCATCGGCAGGAGTGAGAGTTACTCGTTGGATATCACTATACTGTACCCCTGCCTTTTCCAGTGCTTTCACCAATAGGTAGTTAGCATTAGAACCTTTAACAAAAGCAACTTTTTTGCCCTTGAGTTCAGCCACACTTTTAATCGGTGAATCCTTGGGTACCAGGATGGCTTCAGCCTTGGGACTCCAAGGATCGTAGGCAACATAAACCAAAGGAATACCCCCAGCTTGAGCAAATATTGGTGGTGATTCTCCGGTATAGCCGAAATCAATACTACCTGCATTCAATGCCTCTAGGAGTGGGGGACCAGCAGGAAATTCCGACCAAGTTACCGAAGATCCTGAAGTTACGAAAGCTTTCTCTAATTCCCCTCTCGCCTTCAGCGCATAGAGGACAGTTGATGCTTTCTGGTAGCCGATGCGAACTGTGGTAGGGGTTTGGGTTGTCTGCGGTGTGCCAGAGTTGTTGCTTGCGCTACCAGAACAAGCAGAGACAGCCAAAGTTAAGCTAAGTCCCACCGCAAATATTATACAAAAAGTGCAGATTCTTCGTTGTTGAAACCTTTGGAAAAAGGCGATCGCAATGCCCAAAAATCGACTTGGAGAGAACTTAGTCAACATCTTTACTCTGCTTTCAGGGGTAAATTAAAATCAGACTTCAGCAAACCTCCGGTAGAACTCCGGCAAGCTTATTGATTTACCGTATTATTATTGAATGATAAAAATATCACATAATTAAAGCTGAAATGCAAGTTTCTTCGCTGAAGAAAAAATTCTCCCTATCATCGCAACGTCAAATCTAAACTTAATCGGATCAGAAAGCACCCGATGACAGATAATATTCTTGAACAACAGATTGAGTACTATTGCGCTAGAGCCAACGAATATGATGAGTGGTTCTATAGGAAAGGACGCTACGATCGCGGTACCCAAAACAACCAGTGCTGGTTTAATGAAGTAGCTGTAATCAAAAATACATTACACCAAATTGGCGTAGTGGATGATATTTTAGAGTTAGCGTGTGGAACAGGTATTTGGACGCAGGAGCTTTTAAGTACCGGTAAAAAAATTACTGCGATCGATGCCTCTGAAGAAGTGATTGTAATTAATCGCTCGAAGTTAAATTCCCTGAGTGTTGAATATCACCTCATGGATTTATTTACATGGCAACCTAACACTGAATATGATTTAGTGTTTTTTGCCTTTTGGCTCTCTCATGTGCCGCCAAAATTACTCGATTCATTTTTGACGAAAGTCTATCAATCTGTTCGCCTTGGTGGACAAGTATTTATCATTGACTCTTCCTTTGAACCGACATCTACGGCTAACAATCATATCCTTAAAGATGACGGAAACATATATCAAACCCGTAAGTTAAATGATGGCCAAGAATTTCAGATTGTCAAAATTTTTTATCAGCCGGATCAACTTCAAGTTCAGCTAAATAAAACAGGTTTTCAGGCTGACGTGAAGGTGACAGATAACTATTTTCTCTATGCACATGGGAGAAAGATTTAAATAATTGGTAATTCGTAATGCGTTATACCCCGCTACGTCCCTTATGTGTCTCGTAGACAAGACACCAACGATCGCCATAATCGGATATTTTGTGGAAGGTTTATAGATATGATTTTATTTCAGAATATCTGATAAAGCTGCGTAGGCGTAGCCAGCTGTAGGCATCGCTCTGGGCACAACAACTTATGCTATCACCATTGGCCTTACTGAATCAGGGGATGCTGGCTCAAAATGTAATACCATAATTTGCTCTGGGCGTAAACCGACAGATTCGTATGTGCGTCCATTGCGTAGGCATAGCCCGCCGTAGGCATCGCTAAATTCAACCTCAAATGCATCACCACCAGCTAATAATTCTACTACTGTGCCAACTTGACCACGGTACAGGTTGTATTCAGGTAGATCAACTGTCAGTGCTACTACATCCAGCAACTTGATTGTACTTTTGGTCATCTTGTATAGGACTAATATTTGATTTCTGAAAAGATACGTAGGGGAGCCAGTCGTGTGGGCGGGTTTCCCGACTTGAGCGAACTGGCGTTGTATTAGCAAGTAGAGTACTGCACCAAACCCTTGATAATGGTGCGTTACGAACTTCGTTCTAACACACCCTACATACCTAATTTTGTTCAAAAATCAAATAGGAGTCCTATATACTATCTAATATACTTAGATTTTTTCAGAAATCAAATCGGATTGCTATATCACTTCCAGATATTACAGAGGATAGCAGGTTGTTAATCTTGGGACATCAGAACCTTCTTGGATAATGCAACCACTGCGAATGGTCGCACTTCTATCTTGCCATTCCAACGTGAAATCTAGAGTGTAGCGTTGTCCAAATGCATCACGCCGTCCCAATTTAAGCTCATGCGTTTTGACTATTTCTAAAAGAATGTGGCACAATTCTTCTGCAAGACGCTTCATCGCTTTGGTGAAGGCAAGGAACCCCCGAAATCTCCGCCGTCCCAATCCGAGCTACCAAGCCAGCCATCATTCTCAGCATCCCACAACAACATATATGCAACTAACAAGGTATTGATAAATTGCTCTACAGGAATTTTCCAATGTCTAGCCATCTTGTCTAATTGCACTTTTGTTACTGAATTTGATGATACAAAACATTGCAACACATCATCGTCGCTACAAGACCATCCAGCAATGAATTTATCCAAATAAGGTTTATATTTTTCTGTTGGATGAGGTTTCTTAAAGTTAGTGAAGCGAACATTTCTAAAAAAGTCTAGTTTTAGACCAGCAACAAGCCCATCAGAATCTTTACTATAAATATAGTAATAAAGTGAAGTACCTTGACCATTAAAACTGCGAGTAGCACGAATGATTCTAGGAGTGACGAAATCATCTCCCTCAAAATCTGCGAGAACATCCTTTATTGCCATACAAACCGTGTTCAGTATTCAAGTATTATTCTTAGGGTTCCCAAAACAGAAGAAAACAATCCGCGTCAGTGTACTAGGTTTTGGCAGATTAGGATAGGCTCCCGTCAAGGTACTTGCGGGCGATGGGTAGACTGCGATCGCTGTCAGTGATACTTCGCGCCCATTCTACTGAGTTTCCTTTTACTCTGATTCAGATTTCTGTAACAAGTCTATTGACTTCAGACAAATATGTTGAGAAACTAATAGTTAGTCTCACTAATGAATGGAAGTGCATCAAACTTGTGACTATACTGACGGGAAAAATAAATCGGTCAGAACCTCTTAGCGAACCAAAAGGGCTGATTTTGGAAACTCAGGGACTCACACGCCGTTTTGGGAAGTTAACGGCTGTTAATAACCTGAGCATATCTGTGGAACAGGGTGAAGTCTTTGGGCTGCTTGGGCCGAATGGGGCAGGGAAAAGTACAGTTATTAAGATGTTGACAACTTTACTGCCTCCCAGTGCAGGAACAGCAACTCTGGCTGGCTATGATGTGACTCACCAATCTAATCCTGTAAGACGGGCTATCGGCTATGTACCCCAGGCGCTTTCTGCTGATGGTAGCCTCACGGGTTACGAAAATCTGTTAATCTTCGCCAAGCTGTATGGAATACCTGCCAAAGGACGCGATCGCCGTATCTATGAGATTCTAGAATATATGGGTTTGCAAGATGCGGCGCAGCGCTTGGTACGAAACTACTCTGGTGGGATGATCCGCAAGCTGGAAATCGGCGTATCAGTGCTACATCAACCCCAAATTTTGTTTCTTGATGAGCCGACTGTGGGACTAGATCCGATCGCTCGAACTCAAGTATGGCAACTTGTGGAACAACTCTGTGCAGATTACGGCACAACTATATTTTTAACAACCCACTTTTTAGAAGAAGCAGACAGCTTATGTAACCGAGTGGCGATTATGCAGCAAGGTGAAGTTGTAATTACAGGCGCACCAAGCGACTTAAGAGCTTCTTTAGATAAACCAAACGCAACTTTGGATGATGTCTTTATTCACTATACAGGCGACCAGTTAACATCAGGAGTCAACTACCGTGACACAGCAAGAACCAGACGTACTGCTCAACGGTTGGGTTAAAAGCCCAGCTACTTACCGAGTAAATATCATCTCTGCAATTAAAGAGCTAGTTACGAAAACTCTGGCGATCGCAGAATTGGAAGTGCGTAAACTCCGGCACGATCCCACTGATTTAATAGTCAGATCAGTGCAACCGTCATTATGGTTGCTGATTTTTGGGCAAGTGTTCTCCAAACTTCGGGAAATTCATACAGGGAACTTACCATATTTAGACTTCATGGCTGCTGGCATTCTCGCTCAAAGCGTGTTGAATGTGGCCATTTTCACCGGTGGAATCACACTAATTTGGGAGCGAGATTTAGGGATTGTACATAAATTTCTTGCTAGTCCTACACCCCGTATAGCAATGGTCTTGGGCAAAGCTCTAGCATGTGGGGTACGGTGTTTATCACAGGTAGCAGTAATTTATGTATTGGCTTTTTTCTTAGGTGTAAAATTAAATTTCCATCCTCTAGCTTTTGGGCAAGTGCTACTGGTAGTGATGCTGGGGGGGGCTTGCTTTTGTCTTTTTTCATTAATTATTGGCTGTTTGGCAAAAACCAGAGAGCGGATGACCGGAATTGGCCAAATGTTAACCATGCCGTTATTTTTTGCCAGCAATGCTATTTATCCGATCTCAATGATGCCCGACTGGTTAAAGATTGTTTCCCACTTGAATCCCTTAACTTATCAGGTTGACGCTTTACGCAGCGCCATGCTGGTGGATGGAATCAGCGTTTATGGCTTTGGTTGGGATTTGGCAATTCTCTCATTAACAGTAACAGTTTTGGCGGTCATCGGTGGACGACTTTATCCACGGGTAGCAATTTGACACTCCCCGCTCTAAAGAGACGGGGATTCTTGGCTCACCGAAACCACTTAAATTAGAGTCCTTGCGTCATCTAACTCAGAGGTGGGATTCTCCCCAAGCGTTAATTCGGGTATGCCCTACCCTATTCGCGTTGCCGCGAGTTCTGTTTAGATTTGGAGACAATTGCCCCAAAATGCTCTTCGTCTAGCTCCTCTGAATCTTTTACCTACTGCGAGGTGGAGTCTAGAAAAATGCAGTAGAACCGCTTAGATTCAATTTTCAAGGTGCAGCGTGTCTTTCGACAACAAGGTTTTTTCAGTGGTTGATTACCTTGCCCACTATCGCTATTATACCAAAATCCGCCCTAGATGGGCGGGGCTTTAGACCCATTATTTTGGTAATCCGCAATGGTTCTAGCGTCTATGGCTTTGGTCTGGATTGTACAATTCTCTTATTAAGGTTAATAATCTTAACCATCATTGGTGGAAAACTTGATCCACGGATGGCAATGTAATTAGGAGAATAACAGTCCCATGACCTTGGATAAACCTACTAAAGGTGCAACTTCCGAAGAATGTGCCGCTAGGGTAATGGACACAGTTCCATTAATGATGCGGTTTATCCGAGCGGATATGCGTGCCCACAGCGCTGCTTTTTTATCTATACCTCAGTTGCGATCGCTAGCATTTATCAACCGGAATCCTGGGGCTTCATTATCTGAATTGGCAGAGCATTTAGGTGTCACCTCTGCCACAGCATCAGCAACTATAGAACGCTTAGTCCAACGCGATTTCGTCAAACGCTGCGCTCATCCTCAAGAGCGGCGGCGGGTGCTGCTCAATCTAACTGAAGATGGAAGGCATCATCTCAAGCAATCCCAAGATCAAACTCGCGCTCATATTACCGACCTATTGAAAGGTCTTACAGAAGAGCAAATTTCCAACATTGAAGAAGGCTTAACTCTACTAAAAAATGTCTTCGAGCAAACAGAACTCAAATCCCCATAACTCTGAGGTTGCACAGCACGATCCCTTTGCAGCCTTGAAGTTTCGAGACTATCGGCTATTTACCATTGGACGGCTGGTGCTGTCCGTGGGGTCGCAAATGCAAACTGTAGCCATCGGCTGGGAACTCTATGAGCGGACTAACTCAGCGATAATTCTAGGTGGTGTGGGACTGGCGCAAGTCTTGCCGATGATTGCTCTCACCTTGATTGTCGGACATGTGGCCGATCGCCGCGATCGCAAACTGATTATGTTACTGTCAGTGATGCTACTAGCTCTCTGTTCGCTGGCTTTGGCAGTGCTTTCCTATACCCAAGGTGCAATTTTTCTAATTTACGCCTGCTTGGTATTAACAGGTGTCGCTAGGGCATTCCTCAGACCTGCTAGTGATGCCTTAATGTGGCAGTTGATACCTGTCAGCGCTTTTACCAATGCAGCAACTTGGAATAGTAGTAGCTTTCAGTTAGCCGCAGTCATCGGCCCAGCCTTCGGAGGATTCGGGATTGCGCTGTTGGGAAGTGCTACAGGCGTATATGTGATAGCAGCGATCGCCGCGTTGCTCTGTTTTATTTTAACCCTGCCGATAAAAGAGCAAAAAGGTATCCGCACAACTGAGCCAATCTCACTCAAAGCGCTGTCAGCTGGTGCTAAATTTGTCTGGCAGAATCAGTTGATTTTAGCAGCGATTACATTGGATATGTTTGCTGTATTGTTAGGTGGTGCGATCGCGCTCCTTCCCATCTTTGCCAAAGATATTTTACATGTGGGACCAGTGGAGTTGGGATATCTCCAGGCAGGACACTCCATCGGTGCTTTGACAATGACGATTACGCTGGTGTATTTACCACCATTACGCAAAGCCGGCCCAGCCTTATTATGGTCAGTGGTTGGCTTTGGTGTTGTGACAATTATCTTTGGACTTTCTCATTCGTTTTGGCTATCTATGTTGATGCTGACCCTTGGTGGCGCACTAGATAGTATTAGTGTAGTGATTCGCCATACATTAGTTCAAATCAGAACACCGGATCATTTGCGTGGTCGGGTTGCTGCTATTAATAGCGTGTTTATTAGTGCCTCGAATGAATTAGGGGGCTTTGAGTCAGGCTTGACTGCTGCCTTGTTTGGCCCAGTGATTTCGGTTGTAGGTGGTGGAATTGGTACCATTGTAGTAGTGATTGCTACGGCTATGATTTGGCCAGGAATTCGGAAGTTAGGGGCTTTGCAGGAATATAAATAGAAGTACTGAACAATTATTTGAAAAGTCAGGGTAATTTCAAAAAATTTCGTTAAAAAGGCGGTTATAACCGTCCTTTTAACGTTAAATTGACACACATGAGCTTGGTCTATCCCTGCTTAAAAATAAGGTTTAGCAGAATTATTGTAAATTAAAGGGTTTAATATCATGTCCGGGTAATTAGTTATGATTCCCACAGTCATTGCACCCCTCTCCTTAATCCCCTCTTCGCTTGCGGGGAACTCGGAGCCCCCTCTGGGGATTAGCGGCAGGGAGACAAAGCGTAGCTTTGGCGGGGTGGGGTTCTTGAAGTTTAATTAAGTAATCAAGCGGACATGATATAAGACCTCTACATCTACACGTAGCATCAGTTACCCTGCGGGATCTTGCTACAGTCGGGCGAACAGTCCCCGTCTGATAATGTCTTTAATTGTGAATTTTGAATTGTTAATGACTATGCCCAAGGTTGAGATTAACGGGATTGATTTGTTCTACGACATTAAAGGAAGCGGTGAGCCTTTGCTATTAATAGCTGGCTTCCTTTGTGATCATGCCTATTGGTCGCTGATTATGCGATCGCTAATTTCGCAGTATCAAGTTATTCGCTTGGACAACCGAGGTATGGGGCGAAGTTCTGCTCCCGAAAGCCCCTATAGTCTCAAACAGATGGCTAGTGACGTTGCAGCATTGCTTGATCACATTGCGATGGATAAGGTGCATCTAGCAGGTCATTCAATGGGTGGTCAAATAGCTCAAGAGCTAGTGTTAGCACATCCGGAAAAGGTACAAAGTCTGATGTTACTTTCATCGCTAGCAAAGGGTGATGGATTATTCAACAGTATTATTGAGACTTGGGGCGACCTCTGCGGTAATGTAGACCTGAAACTTTATGAAAAAGTTGTATTACCGTGGATATTTACAGATACGTTCTACTCGATTCCTGGGATGATCGAAGGTCTGATCGAATTTGCAATCAAATATCCTTTCTTCCCTGCGGCTCATTCACTTTATCATCACAGCCGAGCCATGCTTGACTTTGACACAACAGATCGTCTTCAACAAATTCATTGTCCTACCCTAGTTATAGTTGGTAAACAAGACATTCTCACCCCGCTAAAGTTTTCCCAACAACTTGCTCAAGGCATTCCCAACGCTGAAGTTTTAGTCCTCGATCGTGGTGGCCATGGCTTCTTAATTGAGTCGCCGGATGCTGTGGTTTCAGCTATGCTTAACTTCCTGCGGAAATTAAAGCCAACTTACACTATCTGACATCCGCCATACACTGATTTGAAGTACCAAATGATGGTGGCGACGAGGGTGCAAAATAGTTAAATAAACAAGAATCCAAAATGTACACAACAACTCAACCTGATCCCGTCCGCTTGGAAATATTCAAAAATCTCTATCAATTTATCGCCGAGCAAATGGGAATTGTGTTACAAAACACGGCGACATCAGTGAATATCAAAGAGAGGCTCGATTTCTCCTGTGCTATTTTTGACTCATCGGGATTATTAGTCGCTAATGCTCCCCACATTCCTGTACATTTAGGCTCAATGAGTGAAAGTGTCCGCAGCTTAATTAATGATCAAAGCGATACTCTCAAACCAGGAAATGTCTATTTATCTAATAACCCCTATAATGGCGGAACTCACCTTCCTGATGTCACTGCAATTACCCCTGTATTTCTGAAAAGTGAGGAAAATACTACACCCCTTACTCCCATTTTTTACGTCGCGTCTCGTGGACATCAAGCCGATATCGGTGGAATTACTCCTGGTTCAATGCCTCCCCACAGTACCACAGTAGAAGAAGAAGGAATTATTTTTGATAATTTTCTCTTAGTTGAAGAGGGAAAATTTCAAGAAACCGCAGTCAGACAGCACCTCTCAAATCATATTTATCCTGCCCGTAACCCGGAGCAAAATATCGCTGATTTAAAAGCACAAATTGCCGCGAATGAAAGGGGAGTTCAAGAACTCCGTAAAATGGTTTCACAATACGGACTTGAGACTGTCCAAGGTTATATGAAATTTGTGCAAGCTAATGCTGAGGAGTCGGTGAGAAAGGTGATCAATCTTCTCAAAGATGGCGCATTTATTTATGAAATGGATAATGGCGCAATAATTCAAGTTAAAGTGACGATTCACCAAGAAAGTCGTAGTGCAACCATTGATTTTACTGGGACTTCTCGGCAACTAAATAGTAATTTTAATGCTCCGAAAGCGGTAACTCAAGCAGCAGTCTTATATGTCTTTCGGACTTTGGTTGATGATCATATTCCTCTGAATGCCGGGTGTCTTAACCCTCTAGAAATTATTATACCTGTCGGCTGTATGCTGAATCCAATTTATCCAGCAGCAGTAGTAGCGGGTAATGTGGAAACTTCTCAAACTATTGTTGATGCTTTATATGGTGCTTTGGGTGTGATGGCTGCTTCTCAAGGAACGATGAATAATTTTACTTTTGGTAATGAGCAATATCAATATTATGAAACTATCTGCGGCGGCTCTGGGGCAGGAATTGATTTTGATGGAACTGATGGTGTTCATTCTCACATGACTAACTCCCGCTTGACCGATCCAGAAGTTTTAGAAACTCGTTATCCTGTACTTTTAGAAAGCTTTAGTCTTCGTCCCGATAGCGGTGGTAAAGGAAAATATTCCGGTGGTAATGGAGTTGTTCGCCGCATCCGTTTTCTAGAACCGATGACAGCTAATATTCTCTCTGGTCATCGGGTTGTCCCTCCCTTTGGATTAAATGGTGGGGAAGCCGGAATTGTCGGACGCAACTGGATACAACGTCAGAATGGAATTGAAGAGAATTTAGACAGCACAGCAACAGTAGAGATGAAATCTGGGGATGTTTTTGTGATCGAAACTCCTGGAGGAGGTGGATTTGGTAAAAAGCGAGGATGACAACTAGGACATCTGCGATCGCTATCCACTGCCAAAGCGCGAGGGTATCATATTATAAGGGACTGACAAATAAAAAAATACTCAACTACTTCTTGTAGGGCGGGCGAGACGCCCACCCCACAAGATTGGATATTTTATTTATTGTCAGTCCCTAATAAGAATTGTTATGCTACTTTGCATTAGCTTGACAACATTTTAAAAGTGGTTGTTTAGCTAAATTCTCTAAATCTACGGATTTAAGCAAATTCATCCACTCCACTGCTAAAGTTGGATCTTGAGGTTTGGCAAGACGTAATTCAGCCAGAGTAGTCAAGGCATCATACCAAATGCCATTCTGGGCATAAAGCCTTAGCCGTTGCTGAGGAGTTGCTTGCTTCGGGCTATCTACTAATTTAGGATTTAGATTCACCCGTTGCACCCATCCTTCCACATACTCCTGTTCTGGAGGTTGTTGGGGATTGCAAATGATTTTCATCTTGAAAAACCAGTGATACATTTTGTCTACTTGCAATGGGGGAGTAGTTGCGCTTAAGCGAATACTAATAATTCCTGGTTCTTCTGGTATTGTTACTGTTGTTCGATAAAGAGTTTGACTGAGTTTAGTTGACTCATCTTTGAGAACAAATTCAAGGGAATTAATTGTAGATTTTTTATAGGGGACAAAAAACCAAAAAGTTGGATATTCCTCACTCGTCAAACCCCAAACTTTAGTAACAGAAACTGTTTCTGTTTGTCCTTGCTTTAGTGTCTGTTTGTATACAGGTACAAGTGCAATGATAGACTGATTACTAACACCACAGCCACGACTTGCAGCTCCTCCGCGATCGCCTGTTGCACCCCTGTCTGGAGGAGGTGGAGGAGGCGAAAATGTCACAGGGGCGGCAGCAGATGGTGTGATCCAAATCATGGGATAATAGCCAAGAATTCCCAACAAAGTCATCCCGAATGTGGCGATTAATTGTATTTTTGTGCAATAGTTTTTCATAGAAAATTAGGAGTTACACAATTTGGGATTCTGGATTATGTAGGTAGACGTAATTAAATATAAGATCAAACCTCATCCTCAATCCCTCTGGGATGCTTTGGAGAGGGAAGCCGGAGGCAGGGTGAGGTTTTATATTTAATTTGACTCACTTACTTATGCAAAACTTATACAGCAATCCTGTTCAAAATTTATTTTGAAATTTGATGTTTAAGTAAGTTGTAACTATTAAAATATTACCTCCTAAAGCCAACATAGCAGGAATGAGGGGAACCCAACAGCTATATGCAATAAAAAATATAAAGCAGCTACCGTATAGACTTATAATAGCTATCCCTGCTGCCAAGCTTAAGTAAGTGAATCGGTGCAGATAAGCAGTAAGTAAACCGCCTAAAAAACACCAGCCCCAAACCCAAATTACTTCACCCCAAAATGGCCAAGTCCACAACAAAGGTTGTCCTTCCATTGCAGCACTGAGCAGTTGGCTGACCATCTCGGCTTGTAAAAATACTCCTGGTATTGCCTGTAATTTCCCTTGAGGAGTGGTGTAGGGAGTTAACCAGTAATCACCAAAAGTTTCTGCTGTTGTGCCAATAATAACTATCCTGCCTTTGACTGTATTGGCATTCAGTTTACCCATTAGCACTTGTCCCAAAGTAATATGTGGTGCGATCGCATCTAGGGAACCAGAGGAACGATAATTTAACAAAATTTGGTGTCCAAAAGCGTCAATCCCTTGATAACCTCCGGCATGAGCTTCTATTGGTTTAAATCCCTGCTTCCCTAATTGCCACGCCCCATCAGGGGTAAATTGCAACTGAATTCCCTTTGCCCAGAGGTAACGCAGTGCAAGTTGAACACTCAGGGCATAGGAAGCAGTACAAGGAGATGAGGGTGAGGGAGTTAACGCTAACAGATGGCGACGCACGACATTATCTGAATCTATGGCAATATCGCTAAAACCTAGACCTTCTGGAGAAGCTTCTGGTGGTGGTTTCACACCTACTTTTCCGGCTTGGGAATCGCTGAGTTGACACACCCCCACAAAGCGATCGCTTTTTCGCATTCGTTCTGCCAATGCTGGATAATCCTTACTTACTGGATAATCTCGATATATATCCAAACCAATAACTTGTGGTTGATATGTCTCTAATTTTTCTAACAGTTGAGCAAGTGATTTGTCTGACAAGGAACCTTGAGGTTTTTCCTGTTTTTGCGCCTGCACATCTTCTTCAGTCACAGTGACAATCAATAGGCGTGAGTCTGGTTTCTCAGGAGGACGCAAGCGTAACAGTTGGTCAAACGCACTTAATTCTAATGGTTGCATCACACCCAAATACCGTACCCCTGTTAATATTCCAGTCATTACCATGCTCGTCAGTAAGAGCAATGAGAAACCAAGCCGATTTGTGATTGTTTTAACAGCCGTGGTTTTAGACAAAGATGTTGGAAGATTAGGTGTATTTCTAAATAATTCCCCCCAATTCAACGGCATCTCTGCGGGATTTTGACAGATCACAGGCAACCATGTCGCACAGGGAAATTGATTTTCTAGCCCCTGTAACCTTTCTCGTGCTTCCCTGACAGCTAAATACAACGAGTTTCCCTGTGCGAAGGCTGACAAAAAATACTTTAAAAACTGCTGCGCCACCCGATCGGGTACAGGCTCTCGCATCACGATGATTTCGGGAATATACAAATCTGCAAACTCCCGTGCCAATCCCAAGCCATCACAGGAATTGAAAATCGCCAGTTGTAATCCTCCTTCCACTGCCTTTTTCAGCGCATACTTTAACTGGCTAATTGTTAGATTTTCAGTTTGATTGATGTAGATTTTTCCTATTTCATTCGTTTGGTGAGTAGAACTGTGTCCGGCGAAAAATAGAATCTGCCAATGCTGCTCCCATAGCTGCTCAGTCAGGTCTTGGCATTGTGGTTCAACTAAAAAAGTGATGTCTGTATTGGGTAACGAATTAAGCAGCGCCCGGTCTGCGTTGGTATCAATTCCTTGACTGTTACCCAAAATCGCTAAGATTTTTATTTTGTCGTATGTGGTTGCGGTTCGGTTGATTTGTTCGTAGGCGGGAGCGCTCAGGGCTATTTCCGCCTGGGGATAGCGTTCTAGCAAATCCCAAAGATGCCAGGGGAGTTTCTGTAATCGGAGGTCTTTGGTTTGTAAAAGCACACGGATATTATCCGCAGGCATGAGTTTTTCCAACCATTTCTCGCGGATAGGACGAAAGGAATCGGAGGCAAGCCAAGTATTAAAACGTATTTTAAATTCCTCAGTCACCTGCTGGCAGTCTTCTAAGTTGGGGGCTTGCTTAAGTTCCTTGGGTAAACCAATAGGACGAGATGGCAACCTTAAATTACGATAAATAGATTGCCAACGGTAATAATCGCGGAGAATTTCTGGGTTGGGGGGAAGCGCACCCGTGATTTCCACACTAGGGCGGACATTTTCTTCGCCAATCTGTAGTGTCACCGGAAACCCTTGTTCAAAGTTTCCCTCCCCTAACTTTAAGATGATTAACTTGCCCACAGCTAGTTCTCCACAGATGCTGAGTTGTATCTATTATCGTGAATTAAAGGGTTTAATATCATGTCCGCCAAATTACCCATAACAAAAGAACCCCTCCCCGCTTGCGCTACGGTGTATACAGAAGTCTTTGGTGAGGACATTTCCGGTTAAGTCTCATAGTCCCTGAAATACCTCACCCTGGTTTGATTACGTAAAACCTGTGCCTCTCCTTAGTAAGGAGAGGGATTAAAGATAGAACAGGGTGAGGTTTTAGAGGACTTTGTTAACTCTCTCTTAAAACCGCAAAATCTCTCGGTCATAATCTTCAGGTGCGGGTTCTATTTCCCAAACTAATCCTTCTCCTAGTTCCAAAATTACTTCCAAATACAACATATCTACAGGAGTTGTTGCCGTATCTTCATTATTCTCAAAAGGTTGTAAGTCTTCCGTTAATAATCGGAGCTTAAACCCAGCAGGAATTTGACCACTAGGAGTTGCACTTCGCAATTCAAAGCGCCAAACATATTCCTCAGAAGCGCTTTTTGGGAAAATACGTAACTCGTATCTATTCTCTGCAACTATTATTTGCCGAGATAAGCCGAGAAATGTTTCTGCACTCCGCATTCCCCCAGGCACCACGACGAATTCGCTTTTTTCCCATCCCCACTGTTGAGCTAAATTGGCTACTCCTGTCTGCAACCATTGTGGAATTGACGACTGGATGAGTAAACCCTGACGCAGTTCATACAATTTCTTTCGCCAACCGCTATGTGCCAGGAGCGCACCCCACAGTGAAAATGGAACTGCCAAACGCGGGAATTTCACATCGGGATCACCCAACCTTTCTAAGAGGTTTTCGGCCTGAGTTTTGGCAATAGGAGCTAAAGGTGCAATCTCGGCGCGTAAGGCTTCTGGATCATTAAGTTGGCGTGTAACCCACAACACATTGATATCTGCAATTAAATCTTCACTTTCCAAGCTGTAAGTACGGTCTTCAGGATCATAAACCCCTTTTGTTTTCAGAATTTGATGGGTTGTGTAGCCAAAAATTTTTATCCAGCCATCATCGGGATTGACCTGTAGTGCTATGTAGTAGTCAGCAACCCACTCTGGTATATCTACCCATTCCTGCGGTACGCGCAACTCATCGTCATCCATAGCGAGGGTGGGAATTAATACAAGGCGATCGCAATCAAAAGTAATAGCTGTGCCATTAACTACTTCCCAAAAACTCGGTAATGCCGCACTGTTGGGATAAACCCTGGCGGTGGGGGCAATTTCCTCTTTGAACCAAGGCAAAAATGCTTGCAAGCAAGTTTGATTTATCCACCCACGTTGAGAAGCACCAGCTGTAGAGTATGCTTCTTCTTGCACCTCTGGAGATTGGGGAATTTCTAAATATAACTGCCGTGAGTCAATTGTGAATGGGGGAGGTGCGTGAAACATAATTTTAGAATGGCTCGATATAAAGACCATATTAAAAAGTTAAGGGAGACAGGGGAGAGAAAATTCTCTCTACTCCTTGAAGGTATGGCTATATTGGACTTTGAGCCATTCCTCTAAGCTTGTGTTTATGGCATCTATTACGTCGGATTTAGGAGAAATATGCAAGGTGTTTTGACTCCACTGCGTTAAATTCAGTAGCAATGACTTTTTAATGCTGCTAAGGCGACGGGAAACAGTATATTGCTTAATTTCTAAGTGTGCAGCAACTTCTGTTTGAGTAAGCTTCTGACCGTAGTAAACTTGTAGTAGTTGTTGTGACTTTGCATCCATTGCCGCGATCGCTTGGTGCAAAAATTGGTTTAACTGAGCTTGCTGATTTCGTGCATTCGCAGCTTCTTCCTGCTCAATAATTTCCGTTAGTAAAGATGTTTGCAAATTTGCAGGCAATATCTCTAATAAATTACCATCATCTTCTTTGAGGGGAGCGTCTGCCGAAACAACCTTGGGATAGAGGAAATTACGAGCAGCTTTAGCAGAAGATAATACCCAGTTTTCTATGGTTTGCTGGTTGACTGCGGCAGTGGGTGAACTCAATCGGCTTAAACGTTCTGCATTATAAAGATTAGTAATAGCTTCCCAGATCACAGCATCTGGTTTGGTAAGCTGGCGAATTTTTTTGTTCTCACCTGTGTAGAGTTCCTTAAAGCATTCCCACGCTAAAACATAACTCTCGATGCAGTGATCGTTAAATCCGGCATTTTGTAATGACTGCACTAGTCTTTTGTGGCTGAGTTTGTGTAATAATGCCCAGTCTGAGCAAATGTCTGCTTCTCTGCGTTCGCGCAGCACGTCCTTGATGATACTTTCAAAGGCAAGTTCAGCATAGCCCTTCAAATTGGAGCTGTATTCAGGATTGAATCTTTTTAATATTTTATCGACACGAGCGATCGCCATCTGAAAACAGTCTCCTACAGAGGACTGAGTAGAAAAGTTTCGAGCAAATTTTCTTGCAGCCCAATAGGACACTTCTTGTAAATAAGCAGAAATATGTGCGATCGCCACAGTACTAGATTCAGTCTGCCAAACTCTATACCAGTAAATTGCCCAAAAGGTATCTGATTGCTCAGTTGACGACGACTCCAGGCAAACTTTCATACTGCGTCGCAGTTTGGCATCTGTTGCCCAACCATTAAATTGGTCTACATCAAATTGCACAAAGGTGGAAAAGATTTCAACAATGCCCTGTCGGGGTTGCATGGAATACTTGCCGTTGTTTGAACCATAGCTGATTTCAATTATACAGCCGTAGGGACAAAAGCTAATTCCTTGCTGCGTAAGGATTTTACAGATTTTAAAAAAACTTCTAATCTAAGTGCATAAAAACTAAAAGTCGTCGTAGAGAGTGATATGCAGAGAGATTTATTTAGTAAGTATTACGAAAAAGATGCAACCAAGGTGAATGAAAACTGACTTAAAATTTTGGCAAGATGAGTGTTCGCAATAGTCATTGAGCCAAGTTTGATTTTGAACCTCGAAGTCACAAGTCTATCTGGAAAAATCTTTCCAGAAATTCCAGCCAATTACAATCAAGCAGAAAAACAATGTCAAATATCGACAAGATAGCTTCTACTTTTAACTATTCTGTTGCTGGTCAAGAACAACTCTTGACCGAATTAACTCCCGAAGAAGGAGCCACCATAAGTGGTAGTGTTAATTTCAATGGACAGTGGAATGCTTACCAAAGTAATAGTGCTATAGTGAGCTTTAACACACGACAGCTTGGCACAAAGATTGTAGGAAGCGGAAGTACCGGGTCATCTGTCGGCACGGGGGAAGGCACGTTGAACGGAAACCAGTTTTTTTTCAGGATATTTTGGAACTATGGAAGTATAGGCGTATATCAAGGTACGGTCAATGACCAAGGGACAGTAGCCGGCATCTCTTACGATGAGACCAATCCTAGTAGCCAGGCAACATGGTTCAGTCCCTAGACCATTTTAGCGCTCTTCCATCACTCTGGTCAAAGAAAAATCTCAGCCAAGTTTTAAACAATAGACAGAAACTGGGTTTGGAGTTTTATTTTCTAACATTATGGCTAAAATCATCAGTTTTGCCTGAAAGTTTTATGTAGCAAGGATTATTGTTTTTTACTCTGGAGAGAGTGATGGAAGAGGGTTAGGGACTTCCAAAAAATAAAATCCTCAAAAAACAGTCTGCTAGAGACAATTGTGTGGGAAACTTAAGGCTGAATTTTCTCGCAACCCAATAGCACACCTCTTGTAAGTAAGCAGAAAGATGTGCGATCGCCACAGTACTAGATTCAGTCTGCCAAACTCTATACCAGTAAATTGCCCAAAAGGTATCTGATTGCTCAGTTGACGACGACTCCAGGCAAACTTTCATACTGCGTCGCAGTTTGGCATCTGTTGCCCAACCACTAAATTGATCTACATCAAATTGCACAAAGGTAGAAAAGATTTCAACAATGCCCTGTCGGGGTTGCATGGAATACTTGCCGTTGTTTGAACCATAGCTGATTTCAATTATACAGCCATAGGGACAAAAGCTAATTCCTTGCTGCGTAAGGATTTTAAAGATTTTAAAAAAAACTTCTGCTCTAAGTGCATAAAAACTAAAAGTCGTCGTAAAGAGTGATATGCAGAGAAGTTCATTTAGTAAGTATCACGAAAAAGATGCAAATTTGGGGACTAGCTGAATCATTCGATAATTTCGTCAAATATATAACAAAATTTCGATGGTTACAGCCGCCAATTCATCCCGCAAATATGCAACTTCTTAAAACTTACCTAATTGTTTTTGCATGACCTAATTAAAAAAGGAGAAAAACCATGTCAAATATCAACAAGCTCACTTCTACTTCTAACTATTCTGCTGTTGGTCAAGAACAACTGTTCACCGAATTAACTCTCGAAGAAGGAGCTGCGATCCAAGGTGGTCTTACCTACGATCTCAGCAATAATTCGGGTATTCCCATCAACTATGATATTAACGGAGTAAGTGACTTTTTGAATCCTGGTGACGTAAAGCCATATTCTTACTCTACAGCACCAACTGTTAGCTACGACTCACAGATTGGACCTGGCTATGTTCCAGTTTCCCAAAAACTAGTTTCAGATCCAGGACAAAATGTTTTTGATGTTGCAAATGGTGGCACTAATTTTATCTTAACTCAATCTAGTCCTCTTGGTGGTATTGGTAATGGTCCAGTTGCCAATGCTGTCAATAGGGCTGTGTTCTAGCCTAAGCGCATTGACGTTTTACTGCGTCAGCCAAGCAGTCAAAAGTCGAATATGACAAACTAAACACTCAATACAGTCGGGTCACAATACCCGATTGTATTTTCTTGCCAATCATCACACCAGAAAATGAAATACCAAATAGTCCTCCAACACACTGAAGAAGACTGTGGTGCAGCGTCCCTAGCAACCATTGCCAAACACTACGGACGCACATTTACCCTCAACCGCGTCCGGGAAGCCGTAGGCACTGGTTCCAGAGGAACATCTCTGCTGGGCTTAAGTCGGGGTGCAGAAGTACTAGGATTCAATGCCCGTCAAGTAAAAGCTAACCCACAAATAATCGACCAATTACACCAAATATCCCTACCAGTCATTATTCACTGGAAAGGCTACCACTGGGTAGTTTTATATGGACAAAAAGGTAAAAAATATGTCATTGCTGACCCTGGTGTTGGTATCCGTTATCTTACCCGTCAGGAGTTAGTTGCAGGTTGGGGTAATGGCGTGATGTTACTACTGACTCCTGACGAAAGCCGCTTTTATCAACAAGAATCAGATAAAATTGGCGGTCTTGGGCGTTATATGCAAAGGGTTTGGACTTATCGCTCTATTCTCGCTCAAGCGATCGCTATTAACATCGCCATTGGACTGCTTTCTTTAGCATCTCCCTTTATGATGCAACTCCTCACCGATGATGTCTTAGTCCGAGGTGATACCCAACTACTAACTACTGTGGCAATTGGCGTTATCGCCATGAACTTAATTAGAAGCGCCATTAGTTTAGTTCAATCTCACCTCATCGGTCACTTTGGTCAAAAATTGCAATTAGGACTAATCCTAGAATACGGACGCAAACTCTTACATTTACCCCTCTCCTACTTTGAAGGACGACGCAGTGGAGAAGTTGTCAGTCGCATTGCTGATGTCAACGCCATCCATAACTTAGTTTCCCAAATCGTCCTCGGATTACCCAGCCAATTTTTTATCGCTGTAATTTCCTTGGGCTTTATGCTCTTTTACAGTTGGGAACTAACTCTAGCTTCCATAGTTGCATTTATTATTGTCACGGCTGTCAACTTGCTTTTCTTACCAGCAATGCGCCAGAAAACCCGCAAGATGATTGTTTCTGGTACGGAAAACCAAGGCTTTTTGGTGGAAACATTTCGCGGCGTTCAAGTATTAAAAACTACCCAAGCTACTCCCCAAGCTTGGGAAGAATACCAAGGGAATTATGGTCGTCTTGCCAACTTAGGCTGGAGTGTGATGAAGCTGGGACTTTATAGCAGTACAGTTACTGGCATTCTTTCCACTTTCATTAGTATTGGCGTCCTCTGGATGGGTAGCTATTTAGTCATTAATCGCACCTTAACAATTGGTCAATTGATGGCGTATAACGGCATGAGTGGCAATTTTCTTGGCTTCCTAAGTGCAGCGATCGCCTTAGTAGATCAGTTTATCACTGCCCAGATAGTCATTCAACGCCTGACAGAAGTTATTGATGCTACCCCAGAAGACGAAAATGATTTTAAAAAGCCTTGGGTAGAAATTCCTGGTAATGTAGATATTACCTGCACTGAACTTAACTTTCATCACGCAGGTAGAATTGACCTCCTACAAGATTTTTCTTTAACTATTCCTGGCGGTCAAGTCATTGCTTTAATTGGTAAATCTGGGTGTGGTAAAAGTACCCTTGCGAAAGTGATGACTGGCTTATATAAACTTCAGTCTGGCAATATTCGTTATGGTTTTTATAATCAGCAAGACCTGTCTTTAGAATGTCTGCGACAACAAGTGGTATTAGTCCCACAAGAACCCCACTTCTGGAGTCGTTCTATTATTGATAACTTCCACTTTAGCTATCCCCATATTAGTTTTGAAGAAATTGTCAGAGCTTGTCAAATTGCTGGTGCAGATGAATTTATTAGCAAACTACCCGATAAATATCAAACTGTCTTAGGAGAATTTGGTGCAAATCTTTCCGGTGGACAACGCCAAAGATTAGCCATAGCTAGAGCAATAGTTACTGAGCCACCTGTCTTAATTTTAGATGAATCCACGGGCGCACTCGACCCAGTAAGTGAAACACAAGTTCTAGATAGACTTTTATCCCATCGTCATGATAAAACGACTATTCTAATTAGTCATCGTCCCAAGGTCATACGGCGAGCAGATTGGATTGTACTTTTAGAACAAGGACGCTTAAAAATTCAAGGTACACCAGAAGAATTGCGGAAATTACCCGGTGAACATTTAGACTTCCTAGATAATATTATCCCGTGTCACGATACGTTGGCACTAACAGCTTCCCCGGCTCATCGTAACGGCAAGACTGCTGTCATTAATTAAGATAACGCGATGTGCGACTTATTCTTGAAACCCCACTTCCATTCCTCTCCCCGAAAGGTCGAGAGGCTTTGATTCTAGCTCCCCTTCCCTTGTAGGGAAGGGGCTGGGGGTTAGGTTAGAGAGAATATTTCCTAAATTCAGTTGTAAAAATCTCTGTTTTCTCTGCCCTTTATTTATATTACATCATGGTTAGCAACACAAATTTTTTACCCCCAATTGAAACAAACGAATTTCTCCCACCAATTAATCGTTGGACAACCTTTGGCGGAATGTTTATTCTCTGCGTTCTAGGACTAGCTGTTCCAGTTGCTGCTGTTACTAAATATAAAGTTACCGTCCAAGGACAGGCGGTTGTGCGTCCGGCGGGTGAATTGCGAATTGTGCAAGCGGCGATTGAAGGTCAGGTAATGCATATTTATGTTCAAGAAAATCAAGTTATCAAAAAAGGAGATGCGATCGCAACTATCGACGACTCCCGTCTGCAAACCAAAAATAGCCAATTGCAAACTAGTATTCAACAATCTAAGTTACAGCTAGTGCAAATGAATGCCCAGATTAATGCCCTTAACAGCCAGATTCGAGCCGAAAGTGACCGCGTAAACCGGATTATTACAGGCGCTCAAGCCGAATTGAGCGGTCGCCGTCGAGAATATCGAGATAAAAATCTTACCACTGTTTCCGAATTCCAAGAAGCTGATGCTAACGTCAGAATTGCTGAGTCAGAATTGCAGGCTGGGAAAGCACAGCTAAAAACAGCACAAGCAAATCTCCTTGCTACTGAAGCTGCCTTGGGTGTAGCTCAGTCAAAACAGAACCGATATGACAGTGCAGCCGCCCAAGGAGCGCTATCTAAGGATCAATTGGAAGAAGCACAATTAGCTGCTAAACAGCAAGAGCAAGCGGTAAAGGCGCAACAAGCAGCAGTGGAGGCACAAACAGAAACAATTCAACGGTTACAACAAGCTATATCTGCTGCCATTGCGAGAAGACAACGCACCCAAGCATCCGTAAATCCAAGTAATGCAGAAGTGACTGTTGCTACTGAGCGCATCGCTCAAGAAAAAGCCGGAGGGGAAAGCAACAAGGCGACTTCAGAAAAGGAACGTCAAGCCCTAATTAAGCAACGGATTGAAATTGAAAAGCAGCTAGAGCGTGATACTAGCGAACTCAAACAAGGGGAAATAGATTTAGCTCAAACCACGATCGCAGCTACCGCCGATGGGATAATATCTCAACTCAATTTGCGAAATCCAGGTCAAACTGTGCGTGCTGGCGAAGAAGTGGTGCAAATTGTCCCCACTAATGCGCCTCAGGTTTTGAAAGCTGCGGTGGCATCTGAAAATCAAAGTAAGTTAAAAATTGGTCAGAAAGTCCAAATGCGGGTCAGCGCTTGCCCCTACCCAGATTATGGTACTCTCAATGGGAAAGTACAGACAATTTCTCCAGATGCGATGCCTGCGGCGGGCTACGCCAACGCACCTCAAAATAATGGGACAAATGCATCTATGTCTAATACGACTAGTCCAAAAGCTGCTGCGCCTGGTGCTTTCTATGAAGTGACTATTGAACCGGAAACTCTGGTTTTAGGTAAAGGGAAAAACCAGTGTCACATTCAATTAGGCATGGAGGGTAGGGTTGATATTATTTCTCGTGAAGAAACGGTGCTGCAATTCTTTCTCCGTAAGGCGAGGTTGATGAGTGATTTGTAACTTTTTCTTTTGGTAAGCATTACCTAAGAAACATGGATTAAATAAAATGCAAAACTTCATCCTGTCTCCAGCTTCCCTCTCCTTTATAAGGAGAGGGATTGAGGGTGAGGTAAACCAGGCACATAAATTGTATGTTATTTAATTCTTATTCCTAACGTAAAGTTTTAGAAACTTCACTCTCATCTAGTTACAATATCTGCTGAAATTAATTTAGGACTTACGCACTATATAATTTGGCTATTATTTGCATAACGATTGGTTCAGAACACAAGTCTGTTAGTTCAGAATACAAGTGCGTTGGTTCAGAACACAAGTCTGTTGGTTCAGAACACAAGTGCGTTGGTTCAGAACACAAGTCTGTTGGTTCAGAACACAAGTCTGTTGGTTCAGAACACAAGTCTGTTGGTTCAGAACACAAGTCTGTTGGTTCAGAATACAAGTGCGTTGGTTCAGAATACAAGTGCGTTGGTTCAGAATACAAGTGCGTTGGTTCAGAACACAAGTTTTTTGGTTCAGAACACAAGTCTTTTGAATCTTACTCCCCTTCCCTTGTAGGGAAGGGGCTGGGGGTTAGGTCTGTATTGAACTCAACGCAGAAGCGCTATAGATTAATTGTATATTTACAGGTATGAAATGAGCAGGTGAGGCTGGTTCTGATATGGCAATCTGTGGAGATAGGAATTGGCGCTCAGGTTTATTAGGAGTATTTAGTATTATTGGAGTGGTTACTCATGTCATATTTGATTCTGAAAATCACGCCTTAGCCCAGATTACCCCTGATGGAACATTGGGCGCTAATTCTTCAAGAATCACTCCCAATGTCAATATTAAACGACTTCCGGCTGACCGGATTGATGGCGGAGCAATTCGCGGTGCAAACCTGTTCCATAGTTTCCAGGAATTCAATGTGGGAGAGTTGCAGCGTGTTTATTTTGCCAATCCCACGGGAATCTCCAATATTCTCACACGGGTGACGGGGAGCAATGTCTCAAATATTCTCGGCACTTTGGGGGTAGATGGTAGTGCAAATTTGTTTTTTCTCAATCCCAATGGCATGATTTTTGGACAGAATGCGCGTTTGGATGTGAGCGGTTCCTTTATAGCGACTACGGCGAATTCATTTGTGTTTGGTAATGGGTTGGAATTTAGTACAACTAATCCTCAGACTCCTTCTGCATTACTAACAGTTAATCCTTCGGCGTTGTTTTTTAATCAACTTCAGGCTGGTAGCATTGAAAACAGGTCAATTGCATCAGCAGGAATAGACCCATCAGGTGTGAAAGCATTTGGTTTACGAGTAGCTGATGGTAAAAGTTTGCTGCTAGTGGGCGGTAATGTCAGCATGGATGGCGGCCAGTTAAATGCTTATGGTGGGAGAGTTGAGTTAGGAGGGTTAGCAGCACCTGGAAATGTCAATCTTCTTTTTAATCGGGATAATCTCAGCTTGAAATTTCCTCAAAATGTGACTCGTGCTTCGGTATCGCTTACGAATCAAGCGTTTGTGTATGTAGAAGCTGCTGATGGCGGTGATATTGCGGTTAATGCGCGCAACATAGATATTTTGGGAGGGAGTCTGCTGAATGCTGGTATCGCTGAAGGTTTAGGGAAACCAGAGGCGACTGCGGGGAATATTACGCTTAATGCTACGGGGGAAATCAAAGTTGCTGACTCTGGGAGTACGATTAGCAATCTTGTGAGTGAGGATTCAAAAGGCAATGGCGGTAACATTACTATCGATTCTGGTGACTTCTCACTCACTGATGGCGCTCAACTTGAAGCCTCAACTTCAGGAGTGGGAAAAGCGGGGAATGTGACAGTGGGTGCAAAAAATGCTGTTGACCTTGCAAATAGTAACATTCTCAGTGCAGTAGAAGCAGGAGGCGTAGGTAAAGGAGGCAATATCGATGTTAATGCTACAACACTGTCACTCACTGATGGCGCTCAACTGCTAACCATTACTCGTGGTGCATCTGCTACCCAACCAGCAGGACGGGGAGATGCAGGCAATGTCAATCTTAAGGTAACAGGTGCTGTTGATATTGCTGGAGAGAAAAACAATTTTTCCGGTGGAGGTATTGGAGGTAATGGAGGCGCTATTTTTATCCCCAATGAAGGCACTGGAGGTAATGGAGGCGCTGGAGGTAGTATCACCATTGGAGGTTATGAAGGCAATATTGTCTCTTTTATAACAACACCGTCACTCACTCATGACGCTCAACTCGCTCGACTGCCAACCATTACTCGTCGAGCATTTGCTATCCAACCAGCAGGACGGGGGGATGCAGGCAATGTCAATCTTTTGCTAGCAGGTGCTATTCATATTGCTACAGAGAAAAACAATTTTCCCAGTGGGATTCAGAGCTTGGTGGAAACGGGGACTGTTGGGAATGGGGGTAACATTTTTATCGATTCTGGTAACTTCTCATTAGGAGACGGCGCTCAACTTGCTGCCTCAACTTATGGACAGGGGAATGCGGGGAATGTGACAGTGGGTGCAAAAGATGCTGTTGACCTTGCAGGTAACGCTTCCATCCTTAGCACTGTAGAAGCAGGAGGTGTAGGTAAGGGTGGCAATATCCACATCAATGCAACAACACTGTCACTCACTGATGACGCTCAACTGCAAACCATTACTCGTGGTGCATCTGCCACTCAACCAGCAGGACGGGGGAATGCAGGCAATGTCAATCTTAAGGTAACAGGTGCTGTTGATATTGCTGGGGAGAAAAACGATTTTTCTTTTTCTAGTGGGATTCTCAGCAGTGTGCAAACGGGGACTGTTGGGAATGGGGGTAACATTTTTATCGATTCTGGTGACTTCTCACTCACTGATAGCGCTCAACTTGAAGCCTCAACTTCAGGAGTGGGGAATGCAGGGAATGTGACAGTAGGTGCAAAAAATGCTGTTGACCTTGCAAATGGGAACATTTTCAGCACTGTAGAAGCAGGAGGCGTAGGTAAAGGAGGCAATATCCATATCAATGCAACAACACTCTCACTCACTGATGACGCTCAACTGCAAACCATTACTCGTGGTGCATCTGCCACTCAACCAGCAGGACGGGGGGATGCAGGCAATGTCTATCTTAAGGTAACAGGTGCTGTTGATATTGCTGGGGAGAAAAACGATTTTTCTTTTTCTAGTGGGTTTTCTTTTTCTAGTGGGATTCTCAGCAGTGTGCAAACGGGGACTGTTGGGAATGGGGGTAACATTTTTATCGCTTCTGGTGACTTCTCACTCACTGATGGCGCTCAACTTTCTGCCTCAACTTCAGGAGTGGGGAATGCAGGGAATGTGACAGTAGGTGCAAAAAATGCTGTTGACCTTGCAAATGGGAACATTTTAAGCACCGTGGAAGCAGGAGGCGTTGGTAAAGGAGGCAATATCGACATCAATGCTACAACACTGTCACTCACTGATGGCGCTCAACTGCTAACCATTACTCGTGGAGCATCTGCTACCCAACCAGCAGGACGGGGGGATGCGGGGAATGTCAATGTTTTGGTAACAGGTGCTGTTGATATTGCTGGGAAGAAAAACCATATTTCCAGTGGGATTTTCAGCAATGTGGGAACGGAGACTGTTGGGAATGGGGGTAACATTTTTATCGCTTCTGGTGACTTCTCACTCACTGACGGCGCTCAACTTGAAGCCTCAACTTCAGGAGTGGGGAATGCGGGGAATGTGACAGTAGGTGCAAAAAATGCTGTTGACCTTGCAAATGGGAACATTTTAAGCACCGTAGAAGCAGGAGGCGTAGGTAAAGGAGGCAATATCGACATCAATGCAACAACACTGTCACTTACTGATGGCGCTCAACTGCTAACCATTACTCGTGGAGCATCTGCTACCCAACCAGCAGGACGGGGGGATGCGGGGAATGTCAATGTTTTGGTAACAGGTGCTGTTGATATTGCTGGGGAGAAAAACCATATTTCCAGTGCGATTCTCAGCAATGTGGGAACAGGGACTGTTGGGAATGGGGGTAACATTTTTATCGATTCTGGTGACTTCTTATTAGCAGACGGCGCTCAACTTGCAGCCTCAACTTCAGGAGTGGGGAATGCAGGGAATGTGACAGTGGGTGCAAAAAATGCTATTGACCTTGCAGGTAACGCTTACATTTTAAGCACAGTGGAAGCAGGAGGCGTAGGTAAAGGAGGGAATATCGATATCAATGCAACAACACTGTCACTCACTGATGGCGCTCAACTGCTAACCATTACTCGTGGAGCATCTGCTACCCAACCAGCAGGACGGGGGGATGCGGGGAATGTCAATGTTTTGGTAACAGGTGCTGTTGATATTGCTGGGGAGAAAAACCATATTTCCAGTGGGATTTTCAGCAATGTGGACACAGCAACAGTTGGGAATGGGGGTAACATTTTTCTCGATTCTGGTGACTTCTCATTACGAGACGGCGCTCAACTTTCTGCCTCAACTTCAGGAGTGGGGAATGCGGGGAATGTGACAGTAGGTGCAAAAAATGCTGTTTCTCTTGCAAATCAACCAACTGCCATCCTCAGTGCAGTAGAAGCAGGAGGCGTAGGAAAAGGAGGCAATATCCACATCAATGCAACAACACTGTCACTCACTGATGGCGCTCAACTGCTAACCATTACTCGTGGAGCATCTGCTACCCAACCAGCAGGAAGAGGGGATGCAGGCAATGTCAATGTTTTGGTAACAGGTGCTGTTGATATTGCTGGGGAAAAAAACGGTTTTCTCAGTGGGATTCTCAGCAGTGTGGAAACGGGGACTGTTGGGAATGGGGGTAACATTTTTATCGATTCTGGTGACTTCTCTCTAAGTGATGGCGCTCAACTTTCTGCCTCAACTTCTGGAGTGGGGAATGCTGGGAATATTCGCATCAATGCAAAAGATGCGATAACTGTTTCTGGAACTAGTCAAGAGAGTGGATTTTCTAGTGCTTTATTCACATTTACTAATTCTACTTCCACTGGCATTGGTGGCGATATTAGCGTAAACACCAATATCTTTCGCCTATCAGACGGCGCTTTACTAGATGCACGCACTAGAAATAATCAAAAGGGTGGCGATATTACGGTAAATGCAAATGTCTTTGAAGCACTCAACGGCGGACAACTCACCACCACTACCTCAAGCAATGGACGTGCAGGTAAAATTACTGTCAACGCTGACAATAAGCTAATAATTAGCGGTATTGACCCTAGTTACAGCGATCGCATTACTAACTTTCCTGACAACGTAGTAAATATCGGCGCTAACAGTGGCTTATTTGTCAGTTCCACAGGCTCAGGAATCACAGGCGACATCGAAATCAACTCACCTAACATTACCTTAGACAACCAAGGTAAACTCAACGCCGAATCTGCATCTGGTAACGGTGGTGATATCAACCTCAATAGTGACTTACTCTTACTCCGTCGCAACAGTCAAATCTCCACCAATGCAGGTACAGCCGAAAAAGGTGGCGATGGCGGTAACATCAAAATCAACTCAAGATTTCTCGTTGCAGTTCCCAAAGAAAATAGCGATATTAGGGCTAACGCCTTCACTGGTAAAGGTGGTAGAGTTGACATTAAATCAGACGGGCTTTTCGGTATTGTCCCGCAAAAAAGCCCAACCGAAAAGAGCGACATTACAGCGAGTTCCCAATTGGGAGTGAGTGGTACAGTAACCATTAACACCCCTGATGTAGACCCTTCTCGCGGCTTAATTCAACTACCCTCTAACCTCGTAGATGCATCCCAACAAATCGCCCAAGGTTGCACTCCCAAAAGAGGACAAACCGCCAGTCACTTTATCGCTACAGGACGCGGTGGATTACCCCAAAGTCCTAATGAACCGTTGCGAGGACGAGCAGTGATTACAGGTTGGGTAGATTTGCCCCCACAAGCAACACCCAGAGTCACGGAGAAATTATCTACTACATCTGTTACCAAATCTACTAATCAGATTGTGGAGGCTCAAGGATGGATTGTTGATGCTAACGGTGATATTATCCTTGTGGCTGAATCTGGGCAAAGTTCTTCTATTCCCTCTGCCATTTCCTGTAGTCAATAATTCGTTACTCTAAGTGTAGCGAACTGCAAACATAAACGCTTCAAACCGCAAACAAGGCATTTTTGAAACTACATTAACTGCAAATAAAGGGGGTCTCAAAACCACAATAATTGCAAATGAAACCACATTATTTGCAAACGAACCGCAAACATAATTTTGAAACCACATTAGCTGCAAATAGGCTGTAAACCTTATCTAGTAATGGTTTTAGCTTGATTGCGCCTTGTGCGATGAAACTGTCCAAATTAAACAATATTCCTCTCACCCCAGGTTTTATAGCAACCGCCTTGGCGGTTGCTATAATGTAGGGTCATATACACTTTTGGTGATCGTAGGTTGGGCATCTGTGAGAGTTTAAGATAAAATACCTTTTGTCAATCAGTTAAAATACTCAAAATATTTTTAATTTTGTCCATCTGACTTTTCACGTTATGTGGAAAAACCACGAAACACCTAACCCCCTTCCCGACGCTCTAAGGGGGAAAATTCAAAGTCTCTCTCATCTTAGGAGAGAGAAATAGAAGTGAGGTTTCCAGATACCGTGAAAAGTCAGGCTTGTGACAGTTGCGTAAGTCCTGATTAAGCAGATCGCTGCAATCCATTAAGAGCTAGATCGGAGAGTACCTGCTGAATTTGGAGAATAAGCTATATCTAAAGAAACACTACCTTCTATCGTCTGAGTGCCACCAATTAAAGGAGTTCTAGTACCTGTTGCAAAAGCGTTATTTGTTGCATTAAACAGCAAAGGAGATGGGCTAGGATTGTCAGCCGAGTTAATATTAATGTCAATAATCTTTCCGGAGGTTAACTTCAAGGTACTAAAAACAGCCTGAGCCTGAGCTTGGGCATCTTTAACCGCTTCGCTTAGAACCTGCAAACGTGCCTGCTGCAATGCTTGGTCTGAGGCAGTGAAGCTTATATTCTGTATTAAATTCGCTCCTGCTTGGATAGCTGTGTCAATTGCTGCCCCAGCTCGAGCTGTTGGTAACTCAAACTGAAGTGTGTTGAGTTCTGTAAAGCCAGTTAGGATTTGGCTATCATTATAGACGGGATTTAGTTGAATAGATGTAGTTTGAAGTTCTTGCGCCCCAAGCTTTTGCAGCGCATCAACTACTGCTGTTGAACGTTGAGCAGTTTTTTGTTGAACTTCGGTTGCGGTTTTTCCGTCTACTTGAATCCCCAATTGCACCTCAGTTAAAGTAGTGGGAACGGTGACTTCTCCTTGACCAGTAACTTTTAATATCTGAGCAGTGTTTGGATTAGTGCTACCAGTCAGGGGATCGACGTTCGCAGGAGCCTGCCCACTCACTACTGTGAGATTATCAGTAGCCGAAGCGAGAGTAGCTGCTGAATTTGGAGAATAACCGATATCTAGAGAAACACTACCTTCTATCGTCTGAGGACTACCAATTATAGGAGTTGTAGGAATCTTTGCAACAGCGTTATTTGTTGGATTAAACAGCAAAGGAGATGGGCTAGGATTGTCAGCCGAGTTAATATTAATGTCAATAATCTTTCCGGAGGTTAACTTCAAGGTACTAAAAACAGCCTGAGCCTGAGCTTGGGCATCTTTAACCGCTTCGCTTAGAACCTGCAAACGTGCCTGCTGCAATGCTTGGTCTGAGGCAGTGAAGCTTATATTCTGTATTAAATTCGCT
The DNA here is from genome assembly GCF_036917675.1 of Nostoc sp. Lineage (GTDB taxonomy): Bacteria > Cyanobacteriota > Cyanobacteriia > Cyanobacteriales > Nostocaceae > Nostoc. The sequence goes on along the minus strand of NZ_JBALCT010000030.1, from coordinate 31,942 downwards.
CCTGCTTGGATAGCTGTGTCAATTGCTGCCCCAGCTCGAGCTGTTGGTAACTCAAACTGAAGTGTGTTGAGTTCTGTAAAGCCAGTTAGGATTTGGCTATCATTATAGACGGGATTTAGTTGAATAGATGTAGTTTGAAGTTCTTGCGCCCCAAGCTTTTGCAGCGCATCAACTACTGCTGTTGAACGTTGAGCAGTTTTTTGTTGAACTTCGGTTGAGGTTTTTCCGTCTACTTGAATCCCCAATTGCACCTCAGTTAAAGTAGTGGGAACGGTGACTTCTCCTTGACCAGTAACTTTCAATATCTGAGCAGTGTTTGGATTAGTGCTACCAGTCAGGGGATCGACGATCGCAGGAACCTGCCCACTCACTACTGTGAGATTATTTGTGTTAGCCATCTTATCTCCTTGCTTAAATGATGTTTGAAACCTGTTGATGTTTTTATCTAACAAGATGTCTGAAAACTAAGAAAGCCCACTCAACGGTATCCTGTCAGTAGAAAAAATACTTTGGGCATGGTAAAAAACCAAACTTTTCATTACCTCGTTTGATAATTGAATTTACCTAATAATTAAGCCCACTTTTGACAACTTAGCTGTAACCCTTACTGGATAAGCGTTCTCTCAATCAATATTTTTGGCAATTCTCAATGTACAAATTAAGCTATTATAAGCACTGCTGCAATTTCTTGTTTTCATGCTGTCTGCCATAATTTTTTCATAGAACAAATCATGGCAGACTAGTATTTTAAAACATATTTGCAACTAAGAAGCGTTGCATTAGACGAGATTTAGTATCCCAGTGGGATCTAAGACAAAAGCATAATTTCCAGGAGCGTTGACGGTAGTTTTATTTAGTTGAATACCAGCTTTGCTCAAATCTCCATCAAACCTAACATCAGCTGTTGCTGCTGGGTCTGAAAAGTCTATTGCATTACCGGGTTTAAGTTGAAGATTTTGCGAAATTGTACTACCAAAGTTTACATCAAAAGAGAGCGGAGAAGAAGTTCCATTGTATATGTCAAGTTGATTTGTCGTCGGGGGTAAGGTCGGATTGGGTATGATTGTTGGATTGGCTGCGAGTTGTGGGGTCAATGAGGCTCCACCGCTAATAACTTGAGAGGTTTCATTATCTAACTCTTTGAGTAAACCTAGAGCTTCTAAATCTGTTTTATTGTCTGAACTAAATTGCGAGTGTTGAGAATTCATACGTGATACTCCAATTAAATACAATATCCAATGCTAGGGATTTATTCATCCCATATTGTTTAGTACGATGCCTTTTCTGATTTATGCACTCAATAGAAACATATCCCCACACATCCCCCAATTGTCACCAGTTAAAAATAAGTGAATTTTGTCAATACATCTTTGAGGATAAATTCGTAGGGGATTGCGGCAGGGGTAGTGAGCGCGATGCCAAGCGCGTAACTTTCTGTACGATTACTCATTTACCCCCATTATCAGCGCTCTGTTTTTTTGGGCGACCACGCTTTTTGGAAGTTTCGCTATTTTCTTTTGGTGGTTCAACGGCTGGGGATATTTCAGCTTCTGGGACTGCCTCTTCAATATGTTCTTTCAATTTTTGCGATTGCGTGACAACTTCTATTTCAGCAATAAATCTGTCTAACGCCTTGGCTGCACTTTTATATTGAGGTGAGGTGCTGGCGATTCTCCCACGCCCTGTAGTGAAAGTTTTTAAAACACGATCCCGCACTGCCTGATAATCTGGCGGTCTAGTTTCTTGTCTATCCTCTGGTCTAATTTCGATTAATTCTTCTGGCGGTTGCTGTCTATCCTCTTGTCTAAATTGTTCTAGCAACCGCCGTTCAACTCCCCCAGGCGTTCGTCTAACTTACTGTCTAAAATCTTGTCTATCTCCGCCAGAATAGACTCTAGAGACGGTGCATCAGTGGGTGTGCTAGTTGTTGGTTTGCCAAGTGCGGCTTTGATTGCGTCTAACAAGAAAACGCTTGCAGTGATATTGCGATCGCTGGAACTGGTGGTAGAATTGACATTACATCAGACGGACTTTTCGGTATGTCCCGCAAAAAAGCCCAACCGAAAAGAGCGACATTACAGCGAGTTCCCAATTGGGAGTGAGTGGTACATTAACCATTAAAACCCTTGATGTAGACCCTAGTCACGGCTTAATTCAACTACCCTCTAACCTCGTAGATGCATCCCAACAAATCGCCCAAGGTTGCACACCCAAAAGAGGACAAACCGCTAGTCGTTTTATCGCTACAGGACGCGGTGGATTACCCCAAAGTCCTAATGAACCGTTGCGAGGACGAGCAGTGATTACAGGTTGGGTAGATTTGCCCCCACAAGCAATACCCAGAATCACAGATAAAAAACCTACTACATCTGTTACCAAATCTATTAATCAAATTGTGGAGGCTCAAGGATGGATTGTCGATGCTAACGGTGATATTATCCTTGTGGCTGAATCTGGGCAAAGTTCTTCTATTCCCTCTGCCATTTCCTGTAATCAATAATTCGTTACCCCAAGAGTATGGGGAGGAATTCCCATGAAACCCAAGAATTGTAAAAACAATCAGTGGCAACAGATATGTAACGGATGTAACAGATGGTTGATTCGTCTTTTTAAAATCCATGAGTTGCCTGTTTTCATTCTCTTGGTTCTGGTGACAGCTTTTTTGTGCGTTATTGCTTTTCCGGTTGCTGCAACTATAAAGACACAACATAGGGATCATTTCACTTTCGTAAAAAGCCTTGTCAAACCTCACCCCAACCCTCTCCTTACCAAGGAGAGGGAGCAGGAATCTTGTTTCTCATCTGGTATGTTTGCAAAACTGAGATGCTCTCCACAACATATCGCTTCTGTTGGAGTGTCAATCCAAAATCCGACTGCACAAACACCAGACTTGTTGCAACAGGGTAAAGTGCTATATGAGACAGGAAAGTTTGCAGAAGCGGTTAAAGTTTTGCAACAAGCAGTTAAAAGTTATGGCAGCCAAGGCAATGAATTGCGGCAAGCTGTGGCATTAAGTAATTTGGCATTGGCAGATCAAAAACTGGGTAATTTGACACAAGCGCAACAGGCAATTAGAGATAGCTTGAAGTTGCTCGAAAAATCTTCTACTGCCCAAAATCTTCAGGTTCTGGCTCCAATTCTAGATATTCAAGGCAGTATTCAACTAGACTTAGGACAAGCTGAACAGGCACTTAATACCTGGCAACGTGCAGAAGTAATCTATAAGAAATTAGGCGATCGCAATGGCATTACCCGCGATCGCATCAACCAAGCACAAGCATGGCAAGTTTTGGGGTTTTATCGTCGCGGTTTGACAATCTTGACTCAATTGCAACAGCAGTTACAATTACAACCTAACTCAGTCACCAAAGCAGTACAATTACGGTCTTTCGGTGATGCTCTGCAATTAGCCGGAGATTTGAAACAATCCCGTCAGGTATTACAGCAAAGTTTGGAAATTGCCCAAAAATTGGATTCTCCCCAGGATGTGAGCGCTGCTTTGTTCAGTTTAGGCAACACAGCACAAGTAGAGCAAGATTTTAAAGGGGCAATAGAATTCTATCAGCAAGCTGCTGCGATCGCTCCTAACTCGATTACCAAAGTCCAGGCTGAAATTAATCAGTTGAGTTTGCTAGTGAACACGGGACAAACAGCAGCCGTGCAGACACTATTACCACAAATCCAAACTCAACTAGCAGAACTACCTCCTTCTGTAAGAACTATCTATGCCCGGATTAATCTAGCTCAAAGCTTGATGAAATTCGGGACTCCACCCCAAGCAATCGCTCAAATCTGCGCGATCGCTTTGCAACAAGCTGAATATTTGGCAGATCCGCGAGCCGAGAGCTTTGCCCTTGGGACTTTGGGCAGTGTATACGAGCAAACTAAACAATGGTCAATTGCTCAGAATCTCACTCAACGCGCACTGATCATAGCCCAAACAATCAACGCCCCAGATATCGCTTATCGTTGGTATTGGCAGTTGGGACGCTTGTTAAAACAGCAAGGAGAGATTAAGGGCGCTATTGCTGCCTATGATACTGCGGTCAGTGAGTTGCAGACTCTCCGTAGTGACTTAGTTGTTGTGAATCGAGATGTCCAGTTTTCCTTTAAAGAAAGTGTAGAACCTGTATATCGAGAGTCAGTAGAATTACTGTTGCAGTCTCAGCAAACTCATCCGAGCGAAGCAAACCTAGACAAAGCTAGACAGAGGATTGAAGCATTGCAACTGGCGGAATTAGACAACTTTTTCCGGGAAGCTTGCATTAATGCCAAAACTGTTTTGCTTGACACAGTGGTAGATAAAGATAATCCCACAGCCGCAATCATTTATCCAATTATTCTGCCTTCTGAACTTCAAGTGATTGTCAAAATTCCTAATAAGCCACTGCGTAATTATACAGTCAAAAAGTCCCAGAAAGAAGTAGAAGCGACTCTAATAAAACTCAGAGAGTATCTTTTAGAACCTGATAGGACTGAGGAAGTGCAGGCGCTGTCACAAGAAGTCTATGGGTGGTTAATCAAAGAAATTGAGTCAGATTTAAAAGAAAGTGGAGTCAAAACCCTTGTATTTGTACTGGATGGAACATTGCGAAACGTGCCAATGGCTATACTGTATGACGGTCAGCAATATTTGGTAGAAAAATATGCTGTAGCACTCAGCTTAGGACTCCAGTTACTCGCACCCAAACCCTTGACAGAAACAAAACTCAACGTCCTAGCTGCCGGGTTAGTGCAACCACCACAAGGCTTTCAACAGCAATTTCCACCGTTACCAGAAATTAAAGCAGAATTTAACTCTATTTCTCAAGCGATCGCGTCTACTACGGAGTTACTAGATCGGGACTTCAACAGCAAAAACCTAGAGAATAAGGTCAATACTGTGCCATTTAATGTGTTACATCTGGCAACTCACGGTCAATTTAGCTCCAATGCTGAGAATACTTTTATACTTGCTGCTGATGGTCCAATTAACGTCACGCAATTTGATAGCCTGCTGCGCCGTCGGGATGAAACTCGCTCAGAAGCCTTGGAATTGCTGGTTTTGAGTGCTTGCGAAACTGCTGCTGGTGACAATCGCGCCACGCTAGGGCTAGCAGGAGCATCCGTGAAAGCTGGTGCCCGTAGTACCTTAGCTTCACTGTGGTATATCAGTGATAAATCTACTGCTATCTTAATTGGTGAATTTTATCGTGAGTTAGTTAAAACTAAGGTGACAAAAGCTGAGGCCTTGCGTCGTGCCCAAGTAAAGTTGTTAAAAGATTATCCTAATTACAGTCGTCCTGGTTACTGGGCACCTTATGTTTTAGTTGGTAACTGGCTTTAACACGATATAGTATCTCGCCCGCCTTTGGCACAAGCAAGATACTTTCATCCTCACGATTAGCCCATTCAGTGGGTCGAATGGTAGCCGGATCACGATAGTTTAAGTTATGAGCAGCACAGCGTTCAGCAGAAATACCAGTAGCTAAAGTGACGCGAATCCGCGCTTGTTCCCCTTTTATAGGATCAAAAGTACCCATACCTTTTAAGTGAGTACTATGAGCTAGCACTCCACCGGGATACGCTTGGAATTTATCCCACTGTTTGAGGAAGTAATCCCGGACATGATAGCCAATTTGGGCTAGAATTTCGCCGTGTGTATAGCTAAACTCGGTAATGTGAGGAGCATATATAATTACTTCACCTCCGTCGGCCACTACTGGCTCTAGCTTGTACATTCCTTTAGCTGCTGTCCAAATGTCGTCATACATTTGAGGCATTACTGAAAGCACTTGTTTAAATGGCTGATCGACATATTTAATATGCAGTTTGGCCGATAATTTTGCAGCACTTTCCCAGGCTGACTCTGGTTTATCTATATATAGTCCAGCTAGCTGATTCGTTTTTGGTGCGACTACCATCGCTAGGCAAAGCTTCGGGGTATAAATCAGGTTAGCGGCTCGGTTAATCAAGCGTCGAACTGGTGTTATTCCCGGTGTACCAATGATTTCGTAACAGGTGATTAAAGCACCTAACCAGTGTGATATATCAATTACTTCCTGACCACCAATACCGGGAAAAAAGTATTTATTTCCACCAGAGAAACCGACAACTTCGTGGGGAAAGACTGGTCCGCAAATTATTATTAGATCGTATTCTGTTACAAGCTTGTTAACACGGACTTCAACTGCTTGATGTAGCATTCCCCGGCTGATCTTTCCTATCTCATCTGCCGAAATCACTCCACAAGAAATAAAGGTATCCGGCTGATTCCAAAGGTGGTTAAAGATGCGAACTTTTTTAAAAGTTGTTTCTCGCTCCTCTGGTGTCACTCCTACCAAGTGATTGATTTGTTCCTCACTCATGGGATTATGTGTACCCAGAGCGATCAAAAAATCCAGAGCCGCAACCCTCTTACTCAACTCATTATGAAGCAATCGAAACATTTGAGGTATGGGAGCAGTGCGGGTGCCATCTGGAATTAATATTAAGATACGCTGTCCATCTAACTTAGGGTCTGCCAAAGCTTGATGCACTAGTTCGGAAACTTGCTTGTCTGAAAGTGTCCCGTTTGTTACAGCTAGTGAATACATTTTTAAACTCCACTGTAGATACTAAATCCACCGTCTACCGGCACCACTACCCCGTTGACAAAACTAGAACCAGAACTGCATAACCAAATTAAGGTGCTGAGTAATTCATCCGGTTTTCCGAAACGTCCGGCGGGGGTATGGTCAATAATTTTTTGTCCGCGTATAGTCAAGCTTCCATCTGAATTTAGGAGTAAATCTCGATTTTGCTCTCCAATAAAAAAACCTGGCGCGATCGCATTTACTCGCATTCCATCGCCATACTTTTGGGCGAGTTCTACGGCTAGCCAGCGAGTAAAGTTATCTATCCCGGCTTTCGCAGCTGAGTAGCCAACCACACGGCTAATCACCCGAATGGCAGACATGGAAGAGATATTCACAATACAACCGTGGGGCTGTTTTTTTTCGACCATTGCTTGACCAAAAACTTGGCTGGGGAGTAGAGTACCGAGTAAGTTTAGGCTAACTACTTCCTCAAAAGCTGCGTGTGGCAGATCAAAAATAGTCGCATCAGGGGTAATTGTGGCAGCCGAAATATTACCACCGGCCATGTTTACTAGGATGTCTATTTGTCCCCAATGCTGTATAATTTCATCCCTGGCTATTTCTAATTGGGAGCGATCGCTAACATCTGCCAGCACAGCTATGCTTTCTCCACCGTTAGCGGTAATTTCAGCCATTACCGCACCCGCCCGTGCTTCATTGCGACCCAAAACGGCGACTCGCGCTCCAGCAAGGGACAAACCCTTTGCCATAGCCGCACCAAGCACACCAGAACCGCCTGTGACTACTACTACCTGCTCTTTGAGGCTAAAAAGTTTATTTAAAATGCAGTCTGGCATTGATGATTCTCCTGCTTAGTTCAATTTATAATTAAAAATGTCAATATATAGGACTAGTATTTGATTTTTGAAATACACGTAGGGTGTGTTAGGGGAGAGTACGGCACCAAACCCTCGATAATGGTGCGTTACGAACTCCGTTCTAACACACTCTACAATACCTAATTTTGTTCAAAAATCAAATAGTAATCCTATAGCTTTTCCTAATCAAATGAGTTACATCATAGCCCCCTCATCGCTTGCGGGGAGGGGGTTGGGGGTGGGGTTCAGTACCTACTCAACTGAGAACCCCTATATTTAATCTGGGAGCGAATTGAGGGGTGAAATTTAAACGCAAAGTAGCGCAGAGGGAAGCGCAAAGGTACGCGGAGAATTTCTAGATGGAGGGAGGAAAAAGAGATTTTATGAGTGACGTTGAAAGGGGTAATCTAATGGCTTGATTTGGGAGAATTGGTATTAGTTTAGTTTGTAAGCAACTTTTGCGAGGTCGTAGGCTAAAGCGCGGGCCATGTTGTAGGCTTCTTCTTCTTCTAGCAGTCCCCGTGTTACCAATCCGGCTAACCAGTTACAAGCTACTCGCCGCCAGACATTGTGACGAGCGGGAATAGATACGAAAGCGCGGGTATCATCATTAAACCCGGCAGTATTATAAAGTCCGGCAGTTTCCATTACCTGATTGAAGTAGCGCTCCATGCCATTTACGCTGTCGTGAAACCACCAAGGCGGCCCGAGCAGTATGGTGGGATAATGACCGGCTAAGGGAGCCAATTCTCGGCTCAGGGTGCTTTCATCCATGCCAAAAAGAATTAAGCTAAAGCGCTTGTCATTTCCGTAAGCTGATAACAATGGGCGCAGATTTTGAGTCCATTCTATTTTTAGCGGAATATCAGCACCTTTATCAGATCCAAATCTCTCAAATAAAGCGGCGTTATGGTTACGCATCACACCACAATGCATTTGCATCACTAAGCCATCTTCCACACTCATCCGAGCCATTTCTATGAACATATTACCCGTAAAATGTTCTACATCTCCTGGATTGAGCTTGCCGGTTAATGCTCTAGCAAAGATAGCTTCTGCTTCTTGGTCGGAAAGGCGGGTGGTATAAGGTGTAGCTGCACCTTGATCGGTAGCTGTCGCACCCATTTTTTTAAAGAAAGCTCGACGTTCTTCTAAAGCTTGCACAAAAGCAGCGTAAGTATTAATTTCTCTACCAACAGCGCTTTCCAATTTGGTAAGATTTTCGCGCCAACCAGGAGCATCCAAGTTAACTACTGCATCTGGTCGAAAAGTTGGTCTGATTTGAGTAAAACCTTCTTCGTGGAGCGATCGCTGATTCTCTAGGCTATCACTGGCTGCATCGGTAGTACAAAGCACTTCGATGTTAAAGCGTTTGAATAAAGCACGAGGGGAGAACTCAGGCAAAGCTAACAGACCTTCCAGGTGATCATAGATATGTCCAGCATTGTGAGAGTTTAAAGGTTCATCTACGCCAAAGACGTTAGTTAGTTCCTCTTTCAGCCACAACCCGGACGGAGTACCCTGGAATAGATAAAAATGTTCGGCGAACAATTGCCAGATTTTGCGGTGGTCAGTTTCTGGCGGTGAACCATCACTGGTAGGTATGCCCAAAGCTTGCAGAGGTACGCCCCGACTATAGAGCATCCGCAAAAGGTAGTGGTCAGGGATAATAAATAATTCGGTCGGTGAACCAAAACGGGCTGCTGGATTAGCTAATAAGGCTGGATCTACGTGACCGTGTGGGCAGACCAAGGGTAGCGCAGATATGCTGTCAAAAAATTGATGGGCTAGTCGTCTTTGAACTGGTTCTGGAGAAAAGCAGCGATCGGGAGATAAAGTAGGTTTTTTGGTTAACATAATTTTTGTTTGGTTAAAATTTTTAGTTGTGCTGAGTGAAAATATGAATTTGCCTCACGCCCAGACGCAGATAAACCTCGTACATTTTAAGATTACTTACTTAATGCTGCACTACTACCACGCTGTACTAAAAAAGGAGATAAAACGCGGTTTTCTACAGTTTTTTCTTCTAATAAATCTAGTAACATTTGCATGGCATAGCCACCAATTTCTAACATTGGCTGGCTGACTGTGGTCAGTGCTGGCGTTACATAACAGCCTAAAGCAATACCATCAAATCCGACGAGACTTAAACTTCGCGGTACTAAAATACCTAATTCTTGGCAGGCTAACAGAGCGCCAACCGCCACCATATCGTTGTAACAAAATATGCCTGTCACTTCAGCAGTCAATAGTTTAGCAAGCATATTTTGTCCGGTAGCAACATCGCTGATTCTGGTATCATATTCGTCACTAATTGCGATCCAATCAGTATTTTGTGGGAAACCAGCTTCAGCCAGAGCCATTCGATATCCTTCTAGGCGCTGCTGATTCGACCTGCTGCGATCGCCTACACCCAGATAACCAATAGCGGTGTGTCCCAGACTTATTAGATGCTCTACGGCTAATTTAGCACCTAAGCGATCGTCTATTGCCACTGAATGAAATATTTCGGATTGATCTTCGGTCTGGCTATTAATCAGAACTGTGGGCACAGCAATTTGCGTTAGTTGTTTGGTATGCTGTTTACTAATTCGTGAGTCGGCTACTAATATCCCGTCTACTCTCCGGCGATGAAAAGTATCAATAGCTGCTATTTCCTGCTCAAAATCTCGGTGTGAAGCACTTAACAAAACACTCAAGCCTGCTGGTCTGGCTATCTTCTCGATTCCCTCTACAACCTCAGCAAAAAAGGGATCTGCAATGGAAGTTACTACTACACCAATGGTATTGGTGCGTTTATTTTGCAAGCTTTGAGCAATAGCATTCGGTACATAGTTCATCTCCCGCGCCAGTTGCTTAATTTCTTCTCGCACTTTCGGGCTAATTAGAGCGTTATCTCGCAAAGCGCGTGAAACTGTAGAATGAGAAACACCTGCTCTTTGAGCAATATCTTCAATTGAAATTCTTCGTTTATTCATTTTCCATTTTCATTCTTTTATATTAAGTAAGTGGGTCAAATTAAATATAAAACCTCACCCTGCCTCCGGCTTCCCTCTCCTTAATAAGGAGAGGGATTGAGGGTGAGGTTTGATCTTATATTTAATTACGCCTACTACTTGATGCACACCTGTGCATTAATATGTATTATAGAAAATAATCGTTATTTGTCAAGAGATTTAATACAACTCACATTTTGCATGGAACCCACCTACTTAGGAGTCCTGAATTCTATCTTCGTTTCAATAACTTAACTTTTCTTAAGAAAAAAATGATAATTATCCTCATGGGTGTATCTGGTTCTGGCAAAACTACGATAGGAAAACTGCTAGCAGATTCCTTAGACTGGGAGTTTAGCGACGCTGATACTTTCCACTCGCCAGAGAATATTGAGAAAATGCGGCGCGGTATTCCTCTGAGTGAAGCTGACAGGATGCCTTGGTTGCAAGATTTGCAAACAGCTATTAAACACTGGCTAGAAGAAAATCAAAATGTGGTGCTGGCGTGTTCGGCTTTAAAAGATAGCTATCGGCAATTTCTGGTATTTGATAGCGATCATCGCATCAAGCTAGTTTACCTCAAAGGGTCTTATGAGTTGATTCAAATGCGGTTGAAAGAGCGTAGTAATCATTACATGAGCGAAAAACTCCTCAACAGTCAGTTTAATACTCTTGAAGAACCATTGGATACCATATCTATGGATATTGCACAGCCACCCCAGATAATTGTCCAAAACATTAGAACGGCTTTGGGAATTTAGCTTATTGGTGACAACCGTAAGATTAAGATTAATCACGTCTCTACGAAAACCTCAAAGACGAAATGAAACTTAACACACGTTCATGCACAGGTGTGCAAAGATAAGTTCAATAGAGTTTTTGCACACCTGTGCATAGAGGGAAAGTACCATTTAACAAATCAATATCGACAAGTCAAAAGATATGTCTCAAACTCTAAATAATGCCATTGCTCAAACTCAAAACAATCCTTTACATTCGCTAGAAGAATGGGAAGAAGACTTACTTAATCGCTATCCCGATCCGCACAGCATAGTTAAAGAAGGTAAAACCACCGAAGAGTACAGGAATTACGAAGCGCCTACTAGAGACACGGTGAAAGAATTCTATCGGTTAAATCATATCAATCAAACCTATGATTTTGTATTAGAGAAAAAAGAATACTTTCTGAAGTTGGATAAGAAAGAAATGTCTGTCTGGGATGCATTGGAATTTTTGAATCAATTGGTTGATGATTCCGATCCTGATACAGACTTAGATCAGTTACAGCACCTATTGCAAACATCAGAAGCTATTCGCGCCGATGGCCACCCAGACTGGATGGTACTTACTGGTTTGTTTCACGATATGGGGAAGGTACTTTGCTTATTTGGTGAACCCCAATGGGCAACAGTAGGCGATACTTATCCTGTGGGTTGTGCATTTTCTGATAAAATTGTTTTCTCGGAATTTTTTAAAGAAAATCCTGATTACAATAACCCTATATATAATTCTGTATATGGTGTGTACGAGCCGAATTGTGGCTTGAGTAATGTACAGATGTCATGGGGGCATGATGAGTATGTATATTACATGATGAAAAACTATTTGCCCGAATCTGCATTGTATATCCTCCGCTATCACTCATTTTATCCTCAACATCGAGAAAATGCTTACGAGCATTTGATGGATAAACACGATAAAGAAATGTTTCAATGGGTGAAGTTATTCAATCCCTACGATCTATATTCAAAGAACCCTAATCCTCCTGATTGGCAAAAATTAAAGCCTTACTATGAAGATTTAGTGGCTAAATATTTACCCACAACTTTAAAATTATAAATCTCCGCTAATAGATTTCAAAGAAACCATTCCCCTCCTAGAGTATTAAGTTTTCTCAATTAAACTTAAGTGAAATATATTAAGTTTTTTAAACTCTATTTAAGCTGAAAACTACTTAATTTTCGCAAATGCTCCAGGACAAACAAAAAGTTTAAACTAGATAAAGATGGAACAGTTTTCTTGACTTTGTAAAGTTCGATAAACGGCGCTCATATTTGGAATAATGCAGGTTAAACTAAAATTAATGTAAAACCAAATACAAATTCGCAACCTTGATAACATTAGGTTCTAATAATTTTACTTAAACGCTATTTTTAGCGCTGGCAATTCCAAATGTAGTTTCACAAATAAAATGTGATTTTTTGATGCAGCGTAATGTTCATAGTTTTGCTTTAAGAAACAAAACATCTAAATTTAGGGCAATTCACAGCACTAACTCAAATCAGGTAACAATATAAGACCTTTGAGAATAATTTAAATTATCAAAACCAGCAGTAATGGTAGGTTATGTCTGAAAACTTCAGACATAGCTTATATTGTGATAGCTTGGCAAATCTTTCTTCTCCTGACCTTTTTCAAATTTAAATTCCGTTGTTAGAAATAGATGAATATGAAGAGAATGTCCCTTATCGTTGGCATATTAGGTTTCGCTGTTGTTGGTTGTACAAATGGCTCTCGAACTGACAATATTGCTACTAATACTGTTACCAACACTAGTTTAGAGAGTCAGGTAAATGCTCCAAATAGAAAATTGCAAACAATCGGCGTTGCTCTTGGTGATTTGGGCAATCCTTTCTATAATGCAGTGCAGAAGGGGGCTGAGATAGAAGCCAAGAAAATCGGAGATAATATTAGAGTTAATGCGGTTTCCAGTGGCTTTGACCTTAATCAACAAACCAACCAAATCGAAAATTTTACGGCTGCAAATACTGATCTAATTATCCTCAGCGCTGTTGACAAAAAAGGAGTTAAACCAGTTATTGACCAAGCAAGACTTGCAGGTAAAATTGTGATTGCAGTAGATTCAGCCGTTGATGCAGATGTGGATGCGATGATTAGCTCCAACAATACCCAAGCGGGAGAGATTGGTTGCCAATATATTGCCGATCGCATCAAAGGTCAAGGTAGTGTAGTCATCCTCAACGGTACTCCGATGGACTCAATCAATCAGCGAGTGAGTGGCTGCCTTGAGTCATTGTCTAAATATCCGAATATCAAACTCATCTCTAAAGACCAAAACGCCGAAGGGACTAGGGATGGAGGACTGAGAGTGATGAGCGATTTGCTCACAACCTTTCCCAAAATTGATGCCGTTTTTGCCACGAACGATCAAAGCGGTGTTGGTGCAGATTTAGCTGCTAGACAAGCCAGACGTAAAGAATTTTTTATTGTTGGGGTTGACGGATCACCAGATGCAACCAAAGCAATGGAAGATAAAGATGGTGTATTTTCTGCAACTGCTGCTCAAAATCCCTCAGAGATGGCTCAAAAAGCGGTTCAGATTGGCAATGATATCATTCAGGGCAAAAAACCTGAGTCACCTAACATTCTGATTCCAGTCAAGTTGGTTACTAGAGAGAACCTCAGCAGCTACAAAGGCTGGTAATACTAATTCGTAATTCGTAATTAGGACACACAGAAAAAGGCTTGATACACGAGGATTACAATACTTTACCCTGTTTTTTAAATAGATCGTTTCCAAATTTGGTGTAAGGAAGAATGACTTCTAGGAGATATATGAATATGAAAAGGATTGCGTTTACCTCTGGTGTTACGGTTCGTGTAATTGCAGCTAGCATATTAGGTATTATCAGTGGTAGTCTTGTTGGCTGTACAAATACTCCTCCCGATCGCAACACTGCTACTAACACTGATCCAAAACCGGCTACCAATATAAGTGCAGAGAATAAAACTGCCACTGGGAATACAAAATTACGATCAGTTGCCTTCACTGTTGGTGATTTAAGTAATCCTTTCTTCGTCCTCATGGGACAAGCAACTGAGGCAGAAGCGAAGAAAATTGGCGGTAAGGATGTCAATGTTAGCGTAGTTTCAAGTGCCTATGACCTCAATCAACAAGCTAATCAAATTGAAAATTTCACTGCTGCCAATACTGATATCATTATCGTCAATGCTGCTGATAAAAGTGGCATTAAGCCAGCGATTGAAAAAGCAAAACTTGCAGGTAGAATTGTCATTGCCGTAGATACAGGTGCTGAAGGAGGTGTGGATGCCACCATTACTACTAATAATGTCCAAGCTGGAGAAGTTAGTTGCAAATATATTGCTGACCGCCTCAAAGGTAAAGGCAATGTAGTAATAGTTAACGGACCGCCAGTGGACTCGGTGATTCAACGAGTTAGTGGCTGTGAGAATGTATTCTCAAAATATCCCGATATCAAAATACTCTCTAAAAACCAGAATGCAGAGGGTAGTCGGGATGGAGGACTTAGAGTTATGACTGATTTGCTGACAACCTTTCCGAAAATTGATGCGGTTTTTGCCATCAATGATCCGAGTGGAGTCGGCGCAGAACTAGCAGCTAACCAAGCACAACGTAAAGATTTCTTTATTGTCGGGGTTGATGGTGCGCCAGAAGCTATAACTGCGATCGCTGCTAAAGATGGTTTATATGCGGCGACTGCTACTCAAAATCCGCGAGGGATGGCCCAAAAAGCAGTTCAAGTTGGCAATGATATCTTAAATGGTAAAAAACCAAGTAGTTCTACCATTTTGATTCCAGTTAAGTTGATCACAAAAGACAATGTTAGTACAGAAAAAGGCTGGTAAATAATAAAAATTGTGAATTTGCAATTGGAAATTATGCCTAATCTGAATCCTTTGATGCGTTTGTAAAGTTTTTGCACATACCTATAATGTCCGGCGGTTTTCACTTAAATTAATAGACATCTCATATCCAGTTCCTTGCTTTTCCCTGACAAAAGATCGATTTGGAGAGAGGTTAAAACTTTATTACACCCAATCGAAAACCGCTATGTATGTGCATTAGCGGAAAGTCTGAGTTCCCATTTATAGTACTCAGAAATTCCCTAGACAGTCTTCATCAACTAACGTTAATAACAAAGTATGAAAATATATTTTCTCAAGTTGTTCTTTTCAAACTAGTGGTCAGCTTTTAAAACATGATTTTGTGATTAGGTATGAGTTGATTAATTTCTAATTCACAATTGCGAATTTTAAATTTTTTTTACAGGAGATGTCCATGACAACAACTACTGAAACCTCATTTCCTGATGCACCAACTAGCACCCCGGTGTTAGAAATGCAAGGGATTACGAAACGATTTCATGGTGTATCTGCGCTCCAAAATGTTAATCTGACGATTTATCCGGGAGAAGTCCACGCCCTCATGGGTGAAAACGGAGCAGGCAAAAGCACATTGATGAAAATCCTGGCTGGGGCTTACATTGCCGATGAAGGAGAAATTCGCATCAATGGTCAACCCCTGAAAATTACCGATCCGGCCACAGCACGCAAGTCAGGGATTAATCTCATTTATCAAGAACTCAATGTTGCACCCAATTTAACCGTTACCGAAAATATGTTTATGGGTAGCGAGTTGCGGCGAGGTCAGTTTTTAGACCGCAAAGGGATGCAACTTGAAGCCGAGGAAGTACTGGAAAGCCTTGGAGCCAATTTTACAGCGCAGACTGTAGTTGGTACCTTGTCGATCGCAGAACAGCAACAAGTGGAAATTGCACGAGCGCTGAAGGACAAAAGCCGCGTTTTGGTGATGGATGAGCCAACCGCAGCCCTATCTGACCGCGAGACTGAGCATTTATTTGAGGTAATTCGCAAACTGCGGAATGATGGCATTGCGATTATTTACATCAGCCATCGGATGGAAGAAATCTATGCCTTAGCTGACCGGATTAGTGTACTGCGTGATGGTCAATATATTGGTAGTCTCACCCGCAGTGAAATTTCTCCACAGCGATTGGTGCAGATGATGGTCGGTCGCTCCATGCAAGACTTTTATGAACATCAACGGCAAATGAATCCTGGCCCAGTGGTGCTGGAAGTCAGAAATATGAGCGACGCCCGCAAGAAGATTGAGCCGGCTAGTTTTCAACTTCATGCTGGAGAAATTCTTGGTTTAGCGGGACTGGTTGGTGCAGGACGCACAGAACTATCGCGGCTGATTTTTGGTGCAGACCGTAAAGCTAGTGGTGAAGTATTTTTGAATGGTAAAAAACTGGAAATTAATACGCCCAGTGATGCCATTGCTGCGGGAATTGGCTACGTTCCAGAAGACCGCAAAGACCAAGGTTTATTTCTGGAGATGAGCGCCCGGAAGAATATTGCCATCAACACACTCAAGCAGGATGCAAAGGTTGGAATTGTTAACTGGGGTTCAGTGAATCGTCTGTCAACAGACGCGGTGGAAAACTTTAATATCCGCCTAGCCAATTTGGAAATTAGAGCGCTGGATCTTTCTGGTGGTAATCAACAGAAGCTACTCCTAGCGCGTTGGTTAGCCATTAAGCCGAGAGTCCTGATGTTAGATGAGCCAACACGCGGCGTAGATATCGGTGCCAAAAGCGAAATTTACCGAATTATGAGCGAATTGGCAGCGCAAGGTGTTGCTATTTTAATGGTTTCCAGCGAACTATCGGAGATTGTCGGCATGAGCGATCGCGTCTTAGTGATGCGAGAAGGCCAATTGGTAGGCGAACTGGATGGCAGTTTTGGTAAAGAAATTACCCAAGAAAAGATTATGCACTATGCAACTGGAGCATCGGAGGTATTAGCATCATGAGTCAGACAGTCAGACCTCCCAATAAATTAGCCAACAATCCCGTATCCCGCAACCGGAAATCAATTAGCACTCTATTAGAAGTTGCGGGTATTCTGCCAATCTTAGTAATTATCTGCATCTTATTTGCATTCCTTTCTCCCAACTTCCTCACCGGCGGTAACATCGTTAATATCTTGCGTCAGGCATCAATCAATATTGTGCTGGCGACCGGAATGACCTTTGTGATTCTCACCGGAGGTATTGACCTTTCAGTTGGGTCAATTTTAGCTGTTTCTGCCGTAGTTGCCCTGCTGGTATCGCTACTACCGGCTTTAAGTTGGGCGGCCGTACCTGCTGCCTTGCTTGCAGGATTGTTTTTGGGCTTACTCAATGGCGCTCTCATCACCTTTTTAGATGTGCCACCTTTTATTGTCACGTTAGGTTCACTAACTGCCTTACGGGGTGTAGCCTTTTTGGTTGCCAAGGGGACAACGCTGATTAACCGGGATATCAATTTTGCTTGGGTAGGTAACAGTTATGTCGGTCCTCTGCCGTGCCTAGTAATCATTGCGCTACTGACCGTAATCGCTAGCTGGTTTGTGTTGCGGCAAACTGTTTTAGGAGTGCAGATATATGCCGTCGGTGGTAACGAGCGGGCAGCCAGATTAACTGGGATTAAAGTTAATCATGTCTTGCTATTCGTCTATGGTATTAGTGGATTACTAGCAGGTTTAGCCGGAATAATGAGTGCTAGCCGTCTCTATAGTGCTAGTGGCGTATTAGGTCAGGGTTATGAATTAGATGCGATCGCAGCTGTTATTCTTGGTGGAACCAGCTTCACAGGTGGTATTGGTACCATTGGCGGCACCCTTCTCGGTGCATTAATCATTGCTATTCTCAACAATGGTTTAACCCTGTTAAACCTCTCTTACTTCTGGCAACTAGTCGTCAAAGGACTAGTAATTATTTTGGCAGTAATGATTGACCGCTTACGCAGACGTTCCAGACGTTGAAGAATTAAGGGGATGGGTACTGGGGAAACGCGGAGAATAACTAACTAACGCCGTGTGCAACTTTCTCTCAAACCTAACCCCCAACCCCTTCCCTACAAGGGAAGGGGAGCAAGAATCAAAGCCTCTCTCCCTGTGGGGGAGAGGAATGGAAGTGGGGTTTTAAAAATAAGTTGCACATTGCGGTAACTAATGCCCAATGCCCAATGCCCAATGCCCAATGCCCAATGCCCAATGCCCAATGCCCAATGCCCAATGCCCAATATATAAACTATGTCTTCCACTACTGCTCGTCGTAAATCCAACACGTTATATGTTGTTTTGATTGCTGGTGCTGCTGCCCTCGGCGGCTTTCTGTTCGGTTTTGATACTGCTGTAATCAACGGCGCGGTTTTATCTCTATCAAAAGCTTTTAACACCAGTAGTTGGCTGACTGGGCTAGCAGTGTCCCTAGCGTTGCTGGGTTCTGCTGTCGGAGCCTTCTTTGCCGGACAGATTGCAGACCGTTATGGTCGAGTTAAGGCAATGGTGGTCGCTTCGGTGTTGTTTACTATCAGTGCCATTGGCTCTGGGCTTGCCTTTACTATCTGGGATTTTATCTTTTGGCGATTATTGGGTGGGATTGGAATCGGCGTTGCTAGCGTCATTGCTCCAGCTTACATTGCGGAATGTTCTCCCACCCATTTGCGGGGAAGGTTAGGATCTCTGCAACAATTAGCGATCGTAGTGGGAATTTTCGTCGCCTTATTGAGCGACTACTTTATCGCTGTGTCAGCAGGTTCAGCAGACTTGCCGTTTTTGTTTGGGGTTGCAGCTTGGCGCTGGATGTTTTGGACAGCAGTCCCACCAGCGATATTCTACGGGATGGTGGCTTTAACAATTCCTGAATCCCCCCGTTACTTAGTTGCCAAAGGACGGGAGCCAGAAGCTGCTAACGTTCTGACTAAGATTTTGGGGGGTGATGTGCTGCCAAAAATTGAAGAAATTCGGCAGACAGTGCTTCGTGAACGCCAGCCTAAGTTTTCTGACCTGTTGGGTAGAAGTGGCGGACTCCTCCCCATTGTTTGGATAGGAATAGGCTTATCTGTACTCCAGCAATTCGTTGGTATTAATGTAATCTTCTATTACAGCAGCGTTTTATGGCGGGCAGTCGGGTTTTCCGAAAAAGATTCCCTAACAATCACGGTGATTACAGGAGCCGTAAATATTATTACAACACTGATTGCGATCGCCTTCGTAGATAAATTTGGTCGCAAGCCCTTGCTCATACTAGGGTCGATTGGCATGACCTTGACTTTGGGGACGATGGCTTCTATTTTTGGTACTGCTCCGGTAGATGCTGCTGGGAATCCCGCTCTCACCGGAAGCGTAGGTACTATGGCTCTGATTGCAGCCAACCTCTATGTGTTTTGCTTCGGTTTCTCCTGGGGGCCAGTAGTTTGGGTGCTGTTGGGAGAAATGTTTAATAACAAAATTCGAGCTGCTGCACTTTCAGTTGCTGCTGCCATGCAATGGGTTGCCAATTTCATCATTTCCACAACATTTCCTCCCATACTGCAATATTTCGGTCTAGGTTCTGCCTATGGACTCTATACAATTGCTGCGGCTACCTCATTCTTTTTCATTCTCTTTTTTATTAAAGAAACCAAAGGAATTGAGTTAGAAGATATGTAATTGGCATCAATACTATTCGGTTAAGGCAAGAGACGCGATAAATCGCCGTCTTTACAATAATCAGTCCTTCGTCCTGACAGCGATTTATCGCGTCTTTGGAATCTGGCGATTTATCACGTCTTTGGGAGCTATAGCAATCCTATCTGAGTTGTGAAAATTACTGTTTTAACGAACCGCAGAGGCGCAGAGAGCGCAGAGAGAGGAATCTACAAAAATTTTCACAAATGATTTAGGACTGCTATATTATTTTCATCAAATAACCTTAACCGAACCGTATTGGGATTGCTATAAATTTTGTGGGTTGGCCAACATGAGCGCCCTGATTATCCAAACTTTATGTGGACAACTAAATACAAACTCTCGCTTCAGTAAATCACTAAAAAGATGGAAACTATCAATACGGCTCTTTGTTCTTATGGTGTGTCCGGCATGATATTTCATGCGCCGTTTATTGATTTGCATCCCGGATTTAAATTAGCCGGTTCTTGGGAAAGAAGTAAAAAGCTGATACAGGAACATTATCCTGGGGTAAAAAGCTATCCTTCTTTGTCAGCATTGCTAGCAGACGATAAAGTAATGTTAGTGGTGGTAAATACCCCCACTTATACCCATTACGATTATACTAAACAGGCTTTGCTTGCAGACAAACATGTAGTGGTAGAAAAAGCATTCACCACAACAGTTGCAGAAGCCAAAAAGCTGAAAGAATTAGCCCAAAAACAGGAGAAAAAATTATCTGTATATCAAAATCGCAGATGGGATAGTGATTTTAAAACAGTTAAAAAAATTGTACAGAAAGGCTTGCTGGGTGATATTATTGAAGCAGAATTTCAAATTCAAAAATATAAACCAACCCTCAGCCATAAACAACACGTAGAAGTTCCAAGTCCAGGGGCAGGAACATTAAACAATTTAGGGCCGCACTTAATAGACCAGGCTTTGGATTTATTTGGGATGCCTGATGCTATTTTTGCAGACATCCGCATAACTAGGCTGCGATCGCAGGTAGATGATTATTTTGAGTTGATATTATACTACGACAAACTGCGCGTCAAATTAAAAGCAAGTTTTCTTGTGCGTGAACCTGCACCCGCCTACATCATACATGGCACTAAAGGTTCTTTTCTCAAAAGCAGAGCCGATAAACAAGAAGAGTATTTAGTAGCGGGGATGAAGCCTAATGCACTTGATTGGTATACAGAGCCGGAAAGTGAATATGGCTTGCTTCATACAGAAAAAGACACAAAAGTAATTCGGGAAAAAGTAAAAAGTTCACAGGGCAGTTATTTAGGTTATTACGATGCGGTATACAAATCCATTGTTAATAATCAGCCAATTGCTGTTACTGCCGATGACGGAATTAATGTAATGCGGATTATAGAAGCGGCGATTAAAAGCAGCAATGAGCAAAAAGTCATAGCGTTGCTTTAAGCAACCTAAAACTTAAACTCAAAATATGTAACTTTAATGATGCTTATAGCGTTTCCTAATCACATGAGCTACATCATAGCCCAATACGCTTGGTTAAGAATTTCTTTCTTCTCTTTGCGTCCTCCGCGCCAACTCTTGGAGACGCTGCGCGATAGCGGTTCGTTAAAAAATTGACTTTGATAACAAAGTTTTGGCCTTAACCCAAGCGTATTGCATCATAGCCCCCTCCCCGCAAGCGAGGAGGGGGTTGGGGGTGGGGTTCTTGTAGCTTTTTCGTTCGAGTGTAATCTCTTGATTTACAAAGTAAAAATTCAACCATTTTCAACTAATAAATCAATGCTAAAAATTATTTTTCATAGCTTTTTCCTCCTATTTTTTGCAGTTCCAGCAGTTTGGGCAGCACCTCCAGAAGATAATTCTAATGCAGCAGATGCTAATAGAAATTTGGAGGGACAAGTCAATTCTGTTTCCCAGTTTTCTGATATTAAACCGAGCGATTGGGCATTTCAGGCACTGCAATCGCTAGTGGAACGTTATGGCTGTATTGCAGGTTATCCTGACGCAACCTATCGCGGCAACCGTGCTTTGAGTCGTTATGAGTTTGCAGCTGGTTTAAATGCCTGCTTAGACCGGGTGAATGAATTAATTGCTGCGGGTACTAATGATTTAGTCAAGAAAGAAGATTTGGCAGTGCTGGAAAAATTGCAAACAGATTTTGCAGCAGAATTAACAACTCTGCGTGGACGGGTGGATACGCTGGAGGCACATACAGCAACGCTGGAGGGGCAGCAATTTTCTACTACTACCAGGTTGAATGCTCAAATTATTACCGCTATTAGTGATACTTTTGGTAATAGAGTGGGTGGCGAACGCGATGAATCCCGTATCTACTTTGCAAACCGTGGTCGTCTCAACTTTGAGAGCAGTTTCACAGGCAAAGATTTGTTGCGAGTCCGGCTAGAATTTGGTAACTTTACGAATTCTAATGGTACAAGCCAAATTGCCGCAGCCACAGGCACAGGGATGACCCGCCTGAACTTCGATTATGACAGCAACAATACACTTTTTGTTCCCCACATCCGTTACTACTTCCCAGTCAGTGATTCTCTTAACTTCGTTGTTGGTCCCACAGGCATTGGTTACACCGACATTTCCACCACAGTCACTCCCCCCACAATCGCTGATGACGGCAATGGGGTTCTCTCACTTTTTGGGTCATATAGTCCCTTATTCCGGCGAGGTGGCGGCGGTGCAGCCGCTAACTGGAACATTACCAAAGACTTGATTCTCACCTTGGGCTATTTAGCAAGCAGTCCCAATGTCCCGTCGGCTAGTAACGGCTTGTTTGATGGTGGCTACAACGCCCTGGCGCACTTAGCCTATTATGGTAAGCAAGGAGCTATTGGTGTGGCCTACTCTCATGGCTATAGCCCTGCTGGAGTAGTCGATGTCGCGGCTGGGACGGGTAGCGCCCTGTCAAACGCTCCCTTTGGCAACAACATTGCTACTGCCAACGATATTGTCGGCGCACAGGGATTCTATCGCTTCTCCCCGAATTTCCAAATCCACGCTTGGGGTGGATATATCTGGGCAAATGCCAAGAACTCTGGTTTGAGTGATATTTCCAATGGTAGAGGTGGAACAGATTCTCTATTTGTGAACAGTGGCGACAATGCCAATGTCTGGTTTGGGGCAATTGGGATGTCGTTTCCAGATGTGGGGGGTAGGGGTAACTTGCCGGGAATTCTCTTTGGTATACCGCCGCGTGTCTCTAACAGTGATGTCCGTCAAGACCGAGACAACGCTTACCATATCGAAGCATTCTATCGCTACCGACTAAATGATAACATCTCAGTGACTCCTGGTTTTTGGGTGATTCTCAACCCGGAAAACGATAACAGAAATGATACACAGTATGTGGGCGTGATTCGCACAACCTTTGATTTTTAAAAAGGCGACATTACCAAGTTGGGTCACTAAATAAATTAATCGTCAATTCTTGGCGTGGCGGTACTGCTGTGATACAAGCGCGGACGATCTCTCCATCCTCTAATTCGACAGTGCAAGCGTGACAAGATCCCATGAGACAACCTGTGGGAATAAATACCCCAGCCCGATCTGCTACATCTAAGAGGGCTTCTCCCACTTCGGCATCTACTGTGACATCATCTGGTAAAAAACGGACACGAACAATCATTAATGTTACGCATTCAATTTAGTCTTGTCATTTGTCCAAAGTCCAATTGTAAATGACTAATGACCAAAGACCAAAGACAAATGACAGTTTGAACGAAAAAATGTGCGCTTTTTATGTATTTTAGCTTAAGACAAAAACAGACTTAAGTCTAAATGGCTTTCAACTTCGGTGGCTAGGGAGTCCAAAATCTGCTCTCGCTGTTCCCGGTAGTTAGCAACACCTGTGGGTAAAGATTTTAAACCCCGTTGTTGACGAAGGCGATTTAACCAAGCCCGTCGCCAAGGACCATTGTCAAAAAGCCCGTGCAGGTAACTTCCCCAGACTGATTGACAACTATCCACTAACCCTAAATTAATATCGTCAAATAGAGCATGGTAGGATTCGGGATCTATACCTTGCTGTTCGATGCGCGATCGCCCTTGGTGGATTTCAAAGCCATTGACTGGCAAGCCCTGTTGCGGATAATTTGAGGTAACTTGGCGCTGGCGGGCAATTTTTTGGCCTGTAATTACAGTTCTGATTGGTAAAAGATTTAACCCCTGAAATCTCCCAGCTTGTCCTTCTATCCCTTCTGGATCAGCGATGATTTGACCGAGCATTTGATAGCCGCCGCAAATACCTAAAACCGTGCCACCGGAGGCAGCATAGTGTTGGATAGCTTCTGCCATACCGCTTTTTTGCAGCAGTAGCAAATCAGCAATTGTAGTTTTTGTACCAGGGAGAATCACGGCATCAGGATGTCCCAAATCTTGCTTAGGGCTGAGGTATCTCACTGAAACTGTACTTTCTGATTCCAGTGGGTCAAAGTCGGTGAAGTTGGCAATTCTGGGTAAGCGGATGACGGCAATGTTGAGATCAGTTTGGGGTTTATTAGACGACGATTGACGTTCTAGCAGGTCAAGGGAGTCTTCTGCTGGAAAGACTTCTTGTAAGTAAGGTATAACACCGATAACGGGGATACCTGTACGTTCTTCTAGCCATTTTATTCCCGGATCTAGGAGCGATCGCTGTCCTCGAAATTTATTAATTACTACACCCTTAATTAAGGCGCGTTCATCTGGTTCTAATAACTCTAAGGTTCCAACTACATGGGCAAAAGCACCACCCCGATCAATATCAACCACTAACATCGTTGGCGCATTCAAATATTTTGCCACCCGCATATTAGTTAAGTCGCGGTGTTTGAGGTTAATTTCTGCTGGACTACCAGCACCTTCACAAACCACCATGTCAAATTCTGTTGCTAAATGCTGTAGGGATTCTTCAATTGTCCGCCACCCCAGGTCAAAATATTGCTCGTAGTAATCTGAGGCACTCACTTTACCTACAGACCTACCTTTGATAATTACTTGGGAAGTCATATCCCCTTGAGGTTTAAGTAAAATTGGGTTCATTTCTACCCAAGGCACGACTCCCGCCGCCCAAGCTTGCACTGCTTGGGCATAGCCAATTTCTCCACCACTGGCAGTGACATAAGCATTTAAAGCCATGTTTTGACCTTTAAAAGGAGCCACTCGCCAGCCACGCCGCGACAGAATGCGACAAATAGCTGTAGTTAAAAGTGATTTCCCTGCATGGGATGTTGTCCCCACCACCATAATTGATTTCATAGTCGCTATTAGTTAGTTTTTCCAGATACAGGCTGAATTTTT
Organism: Nostoc sp.; assembly: GCF_036917675.1. GTDB lineage: Bacteria > Cyanobacteriota > Cyanobacteriia > Cyanobacteriales > Nostocaceae > Nostoc. The sequence continues at coordinate 6,949 of NZ_JBALCT010000030.1, read as the reverse complement.
AGGAGCAAACAACAGGGGAGCAGGGGGAGCAAGAATTTTAGATTTTAGATTGAAATTTAATCCAAAATTTAAAATCCAAAATCCAAAATTGAATTGCCCAATGCCCAGCATCACAAATTTCAGTTAAATGGTTATGGTAAAGACTTCATGAAAAGATGTGATGTTTCCGTATATATTGTTCCCTTTGATTGCCTAATCCTAACTCTTTGGTTTTTTATTCTAAAAAGGTATCCGTAACCAACGAATCACAGCATCGGATAAACGATCGCGCCATGAAGGAGTCCGCCAATTTTTTCCCTGATATTGCTCCACTAACTGCCGTCCCAAGGGAGTGAGGCGAAAACCATCTGTAATCCCCTGCCCATCAACTTCTCGCCGCAATACACCCACTTGGATCAGCCAGCCCAACGAGTTGTCACACGTTAATTCTGATAAAGGGCGTTTAGTATAGCCTTGCTTGAGTCCATTTTCCAGAGCGATCGCACTCAATGACACGCTCTGGTGTCCCATGACTTCAAATAAAGATAGATTAAAGGGTGAACAGACTAGCGATCGCTCGGCTCTTGCTACTGTGCTTTGAGGATAGACAAAAATATTTGGGTTTTGGGAATCAACAGCAGCCATTGTGTATGGGGATAAATTTTTTTCTAATAAAGATTTATTTTAAATATAAAACCTCACCCTGCCTCCGGCTTCCCTCTTTGAACTCACCGAGAGGGATTGAGGGTGAGGTTTGATCTTATATTTAATTACGCCTACCTACTTAATTATATTTAATCAATATAAATTAATGTAAAATTTCAAGTGCATCAACAATCTGAAATAGGAAAGGTTAATTATGTCTCTACCAGTTGGTACGAATGCACCTGCATTTACCGCCAAAGATACAAACGGTAATACAGTGTCGTCATCTGATTTTGCCGGGAAAACGGTCGTTTTGTATTTTTACCCCAAAGATGACACGCCGGGATGCACCAAACAAGCCTGTAGTTTTCGGGATGCCCAGTCTCAATATCAAGGTAAAGATATTGTCATCTTGGGAGTCAGTGCAGATGATCAAGTCTCTCATCAGGCATTTACCCAAAAATATAATTTGAATTTTCCCTTACTGGCTGACAGCGACAAATCTCTCATCAAAGCTTTTGATGTGGATGGCGGTGGTTATGCCAAGCGTGTTACCTACGTAATTGACCCCAACGGCAAAATTATCCATGTTGACAGTGCTGTAAATACTACCACCCATGCTAGCGATCTTTTAGCTTCACTTGGGCTGTAGTTTTTTACCTGATAATTAAAGATTTTTTAAATAGTTTGAACCCCAAACCCTAGAGGTTTGGGGTTCTTTGTTTGAATTCAGTTACCTGATGGTAATGTAACTGATCGTGGTGTACGTGGTGTAAGTGATGGTAGTGTAACAGATGGCGAACCGGGAGTTGCTTGTTGTCGATCTGGAATTAGTTTTTGTTGCCTTGCTTTAAAGGCTGCGGCTGCTGAGTCTAGTTCTTCGTTCTGTTGGTCAGAATTCCAGTTGAGAGTTCCGAAATTTGCCCGATGAATCAGGTCAAACATGTTGAAATTGTCTGAGTTTGAACGGGAGAAAGGATCGGTATTTTGGTCTGTTGTACTCGTACTCGGAAAAGCATCTGCTGGGCTGACTTGAGCCGAACTGGGTTGAGCCATCAGCAAGGAAGCAAAGCTAATTCCTGCTACGGTAGCTACAAAGAGTCTAGTAATTTGTAAAAATGGTTTTTTCATGGTATTTTTACCCTAAAATTGCTCTATTTTATCTTAAACAAGACTTCGACGCAGTTGGGGTTGAATACTCAGTAAGGCGACAAGGGCAAAGCCAAACAACACCAGCAACGCTCCCCCAAAGGTAACATTACCCCAAGGAGCCTGCATCACTACACTACCTAATCCCCAACTATTGTGAAGATAGAGATAGCGAATTGGTTCGATCGCATAGCTGAGAGGATTCAGGGTAGCCACAACCTGCAACCACTGAGGCATGAAGGATAGAGGTGCCAAAGCAGTACTAGCAAACAACAATGGCAGGTTAGTCACAAAAATCACTGCAATCAATTCAATGTGTCCGGGTAGGGTAAAAGCTAAACCGAGGGAGATGGCTGTTACACCCAAAGCTAAGAGAAAGACAATTAGAGCGATCGCACCCAAGCCAGCTGCATCTGGTAGTCCAGCGCCCAAGAAAGCCGCCGCCGCTACAATCACTGCTGCTTGCAGCAAACTTTGGCTGATGATGAAGATTGCCGAAGCAAAGACGATGGAAAACCGCGATGCTAAGGGTGCTACTAGCAAACGATTCAAAAAGCCGAACTCGCGGTCAAACATTATGGGTAAACCAGCATTCAGCGCCCCAGCAAAGGCTGTAAACACTATTATGCCGGCAGCCAAAAATTGCCCGTAATTTGTCGTATTGCCAAATATACCTTTGGGAGCATTTTGGAACAAAGCCCCAAATAGTACTAACCACATCACTGGCTGAATAATTCCAGCAATCAAAGATGAGGGACGGCGTTGCAATTGAATGAACAAGCGACGAGTTAAAGCCAACGTCTCTTGTACCAAATCACCGAAAAAGTTAGGTGCAGTATTAGCGTCAATTTGTGGTAATATCGCTGGCTGCCAATTTAGATCAGATTTAGGAGTAACACTCATAGCAATTTGGGATTAATTGGGGATTGGGGATTGGGCATTGGGGATTGGGCATTGGGGATTGGGCATTGGGCATTGGGCAAAACAGTTCCGAGTTCCTCTTTTCCCAGTAAAGAAGTGAGATTTCCCACTCACCACGGGCTAAACCATAGCTATCCGTTAACAGCAATCAAAACTTAGCACTGATGAGGGGCATTGTAATTATTTTCATTCGCCATGCCCCATGCCCCATTCGCCATGCCCCTATCTCATATTCTGCTTTTTCTCAGCCTTGGGATCGCGGATGGCAACAGCTGCGAGTTCTGCATCCATCAGTGTGCGTCCTGTAGCGGCGAGATAAACGTCATCTAGGCTGGGGCGAGATTGGGCGATGCCAAATATGGGCAAGCCAGCAGCATTCAGCGCTTGCTGTATGTTAATCAGAACATCATTCTGAGGTGTCACCACCAAGTTGAGGGAATTACCTTGAGCGCTGTTGACGATCGCTTCTTGTACAAATGGCAAAGGTTGCAACAGGTTTTTAGCTTTTTCAGCTTCCTCTATGGGGGAAAATTCCCGAATTCGCAAGGTGATGCGATCGCCCCCGACTTGATCTTTTAATTGTGAAGGTGTCCCAGAGGCAATTACCACGCCCCGATCTATAATTGCCACGCGATCGGCTAAAGCGTCAATCTCTTCTAAGTAATGGCTGGTAATTACTACCGTCGTCCCAGAGGCGCGTAATTTTCTCAGGAATTCCCATACCACAAAACGGGTTTCTATGTCAAGTCCCACAGTTGGTTCATCCAACACCAAAACATCTGGCGAATGGAGTAACCCAGCAGCCAAGTCTAGGCGCTTGCGTAAACCGCCAGAGTAGGTTCCTGTCTTTTTGTGAGCGTATTCTTGCAAACCGAGTAAATCTAATACCGTCTGAATGCGCTGTTTGGCGATCGCACCTGGGAGGTGATAAAGTGCTGCTTGTAATTGCAGAAGTTCTTTTCCAGTCAGCACCTTATCTATAGCGACTTCCTGAGCTACATAACCTAGTCGTTGTCTTGCCCGTCTCGGATTATCTAATACAGAGATGCCAGATACTTCGATTTTGCCAGCATCAGGTGTGGTAAGTGTACATAAAGCACGCAAGGTAGTAGTTTTACCAGCACCGTTCGGGCCAAGTAAACCAAAGATTTCTCCTGATTCTACCTGAAAAGAAACATCCTGGACGGCAACCACTGTACCGTAACGTTTTTGCAGATTCTGAATTAAAACGGCGGGAGCCATGACAGCTAATCCCCAACTATACAAATCTCAATAAAGTCTATCTTTATTGTAGAAGGTAGGAAGTAAGGAAAGAGCGCATGAGCGAAAATCTGTAAACAAGTTCGCGTCATACGCCATGCTGGCAAAAATTTCTGATTATTTTAAGCAAGTTGCTTGATTACATTTGTGGCGAAATAAACCAAATACTACAGCAATTAATCCTAAACCTGAAAGATTTGCAGGCTCTGAAACCTGAGTATGAGTGGGAGGCTTAGTGCAGTACTGAGTTGGGAGATTCGGCAGATCATCATTAAGTTTATTTTTGTGTAAATCTAAGTATTTACACAGTGGATTGATTAAAACTAATCTTGGGTTTGAGTACAATCTTATCTTCAAAAAAATCTATGTATTGTCAACTTAAGTTAGCTTTATCTACCATTTCCTGGTAGTAAAAGTGGCAGAATTTCCTTTAAGCCTTCAGGTAGCTTAGAGAATCTTTCAGCTACACTAATCATACTATTAGTTTTTATTGCCACAGTTATAACTTTTCCTGCCCATTCTCTGGCTTTTTCTGACATTTGAGCCCACTTTATAAGTATTCCTCCACTTACTTCTTCGCTGACTTTTGCCAGACCACTTGACCCTCTAATTCGATAGTTGAGAATTAATTCTTCAATTTTTCTAAGTTTATTAATAAGAAAGATTTTGGTTTCTTTCTCTATATCTGAATCACGAATCTCATCTTGTAAATCTCTAATTTCTTCTTGCAGTTCTTCTAATTCAATGGGTGAAACTTCTCTAAGACCCTTAGCTGTGGCTGCTAATAAATCTCCACAAGCATCTATTAAGTCTAAGGTTTCTTCTGTTATCTGTGCTTTAAGAATTCCCCATTTAACACTAAATATTTGGTTACTTAAGATAACTATTTGGATTTTATCAAGCGCCTTTAGAAATTTATCAATATTGGAAATTTCTAAATCCTTAATGTCATTTCTTACCTCATTCAAAAGTACTATTAATTGTCCAAGTTTCACGGATATGTCAGCAAGATTAGAAGCGTCTCCTCCTAGCACTTTAACCCAGACATTCACTATATGTTTCTCTCCATCTTCATTCCAAGCTTCTTTAAGAATGCTGTAAAGCTTTTTACCTGAGCTACTGATATCTGACATATTCCTAAATAATTCCTAAGCTCCATTTAGTACTATAGTATACATTAGTAACAGTTTACTTGGTGATTTTTACTTATTAAAATTTAAGTATTTTGGGAAGATTACCGTATTAATATTGATAAAATTTCTATAATTAAATTACTTAAGTTTTTCATAAAACTAAAGGAAGTGGTTGCTAGCGTCACCTACCAGTGCCGAGCAACAGCGCCTAACGGTCATGTTATATAATTACCTTATTTCACAACTTTCAAGGTTTTGAGGCTTGTGTCATTGCAACCACTGATAAATCCTCCCATCGCCTGAATTTGTTGCAAATAGTCAAGGACGGGTTTGGCGATCGCTTCTCCCGGCATTAACACGGGAATTCCTGGGGGATAGGGACAGACTATTTCGGCACAGATGCGATCGCTTGTTTGTGCTAGAGGCAATGTTTCACTAACAGCAAAAAAGGCTTCACGGGGGGAAAAATGTAAAGGATGACTCACTTTACTTAAAATATTTTGCCAGATATTGTTATTAATAGTCAAGTTGGTTCGGCGATATTCTTTGGCAAGGGTGGTAAAACCTTGGACTAATTGCTCAATATCGGCTGGGGTGTTGCCCAAACTAATGATCAAGGTGAGATGTTGTAGTGAGGCGAATTCAGCAGTGACAGCAAATTTCTGATCCAGAATTTCATCTGCTGCAAATCCGGTTAAGCCTAAACCATAAACTGTGACAGTTAGCCGCGTTTTATCTAAAGCCACAAAGCCGGGAGATTCGCCCAACCGAGGCATTTGGAAAACTGATAATCCCGGAATTTCGCCGATTCTGGTTCTAGCTTCCTCAGCAAGTTGCAAAGTGCGAGACATCAGCATTTTTCCGTGGAGTGCCATTTGCTGACGCGCTGCATCTAAAGAAGCTAAAAGTAAATAACTAGGACTAGTAGACTGTACAAGTTGCAAAGCTTTACTGATGCGATCGCCATCTATCCTATTACCTTTGACGTGCAGCATTGATGCCTGTGTCATCGCACCGAGTACTTTGTGGATGGATTGTACAGTTAAATCGGCACCTGCGGCTAAAGCTGGAGTGGGGAATTCTGGATGAAAGGCAAAGTGTGCGCCGTGTGCTTCATCTACGAGTAGAGGGATATTATATTGATGAGTAACGTTGGCGATCGCATTCAAATTTCCACAAACGCCGTAATATGTGGGGTAAACTGTCAACACTGCTTTAGCGTCGGGATGCTGTTGGAGTGCAGATTCTACAGCATTAGGCGTGATGCTGTGGGCAATATCTAAAACTGGATCATATTCAGGATTGAGAAAAATCGGTATTGCACCGGAGAGAATTAAACCAGCGATCGCCGAAGAATGCACATTCCGAGGCAAAATGATTTTATCGCCCGTGCCACAGGTAGCGAGAATTGCTGCTTCAACACCACAGGTAGAACCATTGACAAGAAACCATGTTTGCGAAGCGCCAAAAGCCTCAGCCGCCAGTTGTTGTGCTTCTTGAATAACGCCTTGGGGTGCAAAGAGATTATCTAAATCTGCCAATTCGGTTAAATCAGCGCGAAAGACAGCTTTGCCAAGTAAATCAGTTAAAGGTTGAGAAATTCCCTCACCTTGTTTATGTCCTGGGGTGTAAAAAGGCGCATGGGGTCTTGCTGCATTGGCTTTTAAAGCATTTAATAAAGGTGTTTGGTTTTGATTGAGCATACTAAGGAACGCGGATTAAATAAAATACAAAACCTCATCCTATCTCTAGCTTCCCTCTCCTTTATAAGAGGATGTTTTAAAAGTTGAAGCGGGTCAAAAATTATGCAAGTCGCCTGACCATAATACGTATCATCGCAATATAAATAAAAGTCTCAGAGG
>NZ_JBALCT010000029.1:0-25991 GCF_036917675.1 Nostoc sp. | reverse complement strand
TGGCTTCGCTCTCAGGCACTTATTCAATATAACGAACCTCCTTTATATTGTCAACTATTTTTTCCAAAAATCTTTTGGACTGTTTTTCAGTCACCCTCAAAGCCTTAGAGAGCAAGGGTTTTAGGCTACAATATTCGTGGAAGCCACTAAGGAAGCAATAAAGTTGTGAGGAATTCTGGTGTTTTGCCACCTTGGCTGATTTTAGATCCACTATTGCGTGGCTGGTTGTTGGAGGATATTGGCAGGGGCGATCACACAACAAATACGCTACTAGTACAAGATGTGACGCTAGGCAAGGCTTTATGGATAGCTAAAGCTTCAGGGATAATTGCTGGCTTACCAGTTGCAGCTAGGGTGTTTCAGATATTGAATGAAAAAGTCAGCTTTGTGGCGGTTGGCGCTGAAGGTGCATGGTATGAGCCGGGACAGGTAGTAGCTGAAATTCATGGTTCGCTGGATGCGCTGCTGATGGGGGAACGGGTGGCGCTCAACTTGGCTATGCGGTTGAGTGGGATTGCGACGCTGACTAATATATATGTAGAGAAAATTGCTGATTTACCTACTCAGTTAGTGGATACGCGCAAAACTACACCTGGGCTTAGACTGTTGGAAAAGTACGCGACTGCCGTGGGTGGGGCGATTAATCATCGCATGGGGTTAGATGATGCGGTGATGATTAAGGATAATCACATTGCGGTGGCTGGGGGAATTGGAGAAGCAGTTACCCGTATTCGTTCTCAGATTCCTTATCCCTTGACAATAGAGGTAGAGACGGAAAGTTTACAGCAGGTGGAAGAAGCTTTGAAGCACAAAGCTGACATTATTATGTTGGATAATATGCCTTCGGATATGATGCGTCAGGCGGTGCAGTTGATTCGGCAGCACGATATCCGGGTGAAAATTGAAGCTTCGGGGAATGTGACTTTGGAAACGATTCGCGCTGTTGCACAGACAGGTGTTGACTATATTTCTAGCAGTGCGCCGATTACTCAGTCGAAGTGGCTGGATTTGAGCATGAGGATTGTATAGCAACGGACAGGAAGCTTAGGACAACGATAAATTCACAATGTATCCTTTTGAGGGCGTCTACCGCCAACTTGTCTTAACGGCTTTGGCGACTGCTATATTTTAAATTGGAATTAGAATCAAGAATTCTGTGCCTTTTTCTGATTCTGATAGACAATTCAAAATTCCACCATGTCTTTCAACTACAATTTGGTAGCTAATTGACAGTCCTAGACCTGTTCCCTTGACCACCGGTTTTGTGGTGAAGAATGGATCAAATAACCGCTTTCTAACGTCTTCCGCCATTCCTAATCCGTTGTCGGCTATTCGGATGACAAAAAATTTACACTTCTTTCGGTTATTTTATGGTAAAAATTAAATTAACTAAAATTTAATGACTATAATTTTAAATCATTGAAGCTCATAACTTATACCTGCAAAGGTTTACAAGCTTTTAGATATGTTTGAATAAGGAGAGTAATATATAAAATCTGTCCAAGATGTTTCCCCTACTCTTGCTAAAATGTACACCCGAAAAGAAAAATTTAGAGACATACCGAAATTCCATATTTCTCGTAGGCTTGCCTCCAATCTGTTATGGAGCCTCTAGATACATCTAGAATTGTTTGAATTTCATTATACAAGTAGCCTTGATAAACCAGTTTGACTGCCAACGCTTTCCTGACCTCACGCACATCTGGACGCACAGCTATAAAATCTTGTAGTTCGGTGATCGCGTGAAATGTTATTCCCTCTGTTGACTGTTGGCGTGATACTTCCAGTACTAATGTAATTTCATGAGATAGATGAACTTATTGGTAATCTCCAATCTTACCTATATTGAATTCCTCAAGTTGCTTGTCTATAAAATCAACTTGTTTGGAGTCTGGCTGAATTTCAATTGATATTTTGTACTTACGCATCATTGCAGGGTACCGCGTTTGATTTGTTCGCTTTCAATAGCTTCAAATAAGGCGCGAAAGTTGCCTTCGCCAAAACCTTTAGCTTGCAAACGACGCTCAATAAACTCAAAGAAAAATGTTGGCTGTTCAAAAATGGGCTGGGTGAAAATTTGCAGTAGTAGGGGCGCAGTTTGTTGTGCCCCTACGGAAGTATATTCTTGCCAGTCCACCAGAATTTCTTGTTGAGCGATCGCTTCCAGTTCTAAAAGTGATAGCGGCAATCCTGGACGCTGTTTTAGTTGTGAGTAGTAGGCTTGGGGAACTGAGAGTAAGGATAAACCACTGGCACGAAATTTAGCGATCGCACTCACTAGATTAGTCGTCCGCAAGGCAATATGTTGAATTCCTGGCCCCCGGTTGACATTGAGAAACTCCTGAATTTGGGAATTACTGGAAGCCGGTTCATTAATTGGCAATTGGACGCTACCGTTGCGCGAAACCATCACCTGGCTGTGTAAAGCAGAGCGGTTGGTTTTAATTTTAAATGCTTGCTGGGGTTGAAAATCTAGGATATTTTCGTACCAACTGACAGCACGCTCTAATTCACCAACTGCCACGTTCAGCACTATGTGATCTATCGCGGTAAAAGTGTTGTCCTTTGTCCCTTGGTCTTTGTTAGTTACAAATGACGTAGGCGCTTCGCTTTCCCGCAGGGTATGAACACTGACCAATGATCTTTCTATCAACGTATGAGTAAGTCCACCCCAGGCGGCAATTTTGCCACACTTGAGGAATGCCGTACCGACTTGGCGTTCCTGGATGGTTTGTAGGATTGTAGCACCGTGCAGTTGAGCTAGTGCGATCGCGCCTTCGACATCTTCAACTGCAAAAGCGACATCTGCCACACCTGGGGGATATTGACGCAGAAACTCAGCTACTGGACTTGTGGGCAACAGTGGTGAAGACAGAAAAAAGCAGACGGCACCACTTTTGACCACTTCTGTACAAGTATGAAATGAACTGATGCGATCGGCTACTGTTTGAAAACCAAGATGGTGTACAAACCAATCCCGCCATACTTTGGCGTCTTCTACATAGAAATGAACGTGATCAATTTTCATAGATATTGAAAATCCAGCATAACAGTTTATATATCTGTAAATTTTGGCTTTTTTGCTAGATTTTCACGTCTTTCCTAAGCAAGAATTATCTAGGCGTACTCCCACTTTAAAAGAACAAATGACTATCAGGTTGAATATTAATTTCCATTGGCACAGCTTGCGGTTCGGCAGAAAGGGCAAAGAAAATCGCATTGGCAGCAGTTTCAGGACTGAGCATTTTTTTTCGGTCTACTTTTAGGTTGACGTTATCCCAGAAAGGAGAATCTACCCCACCAAAGTAGAATAGCGTGAACTTGATACCAAAACGCTTGAGTTCCTCTGCCATGCACTTGCTAAAACCCACAACACCAAATTTAGAAGCAGAATAAGCCGCCGCCATCGCCATCGAATGCTTGCCCAGAATTCCTACCACATTACAGATCTGACCGGACTTTCGCTTTTGCATCTCTTCAGCAGCCGCCTGAGTGGTGTAAAAGCTGCCTTTTAAGTTCACATCTAGCATCTTGTCTAAATCAGCCGGTTCCAGACTGTTGTAGGGCTTGAGTATACCAGCACCAGCTGCATTCACTAAAATATCGATTTTACCAAACTCAGCGACGGTCTTTTGGATCAAAGTATCTACTTGTTGGGAATCAGTAATATCGGTGGGAACGGTCAAAACTTGCCCTGGTAAATCATCTGCCAGTGTTATTAAACTAACCCTATCTCTGGCAGCCAGTACCAACCGGACTCCAGTGGGAGCAAGTTTGTGTATTAAGGCTGAACCAATGCCACCAGTAGCACCAACAACAACAACGACTTTATCCTGCATTTTATTATTTACATTTATTTACATCTTTTTACATAATACTGAATTACAAGCTCAGGTTGTATGTAGACATCCAGAAAATATCTATTCTGAGAGTAGCGGCTGCTTGTCAGATATACCTACTTCATATTCTTTACCATTCGCCTTTAATGTAAATGTAGGAGATGATTCTAAATATTTAGTAAAACTAGAACCTAACTTTAATTTTTTGACAATTGAACTAGGTGATTCTCCGGTTATTTTCTGTAACTCCGAACCTAGCTTGGACACAGACAATTGAGTTTTAGGAGACTTTATTTGGATATCTTGAATAATGTTTAATAGTAATTTATCTAATGTTTTACAATCAGAATTTTTCGCCGAATCTTCTTTTTTTTCTTCCTCTTGAATAGCTTGAATAGATTGTGTAGATGAGTTATCTAAAATAGAGATTATTTCCTACTTTTCTGGTTGCTTGGAATTATATTTAATATTGATATTGCATCTTTCTTGAAATAAACTCGCAATCGCCGCTAAACTATTTAATCGAGCATTGATTGATTCCTGTTCATTTTTAATTAAATCTTGAATTTGCTCAAACACTTTTTCAAAAGATGGAACTTCTGTTGCCATTGTTAAGGAATAATGAGTTAATTTGGTAGTATTTCGGTTTTCTATACGCAAAGTTTGCCCTTGTCTACGTACCCAATAGACAATCAATCCCTGGTTTTGGAGTTCGTTACAGAGGTGAATTAAAATCCCATCGCTAGAACAGACCAAGATTTCTTTAACTGTTGGATAAGAGCGTAAAACACAAGCACCAATTGCGATCATTTTTCCATCAGCACTATTCTTACCCTCAGGCACATGGACAAGTTGATAGCTACGGTTATATAGTTCAATATCTTGTTTCCCAATACTAGGATTTCTCCAGTTAGCAAATGCCATTTTAACTTGGAGAGGATACTCACAGATACTAGCTAAAAATAATTCGGAATTAACATCTAATTTTAAGTTTTCTGCATCCAAAAGTAGAAGAGATATTCCTGTTTCTAATTGATGTTTAATCTCATCTTTTTGCTGAATTTTGAGGAGCAATTGACTGAACGCAGCAGATTCTAGCCAATTAGGGGATAATATAGTTTGCAGCAGTTCTTCAGCTAATGTCAAACTAAAAGAGCCAAGACTTTTCTCTGTGACTTTATCTTCTAGCAGGTTTTTTCCTAAAGGAACTTCCGTCGCTTCAGCCATAGATACTTTAGTATGCCCGTTGCCGTTAGCAAGCAAGTTAGTTTCTAGGGAACGAGAGAATGCAGGCTCAAGGAATTGTTTACCACAACTTTTGCAGAGGTAATTCTGCTTGCCATTCCGACGACCATTTTTCCGATATAAAGTAGATTCGCACCGGGGACATTTCATTTTGTGATTTAGGTGATCTAGAACATATACTTATCTTTAAATATATAGTATAAAAAATTACTGTAAACGTCAGTTTGTATTGCCCAACACAAGAAAAACTCAAAGCAAGGGGAAATTAAATTTAACCCCTAATTTCCGCTTGTACCATGTAGTAGCCCTCTGAATAGCTAAGTAAGTAGGCAAGAATAAATCAAACTATGTTACGCAATGTAAATTTAATTAAATTTGCTCGTAATAAGCGGCTTTGGTCTTTAGTACAAACCTTTCATTAGGGACATTCGAGTTAAAAAAACATCCTATCTTAGGGGCGCAAGGCGTTGCCTTCCTAAAAATATACAAATAATTTTGGATAATTTATTTTTTGGAAGCCCCTATTAACTTGTGTAATTAATTCTGTCCGATTACTTATAGCCCACATTCAGTAGGTTAATTTGAAAATCTTGGTATTTTCTATAATCCAACTAGTGGAGTGGTCTGTCAAACCCATTTTGACGGTTGGAGAGACGCCCGCGTTGCGAACTCTACCTGAAGTAGATTCGCACGAGGGACATTTCATCTTGTGATTCAGCTGGTCTAAAACAGATATCTATCTGTAAGCATATAGTATAAAAAATACTTTAAGAGTAAGTTTTTATTGCTCAACCAAAGAACACCTGTATGGGACTGGGAATTAAATTCAACTCCTGATTCCCTTTCGCACCATGTTGTAGCCCTCTAAATAGCTAGAATCGAAATAATTCAACTTACACGGGCGAAAACGTAGTCGCGGGTGCGAGAATCCAGGGGGTTAGTAAAGATTTTATTTGTAGTACCAAATTCAACCATTTGAGTAATACGATTTTCATTACTACAAAAGAAAGCCGTAAAATCAGATAGGCGAGTAACTTGCTGCATATCGTGAGTAACCATAACAATTGTCAACTCAGAGCGCAAGTTATGGATAAGATGCTCAATTTTCATACTACCGACAGGATCAAGACCTGAACAAGGTTCATCCATCAACAAAACGTTCGGTTTCACTGCTAAAGCACGGGCAATACATAATCTTTGTTGTTGACCACCAGAAAGCTCTAAAGCAGATTTGTGCAGCTTATTTTTCACTTCATCCCAAAGTTCGGCAGCTTTGATGGCAGATTCAACGATTCCATCTAATTCTGCTTTCGGGTGCCATCCAATTAATTTCACCCCATAAGCAACATTATCATAAATGCTCATCGGAAAAAGATTTGGCTTGGGAAAAACCATACTAACTTGGCGACGTAAGCGATTGATGTTAATACGACGCTCATAAATACTCTGCCCAAAAAATTCTACTCTTCCTTCAACACTCACTTCTTCTTCTAGTTCACTCATGCGATTTAACGATTTAAGAAAAGTAGACTTGCCACAACCACTAGAACCAATAATTGCCGTGACTTGGTTTTGGTAAATATCCATTGACACGCCTTCAACTATCTTTTGAGTGTCGTAGTAGAAGCTGAAGTTTTTGACTCTGATGGCTGGAATTAGTTTACTCATATTCCCAAAACGTGTGAAATAAAACTTGACTAAGTAAAACACTACAAATCAGCATCGCTGTTTCACTATGTTACTCCCAAAAGGGGATATTCATAGAAATTACGTAGTTATACAGTAGTCATACAGCAGATAAAGTGTTAAGAAGTATTTATCACACAAGATTATTCTTTTGTACAGTGCGTAAGTCCTAGAATATCCTCTGGCATCAGATGGTTCGACAAAAATTATTAAGTCAGGCTAGGACATACCTTAACCGAAACGCCCTGAAATGTAGTCGCGGGTGCGGGGGTCTAGTGGGTTGTTAAAGATTTGCTCTGTAGCGCCAAATTCAACCATTTGACCAATCCGACTTTCATCGGTGCTGAAAAAAGCGGTAAAATCAGAGACGCGAGCAGCCTGCTGCATATTGTGAGTAACGATCGCAATTGTTAACTGAGACTGCAAACTATGGAGCAGTTCCTCAACTTTCATGGTAGCGATGGGGTCAAGAGCCGAGCAAGGCTCATCCATCAGCAGAACTTTCGGCTTGACTGCTAAAGCACGAGCAATACATAACCTTTGTTGTTGACCACCAGAAAGCCCTAAAGCTGATTTTTTCAGTTTATCTTTGACTTCATTCCAAAGAGCAGCGCTGTGAAGTGCAGATTCGACGATTTCATCTAATTCTACTTTTGAATACCTGCCTGCTATTCTCATACCGTAGGCAACATTTTCGTAAATACTTATCGGAAAGGGATTCGGTTTTTGAAACACCATACCAATTTGGCGACGTAACCGATTGATGTTGACACGAGGAGCATAAATATTCTGACCAAAAAATTCTACATCTCCTTCAATTTTCACTGAACCTTCTAATTCGCTAATACGATTAATAATTTTGATGAAGGTAGATTTACCACAACCACTAGGGCCAATAATTGCCGTTACTTGGTTCCGATAAATATTCATTGACACCTTTTCGATCGCTTTTATTGTGCCATAGTAAAAGCTGATATTTTTAACTTTAATGGCTGAAATTAACTGATTCATAACTTGCCCAAGATGCGAAACAAAAACAAAAGATTATTTTTACTTGATTCTTCTCTGCCTAATAACTAAACGAGAGATAATACTGACACATAAAATTAAGCCGAGTAGAACTATAGAAGTAGTCCATACTAATTGGCTTTTTTGCGGATCGGGGTCGTTGTAGAGGTTAAAAATCAATACTGGTAAGGAAGCTGTTGGACTTAACAATCCTTCTGACCAATCTAGACTAAATAAAGCAGTAAAAATTAAGGGTGCTGTTTCACCAGCAGCACGAGCTACAGCTAATAAAATACCTGTAGTAATTCCAGGAATTGCAGCAGTCACAACGATGCGAAAAGTAGTTTGGAAGCGAGTTCCCCCTAAAGCAGCAGAAGCGAGGCGTTGAGATGCGGAAACAAGTTTTAAGGATTCTTCTGTTGTCAATATAATTACGGGTAGCATAATCACAGCTAAAGCAAAACCACCTGCGATCGCACTAAATCCTTTAGTTACCAAAACTATTACACCATAAGCGAATACGCCTACAACAATTGAAGGCACGCCTGTCAGAATACTGCTGATAAAACGAACAATACTAGCAATTGGATTGGTTTGACCAAATTCCGCTAAGAAAATTCCTGTCATTATCCCTGTGGGAATGCTTAAAATAGCAGCAATTACCACCATGATTATGGTTCCCAGGATGGCATTGCCAAAGCCATTGTCAATCACTGCTTTGACAAACATATCTGATTTCAATCCAGATATTCCCCGGACGAGAATTTCCCACAAAATTGATAATAAAGGAATGAGTGCTAAACCTGTCAAACCAAAAGCGATCGCATTCATTGCATAGGTAAATATTACTCGCTCTGTTGGCAGAGGACTGCATAATTGTGTCGCCAGAGATTCATCAGTTTCAGGCTGGATGTAAGCATTCATATTTTTTACAATTTTTTATTTATAAACGTTTTGCTACACTGAGATCAAAAATCCTATCTGAGTTATCTTTGAATTTTGAATTGTTAATGATTTTTCCTGCTAACCCACTTCACCAATAGTACAGCGCCAATATTTACAGCTAGAGTCAAGCCAAACAAAATCAATGCCAAATAGCTTAAAGCGCCTATATGCAATCCCGGTTCAGCTTCGGCAAATTCATTAGCTAATACAGAGGGAATTGTATAAGCTGGATCGAGTAAAGAAGGACTGATTTGAGCAGAGTTACCAATCACCATAGTGACAGCCATTGTTTCACCCAAAGCACGTCCTAATGCGAGCATTGTTGCACTTACCATTCCAGAAAATCCAGCTGGTAGCAAGATCCGAAAAATTGTTTCCCAACGGGTGCCACCCAAAGCCATAGATGCGCTACGTAATTCTTTAGGGATAGCCATTAAGACATCACGAGTAATTGCTGCCATTGTGGGCAAAATCATGATGGCTAGAATAATTCCAGCAGTCAACATATTAGTCCCAGAAGGGTCTTCTGTATTAAAAAATGGTATCCATTTAAAATTGGTGGCTAGCCACTTTTGCAGAGGTTCTAGAACTGGAATAAAGACAAAAATTGCCCACAAACCAATAATGACACTAGGAATTGCTGCAATTAATTCAACAACAAATGCTAAGGTTGTTCGTAGCGATGAAGGTAAGAAATTTTCACTCGTGACTAAGGCTACTGCTATTCCCACTGGGACAGCGAATAAAATAGCGATCGCGCTACTCACCAAACTTCCATAAATATAGGGTAATGCACCAAAAACCTGATTACCTGTATCCCAATCTTTACCCCACAGAAACCCCAGTCCAAACTGCTTAATGGCTGGTAGAGCTTCGTGTAAAATTACCCAACTCATCACAAATAGCACTGCAACGGTAATCACCGCAAAAAAGTATACTAGTCGTGTAAAACCTTGGTCAAACCATAAAATTGTGCCGCCGATAGCTGTTAAATTGAAATTTTCATCACCTAGATTTGAATCATGTGATGAATTTCTGTCGGCTGGTTCAGATGAATTTGCCATTACAAATCAATAAAATAGATTTTTTTATTACTAGCTATTAGAGTGAGTTATAGCCTTTTCTAATCACATGAGCTACATCATAGCCCCCTCTTCGCTTGCGGGGAGGGGGTTGGGGGTGGGGTTCTTGTACCTCACAAGGGCCGAGAACCGCTATAATAACTCACTCCCCTAAGAGAGGAAAGTAGTAAGGTTACAAATTAAGGTTTGACAGAGCTATTCACTGTTTGAAGCACCCGATTTGCCACATCAGATGGAATTTTGGTGTAGTTGAGGTCATCGTTATATTGTTGACCATCTTTTAATACCCAATTAATCCATTTCTTAATTGCATTAGCTTTAGCAGCATTAGCATACTGTTTGTAAACCATCATCCAAGTAAGACCAACGATTGGATAACCTTGTCCTGGATCTCCTACAAAAACGCGGTAATTGTCGGGGAAATTCACAGTTGACAAAGCAGCATTTGCAGATTCTAAAGAAGGAGCAACAAATTCTCCTCTCTTATTTTGTACCAGTGCTGATTTCAGGTTATTTTGGACAGCGTAGCTATATTCTACATAACCAATAGAACCGGAAGTACGAGAAACTAATGCAGCAACGCCTGGATTGCCTTTGCCTCTAAGGACATTTGGCAGATTCCATTTTGGAGCAGTGTTAGTTCCAACTCTGCCTTTAAAATAACCGCTAGTAGCACTTAAGTGATTGGTGAAAATGAAAGTTGTACCGCTACCATCGGCGCGAACAACAAATTTAATTGATTGATTTGGTAGATTAACGCCCGGATTATCAGCTTTAATTTTTGCGTCATCCCATTTAGTAATTTGACCTGAGAAAATTTCTGGTAGTGTCTTGCGGGACAATTTAAGGTCATTAACGCCTGGAAGATTGTAAACAACAGAAACAGCACCGCCTGCTGTAGGTACTAAGATTACACCATTTTTGACTTTAGCAATTTCATCATCTTTCATTGCAGCATCACTACCACCAAAGTCAACGGTTCCAGCAATAGTTTGACGAATACCGCCGCCGCTACCAATTGCTTGGTAGTTAATTTTCAAGTCTGGATATTTCTTTTTGACTTCACGAGCATAGCGTTCGTAAAGCGGAGCCGGAAAAGTTGCTCCTGCACCATTGAGAGTTTCAGCTTGTGCGATCGCACCAAAAAATGGACTGAGTGCAATAGAAGTTGTCACAAATGAGGTAGCAACGACACGATTCAAAATAGTGGTCGAAAAAATCATATTACCTCTGAATTAAAGGAATACTTTTCTGCTGTAATTTCAGCCTTGAATTAACTTACATTTTTTATGGTTAACGATGAACAAACAAAGGATTAAGGTGTGTTTAAATCTTAATTTAAGCTTTTTTGATTATTGATATTTGATTGACTAGATTAGTTTATTAAAAATCTGCTTATGAAAATTTTCAGGGCGATCGCAGACTATACAAACCTTTTAAAATTGGAATATAAAACCACAATGTTGCATCAGGCATAGGTTTTGGAATGATTTTACCATTGATTTACTCGCAATAAGGTTTAGTTTCTGGTAGTGCAAGAAACTCTTCTAGGGTCAATATTTTATTTGGTGTTTGTACCATGATTATCCTAGCTCCAACTTATAAGAATTTTTTTATATAGTTAAGTCCTAACTTGTGAAGTCTTAACTGAAAAATATTTACCTTATTCTAAAGTATTTTTTAGATTTACCAATCCGTTTTTACCTAAATTATTTAATGTTTGTTTGCGGCTACAATACAGCACTAGAAGTATAAATAATCCTATTCCTGCAAGATATTTAATTGGATCAGGTATGTTGGGATTAGGAGAAAAAAAGCCTTCGATCGTACCAGCCATAATCAACATTGGGACAATCCCAAATACTAGCTGTACCGCTTGCAAACCGTAGAATTTCAGTGCATCTCCACGCCGATATTTACCAGGAAATAAAATTGCTCTTGCTAATAAAAATCCCGCACCCCCAGCAAAAAAGATCGCGGGTAATTCCAAAGAACCATGCCCAAACACAAATGCCCAAAAAGGATAAGCCAGATTATTTTGACCTACCAAAGTACCAACAGCACCAATTAATAATCCATTAAATACCATCAAATAAGCTGAATATGCTCCAGCCGTCATGCCACCGGCAACAGCCCCAAAACATACCGACAGGTTATTGATCATGATACTGCTGGATGCCAGAGGTTCAACGCCGACAATTGACCCCATCCACAATTTATGCTCATCTCGCACCTTGGTAATCAAACTTTCAGGTACGATCAACCATATAAAGCTGGGATTTTGCCAGGAATACCACCAAGCCACTAGCGCCCCTAGTAGAAACAGCGCCGTCGCCGCAGCAATATATACAAATGTCTTCTGGACTACAGATGGTAATCCCCATAGGTAAAATTCTCTGATTGCCTGCCATTCCTGTCGCCGCGAACCTTGATAAATCTGCGTATATGCACGAGTTGTTAAAGATTGTAAACTTTGGATCAAAGTATTGCCGATTTGTTGTGTACGGGCACGAGCTAAATCAGCCGCCACTGAACGATACAAACTCGCTAACTCTCTAATTTCTGCTGCCCGTAGGGACTTTAGCCCTTTTTTTTCTATCTGCCTTAAGAGGGCATCCAGACGTTGCCAATTTGGTTCTCGTCGCGCAATCCAACGTTGAATATTCATGAATTTTGGGAACACTAAGTTTAACTTAGCTTAAGATAGCCTCAAATTCATCTCCGTAATTTCAACGGAAATTTGCCATTATGTCTGAAAACTTTGGATCTCCCAGTCAGATACAACCACTGAGTATTGGTAATGTTGTCAGTGCGGCGGTACGGTTGTATCGTTCTCATCTGAAGACTTATTTGAAACTAGCTTTGACTGCTCACTTGTGGGTTCTAGTTCCGATCTACGGCTGGGCAAAATATGCAGCCATCTCTGGACTAATTTCACGCTTGGCTTTTGGAGAGTTGATTAACCAACCTGAAAGTGTCCAAGCCGCCAGCAGCCATATTAATCCGCGTCTTTGGTCATTTTTAAGAGTTGGTTTTCAGGTTGGAATATCTTTGCTGGTAATTTATTTTGGATTGGCGATCATGGGTGGTGTCCTGGCTACCTTGCTGGGATTAGTATTAGGAGGGATATTAGGTACTACAGGTGTTATAGTTGCAACTACATTGGCAGTAATTGTAACGGTAATTATTGTGTTGTTGGGACTAACTTGGTTCTACTCGCGTTGGGTGGTAGCTGAAGTGCCTTTAGCAGTTGAGGAAAATATTAATGGTGGCGAAAGTGTTGCGAGGAGTTGGGAGTTAACTAAAGCTTCAGTACTTCGCATTCAGGGCGTTGTTTTAGTTGCTTTTGTCGTGACACTGCCGTTGGTATTTGTATTAAATTATATACCCCAACTATTCCTCGTAAAGCTTGAGCGAGGTTCTACTATCTACGGAATTGTGTATATTATTTCTATGATCGGCAGCTTAGTAGGTGGAGTTTTTGTGATGCCATTTTGGCAAGCACTAAAAGCTGTTTTATACTTGGACTTGCGTAGTCGGCGTGAGGGTCTAGGTTTGCAATTACGATAACCTCCCTCACAAGATTTTCGTTAACTTAACACCTTAATTCAACTCTATTAATTTTCAATTAGTTAATATATGCGCTTTTTTAATCGCATCACATTCCAGACTCCAGAAAGTGTAGAGTTGGAATTTATTTTAGCCGGAATCGGCAATCGAGCTTTGGCGGTGGTGATTGATTATACACTCCTGGTTGTAACCTTGTTTGTGTTTTTACTTACCTGGACTGTCTTTTCGACGCAGCTGTTCAATTTTTTTGAGGGTCAGAATTTAGGAATTTGGTTAATAGCTATTTTTTTCATTATCGCCTTTGCAATTTACATCGGCTATTTTGTATTTTTTGAAACCTTATGGTTTGGACAAACCCCTGGTAAACGTATTGCTAAAATTCGCGTAGTTCGAGATGATGGTAGACTCATCGGGCTACAACAAGCAACTCTACGTGCCTTACTGCGACCCTTTGATGAAACGTTGTTTATTGGCGCATTTTTAATTATGTTTGGCCGTCGAGAAAAACGTTTGGGTGATTTGGCTGCTGGCACAATTGTAATTCAAGCCCAAACACCGACTGCATCAGCGATATTGACGATTTCAGAACAGGCTAAGGTCCTTCATGAACAGTTAATCCAAATTGCTGATTTATCACCATTGATGCCAGATGATTTTGCTGTTATTCGTGAGTATTTGCAGCGACGTGCTGCAATGTCATTAAAGGCAAGAGCCTCACTATCTCTAAAGTTAGCCGAGCAAGTTGTAGCTATTATTAATTTAGAAAAGTTGCCAGAAGCTATTACACCTGATGTATTTTTAGAAGCTGTTTATCTTGTTTATCAAAAACCGGAGTTTTAGGCTGGAGATTTTATTTAGAGCATTCACAAAAAGCTAGTACCGCAAGGCGTAAATAAACTTTAGCGTCTTTACTCTTGGGTATTCCCAAATCTTTCATAAAAGTCCAACATTTCCAGAAATTAACTTAAAGGATGTTTGTACTGCACTAAGGGCGATCGCATTGCATTTGGTTTATTTTCAAGAAGACATAACTAATAATCAGTAGTCAGTGAGTGGAAACTACCTGACTACTAACTACTAACTAATGACTTAAAAATCTAAAATTGGCCAGTTTGGTTCACGATAATAGCGTGTCATGTTGTCAAACTTTCGCAATTCGACGCGATTGATCAAAAAATCTGGCAAATTCAACAGCCATTGTTCATTCAATTCAGAAAGCATTGTACTGAAATTTGTGCGGTCTAAGTCAGATGAAACCTCCCCAAAATAGGCTAATGTAACATGAGCTGTGAAGTGATAATGCTGCTCAATACCCAAAGCAATTAACTTGGGATTTTGATAAATTGTTCGGCGAAATTTAATAATTTCCTCGTAACAGCCTTCATCCTTGGGTACTAAGCAAACGGCTACAGCTCTTGGCATCAGTATTAGTCCCAGCATTTGCCATTTAATCGGATGACTCCTATTTGTCATCAATTGTTGATATTGCTGAAACATTTCGGCTAAACAAGAGTGTAACTCCTCGTCAAATTTGGGATTTTTTTCGCAGGCGTCAAGGTAAGCATTGTCCCAAATTAAATCCGCCAAAGTTAGATGGAAGCTAACAGGAGGTACAGGTACAATCAAATTACGGTTTACAGGCAACTGCAAGAGTTCCTGTTGGTAAGTCTGTAATTTGGCATAGAAAGCAGAGTTTTGTGATTCTTCTTCTGCCGCAGGCGGGGTAATTAGCGTATAGCCAGGAAAGGATGCTGCTTGTCTCAAGCCAGAATGTGGCTGAAATTTATAAGATTCCTGAATATGCTGAACTTGCGATCTGTAGGTTTCTGGCAGCGTCAGTCGTGCTAACCGATTTAAGTAAGTTTGATAGTTGTCGTCCAATCTTCATAGCCTCACGCTCTCACTTGATAGATTTTAGGGAAAATTACCCCGATTAACAGAATGATTTTAAAAGTATTTAATTTTTGGGAGCGGGAAGACGCGATTAATCGCGTCTGTACAGGAGTAGGAGTAGAGACGCGATTAATCGCGTCTGTTAAAAGTTATAAGAATTCTTCCCCAATATCCAATGAGGTTTACCTATGCCAATCTATGTTTACTGGGGTGAGGATGATTTTGCTATAGAAAAAGCGATCGCTATGCTGCGCGATCGCATCCTCGATCCCCAATGGATAAGTTTTAACTACACTTCCTTCCCCCCAGATCAAGCTGATGCTGCTATCCAGGCGTTAAATCAGGTAATGACACCGACTTTTGGCGCTGGTGGGCGTTTGGTATGGCTGATAAATACTCCTCTATGTCAGCATTGTCCTGAAAATGTCTTAGCGGAATTGGTGCGATCGCTTTCTGTGATTCCCGAAAACTCATTTTTATTGCTCACCAGCCGGAACAAGCCAGATGAACGCCTCAAATCCACGAAATTATTAAAACAATTTGCTACCGAGTTCCGAGAATTTCCGCTCATTCCCCCTTGGAAAACAGAATTACTGGTGCAATCTGTTAATCAAGCAGCCCTGATTGTGGGCGTGAAACTGACTGCCAATACTGCCCAGTTGGTGGCAGAATCTGTAGGAAATGATACACGATTACTCTACAATGAGTTAGAGAAATTACGGCTATATGCCCAAGATAGCAATAAGCCAATAGAAGTAGATACCGTTACGAGGTTAGTAAGAAATACTACTCAGAATAGCTTACAATTAGCAGCAGCAATCAGAACAGGAGATACAGCTAAAGCTTTGACAACCTTGGCAGATTTGAGCAATGCTTCCGAGCCGGGATTACGGATAGTTGCCACACTGATTGGACAATTTCGCACTTGGCTATGGGTGAAGATTATGATGGAAAGTGGGGAACGGAATCAACAAGCGATCGCTATTGCTGCTGATATCGGTAATCCCAAACGGATCTATTTCTTACAGCAAGAAATCAGACTGCTTTCTGTGCAACAGTTAATCTCTTGTTTACCCCTACTATTGGAGTTAGAAGTGAGCCTCAAGCAAGGAGCATCAGAAATATCAACACTCCAAACTAAAACAATCGAACTTTGTCAAGTATGCCGAGGAAATTGACAATCAAATATAAAAGCTTGATGTATTTAGCAGTTGCTGGAACTTCCAACTCCGAAAATAATTCCAAGTCCTTATAATATCCCTGATGTAGTTTTGTCTCACACACTATATGAAGAAAATTTCCAATTTATTTTCCCGAGCTAGCCGAAAGCGAATCCTTTCTCCATCATTATTTTTCGGCGCGATCGCTACTGCGGGTATGATTTTCAACGCTTTTTCATTGAGTTCAAAAGCTGATGGTCAAACTCCACCACCAATAGTTAACAATACTGAAATCAACAGCTATGCTCAATCCGTGCTAGCAATGGAGCCAGCACGTCAAAGTGCCTTTGAAGAAATTAAAAAACTTATTGGCAATGGAGAAATTCCCAAGATTGTTTGTAACGATTCTAACAGCATAAATGGTCTTCCCAAGAAGGCTCAAGATATCGCAGTGAATTACTGTACCCGCGCTCAAAAAATTGTCCAAGATAATGGTTTGAGCTTTGATCAGTTCAACAAAATTACTATGGAATTACAAAATAACAATATGTTAAAACGGCAGGTTTACGATAGCCTACTACGCCTGCAACAAACTCCTGAATCTCAACAAACTCCTGAGTCTCGGTAAGTAGAAGGGCTTGATTCATATTCCCCACTCCCCACTCCTAACTCCTAACTCCCCACTCCCCATTCTCCCTAAGTCCGTCCAACAAGGCTGGCGACTACTGTCGCTAACTCAGCTGCTTCAATAGGTTTAGGTAAATGTAGCTGATAACCTTCTTGTATAGCTCGCATCCGATCCTCTGCCCTAGCATAAGCTGTCAACGCGGCGGCGGGAATATTTCCCCCTAATTCTGGTGGTTGCGATCGCAATTTGCGGATCAAAGAATAACCATCCTCTTGGGGCATACCGATATCGCTGACTAAAACATCTGGTTTCCACTGTGTAATTACGTGCAATGCTTCTGGAACTGATGCTACAGCCTGAACTTCGGCTTGGTACTGTTCGAGGACTGTGGTGATGAATTCACGGGTATCGGCTTGGTCATCTACTACTAGCACACGCACGCCAAAGAGGGAGAAGGGGACAGAGGGAGAGAGAGATGAAGGGGCACAAGGGCAAAAGGGCGGACTCTTCAGAAGTGGTATTTTGACTGTAAACGTCGCTCCTTGTTCTTTACCTGGACTATTTGCGTGGACAGTACCGCCATGTAATTCTACTAAATGACTGACGATCGCTAATCCAAGTCCTAATCCACCATAGGATCTAGTGCTAGAACTATCAGCTTGACGAAACCGATCGAACACGTAAGGAAGAAAATCAGGACTGATACCAATGCCTGTGTCAATTACCTGAATTTGGGCATATTTATCCGTTGTCTGTTGTTTTTCTTGGCCAGTCACTACAGATAATTGCACCTCTACCCGTCCTCCCGTGGGTGTGAATTTGATGGCATTCGATAGCAGATTCCAGATAATTTGCTGTAAACGCTCGAAATCCCCGGAAACTAAGAATTGAGAATTTTCACCCAGCTTACTGTCCTCTGAGTGTTGATTGGTTTGGGATTGTGCTTCTGAAGATTCTAGATTTTCGTGATTGATTCCTAATCTTAAATCTGAATTTGGCGCGAAAGTGACCACGGGGAGTATCCCCGGTGGCGCATTTCGCGTTTCTTTTGCGGGAATGAGGGAAAATCTTAAATCGATTTCCTTAGATTGGGCGGCTAGACTAACAGTCTCAATCGCTGACTCAATCATTGGAATCAAATTACAAGTACGCACATTGAGGCGTAACTTACCTCTAATCATCCGCGATATATCCAGCAAGTCTTCAATTAGCTGGGTTTGCGCTTTTGCATTGCGCTCAATTGTCTCCGCAGCCCTAGCCATTAGGGTTTCACTAAGCTTACTTCGTTGCAGTAATTGCGCCCAGCCCAGGATGGCATTGAGGGGCGATCGCAATTCGTGAGATAATATCCCTAAGAATTCATCCTTCATCCGGTTAGCCTCTTGCAACTGCTCAGTTTGTTGTTGCAAAGAAGCAATTAAACTAGCCCGTTCCATTGCGATCGCTATTTGGTCGCATACTGCTTGCATCATCCCCTTTTGATTGTCGGTGAAGCTTAACCGAGTCCGGCTGCCAAAAGAAAGAGTACCCAACAACCGTCCTTGGGCGATCAATGGATAACTATAATAAGCAGTAATACCTAAAGAGCGAATCAATTCTGTTTTCGGATCAGTTGATTGCTGCACATTCTCTACAGCTATTGCACAACGCTCCTGCGCTACAATACCGCAAACCGCTTCACCAAATGCCAAACATTCAATTTCCTTTGCCAGTCCCGAAGAAATGCCACTGTAAGACTCTAGCCGCATTAGCTGAGAGTCATTCTCAACCAAATAGTTAAAGTAAACATCTAAACCAATTTGCTCTCTTAGTTTTCGGTAGACGCTATCAATTAGTACTACTGGTTGCTGGCTCGATAGTAAATCGTTGGCTGTGTCGAATAGTATCTTTAGCTTTTTGTAACTTAACGAAAGGGCTTTTTCTGCCTGTTTGACGTTGCTGATTTCTTGGAACACCAAAATACAGGTAGCCGGATGACCGTGCATTGCTGGCAGGGTATCAGCAAATACCAGTAGAGAGCGCACACCACCGGGAGTGTGCCAGTCTACCTCCAATCCATTCAGGCGTTCGCCAAGGGAAACCCGCACTCCTGGCATTTGCTCATTGGGGATGCGATCGCCAGCTGCATTCGTGTAGTGGTAAACTGTGTGATACTCTGCGGCTGGTACACCTTTGGGAAATTCGCCCCCAGCTAATTCGTTAGCAGAACGATTGGCAAAAGTTACCCGCGCCGTTCCTGGTTCAATAAAAAGCAACGGTCTTGGCATCAGATTTAACACATCTTCCAGCCATTTTTGCTGATTTAGGAGTGCTTCCTCTGCCTGTTTACGCTCCGTAATATTTAAAAATGCACCAACGCTTCCTCTGGTTTTACCCTCTTCGTCAAACAGGGGTGCAACGTACTCCAACAGGTTGACGATTTTTCCATTTTCATGAACGACATCGAGTTCAAAATCCAGAACTTCGACACCATGAGTGGCAGAGTATTGCATTGGGAGTTCTTCTTTTAACAGTTCCCTTCCCTCGCGGTAGATTTTAAAGCTTGTTGGTCTTTCGTCTAAGGAAGCGCTGAGGGAGGCATTTATATCTGAGAATATTCCCAACTGCTTGGCAAAAGCAGGGTTGACCTTGATATTTTGGCATTCTACATCTTCGATAATGCCAATTCCAATCGGAATTACTTCCAACAAAGTTTGTAACTCAGTAATGCGGCGCTGTAGATCCTTGTTTAGTTGTAAGATTTTTTCCTTGGTCTGCTTTTGCTCACTGATGTTGCGAGTCACAGTTGCTAAGGCAATTGGCTGACCTGTGTTGTTGTCTGTAACAGTGAAGATATTGTAATCAACTGGTATTGGTTGACCTGTTTGGAAGTGGCAAAAGCAGAATTCTCCCTGCCAGCGCCCTTCTAATAGCACAGTCGGCAGTATATGTTCTTGAAAATAAGCTTTGTCTTTGGGCATGAAGTAATCTAAAACTACTTTTTGCCTGACTTCATCTTGGCTAGTAAGCCCTACCAGCTTTTGACCTGCATCATTTACATAGAGTATTTCACCCTCAAGGGTGGCGATGCCAATAAAGTCAGAGCTATTTTCTACCAGCGACACTAATTTTTGTTGCTCTGCTTCTGCTTGCTTGCGTTCGCTCAAGTCGAGGATAAACGCTACTGACTCTTCGCGGTTTTCTCCTAGAAGCACGTAACCAAGTAAAACCGGGATGCGGCTACCATCTTTGCGGATATATTCTTTCTCGTAGGGCGTACAAGCAGCGTTGGTGTTACTTTTTGCTTCGGTGACACCTCGCTCATCCAAGTATAGATACTCTGGTGGTGTGATATTGCTCCAACTTAACCTACCTGCTAACAAATCCTCCCGCGTGTAACCAATCATCCTGAGAAATTCGTCGTTTGCCTGTTGGATACCGCCGTACACATCGCCAAACAAAATGCCGATGACGTTAGAATCTACAAAACTCCCCAATTTAGCTTCGTAGGTTCTCAGTGCATCCTGGGCACCGTCGCGTTGATGGCTGAGACGTTCAATAACCGCCGCACTTTGCCAAATCAAAATAGTAAAAATTACAATCAGGACGATCGCAAACACTGATATTGCAAACGCCGGATCGTATTGTCCTGCCCGTTGACCTTCAACAATTACCCATCCCAATATAAAAGGTACTGCGATCGCGGCAATTAATAAACGACGTGCAAGTAAGCCGCCGTAGGTATCACTTGTAACTACCTTCATTAACCCCTGTTCTGCCCGCGCCCACAGAATTCCGATACTTAGTAAAAAGAACAACACCGATGTGTGTAACGCCATTGATGTTGTATATGGGGCAATTCCGTAGAGAACTTTCACTTTATAGGCATAGCCCATCAGCGCTTGAAAGGAAATTAAAGTAGCGATCAGAGCGATAATCTGAGCATACCAATAACTGCGGTGGGTTTTTGGATGAATCAAAATCTGTAGAGCAACGCTGACCAGTATAAAGTTCAGCGCTGTGTTCACCCCCATTCGCCCGGAATGCGATGTCGCTATAGTAATTGGCGAATCACGGAACAGTAGCTCGTCAATGCCGAGATTCCAGGCAAATAGATATTCACAGAGTGTGAGCGCAGCAATAATCGTGACAGCTATTGCACAGGCCTTAGAGATTAAAAGAGTGGAGAAATGGGAGAATAATTTTGGGTCGCACCTTTGGTGCGCTTCCATCGCAACTTGAATTTTGAATTTTGAATTGTTTCCCCCTGTTCCTTCTTTCTCTGGTGTTAAAAATAGCCACAACGACACACCATACAAGATAAAACATAGCGCTGTGTTGACTTTCATTGTGGCAGGACTACCACCGAAGCCGCGCTTCAGAACTTCAATGCCAAGGCACCAGCCAATTAGTACCAAGATGCCAACAAAAACAGCGATCGCACTTGCGACTTTTGCCACAAGTGAATTTGTCGGGATTTTAAATCTCTGTTGCAGCCGCAAGCGGTTAATATTTAACATTTAGTGTTCTCTAACCGCATCTATCTAGCGTAGTAAACTAACGTATTTCTTACGGTTTAACTATTTATATCCTCTGTATTTTAAGCTACCCCTTGACTTACTTTTCATCTATCCCAATGCATACTTTTCCTTGCAGAATTGGTAATCAGAAATAATGGTGGTTCAAAAAACCACCTTTGTGAGTAAGTAAGTGGGTCAAATTAAATATAAAACCTCACCCTGCCTCCGGCTTCCCTCTCCGAACTCACGGAGAGGGATTGAGGGTGAGGTTTGATCTTATATTTAATTACGCCTACCTACTTATTTCAGAATTGCAAAGTATGTGGCTTACCATCATCTTGGAAACGTTGCTCTCCCACACCAACGACTTCTACAATTACTTCACGCGATGGAGGTGTCCATTCTCCGATTCTCGCTCCAATTTCAACTACTGTTTGATTAGAATCAGTAAATACGCTGATATTTGCTAAGGAAAAAAGTTTATCTTGATAATTGTTTGTGTGTCCATCATCTTCAAATAGCTGATATTCGTTATTACCAGGCCAAATTCGTAACCGGATCTCGTCGAGTGGGGCTTGATCAACGTATTGCCTGACAGGTTGCATAGGAACGATCGCACCGCTACGGACATACAGTGGCATTCTTTCTAGTGGTGCATGAGTAAGAATATGAATCGGGCCTTGGTAGCGATCGCCACTCCACCAATCATACCAAGTGCCAAGGGGTAAATAGACAGATCGATGCTCAACTCCAGGGCGGTAAATTGGTGCAGCCATCAGTGACGCACCTAATAATACTTGATCGTAGAGGCTATAGGTTTTCGGATCGTTAGGGAAATGGTATAATAATGGTCTTAAAATCGGTGCGCCCGTTGTTGCCGCTTCCCAAAAAAGACTATAAATGTAGGGAAGTAGTTGATAACGTAGATTAATATATTCTCGACAGATATTTTCAACGCGATCGCCAAATACCCAAGGTTCATGACGAGCAGTAGACATTGCCGAGTGGCCGCGCATCAACGGGTAAAGCATTCCTACCTGCATCCACCGAGCGAATAATTCAGCTGTGGCGTTACCAGCAAACCCGCCAATATCGCAACCCACAAACCCCACACCCGAAAGTCCCATATTGCAAAGCATCGGCAGAGACATTTCTAAATGCTCCCACAACGATTGGTTATCCCCCATCCACACAGAAGACCAGCGTTGCACACCAGCATAACCCGATCGCGTCAACACAAACGATCGCTCTGAGCTTCGATGCCGTTCCAACCCTTCATAGCAAGCTTTAGCCATCATCAAGCCATACAAGTTATGCACTTCTGTATGAGTCGCGTCAATTTTAGATTTTGGATCGCACCTTTGGTGCGCTTCCAGCGCAACTTGGATTTTGGATTTTGAATTATCCCCTCCCCCCTGTGGTGCATCTAAGGGAAACCAAATCTTTTCACCATCATCGCCGAAAGGGCGATCGTTTATGGCAGGTTCATTCATATCATTCCAAATTCCTGCCACACCAACATCAGTTAGGCTTTTATGTAAATCGCCCCACCAGTTACGCACATCAGGACGTAAAAAGTCAGGAAAAACAGCTTTCTCAGGCCAAACGTAGCCGTGGAACAACGCACCATCCGCTTTACGCACAAAGTAGTCGTTTTCTATTCCTTGGTCAAAAACATCATAATTGGCTTCTGGTTCATACTTAACACCAGGGTCAATAATTGTGACTGTTTTGAAACCATCCTCTGCTAAATCACTGATGAGTTTTGCTGGGTTGGGAAAACGCTGGGGACTCCAAGAAAACACCCGATAACCCCGCATATAGTCAATATCCAAGTGAATAACATCGCAGGGAATGCGGCGTTGGCGAAATTCTCGCGCCAGTTCCCGCACAACCGTTTCTGATTCGTAACTCCAGCGACATTGATGATAACCTAGCGCCCATTTCGGCGGTAATGGCATTCTCCCAGTTAGCTGGGTGTAAGTCTCCAGAATTTGGGCAGGTTCGGGGCCGTAGATAATGTAGTAATCCAATTCACCGCCACGAGTTTCCATCTTCCAAATACCTGGTTGTTCAGCACCGATATCGAACTGACTCCAAAAACTGGTATTGAAAAATATGCCATAGCTTACCTCAGGGCGCAAAGCCATAAAAAATGGAATTGCTTGGTACATTTCATCAGTAAGTGCATCATAATCTAAGGCATCTGTTGTCCAGTTGGTTTTTACTTCGCTCAGTTTATCCAGCCAGCCTGTGCGTTCACCAAAACCATAAAAATGTTCATCGGCTGCAATTTGCTTCCATCCAGCAACTGCGCCCATTCGCCAACCTATCCCCATCTCTGCATCTTGAGCAAAGGGGCGATTAGCTTTGTCAAAACAGCCGATGCGACACTTTTCTCGCTGGATACACACACGAATTTGTGCTGTTTCAATTTCGATTGTTGCTTCAGTTTCCCGCACCGCAAAAGGTGTTGTCGCCCATTCTGCATCATCTAGCGTCACTGCCCAAGAACGGCGAGGCATAAATTCCCCAGTTGGTGCAAAACGCACACGGATTAAATTGGGAGCAAGTACGCTGATAGTAAGGCGTGAGTCGCCACAGTCAAAATTAATAATATTATTGTCCCAGGTTACAGCTTTTACATTGCCAACAGTTGTCCAAGCTTGGTTTGTTGTGGGTAGTTTTCCGAAATATTGCGGCATATCAGTTATTAAGCAGGTTAATACTTCTTTGCATTCATGATTACAGAGATACTCAGTCTCAAACTCTTTCTTTCGCTAGAAGTTGGGTGAAAGATTAGCAGATATTTTTTAGCAAGAGGGATTTTATGAGATCGGCCAAAAAATGAGCGATGCCTACGGGTAGCATAGGTGTCAACTTAAGCGCAAACCCCTTTAAAACCTCGTTTACAGCCTCTGGCTGGAAATGCACTTCATATTGCGACTCTGCCGCAAGTCTTGAGGCGGCAGCTGCCATTAGGCGTTCCCAGTCGGAAGCTGGGAGCGAGACACATTTATTTTTATGCCGTTGAATTACGATAAAAAATCAGTGATAATTTTTGCAATTTCAGCAGCATGGCTATAACCAAACCCATGTCCGCCTTCTTTAATAATTTTGAGTTCTGAACCAGAAAT
The DNA here is from genome assembly GCF_036917675.1 of Nostoc sp. Lineage (GTDB taxonomy): Bacteria > Cyanobacteriota > Cyanobacteriia > Cyanobacteriales > Nostocaceae > Nostoc. The sequence goes on along the minus strand of NZ_JBALCT010000029.1, from coordinate 1,299 downwards.
TTTGTTATTCAAAATATTACTATTAACAGGAGGAATTACGATATCGCTATCCCCAGTAATGATTAAGGTAGGTGCTTTAATGCCTTGCAATAAATTACATATATCGTGAGTATGGTGCGCCTGTAATTGTCTTATAAAACCATCTGCTTGGCTGTGATAAGGTGAGGTTTTTATGAAAAAATCTTCTGCTTTTTTCCGGTTATTAGAGATAGCTAAGTATGAAGTTGGAAAAAGAAGATCCAATAAATCTCCTTGATTATTTGGGTTGAAATCGCTACAATCTCCACCGGTCATTGTGCAGGCCAATATCAATTTATTTAGCTTGATAGTATGTCTCAAAGCAAACTGTTGAGCAATCATACCACCCATGCTGAATCCCAAAACATGAGCTTGTGCTATTCCTAGAGCATTAAGCAATCCTGCTGCATCATTTGCCATATCAGCAGTCGTGTAGTTGTCTGTTGACTAGCTTTTTGTTCGTCCAGAATCGCGGTTATCAAACATAATGACTTAGTAATGTTTTGCCAGATCATCAGGGAATACATCTCCCCAATCCAAAAGGCTGAAGCTGAAACCCATAATCATGAGTAGCGGATAACCACTGCCTTTCACCTCGTAGTAAATGCTAATATCTCCAACTTGAACTTCTGGCATTTGAACATTAAAAAAGATAAAGAATAGGAAAATATAAATAATTAGCTTTTAAAAGATTTTATGAAAGTTTTTAAAAAATCTTAGCCAAATTAACATCATGCTGAGTGTCAATTTATTAATAATATCAAATATTTAACATTACTAAATATAATTAAAAGAGGGTGCAGACAACCAAAAATGTTTAACATTTACAGCGTTTTGCAACTTAGTGACATCATCCGCCTGCCTCCTTCAAGCCAAGTTACTCTGTATCCTCTGGCTGCTCTGCTCGTTTAATGACTTTAATGCATCTAGACTGCAACGCAAACGCGGCTTGTCAGGGTCAGTCAAATCTAGTTTGTCCCAAGGTACTGTATAACCACCCTAGATTTTCTGCGCCCACAGTAGATGCAAAATTTTTAACCCAATTGTCCAAGCAGATAACCGTTCTAGCACCGCAGCATAGCCGATAAGATATTCCTTAACAATCCATTCTTCACCTTGCTGTTCGGCGCGTAGTTCCTCAATGCGTCCGACGGTTTTGCCTGTTGAGTCTACTACTGGTTTACTTATATCAATTTTATATGAAGCTGCATATAATAGAGAAAACAAACTTGATAAATTCTAATATCTATGAGCCGCCCTTTTGAGATTGAAATCGCAGAA
>NZ_JBALCT010000028.1:0-3044 GCF_036917675.1 Nostoc sp. | reverse complement strand
ACTACCGCAGTACCATCAATCAGCAATTGCAGTCCAGCCACCTTGGTATTATCTGTTGCCCGTGCTTGGAAGGTTATCGACTCGCCTAAATTAATTGAATCGTAGTTAGCAATCAGTTTAACCAGTGGTGCAACAGTATCAGGAGTTACACTTAAGTTAAAAGTTTGTTGAGTATTAAACCCAGCCGAGTCAGTAACCGTGAGAGTCACAGCATGGTTGCCGACTTGTGCAGTAGTTGGTGTCCAACTTAAACGTCCTTGACCGTCAAGAACCATCCCTAAGTTTTGAGAAACAGAATCTAAAGTATAAGTAAGGCTCACGCCTTGGGGGTCAACTGCAATAAGATCGTAACGGTATAAAGTATTAGGAATTGCAGTAGTTGGGGGAGTGGTAGATTGAATTATAGGTGGAGTAATGGTCTTGGCATTAAGAGTAAAGCCTTGGGCAGCACCAGAATTAGCATCCTCAGCACCAACAACCACTTGATAACTGCCAACCACCGGAGTTGTCCAAGTTAATAAACCAGTGGTTCCATCAATAGTCATACCATCTGGAGCAGAAAGTAGCTTGTAAGTAATAGTATTATTGTCAGCATCAGTGGCACTAACTTGGTAATTATACGCATGACCAACAGCAGCCAGAAATACCGGAGTTGAACTAATCACCGGAGGATGATTAACAGGAGTAGTACCAGCAATTAAAGTGTAGGTTTGGTTAGTGCTAGCACCTTGGTTATCAGTGGCAATAACTTGGATGTCGTATTTTCCAACTTGGTTTGCCGTGGGTGTCCACTGAATTAAACCATATGAAGTAATAGTCATCCCAGTTGGCTTACTACCCAAAGTGAATATTACAGCATCATTTTCTGGGTCAGTTGCCAAAGCCTGATAACTGTAACCCTGTCCTACCCCTGCAATGGTAATCGGTGTAGAGACAAATTTCGGCGGACTATTAATACCATTGACATGGATTGTAAATTCTTGAACGTTATAAGCACCATAGATATCTGTGACTTGAACGCTAACTGTGGTGTCGCCAATTTGATTAGCCGTTGGTTGCCAAACAATTGTCCCAGTTTGTTCATCAATCACCATGCCTTGTGGTGGTGGCACAGTGTCTGAAACGAGACTCCATGTTAAGCGATCGCTATCTGAGTCAATTGCTGTAGGCTTGTAAGTGTAGGTTCGACCATAAGCGGTAACTGTAGTTGGTGTAGAAGTAATAGTCGGAGATAAATTAGAGAGTTGATTGCTGACTTGAATTGTCCAACTTTGGGTAGTAGTACCACCTTGTCCATCACTGACTTGCACGCTAACTGAATTATTACCAAATTGACTAGCAGTTGGTTGCCAAAGAATCACTCCTTGATTCAAGGTCATACCCGCAGGTGCATTTACTAAGCTGAAGGTAAGGGGGTTATTATCTGGGTCAGTTGCTTGTAAATTGTAGATGTAGGGGTTTTGGGTTTTTGTACTTGTGCGAGGTGTAGAGGTAAATACTGGAGAATGATTGACGTGAGCATTAACAACAGTCAAGTTGACTGATTGCAAATTAGAATTACCAAAACTGTCTTGAACTTGGATAGAGAATTGTTGATTGCCCAATTGGTTGGCAGTAGGTGTCCAAGTTAACAGCCCCGTTAAGGCATTAATTACTACCCCGCTAGGTGGATTGACCAAAGAAAAGGTGACGGGGTTAAGATCGGGGTCGGCGGCGGTGGTTTGATATTGGAAGGGTTTACCTACTTGGGGTTGGGCATTGTTTGGCGATGTCGAAGTGAAGACAGGGGGATGATTATTTGCTACTAATTGTACTTTAATATACTGTAGTGCTTGCCCTCCTTGACCATCTGTTGCCCGGAGGAGGACGTTGAATTCTACGTCAGTAGGAGCATATGCACCTCTACCAATAGCTGTAAGCCGGGCTTGTTCTGCGTATAAATCTTGGAAATATTTATCGACTTGGGTAGATGTGGGAGACCAAACGACAATACCATCATGGGCATCTACAGCCATGCCTTCGGGAGCAGTTACTAAGTCGTAGGTAACAATATCTGCGTCTGGATCACGGGCGAAGGCATTGTAACGCAATTCTCCATCGGCTTTTAGGAGAGTAACAGCAGGTGGTGTAGTGACGAAAACAGGAGCTTGATTGGGAGGAATAATGGTGGCTTGGGTAATGCCAAATAAGTTATTATCCGTTTCTCCTGCGGCTGTAATTGTATCAGTCCACACATTCGTTGTGGGTGTAGTCATGGTATAACCGCTAGGTAACAGTGTGCGGACTGTGTAAGTACCCGGTAAGAGATCCTTGAAGGTAAAGTAGTATTTGCTGTTGGTATCTAGGGTATTAGGAGTCTTATCCTGTTGGGTAATTTGATAAGATTCCCCTGAGTCTAGCTGACCGTTATTATTTTGGTCGAGATAGACGGTAACGCCATTCATGAATGGTTCTTTGGCGTAGCGGTCATCAAAACCAGAGAAAATGTCTGTCAATTCCTTGATATCGACAACTTGAATAGCATTGGGGTCAAGTTCTTGTAAAGTTGAATAGGTAGATGCCGAACCAATGGCAAAAGCATTAAGATTTCCACCATGACTCAAAACGTCATTCCTTAGTGTTTTTGCCACTGTTGGGTCTAGATAGCCGTAGCCATCCGACATATATATAACGTTTGGCGTTCCTGGTAGTACGTTAATTAAGGTGTCAATTTTCTGGGCAACTTGAGTAAATTTGCTGCTACCACCTGATGTGTAACTATTAAGTATTTGTAAATAGTCGGGGATGGAGTTGTTATCGAGGTCAGCAAAAGCAGTAGTATAAGTGGTTAGTCCGGTATGAGTAGCCGGATTCATGTCTTGAATAGTACCATCATTGGTGAAGGGGATGAAGCTAATTTTTACCTTGTCGCCGCCACCCATTGCAATGATGGCATCAATTGTGGCTTGGATGGCTGCTTTTTCGGCATCTAAGACGGTTTTGACATCTTTGTATTTGCCATTTCCGTGGAATGGGGCGATGGTACTACCAGAAACGTCAATGGC
>NZ_JBALCT010000027.1:0-46668 GCF_036917675.1 Nostoc sp. | reverse complement strand
TAACTGCGCGTCAAAATATCTGGAGATCGGAGCATCTAAGCACGCCTCTAATTCTACTTTTACTAACTCTCCCCAAACCGGCTCGTTAGGCATAAATGCTCACTACTGCGTTATTGATAATGCCTCTTTCCAATAACGAATATCATACGGCACTGGGAGGGAGCATCAATCAAAACATTCCGTAGAGAGCAAAATACTTCTTGCGGAAGTTTAATGGTGTCAATTGGTAATGGTATCTCTGTAATTTCCTGTTTTGATATCAAAATTGATAGCAGTTGTTTTACTGTGTCCAATCCTCCAGCACTAAATTGGGAATTTGAGAGAAATCCTTTTGGTTACGAGTAACCATTACCGCATTCGCCCTTAGAGCGATCGCAGCTATTCGCAAATCTTTCTGTAGTCTTTTTTTGTTTAGTTGCTGGTTTTCTCTAAGTAAATCTTGATAGCAAGTGTAAGCAGCATTTTCAAAGTTGAGTATTCTCACTCCTTTGAAATACTCTTGAGTAGTCCACAGTTTAGTGTAAAGGTTTACTAAGTTGGCAGATTCTGTCCGATCATTAATTTTGACTACCCACCCGTTAAAAATTTCTTGAACTGTGACAATGGTGATAGCCAGATTGGGATAAACTTGAGCAACTTTAGATATAACAGCTTGGTTTCCTTGAAGTAAAAACGAAACATGGTCTGTGTCGAGTATATAAAGATTCATCCTGCATTTCTCAATCTAGATCGAACCCTCACCCTTTTAATCTTCATCTACTGCGTTACGTTCTGCTCTGAGATTATTAGCAATTTCAGCAAAATCTGCATCGTCTTGAAACACACCCGCAAATTTTATCCAAGGATTTTCTGCTTCGCTTTGAGGCAATTGGATTTCTATTGCAATAATTTCTATCTTTTCAAGACGAGTTGATAAAAGTGTTTTCAATTCAAGTAATGCTTGTTCAGTAGTAGGTGCCTCAACCTGAGTGTTGGGGAATTCTAGGACAGAAGCTATTACATTTCCTTCGTTATTACGTGACAGTAGGATATGTAACTTCAAGTTTTCAGACTGAGGTAGCGTTACAGAGGAGAAATTGATAACCATATATTTAATTATTAACAAGCCTTGAACAAGAATGTACTCTTCTACATTTAGCATACAGGACAGGAGTATAACTTGATAACTTTCCAACAAGTTAGAAAGTTGTCAAGTTAACTTGTTAACAAGTCGGCTGGTTGTCAACCTAACTTGCTATATTAATGACTTGCCAGTAAGCTCATAGGCAAAATGTTTGGCCTAAAATTCAATGATTATTGCATTAGCAAATCAAAAAGGAGGGGTAGCCAAAACTACCTCTACTATTTCTCTAGGAGGACTACTGGCTCTTAAGGATACTGTCCTCGCTGTTGACCTTGACCCTCAAGGTAATCTCACCACAGGGCTGGGGGTAGAAGTGGCTGATGACCAGATTAGTTGCTACGACGTTATTACAGAAAAAGCGGAAGTCATTGATGGAGTAGTTTCTACTAGATTTGGACTTAGCTTACTGCCTGCTGACATCAACTTAGCTAAGGGAGAAACCGAAATGCTTATGAAGGTAGGTAACTTCTCCATTCTCAAAGAGCGACTCACTCCCGTACTCAAGCAATTCCATCACATCTTAATTGACTGTCCACCTTCTTTGGGATTGTTAACGGTTAATGCCTTGGCAGCTGCGGATGCAGTTCTTATTCCAGTACAATGTCAATTTTTCGCTTTAAAAGGGCTGGCTGCACTTTTAGAAACAGTTGCAAGTGTTCAAAAACGTCTTAATCCCCAATTACAAATACTGGGAGTGCTGCCAACAATGGCTGAAAATACCGTCATGACTCAAGATGTCTTAGCCTCCTTAAATAAGAGACTACAAAACATTCGGATATTTGAACCCGTTCCAAAGTCAATCAAGTTTTCTGAGTCAAATCTGGCAGGCGAGCCAATTCACATCTATGCTAAAGACCCCAAACTAGTGCAGCCTTACCAGATAATCGCTAATTTAATTGCTGCAATCTAATTAAGGTGAAAAGACAGATGACAAAACGACGCGCCAGATTAAATGACGATAATGATCCGTTGTCCTCGACTGATAAAGTTTTAGCTGGGTTTGAGCAAATTAGCAAGTCAGCAAGTCAGCAAGATGAAGTGTCAACCAGCAAGGAAGCTGACAAGTTAACCAGTCAACCAGATAAATTACTAACCAGTCAAAAATCTGACAAGTCAGCAAGTCAGCAAGATGAAGTGTCAACCAGTAAGGAAGCTGACAAGTTAACCAGTCAGCAATCCAAAAGTGAACATACATTTGAAGCTTCAACAAGTCAGCAAAATAACACGCCAATCATTCAACTAAACAGCAACTCAACAAGCCAGAAAACTAACTTGCTAACAAGTCAACAAGTCAACCTAGAAAAAGTTTCATTGCGTAAATCTACATTTCAAATCAGTGAAGAGGTACTGCATCAGCTAGACAAACTGCACCTTACACTCCAGTTAGAGCTAGGAAAAGCCAATGCTCCTTATAAAGAAGTGATTGTAGAAGAAGCTTTAGTACAACTTTTAGAGTCGTTTAACTCTGATCGTGTGACTTTGATAGAGGTATTGATGTCAAGGCAGAAAAGCAGGGACAAACTTTGAAAGAGGAGTGTGCGATCGCCGCCACCGAAGCGATCGCACTTAAGGCGACATCTAACCATGTTAATTGCTGCGATCGCACCCTTTTAAATCAATATACTCACAACTCCCGGTTCGCCCATTTTTTTAGGAGTTCGATAAAAGGGGAGCAAACAGTAAATAAGTTGTTTGGTTGGTAACGTAAACACGCCAACCAAACAACTTAATTTGTTGTGTGACAGATGATTCCAGAATCTCAAAGTCTAGATTTATGGATGTTTCTTCTATTGTTTGAGGTAGTCTATCAAGATATCGCCTAGTCGTTTTTTGATGTTTTGTAACTTGAAGATTAATTTTAACGAGTCTATTGAGTTTACTCCACAATTACTACTAGCTGTTGTACTATCTAAACGCACTTTATCTGTATTTAAATCGTAAACTTGTATAATGTTTCCAGAAAGTTCTGCCTCAAATAGTTTCCAATTATGATCTCTATTGAGATAACGTAATAGTGATTGTAAACGGTCATCTGTAAGGTCTAAGTCTTCTAACTTTTCTCCAACAAATGTTTTTAACGTTTCCAACTTTTTTGCTACCCACCCTTGGACATAATTTAAACGGTGGTCAGCTTGTGAAAGTATATGCGTTAGCCAAATTACTGCTACACTTCCTAAGCTTTCACCTTCCCAATTTCCATGTGTCGGGAAATGCTTATCAAGTAGTTGCCTTGCACCTATACGCTCTAATTGTGCTAGCAGTACAGGGATATCATCCACTCGTTCGTTTGTAATTATAGGTTCTGTATGCATAAACCAGAACATATACCTACTCTGTACTTTTTAAAATATGTCGCTGGGTATACTTTTAACTGCTTATTTTCTCTAACTCATGAAAAAATAGGCGAACCGGGAGTTATAAAGTTTCCTCTAAGAATTATGATGTGTGGGATAGATACAGTTTTTTAGCTCCTACAGACAGACCTTTTTATCAATCATTTCGGAAATCTAGCCCAGGAATGATTCAAAAAGCAAAGAATGATTTTGAAATTGATTTAACTAAAAGCTCGATGATAGGCGACAGAGATGAAGATGAGAAAGCAGCGATCGCAGCCGGACTTAACTTCGCTGGTTTAGGGGGTTACTTAGAACATCGGCATAAAACCCCTATTGGTATCCAGGTACTGTGGCGAGGCTGGTTAAAATTGCACGACAAGAGTGAGGGTTGGCAGCTTGCAAAAGAGACTTAACGGGAAAAGTCAGATATTTATTAGTAATCATTTGGTAAGCTAAGAGAAAATTATGAAAAAGTAGTATGAGCTTACTTAAGTGGAAACTAAATATAGCGACAATAGCCTTGAGTGCAATCAGTCTTACTGCATCCAAATCGGCTTTGGCAGTATCTGCTTTACTCAGTCAAGGATCTAGGGGCTTTGACGGGGGATGATACTTATGGCATAAATCTTCTGATAGAGAGACGAAAAGCAGATGAAATTGTATTCTGTTAACAATGTTATTTTGAGGAAAATACTTGTAAGCAAAAGTGGTTTTTATAAAGAATGTAAGCCAGAAAAATTACTCAATAATTAATATTATTACTAAACAAAAACAGAATGGAGTAAAAAGATGAAGTTTCGGCTAAGACGCCGTAGGTTGGGTCAATTGATGCTCGTCAGTACACTAGCGGCTACAATCAGTAATTTTGTGGAGAAAACTGTGGCACAAGCTCCGGTTAAAAAAACTACTCCAATGCTGAAAAGTTCGATATCTGAAACTATGCAGGTGACGCTACAAGTGAACGGAACAGCACATAGTTTGCAGATTGAACCACGTGTTACCTTGCTTGATGCACTTCGGGAATACATAGGGCTAACTGGTAGTAAAAAAGGTTGTGATCACGGTCAGTGCGGTGCTTGTACGGTGCTGGTTGATGGACAGAGAATTAACTCCTGCCTGACTTTTGCGATTATGCACACAGATGCTACCATTACAACCATTGAAGGTCTGGCGCAAGGAGACAATCTGCACCCGATGCAAGCCGCGTTTGTTGCCCGCGATGCATTTCAGTGCGGTTATTGCACACCGGGACAAATTTGTTCGGCGGTGGGTTTAGTCAAGGAAGGACACGCTAAGTCAGATACCGACATTCGGGAATTGATGAGCGGCAATATCTGCCGTTGCGGTGCTTATCCAAATATCATCCATGCTGTCCGCGATGTCTTAGAAGGAAAAAAAGATGCAGCCGTTTAACTATAAAAAAGCGGGACAAGCGGAAAATGCCGTGGCGTTGGTGGCTCAAGATGCCGAAGCCTCGTATATTGCTGGTGGTACTAGCTTAATCGATTTGATGAAGTTGAATGTGGAAACGCCAAGAGAGTTGGTTAACATTAACCCACTGCCAGTAAGCAAGATAGAAATGCAAAGTAACAATCTACGGATTGGAGCAATGGCGCGCAATAGCGATGTTGCTTATGATGCCATGATTCAAAAGCATTACCCTGTGCTGTCAGAAGCATTGTTGTCTGGGGCATCACCGCAACTGCGAAACATGGCAACAGTGGGCGGAAATTTGCTACAACGTACCCGGTGCTATTACTTTCGCGACACTTCAATGCCCTGCAATAAGCGCGTTCCCGGTTCCGGTTGTGCGGCCATTGAGGGTTACAACCGCATCCATGCGATTCTCGGCGGTAGCGATCACTGCATTGCCACCCATCCTTCCGATATGGCGGTGGCAATGGTGGCACTTGATGCGGTTGTGCAAACACGCTCTCCCAATGGTGAGCGCAGTATTCCGCTCGCGGATTTTCATCTCCTACCTGGCAAGACACCCGAACATGAGACAGTTCTCCAACATGGAGAGTTAATTGTTGCCGTTGACTTGCCTGCTTCACCATTTGCAGCGCGATCGCACTATTTGAAAGTCCGCGATCGCGCTTCCTATGCCTTTGCAATGGCATCGGTGGCGGCAGCGCTGGACATTCAAAATGGCATTATTCGCTCGGCACGCATTGCCCTTGGTGGGGTAGGCACAAAGCCCTGGCGTGCTTACGAGGCGGAAAAAACGCTTGTGAACCAGCCAGCAAACCAGGGGACATTTCAAGCAGCAGCAAATGCTGCTGTCGCTGGAGCTAAACCTCAAAAATACAATGGGTTTAAAGTCGAACTGGCTAAACGCACCATTGTTAAGGCGCTGACGACGGTAGGAGGGATGGTATGAAAGGGGATACAAATACAGTTGTCGGCAAACCGCTCAATCGAGTTGATGGCCATCTGAAGGTGACTGGAGTAGCACGCTATGCGGCAGAGTTTCCCATAGCAAAAATGACTTATGGAGTCACGATTCAAAGCACGATCGCCAAAGGGAAGATTGCCCAAATCGATACAAAGGCGGCAGAGCAAGTACCGGGTGTATTAGCAGTGATTACCCACCTCAACGCACCCAAAGCTTCTGGAGAAAAGGGCGGTGGTCGGAAGTTGCAAGTGCTGCAAGATAACGTTGTGCTTTATAGTGGTCAGCACATTGGTGTCGTCGTTGCCGATACCTTTGAACGCGCTATGTATGCTGCCTCGCTGGTGCAAGTCCGCTATGACGAAGAGAAACCCACCATCAATATGCGGGAGAATCTTGCTAAGGCATACTTCCCTAAAGGTAAAATCCCTAGAGAGGAATCGCCCGATTCATCTCACGGCGATGTCAATCAGGGACTAGCGAATGCGGCTGTGCGCGTCGAGCAAACTTATACTACTCCAGTAGAAAATCATAATCCGATGGAGCCTCACGCCACAACAGCAGTTTGGCAAGGCGATCAACTGCTGTTGTATGACGCAACTCAGGGAATCTTTTCGGCTCAACAAAAAGTTGCTGGGGTATTAGGAATTGAGCCGGAAAAAGTCCGCATTATGTCTTACTTCGTTGGCGGTGGCTTTGGTTGCAAAGGTTCAGCTTGGTCGCATGTGCCACTAGCAGCGATCGCCGCCCGGCAGGTTAATCGTCCAGTAAAATTAGTTCTGGGACGGATACAGATGTATGGGCCTGTAGGCTTTCGACCAGAGACAATTCAACAGGTTTCTTTAGGTGCCACCCGCGAAGGAAAATTAACTGCACTCCGACACACAGGTACTTCCCAAACTTCAACCTTTGATGAATTCATTGAACCTGTGGCTAAGACTGCACGCATGATTTACGCTTGTCCGCATATCGAAACTAGCCATCGTCTGGTTCAACTCGATCAAGGAACACCAACTTTTATGCGTGCGCCAGGTGAAGCTTCTGGATCGTTCGCCTTAGAATCAGCAATGGATGAACTAGCTTATGCGCTGAATATCGATCCAGTAGAACTGCGTCTGCGTAACCATGCTGATGTCGATGCTAGTAAAGGATTGCCTTGGTCGAGCAAGTCACTGATCCAGTGCTACAAAATAGGAGCAGAAAAGTTTGGCTGGCAAAAGCGCAATCCTCAACCCCGTTCGATGCGAGACGGCAATTATTTGATTGGTTGGGGTATGGCAACAGCAACTTATCCTACCAATCGTTCTCCGGCATCAGCGATCGCTCAAATTATGGCAGACGGTACAGCAGTTGTGCAAAGCGGTTCTCAAGATATTGGTACGGGAACTTATACCGTGATGACTCAAGTTGCAGCTGATGCGCTTGGTTTACCAGTTGAAAAAGTTCGCTTTGAACTAGGCGATACGAAGATGCCACAAACCCCCGTTTCCGGTGGTTCACAAACCGCAGCTAGTGTCAGTTCGGCTGTACATTTAGCAGGAAATCAAGCTCGTAGTCAGCTTTTGCAACTAGCACTTGCCGATCAAAAATCTCCGCTTTATAGTTCAAATGCAGAGGATGTGATTGCCGAAAATGGCAGCTTTTTCTTAAAAAATAAATCCTCCGCAACCGAAACTTATCAGGCAATCTTGGCACGGCATGGAATGAAAATGATCGAAGCGCGTGCAGATGCCAAGCCTGGAGAAGAACAAAAGAAGTTTTCCATGCACTCATTTGGCTCGCAATTTGCCGAAGTCCGCGTTAACCCTGATTCTGGGGAAGTGCGAGTCACGCGCTGGGTGGGAGCTTTTGGTGTTGGACGCATACTCAATGCTAAAACAGCCAACAGTCAACTCATCGGTGGGATTGTCTACGGTATCGGTATGGCGTTGATGGAACATACGGTAATAGACCCGAACTTCGGACGGGTTGTTAACCATGATTTAGCTGAGTATCACGTACCAGTGAATGCAGATGTTCCTGATATTGAGGTGTTGTTTGTTGATGAACACGATCCACATATCAACCCGCTTGGTGTCAAGGGGATTGGTGAAATTGGCATTACCGGCACTGCTGCGGCGATCGCCAACGCTGTATATCATGCCACAGGCAAACGTATCCGCGATTTGCCAATTACATTAGACAAGCTGCTGTAGATATAGCGATCATTCGTTTTTAAAATCAATCAAGTTAGTCAGTCTAATGCAAGTGTAATCGTTAACGCGCGACGAATCGACTTGTGTTTGATACTAGCTACCATGCACAATGGCGCATTAAAAAGTAAAAAGAACCAAGTAAAAAGTAAAAAGAAATATTGAATTTATCTCAATACGCTTGGGTTAAGGCTAAAACTCTTTGTTAAAGTGAATTTTTTTAACGTAGACGCGAAGCGGCTACTCTACAAGTTCTCCAACGGAGTACCCGCAGGGTACCGCCTTCTCTACGAGAGGCTGACGCCAACGCGCAGCGTCTCGTAGAGAAGGACGCATAGACGCGGAGCGGCTGACCGCAGGGTAGGACTCAAAGAGAAGGAAGAAATGCTTAACTGAACTGTATTGGAATTTATCTTTCTTTTTACTTTTGCCTTGTTCGGTACTCACATTGTTTTAATTGGCACTTTTGGCTCAAGCTGACAAACTACTGAAAACAAAAAATAAGCAATGAAATGAACGAATTACAAGCAATCTTAGAAGGCTTCGAGTCCAGTCAAAAAAGTGGTGAAATCAGTTTTCTTGCCACTGTAGTTAAAACTCAAGGTTCAACCTATCGCCGACCAGGTGCTAAAATGTTGATGACAAATACAGGTCGGATGATTGGCAGTATCAGCGCTGGCTGCTTGGAGAATGATGTATTTGAGTATACTCAACAACGAATGTCGGACGGCAAACCAATTGTTGTTACTTACGATCATACCGCCTCGGAAGATATTCTTTGGGGCTTTGGTCTGGGGTGCAATGGGATAATGCAAGTTCTCATCGAACGGCTTGAGACAAAAAGCACACCCAATGCGATCGCTTTTACACAAGAGTGCTTTCAGAAAAAACATTTGGGTATTATTGCTACAGTCTTTGCTTTTGAAGGCGGGGTAGATGTGGAACTTGGGTCGCGCTTACTGCTGTATCCAAACGGTAAAATTATCACTGACATTAAAGATGCCAATTTAATTCAATCTCTGAGTGCAGATACTCAAGCAGCCTTTGCTAATCAAAAGTCAAGGGTAAACAAGTATCAGTTACCTTTAGGTAGTGCAGAAGTTTTCATCGAAGTCATCCAACCACCCACACCTTTAGTAATATTTGGTGCCGGTGATGACGCTGTACCTGTAGCACAGTTTGCTCAAGCATTAGGTTGGGAAGTTACTGTAGTCGATTGTCGAGCTAATGAGACAACTAGAGCGCGATTTCCTCTGCCTTGTGATGTGATTCTTAGCCATCGAGAGATTATACATAAACAGGTTTTTATATATGCTCACACAGTGGCTGTAGTGATGACGCATAATTATCTTGACGACCTAGAAATTTTAAAGAGAATACTACCATCTCCTGCACGTTATATTGGACTTCTAGGGACAAAGCATCGCACAGAAAGATTGCTTCAAGATTTAGGTACAAAAGGGATAGTTTCTACTAGGGAAGAATTAAAGAGATTGTATTCCCCTATTGGTATTGATATCGGCGCAGATACACCCGAAGAAATCGCGCTTGCAATCATTGCGGAAATTCAAGCTGTGCTGACAAACCGCAATAGTAATTTTTTAAAAAATCGGAATCAACCAATTCATCAAAGTTATCAAGAGAATTTTAATTTGTTACTAACAACATAGTATTTATCTGTTATGGTATCTAGCACCGAGCAAATAGAAACTGAAACATCAAGCATAGCTATTATTATTCTCGCGGCGGGTGCCTCTACTCGTATGGGTACACCAAAACAACTGTTGCTTTATCAAGGACGTAGTTTTTTGCATCATATTGCAGAAACTGCGATCGCTTCAGTTTGTAAACCTGTGGTAATAGTACTTGGAGCAAATGCAGAACAGGTTTGTCCCGAAGTTAAGCAACTTCCTGTTAGAGTCGTTAAGAGCCGGGATTGGGCTTGTGGAATGAGTGCTTCAATCAAAAGCGGTATCGAATTGTTAAATAATCTTCCGCAAAAAATAGAAGCAGCAGTTATTACACTTTGCGACCAGCCATTTGTTTATCCGCAACTTATTGATCAACTTGTTAATACATATTATTCGACAAAAAAGCCGATTGTTGCTTGTGAATATGCAGGTATATTAGGTGTACCAGCTCTATTTAGTCAGAGTTTTTTTTCAGAACTTGCTTCTTTGAAAGAAACATCCGGAGCAAAAATAGTTATTAATAATAACCGGAATGAAGTGTTTTCCATTCCATTTCCTCTAGGAGATATTGATATTGATACACCAAAAGATTATGAACAATTGCTATCAATGATCAGAACTGCTAATTAGGACTAGCCCAGAAGTGTTGAATGCTAAGAAAAATTCGATAAAAATAGCCCAAAATATGGTATTTTGGGCGAAGGCTTAAACTATATTAGTTTGATTGTCGATTATAAATTCATTTCCCAAAATTGTCAAAGATATCCTGAAAAGCCTGCCAAAAAACGATTATCCAGTATTGAATAGTTGTCTATTCTTTGAGTGCTGGCTATCGTCTGCTCTGGATAACAGTTTAACAAGTATGCGAGATTTATTTCCAAGATTAAATAACACCGGATTTGAAGTAGATATTTCTACCTTTTCCAAAGCCAGTTCTCACCGCGCACAAAAACCCTTTCAAGAAATTTATCAGAAATTGAATGAGTTAGGGGACTTCCAAAGAATAAATTATTCCAAGAAAAACAAGAGACAGGTTTTTTCAAGAATGATAATCATTTTAAGGGGGAGAAAAGGGGTTGCCGAGGGCAACCCCTTTTCTCCCCCTCATCTATGCATGAAGAATCTATACACTTGTCGTCTGCTTTGAAGTTAACAGTGTAAAATTACTATATTTTGTAGCTAAATAAATGCTGCTATTAAAATCAAATAACTTTTGTTTTACTACAAAAAATATCAATAAACCAATTACCTAAATTTGGGAAAACTTCATGAGTAGAATCGGTTAGCCGCTCAATCTGTTTTTCAATTTGAGCCATAGCTTTTTTTGTAAGCTTTACCCCATTCTCATAAGTTTCGTGTATTAGCTTAACCACTGGATGAGAACCTTTCCATTTCATAGTACTAGCAAACTTTAAAGCCGTCTCGACTTCATCTAAAATGCTGCCATTCCAATGATTCTCTAGTATTGCCCATGTCCTTTCTATCGGATTATATTTACTATGATATGGAGGGTAGTAAGCTAAACGTATATTTAGTTGATACTTGAAGGCAGCGTCGTCTATTAATACCAATTAGTTTATATTAATAAAGCATAGAAGCAGCTGCTAAAGCACAGAACTTTTCTTTATCTGAATTTATCGAGCGGTGGGCGAGGAGCGAATTAATGGAACCGAAACCGATCCACAAGAAAAAGTGATTTATTAAGTTAGTGTTGTGAAAGCACGTTGTGCGATCGTAAACCCTGAAGTCAATGCAAGGCAAATTCTAAATTTATAATTCCAGGTCACAACAGCTAACTCTCCCGATTGGCGTTAACCCTTAATGGAGTTGTCATTGACTAAAACGCGAAACGTGAATTTTGCACTCTGGTGATGCCGAACGTAAGTGTAGACACTCGATAGACAATTAAAATTAAATTAGACCGCCATTTCAAATAAAAACAATAATCATGGCATCTGCCGAACTTACCCCGCCGGAGTCAACGCCTATAATCATGAACGAGAGGAAGACAACCGCCATAATCGGTATGGCAGGTCGTAGGCTGGCATCCCTCTGGGAGCGCAAGTTGTTCATGGGGATTGTCTCCTAAGTTAGTTCACAGATACGTGCGAATCCGGCTCACGGACGCATCTTCGCGATGTCCTCATCCGTCCGATTCCCGTGGATGTCTATCTTCGCCAGTTCCGTTTCGATTTGTTCCAATTCACTGGCACTGATTTCTACCTCCGCCGCGCCAAGATTCTCGGCGATGCGCTCGCGCTTCCGGGAGCCGGGAATCGGGGCGATAAAGTCTTCCTTGTCCAGCATCCAGGCAAGCGAGATTTGAGCGGGAGTGGCGTGCTTTTCGTCCGCAAAGCGGTGCAGCAAATCCACAAGCGGCTGATTCGCAGCGATGTTCGCGCTATCGAATCGGGTTATGGCGCGCCTTACATCATCGCCCTGGTATTGGTCATCGACGCGCACTTTACCGGAAAGAAAGCCGCTCGCGAGTGGAGAAAATGGCACGAAGCCAATGCCGAGTTCTTTGCAAGCAGGAATGACTTCACGTTCAAACATCCGTTCCATCATCGAGTATTCGCTTTGCACGGCGGTGAGCGGAGTCACCGCGTGCGCTCGGCGAATCTGCTCTGCGGTTGCCTGCGACTGCCCCCAGCCACCAATCTTTCCTTCGCGGATTAACTGGCCCATGCACTCCGCGATCTCTTCAACTGGAATGTCAGGGCTCACGCGATGCTGGTAATACAAATCGACATGATCGGTTCCCAGACGTTTGAGAGAGGCTTCCAGATGGGAGCGAATTTGCTTGTCGGCGGGATCGGTGGTTGAGCTTTCGCGAATGAGGAACTTGGTCGCGATAACCACCTGATCGCGGACATCGCGCAGTGCTTCGCCAACTAACTCTTCGTTATTGCCCGCTCCGTAACCTTCGGCTGTATCGAAGTGGGTACAACCGAGTTCAAATGCGTAGCGAATCAGGTTGATTGACTCTTGGCGTTCGGGTGTAGCGCCGTAGCCGTGACTGAACCCCATGCAACCTAAACCAACAGCGGAGACTTCTAATTTGCTGCTTCCAATTGTTCTGTTTTTCATCATCCTCTCCTTGCATTCAAAGCTAAATCCCTAATTATAGCGTTCAGCCAGGATTAAGGGTCTTGTCCACTTTTGGTGATCCTGTTCGGGGATATTAGTTTAGGCGATGACGCGGAACGTCCGCCAAGCGCGATCGCAATCAAAAAAGATACAGTGAAACCCATTATCGGAATGAGCGATGGCACGAAGTGCCCGCCTTCATGCGATGGTGCAAGCACCCGCCAAGCGCGATCGCAGAAAGACACTTGACTTTTCACAGTCACCTGCGCTTTATATCGCCAGCAAGAACCGTCGCTCAAGTAAATCTATCCCAGCGCGACCATACATTTGTCGTTTCAACATCTTTAATCGGTTGATATGCCCTTCAACAGGGCCATTGCTTACCCAGAGCGTTACCCCCGCTTTGACAGCATCGTAGTCTTCACGCAAACTTTTAGCAAAGCGACGAAAAGGAGAAACAATGCTATTGTCAGCCTGTGCAAGCCATAGATCAAGTTGTTCAGGTTGTCGAGTACGCACCAGTTGAGCAAAATCTTGCGCTAATCCAATTGCTTCAGCTAATTCGGGGTGTTGTCCTGTTAGCAGGGCAATTAGTTGTTCATCAACTCGCTTCCACAATTCTTGTCGTCGCTGCACCAGCCAGGTTGCACGACTGGGAGTCAAAGACTTTTTCTCCGGTTCGGCAACTATTGGCAGAGACTTATTTACTAGCCGTTGTCTCAGTTTCAATCCTTGTGAGCCGCGCAACCGACGGGTGTAGCGGGCCACAGTATCATAGCTGCCGGAGTAACCACGCCGTTGAATTTCCCCAAACAGCCCTTTGGTATCGAGACAACCTTCGTTCCAGCGTTTGAGAAGGTAATCTTTGTAAGGGTTTAGGAGGCTTCGACCACGGTCGTTACGTCCTTGACGTTCAACAAAAGTGGAGGTACTCAGGTAACGAAATACAGTCCCATGACCAATGCCAAGTTGCCGAGCAATAGCTTGTCCCGACCACCCCTGGCGATGTAATTCCCAAATTTGCTGATAAATCGCCAGTCTTCGTGTACGACGCTGTTCGGCAAGGCGCTCCTGTTTAGTCGTCGTTGGAGGTGGTGGGACTGGTGCAATTACTGTGCCGTCTCTTTGGATCACCTCGATTTGACTGTAAGCTTCATCAACTTCTTTAAAGTCTTTGCTATGTACATGAAACACTCGTTCGAGTGTTTCTCCTAGATTCTGTAGTACATGAAAACGATCCGCAACCTGGATAGCTTCGGGCGCTCCTTGACTAATGCCACTAGCATAAGCTTTTGCTCGGTCTCGTGAGACAACTTTAATACCTAGATGTGCTTTTAACCATTGGGCTAAAGTTTCCGCAGAGCGGTCTTTTAGTAAAGCCAATGGTTGGCTTTGCTCTAAATCAACGAGTATCGTCCCATAAGTTTGGCACTTGCGAAAAGCGAAATCGTCTACCCCAAGAGTTTCTAGGAAATCAATTAATGGTAGAGGCATTTTACGCACCAGTCGCAGCAGTGTATTGCGACTCACAGTGAAACCATCGCGCCGCGATAGTCTCACCCCAGCTGCACCGCCTAACGCTAAACCAATTGTGGTAAATTGTTGAGCCAACCGCAGAGTCCGACGCGCCCAAGGAGCGGTCACGTTAGTCAATCTTTTAGTAAAAATGCGCCGTTTACAATTAGCATTGAGACAAAAAAACTTCCGCACACGCATCTATAAAGTAATTCTGTAATCAGCCCACGATAAATCAGCTAACGTCCGCTCATAGTGACTATGAATTCGGTGAGTTTGGGAAGTGCAGATTGGGCACTGAGTAACAGCTTGTACTGAAGCGATAATTAACGTAATGGTAGCTTGTGCTTCGTTAATCAGCCAATTTTCAATTTTGTTGATTTTTTGTATCGGGTAATAGGCGATAGAGTACTTCTATAGCCTTTTGACCCATATTCGACTCTGAGTGTGTGATTCTCAACTATTTCTCGTTTTATTACCTAAAAGCTAGAGTACACAAGAAGTTTAGGCTTTTCATCTCCATTCTAGCTTTTATTGAATTTGTTGACATCATTCTCAACTACTGAGGCGTTCGTTCTATCGCTATTGACTAAAAAAATTCATCTTTTGCGATCGCTCAGTTGAGAGTATCCCCAAACAGGATCACCAAAAGTGGACAAGACCCATAATCCTGGCTGAAGCACAATTATAGTTGCAAATAATCCTGGTTTGTAAATGTCTTGATTGCAGGTTTGAGCGATTAGCATTGCAGGTCGCTACACTTAGTGGCGATCGCTACTTGGTTGCGGAAGGGAGCGAGAGCTTCGCCCACAAGTTCTTCATTGGTGAATGGACCGTAAACTTCTGCGGTATCGAAAAACGTAATGCCGCGATCAACGGCTGACCGAATCAATGAAATCATCTCCTCTTTATCGGCAGGCGGACCATAGGAAAAGCTCATTCCCATGCAGCCCAGCCCGATCACTGAAACTTCTAAATTGCTATTTCCAAGTTTTCTTTTCTGCATTTGCTTTTCTTCCTAAATTATTCTAGAGACCTGATTTAAAGCGATTGCTTGATGTCCTCCGTCCTGGAAGTCCCGTTGTCCGATGATGTCGTCGGGTAATCGTTGGTGGCTTTAGCATCCGCACGACGATAACTCCAGCGCTCAATACAACCAGCGTGCTGACGAGGAACACCGCGCTCAAGCTGCCCCCGCTCGCGATCAATCCTAATGCAGGGCTGGCAAGTCCCAGCGACAGGTCGAGAAAAGCGGTGTAGGCTCCCATCGCAAGTCCACGACTTTCCGCCGGGGCACGACGCAGTGCTTCTACGCCTAAACTAGGGTAAACGAGCGAGTAGCCAAGACCAGTGAGGGTCGCCCCAAACAACGCTAATGTAGCCCCAGGCGCGAGCCAGATCAGCGCTTGACCGATCGCTTCGATTAGGATGCAGACCAACGCGACCTTAGCACCACCAATCTTGTCCGGCAAGTGACCGAAGGCAACGCGCCCGACGATGAAGGCGATGCTTAGAAGGGTAAAGGCGAGCCAGGCTTGTCCCCACCCATGTTGTGCAAACAGCAGCACAATAAACGTTGTGATCGCGCCGAAGCCAACGCCACTGAGCGCCAAACCGAGACCCGGCACCCAAACAGCACTCATTATTCTAGTGAATGCAGGGCGGGTCTGGGGCATCGACGGAACAGCTTGGCACGGCGCGACGAGTAGCAGGGTGACGAGCGGGATTAGGGTGGTGGTAATCGCGATCGCCACAAAACCGTTGCGGGCATATAGGATAGTGCCAACCGGAGCGCCGACCGCAAACGCTGCATAGAGGGCCGTTCCAACCCATGCCATGACTTTGCCTGTGTTCTGTGAACCCAAGAGCACAAGTCCCCAACTCAGCGCTCCTGTGATAATGAAGCTCTCCCCCACACCGAGCAGCGCCCGACCCATCAGTAGAATTGTGACCGAAGTTTCAGGCTTGCCAACAAAGCGAAGCGATAGCAGGTAGAACAGCCCGGATGCGGCTGCAATCAGCAGTCCAGCAACAACGGCGCGTTTGGCTCCCCGGCTGTCGGCGTAGTAGCCTGCCCACATCCGCGAAAGCAGCGATGCCGTAAATTGGCTACCGGCGACAAGACCGACTACGAAGGTGCCGAGTCCTAGTCCTTGGTGGACGTGAAGTGGGAGTACCGGCAGCGCCAGACCAATGACGAGGTATGCAATGAAGACCACTCCGATAATCGGCAGCAGTACTGCCACGGTGGGAGGAGTCGTAGATGTCCGAGAAACTTTATTGAACATAGAACTGGGCACGTTAAGGGCTGAGGTATAGCTTGGAGCTTTTATTGAGACCTATTTATTGCTTAAAACCTTATTCAATACTTCAGCAGCATTATCGGCTTCAGGCTTGCCGACTTTGGACTTGAGAACTGATACGAGACTGTTCATCTGTGCCTTGGTCAGTCCAGTATTCATGCCGATTTTGAAATGCGCTTGCAGTTGAGAGTTAACACCTTTCATGCTTGCAAGAGCTGCAATGGTCGCAATCTCCCTACTTTGAAAGTCCAGGTTGTCGCGCCCGAAGATGTCTGCGAACAGGTGACTTTTCAAAAACTGATCAATGGCGGGAGCAAACGTATAAACTTCTCCAGAAACCGGACCTCCTGCTAGGCGCGTCTGAATTTCTGTTCCGAGCTCGATCCGACTTTTATCGGTCGGAAGTGGGCTTGCTTCCCTACCCGCTGCGTCCTTGATTCCCTTTGCCTCCCTTGCTTTCAGAACGCTCATGAAGGCGTTGAGGGCGTTTAGACTGCGCGGGAATCCCGCATAAGCATACAGTTGAACCAAAACCTCCTTGATCTCATTTACCGTCAAGCCAGCATCAAGCCCTTCATTTAGGGCAGCAGACAGATGTTCCATATCGCCGTTGGCGGTAAAGGCGGCGATGGTGACGATGCTTTGTTGTGGTGCGTTTAAAGTTTGATCGTTGTTCATTGTTTGTGCATCCGACATGCATGAAAGGCTAAATATCATTACAGACACCAGTGCCAATAACACGATGAGCTTTTTCATCAAAACTGCCTCCTTATTTGCCACTGCCACCGAGTCGTGGCGAACGGTTCTTTTTGGTCTCACGCCTTTGAGAGGATGGAACGGGCGCATAAGGTGACAAGGATCGTCAGCGCCGTCTGGCGTGATCTCCACTATTTGTCGCGTTCACTGCAACGGTGTCACGCTTGGCAACAAACATCACTACACCGTTTGACCGCCATCGACGACCAGGGCGTGCCCGACGACGAAGGAGGACGCATCCGAACACAGCCAGACGACGGCATTGGCGATTTCTTCGGGCTGTCCCATCCTTCCAAAGAGCCAGGTACATTAATGCCTCTACGCCAGAATCTATTTTTCCAAGGATAACGAGTCCGTTTGCATACCCAAAGTCTCTATAAAATATCGCCAAATTTCCCCAGGGAGCATAATAAGCAATATCTCCAATAGCAGGATCGCTACCTGAGGGGGCATCTTCTGTAGATAACCTTTCTGGCAGATCACTGATTTTTTCGGTTCTCGCGTAATCTTCTAAGGCTAGAGTTAACGGCAGCAGGGAAATAAAATCCTGAGTGGTTTTGTTATCGATCAAGGTGGCTGTAACGGTTTTGTCTTTGACTTTTATGCTTATTTTCATAACGAATTATTGGTTTTTGCAGTCCGTCTTTTCATTGAAACCGAATTAGATTTGGCACAAAATAAAGCACTGGAACGAGAAGAAAACAGCCTAAGGACAGATAGACATTCACAAATACTAAGAAAATTGATAGCACGTAGATGACGATCGCAGGAATGCTGTTTCTTGGTCCCAGAACTTTTGCGGATTCATAATCAACGGTGAAAAGCCTTTTATAGCTTGCGTAGCTTCTTAATCCATATATCGCCAATGTACTGATAAGCGAATTTACACCATACAAAAGAATCGGAAATTGATCAGTTGGATGATCGCCAACAAAAGCGGTTGGAAATGGAAGAAAACAAATCGATAACAAGAAAAGGTTGTTCAACCAGACCAGTCCGAGTGGCACACTGCGTAAATGGCGGAAAAAATAATGATGATTCACCCAATAAATAGAAACCATCACAAAAGACAGCACGAAACTGACAAATTTCGGAATCAGCGGTGCCATTGCAGCGGCATACTGACCAAAGCTGGAATGATCGGCAATCTCTGGAACGTGCAATTCGAGAACAAGCAGGGTCATTACGATCGCAAAAACCCCATCGCTGAAACTTTCAACTCTATCCTTTGACATGAGTGATGAGTTATTTGGATTTCCCCTCATATTGACCTGTTCCATCCAGTTCACGGGCTTGCAGCAGTCGTTTGTCTCGTGTGGGTAGTTTGCTACGGTGACCAAAATGCAGATCGGTCAGTAATGTTCCCACGTAACCGACCAGCGTTCGTCTGTCCGAGACGATCTTATGATCAGGTGCCCGTCAGAAAACTGATACATGCGCGGAAGGTCTTTCCCCACCAGTGCCCGCACGTTCGCTCCCTCCACGTGATGCGTAACCGTATGCGCCGCTTCATTCACGTCGTAGCGACCGAAGGAACCCTCATACCCGCCCTGAGCATACGCTACAGGATTGTTGGATGAAGCGGACTCCGGTTTTGAATACATGACCTGCACTGACATATGTCCATCAGGCGTGTAGATCAGCGAACCCTTCGCATCCGTAATGCGCTTTAGTTTCCCGTCCGCTCCTGGTTCGTCCAGCCAGAGCAAATGCCACGCTCCGACTAACGTTTCCCTGGCAAGACCAGGGCTTGCGTTTTTCCTTTCTGTGGATTGCGCCCACGAAGGTCCACTGAGCGCCACAACAACTGCCAACGTCCCACAAAATAGTGCTTTCATACATGATTCCTTTTGTCACAACTGAAATGGCATAATCCCGACTCCCAAGCACGCTTCGTTCTTAGACGTATCTTCAAAATGTTTTGCGCGAGCTGACTACCGTTCACCGGCCAGTTAGCTGTTCATGAAATTCCGGATACCGAGCGCCTTCTACCTTGATGTTTGAGGAGGCACTTTCAATGGCGCAAAGATCGTCCGGCGTAAGTTCAATGTCCACCGCGCCGAGGTTTTCTTCAAGGCGATGCAGCTTCGTTGTGCCGGGAATCGGAACGATCCACGGCTTCTTTGCCAGCAGCCACGCGATCGCGATCTGAGCAGGGGTCGTTCTCTTTTGTTGGGCAAATTCAGTGAGCAGATCAACCAACGCCTGGTTCGCTTTACGATTCTCTGGATTAAAGCGGGGGACGGTGTTGCGGAAATCCGTATTATCGAACTTCGTATCTGCGTCGATCTTGCCTGTGAGAAAGCCCTTCCCCAACGGGCTAAAGGGAACAAAGCCGATGCCCAATTCCTCCAGGGTCGGCAGCACTTCGGTTTCAGGGTTTCTCCACCAGAGCGAGTATTCGCTCTGAAGTGCAGTCACCGTCTGAACTGCATGGGCGCGACGAACGGTTTGCGCTCCTGCTTCAGAAAGACCGAAGTGCTTCACCTTGCCTTCTTGAATGAGGTCCCTCACCGCTCCCGCTACGTCTTCGATCGGCACGTTCGGATCGACACGATGTTGGTAGAACAGATCGATAGCCTCGACCTTGAGTCGCTTGAGCGATGCCTCAGCGACCTGCTTGATGCGATCGGGCCGACTGTTTAAGACAGTCCATCTGTTCCCGTCGTTAGGTCCAGGTGCCCAACCGAACTTAGTGGCGATCGCCACTTGCCCGCAGAACGGAGCGAGGGCTTCACCCACAAGCTCTTCGTTCAAGAACGGACCGTAAACCTCAGCGGTGTCAAAGAAGGTGACACCTCGTTCGACGGCAGCACGGAGAAGGGAGATCATCTCCTGCTTGTCTTTGGGCGGCCCGTAGGACCAGCTCATGCCCATGCAGCCCAGCCCGATCGCCGAGACTTCCAGATTGCTGTTTCCAAGTTTGCGCTTTTGCATTTTTTGAACTCCTCTCTTTAAATTAAAGGTCGGAACTGTCTTACTTCACGGTTAGCTCTGGTATTGTTCATCGCTAACCTGTTCCATCCAGTCCACGAACTTGCCATCAAGATGTTCCTGAATGGCGATGTGCGTCATCGCCGTGGTTGGTGTAGCACCGTGCCAATGCTTCTCACACGGTGCAAACCAGATCGTGTCCCCCGGTCGAATTTGCTCGATCGCACCGCCCCAGCGCTGTACAAGACCGCAGCCTGCCGTTACGATCAGGGTTTGTCCCAACGGGTGGGTATGCCATGCGGTTCGAGCGCCCGGCTCAAACGTGACACTGGCTCCAGATGTGCGGGCTGGATCGGGTGCTGAGAACAGGGGGTCAATGCGAACCGTGCCGGTAAAATACTCAGCCGATCCTTTGGTGGAAGGCTGTGAGCCACTTTGTTTGATGTCCATTTTCTGAATTTCTTTACTTAATGTCATGTCAGTTGCCAGTCCAATCGTAGAAATTGAGCACTTATCACCTGCTCTATGTAGTAGGGATGGAAATTTTTTAGGAAGCAAGGTTAGCCTTGATATCTTTTGGGTCGTCAGTCGGCGAATCTCTTGCCCCATAAAACCTGAATTGTCTCTTGGATAAAAATCCAGATGCTTATAAGAAGCCGGAATCGTTTTTCATTGCTTTAGTTTCATTGTAGGAATTCTAGAGAGCAAGCAATAGAACGATCATCTAAGATCGTTGTACAATCCTGCAAACTTACACCTGTTTCAATTTAAGTCGCGATAGATTCTATATAGGCTTGGCACTGCCAATCCTTTTCTGGAGCTTGATGTGTCCAAAAATCTGTTTTAACTAGTATTAGAAATGAACGCTGCACAAACAAGTGAAACGTCCGACAGGAATTTACTGAACGACCCGCAGGCAAAGCGCGAGGCAGACCGAGCGCAAGCCAATCGAGACGAACTAACTGAGCGAATTGCCCAGGCGATTCGTCAGGATGGGACGATCGAGCTGCTGAAAGGATTACACCTCAAACGTTCCTCTTCACCTATGGAATTCTGTCATGGGGTCTCTATTCCTGCCTTTTGTGTGATTGCTCAGGGCAGCAAAGAAGTCCTGCTAGGCGACCATCGCTATCAGTACGACCCGATGCATTATCTACTGGCGACGGTGGAACTGCCGATTGTGAGTCAAATTCTGGAAGCGTCCAAACAGAAGCCATACCTGAGCGTTCGCCTCGATCTCGACCCCGTCCTCGTTGGTTCAGTCATGCTTGAGGCGGGCTATCCCTCTGCACAAAGAAGTGCCAATGTCAAAGCGATCGACGTGAGTCCGTTGGATGCAAATCTGTTGGATGCCGTAGTACGGCTTTCAGCCTAATGAGAGGCTTTTTGCATTAACTTGAGTGTCAACTGAGTAAAATTCTATATAATAGATAGTATTACTGTAGATAACAGTCCTGCCAAACTAATAGGTAATTCTGAAAGGAAGCCACCGAGAATTTAATTTCGGTGGCTGTTTGAGTTTTTATCGGGAAATGTTTTTCCAACTTTCCTGATAATTACGATTGACCATTGTTTGGTTATTCCACTTCTATTGCTCTCAAAATTCTGCCCAATAATTTGGTTTTTAAATTATCCAAAAATCAGATTATTTGGGGAAATAGTAGCAGTTTGATTGAGAAATTAGTCTCGTTTTTTGTGCATAGGCAGCCTGCACGGAGTATGCACAAAATGATAGACTAATTCTAAGCTTTAATCCGAAAACTCATCATCTATTGGAGCGATTGAAATCTTTGTTGAATTTAAATCAGGAAGTAAAGATGAAAAGAATAATTGGTTACGCCAGAGTATCTTCTCGTGAGCAAGCCGAAGACCATCAAGCTTTAGAACAACAAATTGCCCGTCTCAAAAGAGCTGAAGCGACTGAAATCTTTGTGGAAGTTAAATCAGGGCGGCGAGATGATAGAGCCAAATTAAATCAACTTATGACTTTAGTGCAACTAAAGCAAGTTGATGGAGTAATTGTCACCAGAATAGATAGAATTGCTAGGTCTTTACCCAAGTTGCGACAGTTTCTCGATGTTTTTGTAAATTCTGATGTCAACCTGATCATCTTAGATCAAAGTATTGATTTAAGTACATCTCAGGGGAAATTAATGGTGAATATACTCGGTTCCTTTGCTGAGTTAGAAGTGGATATGCTATCTGAAAGAGTCAAACATGGAAAACAACACCGAAGAAATCAAGTAAAAGCTTGTGAGCAAGCTCCTTGGGGTTATGTTGTTCAAGATAGCAAGTATGTTTTAGATAACAGTCCCTATCTTTGCCTAATTACTGAAGATAGACCAAAGAATTACCTTCAGTTGAAAAAGTCTGATATCCCCCTTGAACAAGTTCCAGGAAGAACTGTAGCTCAACTAGGAAAGGAATTTATTCAAAGCTACATCCAAGAAAAAAGCATCAGAGGAGCTTTGAGATGTGTATTTAAAAAATATGGAGTAGGCAAAACTAGTGCCAAAATCAACTCTCATGACCGAGTATTTTATTGGACACAAAGAGGTTTTTCCCTTTGGTTAATTAATCCTGTACTTTGTGGACACACATCTTACCTGAAAGAGGATAAAAGAAATCACTTAAAACACCCTAGCGAATGGACAACTATTAAAGATACTCATCCAGACCAAAGACTGATGACTGATGAAGAGGCAGCAGAAATTCAATATCTGCTTTCACTCAATAAAAAAATAGGTAGCGGAGCCTTGGGACAAAAAGCTGATGCTAACAATCATTACCGAGAGTATGCTTATCAAGCGGGAATGATTTTTTGTGGAGAATGCGGCTCCAAATGTACTATTAAATACGCTTCTAGCAAGCACAAACAGTATTCTTACTATGCCTGTAGATATTCCCAACTAGGTTGTAGTAATTCTCGCTCAGTTGTCCGAAAAAAAATTGAAGATAATTTAATTAAATTTTTAGTTCGTCAGTCTCAGATGTTTGCTAGAGGCTCGTCCTTTGATGATGACTATATTTCATCCGACTCAGACCGAGTAAGCACATTACAAGCCAAGCTCAAAGCGGTGTCAGAAATTGAAGACTCCGATCCAGATTTGGAGAAATTTAAGCAGAAGCTACGTCAGCAGATTGCATCGGCGGTTAATTCATCTAGTGAAGATTACCTGAGTAATTGTACAGCTAGTGAAATTCTGCGGGCTGGGAACAATTTAGCTTTCTGGCATACGCTGTCTAACGACGAGAAAGTGGGAATTTTTCCCCGATTGGTTAATCAAATCTTTATCCACGATGGAGAAGTGAAATCGGTTGTTCTCATCGATGAGTAGACCTGTTTTTAAAGTCTATTTTCACCCAGGATTGTGAGAGCAGCAACCCATGTACTCTGCTTTGAAGATAGGGCATTGGACATTGCTTGAGAGAAAATCATCTTTCC
Organism: Nostoc sp.; assembly: GCF_036917675.1. Taxonomy (GTDB): domain Bacteria; phylum Cyanobacteriota; class Cyanobacteriia; order Cyanobacteriales; family Nostocaceae; genus Nostoc. The sequence goes on along the minus strand of NZ_JBALCT010000027.1, from coordinate 22,888 downwards.
CTTGTGAGTGCAACTTATAGATTCTCTTGTAAAAGCACATGGACTGCTCTGTTTGGGGGAGAATTTCATATTTTTAACCTTTCTCTCAACCCCCCAGATGAACAAAAAGCTTAATTTCCGGATTAGGAGCGTATTAAAGATGATAAATTCTCTTGAACAATTTCAACTAAATAAACTTAGGACACAGATTGCTTATGCTATTGTGCTGAAAAAAGAGAATTTCCCGGAACCAGAGGTAATTGGTCGGCTTGACTGTCCCTTTTGTCAATCCCAGCAAGTTTACCAGAGGATGCGCCGTAAAGATGGTAATACCCATGTTTGTCGCCAATGTCAACAGGACTTCTCATTGGAGTTAGTTGATGGGTGTAGATGTTGGTTTCCAGGAAAACTTGCCAAATGCCATGATTGTTCTCGCTTTCAAGCGATGCTACCCCTGCTCAAGGAAGCGAATGATGGTTTGCGTAATCTCAGTCGCCAAGAGTTAGAAAGTTTATTGTCTCACCTCTACAAACACTAAAATTCAATAGCCATTGAGCCTATATGCGCGACTTTCAATTCCTGCATATAGGCTCAATGGCTAAAGCGATCCCTACTACCAATCACTAAGAGACTTCCCAAGTCTTAGAAATAGTAACTTTTTCAGCTTCGCTATAACACCCTAGTAGCAACGTCAAAGTAATGGTTTTACTCTTGCATTACACGTATTAGCCGTAATGTGGAATTCTGAATAAATATCGAACATGCGGGTGCGATCGCCCCACTAATTCGGAACCGGGAGCGTTTGCGATCGCATAAATGTTGAGAATGATTGAACCTTTATCTAAATCAACTCAAGTTGAAATAATTCCTCTTGTTGCTTTAGCGGTATAGCCCACTTAAAACTGCAACCAGAGGAACTACTCTCATCCCGATTTAACCACTGCCCGAAAATCGAATCACGCTGATCATCGACAGGCACGAATTGATAAACACACTCCCGATTGTCTCGTGAACCAAGCCGACCCACATAACTCACTAGTCCCCGCTAAGAGTGCGGGGATGAAAGTTTTGTTGGTTGGGGTGATGGGGTGCAATCACACTTAGCGCCATCCTGAAAGCCAAGGATTCGCACCAATGAGCTTAAATCCTTGCCAACTACCAAGGGCGATCGCTTACCCTAGCCCAAAAATTATTCAATTTAATTGGGGCGAGATCAGCTTGCCCATCCAGTCTCTAAAAATGATGTTGAAGATCGTTTAGGGCACGTTTAGTCGCGTTGAGTGCAGCATCGATATGCAAAAGAGAACGATGTTGCAAGCCCCGGGCTGTTGGATCGTCTTCCTCACGCCTGACATCGGAATGCACTTTCTTCAATATTTCTTCTGCCTTATGTAAGCGTCCAGGATGATTATTGGGAACATCGACATTTGGATGATCGTTGATGTCTTTGCCATCATCAATAGATGCCTTCTTAATGTCGGTAATAGTGTAATTTATCTGTTGAATAGCAACATCTTCTTGTCCACTAACGGCAGCATCGCCTGGGCGATGTTCTAGCAACCACCGTGCAGTGCGTAAATCAGTGAGTGCGTGCAGGTAATAAGGATGCTTCCCTGGCAAGTCGGCATACGCAGATCCCGATGTCATCAAGAGACTGTTACCTAGAACGACTGCTACTAGTCCTGTGAAGATACTAATCGAACGAACTTTATGCTGGTTCATAGTGAATGATGAATTCAAAGGTTGTTTACATTATTTAGACTTCCTGGTTACACAAAAGGTTTAATTAGATTTACGTCAATGTGATGTAGTTAATATGTCAATCTTGTGCCTCGTGCCCTCTGCCTGATTTAGAAGCAGTTATGTGATAAATTTTACTAGAATTAGGAGAAACTTTTATGCAGATGGCGTGAGACGTGGCTCAATCTCAAATCCGAAATCCCTCATTTTGTCACTCACATTCCCTTTATTCAAGCGAACGCTCATATCTTTGCTCAGTAGTGATCGCGTCAGATCGTTTTAACTCTGTATACCCCCTCATATTCATGAAAATGTCAATTTGACAGCATGATGACAATAATATGACAAAAATATGACGAAAGGATGGCTAAATTAGCATATTGAAAGTAGTGTTTATCTTCTTGATAGCAATAGCAATTAATATTATTAGCGAAAAAGCGGAACATGCGATAATATTTGCTTTGATATGCACTCTAATATCTGGCTCATTTTTGATAATTAAATAATTGTAACTATCAATCGACTTTCGTACTTGCACAACCAATAATCACCTTGAACTCTATGGGCGAGTAGCTGCGCTCGCAATACTGCTCGGAACTGGGTTCGGGTTTTGGGTAAAATTTTTTCCCTGTCCCCAAAACCCGACAGCTACTGGGGCATATTCTGACTTTCTTTTTAAATAAAGTATTCATATACTGCTAAACAAATTATCAGAGATGCTGAGATAATTCCCGACCATTTAGCAGAAATTCTAGAAGTGAACTTCTTACCCATAAAATATCCAAATTCAATTGCTAACAGACTAAATAAAAGTGTTAAAAAAGTGGTAACAGGAATATTTAAACCAGAAAGTCCGGCTCCAAAACCACCAGCTACATTGTTGATTGTTAAAGCCAACGCTAAAGTTAAAGATTCTCTAACGTCGATGGAATGAGAGTTATCTAAATCTGCTGTTTCGGGTTTTTCTATAAAGATAGTGTAATCCAGTTGATTTTCCGAAGGTTTTTTCTGATTTAGTATTTCTTTTTTGTGTAACCTAAATGTATCCCATAATCCCCATAATCCTACACTTAATAGAGCAATAAAACCTAGTAAATTAGCTATTTCACCAGATAAGAATCTCCCCAACTTTTCTCCTATTGACATAGAGAAAAATGCTCCAATAGCCGAAAATATCGCAATAGTTAAGTTGCTAAGTATACCGATTTTTATCTTTTTGGCTCCATAGGCAATTCCCACAGCAAAGTTATCAATATTAGATGAGAATGAGAGAAGAAAAGATGATACTAAATATCCCATAAAAATACATTGTTTTTTATTTTATAGAACTGTCATTACTATTCAACAATTCAAAATTAGCTATTTAGTGAAGAGGAAAGTAGGAGTATTGTTGAATTCAACTGTCCTGAAAGGTTACTAAAATTATTACTTGCTCCCCTGCTTTCAAGTTCAAGATGTATTTAACGGTTGCAACTGATGTTACTAATAATCAGGGAAACGTGGTAATTCCTGCTGGAAGTCAAATAGTTGGACAATTGCAGCCTGTAACAGGTGGCTCTCAATTTGTAGCTAGTCAGTTGATTATTAATGGTCAACAGCTTGGGATTAACGCCTCTTCCCATTCAATTACAACAACACAAGATGTGCGTAGTCCTAACTTCACAGCGATTCTTAAAGATGCGGCAGTCGGCTCGGCCGCAGCGGCTGGAATTTCTGGGCTAACGGGTAATAAACATATTACCCTTGGTAAAGTATTGACTGGTACAGCTGTTGGTACAGCTGTAGGAGCAAATCAGAATCGCAATGTTCTCTCAACTTTAAGAGATACAGCAATTGGGGCAGCGGCAGCGGCTGGAATTTCTGGGCTAACTGGGAATCGCTCTATTACTGCGGGAAAAGTTATCCCAGGTGCGGCGGCGGGTGCAATAATTGGGGGTATTGTTGATCAGAGTTCCACAAATCAAGTGGTGGTGATAAATCCTAATACCGACTTGACTTTAACGTTAAATAGCGACCTGAATCGAAATTTTTAGTTTCAAACAAGCTATTAGTTGGGCATTAATTAATTTGAGCAGATTTAAGTAAACAAAAAAGGAGAGTAGCAATACTCTCCTAATTTAATATGAGTCAAATTTATCGAAACAGAATTCCGGAGGTGTCCTGAAGGTATTTTGTTCTCTGAGCGATTGCTCAAAACATTTCTCTAGCTTATTCCAGATAGAGTGACTTTAGTCATGGTCAGATTCATGACTAAAGTCCGAGGTGATGAGAGCAAAGAGGTTAATATAATTAAGACATCTTGCACGAGTATTTAGAGATGTTGAAAAAATCTAGAATTCTCGCTTGGCTTGCTTGCTAAAATTATTTGAGGAAATTAGTATGAAACGTTTAGCATATGCTGCGATGTGCGCGGCGGCAATTTTTTTGCCGACAGTAGCTTCGGCTCAAGAAGTCTATCATCGGGAAGTTAATCAGCAACATCGGATTATTCAAGGTGTTGAAAATGGTAGTATTAACAAACGTGAATATCATTCATTGGAGCGCAGAGAGGCATCTTTAAATGCGGCTCGGAGGCGTGACTTGAGAGATGGACCTTTAAGTCGTCGGGAACGACAACAACTCAACCGCCGAGAAAACGCCATTTCCCGTTCGATTCGTCACGATGAGCATAACTAAGGATTTATTTCACAAAAAATAGTAAATAGTAGGCTCAATCTACTATTCTTCAGTCAATCATTTAAAAACAAGACATAAACATTGAACTAAGCAATTTGACGCTCTCTATTTGGGAGTTGATTTAGAATAAGACTCGTCCAAAATATAAACTGGGACGAGTTTTATTTTTTCTGGCTAAGGGGAATTTGCGAGTGGAAAATAGCAGCTATACTGCCAAGCTCACCCAAGATTAGCGCCGCCACCGACTTGAGTAGCGCCCTCAGATGCCGGTGGGTGATAAGTCATAGACTGTAATGTAACCCTAAACGACCAGGGCCAATAAAACGGTTGAGAGTGAATGAAATACCGCCAAGCATTACTCCAATTGCTCCGAAGATGCCGCCACTCGATTGCAGGACCGTCACCGTCTCCATCTTGACTGATGAATCTTTCCATAGCCATGCTCCTGGTTCTACATCAAGCACTTCTCCAGGAGCGAGGTATTTTTCAAAAACATTACCGTAACCGTGGATTAGAAGCAGCCCTCGAAGTTGCTGACCAATAAAGCGGTCAATAAAGAAACCACCACTGCGACTAAAAAAGAGGTTTGCCAGCCCTCGCTGGAAAAAGAAACTGTACTCAATATTACTGGTAGCGAGTAAAAACAAAAGCAAGGAAATGTCCTTAGCGAGCGCTAATCCGAATGGCACGCAAGATTTCGGCAAATCCATTCATTTATAAGGGTTTTGGGGTGGAGAGTGTGGGGAATATAGATTCTTTTTCCTTCCACCCCTCCTACACCCACAAAGTACAAAGGCTTCCCATGAGTCAAGCGTGCCATTCGGGCATGAGACTTTTCGACTCTGCTCCCTATCTCCTGTGCCTCTTATTTACCCTTCGCTTTTGAGTGAATAATGCCAAGAAAGTAAAAGTGATTGCTATCGGGAGCACTCGTCGAAGTATTTTTACTCAAAGCTTCTGTTTTTATCTTTGCATTCACTTTGGAATATTTGCTCCCAGGCAGGAGTGCTTAATCTATGTTTTCCGAAGAGGATGTTGAAATGGAGCCATTAGAGCTAATCTCTTGTGATTGTGAATTAAAGGGTGTTTTTCCATCCCAGGAGTAATTACATATTTTGGTATGAAGTAGTGTTCCAAATGTGATATTAATTACAAAGGCAAAAGAATCTATGAAGACGAAGTCTATAGCCCGATTAATCATGAGTCCCTCTTGAACTGATAAAAGCATCAAGTGATGTTTTCATTTGAATTTGACTACACAAGGCATAATGCTTATTCCAGAAATCTCCCAAAATACTTATATCTGGAGTTTAGACTAATTTTACCCATCAAACCGCTAAACCCTTATCCAGACAGGCTTTGATAATTTATAGGCTTGATAGGCATCACCGTGCCCGAAAAGGTTTTTTGTACATTCGATTATTTCAAGTGCCTGAAACGACGATTTTTCGTTCCAACTAGATCAAAACTAGCAGCAGAACCATAGTTTTCTCACCAATTTTATGGCAGAAAGCAGTTCTTGAAAAGCTTACCCCATATTAATTTCAGCCTTAGCGTACAATTTTTCTGGTTTGGCACAGTGATGCCAGATTGACATAAGGTAAAATCAGGTAAGCTGGGGTTATATTGTTGGTGCCATTAACGAATGAATTTGAGCATTTGCTAATTAGGATACTTTTTACAGACGTTAGTGTGAGAAACAAAATCCGCGACCTACGTAAAAGTTATTAGGGTACTGAATGCGCTCAATTGTTATATTACCTACACAAATCAAAAAACGATGGCAAAGAAACCTCCAGCTTTATTAGCAATTATCATTTATAAAGGATTTGAGGCATTACTTCTTACTGCTGCATCGATAATTTTACTACTAGCGCTAAAAAGACATGACGACCTCATAGTTTTTGCAGAGAATTATGAATTAGAAGGTAAACGTCAATTTATCGAATCATTGCTAGAAAAAGTTGTTAATGTCAAGACCTCAACATTAAAGTTTGCTGGGATAGCTGCTGGATTTTATGCGGCTGTAACAGTAGTTGAAACAATTGGTTTGTGGCATCAAAAAGCTTGGGCACATATTTTAGTTATTGTCTTAGTCGCAATTAGTATACCGCCGGAAATACTTGAATTAATTAAAGAATTTACGCTATTAAAATTAGCAATATTTATAATTAATCTAGCTGTATTAGGGTATTTATCCTATAACTTTTATAAAGACCATTTTCAACATTCTAAGTCTTAATTCTTATATGAAGGTAATTTGATTCGTTAGACTCACTTAACTTTGCCATTTCTCACGCTCAAATATAAGGAAGCAGCAATCAGAGGTATAGCGATTAATGTTATCCCTTTGGTCAAAATATTCTGCATATCAAAATTTAAATAAATCTCTACTAAATCCCAATAACCACCTATCCAGCCAATAAAGATTGCAGCACCAATAATCACTGCAATAGTTTTCTCATTCTCGGTTAGGGCAATAATGTAGAAGCAATATAGAAGTATTGACAATCTCAGCAGTAGAACGGGGTAGAAGAAGGCAGGATTAAGACGCACAAAGAAGGCAAATGCACAGCTAACTCCGGCGTATAATGCAAGATCATTAAAATTTTTAAAGTGGCGTATCATATAGTTACTTCTTTTTCTTCGATGCCCCAGTTTGTGAAGCCTGGGGCTTTTATTTAGTCGTTTTTTAGAAAGGCAGAATCTACAAATGCTTTTAGTTTCTGCTTCCGGTCATATACCATTTGTCAATAAGCAATCGTACTTAAAATATTGCCAAAATTAAAGTCGAAAACAGAATTTTTAGGCAGGCGATCGCATAATCTTGATCCGTATCATTCATTGTTGCGCTCAAAATTAAGTATAATAGTTAATTTAATACTTGCGTTTCTTCCAAATTTTCAGCATAATTTCTAATTGACAAAAGTAAGATTATCTTAAACTCTCACTGATGTGTACAGACTGGGCTATTTACGGACAAGTCTAATATTCTGTTAGCACACAAGTCAGCAGCACTTATCGGGTTGGGTGGTATCGGTAAAACCCAGACAGTGATCGAGTATCCCTATCGCTATCGCCATGAGTACCAGCCCATACTATGGGTGAGGGCAGCTTGCCAGCCAGAATTGGTATCGGGTTTTGTGAAACTTGCAGAGTTACTCAATTTACCAGTTAATCAGGAAAAAGATAAAAGCTTAGTAATTGCCGCAGTTAAGCAATGGTTAGCAACACATAACGGTTGGCTGTTGATTTTGGATAATGCGGACGAAATAGCTATGGTGCCGGAGTTTTTGCCATTAACGCCAGTCTAGTTAAAAATTATAAATAAGCTAGTTATAGCAGCAATTCCACTTTGGAGCCATTACGTGTAATTGGTGGCGAAAAGTTCTTAAAAACTGCGGCCGCGCAACAGCGATGCGACTCATTGGCTCTTACTCATGCTTTGAGAATCCAGTTTTTATATCTCAAGTAAGAAATGGCAACATCAGTGTTGCTTAAAAAGCATGGTCAGAGAAACGTTACTCTGACCATGCTTTTTAATCCCAGTCAATTTGTGTTGACTGCGATCGCACCATGTTCTTAAATTTTGTTAAGTGTGCATCAAACAGTAGTTGAATTGTGCCTGTAGCCCCATCGCGGTTTTTAGCAAGGATAATCTCTGCAATTCCTTTCTCTTGCGTATTGGGGTCGTAATATTCATCACGATACAACATGATTACTTTGTCCGCATCCTGCTCAATCCCGCCGCTGTCACGTAAATCTGAGAGCATGGGGCGTTTGTTATTACGGTTTTCTACTGCTCTTGATAGTTGCGATAGACACAGTACAGGAGTTTGTAACTTCATCGCTAAACGCTTAAGGGAGCGTGTGAGCTTTTCTATCTCATTGTTTCTGTTGCCCCCGCCGTTACCATCCATCAGTTGCAGATAATCGACGACAATCAAACCTAAGTCACGGCGCTCTTTTGCCATCACTTTACGGCACTCAGATTCTATATAGCTCAGTGATGAGTCTGGACGGTCATCTAAATAAACAGATAGCTCTGATAATGCACTAATGCCCTGTGATAGTGGCTCCCATTGTTTGTTAGAGATGCGCCCTGTTTTCAAATAGCCGCTTTCTATGCCCGCTTCACCTGAAAGCGCTCGCATGGCAATCTGTAGCTTTGACATTTCCAAGCTGAATACAACAACTGGAAACTGATAAGCTTGGGCGAGATAAAAAGCTATCTGAGCCGCAAACGCTGATTTCCCCATCGCCGGACGACCCGCAACGATGACTAAATCATTACGATTAAATCCAGCTATTATTGCATCAAGATCGTAAAAGCCCGTGGGAATGCCAGGTAAAACCTTACCCTGGCTGCGGTCTTCAATATCCTGAAATAGATTAATAACTACATCTGAAATATGGCTAGCCCCGGCAGTGTCAGAAGAACGCTGCAACTCATAGATCAAGTCCTGTAATTGTTCAAAGGCTTTCTCTAAGGGTGTTTCTTCATTGGACTTGTGCTGCAACTCAATGGCAATGCTTCCCAGTCTACCCAGTTCCCGGCGCTTCCATTTTTCCACAACCAGACCTGCTAGCGCATCAATGTTAACTGCTGATACAGTCCTGTCAACCAAGGATGCTAACTTGTTTCGTCCGCCGATAATTTCTAATAAGCCATTATCAGCTAGATAGTTCGTGACCATCAGCAAATCTGTGGGCAATTCAAGTGCATTCAGTCTTTGGGCTGCGTTGTAGATTCTACCATGAGCGCTGATATAGAAGTGATGGGGCTTCAAAATGTCGCGGACACGTTCTATGGCTCCTGGGTCAAGCAAGATGCCCCCAAGTATCGCTTCTTCAGATTCAATGCTTTGTGGTGGAAGCTCCGAAGCTGTGGTGGCAAAAGGAATTACGTTGTCGTCACTGGTGTACATATTAATCTTTGATGACCATTAAGTCAAAATTTTTACAGGCATACGCTAGGCAAATACGAGCCGTGGTGTGATTGTCGTTCCATCCACAATCCGTGTGTAGGGGGTGGCTGAGTGGGTGTAGAAAACGCCATCAAAAATTGAAGGGCTTGTATCGTTTTCTGTGGTCGCTGCGATCATTACGGGGCTAAATTCTGACCCTACACGGCACACCCTTCTTTGAAGGGGCTTGGTCAATCGGGAATATCTACAAATCTTTCAGGAAACTTGGCAGAAGCCCATTCGTACCATTTGGCAGATACTTTATGCTCACAAAACTTAGATAGTCCCTCAGAGAAGAGCCTATTGTAGTAGTGATCGTGCATCCGCGCCTCCCAGCTAGGAAAATCGTAGCGCTTACGCTGTTTCTCTACTTCTGCGGGGTCATCAGCGAAGTTGTTAATTTTGCGCTCTAATGTCCTGCAACCCGCTTTCCATTGCTTAAATAAGCAAAATATCTCTGCACTACCTTCATCTTTCTTAGAAAGCACTGTGGCTACGTATGGGGCAACGTTGTTAATGTCTTTGCCCTGCGATCGTTGATAGGTCTGATAGTAAAGCAGGAAATCCACTTCCTTAACTGGTTCATCGCTGAAAACTAATATTTGAGAATGGTTCTCACGCGCCCCGCCGGGAGAATGATCCTCATGAGTGGATTGCGAGTTTGTTGCAGAGATTTTCTCAAAGTTAACAGCGTAGTGATTATCTGGAAGTGCTTTGTCCTGGTCAGTTTCTTTCCTTTCTTCTTCCTCTTTTTCCTCAGTCTCTCCAGTGATCGATTGAGGTAATATTATTTTCTTAATCTTATTAAGAGCCTGGAAGGTATGCTGAGAGCCTATTCCAGACTGTGAGCCATCCATTTTTGGCACTATGCCATCCATTTTTGGCACTATGCCATCCATTTTTGGCACTATCGGTCTTTGTGTATCATTTGCATCATCCATTTTTGGCATCATGGATACTGAAGCAGCATTTGTATCGTTAATTTTTTGTACTACAGATAGGTCTTTCAGCAGTAATGCGCCAACTTTTACGGGGTCAACGCGATAAAACTTAGCTGCATTGCCTTTGTTCTTTTTTAGTTGACAAGAAATTACGTAGCCTGATTCCTCTAGTCCCAGCAACAAACGTTGAATACTACGTTGTGACCCTAGCGCCGGATATGCGTTTTCCCACTCTTTGTAAGTAGCGCTAGTCCACCATTCCCCATCATGAAAGTAGCCATGCTTGTTGAGTCTGGCATTGCTCAAACACCAGCTTTCAATGATTTGAATCAATAAAGCTTGGTTAACACCTACTACATTTGCTACGCTCCAATAGAGCTTAGTATATGCAGGTTCATAGCCGTGAGTAAGTCGATAAGCTGTAATCGGGCCTGCTGCGGTCAGTGTTGTAGTTCCCTGTGTAGCATTCATTTGTATTACCTTGAAATCTTCTAGATTTCGGGTAACTCCTCATCTTGCAAACTCGCGCCGCTAAGTTATTTAAGTTATTATGGTTATAGCGAGCGCGGTGTACCCAGTACCAAGAAGTGTCCAGCCTCTTATTGCACTAGGAGTTACCCGGCGTGTTTAAATCAATAAAAATCCAGCCTCCGCTGGTACGCATCCCCTCTAGTTTCTGCTAGTGGGGATATCCGTTTTGAGGAGAGGTGCTAAATTGTCTGCGCCCTCTCGTTTCCCATTTGCCCTCTCCAGGGCTGCCGATTCTATATCGCCGCTTCCCTCTGGAATTGGGGCTAGGATTTGTTTTGAAAGACTTTTGCATTGCAGTTTTCCTAAATACAAAATTTTTTTTACGCGATCGCTTAATCTTCCCTCCATTCCAACAACTCACAGGGCTGGATTTTATAGCAGTCACAGATTTTGTTAAGCGCTAATCCATTAGGTATTTGCTCAGGATTGTCATATAAGTTGTAAACAGTCGTTTTGCTTAACCCTGTGCGCTCACTGAACTCATAGCGCGTAATTTTGAGCTTTTCGTCAATAAACCTCCTTATCGTGTTGCGAACTGGCATAGAAACTCGTCTGGTAATAACAGACTCCTATTAAAGCATCTTATAAGGAATGTTGTTATACACAGCTTTATTTAATTAAAATTAGCTTGCTATTAATAGCTATCTTGTATTAGTATAGCCATTGTAAGGCTTAAAAGACAAGGGCAGTCAAAACAGTCAAGGGCTGACAAAGGTTTCACCCACAACGGCTTAATGACCGCAAGTATCCAAAAGTCTTGCACGGCAAATATTTTCAAAACTTTAATAACTACATAAAGCGGTAGTCATTCCGCTCACTAAACTTGATGCCTGCATTCATCAGGAGTTATTTATCAATGCGAGTCAGTATTAGACAGCCATTGCAGCCATTTATTAATGCAAAGGCTAAAGAATTGGGTGTTGATGATGCTGGTGAAGTGGTTAACTATTTGCTCTTGCAAATTATGTCAAACAACGCCACGAGCGAACCCGTACAGACACAGACTAAAAAGGCTTAAACGATGTATATCAATTTACGCAATTTATAAGCAATCAACGAACTACCTCTTGAGAGAACAATGCTTAATCAAAATCAATTACGAAGGTTAGAAGCAATAGATCGCTGGCTCAGAGAAATTCGAGATTCCTCGGAATTCAAACAACTAGAATACTCTCCAGATGTGATGCTAGGGGACGCAATACAAGCAGTGGGCGAACTACTTGACGAACACGAACCCTATGATTACAAGCCCACAAATTTTACTAATTCAGAGTGGCATTCATATCTAGAACAAAAGCCAGTAATGCACATTCGTCGTGTGAAGACTTGGCGTGAAAAGATTAACTCATTCATACTTAATGCAGCCTCAGAAGTAGCAATTGTGAGCTTGGTAACTACTAGTTTTATGGTAGTTGGTTCTATCTTTTGTCACGGCTTTGACCGGATTGAAGAAAGCAGAGGTGAGAAATATCAACCCACATGGATTTACAACGCCAAAATTTTTGAAGGAAGCGCGCTCGCATCAATTGCGGTCTTCCTGGGTGCAAGCTTGACGGGCGCGTGTGTTGCTCTCGACAAGAAAGATGATTGATAAAGAGCTTGTAGGATGTGTAACCCTCCTAAGCAAGTCCAAAACCTACAGTATCGATGGCGCTCTCTATCGCTATCTCTATAGCAATGACAGTATCAGACACACACAGTATTATTTCCGCCCTTTACCGCGTCAGTCTAAGACTGCTGACTTAAAGCTGAATCGGGATAAGGTGCTAAGACGCTGCTACGAAGTGCCGGGCTTATATAAACAGCACACAGCAGAGATAGCTAAGAACTCAATACAGTTGAGTTTGTTCTAAGTCCGAGCGAGAAATCTTGACCAGAAAGCAAAGCGCCATGACTGATCTAACTAGGCCCTATGAGGCGTATTCGTGGGGGTAAACGAGAAAGTGTCAGTATGTCTTAAAAGCTGAGAAACCTTGTTATTACGTGGTTATAGCCGACAAATATTAGCTTGGAAAGCCCGTCCAAAGTCCAAGATCCAAGGTTATTGATAGTCGTCAGACTCAGGACTATATCAAATACCTCGAATCAGACTCAGGGCTATATCAAATACCTTGGCATACCCGGATATCTAGTTAATTTTTGACAAACTTAAGTAATAATACGGAGGTAATGTGACAATAAAAGTGTATTCAGCTAAGTATCGCCACCTGAAACAGATTTATCAGCGCGAGATGGGTAAAGAAATTTCAGATATCACTTGGTATCGAGTAGTAGCTTTTCTCAAACAGCGTTTTAGCTTAGATGTGGAGTCAGCGAACGCCCAAAAAATAGTTGAGACATTTGCAGGAATTAGGCGGCGTTACGGTGCGCTAACCCCTGCAAGCAAGGGATTTAATGAGCGCTGGCAAGTTTTCAAGCACTTCTATGAGTTAGACGCTAGTTACAACGGCAAGAGCTTTTTAGTTGCGCTGGCAGACTATTTAAAAATCAACCTTGACGATGTACCACGCAGCACTCGTTACTACTGGTTTGAGAAAGCCGGACTATCTTTCAGCGCTGAAAATACTTACCACAGCAAAGATTTAGCCCTTGTTGCGTTTGTTGCTGCTAAATGGGCAATCAACAGACGATCTGCCGTAGGCGGCAGCGCTTCGCTATCGCAACCGATGAAATCCGCAACCATCGAAGTTTTAACACTAGCCCTCTAAGGAGTAAGCATCATGTCTGACAAGTTTACTAACAATGTCCGCGCTCGTTTGTACAAACAGGGTTATCAAGGATTTACCAAGGACGATTACACAACAGCGGCGATCGCTGTTGAGTGCGATGACCTTGACAATCCCACCAAAGACCAATTGAGTCAAGCCGTTGACTATCTCAAAGGAAAAACGACTTGCCAATTATCTGTAATTGATGAACCCGTTGAAGAAAAATTTCTCTCACAAGTAGAATCCGAACAGCCTGACCCTGAACTTTCTCAAGAGTTGCTATTAGTTTGTGTGCGCTCATTGCTGTGATTTTACCCCTGCACAATTGGGTATATCTGCCAATGCTAGAGCAATCAAACTATCAGCAATATCTCAAACGAAAGTCAACTATTGAGCAGTATGTCAGGCGAATGGAGTATCACTGCAACAAAATATTTACCCCATCAAAGGAGTATCGCTGTGAAAAGTTCAATCAAGCTAAAGAATCTGGTAACTTCCAAATCACGCCACCTAGAGCGCCAATTAAAAACTAAGTTCAATGCATCTAGCAACTTAGTAGTCAGAGCGCTAACAGGTGATAAATCAGCCCTGAAGCTGATAGGGCAAATGGGTAATGACGGGGCAAAGATTAGCGAATTCGCCCCACAGGTTAGAGAGCAAATGCTAGCTGCTATCAAAGGGACTGAGGACTTAAATGTAGTCCTTAGCGACATCTACAAACAAGCTGGTGTTAGCGGCGAAAAAATTGAAAGAGCAGTACAGTCAGCGATTTTAGCTGATACTCATCTAGCTAACATCCTAGAAGAGATGAAGCTTGATTTCGCTTCATCCAAAGAGAAAGAAGCGCTACGCCATCAACAAGCAACAGACCATCTATTGCTGAAAGCATGGGTGGATAAACACATGATGCAAGTTGATGGCGAATACAAGATGTTGCAGACAGAATTGCAGACAGACATTAGACAACAAACAATTGACCTACAACATGATAGAGAACTGGGCAAGTATTACTTAGAAATGGGTGATAACGCTCGTGATGATTTCAAGCCGAAAAAACAATATGCTCTTAGCTCAATTGTACAAAAAATCAAGGATGCCCTACTAGGTTTCTAATAACTAAACCCGTCAGTAACTTAAGCCGTTCGCTCACGGGTTCGAGAAGTCCTCTGATACAGATATGACATACGACATTGAAGAGTCACAAGAAGTAGTAGTAAGCGAAATCGCCCCAGATACGCCGTTACCAAAAGACTTAATAGAACACCTGGAGTCCCGCAAGCAGCACCGCAAAGATGTTATCCATACAACTGAAAAATTGACGCTTTTCTTTGTCGGCTGGTCGCTAAATTCTACAGGATTCTTGATAGCTAAATATCTATTAATAACTGGCGGTAGCGTTAATCTCTGGCTGGCAATTTCGCTCTCATTTTCTATATGCAGCGTTGGTTCTCTCGCTGGGCTAACGGGCTTGAGAGTTAATTACAACAGTGATGGATTAGAGGTAGATAATATGCAAAATGTTTTAAAAACTGCTGGGGGCTTGGTATTTGCAGGTGTCACAACTTGGTTAGCAGTCAAAGACCATCAATATTTTGAGAATTTGACTAAATATTCAGTCACGCAGATTAGCCAAGACATCCAAACCATTGAAAAACAGAATCCACAATCAGACCCTTGGGTAAGTATTGCAGTCGCGTTGGCTTTATTCATTGGCTCTATTGCAATTATTTTTAAGGGGCGGGAATGAAACAAGGTGTTTTCGAGTTAGCACTGGCTGGTGTGTGTGGTGTAGCCGCAGTCATCGGGCTTGCAACATCGCAAACACGTCAGCCTTATGATTTGACACAGATTCAATTTTGCCCAAGGTCAATAAATGGTGTACAAAGTCAAGTAGCACTAGATAAGCGTTTTTGTAACCAGCCGCGTTTTGTCCTTACTGAAGAATGGCAGCGCTACGGATTGTATGGCAGCATCATTCCCTACAAGGGCGATGCCATTCAATGGGTGCGTGATTTGCCCACAGATAACCCTAATCAGTTGCGAGGATACGGGATTGCAGTTATTGGGCTATGGGGTGTCGTGGGTTGTTTGCTCGTGCGTTCGCAACGCCTCAAGCGCACAGATTATGAATTGGGGGAACTGGAAAAGACTGGCGACTATGCAATTTGGCAGCATAATAAGTACAGACGTGAGATTAAGCAGCATTCAACCCAGCTTTATACTGAACGCTTAAAAGATGGGCTGTCAGGACTGGACACAGAAGAACGCAAAGCATTAGGACTGACAGATGAGGAAAACGAACGTGCTAAGGCTCGAATTCAGCTAGAGGACTTTATGAAAGCCCGTGCCGTTAATCATTCTGTGATGGATAAAACCATCTCTGAGAATCTTCGAGACAGGGCGAAAGCGGATCAGGAACGCGGCAAGATTGAGGGTAAAACCAAGAGCGCTCAAGCAGAAAATGACAATCAGCAATCAATTGACCAGCAACGAGCAACTGAGCTTATAGAAGCGCTCAAAACTCATGAGTCTGGCTGGTTGTGGAAGATTATCGACAACCTAACCCCACTGTGGTTAATCGGTCGCCAGGGGTCAGGTAAAACTTACACGAGCGCGGCTATAGCGCTTGTTAGGAAGCATTGCTTAGGAATTCCCATCTACTACTTGATTGACCGTCACGCGACAGGGGACAACTCCAAAGCATGGCGATATCTTAATACTCAAAATATTGCCGAGTCAGAGTTAGATATAGGTACTGCGCTTGATAGTCTCTGTGAGCATTGGCTATTAAGAATTAAAGGTAAAAATGACTTAGAGCAACCCGCGACTATAACGCCCGAACAAGTGCTTATTGATGAGTACACCAACCTGAAATCATTAATTTCTGAACCCGCAGAAAAGTTTTACAAACTGCATCTGACAGATACTAGAAAAGCAAAAGTTCATGTTACTGGTATCACCCACAATGACACGAATTCGAGCTATCCAGAAGGTACGCAAGCCATGAGGGAGGCGGGTACAATCCTTATTCAAAAATTCTCAGCTAACGGTAAAACACCCCTTTCTAGGGTCAAAATCGTTCGCGGATTGCTTGATGACAACGGCGAGGAATTAAAAGAGGCAGAGCGCACACTGCCAAGCTGGTTTAACCCAGAGTCCATTTACAACCATTTCAACGGTAAGCCGATTGATTTTGATGCGTAAATTTATGCGCTTACTGAAGAGCATACCTGCAAACATAAGGGCGTTCTGCAACCAAAAACAGACTGTATCCCCAGAAGTGCAGTATAGCAAGTAATAAAATTTACATATTTTTGCGCCGGCTTTTGCATAATTTTACGATCGATATTTCACGCTCTTGAGTTTCAAGAATTGCTAGATGCACAAATTATTAGATGGAGCCAAGACAACGATAAATTGCTTAAACCAATCTCAGAAATTAAAGGGGCGCTCAGTCAGATGTCAGAAATACCGTTCCACGGTGGCTATCTTCCAGGTTTTGAGGTTACGAGGCAGTTTACACTAATCTACAATGCTGGTACTACACAGTTAAGCCAGTCAGATGAGGAAACATTGGAGGCTCAATCTTCATTGCATAGGCCAGGCGAACGCACTCCCATAAGCGGACAGTACGAACTAATAAATTCTGATGGAGAAGGTACAGGGTTAGAGGTAACATCAATTAGTGGGCATCCGTTTCCTCCAACGAGTGAACCTGACCAATCATATAGGCTAGTTGACCCTACTCTTCACAAAAAGTCTAATAGGTAGCAGAGTGAAGCTTTGGCAATCGCATGATGGCACTGTGCAAAGTACAATCGTATTAACTATAGTTATGGTGTCTAATTCCATATTGATATCGGCAGATAATGGCAGCGAAAGCCAAATGGTCATCTTTTGTGCAGGCTTTGAGATTCGCCCTCTACTGAATCCTGTTAAAGAGCAACTTGAGATCAGCCAATATTCTGATGAAAAATGTTTATTTCGGGCGAAGAAAGTACTTTCGCTAACATTGCGCTCTAACTCATGCAGCGCAATGTTAGCATCCGAGGCATTAAATTTTGAAGTATTTAGTTAAACTGCCAATGCGATAATTGAAATCATGGTAGCCGTGTTTGAAATATAGTTCAACATTACCCAGGTGTGGATTACCCCGGTGTGGGCAAGTTTCAAGTATTTGAAGGCGGTTTTTGTTTTAGCCATCATTCCAGTCTGATAATGGGGTAAGAGTTCTCAGCGTAGGGGAGGATTGAGAAACTTGTCAGTGTTTACTAATAATATATTATTTGCCGGATCAGTGGCTATTCATCAAATAAATAATGTAATTGCGATCGCCATACAGCCAATGTTCATACTAGCTAAAATAAATCTCAGAGTGGGCAATAAAAATTAATAAACATCAAAAATGCTTGAGAAAGAAGTTAATATCAAAGATAGTTTTCACTCAAAACAGCCTGGAGGCGGCAGCGATCCGAATAGTTTTGATTGTAAAGAGACATGGTATCCCATCCATTACCTAGAAGACTTAGACAAATCAAAACCAACCCCTTTTACAGTGTTGGGAAGAGATATTGTAATTTGGTGGGATAAACTTGCCCAATCTTGGAGAAGCTTTGAAGACCAGTGTCCTCATCGTTTAGCACCGTTGTCTGAAGGCAGGATTAGTGATGAAGGGCTGTTGGAATGTCCCTATCACGGTTGGGCTTTTTCTGGAGATGGAAATTGTCAAAAGATTCCTCAGCAAGTTAAAGGTGGAACAGCAGAGACGTCTTTACGAGCTTGTGTGGCATCATTAGCAACTATTGAAAAACAAGGGCTGTTGTTTGTATACGTTGGTGAATATGAAAATGCTGCCAAAACCGAAGTGCCAATCATTGAACCATTAGAAGAATCTCCCGAAGGATGGGTTGTAATTAATACATTTAGGGATGTGCCTTATGATGCATTAACACTGTTAGAAAATATACTTGATCCTAGCCACATATCCTTTACACACCATAAAACGGTAGGAAATAGGGCAAATGCAGCACCTTTGGAACTTGAAGTCATTGAATCTGGGAAACATGGATTCAAAGGGATTTGGAAACAAGGTTTGAAACCAGGGCAATCAGGAGAGTTATCTACAACCTTCGTTGCTCCAAGTTTAATGTGGCATGACATCAACTCCCAGCGCGGCAGAATTCTAACCGTTGTTTATGCTACACCCATACGTAAAGGAGAATGTCGTGTATTTGCACGTTTTCCTTTTAAGTTTCCTGATAAACTTCCAGGTTGGTTTATTAAGCTCAGACCGCGTTGGTATTACCACATTGGACAAAATGGTGTTTTAGAAGACGATCAAACTTTTCTCCACTATCAGGAAAGGTATCTTGAAGCTAAAGGAGGTAGCCCTAACTTTACTAAAGCCTTTTACCTTCCAACCAAAGCAGATAGTTTTGTATTTGAGTTGCGTCAGTGGGTAAACCAATATAACGCTGAACCGTTTGGCAAAGAGACTTTTTCTCCCCCGTTGGCGAAATCCGTGCTGCTGGAGAGGTATCATTCTCATACAGAAAAATGTGCCAGTTGTAGCTCGGCGCTTTCTATTATTGAGCGATTGAGATTTGGGAGTGGAGTTGCAACAGTACTTACTTTGGCTTGGACTCCAATGCAAATTTTATTTTTTCAGACAACATCAGTTGTAGTAGTTGTGATTGAAACAGTAGTTCCCTTAATATTTGCACTAGCATGGATGGGACTAAGTAAGTTAGTTATTCAGTTTTATGATGGACGAACCGTACCCCCACGAAACCAACCGGAAAAAAACTGAAGTCTAATAATAGTAAAAAAATATGACTAAGCTGATCTTAATTACAGGCATAAGTAAAGGTCTAGGTTATGCGATGGCAGAGGGTTTTATTCAAGAGGGACATACTGTTATTGGTTGCGCTCGTTCATCAGATGCTATCGATAAAATACGGCATAAATATGGTGCGCCCAACGATTTCATATCTGTAGACGTGGCAAATGAAAAGCTTGTAGAAAAATGGGCAGAACATGTACTGAACAAGTATGAACCACCAGATATAGTGATTAATAATGCGGCAATTACTAATTATCCAGCACCTTTGTGGGAAATACCATCTGAAGAATTTTCTGAGCTAATAGATATCAATATCAAAGGAGTCGTGAATATAATTCGCCATTTCGTACCAGCAATGGTGAAAAAGAAACGGGGTATTATTGTTAACTTTAGTTCTGGCTGGGGACGTTCTACTTCAGCCCAAGTTGCACCATACTGTGCTTCTAAGTGGGCAATAGAAGGATTAACTCGTTCTTTGGCACAAGAATTGCCGAGTGGGATGGCAGCTATACCCCTCAATCCGGGGATTATTCATACTGATATGCTCTCTATTAGTTTTGGAGAAGAAGCTGCTAATCATACACCAGTGTCCGATTGGGTATTGAAAGCTGTTCCATTTATTCTCAAGTTACAACCCAAAGATAACGGGATTCCCTTGACCATTTCATGAAATTGATCATGCGTGAATTGTTTTGACTGTATATTAACCAATGCAACAGCGATCACAATTGGCTCAATGTGGTTCAGTTAAGAAAATTCCTCTGTGGAAGTAAGGGAACGGGGAGAGAAAAAGTAGTGCTAGTGTACTATAAAACTGGTAATATAGTATTTTAACTAAGCACCAGTTAGCCTAACTTTCTAATGCTTCACTCTGCTTCCAAGTGAGAAAGATTATTCACGTAGACATGGATGCCTTCTACGCATCAGTAGAGCAGCGAGATAATCCTGGCTACCGAGGCAAACCGTTAGTAGTCGGTGGCAGTCCCAATCAGCGCGGTGTAGTTGCAGCAGCCAGCTATGAAGCGAGAAAGTTTGGTATTCACTCCGCGATGCCATCCGTAACTGCTTTTGCCAAATGCCCCGGACTAATCTTTGTCAGGCCGAGATTCGATGTTTATCGAGACATTTCCACTTCAATCCACGCTATCTTTAAACGCTATACTGATTTAGTCGAAGGGGTCGCTTTGGATGAAGCATACCTGGATGTCACTGAGAATAAACAAAACATCAACTATGCCTCTACGATCGCAAGACATATCAAAACTGCAATTGTCCAGGAAACTCAGTTGACGGCAACAGCGGGGGTGTCAATTAACAAGTTTCTTGCAAAAATGGCATCAGGCCAAAATAAGCCGAATGGACTAACGGTGATTTTGCCAGAGCAAGCGATCGCCTTTGTAGAGCAGCTAGCGATTGAGAAGTTCCACGGGATTGGAGAAGTGACGGCGGCGAAGATGCATTCACTCGGTATTCATACTGGGGCAGATTTGAAGCAGCGATCTCTTTTGGAGCTAACACACCAGTTTGGGAAAGCAGGTAATTATTACTACAAAATTGCCAGGGCAGAAGATGACCGTCCAGTTGAGGCGAATCGGGTTCGTAAGTCCATCGGTGCAGAAACTTCTTTTGCTCTCGATTTAAGCGATCGTAGCGAGATGTTGCAGGAAATTGAACAAATTGCCCTTTCTTGTGGGCAACGGTTAGAGCAGCATGAAACACGGGGGCGCACATTAACCCTGAAAGTCAAGTTTTCTGACTATCATCAGATAACCCGCAGTAAGACAACGTTGCTTCCAATCAGTGAACTCGATACGATTTTTGAATTAGCCAAAGCACTGTTTGAGTCGATTGACTTGGAGAATCGCAGTATTAGATTGCTGGGGATTTCGTTGTCTAATCTGGATAATGCCAAACAGACTCAAGTGGTTCAATTGCCACTATTCCAAAATGCAGATATTATTTGGAAGTGATTGACTTAATGCACTGTTCCTCCAAGCGATAGTGTTCAGGAAATAATGGACTATTGTTAGTACAATTCTACCAACCACTAATTGTATTCAAAAAAATCTGTCAATAGTGTATGGTAAACGAATCCTTAATGCTCAGTTGGGTTTAGCCAGTGGGTAAGATATCTGATAACTATTAAGTGATCGCAGCTTCTTCAGACGTAATTCCGCACCTCTTGGTTATAAAGTGCCAAACTTTCGAGTTTTTTTTGCAGGTCTAATGAGCAGGGATTGAGTGCGAGAGTGCCTAAATTCAGTTCATCTTGAAATCGTTTGATTTTGTCACGACAGGTAGTTACATCACCAATAATTGAGTTTTCCAGTAAATCATCTTCATTAAAAGACGCTTTTTGCCCACTAATTGGCATCAGATGTTGGCTGTGATTATCGTCACTTTGAACTTTGTTTTTAACAGCTTTCATTCTCTGGCTAAAAATGCGAAGAAAAGGCAACGCTTCACTCACTGCTTCTTCATTTGTACGAGCAACAAAAAAGAACCGTGCTAGCATCAATCGATCGGAACCACTGGAATTAATAGCACGATATTTCGTAACATTGCTTTTGAGAGTATTTAAAGAAAACTGTGTTCCTCCCATTAAGCCAAGAGATTTGACAGCACTAAACTTAAGCGTGTCATCATCGCTAGTTGCTACATATACTGAAATCGATTTCTGCAAAGGTTTTGGATAAATAGTCATACCCGTTAACAATTCTGACATCTCCCACAGGTCTTTATTCCGGTTATCGTCATAAATCATCAGCGTTCGCGGGTCAGCATGACGGCTCAATTTCTGCACCTTTCTGATATTCCCATCAGTGGCATCAAGCGCTGCTGTAATTGCCGAATGCCTGACCCTGTGCGGTGACATTGGTTTCTTGACTCCCACTGCCTTAAAACTAGCAGATACAATTTTATAGATGGCATCCGTAGTCAATCTATGCCCTTCATTGTGGAAATCTAACGCCGTAAAAATCGGTAAATTGCCATTCAAATCCCCCCTAGCAATTAACCAATCAGCAAGAGCAGCCGCCACATCCTTGGACATATCCAAATATTCTTCATTCGTTCCCTTACCCTTACCCAAAACCCTCAACTTGCGTCCATAAAAATCAAAATCCCCCACATCTAACTGACATATCTCCTGGCGACGCAACGCTAAACCCCACAGCACAAAAAAAATTGCATAGTTCCGCTTGCCAATTAACGTTTCTCTATCAAACTGCTGAATCACAACAGCGATCGCTTTGCTATCAACACCCCGCGTATCCCGATAAGCCTTAACCTTCTCCCCCGACACATCCTCCAAGGAATAGTTGCACACCCCCAACTTCCGCCCCATCTTGGCCAACGACTTAATTGCCGCCAACCGCCGATTGATTGTCGCCTCCCGCAATCCAGATGCAATCAGTTTCGCCTTGTACTTCAACACCACCATCACCGCTTGAGAGGGCTGCAAATGCAAAAACTCCAGCACGCTATCACCAGTCGGCGGCAATA
>NZ_JBALCT010000026.1:0-21064 GCF_036917675.1 Nostoc sp. | reverse complement strand
TTTACTCATTTGCTCACGAGGTGCTGATGTCTTCAAATTTCAGCTTAAGCCTTGTGAGCTTTCTTACAAAAGCCCCCACTTTTAAAACATCCTCTCATAATCACTTTAAGAATTTTGAATGTAGGTTCTAGCGAGCGCAATTCTTCTTCGCTTGCTTGACCGATGCCTGCTTTCATCAGGGTGGCAAATCCTTGAGCATTTCGCACCATGAAAACCGGATGATTTACTAGCAGAAAGTCTTGGTTTTCCTGCTCGATGTCCAACACTTTTTCACCCTGTACCTGCAAGAGTTTGATCGCCATCCCACGCGCATCTGGTTCAAGGTCTGAGGAGAGCTTGCCGCGCTTCTGTACAGAAGCAGCACTAGAGAATCGCACCCAAACTGGATAAGTTTTAGACTGAGCAAAGACACCAACCTTCAGCAATTCAGGAATATTGTCCTCAACGCTAAATTCTCCCCAAACTAAACCGTGGCTCTTAGCATGGTCGTTTCGTAGGTCTGGTCCATTCTGGGCTTGACGCTTAAGATCAATGTTTAAGATGGTCTCGGTTGCTGCTTCTTGGCCAGCATTAGGCGAATTAGATTGACCCATAGCTGATCCTAGTAAGTTTTGCGATTTTGATCGAGACCGAGGTTCTGAAGATTGTCGTGAACGGCGGCAATCACTTCCTTCGGTTATGCAGTGCTCTAACCGACTAAACTCGTATGCCCTCGATCACGCTTGTACCTACTCGTGTGGGATGGATTTTGTTTAAATGGAAGCCGCAAGCCTCAAACAGCGCTCGATACTCAACCTCTGTACGTTCACAGGCTCCAGGAAACAGTACCATCATCGTCAGGTCAAAAAGCTTGCTAAAAGAGGATTCATTGCCTGGCGGAATAACCTCTTCGATCACCAAAAGCTTGTCATTTTCTAACATGGCACAGTGACAGTTCTTGAGAATAGCTCGCGCACTTTCATCTTCCCAATTGTGGATGATGTGCTTGAGCATATAGGCATCGCCAGCACTTGGCACAGAATCAAAGAAATCTCCCGCTATAAGGGAGCAGCGGTTCTCGACTCCCTCCGCGTCAATTAAATTCTTCGCACCAACAATGACATTCGGTAGTTCAAAGAGAATGCCTTGCATCGTTGGGTTAGCTTTGAGGATAGAGGCAATCAGACTCCCTTCCCCACCGCCAATGTCAACCAGCTTGTGTATTCCTGAAAAATCATAGCTTGTAACAATCTCGAAGTCTTCGGTTGACCAATAATTCGTCATCGCCTCGTTAAAAGTCTTTCCTTGTTCGGGTTTTTGGGCATGATACTGGAACAGCGGCATTCTATATATATGCTCAAAAGCGCTGCCTCCAGTCCGCAGGCTGTAAAGAATTTCTCCCCAAGCTTGGTATTCCTCCTCACCGAGTATAGTCACTACAGCGCGCATCGAGCCGATAATATCAGTCTGTAGACAAGCTGCCAGAGGCGTGAGGGTGAAATAACCCGGCTCTGTCTCACTGAATACCCCCACACTTGCTAGACCACGCAGCAGCCGATAAAGGGGCTGTGGTTTTACGGCTGTTGCTGTTGCTAGTTTATCGTAACTCTTGGAACCATCTTTCAATAAGTCAGCAATCCCAAATTTAGCTGCGGCATAGAGTGATTGCGAAACCCAATAGCCAGTAGCCATTTGCATTATTGCTACCTGTGGTGGTACGCTCTGCGAGGTTTGTTGGTTTTCTGGCTGAAGCATATAAGCTGTATAATTTTTTCAGTGAATGGGACAATTACGACGACTTATCCTTTGGTCAACGAAACCCGACTCAACGCGCTTCCTTAAGCACTCATTTGCAGCACAATTTTGCCACGAACATGCCCCTTCTGACTGAGTTCCTGAGCTTGACGGGCTTCAGACAAGGGAAAGGTCTGAGCGATATCGGTCTTCACCTGCCCGGAGTCGAGTAAATTTGCAATCTGTTCCAACAGCGAGGCAGAGGGTTCCATACTCATGATCTCGGCACGGACACCTTGTTTTTGAGCTTCTTGAGTGTCAGGGGGAGCAGCAGTTGAAATGAGAATGCCACCCGGCTTCAGCACTCCATAAGATCGCGCTTGAGTGCCGCCACCTAACGTATCCAGAACGACATCCACATTCTGTACCGTTTGTTCAAACGGGGTGGCGTGATAGTCAATCACTTGATCCGCACCGAGCGATCGCAAAAAATCTGCATTCGCGGCTGAGGCTGTGCCGATCACATGCGCTCCTTTCCACTTCGCAAACTGCACAGCGAACATACCGACTCCACCTGATGCCGCATGGATCAAAACGGTTTGACCTGGCTTGAGATCCGCATGATCGAACAGGGCTTGATACGCGGTCATGCTGACCATCGGCACTGATGCCGCCTGTACAAAATCGAGCGTCTGAGGTTTGAGCGCGATCGTATCCGGTGAAGCGATCGCGAACTCAGCATACGCTCCCATCTTGAGTTCGCCATACACGGCTTGACCGACTTGGAACGCTTTGACATCGGTGCCGATCGCTTCCACAGTGCCCGCAACATCCATACCGGGCGTATACGGCATTGGCATCGGCAAAACCTCTTTCACGAAGCCTGACCGGATTTTCCAGTCGAATGGATTGACTCCGGCGGCATGAACTCGAATCAGGACTTCATTCGGTTGAGGTTCAGGTTGTGCAACCGTTTCTAGTTTCAGCACGTCTGACTCGCCATATTGATGAACGCGAATTGCTTGCATGAAGTTACTCCCAGAGTTTTACAGTAGTTTGTTAGGCTGTTCCTTAACTTGCGCCGTGCTCCTGCAATATGGTCAGGAACCGAAACCAGTCGCCGACTGTTCGGAAAGTGGACTCAGGTTTAGAGAGAAAAGCGTGTTCGCGTTTTCACGACCGATTTTCAGCTTTGTGGCGTTCTCAAGCCGCATATCGTCGAACCAGCGCCCTCCCATGTCCATCTGCTCGTAAGGGTAATCCACGGAGAAGAGCACTCGGTCCTCGCCCATCTGCTCGATGGCTTCCAAAAACGGTTTGGTGTGGAAGTGACCGCTCGTGGTAATCCAAAAGTTATTGCCAAAATAGTAGCTCGCGCGTCGTTTTGCCTTAGCACCTTTCTCACCTTCGCGCTGCTCGTCGAGGCGATGCTGCATACGTGGCAGCATGAAGGGGAGACCTTCTCCTAGATGACCCAGGATCACCTGCAAATTGGGGTACTCGTCGAAGATCCCGCTCAGCATCAGGCGGATGGCGTGGCTGGCAGTCTCGTAGGCGAAAGCCCAAGCGGAGCCAACCAATTCTGGGTAGCCCTTGAGCACACGGGTCTGACTAGGCAGCGGTTCGCGCGGATGTAGATACACTGGGACATTGAGCTTGGAGACGCGCTCCCAGAACACCCGTATCGGCTCCTCGTCCAGGTATTGGACGTGTTCGTCAGGACCGATGTTCGAGTAACCGTTGATCAAAGCGCCCTTGAGTCCGAGTTCGCTCACAGCCCGCTCCAGTTCGTCTGCTGCACCCTTGGGGTCCTGCATTGCCACCGCTGCGAAGGAGGCAAACCGCCCAGGGTATTTCTTGATGAAAGAGTGCGCGTAGTCGTTCGCAGACCGCGCTAGCTCAGTGGCTTGCTTCGGATCGATAATCCCCTGCACGCCGGGCGAGGTGAGCGACATGATGCAAAGCTCGATGCCGGAGCGATCCATCTCGGCGATGCAGAGTTCAGGATCAAGCAGGCGACGCTCGATATCTTGAGCGTAGGCGCGACCATTTCTACCCTCCTCGCCCTTGGCATCCCAGTGCTTGTTGTTCAACTCTGTAGAGAAGTGTTCTTCGAGTGCAATCTTGCCTTCCATGTTTTTCTCCTTGGTTAGTGGTTGTTGGTGCGTTTAGACCTCAACCTCCCCACCTGCGGGATCACTCTGGAACTTCCAGGTACCGCCTGAGCGGAAGGTCAAACCTGTGCCAAAGGTGTCCTCCATATACTGCATGTAGGTGACCAAGCCGTCCTTCACCTTTGCCAGGATGGAGAAGGGAGAGGTAAACGTTTTATCGAGTTTCACTGAACGGAGGGTGAAGCTGCCGAAAACAGCCACATTCTCGCCCTCGCTGAAGATCTCCTGAATATCGAACTCCTCGACGGTCCAAAAAATGTTGACATCCTGGAAAGTTCTGAGGAGGGCGGCCTGACCATCGTTGTACTTGCCCGCCCAAGGCATGATTTTTTTCAGGTCGGGATTATCGTAGGTGAGCGACATGTAGACGGCGTCGGGGGAAACAAGCCGATTAACGACCTCGGGTATGGTGGCACCTTTGAGGAGTTCCTGCACGATTTCAACGTTGGTATTTGACATGGGTGTGTTCGTTTTCAGCTACAGTTGGTTTCTAGTAGTGATTCTGCGGCGGGTCAGTGCCCTCTGGGTACATCAAGGTATCAATGTTCTCTACCGCCGTCAGATCGTTCATGTAAGTAGTAATGTCCGAGGAGACGAGCCGATTTCAAGCTCGACTATTGAGCAGAAACTCCAATACTGGGGATCGTGCCTGAGTTGAAGGCGATGTGTTTGTACTCTAAGAATTCATCGATCGCCGTCAGACCATTTAGCCTGCCGTTACCGCTGCTCTTGAATCCGCCTTCTTCAAACTCGTCCCAAACGATCGCCCAATCATTAATCCAAATAGTACCTGCGTCTATCTCGCGAGCGACGCGTAGTGGACGGTCAATATCGCGAGTCCAAATACTCGCTGCCAAGCCATACTCGCTGTCATTTGCCAGATGCACCGCTTCTGCCTCAGTATCAAAAATCTGCAAGGTGAGGACAGGACCAAACACCTCTTCCTGGACGATCGTCATTTTCGGATCGGTTACTTCCAGCAGAGTCGGACGGTAAAATGCACCGCTAGTCAAGGGACCTTCCGTAATTGGACCACCGCGCACCAACACCTTTGCACCCGCTGCGATCGCTTCCTCCACCATTTTGTTAACACGGGCGACATTCGGCTTATCGATCAGAGGTCCCATGTTGCTAGACGGATCAGATGCAGGTCCAGTTTTGACGTTCTCTAATCTTTGAGCAATCATCGAGCGAAATCGATCGGCAACACCACGGTGCACCAACAGGCGAGAACCCGTCATGCAGAATTGACCTGCAAAAGTCGTGAGTGCCTTCTCAACTTTGGGTGCAGCCGCTTCAAGATCAGCATCATCAAAGATGATCATCGGGGTTTTACCACCGAGTTCAGTTTGAAATAGCTTGAGTGTCGCTGCCCCTGTTGCGGAAATTGCTTTCCCGGTCTTTGTGCTTCCCGTAAAGCTAATCACTCGAACATCCTCTGACTCCATTAGAAAAGACGATCCGCCTCTGCCTCTGCTTTCACTAAAGACATTAATAACGCCTTTTGGTAAATCCGCAGCTTCAGCGAGGGTTTTACTAAACAGATAGTTGATCTGTGCTGTATTACCCGGTAATTTGATAACAGTCGTAACACCAGCAGCAAGAGCAGGTGCCAGAGATCGCACAGTCAGGACAAGCGGCGAGTTAAACGGTGCGACGATGCCAACAACTCCGATCGGAGATCGAGTCACGACCGAAAGGTGTCCGGGTTGGACTTCCATCGCCCGTCCATAATTCGTCAGCACAACCGATGCCCAGTATCGAAATTTGCTGGGAATCATATCAATTTCAAATGCTGCTTCGTCATGGACTTTGCCGTTCTCAAGCGAGAGAATAGCGATCAGTTCATCTCTGCGGGCTTCAAAGCGATCGGCAATTTGATTCAGCACTCGCGCACGAAGTGCCCGATTTTTCTTCCAGTCCGATTCTTGGAACGCCCGTACCGCAGCATTAATTCCCTGAACTGCCTCGTCACGCCCACCATCCGCATAAGTTCCAATCACCTTGCCTGTAGCTGGATCAATGCTATCAGTATGCTTTTCCGAATCAATCCACTCGCCATCAATCCAGTTTAGTGCGGGTGTTCCTAGTTCAATATTTGGTACTGAGGATTTCTTATCTGTCGTTACTGCCATAGTAGCCGCTCCTTCCTTTTCTTCATAACTAAGTTTCTACTCAGCGTTAAACCCTTACTTACCTGCTGGGTAATTATGATTTCTACTCTGTTGACGATTCATCGACATACTGTTGACCACCGATCGCAATGAATTCAACTGTGCTAGCTGGAGCAGCGAAATCCAATGCGGTTATTTCCTCTCCTTGAGCCTCGACTTGACCCAGCACAATGATCTCCTTTCCACTTGTGCCCGGTTTGAGACTTAGGGCGTGCGCGTCTAGTTGTACAACCACGCCACGCACCAAACTGTTACCCCTACCACCTTTTGTGATCACGTCCTCAAGTACGAAGATATTGCCAAATGGTTTACTGGTCTGTATGCCGATCGAGCCATCGCCATGGGTGGTAATGCTTTTGAATTCTGCATAAGCCAAGGTTCCGTCGTATAGATTGAACCCCCGCGCCCCTTCGCCATAGGTAGCTAAGTCGCCTTGGATAATCAGAGTCTGCAACTCTCCAAAATTCACGAATCCGATTCCACTGGTTCCATGAGATACGACAGACTGCCCAGCTAGCCAAAAACGGACATTGCCCCAGTTATCCAACACCATGTCATTTGTTCCGTAGGTTGTCACAGGACCGTTGTTGACCACTTGCTGAGCCTTCACACCTGAGCCAACGAATATCCCACCTGCAATGAGATTACCAACACCAGCCGGGATGCTGCCATTCGTA
Organism: Nostoc sp.; assembly: GCF_036917675.1. Classification (GTDB taxonomy): domain Bacteria; phylum Cyanobacteriota; class Cyanobacteriia; order Cyanobacteriales; family Nostocaceae; genus Nostoc. The sequence continues at coordinate 14,326 of NZ_JBALCT010000026.1, read as the reverse complement.
TGGATTTCACCTGTGGTCAACAATTTAAGGTCGATTGTGCCACCAGGAGAGCTAGGTGCTGGTCCACCTTGAGGGTCGGCGTTTGCGGGAACCGTCATGCCGCCGAAAATAAAGATGCCACTACCCTTCAATGGCATCTCTCGAGTTCCCCCTGACAGGTTTTCGGCGCTCAGTGTCCAGTGACTTTTAGGATCGGTACAGCGGTTGTAGATGGTCAAGGCACCAGGAGCGACCTCTACGCCGTATCCAGATGGACGATGCGGGTCTGAGGTACTGTCACTGTCATACACTTGAATGTCGTTGAGGATAAGGTTAGCCGTCATCACGGTGCTGGATTCCAGGTGCAGCCGACCGTGGATGACGAGATGCTGCAACCTGAGTTCCCCCAGTGTTGTCATCGCCGATTCTAGACTAAGCGCCAAGCGGCTCGGATCAGTTCGCAGGGTTAGGTTCTGAAGTGTGTGATTTGCCGTGAGCAATATTCCGTCTGAATCTGGTTTGAAGACTAATTCTGCGTCAGGAGTTGTACCTACTAAACTTGAGCCTTCAAGCAGTGTAAATTTCTCCAAGTCATGAAGGCGACCAGCCACTTCGATGACAACATGTGTATGTTGAACTGCCTCAGCCAGAGAAGCCGCATCCCGAACGACCGTATGGGTATTAGATGTACTATATGCCATAAAAGACTCAATCAGCAGTTAGATTTACTTCAGTTGCAACACAACCATTGACCTGGTGTTGAACCTTCTCAATTAGAGTGAGAACAATTGATGCGCGTTTCCATGAGCGATTTTGTGTTGATCGCCTTCTACAATGGGCAGGACTCCATGAAGTTTGTCGCTTCTATCACTTTGTCTAGAAAGTGGTGGAGCGGTATTACTTAGCAGCGTGGATCAAATAGCCTAAGTAGGTGGAGCTTTGCGAAACCCGACCTACAAAAGTCTAACTGTCAGGACGCTTTGAAAGTAGTGTCCGCCGCGTCGAGGAAGGGCTGGAACAAGTCTTTCGGCCAGTTGGGATCGCTCTTGGAGGTGCGCTCCAGACACTTCCAGACGCCATCGCGACGTTCAAAGATGTCGTCGTAGGTGCCAGTCGAAACGGTTCCGACGTGTTCAGCCTTCCAGGACACAAACCATCGCCAGTGCGCTTCGGCCTTATCACCCGAGCCAGAAATTTCGAACGCGCCCATAGAATGGAACCACTTGTCCATCGGGAAGACGCTGTGTGCGTAGTCGAACATCTGCTTCATGCCCTCAAAACCCTCGAAGGTTGAAGTACGTAGATCGTAGACGTTGAATTTAGCCTCCGGCCAGTAAAGGTGGTTGTAGATCTCAACCTGCTCGCGTCCCCAACCCTTGTCGATGCAGCGCTGATGCAGGTTGAGCTGCTCGAAGATGGTAAAGCGGTCGATTACTGTGAAATCGTTGTTCTGAGACATTAAAGTTTCCCTTGACTTTTTTTGAATTCAAAATGCAAAATTAGTAAGAAAATTAATTTTGAGTTAAGTAATTCCGAGTATAGTAGACCACTGGTTCTAAGAATCAGTGATCTACAATCAGTAGTGGGTTCAAGCCCCCACTGATTGCAATTTTGAACTTTGAATTGATTTGACATTGAAATTTTTGCGGACGGCTGCTAACGAGTTGTTAGTGTTCCAAATTTATTATCAAGACTCCTAAAACGTTTAATGCGTAAATTATTCAGGGAAAAGCAATAAATTTAGAACATCTCCTTTGTTGCTTCAGTCATAGCTACTTCCTTGCCTAGAACACCGATTCAGGAATCAAATTCATCATGAAAAAACCAAGTTTTGTTAGGTTCAAACAAGAAAAGTTTAATTGAAAAAGACTTAAAAACAAGGCTTTTCAATCTTATGTTTGATTAATAAATCGGTGTTCTAGCTAGTTGATAATGCCATCTTCCTCAAATTACATTCATTTCTCATCGTTATACAAGTATCATTTTGTTGATGCTATGTTTCTTCTTAGGAAACTTGTAAGGATTCAGGTGACAGGGTATTGACAAAGTGGCCCCTTAAGGAGGAGTATCGCCTGTATGAACCAAAACCTGCCTCAAGATTTAGACCGAGAAAGCTTGAACCAGTTATCAAAAGAACAACTGGTAGAGATAATTATTGAGCAGAACAAGGTAATACGTGAATTACAGAAAATAATCTTAGAACTACAGCAAGAAGTAGAACGTTTAAAAGTCAGCAGAGATTTAGATAGTAAAACCTCATCGAAACCACCCTCGGGAGACATTCTGAAAAAGAGCGAAATAAAACTTATACCATCCCAAGAAGAATCGAATCATCCTAGAAAAAAACCAGGTGGGCAGGCAGGACATCAAGGTAAGACCCGTAAGGGTTTTGGTAGAGTAGATCGTTATGAAATCTTACGTCCTACGGATTGTGTGTGTTGTGGTAACAAAACATTTGCGAGTGTGGCAGTAAAAGTAGATAAACACTCCGTAGCACAACTAGTTGAATGTCCTATTGAAATAGTTGAGTATCAACGTCATACGTGCTTGTGTGAGTCCTGTGGAAATTTACAAACAGCCTCCTGTCCCCAAAATATTATTCCAGGGCAAGACTTAGGAATATCTTTACAGGCGTTTTTAGGATGGGCGAATAATTATGCACATATGCCCTATGAAAAACAGCAAGAAATGTTGTGGGAACTAGGACAAGTTGAAACTGGGCTAGGAACGTTAGTAGCAACCAATGAACGAATTACTCAAGCAATTGAACCGAGTGTTAGTGAATTGAGTAGTTGGCTCAAACAGACACAACCTAACGTTCATGTAGATGAAACACCTTGGTCAGTCAAGGGAGTTAAAGAATGGTTATGGGTAGTTGCTAATTCTGATTTTTGCCTGTTTACTGCGGCTGATACTCGTTCACGAGCCGAATTAGAAACAATTTTAGGAACTAAATATACAGGCGTACTCAGCAGCGATGATTTTAGCGTTTATAACGGCTATCAAGCTTTTACCCAGCAAAAATGTTTGGCTGATCTACGCCGTCACTTCAAAAAACTAATTATACTTCCAGGTCTTCACAACCAGGCTATTGGTAAAGCGTTTGTTGATTTAATTGATGAAGCCTTTAGCAATTATGCGCGATGGTTCCAGACTCTTGACTCAAGCAGTTACAACGATTGGGTCAATCAATTCAAATTTAAGTTACAAAAGACTCTTGAGCAATGGATTAACTTGGCTGGAGCTACAGCCAGACACCTTTTACGTTCTTTGCGCGATAAAGCAAATCAATGGTGGTATTTCCTTGACAACCCTGAAGTTTCCCCTGATAACAATCTCGCTGAACGAGAGTCCTTCGGACACGCTTCGCGAACGCTGCGTTTAGCTGTGACAAAACGTAAAGTTAGTGGTGGTTCCCGTTCAATGCAGCGGTTTCAACACACTGCCCATTTGTTGACGGTGGTGCAAACCTGTCGTCGTCAAGGCAGGTCTGTAATTTATTTTTTTGCACAAGCTCTACTGGCTGACTCTAATAATTATTTGTCCCGCCCATTACTGCTTCCTAAATATTAGACCTGAATCCTTACGGAAACTTTAGAACCACAATGGACACGTTAATGAGTATGAAAGTGTTGTGTCGGGTAGTGGAATTAGGAAGTTTTGTGGCAGCCGCTGAGCAGCTCAACTTATCCACAGCCATGACCAGCAAGCATGTGATGCACTTGGAGCGAAACCTTGGCACGCGCTTGTTGAATCGAAGCAGCCGACACTTAAGCCTAACCGAGGCAGGAATGCTCTATTACGAGCAATGCCGGGAAATGCTGGATAACTTGGAAATGGTAGAGGCAGCGGTAAGACGATCAGCCGTCGTCGTGCGTGGTGTACTCAAGATCACTGCCCCAGTTTGGTTCGCCAACCCGTTATTCACCAAAGCTCTGGCGGAGTATCGCTCTCGTTATCCAGACGTTGTGCTAGATCTGAGTTTGAATGATCGGATAGTGGATTTAGTAGAAGAAGGGTTTGATCTTGCTTTACGTGTCGTGCACGGTAGTGAGCCTCGGTCTTCACTGCTCACGCGACGCATCTGCCCCATTCCGTTCCTGTTGGTCGGCTCATCTGACTATTTGCAAAAAAATGGACGCCCAAAAACCCCCAAGGAACTATCGAAGCATGTAGCCATCAGCTATCACTACTCACAGTTTGCCCATGAGATATTCTTTGAAGGTCCCAACGGCAGGGAGACAATTAAACTAACAGTCTCGATCCGCTCCAACAACACTATTATGGAGTATCAGGCGGCCTTAGCCAGCATGGGGTTAGCGGTTTTGCCAGAGTGGTTGATTGCAGATGATCTTGCCAATCAACGGTTAGAGGTACTGGAGCTGGACTACACCTTGCCAACCACATTCCTCTATGCCGTCTATACGAGTCAGCGCTATCTATCGCCTAAGATAACGACTTTCGTAGATTTTTTGGTTGACTATTTTTCTGGTTGTGTCACAAAGTGATAAAGTCAGTAGGGTTAAGTCGATGGGGACTATTATGTCCCGCACCTCTCTATTAGAACCGTACGTGTAGTAGGGTAGGTAGCCAGCGAGTTACCAAATATTGGCACTTTTCCAACGTACATTCCAGCATAGTTACTAGATTTGACTATAAACGAATTGCACTCACTGTGGTGAGTTAGTCCTGTCACTGAAGTATAAATTTTGTCCTATGTGCGGCAAGCCCTATAAAATCTGCTAGTCAAAATCGTTTAAACCTTGACACAGCAATCTTTTCCAGACCATCTTGCCGAAAATTACACGCTTCTCGGCTCAATACCTACTTCGAGATGGGCAGCTTGAGCAGGAAATTAACGAAATGCTGCTATGTTATCTCACTCAGAAATGACTCACCTAGCCTACACCAGATCAATCACGATTTTGCCGAAGAGTTCTGGCAACGATTGGGCTTGATAGGCAGCCTTCGCCTCCTCAAAACGGAAGCGTCGATCAATGATTGGACGAATTTTGTGCGTGTTGATCGCTTGCACCATCGCGTCATACAGTTCAGCACTGCCAACAGCAACGCCTCGAACGGCGGCACCCTTACTCATTAGCGACAAAAAATCAAGTGGACGATCGTCAAAGGTCATTAATCCGAGTAGAGCCACTTCACCTCCGTATGCAAGTGCCGCTAATGACTGACTCAGCGTACCTGTCCCAACCGTATTGACGACCTTGTTGACCCCACCCGTTCGCTCGAACACTGCTTTGCCCCAGTCCGGGGTGTCCCGATAGTTGATCCCATCACTGGCACCAAGATCCATCCACCGCTTCAGCTTGGCATCCTGGCTCGATGTCGCAATCACCTGAGCGCCTGCTGCACGGGCAAACAGCATCGCGAACAGCGATACGCCACCGCTTCCCAGAACCAGAACTTTGCTCTGTTTGCCAATCGGATAGCCCCCGTGAATGGCGTTCCAAGCCGTTAATGCAGCGCAAGGAAGCGTTGCGGCTTCGGCATCGTCTAAGCTGGTGGGCGCACACACAACGCGCTCGACGGGCAGCACGACATATTCAGCCAGCATTCCATCTTCACTGAGTGAGCCGAGACCAAAGCCAATCTCTGTCGGTGCACCTCGTTGCCAGTTTAGAAGTAATCCGGTGACGCGATCGCCGACTGCCCACGTAGTTACACCTGCTCCAATTGCGTCAATCTCACCGACTCCATCCGAAATTGGAATCAAATCCCGCGCAGGTAGATTGTTCGCGAATTGCCCCTTGAGTACGAGTTGATCGCGGTAGTTCAAGGACACAGCATGAACGCGAATCCGAACTTCGCCTGCTCCAGGTTCCGGCATCGGCGCATCTTCTAGAACCAATCCATTGAGATCGGTTGCTCCAGCTTTCAAAATCCAACGTCGCATCTTAAAAGTTCCTCTTGTTGTGTTGTTCTCTTTGCGAACCTGATCGATCTAGCTCTAAGTGCTGAAATTCCACTTCGCCCTCGAATCAAGCCGCGTTTTTAGCGGGTGCATTCAGCGTAGACATGTCAATCACTAGCCGATAATGTACCTCTCCCCGCTTCAGTCGTTCAAATCCCTCGTTGATGTTCGCAGCCGTGATAACTTCAACATCTGCTGCAATGTTGTGCTTACTGCAAAAGTCCAGCATCTCCTGTGTTTCCAGCGTCCCGCCTACTCCTGAACTAGCGATTCGTCGTCGTCCTGTCGTTAGTAAAAAGGGGCTGAAATCCATAGCTTTAGGAATGCCTAAACAGCAAAGTGTGCCATCGAGTTTTAGCGATCGCAGATATGGATCAAGCGGATGGCGAGCGGAAACGGTATCGAGGATCAAATCGAACCGAGATGCTTGGGCTACCATTTGCGCCTCGTCGGTAGACAAAATTGCTTTGTCGGCTCCCAGCACTATCGCATCGGCAAGCTTTCCTTCAGACGTACTGAACAACGTCACATAAGCACCCAACGCATGAGCGAATTTCACCGCCATGTGTCCGAGTCCGCCCAACCCGACAATGCCAACCGTCTTGCCTGTCACATTCCATTGGCGCAGCGGTGACCATGTGGTGACACCCGCACAAAGTAATGGCGCTACGCTTGCTGGATCAAGACCTGTGGGCATGTGATAAGCAAAATGAGTATCGACCACATATTCGTTTGAGTAGCCGCCGCGCATGATACTGCCATCGAAGCGATCAATGCCATCGTAGGTCGTCGTTACTCCTTCGAGGCAATATTGCTCTAACTGGCGTTTGCACGATGAGCAGTAACCGCAAGAATCGATGATCGTGCCCACTACCACAGCATCGCCGATTTGGAACTTCGTGACATCTACACCGATCGCTGTCACCTCGCCTACCATTTCGTGACCTGGAACTAAAGGAAATCGGCTATTCCCTCGAATTGCGTGTAAATCGCTGTGGCAAACCCCGCAGAACTGGATCTTCACAGCAATATCATTGGGTCGCAGTTCTCGCCGCTCAAATTCCCAAGGAACAAGGCGATCGCCTTGAACTAAAGCGGCAAGTCCGTAACCAGGACGTTTTGATCGATGCTGTTTAACAAAAGTGCTTGACATATCTGGTATCTAAAGATCCATTTACAGTAACTATAAATCCGAGCAAATTTATTTACTAGATGGCATAATCAGCATAGAGTTATGAAATAAATGCAGTAATGAAGCGTGATGAACTCAATGACTTAGCCGCTTTCGTAGTCGTCGCCGACGAGATGAGCTTTACACGCGCGGCGGCAAAGCTAGAAATGTCTCCTTCTGCCTTGAGCCATGCGATGAAATCGCTCGAAGACCGTCTAGGGTTGCAACTACTGGCACGAACGACTCGTCGCGTCTCAACTACCGAGGCTGGCGATCGACTGCTCAAAACCTTGCGACCTGCGTTTGCAGACATCAATACAGAGCTAGCAGTTCTCAATGAGTTGCGTGACAAACCTGCTGGAACCCTGCGGATTACCACGCCAAGGCACGCGGCGACTTCTATCCTTTGTCCGGTGCTGCCCAGTTTTTTGGATGCATATCCAGAGATTTGTGTCGAGGTGACGATCGACGAAGGGCTAACCGATATTGTTGAGAGCCGTTATGATGCTGGCATTCGGCTGGGTGAAAAGGTCGCTAAAGACATGATTGCGGTGCGAGTTGGACTGGATCTCCAAACGGCGGTTGTGGGTTCACCTGCCTATTTCGCCGATCGTCCTGCACCCAACATCCCCCAAGACCTTGCAAGTCATCGCTGCATCAACTACCGATTTATGACTTCTGGGGGGCTTTACCCTTGGGAGTTTGAGCAAGAGGGTCGGTCATTTCAAGTCAGAGTTGATGGATCGCTTGTCTTCAATGACGGCGATCTGATTCTCGCGGCTGCCTTAGCAGGACAAGGGATTGCGCATCTCTATGAGGATCAAATCACTAACTCTGTTGCCGAGGGTCGGCTCATGCGAGTACTCCAAGAGTGGTGTCCAACCTTTCCCGGCTACTACCTCTATCATCCTAACCGTCGCCAGCCACCGCCAGCCTTAACTGAGTTGATTCAGGCTCTGCGGGTCAAGCAATGAAGGACACAGGCATCCCGCTTAAATTTGCATTGCGATCGCATCACTAGAGTTGGGCTGAGTAAACAGATTCATGTTTGCATCACAAAGATATGATTCAAGGAACAGGAATAGTCAACACGCGCTGATTAGATAAGGTAAACGATACAGCAGAACTGCGGTCATTCCAATGAATAAACTGGGTGCTGCGATCGCCATAATCAACCCATTCATCAGCCGTAGCAGGATAATAAAGTAGCTTGCCAAATTGCAGCTTGATTGGCGGTGGATTTTATCTGAAACTCTAGATAGTGAAGCTGCTTACCTGTAAGTGTGCGACATTGTAGTGCCTTGGCATCAGGATGATAGCGATGGTTTAGAGCCTGCTGATACTCACCTGTGCCACTAGGTAAGGTGTAGATTATCAATCCAACGATCGCACCCAACCAGAGGATACGGTGAAATCGTGTAGTAGACATCAGCTTTTTCTCATCCTTAAGTGGAGATTGTTTTCGTATATCTCAAACTTACTATCATCAGCGGCGGCACGTTTCCTAGTACCCCAAACCGACGGCAGGCTAAAACGGTTGTAAGCATTGATAATATCCCGAATCGCCGCTTCAATATTGGACGTACTGACATGGCGACGGTTGGTATCAGAAATCATGTGAGATGTCACAGCACCCTGTGAATGTCGTGCCATTTGCTTTGGCCCCAAGTTGCAACTATAACTGAAAGTGGTAAAAATATAACGCTCCACAGGCTGCTTTAATTTGGGTTCACTCCCCGAAAGCGGGCCAAAATGCTTTGTCCAATTTAACCAATGCTCAACATTGCAGAGGATGTCTAAAATACTACGCTCAGGCATTAAAGTACGGATTTTAGCTTCTAAAGCTTCCACCTCTTGTAGTTGGGCTACAGGTGTAATTTTTTTGAGAACAGGTTCAGCGCCGGAAGATTGGCTCAACTGCTTGATTAAACAGTTTTTCCATTAAGATATCTTTTATATCTCCTTCTATATTTCTATACTAAATTTTACTCACAAGTATAATAACTTTTGTAAAGCTGAATCACCTCTTTTTGTGCAGTTAAAGTCTGAAATACCAAGCATCTTACCGCCTTATGTCCCTCATCTTTCCCAAAATTTTTCGCTCTCCAACTCCAACGAAAACGGTAGACACCCAGGATTGGTAGCTGCCCACTCCTTAGCTTCTGCAATTAGAGTTTTGTTACCCGAATCGAGGTAGAATTGCATTTTGGCACTTTGCTCTAAGCGATCGCGTTCCTTACCGCCAATTAAGCGTCGTGCAATCAGGCAATAGTCTCTAGCTACATGCTTGGCGTGAGATGTCGCCTGGAGTCGTAACTTAGTCAGTTTCTTCAGTTCTGACAAAGCGAGAGTTTCAGCTAGATCGCGTGAAGGTGTACTTTTGGCTTTTCGTGACGTTTCAGGCGGCACAATTGCAGGTGTAGATGCGGTAGGTGGAATACTGGCAAAATTGATTAATAAGTTTTTATTATTATGATTTTCATCCGTGCTGGTGTTAGAAGGATATTTAAAATCCTTATCTGAATTACTTTCAATAACATTTTCAGCTAGTTGTATAATATTAGAAGAAACTAATGAATTATCCGAATTATTGACACCTGAAGTTAAAGATAAATCTTCTGGCTGTAATAAATTTAATTCTTCGGAATTGATATTAATTCCCTCAAATTTATCTTGTACCACAGGTACAAAAAATTCTCCTTCTGAGTCAGTAACTTCTTCAAAACCTGCTACTGCCAACTGCCCTGTAGGGGCATCGGCAGCAGAAGGTAAGCAATTACAAAAGACCTTCATATAGTAAAAATGACCGTCATTTTGCTTTTGGTAAAGGTTTTCAGCACTTTGTTTTTTAGATGAGTTTTCAAAACTATCAAATTGCCCGTCACTGCTTGATTGATAAGGGTTTGAGCTATTTTCTGCCCAGGGGTCTAAAATGTAACGTGTGGGGTGCCACAAATGCAAATGCTTTTGTAGTGTCTCTTGTGAGATAGTTTTGTGAAAGCGGCGCTTGTATTCAGCACGTATTGCTTTCCCTCGTTCAGTAGCCCCTGCTGGTAAGCCTCTATCCCACTCTATTGCCCTTACTGCTATCTGGATGCGTTTTTGGGCTTGTTGGCTGCGTTCCCAGTTCTGTTGCTTACGACGGTCAAATGGGATTACGTTATCTTTGGGTTTATCTATGTTGCTAATGCCTGCTATGGCTTCTGCAAAGGTGTTGGCGAATGTACCCAACAGCCGTTCGGGATAACTAATATAGGCGCTGTACCATTTGTTGCGAATTGTGGATTCTACCCAATGCAGCACTCTAGCTTCGATTTCGTGTTGGTGTCGGCAATATTGGCTATAGCCGGGGGCGTTAATTGCCGTGGAGAGGCAAAATTCGACTAATTTATCACTCTCTAAGTCTAAAAAGACGATTCCGTACCCTACGAAGATTTGTAGGAGGGTGTTTGTTTGTCCTTTTTCTGTCCAGCCTGTGGTGATGATTTCTTCCCAGTTGGCACGCCACTGTATAACGTCAGCAGATTCTTGCTTGCGATATCTCTCCCGTGAAATTTGTTTTTTGGCTTTGTTTGCTACCCGTTTTAATTTAGTTAAATCTTGCCGACTGGCCGCGCGATCACAATAATCGAGGAAAATAGAAACTGAGTCACTAATTACTTGCAGATCGTCATTAAGTATAAATGACCCGCTACCCGGTTGCATGGGGCAACGGATGGCTTTGTAGTTGGTTATTTGTTTGGCACTATATGGTTTGGTGTTGGGGAAGATTTCTAGGTGTCCTTGGCGGAGGATAAAGCCTGCGTTTCTTAAGGTAATCTCTAGGGCGCAGGCTAGGGGAAAGGTGGGTAGGGGGGATGCGAAGCTTAGGATCAGGTGATAGCCGCCACTAAAGCTGGACTGGAGGATGATGATATCGACTATACCGATGTCTTCTAGCGCTGCTTTGATGCGATTTATAGATTCAATGTTATGGTAGTCGCCTAAGAAGTCTAAATCAATTGTCGCGTAACGGGTTGTGTTGTCAAAGCGCAGACCTACTAGTTTTGACTTGTCTTGGTGCAGTTTCCACAGTTGGGAGGGTTGGAGGTAATAATCGATGGTGCGCCATGCTGGTTTTGCACCTTCTACTGAAGAAGGGGCAACTATCGCCCCAAATGGATGCCAAAAACGCTCTACGTAGCGTTTACCCACGGATTCTGCGGGCAGGTGGGGTTTGATTTTCTTTTTTGAAGGCTGTGAAAGACTTAATTGGGGCTTGTTGTCGAAATCTGCCCCGAAATTTTCTTGGTACATGAGTGACTGTCCTGATGATTTTTGTGCATGAGGTAGCCTCGCTGTTGGTCAAAATGTGTTAGCCTAAATTTGAATTTTTTTATTTTCAAGCGTTGGTTATTCGCTTGTTGGAGGCGACTGGTAATCGTCTCATGGTTGAAAGCAAACAAAGGTTTATACTTGTTTAGGCTTAGACATACGTAGGCTTAGGCTAAGATTTAGTCCAACACGCTTCACCAACAACAATGCGACTACCCAACTTTTTTTTGGTAATTATTTAAATGAGGCAGTTCGAGCGAAGTTGTCACTAAATCGACAAAAGAGTTTTGGGATAACAATGCAAAGCTAGTAACACCCACAAGCGTCACCCCACATTGGCTCTTATTAGTACAACTGGTGAAGATGAAATTACTCATACTCCACCACCGAGTTAAAAAACAAAAAACAGTCAAATATCTTGATACGAGTTCAGCACCCAAAAAAGTGAACTCGTACTGTAATCAGTATTGAGATGCTAATCTAGTAAGTAATGTTAAATTTTGAGATAAATTCTCTGCTAGATTAACTGCTGACAGCTACCTATGCAGCACGAATATTCTCCTTATTTCTATTTGTAGATACTTCCATTGCTTTCATTTGGGTCTTATAATCTTCCCACGTTTTTTCAAATACGTCAGACTCATACATCCGCAATAAAACCTCCTCTTTCTCAGTTAAATTTGGCAGTTTTAACAACTCTTCTAAAGACACCTGAACTGGGAAAACATCACTAAACTTTTGCATTAAGTGAAATATTCTCTTCCTCTGTGACGCAGATGGTTCATCCTGCAATTCTGCATCAATTTGTCGCGGACGTAGATTCACAATTTCTAGGTTCATATTCACTAAATTCCTCAATCCAGACACAACAAACTCATTAGTTATACCAATAACCCGTCCCACAATTTCCAATTCGGGCCGCAGTCTCTTCTTGAATTGATATACTTGGTCAAGCTGGAAACGCCGAAACGGATTGCGATAACCCGAAGGGTTAAAGCTTTGCTTATCGCCATTTCGCATCCAAGCAATACCATCACCTATACTACCTATCTCATCTGCTTCCAGAAGGTCTATTACCTGATAACAGATATCTTGATTGCAAACAAACTTGTATGCTGCATCAATACTCCGGTTAAATTCCATCTCCAGTGCAACAACTGCCTTAAATTTTTCCATTTCTCGTAATTGAGAAATTAATTCAAAAACTTTCTTGCCCTTGTGATAACTACCAACACTTATATTTAGATTCTCCGAGACCTCCTGAATCACTCGCTTGCCCTTCCCTAATTGAGACTTACTCTCAGTTACCGAATGATTCAAATTTGAATCATTCGATTGATTCAAACGACGAGCGCTTTGGCGCTGTCTTTCTTTCGCTTGGGGACGAAGTACGCTCTCCCAGTACTGCCCCTCGTGAAATTTCTGGTAATGAGTCTTCCCGCCTTCGCGATGAAGATTAAAGTCAAGCACTAGTTTCAAATCTTCTTCAGGCGAACCAGACTCGACAAATTCCACTTTCACAGTGGAAATTCCTAACTGGCGAGCTATCTGCAAGCGACACTTACCTGCCAAGACGACATTTACACCACTACGTGCAGATACCTTCAAAGATTCAAGAATCCCTTTTTCAGAGATACTTTTTTCTAAAGCCGGACGTTCCTCATTTTCACCATATATTTCTATCAGCTTCGGATGAACGACCAACTCCGCAGGAGAAATATATACAATTGCCGGATTCTGCACAAGAGACATATTTATACTCCGGGTCACAAATTGTCACTCAAAAGATAAGTTCAATCTTGAAAAACCTAAGCAGAAAACAGAAAAATATTAACCAGCAAAACTTGTAGCACTTTCATCGCTTGGCAAAAGTGACAAGTTTAAAAAATAATTAAATCTTGTAAATAGCAAAGGATTAACTACCAGAAAAACTCAAGGGAGAGAATTTTCTCGCGCAGTAAACTATTATTCCCAACCCATTGAAAACCAATACGACTGAAGAGATATTTAATGCACTGGTATTTGGAAAAAAGCATCTATCTAAAGATAGATTTGTAAAACGGGGTAAATTCATGATATGATGGCTCTAGATAACAGATAACTAAATTGACAAAACAAAGTTCCGTCCTGTTTTAGTAACAGGTGGGCTTGCTTTTTCCTCAAAGCCCTGTTTGCAGCAGGGCTTTGAGTGAATCTTTAGGATAAATGAACGCTACAAAAAAAGTATATCAGGCTTCATTCAATTTGGCAAAAATATAGGTTTAAGCGGGGTAAATACTGAAATGCCTCATATTCAAATATTAAATCCTATCGAAAAGCAAGTATTAGAGGATATAGCAGCCACAGGCAGCTATGAAATGATCAAGAGAGCAAACATCCTGCTAGAGCTTAATAGTGGAGAAAATCATAAAAATATAGTAAAAAAACTTGGTATAGCGAAGCAAACAGTAACAAACTGGAAGAAAAAGTGGACATCTTGTACCATAACATCGGAAACCTTGGAAGATGCGATCGCAAAGATAAATAATGTATTAGGTGTGAACGCAGGCAGACCTAAGAAGTGCAAGAGCGCAGAGGCGAGCAAAATTGTCGAAATTAGCGAATGGAGCAAGAACCGAAAACCCAGTCGTTCAAAGCACCATTACCATATGCAAGTTGCTGAAGAAGCTACTCGCAGGGGGTTGCCAGCACTATCGCCAAGAAGTATAGGTCGGATCTTGGAAGCGCAACCCTAATAGCATCAAGCTCAAATCAAGCTAACGGGCAATCCTATCTTTTCATTACGCCAAAATAACAACCAAGTCGCCGGAATTGTCGCCAACAACAATTGGTCGCCTCCTATAGAACCCATTTGGGATCTAGTCATGAGCTAGTCGCTTTAGCATCAGTCTGATGAAACACAGATTGAGCTTTGCTGTAGCATTGGTCAGCGT
>NZ_JBALCT010000025.1:0-82639 GCF_036917675.1 Nostoc sp. | reverse complement strand
CACCACTCCGACTCATCTTGTGCAATGCCTGTGAGTTCAACGGTCCAGAGAGAAAAACTTTTCTCTCTCGACAATTAATCCACCCTGCCTTCCCTCGTAGGGAAGGGGGCTGGGCAGGGTGGATTAATTGTGTACAGAGAAAATTTGGAATCCCCGTAACCTCGTCAGTCTGCTAACAGGGTAACTCGATTCATGAACGGAAGAATAAGGGTTTCAATTTTTCTAGGATGACAATTAATCCACCCTGCGTAGGGAAGGGGGCTGGGGGGTTAGGTCTCTTGAGAACAAGCTGTGGAAATACGCATTAAAACTTTATCAAGTTCGTGTCTCACTTCTTCATTTTTAATTCGCAACAAACGCAGTCCCCTGGCTGACAAAACTTTGTCACGTTCTGCATCATATTCGGCTTGTTGTTCATGAATTTTGCCATCCACTTCTATCACTAATCTAGTTGCGTGACAGTAGAAATCAGCAATAAATCCATTGATAATCTGCTGACGGCGAAAGTGTAAACCATTCAGGCGATTAGCACGAAGATATTGCCAAATAATTTTTCTTCTGGTGTCATTTGCTGACGAAGCTCTTTGGCACGTTGCACTTTAACTAAGTCTACTTTATATCCGATTACAATATTACGAGTTCCCTCTTTTATCAGTGGATAGGGTTCTTCGGGTGTTGGATTATTCATTTATGAAGTATGAAAATAGATTTTTATGTGTGACCTCTCCCCCAACCCCTCTCCGAGGCGGAGAGGGGAGCCGGATTTCTCCCCCTTCCCTGGAAGAAGGGAAGGGGGCTGGGGGGTTAGGTCAGATATCTTGGGATGGTCGTAATTTATTTTAGTGATCTTACAAAATTAGGTGGGCATTGCCCACCCTAGTATTACCTACCTCGCCGCAGTTGGCATACCCAAAATATCCTCAAGCCTCGGCATATCTTCCAACGCAATCACTCTTCCTTCATCCTCAAAACCGACGATTTGATCAAAGTTCAAATACCGATACAAATCATCTGCAAAAGGATGAATTCTACTCGCCACTATATCCAAATATTCCTGCACTGTGGGAAGCCGTCCCAGCAACGCACAAACTGCGGCTAATTCTGCTGAACCAAGATACACTCGCGCATCTTTACCCATGCGATTATTGAAGTTGCGGGTAGAGGTAGAAAATACCGTTGTCCCATCAGCAACTCGCGCCTGATTACCCATGCACAAACTGCACCCTGGCATTTCTGTACGCGCACCCGCAGCCCCAAAAATGCTATATATACCTTCTTCTTTAAGTTGGTGTTCATCCATGCGCGTTGGTGGTGAAATCCACAGGCGAGTCTTCACTTCACCCGCGCCTTCCAAAACTTTGGCTGTTGCCCGATAATGACCGATATTCGTCATACATGAACCGACGAATACTTCTTGTACTGGATCATTAGCAACTTCCGATAATAACTTAACATTATCGGGGTCATTGGGAGCAGCTACAATTGGTTCTTTGATTTCGTTCAAATCAATTTCAATTATTTCGGCATACTCCGCATCGGCATCACCTTCTAATAACACGGGATTTGCTAACCATTCTTCCATCTTTGCCACACGGCGCAGCATGGTACGCGGATCATGATAGCCCCGTGCTATCATATTTTTCAGCAGGGCGACGTTGGAACGCAGATATTCAGAAATTGTCTCTACACTCAGCTTAATTGTACATCCTGCACAAGAACGCTCGGCACTAGCATCGGTAAGTTCAAAGGCTTGTTCAACTTTTAAATCTGGCAAACCTTCTATTTCTAAAATTCGCCCGGAGAAGATATTTTTCTTATTCTGCTTCTCTGCTGTCAGCAAACCTTTTTGAATTGCCACGTAGGGAATGGCATTCACGACATCGCGCAGAGTGATACCTGGTTGCAATTCTCCTTTAAATTTTACCAAAACTGACTCTGGCATATCTAAAGGCATGACACCCAAAGCCGCCGCAAACGCCACTAATCCAGAACCGGCGGGGAAGGAAATACCTAAGGGGAAGCGGGTGTGCGAGTCGCCGCCAGTTCCTACGGTGTCGGGTAGCAGCATCCGGTTTAACCAAGAGTGGATGATACCATCACCGGGACGCAGGGCAACACCGCCACGGGAGGCAAAGAAATCGGGGAGTTCGTGATGAGTTTTGATGTCTACTGGTTTGGGATAAGCAGCTGTGTGGCAGAAACTCTGAATCACTAAGTCTGCACTGAAACCAAGACAGGCGAGTTCTGTCAATTCGTCGCGGGTCATGGGGCCTGTGGTGTCCTGGGAACCAACGGTAGTGATGATGGGTTCGCAGGATGTGCCGGGACGCACACCAGGTAATCCGCAAGCTTTACCTACCATTTTCTGTGCTAGGCTGTAGCCTTTACCTGTATCAAATGCTTGCTGGGGACGGGTAAAGACGGTGCTGGGTTCTAAACCGAGTGCATGACGGGTTTTGTCGGTGAGGGTACGTCCGATAAGTAGGGGGATGCGTCCACCGGCGCGAACTTCATCGAGGATGGTGTCAGGTTTGAGGGCAAAGGTGGAAATGACTTCGCCTACTTCGTTGGTGATTTCGCCTTTGTAGGGATGGATGGTAATCACCGCGCCGGTTTCAAGTTTGCTGACATCGCACTGGATAGGCAAAGCACCGGCATCTTCTGCTGTGTTAAAGAAGATAGGCGCGATCGCACCACCTAAAACATAACCCCCAGCGCGTTTGTTTGGCACAAAAGGTATATTATTTCCTGTATGCCACAATACCGAGTTGATGGCAGATTTACGCGAGGAACCTGTACCAACTACATCCCCCACGTAAGCTACAGGATGCCCTTTTTTCTTCAACTCGGCAATGGTTGCCAAGCTTCCCGGTTGTCGTGACTCTAACATCACTAAGGCGTGTAAGGGAATATCTGGGCGAGTTGTGGCACTTTGGGCGGGAGATAAGTCGTCGGTATTGGTTTCGCCGGGGACTTTAAAAACGGTGACAGTAATCGCTTCTGGAACTGTGGGACGAAGGGTAAACCATTCAGCTTCCGCCCAAGAGTCAATCACCCGCTTGGCGAAAGGATTGGTTTTAGATAACTCTAAAACATCGTGGAAGGCGTCGTACACCAAGAGGATTTTGCTTAAGGCGTTGGCGGCGTAGGCGGCGATGGGTTCCTTTCCTTGTCCACCCATCACTAGAGGTGTTTCAGATGAGTCTGACAGGGATACGGTAGGCCATTGCAGCAAATCGATTAAAGATTGCACATTGTAACCACCTACCATCGTCCCCAGCAATTCCACCGCTTCTATGCGCCCAATCAAGGGACTGGTGATTTCCTTTTTGGCAATGGCGGTGAGAAATCCAGCTTTGACATAAGCTGCTGGATCAACACCAGGAGAAACGCGATCGCTCAATAAATGCAATAATATATCCTCTTGACCCTTTGGCGGATTTTTCAGTAATTCGCACAGTTCAGATGTTTGCTTTGCATCTAATGGTAAGGGAGAAATTCCCAGTGCTGCTCTTTCGGCAACGTGTTTACGATATGATTCCAGCATTTTTATGTTCTCCAGTGGAGTGATTTACCGTTAAAAAGCGAGAGTTTTGGGCAGCGTTTATTCATAAAACTTTACCGTAATTTTATCCTTTAAAGCGTTTCACCGTAACGCTTTTGTATAATACAATGAAAGATGAACACCATAATAATCTAATTTGTTTATATTATAATACAAACAATATCTTTTATCAAAAAATCTACTATTTATGAGCAACATACAACTTTCAGCATTTCAAGTAATTCAAAATAATATACCTATACTTTTATTTATCACTAATGCTCGAATGATTTATGAGCGGTTTGATGTGTCTCGGAGAATTAATGATAAGAAATTAGGATATCAAAGATCCTTTTCTAAGCCTAGAATCAAAGAAATAACAACTTATATTAATCAAGAGCAAGGTATTATACCCAATTCTATCTTAGTCAATATTGATGAAGGTAAATTTTCTTACTTAAAAAATGATAATTTATTAACTTTAAATGACACAGAATCTCTGGGGCTTATCATAGATGGTCAGCATCGAATCAAAGGTTGTTATGAAGCAAACCCTGACTTTCTATTAATGGTAGTTGCTACTTTGGGATTATCTGTTAAGGATCAGGCTCGACTGTTTATCAAAATTAATAAAACCCAAAAAGGTGTTCCTGCATCTCTTTATTTAGACCTACTTAATTTGTTAGAAGGAGATATTGAAGATTTCGATGAAGAAGGAGTTACAGCAGAAAGACGAGCAACAGAAATTGCGACTAGATTAAATGAAACAGATGAAAGTCCTTTGTATGAATTAATTAGAAGAACAGGGGATGCTGGGCTTGGTATATCTTTAAGTGAATTTGTTAACCAAGCTAAAGATTATGTAGAACCCAGAACAGGAAAACTTGCTAACTTAGGTTTTGAGCAACAATATAAAGTTTTTGAAATTTACTTTCGTTCTATTAAAGCAGTGTTTCTAGAACAATGGGATGATCCAAAATCATATATTCTGAAAACAGTTGGATTTGGTGGTCTTAGGAAAGCATTTTATGAGATTTTTAATTTGGTTATGCAAAAATATCAAATGTTTAATACTGAAAATAAAATTAAACTTCTTCGGCTAATTCAAGATTTTAAGTTTGATAAAGATAATTTAACAAGTGGAGGAGGTTTTAAAGCGCAAGAAAAAGCTGGTGAAATGATGGTTAGCCGACTAAAAAATGCGGTTCGAGAAGATTTTGTAGTGATGATTGGAGATTAGAAAGTGTGTCATTAACGTTTTAAGAAATTGCTATTGCTTTTAGCAACTGTAATGGTGACGCTAAACGCTCTTTTAAAACATATTTTGAAGATTTATATAAATTAAAGGAAGATTATGAAAAAGGATTTATTATCTCAGATGCAAACAATTATATATTGACTGATATTGAGAAACTTTTATCCAAAGCTGTTTTAAATATTTGCTCTACTGACCATTTAATCAAAAAAGGATATTTCAGTTGGGGTTTTGTTACTTCCTATTATTCTAATTTTTTCTTAATCCAAGGTTTAAACAGAACACAACTTAACTTTACAACTTGGGTATCTCGCTCTGTAGATTGTCAAGAAAAAGATTATCAAAAAAAGAACATTCACATCAAAGGTATTGCTAATTCAGCAGATGAACATCAAAGACAGGTTAAACGATTTTTTGAAAATTTTAGCGATTTTAGAAGCCGTAAAGGAATTGATAGGTTTTGGAATATTGGGATTAAACCTTTTGACTTAGGTAATGAATCAGAAATAAGAAATAAAATTAACTATGAAATTTCTCCAGATGCTTTTTATGAGTTAGATTTAGAGACTCAAGAATTTCACAAAATTATTAGAGATAATCAGTATTGTCCCTTTAAGGAAAATAAAGAAGACTCAAGAACACCGAATTTATCTCGGAGAAACTTAAAATTGGCTATAGCGAGATTAAGGATGTTAAGTTATACCTTAAATGTCATTGCCATCAGAAATATAGAATATCAGAGTTATTATCAAAGGAATATGAAAAATAGATTAAAAGCCATTGAAGAGAAGTATGCTGATGTGAGTGAATGGATTAAGGACTACTTTCAAAATTGGTTAATTTTTGATTCAGAACTTGTAGAAAAAGATGAATTTTAATGGATATTGCTAATATAATCAACTTTATTTACCTAACCTGATTGTGAAAAATGAGGAGAGATAATTTGTTAAGTGGGTTTGTGTGTCGCGATCGCTCTTTGGTGTAAAATGAGGTGTGTTAGCATACTACTCCAGAAAAGCAAGCTAGCTACTACCAGCGTTCCGCACGAAAGCTTACCGATAGGTATCACTTTTTTGTTGTCAGGATGGTTTCTCAAGGGAATGCCAGAAAAATGGTGTTTGGCCTTTGGTAATATCTGTGATCAACCCAGGTTTCACGTAAGCTACCCTATTTACTGTAGGGGTAACATTTAATTTTTTTTGTCTAGCAAGGACTTATAATTATCACTGTATAGCTATTTTTATCGATAAAAATCTTTGAAAATAATTCTCTTTTTATCTTTGTTAACTTGGTACTATGTCTATTTATCAGATAAAATAATCTATTTGTCCTCTGTATCACGCTTATTTTATATATGCCCAAAATTTACATCGTAGAAATTGATCACCAAGATAAAATTCATACCTTGCAAGTTCCTGAAGATGAAACTATCTTATCAGTTGCCGATGCTGCTGGTTTAGATTTGCCAAGTTCTTGTCATGCAGGTGTTTGCACAACTTGCGCCGGTCAAATCACTGAGGGAACTGTCGATCAAACTGATGGTATGGGCGTTAGTCCTGATTTGCAAAAGCAAGGCTACGTATTGCTTTGTATTGCTAAACCCCTTTCTGATTTGAAACTTCAGACGGAAAAAGAAGATGTAGTTTATCAGTTACAATTTGGCAAAGACTAATAATCAGTGAATAGTTATAGCGCTTCTCAGCCTTTGTAAGCTACAAGAACCCCACCCCCAACCCCCTCCCCGCAAGCGAGGAGGGGACTATGATTAGGAAACGCTATATCAGTATATCGGATGATTATTCATAACTGAATAACTGTTCTGTAAAAAGTTCCAAACCTGATAAATAATATTAGTATTTCCTAGCAACTGATATCAGCTATTCTAGAAACTACAAGTCAACAGGAGTTACCAAGATGACGACTCATTTTATTACCGCAGAAATCGATTTAAAAGAAACTCCCGCAGAATTACTAAAAGCAATTGAAACAGAGTTGAACAAACAGGGTGAACCCCTTCGTTGGGCAATTACCTCTGTGGACGTTGACCAACAAAAAGCTACAGTTGAAGCCGTGGTAACGTAACTTTTCACTTAAGAGTTATAGGAATCCGCTTTGATTTGGAGAACTTATTTCCGTAGACAGGGAGTACAGACGCGATTAATCGCGTCTGTACGGGATTAGGCTTCCGCCGTGAGCGTCAGTCTTCGACTGACTTGTAGATAACAGTTAGTTAGTCACTGAGATGAATTCCTTTGTAATTGATTAAGCATGAAATACAAGTTATTATTGCGTTTTTTCCTCGCTATTGTGTTGGTATTAGGCATATTTTTCCGTTTTACTCACCTTGAGGATAAAGTCTACTGGTATGATGAAGCCATAACATCTCTGCGAGCTTCTGGTTATACCCAAGAAGATGTTGTTCAACACTTTTCCGAAAAGTCAGTAGTTAGTGTAACGGAACTCCAGCGATATCAGCACCCTGATGGAACAAGAAGCGTTATTGATGTAGCCAAAAGTCTAGCCAAAGAAGATCCGCAGCATCCGCCGCTATACTACGGGTTGCTACATTTTTGGTTACATAGTATTGGTAGTTCAGTAGCATTAGCTAGATTGTTACCTGCGCTCCTTAGTCTCCTAGCATTCCCATGCGCTTATTGGCTGTGTCAAGAGCTATTTGTTGAAACAGGCATTTTCGCTGACAAGTTGCCTACATGGTTAACAATAGGACTAATTGCTGTCTCGCCATTTCATCTGCTTTACTCTCAGGAGTCGAGACAATACAGCCTATGGACTGTAACTACTTTACTTTCAACCGCAGCTTTACTGCGGGCAATACGACTAAAAACTAGAATTAGCTGGGTTATTTATACACTTACTCTGATAATAAACCTTTATACATTTCTTCTGGCTGGACTGGTGGCGATCGCTCATGGTCTTTATGTAATACTTATCTATGGGTTTCGCCATCGAAGGATTGTCAAAAGTTACCTGGTAGCATCTCTACTAGGTTTTATAGTTTTTCTTCCTTCGGCTTGGATTCTGATCATTAATCAATCTCAAGCCAAGAAAGATCTCGATTGGACATTCATATTCCATCTTAAAAACTCAGAACTAAAAGATATCTGGATTCAGCACCTTGGTCGGATCTTTTTTGATCTTAATCAAGAACCCTGGGATTTTTATGTGCATCGAGTATTGTTAGTCTTGATCGTATATGCTTTTTATTGCCTCTGTCGTCAAACACCCATATCAGTTTGGTTATTGATTATCCTTCTGACTTGCGTTAGCACACTACCTTTAATGGTGCCAGATTTGATTTTTGGAGGAATGCGCTCCATAGCATCACGATACATGATTCCTAGTTTCTTAGGAGTGCAATTAGCTATTGCTTACTTGCTAGGAAGAAATTTAGCTAATCCTTCGTTAAAATTTTGGCATCAAAAATTTTGGCAATTACTCTTAGTTATCCTATTTTCGGGAAGTATCTTGTCCTGCGCTATCAATGCTCAAGCAACAGTTTGGTATAACAAAGGTCGTAATGGGGAAAATATTGCTGTTGCAAAAATTATTAATCAGACAACTCACCCTCTTTTAATTATTAGTGATACATCAGTGGGTGATATTCTATCTTTAAGCCATTCACTTAACCCAAATGTACAAATTATCTTTAAACCTTCCCAGACCGAGACATTTAAAGTTTATCTGCCAACAGTAGGAGAATTAAAGCCTTTTAGTGATGTTTTTTTATACCGCTATCAGACTAGAAAAGTCAGGTTTAAGGAATTAGCCAAACAGCAAAATTATAAATTTGAACCTATTGTATTTAGATTTGCTAAATTCTCAACAGACCAACCTGTGCTTTGGAGAGTTATTCCTATTTTAAAAAAACTAGAGCGGCAAACTTAGCTAGAGAAAGAATGGATATTAGGTAAGCTATCAACCATAGGGAATAACTAAACACAAAACTCCTTTGCAAGAGGTCTAATTCATAATTCAGCGCTCAATATGAATCGTCCATACACAGCTATCTTAATTGTACCAACTGGCGTTGGGGCTGCCATTGGGGGTTATGCTGGAGATGCTTTGCCTGTTGCTAAGGTTATAGCACAGGTTTGCGATCGCCTAATTACTCACCCCAATGTCCTTAATGGTGCTTCTTTGTATTGGAATCTCCCAAACGCTTTTTATGTTGAAGGTTACGGGCTTGACAAATTCGCCTCTGGATGCTGGGGTTTGCGTCCAGTCCGTAACAACAAAGTAGGTTTGCTTTTAGACCAAGGTATTGAGCCAGTGTTACTGCTACGACATATACAAGCAGCAGATGCAGTTAGAGCAACTCTGGGATTGACCTTAACAGATTATGTAATTACTGATGCACCCTTAAAAGTAGAATTACGGACTACAGCATCAGGGGCTAGTTGGGGAACAATTGGCAACCCAGATAGCTTGTTACGGGCAGCTGAGATATTAATAAAAAAAGCGGGGGCAGAAGCGATCGCAGTTGTTGCCCGTTTCCCCGATGATATAGACTCAGAAGCAGTAGAGAAATATCGCCACGGTGAAGGGGTTGATCCTTTAGCGGGTGCAGAAGCCGTAATTAGTCATTTGCTAGTGCGAAACTTTCAAATTCCTTGCGCCCATTCTCCTGCCCTTTTGAGCGAACCTCCAAAACCTGATTTATCTCCGCGTTCCGCCGCCGAAGAATTGGGCTATACCTTTTTGCCGTGCGTTCTTGTAGGATTAAGTCGTGCGCCACAATTTATCATAGACAAAGGAGCGATCGCATCAGAGCAAGAAGATATTTGGGCAGATGAAGTGGATGCTGCGATCGCACCTGCAACAGCTTGTGGTAGCAGCGCCTTACTAAGTTTAAGCCAAAGACGATGCCAAATAATTACAGTAGAAGAAAATAAAACTCTTATAAAAGTTCCTCCCCAACCCTTGGGGATCAAAGCTATACAGGTAAACTCATATTTAGAAGCTGTAGGTGTATTAGCAGCACACAAAGCAGGCATCAATCCCTCCGCCCTCCGTCCCAAATTATTACCTTTGCAGTCAATAGTTAAAAGTTAGGAGTTAGCAGTTAGGTGTTAGGAGTTAAAAGTTAGAATTCAGACTGTAGCGCTTCTGTGTTGAATCCAATACAGACCTAATCCCCAGCCCCTTCCCTACAAGGGAAGAGGAGTAAGATTCAAAGCCTCTCTCCTTTTAGGAGAGAGGTTTGGAGAGAGGTCAGAGTATATTGCATACAAACCATTCTCCCCCACTCCCCACTCCCCTTAAAAACCCGTGGTTGAACAACACAAGCAAGAGCCAGAAATTCCATACTTAACACGCATCCAAGTACTTGGGGCGATGGGAGCGACTGCAATCATTTTGTTGATAGTCGCCAAACTTTCATTGCACTTTGGCAACTTCGTCCTATTTTCTTGGGACTTGAACCAAAGAGAGTTGCTGTTAGGTGTAGGGTTGGGGTTCGTCATCACCGCGTTAAGTGGCTTAACTTATCGCCTTTGGACTGCCTATCGTAAAAGTGCAGATTATTACCTAGAAGTGGTACTGAAACCTTTAGCTTTACCAGACTTAATTTGGCTGGGGTTGCTACCAGGGTTGAGTGAAGAATTATTATTTAGGGGTGTGATGCTGCCAGCTTTAGGCGCTGATCTTACAGCTTTAATTGTATCCAGTCTTTGCTTTGGCATCTTGCATTTTAGCGGTTCCCAACAATGGCCTTATGTGATTTGGGCAACAATTGTCGGGATGATATTGGCATATAGCGCCCTGCTCACGGGCAACTTATTAGTGCCGATTGTCGCTCACATTATTACCAATTGGATTTCTAGCTATTTCTGGAAAATGTCACAATTGTCGGCAATTAAAAAATAAATTTTGAGCTTAGTAGGAATGAGTGCGATATTTAATTAAATTTGATAGTTAACAGTTGCAGCAACTGGATATATCCAGTTGTTCACAAGTGCGAGGTTAACTGACAATTTTCCGGCTAATGGCCTCTCCAATCTCTATCAGTGTCTCTTCCTCTTCCAAAATAAATTCGTAGGGAACAAAAAGTTTTTAAACAACCCCTGCGCCGTTACCGCATCCATTCCACAGCACCTGCAATAGACAGGATGCCTACGGTTGCTCACTGAGCAGTTCGACTTCATACCTAAAAAAGTTAGTTATTTATACGGAAGCCCTTTTCTGTTACAAAAGGTACTATTATTTTTACATAGACAATTAATCATACAGTAATACATTGCATATATTTGTGATTGCCAGCGTTGAATATCAAGGAGTAGACAACTTATTTCTGGTTGTTGCCTCAATGTAGTTTTTAAGGAGTGTCAATAATTTAGCTCATTAAATATGCATTCCCGAAACGTTGAAGTTTTGGGCAGCTACAGTCGGTAATTCTTTAAGGAATTGCCGAACTTTATCGTGTCTCAAAATTCAAGATCCAAGTCCAGTAAATAAACAAACTACATCCATGATAAAACAAAATAAATCAGTAAACAACCAGCGTAAACTTTACCAATCTCTAGTAGTAACAGCATTATTAACTGGTAGCTTTTTCCAATTTGTCTCACCTGTATTAGCTGACGGAACTACTGCGGGTACATCTATCAGTAACACCGCGACAGCGACCTACGAAGATCCCAACAGTCCAGGGAGTCCCATCAATTCCACATCTAACACTGTCACCGTGACTGTCGCAGAGGTGGCTGGTATTACTGTTACAGGTTCTGGGATTGCAGGTACTGCTAGCCCTGGTCAGACACTGGTTTACACTTACACTGTAACCAACGTCGGTAACGACCTCACCAAATTCCAGATTCCTAACTTAGCGACAACAACAGGGCCAGCCACAGTTTCTGGGGTACTACCCGTAGATAAGACTGGTGCTACGCCGTCTAGTGGTAACTTGCAATACAGTACTGATGGCGGTGCAACTTGGACAAATATTCCTGCTGGTGGACTAACTACAGGTGCGATCGCAGTTAATGGTACTGTGTTGGTGCGTGTACCAGTTACCGTGCAAGCTGGCGCTCAAACAGGCGATATTATCACTGCCAGACTAGGACAAACTCCTGGTGATGCTCAAAACCAACCCCGGATTGCTGATGGTGGTGACGTTTATACTGTAGATAATGGCAACGTAGCAGGAGCCTCAATCAATGGTGTGAGAGAAGCCAGTGCTACCCAGCAGATTCCAGTAGGAAATACTGCCAAAAGTAAGGCGTTAGCAACTATCCTCAAAACTAAGACAGCCTATAGTAATAATAGCACTTCTACTGATCTGACTGATGACCTGCTAACTTATGGTTTGAGCTTGCGGGTTGAGTCTAACGATGTAACTAATAGTGGTGTTACCCCGGCAGCTTTGGCTGGTACAACTATCACTCTTGATAGTGTTGCTCATATCTTAGTTTCTGATGCTATTCCAGCAAATACAGTGCTTAATAGCACTCCAGTTGCTCCATCAGGCTGGAAAGTAGTTTACACGACTACTGCTACTAGTACAAATGCTGAATTGGCTACGTGGTCATATACCGCCCCAGGATCCTTGAGTTCAGTTACACGAGTCGGTTTCGTTAACGATCCTACCGTTGTGACTTCAGTTGCTACTGGGACAACAGTTAGCGGTTTTAGCATCCAAATTAAGACTACTGGTGCAAGTGCAGGTAGCCCAAACATTTACAACATCGCTCAAGTGGCCGGTACAACGGTTGGAGACTCGACCAACAAAATCTATGACAACTCAGGAGATCAAAACCCAGATAACTTTAACTCCACTAATCAAACCTTTCCTACTACAACAGATGCCGGCTCTGACACGGTAACTCCTGCTCCCGCTAACATTGACACAGGGAATAATAACACTGGTACTAATAGTCCGACTGGGAATTACAACAAAACTACCCTCTCAGCAGTTGCTCCCGTCTCTCTATTGAATGGACCAAATGGAGTGCCTGATGCCGTTGGACCCACCAGCAACAATGATGACTTCACCAATAAATCAGCACTAATTCCACCTAATAGCATTCCTGGCTCAACAGTTGATCCGGCTGCGGTATCCTTTACTAACACAGTTCAGAATACGGGTACATCTGTTGCCAATATTTCTCTGGTACCTACACCACCAGCAACACCAGGTGATTTGCCTACGAATACAGTGGTGACGTTATCCTATCAAAGTTTATCAGCTACTTACAAATACAATGGCACAACTTTTCAATTCATAAGTGCTACGGGTACAGTCGGGGGCAACCCAATTAGTGCCACTAATCCACTGCAAATTAGTGCAGTTCCAGCGAATGGTGGTAAGGCTAACTATGGTGTAAGTGTTGACCTGCCTGCTGGTACGCCACTTTCAACTGATACCACTGCTCAAGGTGCAACTGTCGCAACTACTATCGAACGCGGCTTCCCCACAGCAATCATCGCTTTTATTGATACAAACAATAATGGTTTAGCTGATGATACAGCTACTAACGTCAGCATTGACCGTGTATACACTGGCTTCTTGCAATTGCTGAAAGAGTCACGAGTTTTACAAGGAACTGGGCCAGCACTGCCAGTAGCTGCTGATGGCACATTTAGTGTTACATCCAAAAAACCCGCCCCAGGAAACATTATTGAGTATCGCATTACTTACAAAAATATTTCTACTTCTCAAGTGGGAACCGGAAATCTGATTCTGAATGCTGACAAGATTGTGATTACTGAAGATGGTACGCAAGCTCCCAACAACTGGGCGAAAGATAACGATAACAACAGTCAAATTGATACTAGCAACATTGTTGGTTCAGCTAAGGATTCTGGGACATCAACTATTCAATTCTTCAGTGGTAATCCAGCGACTAACTCTGGTAATGACCAAACTGGAACTACGGCAAACACGGATGTGAGTAAGTATGTAGATGGTGTGACTGGACAAGTTGCACCGACTGTGCAAAGAACATTTATCTTCCAACGCAAGGTTAACTAGATAGCTTGATTTCACCCCTTTTTGTAAACAAAGAGGGGTGTGATAGCACATCTGTATTTGTAGTTGGCGATTTGGGACTAAAGCGCTAACTACAAACTGATTATTCCCCAGCGAAAACAGGGAAAGATAAATCAACAATCAACATTCTGGAAGTTTTTGAGGTTATTTATATGAAGCGTATTTCTCTTGCAGGTTTAGGAGCGATCGCACTGATTGCTACAGTGCCATTTGTCAGTCAAGTTCCGGGAATCGCAAATGTATGGCATTCTACAAGCGCCGTTGCTCAAAATGTCAAAACTCAAGGGCAAATACAATTGCGCTTAGAGGCAGAAAAGCAAGTGGTAGCACAGGATCAACAAGGTAAGCAAAGCAAGACATGGCAACCTTTGAAAGGTCAAGTTGTGGTGCGACCAGGTGATGTGTTGCGATATACCTTGAGTGGCGAAAATAAGAGCGATCGCCCAGTGAGGAATTTGACTCTTAATCAACCTATTCCTAAAGGAATGGTCTACGTGCTGAAATCTGCTAATGTCTCCAACAATGCCAAAGTTATTTATAGCATTGATGGCGGGCGCAGCTTTGTCGAAAATCCTACTGTTAAAGTTACTCTTCCTGACGGCAAAGTGGAAACCAAACCAGCACCAGCCATTGCTTACACCAATATCCGTTTGCAGATTCCGTCACTTGCAGCCAAGACAACAGTTAAGGCAACTTATCAAGCCCAAGTGCGCTGATTGAGATTGAGGTTGTCCTTTGTCATTGGTCATTTGTCCTTTGTAATTACAAATGACCAAGAACAACTTTCACGCCATATTTCAGCAATAAAATCTGATTAATGTAGCAGTTAATTTTTTGGAAATACTATTTAATAGTTTTGGATTTCCAGAAATAAATAAGCATTTTTATTAAAAATAATATTGGCATTCCAGAAGAGATGTGTTCAGTGAGCCGTTCTCAAAAACAAAAGCAAATTACTTCTAGCACTAGCTGGCGGCAAAGGTTAACAGCAAGTATTATCCTGGGAAGTTTTTTACATATTACTATACCTGTACCAGCGATCGCGCAAGAAACTAATAATCTGGCTACGTCTTTGCCGTTAACAAATCAAGCTACTTATACTTATACAGATTCTACTAGTAATTCTGAATATCAAGGAAGTTCTAGTCAGATCAATGTTAGTCCTATTAGTTCTAACCGATTAGTTGATCCATTAGGGCGGATATTAGGTTGCGCTGGCACAATTTTAACTGACTATACAGGTTTTTCAGTTGGCGTATATCAACCTAACTCTAGCGACCCAACGGGGACAGAATTAGGCAGCTTGGTTGCTTTGACTCGAACAGAGTTACCAGATATTCCTAATAACAACGTTCCTAGCGGTAAATCGCCAAATACCGAGAATAGTAACCCCTACTTCGTTACGAATAACCCTGCGGGTTTCTACAATTTCCTACTCGATCCGAATAAGGGTCAAACTGATCCAGGTAAAAGCTACATTTTTGTAGTTAATCCACCGCCGAATTCTATCTACAAACAACGACGCATCAAGATTGAAATCCTTGCTAGCAGTGGCACACAAGGTAATAATGTCGTGCGGTATGTTGCTACTTCTCTGGATGGTGAACCAATTAATCTGACAGGCGAAACCAGAGTAGAGCAAACAGTTGTCTTGGTTCCAAATGCAGATGTTGTGGGATTGGACTTATTAGCCTTTGAATTCACTACAAATTTATGTCAAGCCAATCAGTTGCAGATTATCAAAACAGGCGATCGCGCTGCTGCTGAACCTGGAGATACGGTAATCTACCGCCTGTCGGTAAAAAATCTCGCTGATGCTGATTTGAATAATCTATTTGTCACCGACAACCTACCTTTAGGATTCCAGTTTTTGCCCAAATCTGTGCGGGGAGAGTTGGATGGTAAAGCAGTTACTCTCACCTCAGAACGCAATGGTAACACAGTGACATTCCGCACAGACGTAACGATTCCCACAGAGAAAGTCTTGAATATTGCCTACGCGGCTCAACTAACAGCCGATGCGCTGCGTGGTACTGGTCGTAATAGTGCGATCGTTAATGCTCAACGAGCTGATAACCGTTTTAGCATCAAGGATGGCCCAGCAACGCACCAATTGAAAATTCGTGCAGGAATCGTTTCTGACTGTGGCACGATTATCGGTCGGGTGTTTGTTGATAAAAACTTTGACGGTGAACAACAGTCTGGTGAGCCTGGGGTACCAAATGCGGTGATTTTTCTAGAGGATGGAAACCGCATCACTACAGATCCTAATGGTTTGTTCTCATTAGCTAATGCCTTACCTGGATATCACACAGGTGTACTAGACCTCAGCAGTGTACCCGGTTACACTCTAGCTCCCAACGAAAAATTCCGCGAACGCAATAGCCAATCTCGCTTGGTGCATTTGGAGCCTGGTGGCTTGGTACGTATGAACTTCGCTGTTACCGCCACCTTCCAGGAGTCAGTGAAGAAATGAAACCTAAACTCATCTGTGCAACTAGATTGAACCTGAGATTGATGGGGGTAATGCCGATAGCTCTCAGCCTCGTTTTGTACCCTGCAATAGTCAAAGCAGAACTCACGAGTGAAAACGTTTTGATCTCCGATTCTCCTTTGCAAACAGACAAAGGTATGGAAGATTCTGACTTTTCAGGGGATCTGGAAAACCTCTCCCCTACAAGTCCAGGAGAGGCTTTGAATTCTCCCCCTTCCCTACAAGGGAAGGGGGCTAGGGGGTTAGGTTCCACTTTGATTTTTTCAGATGATGTGAAAAGTCAGGTTGAAGATCAAACGGATCAGAATAAAGTTGCTGAAAAAAGTCTGGATTCAAATTCTCTCCATCATTT
Organism: Nostoc sp.; assembly: GCF_036917675.1. GTDB lineage: Bacteria > Cyanobacteriota > Cyanobacteriia > Cyanobacteriales > Nostocaceae > Nostoc. The sequence goes on along the minus strand of NZ_JBALCT010000025.1, from coordinate 65,987 downwards.
GAGAAGTTCTGAGCAGCAATTTTCACCTCTCGAATTTACCTCAACTTCTTCAACAACAACTACTGATACTTCAATTCCAGATGTCCAGCCAAGTGAAACAGAAATACAACCATTTCAACCAGCAACTTCTATTGATTTACCGAGAGGTTTACGCAAAATAGCAGGAGTAGAGGATAAAAACGACGCACGCAAAGACACCGAGACACAGTTTCAAGCTTCTTCAACGGAAATACAACCATTTCAACCAGCAACTTCTGTAGGTTTACCTAGAGGCTTACGCAAAATAGCCGGAGTCGAGGACACGGGGACGCAAGGACAAGGGATGGATAAAAATCTTCCCCTGTCCCCTACTCCTCCACTCCCCCCCTCTTCCACTCCAACGACGCCATTGGCCGGCACGACACAGCCTTCGGCGTCCCCCACTCCTCCACTCCCCCCCTCTTCCACTCCAACGATGCCATTGGCCGGCACGACACAGCCTTCGGCGTCCCCCACTCCTCCACTCCCCCCCATTTCTACAGCAATTAAAATCCTGATTCCGACAGCTGACAGCGTTGTAGATGTCCCAGCTACCACGGTGATTCTGCAATTTCCTGTTGGTAGTCAGGTGGAATTGCGAGTCAATGGCACCTTGGTAGACTCTTCCTTAGTTGGACGGACGGAAAGTGATTCCACCACCAACTTAGTAACGCAGACATGGTTTGGTGTCTCGTTAAAAGAAGGTAATAACGCCATCTCTGCACAAGTTATTGGTGGAAAAGAACCCTCTGTAACGGTGCAAGTCGCAGTCCGAGGAGCGCCACAGCAATTAACTTTAGAAACAGTTGAGTCTCGTATCCCGGCCGATGGACGTTCTACAGCGACAATCCGGGGTCAACTCATCGATGCAAGTGGCAATCGCTCTAATCGTGATGCTGTTATCACTCTCATACCTACTGCTGGCGAGTTGGTTGGGAAAGACTTCAAACCCGATCAACCCGGATTTCAAGTGGAGGCAAAAGCGGGGCAATTTACAGCGATTTTACGATCGCAGTTGAAAGCGCAAACTGTCCGAATTCGGGCGATCGCTAATAATTTAGAAGCGTTTACCGAACTGCAATTTGAAACAGCACTGCGTCCGAGTTTGGTAACAGGGATAATAGATTTGCGTTTGGGCGCTAGAGGTACAAATTATTACGGTAGTTTCCGTGATTTCCTCCCTCCTGACAAAGACAACAGAACGCAATTAGATTTCCATTCAGCGATATTTGCCACTGGTGCGATCGGGGAATGGTTGTTTACAGGTGCATACAACAGTTCTCGTAACCTCAATGAAGATTGCGACTGCGATAACCGCCTATTTAAAACTTACCAATCTAGCGAGCAAAACTATCCTGTCTATGGCGATAGCTCCAACGTTGATGTTCTTGCTCCTTCCACTGACAGCATATATCTGCGTTTTGAGCGTTCGGCCCGTATCCCCGGCTCTGATCCTGATTATGCGATGTGGGGTGACTATAACACAGAAGAATTTGCTCGGCGATCGCAGCAATTTACTTCTATCACCCGTCAACTCCACGGTTTTAAAGCTAACTACAACTTAGGAAACTTACAAATTACAGGTTTGTATGGCAACAACTTAGAGGGATTTCAACGAGATACCATTGCTCCCGATGGTACTAGTGGTTATTACTTCCTCTCTCGCAGACTACTACAAGGAGGTAGCGAAAATGTCTTTATTGAGTTAGAAGAACTCAATCGTCCTGGGACTGTACTAGAACGCAAACAGCTAAACCGAGGCCCAGACTACGAAATTGACTACGATCGCGGTACCTTATTATTCCGCGAACCGATTCTTCGCACCGATATTGATCAAACTGGACAAGTGTTGGTACGCCGGATTGTTGTTACTTATCAATACGACGACCAAAACTCTAACAGCAATATCTATGCTGGTCGTCTGCAATATAACCTTTCCCGCAAGCTCAACCAAGAAAGTTGGATAGGAGCAACTTACGTTCAAGAAAATCACGGGGCGCGCGACTTTCAACTCTACGGCGCAGATGCGTTGATTGCTTTGGGTGAAAAGGGGAAGTTAATCGCAGAATATGCCCATTCCACTAATGATTCTGATGTTGTAGGAAAGATCAGTGGTGATGCGTATCGATTGGAAGCTGAGGGAGAAATTGCCAGAGGGATTCAAGGTCGTGCCTATTATCGCTTTGCTGATACGGGTTTTGCCAATAATGCCACCATCAGCTTTGTCCCAGGACAAACCCGTTATGGAGCGCAGGTTACAGCTAAAGTGACCTCAACTACCAATGTTAGAGCGCAATATGACCACGAAGACAATTTTGGGATTGCTCCTCAACCCCTAGATACTTTTGAAGAACTGTTTGCACCGCGTTCTGAGGCCATACCTGGGAGCCAAGTTGATAATTCTCTGACGACGATTTCTGCTGGGATTCAACAACGCTTGGGTAAAGCTACTCTGGATGTGGATTGGATTCATCGTCATCGAGAGGACAACATCCCCAACAGCGCCTTAAGTAGTAATTCTGATCAATTGCGATCGCGTTTTTCTATTCCTCTAGCTAAGAACCTGACTTTTCAAGCCCAAAATGAACTGAGTTTATCTTCCCAAAAAGATGCTATTTATCCAGACCGTACCATTTTAGGGTTGAATTGGGCGGTAATTCCTGGTGTCAGCGTCAGTCTAGCCCAACAGTTTTACAGTAGTGGTCAATTTTCGGGTAATTCCATCACCAGCTTAAGTGTCAACGGTGAACACAAACTCGGATCAGATACCACCTTGACCGGTCGTTACTCAATTTTGGGTGGTGCTAACGAAATGACTACTCAAGGGGCGATTGGTCTAAATAATCGCTGGACAATTGCTTCGGGATTGCGGCTGAACTTAGCTTACGAACACGTATTTGGCAACTTCTTCGGACGAACTGCGGCGGGTCAACAATATGCCCAGCCCTTCGCTGTTGGTCAATCAGCATCCGCGATCGGATTTGATGGTGGCGATAGCTACAGTGTGGGGCTGGAATACAGTGATAATCCGCAGTTTCAAGCCAGCGCCCGTTATGAACATCGTTCTTCTTCTGGTGGTGGCAATACAGTAATTACCGCAGCTGCTGCGGGTAAAATTTCTCGCTCTCTCACAGCCTTGGTACGTTATCAACAAGCCGGTTCTTCCAATCAAAAGCTTTCAGGATTGGGAGATACTGCTAACCTGAAGCTGGGTTTAGCCTACCGCGACCCCAATAACGATAAATTTAATGCTTTGTTGCGTTATGAATATCGCCAAAATCCCTCAACCATCCCTGACACTATTTTGTTAGGAAGTGGTACAGGTTCCCAAGACCATACCTTTGCTTTAGAAGCTATTTATGCCCCTAACTGGCAATGGGAATTCTACGGTAAGTATGCTTTGCGTAACAGTACTTCTTATTTAGCTAACGATTTAGCTGGTACGAGTACAGTAAATCTGGCGCAATTCAGAGCTACCTATCGTTTGGGATATAGTTGGGATTTGGTGGGTGAGGCTCGTGTAATTAGTCAGTCTAGCTACAGCGAAACAGGCTTTGTTGTTGAAACAGGCTACTACCTCACGCCTAACCTACGCCTTTCTGCTGGCTATGTATTTGGTAAAGTTGATGACCGGGATTTCTCAGGAACACGTTCCGCAGGCGGAGCATATTTGGGTATCAGCGTCAAGCTCAACGAATTGTTTGACGGCTTTGGACAGCAAAAACCTGTATTACGCCAGCAACAGGAATCTACAGTGCAACCAGCAGTCAATCAAGCCGCAAAGGTAGAGAAGCTAAAAATATGAATCTCTTTATACGAAAATATTACTGTAATTTCACTAAAGACTTAAATCTCAACGTGAATGCTGATGGTAGATTCTATGTCACTTTGGGCAACCTAATAAAAAAAACTATGAAAAAGCCATTAACAATTAGCCGCCAAAAACTATGGCTGAGTAGCCTGGGCTTTTTTTTGTGTATTTTAGGAAATAGTATTCAACCTAGCTTGGCTGAAGGCAGCAAAGAGTTACTTTCTGATGGCGGATACAGACCCTACCTAGAATGGTCAGATTTAATATCGGCAGGTATTATTCGGAAAACCACACTCAAAGTTTATGTGGAAGCGGGAGAAACAGTTAATCTTGGCTCTAGTGTGCCTGCTAGTTTCTCAGACCCCCAAGATATTGTCTACCGCAGTCCCTTTGGTGGTCAAAATAGCTCTTGTAATGTTCTAGCTACTGGTTTTGGTTTTATTAACACCGTTGCCAAAGAAACGGCCGGCCCTTTACCTAATAGTGGTGGCTATACCCCTTGTAGTTTCGTCGCTACAGAAACTGGTATTTACGAAGTTGAATTTCGTTCTCCCGATACAAGTGGTACAAACAATCCGCCACCAATAGATGCAACGGCGGCATTTCCTACAGATAGTACTCAACGTGCAGGGGTAGCTGCTTGGGATATCACAGTTCGAGATAGTAACGGCGTTACCAAAAAAGGGCGAGTATTTACCAACTATATCGCTATGAATATGGGAGGAAATGCTGGGGCTAATGGCGCTCCTGCTAATTTAGGACTCAACTCTAAGCTTTATATTGAAACCAAAGATGGGTATCGGTACGAAACTGACATGAATGGAGTCGATCCTTTTGGCTTCATCTTTTTTGCTAATAGCCGGGGATACCTTGACACAACAAATAACAGCACTGTTTACCATTCTGCTGGCGGCGCTACTGATAATACTTTGAGCTTTACCGGCAATGTGCGAGTCCAAAATCCAACTGTTGCTGATACTACAACAGACATTACCCACCTAGTTTTCTTCAATCGACCCGACACCACAACCCTCAATGCTTTGAGTATTCCGATTGCAGCGACTGTTCCCACAGTACCGACTTCGTTCAAATTCACTGGGGGTACTGGAGGTAGTGGGAACCAAACTTATGTGGGTGTGGGAGGCAATTTTAGCTTCAGCGCTATCTCAACAGGCAGTTATCAAATAATTATTGACACCAATAATGATGGCATTTTTGACCCTAGTAGCGATAGAGTATTACAAAATGTGCTGTCTATCGGCTCAAATGTGGTGTTTTGGGATGGGAAGAATGCAAGTGGGGCAAATCTCCTACCTCTACCAGGAAATGTACCATACAATGCCATAATCAGAACGCGGTCGGGTGAATATCACTTTCCCATGTTGGATGCTGAAAATAATCCTCTGGGGTTTAAAATCACAATGGAAAACCCTCCTACTGCTTTTCCTAGCCTTGCAGATCAAAATGGACAGCAGATTGGATCGACTACCATTTATTACAATGACAATGATTATACTACCGCTAATAATACGACGATTAACTTAACTGCTACTGGAGCCACTAGCCCTCGTAATGCCGCTAGAGGGATTAATAGTGTGTCAGGAGAGCATGAATTTAGTAGTAATTATGGTGACTTTAAGGGGATAGATACTTGGACATATTTTCCAAGTCAAGCAGTCACTACTACCTTGGTAATTACTACTAACACTCAAGCAAATGTCAAAGGAACCAAATCTGTTCGGTTCCTCACAGACTATGATAGTAGTGGAACAGTGACTGTAGGCGATCGCATCGAATATACCCTCACTTACTCCAACCTGAATCCAGGTAATAGCAATGCAATTAACTTTGTCATTAACGACTCATTACCCCCACAGTTAACTTTTGTGAGTGCAGCAATTACTGCTGCAACTTCGGGGAATAACATCACACCCAATCCCAGTTACAACGGTGCTGGTGTTGTTGCTGTGACAAATTCTGGTATTTTGCGTGTAGGCGATACGATCACCATTAAAATTACTGCCACGATTAACAATGCCAATGGCGGTAATCCAATTAGTAACCAAGCAAATGCTACTTTTAACACACCTGATAATCCTAGCGGAACTGTTGGTACAGTGTTGACAGATGCAAATTCTGCTGGCGCTACCAATAACCCACCGACTCTCGGTAATTCCTTCTTGCAAATTACTGATGATGGTGTAAATACTGGTAATAATCCTGCCGATACCGCAGATGATGACCCCACTTTATTTACAGTATTAAATATTATTAATTCTAACCCTAAGTTGCTGTTAACTAAACGTATCACCCGCATCAATAACCAAGATTTAACTGATATTGTGGATGGACGCAGTGACGTTGCTACTAATGCCAGCAATTATGTACCAGAACCTTATGCTACTGATGATAGCGATCCTAAATGGCCGGTTGGCTACTTGCGAGGATTAATTAATGCTGGCACTGTCAAACCGGGAGATGAATTGGAATACACCATCTATTTTCTTTCCAATGGTGTGGGTAATGCAACTAATGTCAAATTTTGTGACTTAGTTCCGACTAATGTTAATTTTATTCCTACTGCTTTTAATGGTATGACTCCTAATGATGGTGGCTTACCAGGAGCAGATCAAGGTATTGCCTTAGCTATTGGTTCCACTACACCGACGGTTTATTTGAGTAATGTAGCAGATAGCGATCGCGGACATTTTTATACAGCTAACGAATCAGGCATACCATCATCCTGTGGCATTAACATCAATGGGGCTGTGATGGTGAATATCACGCGGAGTTCCGATTTCCCCAATCTACCCGCAGCATCTGGATCTGGCACACCAGCTAATTCTTATGGCTTTGTTCGCTTCCGCGCAAAGGTGAAATAAAGGTAGGAAAACTTCCGCCGCAGTGTACTACTATCCACTGAGTTAAGAACGCCGTACATTCAAGCAACACCATTCTTTGCGTTTCCACAGGGTAGCAACGACCCAACCATTTTCTTCTAAAGCGTCAGCAACAGCTTTAGATTGTTCCAGTAAAATACCACTGAAGATAGCCCAAGTGTCAGGTTTAGCGATCGCACTCATTTCTGGAACCAACTCAATAATCACGTCAGCCAAAATATTGCAAACGATACCATCCACTGGTTGAGAAATTAGTTTTGTCAAAACGTCTACACTTCCCTGTGCAGGTAGTAAAAGTTCTGGACTAATGTCGTTCAGGGTGCGATTGCTGATAGTTGATTGCACCGCCAAAGGGTCAGTATCCACTGCATAGACTTTCTCAGCTCCCAGTAGCAGCGCCCCAATGGAAAGGATACCAGAACCACAGCCAATATCCGCAATTACCAGATGTTCATGTTTGCCACTATTACCCACAAAAGACTGAGAAATACCACTCAGCCGCATTTCCAGCGATTCCAAACATAGCTGAGTAGTGGCATGGCTGCCCGTACCAAATGCTACACCAGGGTCAAGACGAATCACTAACCGTTCCGTTGTTTCTGGTAATGGTAGCCAAGCGGGGTTGATGAGGAAGCGATCGCCTATTTCCTGCGGATGCCAATATTGTTTCCAGCTAGTCGCCCAATCTTCCTCATCAATTAACTGCCATTGCAGGGAGGGAGATGAAACTCCTACACAGAGGGCATCTTGACGCAGCCACAGCGACAGCGCTGCCAAATCTAGTAGTTGTGTTTGAATTGTCGGCAGATAAGCCCTTACTAAAGATAAATTTCCTTTGTTTTCACTAGCTGTACCACGACAGCCAAAACCTTCCAGTCGCCAAAAGATCGAATCTTCTAGGTCTGGCTCACATAAAATCTGTAGTTCCCACCAGGTGTTTGCCATTTTTGAGTGCTGAGTGCTGTTAGCGGGAGCGGGGCGTTTAGCCCGTGCTGAGTGCTGAGTATGAGAGAGTTATGAGTTTTAAGTTAGGAGTTAGGAGTTTTCCTTTTTAACTTTTAACTCCTCACTACTCACTCGTGTACAGACGCGATTAATCGCGTCTGTACTCAGCACTCATTCCTGGGCATTCAGCACTCATAAAGTTACTGTATACGCGTCCCGAATACCAGGGACTTTTATAATTTCACCCAAAATGCCATCAGGTAAGGGGTCATCTATACTCAGAGCCATTACGGCATCACCACGGACGATTTTACGACCTACTTGCATACTGGCAATATTCACATTAAAACTGCCGAGTAGGGAACCAAGTTTGCCGATAATCCCCGGCATATCGCGGTGCAGGGTAAATAGCATATATTTGCTGGGTGGGACGTTAATCGGAAAACCATCAACATCAGTTAAGTGGATTTCCCGCTCACCTAACAACGCGCCTGTGACAGAATGAGTACCTAAAGTACCCGTGGCTTCTAGATGAAGCGTTCCGGCATAGTCTCGAATGGAAGCATCGCGGGTTTCAATCACCCGAATTCCGCGTTCTTTGGCTTCTATGCTGGCATTTACGTAATTTACCCGTTCCCGCAAAGCTTGGTAAAGTAATCCTTTCAGGGCTGCTACTACCAAAGGCTGACTTTTGTTGGTCGCAAGTTCCCCTTGCAGTCGCACAGTGAGTGTTTCCACCCGTCCGCCAGCTAGCTGTCCCACCAGATTACCTAGAGTTTCTGCTAGTTCCATGTAGGGTTTGAGTTCTTCCAACACATCGGGGCCGAGTCCGGGAATGTTGACGGCTGAACGTGCTGGTAGTCCTAAAAGTACATCCCGAATTTGTTCGGCAACATCAATAGCCACATTCACTTGAGCTTCCGTGGTAGAGGCTCCCAAGTGGGGGGTGAGGATAACTTCTTTGCCTAGCGATCGCAACTCAGATTCACCCAGTGGTTCTGACTCGAACACATCCAAGGCTGCACCCCCAATTGTACCAGCTTTCAGAGCTGCTGCTAAAGCTACTTCATCAATGATCCCACCACGAGCGCAGTTGATAATCCGGGCTGTGGGTTTCATTTTTGCCAGAGTTGTGGCATTGATTAAGTGGGTAGTTTCTGGGGTTTTGGGGATGTGTAGGGTAATATAGTCTGCTTGCCGGAAGAGTAAATCTAGCTCCACCAACTGACAGCCAAGTTGTTCGGCTCGGTCTGTAGAAATAAATGGGTCATAAGCTAGGAGTTTCATCCCCATTGCCTTAGCTACAGAGGCAACATGGGAGCCAATTTTACCCAAACCGACAACGCCAAGAGTTTTTTTGTAGACTTCCGCGCCGACAAAGCTATTGCGATCCCATGCACCGCGTTTCACCGAAGCGTTAGCATCGGGGATGTAGCGAGACAAAGCCAAAATCATTGCTAGCGCATGTTCGGCGGCGGCAATTGTGTTTCCCTCTGGAGAATTGACTACCACAATTCCCCGGCGTGTGGCAGCAGGAACATCTACATTATCCACACCCACACCAGCACGACCGATGATTTTTAGCTGAGTGCCGGCTTCAATGATTTCTTGGGTGACGCGTGTACTAGAGCGAATCATCAGCGCGTCATACTCACCAATAATTTCGAGCAGTTCGGCTGGTTTTAGACCTAGTTTGACATCAACGGTAGCAACTTGCGAAAGAATGTCAATTCCAGCTTGGTCAATAGAATCAGAGACAAGAACCTTAGACATGATTATTTCATTTAAAGCTACAGGTTTTGCTGCACAAGACTTTTTAGTTTAGTCTTTATCTGCCGCAATTTAGCAAAAATTATTCGTTTTAATATCAACTTAACCTTTACTTACGCTGCGTGCTGATGGTATCAAAGCATGAGTTGCTTCCGGTGGGTACTGCCTCCTAACTATTTGAACATGAGTGGCTGTTTCTACCACCCTGTCGCTAAATATAAAGCATGAATAGCACTAAGCACTTATATATTTATTAATAGTTAAGAGTTACCAAAATTTTATCGGCTTAAGCAACTTCCTTGGTGAGTTAGAAATGCCTGCATTCTTGACTGGGCTGCAACTTTAGCTGAGGCAATACTCTGGACAACCACCAAAGGAGCCAGTAACTATTATATCTATCGAATCTTGGCTGTTTCTCAATACCACAAGTAGTATCTCTTAGTCAAAGCAAAACATTGCATCATCAAAATAATTGGATTGTGACAGTTAGAATTTAGGCATCAAATAAATTTTCTTGTTCCTGATTGCGGCAGATTTAAGATTGCTTAGTAGTTAAAAGCTGCCAATTAGTGTCAGGAAAGTACTTGATATACTGATACCAGGCTTACTGAAGGCGTTCCTGCTGATACTTTGGGCAGAAAGCATGGACTGGTTGTTTTGCATAGATATGGGTATTTATTATCACCCCGATAAACCACATCCCTCTTTTATCAGACTTCGCTATAACTCATGGAGGAGATATTACCGTCACCAGTCAATCAATTTTGGATTTTAGATTTTAGATTGACCCCATGCCTAAAATCAGAGGCTTGTCAAGTAATTTGAGATTTTGGATTTTAGATTTATTCTCGCGTTTAAATTCGCAAGTCTCAGACCTTTTTAAATTTACGATGTTTGAATCTTCAATCTAAAATCCAAAATTTAAAATCTAAAATTCGGTGAAGTCGGTGTTGGTAGCTGCTTTCAAGTACGTTTGCCATTAGCTTCTTAGTTTAATTCTTGGGGTTTTGCCGAGTCTTTTTACCAAATAAACCAGACATACTTAATCCTGTTGCCAACAATCCCAGAAGTCCTAATCCGTTCAAAATGGGGTAGATTCCTTGAAGATGAAAGATTTCGCCTGTATGGATACTTAAGAGGAAGCTAGCTGGAACTCCTATATTCATAGACCACTCGCGGACAAACGTTGTTAACATCCCAGTCAGTACGGTTAAAACAAGTGGCAGAGATAGGATGATGCCAAGAATACGATGATACTTACGAAATGAACGTTTCATAGTAGTTCTCCGGTCAGTAGAAACTTTTTTCCAATATAATGTAGCCTCAATATCACCGGGAATGCAAATTAGATCAGAAAAATCACTACCTCAAATATTTAATTAAAAACTATTGCCTTTTAGGAATAACGTTTCTGATTCCACTTTTGGCACCAACAGTATCACCTTTGTAACGAGGGATGATATGAATACTGGCGTGCATAATATTTTGACCGGCGGCTCGATTGATATTCATTCCTATATTAAAACCATCAGGTTCAAATTCTGCTTTGAGAATTTTTTGTACTTTGTTCACCATAAACCAGCAAGCAGATTGTTCTTTAAATGGTAGTTCAAAATAACTGCTAACATGACGTTTGGGAATAATCAAAATATGTCCTTTACTTATAGGATAGCCATCAAAAATAGCATAAGCAGTTGCAGATTCAGTTAATAAGTTGAGATGTTTATGAGGATTACAGAATATGCAATAGTTAGATGAATTTCGCTTATGATTATAGTGAGCATACTTATATAATTCCCGATTTTCATCTAAAAAAACTGAAGAAAAGGGGAGTTTGACAATACATTGATAGGTAGGTTTTTTATGGACATAATGCTCTCGAAAACCTTCCTTTTTGATATCCCTTCTTACAGCATAATAAGCTTTACCACCTGGTTTTAATAAGTGTGATACTTCCATAAGAACATTAGTTTGTTCTTCAGTAAATAAAACATTTAAAACATAAAAGCAAATTATTGTATCGAATTTCTTATCAGGATATTCTGAAAAATAGTAAGGGTCATAACCTGTAATATCGCAACCTTTTTGGCGCAATATTTTAACATCATTACCAAAGCCACAACCAAAGTCTAGTATTTTGCCTTGGAGAAGGTTTTGATTTAATAAAAACTGTGCAGGAAATGATAGATAACTTCTTTCGATCGCAGTGAGATGGCTGAACTGATTTTTTTGCTGTTTCATGGAATTTTGGTGCTGATGTCCCAAAATTATTATTCCCAGCATCCTTTGAGATTATGCGATCTCTACGACCAATACGGTTCGGTTAAGAGTTATTGGTGTAGATAATTGGTCTTTGAAGACGCGATAAATCGCGTCTCTACATCAGGGTTTTGGGCTTATCCCAAGCGTATTGTGTCTACGACGGGCTATTCGGCGATCGCATCAGGGTCAATACCTAGCTCACGTAACTTAGCTGCTAATATATCAGCACGTTGGCGTTCTTGTTCAGCACGTTGGCGTTCTTGTTCAGCACGTTGGCGTTCCTGTTCAGCACGTTGGCGTTCTTGTTGGGCTTGTTCGCTGCTCCACAACAGCATATTTCCTTCTGTATCCCACCAGCGCAGCCAATTCATGGTTTGACATAATCTTTCACCTTGCCAAATTCCGAGAAATAACTCTAACTCAGGAATCCAGTAACGTCCATTAGCGTCTGCTTGCTGCAAGGTATATTGTCCATTTTGTAAGCAGCGTAGTTCTATGCTTGGTTCGTAAGGATCGTAGGTTACGTAGGTTGGAACTTGGAGTATCTTTTCGTAATAATAGAGTTTACCGTAGGGTGGAGTTGAGCGGACTGATAGTTCTCCACCTTCTGTGTCTGAGAGAAATTCCATCACCACAGCCACAGCAGCGCCTTCTGAATTCGGGGTATAGCTGCGACGAACTACATTTGTTGCTACAGACTGCACTTGAGGGACATAAAACCAATCAGGGGCTTTGACAACGATTTTTTTGTTGACTGTGGCTACCAGTCCAAAATTAGAGCCAATCAGCATCTGGGGTTGGATGCGTCCTGTGCTTCCCAAAGCATCGGTAAGCGCAGCAGCGATCGCGGGTTGTTGAATATTTTCCACTGGATCGTCAGGTAAAATGAAGTCGGCTGGGAGTGCTTCCCAAGTTACAATTGGTTGTTTTTGGATGGGGTTAACTTGTAAAACCATAAAACTACTCCTAATATTAATGCACAGTATATTAGTTATTTTTAACAAATCTTCAGCCAGAATCGCTTTTAAGCTTAGAGGTAAAAAGAATGTTCGTGTTAAGGAACGTGGATTAAATAAAATGCAAAACTTCATCCTGCCTCTAGCTTCCATCTCCAATATATCGGAGAGGGATTGAGGGTGAGGTAAGCCAGGGACATAAATTGGATGTTATTTAATTCTTATTCCTAACCATAGTTTTGTGCGATCGCAGCATCTAAATCCAGATAATCTTAAGTTTTGAATCTCTTCGTCTACACTCCAGCTACAGTAATTAGATGAATTCAATTTTTGGGTCAGCAATGAAATTATCTGCAACTCAGTTAGGCATAGTCAATATTCTCGGTCACAGGCTGATAAATAATCAATTTTAGTTGATATGTTTTAATAATGCTTTGTACATTCCCCGCATTTTTGTAACAGTCAAAGTGCCGCGTTGACTAATATCCCGCCCAGAACTTAAGTTCTGGGCTAATAGCTCAAGTCCACTCAAGTGGACTGAAATCTTCCCTTTGACAGAGTTTAGCCATCGACATCGCTTAAAATCTTATATTTATAGGACTTACGCATTGACAAGAAATATCAAATATGGAGAAGTTTAAAACCCACATCTTTCGTAAGGGCACAGCATTGCTGTGCCCCTACAGCATGGTCTATTTAATATCAAAAGATAATTAATCAAAGCCTGAAACAACCTATTTTAGTTAACGCACATCACAATTAATTTGTACAGTGCGTAAGTCCTAATTTAGTCCTCTTGAGAAGACTTTAGCTATTAGCCTCGGAATTTATTCCCAGGCGGGTTAGCAACGAAGCGTCAGATTTAAAAGATGTTGGTAATGACAAACTCTTCTAGAGTGAGGGCATTTATGGCGAAGGTATTGTGTGTGCCGCAGCTACGCCCGTCGTAGACATCGCATTTATTCTGGGAATCATATATTTAGCAAGATTTGCTACTTAATCTCTACTATCCCCAGGTAATTATACGATGGCTTATCAAAACATCACAGGCACTCTTTCGCCAGAAGATATCCAAGAAATTAAAGCAGCGCTACAAATAATCGAACAAAAGATGCCCTTTCTCATTGCTTTAACTGCCCAAGAACGCCGCAAGTTATTCAAAATGGGCAATAAAAGCCTAGCCTTTGTGAACAATAGCGTTAACGCTGCTCAGTCTAACCCTGAGATTTTCCCAGCCAGCTTTGACATTGACGAATTTATCCGGAATTATCAACTAGCCACCACACTCAGCGAACTTTTAATCTCAATCCGCCAACTCAGCGAACAAGTAGATGATACCCTATTGGCCGTCGGTAGCGAAGCGATGCTCGGCAGTTTGACAGTTTATGATTACGTCAAGACAGCAGCGAAAAAGACTCCAGGCTTAAAAAGTGTAGCAGAACTGTTGAGCGATCGCTTTAAAGCTATTAGTAAAGGCAGAGCCGCAAAAACTTCCGGTTCTTGATAAATTAATACTCGTGAACGAGTCTTTTAGCTCCGTTCATCCAGCTTTGATACTCGTGAACGAGTCTTTTAGCTCCGTTCATCCAGCTTTGATACTCGTGAACGAGTCTTTTAGCTCCATTCATCCAGCTTTGATACTCGTGAACGAGTCTTTTAGCTCCATTCATCCAGCTTTGATACTCGTGAACGAGTCTTTTAGCTCCATTCATCCACCTTTGATACTCGTGAACGAGTCTTGGAACTGGATTTATCTATTTAAGTAGGGTGCGTTATGGCTAAAGCTATAACGCACCATGTTCTATAGCTGACTTTTCACGGTATCTGGAAAACCTCACTTCTATTTCTCTCTCCTAAAAGGAGAGAGACTTTGAATTTTCCCCCTTCCCGCATCGGAAAGGGGGTTAGGGGGTTAGGTTTTTTTCCTACATGACGTACAAAGTTAGATTCTATGGCAGTGCGTTAAGCGCCTTTATCATATTTTTTAACAAATCATATCGAAATATGCACTTAACACACCCGATAGTTGATCTAAATTTTTTGAAACGAACCGCAGAGGCACAGAGGATGCAAAGGAAGAGGTAGTAAATCTATGGCACACGCCACATTTTGATAGTATTGTCTTTACTCCCACTAACTAAAGTCTGTCCATCTGGACTGATAGCAATGGCATAAACTAAATCTGTATGCCCGGTGAGAGTATTTTTCAACTCACCCGTTTGCAAATTCCAAATTTTGATTGTGTTATCAAAACTTCCACTTACTAGCGTCTGTCCATCTGGGCTGATGGCGACGGAAGTCACCCCATATTTATGCCAGTTAAGGGTATTTTTTAACTCACCCGTTTGTAGATTCCAAATCTTGATTGTTTTGTCAGCACTTCCACTCACCAGGGTTTTTCCATCTGGGGTGATGGCAAGAGAATAAACTAAATCTGTATGCCCAGTCAGGGTAGCTTTTAAAGAAGGTGGTTGTAGATTCCAAATTTTGATTGTATTATCGTAACTCCCACTCACCAAAGTCTTCCCATCTGGACTAAAAGCTACTCGCCAAACAGATTTAGTATGCCCAGTGAGAGTATTTTTAAGTTTACCTGTTTGCAAATTCCAAATCTTGATAGTCTTGTCAGCACTCCCACTCACTAAAGTTTCTCCATCAGGGTTAATGGCAACAGAATTAACCACATCTTTATGTCCAGTGAGAGTATTTTTTAAGCTCCCATTATCTAAATTCCAAATCTTGATTGTACCGTCCTTGCTCCCACTTATCAAAGTCTTACCATCTGGACTAATAGCAACAGAAGTCACCGCATCCGTATGTAAGGAAAGGGTAGTTTTCAAGCCACCCGTTTGCAGATTCCAAATTTTGATGCTTCTGTCCCCACTGCCACTTACTAAAGTCTGTCCATTGGGACTAATGGCAAGGGAACTTACCCAATCTCTATGTCCAGTGAAGCTGTTAACTAGCGCCAGTTTCTCATAAGCGACGGTTTTGGCGGAAAGATGATTAGTAATTTGCGAAATTCCATATCCGCCTAAAGCCAAAGACAGAAGAACACCAGCTATTAGCAATGGTTTTTTAGATTTAGCTTTTTGTTTGGGTAAATCTACAGGTGATAATAGTTGATTATCGTCAGTTGCTGTGGGCAGTATCTCTGCTAGCTGCGGGGATAATTGATCATAATATGTTGCAGTGGCTGGAATCTCTAGCGGAAGCGGGGATGATTGATCATAATATGTTGCCGTCGGTGGAATATCTGGCAGTGGCGGCGATGGTTGATGATAATATGTTCCTGTGGGCGGGATATTTGGCAGTGGCGGCGATGGTTGATGATAATATGTTCCTGTGGGAGACAGATCAGCTAGTGGTGGCAGACAATTTAAATCTTGTAAAACTGTCTCAGCCGATTGATAACGCCCGTGGTAATCTGTTTGCAGCAACTTATCTAAGATAGCTGCCAATTCTTCGCTGAATGGTTGCCGCAAATGTTGCCGCCAATCATCAATCCAGCCGTATCCTTGTTTTTTCCACAATTCCCAAGGGGCAATAGTGGTGAGGAGATGAAAGCAAGTTGCACCTAAACTATATAAATCACTAGCTGGATATGCTTCACCACCCTGCATTTGTTCTAAGGGTGCATAACCAAAGGAGCCGATAGTTGTTCCTGGTTGAGCAACCACTGTCTCGCTCAACTGTTTAGATGCACCAAAATCGATGAGTACCAAATCTCCTTTAGTTGGTTGGGGGGATTTGCGACGAACGATATTCTGTGGCTTGATATCTCGGTGAATGACTTTGTATTGATGAACAGATTTAAGGATGTTTAATAAATCGAGCAATAATTCCCGAATCTTGAACTCACTAAAGATTCCCTGGTGTTGTAATTCTTCTAATAAATTTTGCCCTTCGATATACTGCTGCACCAAATATAAACGCTTATCTTCCTCGAAATATGCAAACAGCGTCGGAATTTGGCGATGTTCTCCTAATTGTTGCAGTCGCCTTGCTTCTTGCTGAAATAATTCTGTTGCCTTGTGGAGTGCGCCAGTTCCCTGTACCTGCGGTGCAAATTGTTTGATGACGCATATTTCATTGAACTTTTCAACGTCTTCAGCCAAATAAGTTTTACCAAATCCCCCGCTACCTAATACTTGGATAGGGCGATAGTGTCGCAATATTACCAGGGGAATTCCGCAATTAGCGCAAAACTTTATCTCATCAGAACACGGGGGATTGTGGCAAGAGGAGTTGAGGCAACATATCATATAGAGTGCATCTACCGATAGATGTATTTATTATTACCTAGCAAACAGCTACTGTCAGCCTTCGGTAGTGCGCTTCTTATGAGTACTAGATAAAATTCTAGGGGTAAATGCAGAGCGATCGCTAGTTGATGTGGTCATTAGGTGAAATTTTGCGTAGGGTGGGCATCGCCCACCCCAAATTGTTATCCCATCACCTCAGCCGTCTTCTTCTTATCCAACTTGAGAATCAACACACCCAAAGGTGGCAAACATAAATCCAGCGAATAGGGACGACTGTGCAAAGACCAATCATCTGTCCATTTACCACCTAAGTTGCCCATATTACTGCCGCCATACTGACGCGCATCACTATTGAACAACTCAGTATAAAATCCCTGTTGCGGTACACCGATGCGGTAGTGAGAATGTGGTTGCGGTGTAAAATTGCAAACGACGATCGCAAAATCATCAGAATCCTTGTCACGACGCATGAAGGAAACTACACTATGGCGATTATCGCTACAGTCAATCCACTCAAACCCCGGTTGGGCAAAATCCTGGGTGTACAAAGTTGGTTCAGAACGGTAGAGATGGTTCAATTCCTGGAAAAACGTTTTCAACTTTTGGTGGGCTTCATTCTGCAATAAATGCCACTCCAAATCTGCCCAAGCATTCCACTCACTCCACTGCCCAAACTCCATGCTCATAAACATGGTTTTCTTGCCTGGGTGAGCAAACATATAGCTAAATAAACAACGCACATTCGCTAACTTTTGCCACGTATCCCCCGGCATTTTACCGATGATATTGCTCTTGCCATGCACCACTTCATCGTGAGACAAGGCCAGCATAAAGTTCTCGCTGTGGTTGTACCACATACTAAAGGTGATATTGTTTTGGTGGAACTGACGGAACCAAGGGTCCATGCTGAAGTAATCCAGCATATCGTGCATCCACCCCATATCCCACTTCAAGTTAAAGCCCAGTCCGCCTGTGTAAGTCGGCCAAGATACCATTGGCCAGGAAGTAGATTCTTCAGCAATTGAGAGAATACCGGGGAAATAGCTAAAGATAATGTGATTTACCTGACGCAGAAAATCTGCTGCTTCGAGGTTTTCTCTGCCGCCGTACTTGTTGGGCAGCCATTCTCCAGGTTCGCGGCAATAGTCGTTATAGATCATCGAGGCAACAGCATCGACACGAATCCCGTCAATGTGGTATTTGTCAAACCAGAAGAGGGCATTGGCTGCTAAAAAATTACTAACTTCATGACGACCGTAGTTGAACACCAAAGTACCCCATCCTTTGTGTTCGCCCTTGCGGGGGTCAGAGTGTTCGTAGAGGTGGCTACCATCAAAGAAAGCTAAACCATGTCCATCTTTGGGGAAGTGACCCGGAACCCAATCTACAATTACCCCTAGATCATTTGCGTGACATTTGTCAACAAAATACATGAAATCTTCCGGGCTACCAAAACGGGACGTGGGGGCATAGTACCCAGTTACTTGATAACCCCAAGAACCATCAAAGGGATGCTCCGCAATGGGCAGCAATTCTAAATGAGTGTATCCTAATTCTTTGACATAGGGAATGAGTCGGTCTGCTAGTTCTCGGTAGGTAAGGAAGCGTGCCCCCGGCTTCAGTTCGGAAACGACAACTACAGGTTCAGTTTCACCATTTGGCAGTTTAGCTGGTTCGGCACTCGAAGCATGTAACCAAGAGCCTAAATGCACTTCATAGACTGAGACGGGCTGGGTAAGGGGGTCAGTGCGACGCCGCTTTGCCATCCACTCTTCATCACTCCATCTGTAAACATCTAAATCAGTGACAATAGATGCTGTTTTCGGACGGGGTTCCTGCTGGAAACCGTAGGGATCAGATTTTTCGTAAATGTGTCCTTCAAAATTTTTGATTTCATATTTGTAATGCTCTCCCACACCGATTTCAGGAATAAACAATTCCCAAACCCCGGTAGGTCCTTTACGCATCTGGTTTTTACGCCCATCCCAGAGGTTGAAATCTCCCAACAATGAAACATTACGAGCGTTGGGTGCCCAAACAGCAAAATAAACGCCCTTAATGCCGTCTATTTCCGTGGGGTGCGCTCCCAGTTTTTCATATATCCGGTGATGGTTGCCTTCTTTAAACAAATGCAAGTCAAAGTCTGTCAAATGGGGAGAACGGAAAGCGTAAGGGTCATAGGTGACACGCTCATGTTCACCCTCTTTAATCCGTAACTGGTAGTTTGCCAGTTCTGCGGTTTCAATCGTGCATTCAAAAAAGTGGGGATGATGCACTGTTTCCATTGGGTATTCCTTCCGTTGTTCGGGAATAACTACCCATGCGGCACTTGCATTTGGTAGGTAAGCCCGCACAGCCCAGACAGTTTTGCCGTCTTGTTCTATGGGATGAGAACCTAGTATTTCAAAGGGATCGTTATGCTGATTCCAAACGATGCTGTTAACCTGTTCAGGGGCGATCGTGGTCATGGACATGAAGCTACCTAAGTGAAATAACGTGATTGACTAAATCTACTTTCTTAATATCTATATATTCTTTACATTTATTTGCAATTTTGTCGTCACCGTTATCCTACATCAGAATTGGGCATTGGGCATGGGGCATTGGGCATTGGGCATGGGGCATGGGGCATTGGGCATTGGGCATGGGGCATTGGGCATTGGGCATGGGGCATTGGGCATGGGGCATTGGGGAAAGCTCTTGACTTTTGACCCTTGAGTAATTTATCAAAAATTTAAAAATGGGAAAAACTGAAATAACGTTTTACGTAGGCGAAGCAAGAAAATCTGTTCCCGAATTTTGGGGTCTAGTTTTGGTGGCGGGGCTTCTTGCAGCTGTGCTTGCAATTGGATGTATTCGGCAGCTGTTAGGAATTTTCCATCAATAGGCGATCGCGCTTCTATGATAATTTTAGTGCGTAATATTTCTTCTGGTGTATCCTCTGGTGGCGGTAATGCTATTACCACTAACCCCCAATAGTTACTTAACGCAAAAAAACTTGCAATAATCACAGTCAAGCTCAGAAATTTTACTACCTTTCTCGCTTTAACTCTCCCCATCTCCTGAACTGCGTTCACAACGCAGCATGAAAATCTGTTTTCCTAATGCCCCATGCCCAATAAAAATAAAAATCTGGCAATATCAAGGGACATTACCAGGTCTCTTCTGATATGGAATAGACTACAGGGAATGCTCAGGAGCAATTGCCAGCGTGCGATCGTAATGAATTCTTTTACCCTCTCAAAACTTAGGAGTATAAGCCATTCCAAATACCAAATCAGGGAATTACCTTACCCACAAAACAGCTTAGATTCACGTAACTCAACTTCCTTTGACTTGGGGAAGAAGATTTGGTCAGGCGAGAATTTCCGGCGGATACTTGGTTGAGGACGTAACCCTCATCACCCGTGTCCTCTACTTGCTGCCCTACTTAGCTGATATTTGAGCAAACTCTGGGCTTCTGATACACCAATAGAAAGATATAGGTTTTTACGTTAACCTAATTAATTCCAGCTATGTGGTGACGAGCCTTGTTAATAAGCTGTTTTGGGTATGATTTAAACTAAAGCTGATAGATGCCTTATTTAGGAGTAGCTGCGGGAGTAGTTGCGGGAGTAGTTGCGGGAGTAGGTGCTGTAGTAGCGGCAGGGGTAGACCCAGCAGGAGGTGCATCAGTTGGTTCACCTGTAGCAGCGGGAGTACTAGTGGTACCAGCACCATCACCACCACCTTCACAGGCTCCAAGCATTGTAGCCAGACTTAACATTAGAGCCAAACCAAAGATTTTTGTTTTCATAACTCCTCTTTCACCAATTGTGGCTAGAACAATTTTTCGCCTGTTGAATACGATACCGTATTTATTGCTTTTTTTTAAGGCTGCGAGATTACATACTTAAAAAAACAATCCTTTGGCGTATTATTTTTGGGATTACACATCATCTAGCCATCTGATTAGTTTCTCTTAACTCAGGAGCAAAACGGAAATAACCAAGTTTTCTAGCAAACCGAGTTATCATAGCAAAAAATTTTATTTTTTTCGCAGAGTATTGCATCTTGCTGCCCCGCGTTGCCATACTTTAGGTGCGATACCTAAAGGACAAGCTGTCCAGTTGCTAATCGCTGATTGCAAACATTGATACAGCTACCTATCAGAATAGTTAAAAGAGTGTAGTCTGTTATGTGTGCTTGTTCCAGAAAAGGTGACTTTAACCTCAGCAAAAACAATCAATCGAAAGTACAGTATTTCCCATCTAAAAAAAATTATGGTAGTTGCTCGTAAATCTGCTGTTTCTACAAGAGGTAATTGGTTCCGGCAAGATTCTATCCTTTCTTTAGGGAGGCGACGCTCTGCGCGTATGGAGTCAGCAGCACGGAGCGCTTCTACACCAGTATCCTCTCAAAGACAACAGCATTCCTCGAAAAATCTCGCGGTTTCTCCCACAAATGAGGCCGTTATGCCCAAATCGGTGAAAGAGTTGGGTAGACGACAAGTACCAAATCTCAATGAACAGTCGAGTGCGAACCAGAAGCCTCCGAGGGTAGGTTTTCTTCCCCTTCCCACAATGCCTAATTCGGGAGCGACACCAGCGACACCTTTGTGGTTACTGCGCTTGTACACCTTTCATCGTTATTCGACAGTTTTGGCATTCTTGTTAGTAGCCTCGACACTTGCTGTTTATGGCTGGACGGTATATTCCCAAGAGCTTTGGAGTCAGTCATATCGCAGACTGCAAAGCCTCCAACGTCATGAGCGACTGCTAATGACAACCAACGCGACGCTGACAAATAAAATGGCCCAAGAAGCAGAACAACCAACAACAGGGCTGGTATCGCCGAATCCTCAAGGGATGATTTTCTTGCCTCCAGCATCTCATAGTTCTAAGCCAGCATCGTCTAACACAACGCCAAATTCTCAAACGCAACAGCAAACACTCTCGCCACTGGGATACTAATTCGTAATTCGTAATTCGTAATTCACAAAGTCAGATTTACAGCAATTTTCAAGTAATTAAACCATACTGTCGAGCGAACAGATGTGCAGAAGTCACCAAGCAAAACAAAATTCAGAAAGTTTCGGAATCCAACACTTACAAGGCGACAGAAGGATTATAAACGAGGGCTTTTGGGAAAATTAGCCTCTAATATCCAAAACCAAACATCCAACACCAAGTCCCGACTGTTTATAGTATGGGGTGTATTAATGGCAGCAGGGTTGGGGTTGAGTATCAACTTGTATAACCTACAAATTGTCAAGGGGCGAAAATTAACAGAGCAGGCGCGAAACCAGCAAATGGTAAATTTGCGACCTTTTATGCCCCGTCGCCCGGTGGTTGATCGCAATAGTAATCTGTTGGCGATTGACCGTCCTGTATATACTTTGTACGCTCATCCCAAGCTGTTTGATAAGTCTAATGAAGATATGGCAGAGCGACTTGCCCCAATTTTGGCAAAAGATCCTGCTGAATTGGTGAAAACTTTTCAAGGCAAAAGAAGCGGAATTATACTTGCCCCAGCTCTACCGGAAGAAATTATCGATCGCATTATCTCTTTGCGCTTAAATGGCTTGGAGTGGATTCAAAAATACTCCCGATATTACCCCTCAGATGATTTGGTTGCTGATGTGGTGGGCTATGTGAATCTTGACCGTCGTGGTCAAGCAGGTGTGGAATACTCTCAAGAGAAGTTGCTAGAACGTCCTGTGCAAACTATGCGGCTCAGTCGGTCGGGTAATGGGGACTTGATGCCTGATCATGCCCCTGAAGGTTTTCTACATTTTGATGATTTGCAACTGCAACTCACTATCGATAGCCGCCTGCAACGAATTGCTCGGACTGCGCTCAAACAACAGATGCAGAAGTTTGACGCCAAACGTGGAGCGGTAATTGTGATGGATGCGTTGGATGGTTCCTTACTCGCCCTCGTTTCTGAACCTACCTATAACCCTAATGAATACGCTAAAGCTAATATTTCGCTATTTAAAAACTGGACGGTGGCGGATCTTTATGAACCGGGATCGACTTTTAAGCCTTTGAATGTGGCGATCGCTCTGGAAAATGGCGTCATCAAACCAGATGATATGTTTAATGACTCCGGTTCTATTCAAGTAGCTAATTACACTATTAAAAATGCTGAGAACAATGGTTACGGGCGGATCAACATCGCTCAAATTCTGCAACATTCTAGCAACATTGGCATGGTGCAAATTATCCAACGTTTAAAGCCTTCAATCTACTACAACTGGCTAGAACGTTTGGGGCTAGGACAAAAAGTTGATACAGATTTACCTTTTGAAGTTGGCGGCCGGCTCAAAAGTCAAGAAGAATTTATCGCTTCGCCAATTGAAGCAGCTACTACTTCCTTTGGACAAGGCTTTTCCATGACACCGTTACAGCTAGTGCAAATGCACGGTGCTTTAGCCAATGGCGGTAAGTTGGTAACACCCCATATAGTTCGGGGGCTGATTGATAGTAAAGGGCAGATGCATGATTCACCCACTCGCACCACCCCCCGCCAAATTTTCTCAGCCGCAACAGCTCAAAAGGTTGTGGAAATGATGGAAACTGTTGTTACTGAAGGCACTGGCAAGGTGGCACAAATTCCGGGATATCGCATTGCTGGTAAAACTGGTACAGCCCAAAAAGCTAGTCCTTCTGGCGGCTACATCAAGGGTGCTAGAATGACCAGCTTCGTAGCTATTTTGCCCGTGGAATCTCCTCGCTATGTAGTGTTTGCACTCGTGGATGAGCCAAAAGGAGAAAGTGCCTATGGTGCTACTGTCGCCGCGCCAATTGTGAAGTCAGTTATAGAAGCCCTGATTCCTCTTGAGGAGATTCCGCCAAGTTCTGCTATCGAGCAACAGACACCAACGCCGTAGGGATTGGGGGCAGAGGAATGGAGCAACGCCAATTTTTTTATGTTAGCAAATGCAAACAACAGGTAAGTAATTAAGTGGGTCAAATTAAATATAAAACCTCACCCTGCCTCCGGCTTCCCTCTCCTTAGTAAGGAGAGGGATTGAGGGTGAGGTTTGATCTTATCGAAACAGAATTCAGGAGTCAGGAGTCAGAATTCAGCAATGTTTTCTGTACGACTGGCAGATGAATAGATGGGTTTAAGACCCCCACTAAATTTTCAATTTGGTGGTGCAACAATTCAGTCGCGGGTCTGAATCCCCGACGGGAGCATCTCAGTTTTGCAAATACACCAGATGAAAAACAAGATTCCTGCTCCCTCTCCTTAATAAGGAGAGGGCTGGGGTGAGGTTTAGGCTTTCTACGAAAGTGAGATGCTCCCATCCCCGACTGATTGATTCTGACTCCTGAATTCTGACTTCTGAATTCTTCTTTATTGATTCCTTTTCAAGTTGGTAGATCACAAGTGGTAACAAACACAAACATATTCTATGATGAGTAGATTTGATAATGTGATGTCTGTCTATGCCTGCTAATACTACTGACTTGGAGAAACGTTTATGGGAAGCAGCTGATGAGTTACGCGCTAACTCCAAGCTAAAGTCTAGTGAGTATTCTATCCCCGTACTGGGGTTAGTCTTCCTCCGGTACGCTGATTGGAAATTTACCCATGCTGAGGAAGAACTCAAAAATATAGGTAGTAGAAGACGGGGGATTACCAAAGCAGACTACCAAGCCAAGGGTGTAATGTACTTGCCTGATGCTGCCAGATTCTCTACACTGCTGAATTTACCAGGAAGCGCAGACATTGGCAAGGGAATTAATGATGCCATGCGTGCCATTGAAGCAGAAAATGAAGAATTAAAGGATATTCTCCCCAAAACTTATAATCGCCTCGAAAATGATCTGTTATTTGACTTGCTGAAAAACTTTAACAAAGTCGAATTAGGAATAGATTTATCAGGTGATGCTTTCGGGAAGATTTATGAATACTTCTTGGGTAAGTTTGCTATGAGTGAGGGACAGAAGGGGGGAGAATTTTTTACTCCTATTTCTGTAGTAAAACTGATTGTGGAAGTAATCGAACCTTATCATGGACGAATTTATGACCCGGCTTGTGGAAGTGGTGGTATGTTTGTCCAAAGTGCATCTTTTGTAGAAAGGCACAAGAAAAATCCCAGTACGGAAATTAGTATTTATGGACAGGAAAAAGTAGGTGAAACTGTGCGCTTGTGCAGAATGAACTTAGCCGTACATGGACTTGCAGGAGATATTCGGCAGAGTAATACTTATTATGAAGACATTCACGAGTCAGTTAGCAAATTTGACTTTGTGATGGCTAATCCACCTTTTAATGTAGACAAGGTGGACAAAGAAAAAATCAAAGGAGATCCGCGTGTTAGTACATTTGGGATGCCTAAGGCAGATAATGGTAATTACCTGTGGATTCATTTTTTCTGGAGTGCATTAAATGCCAGAGGTAGGGCAGGATTTGTCATGGCTAATTCTGCCAGTGATGCGCGAGGTACTGAGTTAGAAATTCGGCAGAAACTCATCCAATCTCATGCAGTGGATGTGATGATTGCTGTTGGTTCTAATTTTTTCTACACTGTTACTTTACCCTGTACCTTGTGGTTTTTGGATAAGGGGAAAGCAGATACTATCCGCAGGGATAAGGTATTATTTCTTGATGCTAGGCACATTTACCGTCAAATTGATCGAGCGCATCGGGAGTTTAGCGCCGAACAGATTGAATTTTTGGCGAATATTGTCAGGTTGTACAGAGGTGAAGCAGTAGAGACTAGCGATGGAAGTCAAGCTTTGCTGGATGAGAAATTCCCGGAAGGAGAATATATTGATATACCTGGACTGTGTAAGGTAGCAACGTTAGAAGAGATTGCAGCGCAGGGATGGAGTTTAAACCCTGGACGTTATGTAGGTGTTGCGGAACGGGTAGTGGATGATTTTGATTTTGCTGAGAGGTTGGAGGAGTTGAATGAGGAATTGGAAGTTTTGAATGTGGAAGCGAGGGAGTTAGAGGAGAGAATTGCAGAGAATGTGGCGATGTTGTTAGAACAAAGTTAATGCATTCAATTTTTTAGCTGAGGTAATAGTTATGAATATCACACTCAAACCAGAAGTAGAGCAATTTATTCAAGCGCAAATTGCAAGTGGTAGATTTGCAAATGCTGAGGAAGTGATTAGTAAAGCATTAAAGTTGCTGGAAGAACGGGATAAAGAGTATCAGGAATGGGTAGAAGAAACTCGGCAAAAAGTTGATGTCGCAATTGCAGAACTTGAGCGCGGCGAAGGTTTAGATGGTGAAACTGTAGTGATGCAAATACTCGAAAGATTTCAAAAAGCGCGTGAGGTATAGGAATGAGTAATTACTTTTTCACAAGAAAGTTCCGGTGTACATACAAGCTAGAAAAGCTGATTTTTATAGGCTTAAATCTCGTAGGGTGCGTTATAAACTTTAGTTTTAACGCACCGAAAATATAGAATGGTACGTTAGCATTCGGAATAACACATCCTACAAAACAGAGAATGTAATTGAATTATTGGATAGTATTGTATGAAAAAACCTGTAACTCAAACAAATTTTGGTTTATTTATTCAAGATTGGAAACTAGCTTATTTCCCTGATTATGTTTATTTCCAAGAAGGTCCTGGATTAAGAACATCACAGTTTACTGATTCAGGAATTAAAGTAATCAATGTAAAAAACATACTTTTAGACGGAACAATAGATATATCAAATTCTGAGAGATATATTTCTCTAGAGGAATTTGATAAAAAGTATAAGCACTTTGCTATTGAAGTTGGTGATATAGTTGTTTCTAGTTCTGGATGGAGCTATGGCAAAGTTGGGAGAATCCAACAAAATCATCTTCCCTTAGTGATGAATACGAGTGTAATTAGATTTCGTCCTCTATGGGAAGAATTATTAGATGCTAATTTTTTATATTATTTTTTATGCTCATCTTTTTTTAGGAACCAAATAGAAAGCTTTATTATTGGTTGCCAACAACCTAATTTTGGACCTGCACACATAAAAAGGATGCAAATTCCAATAATATCAATTAATACTCAGAAGAAAATAGCCGCTATACTCTCAGGGTATGATGACCTAATAGAAAACAACACAAGACGCATCAAAATATTAGAAGAAATGGCACAAACCCTCTACCATGAGTGGTTTGTCAAATTCCGGTTCCCTGGTCATGAACACACCAAAATGGTTGATTCTGAATTGGGGTTAATTCCTGAAGGGTGGATAGGAAAGCTAGAAGATGCTTTAATTTTGCAGAGAGGATTTGATTTACCAACTAAAACACGGCAACAGGGAAATGTTCCCGTTTATGCAGCTACAGGAATTACTGGATGGCATAATGATGCAAAGATTAAAACTCCATGTGTAATTACAGGTCGAAGTGGCTCACTAGGAACTGTAATGTATGTTGATGAAGATTTTTGGGCTTTGAATACAACTCTATGGGTAAAAGAGTTTCGTAAAGTTACCCCAATATATGCATTTTACTTATTAAGTAGTTTAGGTTTAGAACAATATAACTCTGGTGCAGCAGTTCCAACTCTTAACAGAAACGATATTCACGGTTTATCAGTAGTAATTCCTCCATCTCCAATACTTGAACAATTTAATAGCCATGTTGACCCCTTATTTAAATTGAAAAAAAATCTTATCAAGAGAAATGAGAATCTCTGCCAAACCCGTGATTTACTTCTCCCCAAACTCATCTCAGGAGAAATCGATGTAGAACACCTAGACATCACCACAGAGGACATAGCAGCTTAGTCAATTACAAATATAATTATGATCAAATTGGAACTATATCAGTATGTTGCTCTCCGTCGTGATTTCCCAGAATACAACCTCAAACAGGGTGATGTCGCCATGCTAATTGATTATGTGACTCATCCAAGCGATGGAGAAGATGGCTATATATTAGAAGTGTTTAATGCAGCAGGTGACTCTATCGCTGTTTTTACCGTTCCCATGTCAGCAGTAGAAAAAATGCCTAGCGATGCAGTTCTTGCTATTCGCCCATTAGCAGAATTAAAATAGTCACCCAATAAAACCACTAACCAACTTGCAATCTGCTGTAAAAGTCGTTCAACATCGTATTTAGGTACTTCAACATCGTATTTAAGTACTTGGAAGTCGTATTTAGGTACTTAAAAGTCGTGTTGGAGTACTTAAAAGTCGTGTTGAAGTACTTAAAAGTCGTGTTGAAGTACTTGAAAGTCATGTTGGAGTACTTGAAAGTCGTGTTGGAGTACTTGAAAGTCGTGTTGAAGTACTTAAAAGTCGTGTTGAAGTACTTGAATATCGTGTTGAAGTACTTAAAAGTCGTGTTGAGGGGGAGCATCTCAAATGTGCAAAAACCTTGAGAGCCCTCATCCCCTAACCCCTTCTCCCAAAGATGGGAGAAGGGGAACTAGAATTATGTCTCCCCTCTCCCATCTTTGGGAGAGGGGCTGGGGGTGAGGGAAAAGATTTAAGCAAAATTGGGATGCTCCTTGTTGAAGTACTTCAAACTTTGTCGCACCACGAGCTGTGTCAATACTGCTCGGTTAAGAATATTCGTAGGTTGGGTTGAGGCTTTGCGAAACCCAACAAACCTCGCCAAATGTTGGGTTTCGTTCCTCAACCCAACCTACACATTTTTATTTTTTGGGCAAAACCTACGCAGTATTGCAATCTGTGTAGATTGGGTTGAGCTTTTGCAACTGTGCGTGAGAAAATCACCCCCTCAATCGCCAACACCAAATTTTTGAGTTAAAAATGGAGTAAATCGATACTCCATACCTATGCGTCCACCTCACCCAGACTCAGAAGCAGCGTTAGAGAATGCCACTATTAACCTATTCTCTCAACTGCAATGGCAAACAGCCAACTGTTACAATGAAACCTTTGGTACAAACAGCACACTGGGGAGAGAGACAAAGGGTGAGGTAGTTTTAATTCCCAAACTCCAGTCAGCTTTACAAAACTTAAACCCTGACTTACCCACAGAAACTATCCAACTTGCCATTGAAGAATTAACTCGTGATAGAAATACATTGAGTTTAGCCAATGCGAATGCAGAAATTTATCAACTCCTCAAAGATGGAGTAAAAGTCAGTTTTAAAAATGATGAGGGTGAAGACGAAGCAGAAACAGTCAAAGTCATTGACTGGAATCACCCAGAAAATAATAACTTTTTTCTCGCTTCCCAATTCTGGGTTACAGGAGAGATTTACACCAGAAGAACAGATTTAATCGGGTTTGTGAATGGTTTACCCTTAATATTCATTGAATTAAAAGCACATCACCAACGTTTAGAACTTGCCTATAAAAATAATCTCGCAGATTACAAACAAACTATCCCCCAACTCTTTTGGTACAACGCATTTATCATCCTCTCCAATGGTACAAAAAGTCGCATTAGTAGCTTAACTGCCAAATGGGAACATTTTGCTGAGTGGAAAAAGATAAATTCTGAAGGGGAAGAAGGGATAATTTCTCTAGACACCATTATTAGAGGAACTTGTGAACCTACCAAATTACTGGATTTAGTTGAAAATTTTATCTTCTTTTATTCTGCCAAAGGCAGTTTAGTTAAAATCATTGCCAAAAATCACCAATATTTAGGAGTTAACCAAGCAGTTACCGCAGTAACAGAAATTAAATCCAACCAAGGCAGATTAGGAGTATTTTGGCATACCCAAGGTAGCGGTAAAAGTTATTCAATGGTCTTCTTCTCCCAAAAAGTTGTGCGAAAACTCTATGGAAACTGGACTTTTGTAATTATCACCGATAGAGAAGATTTAGACGAACAAATATACAAAAACTTTGCCTATGCTGGTGCTGTGACAGAAATAGAAAAAAATGTCCGCGCTAAAAGTGGAGAACACCTCAAACAACTCCTGCATGAAGATCATCGCTACATTTTCACGATGATTCAAAAATTCCGCACCGAAAAAGGCGGAACCTACCCGATAATTTCAAATAGGTCAGATATTATCGTGATTGCAGATGAAGCACACCGCAGTCAATATGACACATTTGCTCTCAACATGAGAAATGCCTTACCCAATGCAGCATTCATTGGTTTCACTGGTACACCCCTAATGCTAGGAGAACAAGAAACCAAAAAAACCTTTGGTGATTACATCAGCATTTATAACTTCCGCGAATCAATAGAAGATAGCGCCACAGTTACCCTCTACTACGAAAACAGAATTCCCGAATTGCAACTCGCCAATGATGCACTCAATGAAAATATGGCAGAAATCATTGAATCTGCAATACTGGATGAGGAGGAAGAGAAGAAATTAGAAAGACAATGTGCCAGAGAATATCAATTAATTACCAGAGATGACCGATTAGAGAAAATTGCTCAAGATATTGTCACCCATTTGTTGGGTAGAGGTTATCAAGGTAAAGCAATGATTGTCAGCATTGACAGATTTACTGCTGTCAAAATGTACAATAAAGTTCAGCACTACTGGCAAGAACACTTGCAACAGTTTAAAAATCAAATTGCTCAGTTTAATTTAAGCGAATTTGAACAAAAAAAATTATCAGTCACTATTAAATATATGGAAGAAACAGATATGGCAGTAGTCATATCTCAGTCTCAAAATGAAGTAGAAGTATTTCAGAAAAAAGAATTAGATATCACTCCTCACCGTCAAAGGTTAGTGAGTGAATCTCCCCCATTGGATGAAAAATTCAAAGATGCATCTCATCCCCTACGCATTATATTTGTCTGCGCTATGTGGATGACTGGATTTGATGTCCCCAGTTGTTCCACCATTTACCTAGACAAACCGATGAAGAACCATAGTCTGATGCAAACGATTGCCAGAGCAAATCGTGTCTTCCCAGGTAAAATAAATGGACTGATAGTTGATTATATTGGTGTCTTCCGAGATTTACAGAAAGCACTAGCTATTTATGGTTCTGCATCTGGTGGTAGTATTCAAGAAGGGGATACCCCAGTTAAAGCTAAAACAGCTTTAGTGGCACAATTGAGAGAAGCGATCGCCCAAACCACAACATTCTGTACGCAAAAAGGCATTGATTTTGCTGTACTGGAGTCAGCACAAGGTTTTGCACGCACCAAATTTTGGGCAGATGCAGTAGAATCCATCATTATTAATGATCATGCCAAAAAAACTTATCTTTCTCTAACAGGTAACGTTAACAAACTTTACAAAGCCATTCTTCCAGATGCTGGTGCTAATGAGTTTACTCTTATCAATGCTCATTTGCAGGTAATCAAAGACCAAATTCTGGCAGAAGTACCAGAAGTTGATGTGTCCGAAGTGATGTCCGAAGTGGAAGAACTGTTGGATTTGTCCATCACTGCTGGCGAGTTTGTGATTCAGGAATCTCACAGTCAACGCATCGACTTAAGCAAAATCGACTTTGCAGCCTTAAAAAATAAATTTGCTAGTACTGACTACCAGAGAACAGAGACAGAAAAACTCAAAACTGCGATCGCGCAAAAACTCCAGCAGATGCTGAAGTTAAATAAAACTCGCATGGGCTACCTGGAGAAATTCCAGCAGATGATAGCAGAACACAATGCTGACTCACGCAACGTGCAAATATTCTTCAATGATTTGATTAATTTTGCTCAGGAATTGGGTGTTGAAGATAAAAGAGCGATCGCGCAAAATCTTACTGAAGAAGAATTAGCAATTTTTGACTTCTTGACTAAACCAGAAATTAAACTGACTAAGCAAGAGGAACAGGAAGTCAAACAAGTTGCTAAAGAACTATTAAAAACTCTTAAAAAAGAGAAGTTAGTTTTGGATTGGAAGAAGAGACAGCAAACCAGAGCATCAGTAGAAGTGGCGATTAAGGATAATTTGGATAGATTACCTCAGAGTTATTCTGCTGAACTGTATGAACAGAAATGTCAGGAAGTTTATCAGCACATTTATGAGAACTATTCTGGACAAGGGAGTATCTATGATGCTGGTGCGTAAATTCTACTAGTACAAAATCTGCTTTTATCAGACGACCTAAGCCTTACATATTTACCCCAGTTTTACCCCAAACTACCCAAAATTACAAAGAAGGCAGGAGTTAGGAGGCTCTGGAAACAATCCCTATAACTCAATACGGTTCAGTTAAGGTTAAAACTCTTTGTCAAAGCCAATTTTTTTAACTAACCGCAGAGGCGCAGAGAAGCCAGTGCGTTGCGGGGGTTCCCCCCGTTATAGCAACTGGCGCGACACAGAGAGAAGAAAGAGATGCTTAACTGAACTGTATTGCCCTATAACTCGCATTAAAAAAGGGCTTAGAAGCCCTGTAATGCTTATATTTATTTTAAGGCGGCACCCGGATTTGAACCGGGGGTGGAGGTTTTGCAGACCGGTACTGTGTACCCTTTGGCTTCAAAAATGCCCATGCAGTGAACAATCTAGCAATAATCGCTTGACTTTGAATATCAAAATGAATATCATCATAGGGAGATAGAGGTTAGAGATATTCAAATGGGTATAGCCAAGACAGCTAGAACAGCCAGGGGTAATGTAGGTGTTGAGGAGTTCAGGGGTAAGCTAAGGCTGAGATTACCCAGGTCAGTAACACCACTGGGTAAACAAGTTATCATTAGTACTGGGTTAGATTCAAATGATATTAATAGGCGGCGAGTGGATTCAGTTGCTAACTGGATAGAAGAGGAGATAATCACAGGGCAACTTGACCCAACACTTAAGCGCTACAAAGAGAAACTAGAGAGCTACAGAAAACCTCTGTTAACCCTGGTTAGCCCCAAAACACCACAGACAGACATCCTGGAGTTATGGGAGCAATACTGTGTCTATATGAAACCGCAGCTAGCCTCTACCACATATAGGCGCGATTATGCCAGAAAGTACACTAATCATATTAAGGGGCTACCGACAAAGGACTTAAGCCAGTCGATCGCAATCAGAGATCACCTGTTAACCCAACTGTCCCCCAATGCTGCCAAGAGGGTACTAACCTACCTAGCAGCCTGTTGTAAATGGGCTATGGGGTCAGGTCTGGCTAAGGATAACCCCTTTGCCGGGATGTCAGAGGACATCAAGTTACCAAAGCATGATTCAGATGCCATTGACCCATTTAGCAAACAGGAGATGAATAACATCATCCAGGCATTTGAGACTACCAGGGCGCACTATGCCCCCTTTGTTAAGTTCCTATTCTGGACTGGTTGCCGGACTGGTGAAGCGATCGCTATCCAATGGAAACATATTAACCCTGAATGCACACAGATTAACTTCTGTGAGTCCTATGATAGCCAGTTAAATATTAGGAAGGGTACTAAGACTGGCAAGGCTAGGAAGTTTCCCTGTAACACCCAAGTTAGGGAACTATTGTTATCCATTAAGCCCCAGGATATCAGCCTAGAATCACAAGTATTCACTAGTCCAACTGGGGGAATAATCAGCAATACTAGATTCTCTACTCAGGTCTGGAAAGGGGGCAGGACAAGTAATAAAAACTACAATGGAGTTATCCAGGGGTTATTAGATGCTGGTAAAATCGAGCGCTATCGATGCCCATATAACACCCGGCACACCTTTATTACCCTAATGCTGGCTGAGGGGTTAACAGTCTCCACAGTGGCCAAGTTAGTTGGTAACAGCCCAGAGATTATTCTGAAGCACTATGCGGGTAACACAGTACCCCTAAACCTTCCAGAACTCTAGTAAACTGGTTAACCTATGAAGAACCCCCGGATCATTTCAGGGGTTTTGTTGTTAGTCTACTGGGTTTACTTGTCTCCAATATTCCCTAGTCTCATCTATTGGCTCCCAGGTTAGCCCTTCAGGATCTTTTTTGGCTGTCCAATCTGCTATGGTTTTCATCTTCATCTTGGCTCCCCCTAATGTAGAAAGAGTTGCTGCAAGGGTCTGGGCTTCCTTTGGTGTCTTGGTAAACCTCTGGGCTAACTCAGCTCTGGTAAGCACTAAGGGTTCCTGGGATGTTTCAAGGCTAACCTGGGGAACTTCCAAGTTATCTAAGGTACTCTCTGTCTCTTCAGAGTATGTAACTGGTTGGATAGGTTGTGTAACCTCTTCATGCTCTGGTGTAGGGTTGGTTCTTTGCCAAATGCCCCCTGAAGTACTCATAGGATACCAAGGCTCCCCCTGTTTATCCCTATTGGCTAAGTTCCACCCTACACTTAACATTTCCTCTGAGGACTGATAGGCATCCTTAGCCCACTGCCTGAGTATATCTTGAGGCATCCCAAGCTTCTTACTAAGTAACTGAACTCCTATGCTCTCTCTTTCAAGGTTAGGTAATAAGTTAGGTAGGTTACATAACTTTTGGTTGATATCAGATATCTGGGCTTGCATAATGATTACTTGCTGTTCCAGTTGAGTAACCTTTAGGTCTGGTTGGGTAACTGGTTGTGTAATCTGATCATAACTAAGTGCTAAATCCTTCAGGAAACTAGAGACAGATTTGCCAGTAAGTTTGGCTTTTGACTCTATGATTACCTTCTCTGCCTCTGAAACAACCACTTGAAACTTAGGCTTAATACTTGGCATAATATCTCTTTTAGGTTAGGTAACTAGTTAGGTAAGTTATGTAACTTCAGGCTAGCATATTCTGTGGTCTTCCTGAGTCCAGCGATCACAGCATAAGGATTCTTTGGGTGGTAGTTAGCTAACCCTAACCAGCCATTGCCACCCATGAGCTAAACTGGCTACTAGTTAGTAAAATCAAAGGTGTAGGCTTCATCCTCATCTGGTAGCTTATTTAGCACTTGTAGGCTGCTAATCTTGGTTATGTAGCACTGACTATGATAACCAGAGGTGTGGTTAACCTGAGAGGCCTCGATAACTTCAGGTGTAGCCGCTAGCAATGACCCATCAGCCAACTTATAAACCACCAAGGCAGGTTTTATTCTTTGATAATCTACTACTTGGATACCTTTAAGGTCATAGAAGTATTTGTACTTGATCAGGGAATAGCAGTTATTATCAGGGTAGTTAACCGAGACTGGCTGACCATTGGTAGCATTAAAACTTACCAAAGTAGGTCTAGGGACTACACAAATCTTACCAAGTGTGCTATAATATCTATATTCAGAGTTTTTGCTGTACATTTTAGTTATTCCTTGGGAGTTGTATCTCCCTGTAATGTTTTCTTGATGGCTCCCTCTGGTACTGGACATACCTTGGGAGCTTTGGCTATTTAGGTTAGTTAGCAGATAAATCTTGTGCAGCGATCGCGGTCTTGAGTAGCTCTCTAACCAGATAGCTGGTAGAGACACCAAGGGAACCCGCAAAGTTATGGGCTGCTTCCAGTTCCTCATGGCTAATAGGAACCATCAGGCGCTTATCCTTCTGCTGCCTTGGTTGGTCATTGATAATACTGATGATGTTAGTTGCGGGTCTACATTTACCCTTGGCGGTTGCACCAACCTCTCTAGCCATTTGAATCAGATTAGACATATCAGTTGTAGAAGTAAGTTCTACAGATAATCAGTCAGGTTGTCTCTAAGTGCCTAATGGACACTAAGAAAACCATAGGAACCACAGAAGCCATAGGTACTTGGAAGTCCTAATAAAAGTACTATCATTAGGACTTCTTAGCCTCTAGCAGCCCTGCTTAGGATTGCCACTTTAGAAGCCCCAGAAGCCATTAAAAATCCCTCAGAGGCAATCTGTACCTTAAGGGATTTACTGTGGATTCTAGGGGGCTAAAGCTAGCTGTTTAGGGGTCATCTGGGTATCCTTGGGGTCTTGGTTGTATCTGTATTAGTCTTGGGTGATTGGTATCCTTGACCTCGGCTATTTACCGGAATAGACTGAGAGAAGTAATATTAAATACCATTAAGTTTAATGCTAGATAAATACTTAGACCTTATTGAGAACCACCTCAAGCGGTTAGTTGCCACAATAGCTACTGTCACAGGTGTCACAGGGTTGTGTCTTTTAGTGTACATACTGATTCAAATAAGCACATCTAAAACAGATCGACCTAGTATAGAGG
Organism: Nostoc sp.; assembly: GCF_036917675.1. Lineage (GTDB taxonomy): Bacteria > Cyanobacteriota > Cyanobacteriia > Cyanobacteriales > Nostocaceae > Nostoc. The sequence continues at coordinate 30,136 of NZ_JBALCT010000025.1, read as the reverse complement.
AACAGCCCCAAACTCAAGCCCAATCAGAGAAACCATCAGAGGAGGTAGAGTCTAAGAAACCCTTTGACAGAAACCAGTGCAAAGTATATAACCTGGGGTTAGCTTTAGGCGCTTGGGTGTTTCAGTACAGGGGTATAGATGGGAAGCTAAACTACATCTTATTTACAGACAATCAAGAGGTTGTCCAGACATTTGATAGAACCCCTTTTGGTATCAGTTGGTGGTCTAGTTCTGGCTTCAGGAGTTCTGATTATCCAGAAATAGCGAAGGTATTACCTCCAGAAGGCTTAAAAGAACTAGACTCATCACTAAATCACTTTAGTTTTGCTGCTATTGGAACCCCTGCTTTTGCAAAAGCAGTACAGGAAAGCCATAATGCAGGGTTATTAGATACCTGTGATGTTGATTAGGTGATTATCAGGGTCGGACTCAACATCTAAGGGGTTTCTCTGTTATCCCTGGTAACAGAAGTAGCAGAAGGGTAACAAAAGGTAGCAATAGTTTGTTACCTCTAAAACCCTTATCCTGTATGGGTTCTAACCAAAAGGTAGCAAAGTAGCAGTGGTTTTGATGTTAAAAAGTCCTATACTATTCTCTATCCCTTTTTTTAGAGAAAATATATGCTACTTTGCTACCTTTGGCTGTGAAGCCAACCCCTGTAAGGATTTCAGAGGTAGCAACTGTTGCTACCTTTCTGCTACCTCCTGCTACCTTTGTTACTCTTGGGAATCCATAAATAACCATTGCATTGTCTGCGGATCAAACTTAGATACTTTAGGCTTCACAGCATCAGTTAGAGCATAATATCTAGAGTTATTACCCTTGACCTTCATCTGTCTCTGGTCATAACCCAGTTGCTTAAGGCTGGCTTGTACTGCCACCTTATTCTTCCCTTGGTTTTCATACCTAATATTCATGGCTGACATGAGATCAACTAGCTTAAATGCGATCGCCTTAGTACCATCTTTGGTGGCAGTGGCTAGCACAGTCTCTAGTTGCTCAACCCATGAACCCTCGACCATATAATCTCTGTTTCTAGCCTCTGATGCGGCTTGGCTGTCTCTACTTAAGTCTGTAGGATGTCCATTAGCTAACTTATGATAAGCAGTAGCCCATAGCTGATCTACATTCGCATCTAGCCAAGCCAAAGGTAGTTTCCAATCATCAGCCATATCCACAACCCAATACCTTTTATTACCTGTATCATCCACAAGGAACTGAGACTTATTAGTTGTGCCTATGAACACTGTAACCCTTGGGGTAACTGACATCTCATCAGCTTCCTTATACTTTGGAGTGTACTTATCTACAGTGGTTGATAACTGTTGCTTAAGGATGCTAGCCTCTTTACCTTTGAACAAGCGATCGCACTCGGCCAACTCCATAATCCATGTCCGGGTACAGAATCTAATGAAGTCCATGTCCGAAGTCCCAGAGGGTAGCTCAGTACCCCAGAACTTAGCCAGCTTGCTAACAAAGGCAGACTTACCCGCATCTTGATCACCTTTGATGATCAAGGCTCTCTTCATGAAACAACCGGGTTCTAAGGCTCTTTTAACCGCACCACAGAGCCAAGTAGTAATCATTTCCTGAGTCAGTCGGTCTTTAGTACCAAACAGAATCTCACCTAAGTTATCCCATTCTGGTAAAAGTCTAATCTGTTTCTCTGTGTAGTGTTGTGCGGCTCTATGTAAGCGCTTTTCTTCAACAATCCGATCCTGTTCTTCCAAGCTAAGATGTCTAAAGTAAACTAGGTTTTCTGAAAACTCCTTATAAACCTTATCCAAATATTTCTTAACTGGCTGAAACTTTTTATCCTTCAGTAATAAACCCAGTTGGCGATCATAGAAGCCCTCAGATGTTCTAGGTCTAGCCATTTCCAATGCTTGTTCTAACTTGGCTACCAGCATCCCGACTGTGGTGGACTTCTCATCATAGTAAACAGTACCCGCCCAAGCATCTTGCTCTAATGATTTAGAATAAACTGCCTCGAATACTTTCCAGAAAGCATAGGATCTATCATCAGCTTTCAATATAAATGCTCTGGCTTCCTTTCTAGCTCTAACACCACTATTACCATCTTTAGGATCAGCCCATCTAGACCTATCAGAACCCAACTGGGCTGTTACTGCAAAGAAGTCTACACATCTCAACCATGCTAATAACTTCTCACATTCAGAGCTACTATTATCCTCAAACCTTGACTGAGTATCTGTATCTGAGCTATAATCCTCATTAGAGGAGCTAGAGTGTCTACCTAAAGATGCTTTAGAAAATCCCATTATTTGAATCCTTGGGCTAAGTGCCCGGTTGTTTGTTTACTGTGAATATTGAACTTTAGGGCAACTAGCTGTGAACTGGTTGCCCTATTTGGTTTCTTGGGGTTGCACTAAAAAACCTAGTGCAGCTAACCTGATATACTCTGACTGCGAGTATCCAGCGATCGCCGCTAGTTCCTTAATCCTTAATCTTTCCTGTTCAGTAGCGCGGAAGTTAACTTTTGCTGTTCTAACCATCTGAGTAATCCTTATTGACCTTACTAATAGGATTTTGTCAGATTTGGTTATTCAACAGTAGAATAAGGGTTTCAGCCTCTGGTTATCCCTGATTCTCATCTGCAAACCTTAAGAGAATCTAAAGAAATCTAAACATATATCTAAAGGAATAAGTATTTATACTTGCGAAGTGTTTAAGGATATTCCTAAGTCAGCCTTGATCGCCTTCAGTACAGTAGACCTGACATAGCTAGACATTCCCTGGCCTGTTTCAGTGGCAGCCTGGGACAGTAACTGGTGTTCTTCCTCAGTTAGCCATACCTGCAACTTGACTTTCCGGTTAGTTCTCTGGTTAGTCATTATTCGCACTCCTCATCATCCAAGAAGATTTCCTCACCCTCAGCCCAAGGCCAGGTATCGATATATATTGCACCTAAATCACACTTAGACCCGCAGCAAGTATACAGGGTTTTCATTGCTGACTTGACCAATGGGATAACTGATAAATTCTCTAAAGCTTCCTTATCTAGCCCTATTAGATATTCATCTAAACCTAAAACCACTCTGGTAAAAACTGGGAGTTTCATTGTTTTTTTGTTTCTTAGTATACTCCCATTATAGCCTCAGTAAGTTATTATGGCTACCTATAACTGGCACATTGACAGGACAAACTGGTACATAGGGTTAACCTGTTTACAATCATTCTGGTATTTTAAACTGACCTAAACTACCTGAGTCAGCCCCAGGCATCCCCCAGGATAACTAGTAACTAATGTGGCAGTCTTAAGTAACAGTGTTACTATAAATACTGCAAGTACTTAAAACTATTTATGATAACCAAGATAATCTCAGGGCTGCTAGGGGTGTCCATAGTGCTGTCCAGTTCCCCTGTGCTAGCCAGAAGTATCTTTATGGGGGTAACTAATAATGGGGCTAAACTGTATGCCTTAACTGGCTACCCCCCTAACTCTGAGGATGATGGTATGCTTGGCTGGACATCCTTCACTTATGGCATAGAGGATACCAAGGGCTTCAGAAAAGTAGAAGCCTACACATCTTTCTGTAATGGTGGTGAGCTTCTGTCTCATCCAGTTAAAGGTACTGGGGAAATCTTAAAACTCCTGGTTGGCATTCTAAAACACATAATGGTTTTGTAATGGTGATAGCAGACAGTAAAGCCAGCCTAGACCTGCTTAAGGCTATCTGTGCTGTGGTTTACCACTAACTAAAGAATCCTCAGAATACTCTGAGGACTTAGACTTTGAATATCACTTTGAATATCAAGAAAGCCTTTTATTTGGTTTTAGATTATCCTTAAAGGCTGAAAGCCTTAAGGCGGCACCCGGATTTGAACCGGGGGTGGAGGTTTTGCAGACCTCTGCCTTACCACTTGGCTATGCCGCCACACCAGGATTCCCTGAACTACTTTAATGTTTTTAAGGTATCTTAGTAGCCATAGGGCGCTAGTTAACCCATAATAGCATAGGATTCTGAGGTAGAGATAGTGGGTTAAGTGGATGTTTTTGGTAGTCTTTAGGCGATCGCTAGGGAGTCCTAATGACAGGTTAACCATAGCACAAACAACCCTTAGCAGATTAAGGAGAATTATGAGTTTTAATTCCTCACTCCTCAATTGTTACACCTTCACTTCATCGGCAAAATTGCCCCAACGGACAAAGTGAAAAGGACCTGCGATAGAACCCCACAGACGTTCATTAGTGTCTAAATCCCTTCCCCGGTCGAGGCTGAAAAATTCTTTAGCATCAATCTCAAATTCGTTATCTAGATAAGTATTTTTGCCGTCACGAAACACAATGCAGCCTTTACCAGGTTCAACCCTGCCTTTGAAGCTATTACCTGTCCACTCTACAACCATGTTGCAACCTGACATTTTCTCCAATTGGTCAACGGATAAAACTTTTAAACGTTCGGGTTCACGAGATGCGCCATAAAATTTTTGTTCTTCTTTAACCGTGTAGTGTTCAATAACAATGTGGTTTTCTGCCGGAATCAACTTCATTACCCGCATCCGGTAGGGTTGATTGAGCATAAAATCATAAGCTTGTTCGAGAAATAAACTTACCCCTGAGAATAATTCCAAAGGAAGGGGACGGATACACACGCGAATGTGAGCATAAAAAGGCGGATTTTCAAAAGCTTGTTCTTGATTGCTAAAGTCAGCTGCCATCCACCGGGCTAAGGTGGCAATATCAGTAGAATGAGTCACGTCGTTTTGCTCCGAATTCAAAATTCAAAATTCAACTAGATATTACGATCGCTTTTAGTTCCAGAGTGCTAAAATCCCATTGCCTCGGCTACTGCGCCCAATTCTGCTGCAATACCCTGTTTAAATAGACTGTGATTGTGTTTAATGGCTGTATCTGGGTCTTTTAAACCATTGCCTGTGAGGACACAAACCACTGTCGCCCCTGTCGGAATTTGGTCTTTCACCTGCAACAACCCGGCTACAGAAGCGGCACTAGCCGGTTCGCAGAAGATACCTTCTGATGCTGCCAAAAGTCGATAAGCGTCGAGAATTTCGGCATCGGTAACGGCGTGGAAATTACCTTGACTTGCGGTTTGCGCTGCAACAGCTAATTCCCAACTAGCAGGGTTGCCAATGCGAATTGCTGTCGCTAGGGTTTCGGGATGTGCTACTCGCTGACCGTGTACTAAGGGGGCTGCACCTGCGGCTTGAAATCCCATCATTCGGGGTAAGCGATCGCATTTTTTGGCTTGATGATATTGACAAAAGCCCATCCAGTATGCTGTGATATTTCCCGCATTGCCCACGGGGATACACACCCAGTCTGGGGCATCACCTAACACATCAACAATTTCAAAGGCTGCTGTTTTCTGCCCTTGTAGGCGGTAGGGATTGACCGAATTCACCAAAGTAATCGGATAGCTTTCGGCCATCTCGCGGACAATTTCTAGCGCTTGGTCAAAATTACCTTTAATTGCCAATACTTCTGCACCGTAGAGTAATGCTTGGGCTAACTTGCCCAGCGCCACATAACCTTCGGGAATCAGTACAAAGGCATTCATTCCCCCACGCCTTGCATAAGCGGCGGCGGAGGCTGAGGTGTTGCCCGTACTGGCACAAATTACTGCTTTTGCCCCTGCTTCCTTGGCCTTGGAAATTGCCATAGTCATCCCCCGGTCTTTGAAGCTGCCGGTGGGATTGAGACCGTCGTATTTTACAAAAACCCGCACTTGTCTGCCAATGCGTTCGGCGATCGCTGGCACTGGTATTAGAGGTGTGTTACCCTCCAACAGAGTCACAATCGGTGTTTTTTCGCTCACAGGCAAGTATTCGCGATAGGCTTCTATCAGTCCGGGCCAGGGTTGGCGATGAGATTTAGCAGTAGACAGGCTCAAAGTCACGGGATTTAAAATTTCTTAATGTAAGGATCGGATATTTAGAAAGTGTGGGATCAGGAAGCGCCGAATGGGGAAGAGTCAGAAAGTAAATTTCTCTTTGCCAGTTCCCAGTTAAGAGTCCCTTAATTCCAAACGTATATTATTAAGAATATTATTTTTTGTGGTACAGGCGTTACACTTGCTATTTTTATTTTATTTAAAACGTCAGTTGATCATAAACGGCCACGGCACTCTTCGGTTTAACGAAATATAGTCTATATCTGATTTCTTGCGTAAATTACCCATAAACAGTGATAATAATTCATACAACCAGAATTGACAAGCTACCAATTCAGTATTGCTAAGTACCGTCGATTGGACGGAAGTTTTGCACACTTGGGGGGATGTATTCTCTGGAACACAGTCATTATGATCACCGTCTCTGATGATTAAACCTGAAATCCATTAGAGTAATTGATTTAAAATCTCAAATATTATCATAAAGCTTAAAAGAGCATTATTATAATATTTCTAATGGTGTGAGTTAAGTTGTGGATTTAATTAGCGATGCCTACTTGTTTATCTAGTGTTTCCGATCGCGACTCCCAGACCAACTGGGTTAGTAAGTTAACCAAGTCTTATTATCAAGACGACCAGCAAGCTAAATTCATGCATTTACAAGCAGAGGTAGACTCCCTGTTGCAGCAGTTGGAAAACCTGAAGCACCAACGTCTAGCCAACGCTAACCAAAAAGAATAAATCAGTTTTGTCGATAGCGATGTCTACGACGGGCTATTCGGCGTCGCTTTTCCCCTCTCTAATCTAAATTTTAGTCAGGGGCTAAATTTTGCTAAGGGGACTGCTATTCAAAGCGCTGATTTTTCTCTGACCAGCGCCTCAAACTGTAGTTATGAGCATTTTCTACCAGTAAAGCTAAAGATTGCACCCCTGAAAGTTTGGCGATCGCAGAGAGTCTTTGTAGGTAATTTCCTGTAAAATCAGTGTAAATTACTTTATTACTATCAGACAAAATTATCGTCCGTTCACGGCGTTGCTCTGTGTTTTCCGCCGAAATCCCAGGTGTAGACTGATTCAATGATGCTATTTCTGCTACTGAGATAGTCAGTATTATTTCTGGTTTAGTGTTATTTGTTAAATCAATCACTTGAACTGGCCAATCACCCAACTTTACCTGCATCTGCTCAAAGCTTGGAATAGCACCAGCCGGAACTTCACCAGATTGCTGTAAAGATTGCCACAGACTCGATAAAATTGCCTTGACCCCTTGGGGATTTTGTTGATACTCTTCTTGTAGAGTGATTGGAGATGGTTGCACCCATTCCAGCGCTGCATTTGTCAAGGCTAAAGGTTTGGGTTGGAGAACATCGTTTAGATTCCCTGGAGTTTTTGGACCAGCAACTAATAGGCGCAAAACTTTACCCCGTAGTTGCACCGCTTTGATAGCGGCTAGAGTAATTTGTTGTTCTCCATTTGGCAACCAGACCACAATTTGGATTTCCGGGTCAGAAGTGATTCCCAAAGTTTTCCAGAAAAATTTGGCGGTGTCAGTTTTGGGTAGGTTGAAATTCTCAAAGGGGGAATTTAGCCAGCGTTTCCCATCATTAAAAGCACTCACCTCTACCTGATACCAAACTTGGTTATCTGTCAGTTTCAAATCTGCTGGGGAATTTGGTTGCAGCCATTCAGTGTTGATGACTTGAGTAATTGCTTGCACTGTACCAACAATTTGGCTAGGGTGAGTAGAGGATATTTGCGATGTACCCTCACCATTGAGTCTTGCTAATAGACCTTGAATATAGGCAAGATGATCTTTTGTAATTTCTGGTTGAGCCTTTAACCAGGAATTAGCATTTGCTTCTCCTCGCTGAACTGCTAAAATCAAAGCGAACCAAGCTTGCACATCTAGTCTATTTGGGTTCACCCGCAACGCGGCGGCTGTGCGATTCCACAACCGTTTTTCATCAGCTTTGAGTAGAGTAGCAATTTCTTGGACATTATGTGGCGACGCTTCAAACACCTGTAAAGCTTTCCCCCAGCGACCATCAATCAAATCTGCCAGCACTTCTTGACTAGGACTTGCCCAAATTTTCTGGGCTTGGGTTTTAGTAAGTTGGGAATGCAAGCGAATCAAATCCATTTGCGCTTGCGCCGCCTCTGGCAAAACTCCTTTGCGCTGTTTCTTGAGGAATTTCAACCATTCAAAGGCTGGTGTCCACAGTCCACTACGGGCAATTAACAGGGCGTTTTGGTATGCAGAATCCTTGAGGGCTAGTGAGTTGAGGGTAATCGCCTCCAATTGAATTGGTTTGAGGAATAACTTCAGAGGCTTGACTTGGTAAACCTGTAAGTGCGGTTCTAAACCGATAGTTTGATCAACAACTAACTCTTTTGTACCATCACCAGTTACCTGCTGCCATTTGGGCAATTGTCCATTAGGACTAGTCCAAGACAACATTTGTAATAAATTCGTGCGTTCTGGATTGTAGTATACGACATAACCGTAAGCGATCGCACCAGTTCCTAGTTGGCGTTGACCCCGCAAATTAAACCAAACTCCTGGTAATGGAGTCCCGCCTTCAAAGCGTTGCACCTCAGTTAAAGGTAGGGGAATGCTGATATCCTGGGGTTCTGATATCCCATCAAGCAAGGGAGAAATCACAAAGGATTCATCTGGCCCTGTTACAGGTAATTGAGTCGCTAGATAGTAATAATTTTCTGACTGAGATTTAAACTCTAACTCTTCTGAGCGTTCGTAAACCCTCAGTTCCACAAGTTCTTCACAATTAGATTGACAATTAGCACGCTGTTGAAAAACTGGTAGTAAAAATGAGTTTTCCGCATTTTGATATAAAGGTAGAGTTTCCCCAAATATTTGGTTTTTTTTACTCAAATCGAGTTGAATTTCTTTGAGAGTTTGGGGGCGTTCGTGCTTACCAAGGGGAATTTGTGCCCATACAGGTAAAATTTTATTTAGCCAGCTTACCTGATCTGGATTAAAGATGAAGAGAACACTAATCCAGGCAAAAGCCATAATTAGACTAGCACTAGTCAAGAGAATTGCGTAGCTTGCCGCCGTAGGCATCGCTAGCATTGATGACAACCAACTTCCCCGTTTTAGCATTTTCTGGGGTTTTTTAGCAACGCGTTTCATCACACCAGCATGAGGTTTATTTAGTTTAGAGCCTTTTGGCCTCAGCTTGCGTGGGCGATTTGCCATATTAGTTTCCAATCAATCCAGTGGGGTATTGGGCATTGGGCATTGGGCAAAACAGTTGCTCTTTTCCAAGTTCCGAGTAAAGAAGTGAGATTCCCCACTCAGCACTCAAAACTCAGCACTGATGAGGGACATGGGGCAATTCAATTTTGGATTTTGGATTTTAAATTTTGGATTAAATTTCAATCTAAAATCCAAAATCTAAAATCTAAAATTCTTGCTCCCTCTGACTCTTAAGAGTCCCCAGTACCTAATATCCTGTTATACTCGCCCTTTCAGAAGTTGCCCAGAAGCATTAAGTCTAATTTTGGACAAAATCCGTAAATATCCCCATGTGAACCCTAACTGATCGCGAATACACTCTACTCACTTAAGTATGTGAGCAGAGTGTAAAAAGTTGAAAGGTAGACTTATTAGCCGCAGTCATCGCCAAACCTGGATGTTCGCATGGTTACTAATTGCCGGAGTAAATGGAGTTGCACAAAAAGCACTGGCACAAGAGTACACAGATATAGGAACTACTGAGGAGTCAGGAGTTAAGAGTGATAATATTATTCCCTCATCTCGCCTTTCCCCAGAAAATCCGATGGCGCAAGTTACATCGGTTTCTCAACTCAAGGATGTACAACCTAACGATTGGGCATTCCAAGCATTACAGTCTTTGGTAGAACGCTATGGTTGTATAGCCGGATATCCAAATAGCAACTATCGCGGTAATCGCGCCTTAACTCGGTATGAATTTGCTGCGGGTGTGAATGCTTGTTTAGATAGAGTCAACGAATTAATCACTACAGCCACCAGCGATTTAGTCACCCGCGAAGATTTAACAAGATTACAAAAATTGCAGTCAGAATTTGCCCCGGAATTAGCAACTTTGCGGGGTCGTGTCGATAGTTTAGAAGCCAAAACCACCGAAATCAAAGCCAACGAATTCTCAAGAACAACCAAACTCAATGGATTACTGATAGTTGGCATTCAAGGACGGACTAACAATCGTGGTGATGTTAATCCTAGAGATGGACAAAAAGATACAAATGATGCAGGGAAAAACATTAATGTTATATCCCTAGCGCAACTATATTTAACTAGTCAAATCACCCCTCGTAGTTACTTGTTTACAGGTCTTTTAGATGGTAAAGGAAGAACTACGCCGAGATTTACCAATAGTGTGTCCCGAAATGATGTTCTTCTTGGCTACGAATTTCCTACAGATAACTTGATTGTAAGTGACCTCAATTTTCATTGGCTGGTGACAGATAAATTAGCAATAATGGTGGGAACAGAAGGCGTAGGTATGTCATCTGCTTTCCGAGGCCCTAATCGGGTAGAAAGTGCTGCAACCGGCCCGTTGTCTTATTTTGCCCAAAGAAACCCAATTTTAAATATGGGATATGGTCACGGCGGTATAGCTATTGATTGGCAATTTGCTAAACGCGCTAGTTTGCAGGCAATTTATACTAGTTATCAACCAGGAAATCCCGGTAAAGATAGCGGTTTATTTGATGGAACCACCACTACAGGCGTGCAATTGCTGCTAACACCAACTGATACTCTAGATTTAAGTTTGTATTACGTTAACAATTACTCCTCAAATGGTTGTTTAATAACCTTTGTTGGTGATGAATGCTTAACTACAGTTAATACCACTACTGGAAAATCAGCACCTTTGCAAACCAACGCCGTGGGTGCGACTCTAACTTGGCAAATTTCTCCGCGCATTAGCGCCGGTGCATGGGGTGGTTATACTAAATCTTACATTCCTGGACAATCTGGAAATGTAGAGACGACGAATTATATGGTGTTTCTAAATTTCCCTGATTTATTTGCTAAAGGAAATTTGGCGGGCATTTATATCGGTCAACCTCCTAAAATCACCCATAGCGACCTACCTGTAGGGAATAATGTCCCTGATTTTATTAATACCGGCTTAGGACGTGCAGGTGGACAACCAGGGACAACCACTCAAATCGAGGCATTTTATCGTTTCCAGCTAACAGATAACATTAGCATTACACCGGGAATAATTCATATCTTGGAGCCTGGGAACACACCAGATAGTGACTCAGTTACCATCGGCATTCTGCGGAGTACTTTTACTTTTTAATTCTGCTTGCAGATAAATATTATAGAACTTAAATAATTACCAATAAAAAAGACGGGGGTTAGCCCGTCCTCTGTATAAAAAGTAAAAACATCTTGGTAATTTATGCAATATATCAAAAGACTCTCATAACAATCTGCCAAATTGCCAAATGCTTACCAATCAAATAGTAAATAATTTTGGCACTTGCCAATTCCCAGCAAATACTGATTCTAATGGAATTTTTCTGGGTAATACTAGAGAAAAAATTACTGGCAACGAAGTTCATTATGAACCTAAGTATACTTGATGATAAATTCCAGATAGCCTAAAAAAACCTCACCCTGGTTCTGCTACGCAAAACCTGTCCCTCTCCTTACTAAGGAGATGGATTAAAGTCAGGACAGGGTGAGGTTATTGTTTTGGATAATTCGATGACTTGTGTGTACACCGGAGCCTAAAGTCACGGGGAGAACGTCAACAGAAATGGGGAGCATGTCAACTTTGCTAGAACAGATGAACTATTGAATAGTGACAGAATCAATCAAAATAGAGGAAGAAATCAATCCTTACTCAACAATCAAACCAGCCAATCAGAAAAAACTCCAGAAACATCTCCAAGCCGTAGCAAAAATTCTGTATCAAGAAGCAGAGAATAAAGAACTAGAGAGTCTAGCCGGGATTGTCTATTGGTTATTCCAAACCAGAGGATGTGAGGCTTGCTATCCCTGCACGTTTGACTTGAACTTGGGAAACATATTTTTCGTGAAAATTTGCTTTGGGTTTGTTGAGCCAAGGACGGCATATCCATAACAAAACAACGAGTAGAACATAGAAAATTAGTCCTGTCGCGCAGATGATGAATACTCCTGGTAGCCTATCTTTTATCGTTTCAGACTTTAAGTTCTTCCACCAATCTTCATCCATTCCCTTATCCCAGTATCTAACAGTAGGCTAGTTCTAAAAATGTTGCTCCATTAAGTTTAGCCTCATTTAACGGATGTAACTTGGAGTAGGCGAGTGACCCGTTCCCTGATTTCATCGCGCACACGAGCAAAAATTTCCGGTTGCTCTGCTGGATCATCTAACTGCCAGTCTTCAAATACTTCCCGTGTCACCCACTCCGGTGGCAAATTCACGCCACAGCCACACAGAGAAATCACTACATCAAAGTCTTGGGCTTGGAAATCACTTAGGGGTTTGGAGTGTTGATCAGTAATGTCGATACCTGCATCTTTCATGGTAGCGATCGCTTCTGGTTTGACAAGACTTGCTTCTAATCCAGAGCTAATCACTTCAATCTTTCCTTTACCAAGAGTTTTGGCAAAACCTTCCGCCATTTGGGAACGGGCAGAATTCTTTTTACAGACAAACATTACACGTTTCATGGTTCAACTTCTCCGAATAATTTGCGCCATTGCTAAAAAAATCCACAAGGTTAGGAAGCGGTCAATAAAAGAGAGGCGTTTTGAAGTCTTTTTGTTCATTACGGAGTTCATATAGCTGACATTATTCAAAGTTTGATAATGAACAAGTTGGTTGGTTTGGATCAGGGCTATTTCGTTTTAGACATAAACCGCCCATAACTAAAGTTCACAGGCTTTTAGCTAAAGTCCGTTTTAACGGACTGTAACCCTTTCTAGTCGTCTTCAAAGGACTTTTGTTATTAGACTCAGAATGAATTCTGAGGCGGGCTAGATGAGAATGAAATAGCTCTGGCTTTGGATGATTGTCCATGTCTAAAACTTTCCTTCTTTCCGTAATAATTCCCCAATTGTCAGGTTCATCTCTGCTTTTCCTTCAAATACGGTTCCCACTTTTCCTTGATACAAGTGAACGTAATTGAGGTGTTTGCTGTCGTCTGGTAAAGGTATATAGCCCACAGCACTAGCTGTTATTGGTGCTTTGTCAATGTAAAATTCGACAAATTTGTTTACTAATGCTTTGTTTTGGTTATCCCGAAAATTAACATAGATAAACAAAGGTCGAGCCAGGGGCTGATACTGAACTTTCTCTACAGTTTGACGTGATGGTAATACTGCACCTTTGCCACTATCAATTGCCAGCGCTTTTAATTTATTTTGGGATTTTTCGTAATAGGCGTAGCCAAAGTAACCCAAAGCATTTGGATCTTTGGTGATGCCATCCACCAATACATCATCATCTTCACTCGCTGTATAGTCATTACGGCTGGCTCTAGTTTTACCTACAGTCGCTTCTGTAAAGTAGTCAAAAGTACCAGACTTTTTCCCAGCACCATACAAATTAAGTGGGCGATCTGGCCAAGATGCACGTACTTGGTTCCAGCGAGTAATTTTCTTTTGGGCTTCCGGTTCCCAAATCTTTTTCAACTCTGCTACTGTGATGTCTTTTGCCCAATTGTTTTGCAGATTCACGGCGACGGTAAGCGCATCAAAAGCAATGGGAAACTCCATATATACCACACCATTTTTCTTGCAAGTTTCCATCTCCGCCTTCAAAATCGGTCGGGAAGCCTCGCTAATATCGGTTTCTCCAGCACAGAATTTTTCAAACCCACCAGTAGTACCGGAAATGTTAACTGCAACCTGTACCTGATTCTTTGGGTCAGCTTGATAGTCTTTCGCGATCGCTTGTGTAATGGGATAGACCGTGCTGGAACCATCAATTTCGATTATTGTTGTTCCAGCCTTACCAGAATCTCTTACCTTAGCTTCATTCTGTAACTGCTGAGTTTGAGCAGATGTGTTAGATGCTACTGTGCAACTGGTCGTTAAAGCTAATATTCCCAGTGCGTAGGCGTAGCCCAACCCAGGCATCGCCAATTCCTTTGCTGTTGTCTTCATAGACACCATCCTTGTGAATTATATTAAGAGTATATCTAAGTAAGTCAGCGTTAAAAAATTAACCTATATGACGAAATGTAAAATCAGCAAACAGCTTATAAATCGCTGATCACACAGGTTTTATAAAACTAAATATACATGGGTTTTATCGTGCCGATCTACTTCTACCATATCAAAAAAAATTGATTTTTAAATGACTACAGAGCTAGAAGTAAACAAAACATTACAAAAAGATTTGATGGATTTTTAAGTCTCGCGGCTAGGACGAATAGGTAATATTGGGCTAAAGCGGCGGAATTCTGCTAGATACTGCTCTAGGGCAACAAACTGCGGCAGATTGAGACTGTAGTAAATCCAGCGTCCTTCTTGACGAGGGCGAACTAAACCAGCTTCTTTCAGGGTTTTGAGGTGAAAAGACAGTTTAGACTGAGTGGTTCCCAAGTGGTCGCACAGGTCACACACGCATAGTTCTTGAGAGCGCAGTAGTTCTAATACTTGAATCCGTAGGGGGTCAGACAGAGCATGAAAGCCAGCAGCGATCGCATTAGGAGTGAGGGTGCTATTAGAAGCCATCAACTTTTTTTGAAGTATTTCTTTATGGTAAAGTCTAAATCATCGCAAAGCAATGGGCATCATTACACCGTGAATGATGCCTACTTATTGGTCGTTACTCCATCTGTGTAGATGTTGCTTTTAAGTCTGCGGTCGATTTTAATCGGGTAATAATAGCTTTACGAATGCGATCGCTTTTTTGATCGCCGCGATTCATCGCGTCTTATGCCTGTGCGTTTTGTGCGTTTTGTACGTTTTGTAAATTTATCCAAATCCAGGAAATGCGTAGGCGTAGCCCGTCGCAGACATCGCCCCTGGTAAAACAGATATTTTGAAGTAGAACGCATTCCTAAAAGAACAAAGATAAGAAAGAAATGCTTAACTCAACTGTATTAGTTTTTGGTTTATAGTCGGTTCTTAGTTGGAATCACAATCATTGAAAAATAGGGTACTTTATCTGGATCAACTTCATCCAGGGGTACGATACGTTGCTGTGACGTTGATGCCCGCTCAATATATCTTGCTCGTGATGCTAGCCCTAATTTATGCAGGATATCTCGTACTTTGGTAAAGTGACGACCCAGCTTCATAATTGCGGCGGCGTCGGTAATCAGCAGATGTGTAGTCAGTTCTTCTGCTGGTAATGGGGCGGGTAAGACGGTAAGAATATCGGTGTAGTAGGTGAAAGGTACACCCAAGGCTACCGGACAAGCCATCAGTGAGGAAACTCCGGGGACAACTTCTGTTTCGTATTGGTCAGATAACCGCGTGAACAGGTACATGAATGAGCCATAGAAAAACGGATCACCCTCACATAGCACCACGACATCTCGACCCGCAGCTAAATGGTCAGCAATTGGTTCAATTTCCTTGTCATAAATAGACTTTGCCTTTTCTGGCTCCAAAGCGCGGGGGAGGTGAAATAGCACTTCGATTTGATTACCAGGAAGATACTGCGCCACGATCGCTCTAGCAATACTTGCCTTATCTGTGGCTGATTGATAGGCTACCACGGGAGCCGCACGCAATAACCGCAGCGCTTTGAGAGTCAATAGTTCCGGGTCGCCTGGGCCGACACCAATTCCATAAAGACGACCTTTGGTTTTCATCATCATTCTTCCTCTCTTGCCAGGGCGTTAACTGCTGCTGCCGCGATCGCACTTCCACCGCGCCGACCATGTAATGTCAAAAATGGTACATTTCTGCTGTCTGCTGCCAGTGCTGCTTTAGATTCTGCTGCACCCACAAACCCCACTGGAAAGCCTAAGATTATAGCAGGTTTGTGAGCTAATTCATCGAGCATTTCTAATAGCCGAAACAGTGCTGTAGGCGCATTGCCAATTGCAATCACTGCTCCTTCAAGGTGCGATCGCCATAATTCTAAAGCTGCTGCCGACCTTGTAGTATTTAGACGCTGGGCAATTTCTGGCACTTCTGGCTCATTGAGAGTGCAGATAACTTGATTGTTTGCAGACAACCGCCGTCTGGTAACACCTTCAGCAACCATCCGGCAATCGCACAAAATTGGCGCTCCCTGTGCCAGTGCTGCCCTGGCAGATTGTACTGCTGTTGGTGAATATCCCAAGTCAGTGACAATATCCGTCATCCCACAGGCATGAATAAGACGCACAGCAACTTTTGCTACATCTGGTGGTAGCGCATCTAGGTTCGCTTCTGACCGAATGATTGCAAAGGAATTACGGTAAATTTCGTTGGCATCTCGGATGTAGTCGGGCATTCAATTTGGGATTTTAGATTTTGGATTGAATTGTGATTAAATAATTGATGTAATTGGGCGATCGCATATCGATTAGCAAATTCCCCAAAGGACTCATTAGAATTTAGGCGTTGAATTTTATATACATATAGCATCCGCTTTATTAATGCAGGTAGTTCGGTAAAAGTCACATATTGATATATTTCACGTCCGAATTTCTGCTTGCTATCACCAACATAAACGTGATATCCTTCAACAGTTCCATTGTCAGCCTGAATGCTGACACCGAGGAGAGTAATATCGCTCTTGCTATGCTGGGCGCAGGATTTTTCGCAGCCGCTAAAGTGGATGTTAACTGGACAATCCAGAGTCAGGCGAGTTTCAAGATACTCTGCCAATGCCAACGCATGATCCTTGGTATCTGTGGCAGATGCGGCGCAACCCTTTTTGCCAGAACAGGCAACTAATGCACTCTTAATGTTGGTTGCAGAGGTATTTAATCCTAAGAAAGCAATTTCACTTTGGACATCATCAACCCATTGCTGAGGAATATCTGTCAGGAGTAAATTTTGCCACGGGGTTAACCTTAGAGTGCCGCTACCGTATTTTGCTGCTATATCTGCTAAACCCCGCATCTGCTTACTTTCCAATCGCCCAAGGGGCAAGACAACACCAAGGTAAAATAAGCCTTGCTGACGTTGGGGATGGATGCCAATATGCTGATACTTCCCCTCTCCTTGCAGTGAGAATTCCTCCCCCTTCCCTGCCTTCGGCACGCTTGGCGAACGCAGGGAAGGGGGTTGGGGGGTTAGGTCTTTTCTTGTTTCACTGGATAAAAGAGGGAAAAGTAGATGTTGCTTAACTTCCTGGAGATAATTTTCACAACCGAAAGTATTTAATAACTCTAAGAGACGTAGCCGACCCTTATTTGTAGTATTACTATGAGCTAGATAGACATCCGCCAAAGCTGCCAAGACGGGCAAACATTCATCTGGTGGTAACAAAATTCCCATATCGCTAGGCGGTTGACCCTTTGCGCCTACACTGAGATGGAGACGAAAGTAAACATTACCGTTAACTAAGACAGCAGCAAAGGTGATATCATTCAAGCGATCGCACACCCGAATTATTCCACCACCATCAAAGCAAACGCTAAATTTTGCCGACAGTCCCGAAAGCGCCGGATGTGCAGCGATATAATCATCCCAACCTTGGACAAAAGGGCGAGTGTCGATTAATTCCTGGGGGTCGATACCAGCAGTTGGGCTGGTCATAATATTGCGGATGTGGTCTACAACAGGATTGCCAGAACCCAATTTCATATCCTGTAAATGCTTGAGAATCTCAGCATTTATCCCCGTGCGGATTTCGCGGACTTGGAGGTTAGCTCGATTAGTCACATCCACATAGCCGCCACCGTGCTGTTCTGCTATATCTGCGATCGCACGGCACTGCTGACTACTAATAATCCCACCTGGTATTCTAATGCGAGATAATATCCCATCTGCGGCGGGTGTAGCATAAAACAGGCCAGGACAAGTGGCAAATCCAGAAAGCAAATTTGAAACTCCTTCCCCGTGCAACGCAGGGAGTAGATAGTGTGTGTGTCCTGAGAGTTGGCATTCTGACTTGGGTGATCCCATCACAGCTGCGGCACAGTCCCGGAATTTCACCGGAGTTTCCCAACTCGAAGTGTTAGTAATTTAGCACGATAAGGCAGTCAGAAAATTTAATGCTTCATATTTTGAAAATTCTTCCCTCCTCCATTCCTCGTCCATGTAATCATATCAAGTTCGGCTAATTAAGTAAGTGGGTCAAATTAAATATAAAACCTCACCCTGCCTCCGGCTTCCCTCTCCGAACTCAGGGAGAGGGATTGAGGGTGAGGTTTGATCTTATATTTAATTACGCCTACCTACTTAGTTATGATTCCCACAGTCATTACACCCCAAGCCCTCTGACAGGTGTAGGTTTATTACAATTAGGAGGAGTTAGGGTAATGGTTTGGGTTTGCGAGGCTTTGAGAAAGCCACATGCTGGTGGGGAAGTTGTTCGACATTGGGGGGAGGTGACTGATTTTGACGATCTCCACCAAAATCCCCTCCGTTTTTTCTATCTGGAGAGGATTTTATTATGAATAGTGACCCAATACGCCAATGCAAAGCGCTAACGGAGAGTAACTAGCAACTTGGGTTAATTCGGGAAATATCAAAGGGGGTAAAAACAAGAGCGATCGCTTTTCATCAGTCTTAGGGTTAAGTAGCACCATAGTGATTTTATCTAAGTTCGTGGGCAAACGGGCGAAGAGGCGATGTCTAACGACAAGCCGCTCCGCGTCTACGCGATCTCTACGCTAGTGTTTTAATTCACCTGGAGGTGATGAAAAAATGATCCTGCCTCAAAATATTGTGTGTACATTAGCCACTAATATTAGCTATGCTGTAAACAGAGACTCAGCTAAAGGTGGGAGTTAGCCATGTCAGAAACATCATCTGCAAAAGATTGCCGTATCGATTTACGAGTTACGCAAGAGCAAAAAGAACTATTAGAACGTGCTGCGAGTCTTAAAGGAATTTCTTTGAGTGCTTATACACTTTTTCATGTTTTGCCAGTCGCCAAGCAAGATATAGATGCGAATGAAAGGCTGGTGCTGTCTAATCTTGATAGAGATTTGTTTATGTCAGTAATGGAAAACCCCCCAGAACTGAAGGGAAAACTCAAATCTACTATTCACAAATATAGACAGAAGTATGACAAGTGATAGCGAGGTAAGATGGAATTTTGTACCAATTGATAAAAAGCATCAAAGAAATTCTTTTGATTGCGGTTATGCAATTTTGAATGATTATCTCAATAAATATGCGCGGCAAAATCATAATAGGGGAATTGCTAAAACATTTGTAGCAATTCCGGTATCAGGAAGCTTAAAGATTCATGGCTATTATACTGTCAGTGCCAGCATTATTGAGTATGAATCCTTACCAAAATCTGATCATCGTGGAATGCCTGCCTATCCAATTCCAGCAATGTTGATTGGGAGATTAGCTGTAGATAACTCGATTAAAGGACAAGGTTTGGGAGGTGAATTGTTAGCTGATGCTTTATATCGTGCTGTTCGTGCTTCTCAAGAAATTGGTATGTACGCTGTGAGAGTTGATGCTATCGATTTGCAAGCAAAGGAATTTTATCTTAAGTATGAGTTTATTCCTTTTCAAGACAATGAACTCTCACTATTTCTGCCGATAACAACGATAGTTAGAGAGTTTGGTTAACAGAACTATATAAATCTTAAAGGTTACTGTGAAAAGAGCGTAGACGCTTCTTCGGTTTGTCGTCAGACATCTCTTTTCATCAGGCATGGGGAGTTAAGCAGCACCATAGTGATTTTTAATTTTATCAAAGTTAATAAAAGATAATGAACTATTATGATCAAAGGATAGGATGAGTCATTACTGGGCTTCTAAAAGCCTAGCAATCTCTAACTTCCAGAAATTTATTTTGTTAGTTTGACTAGGAGATTGCCCTATTAATGATTTCCACGTATGGTTTGCAGCTCCGCTGGGGTGAGGAAATTCAATATGCTTAATTCCTAGTTCTAGATTTCCGATAATACGTCCAGAAACTTTTCCCCAAGTAATAATCACATTTGGTTGAACAACTTCCAATTCCGGCTTCAATATTTTTAAGAATCTCTCTTGGTCTTTCAGACTTAGTTTAAGTGCCTGATACTTACGGTTTACATCACAAACCCAAACTTTGAAAATATCTGTTAAATAAACTCTATATCCTAATTCACAGATAACTTTTATAAATTCAAAGTAAAGCTTGGTTCTGAAATACTCTTCTCGGCATCCTTTTAAATGCAACCCATATGGAGTTCCTACTAATATTTCTTGATTACTTTCATTTCGCTTAGGGTCTTGACCAACTACTGCAACAGTAACTTTATCTAGAGTGCCATTGTCTTGTTCTAAAAGGCTTGGTAAGTCAACTCCAATAGCCGGAGACTGACAATAGAGTTTCTGAAAAAACTCATCCTGTGACTCAAAGAAGCTCCGGCTGATTGTGTGCGTGGTATAACCAGGACTATTAAATGTACCACGCAAGTAATTGTAAAGTGAATGCAGTTCTTGAGGGTTTGTGTCAAATATTGAACAAACAACGTGACTTAAGGCTTGAAACTCATTTGTTTTGAACTCTGAAAACAAGTATCTATTCATTTTGGAACTGGTTTTTAGTTTGATAGTAATGGGTGCTTTGCACAAGTTAGGCGATCAGGACTTACGCACCAGTAACGGAAAAATGAACCGCAAAGAACGCGAAGTACACGAAGGAATAAGAGTTTGAGAGAGTTTTTGCGTAAGTCCTGGCGATAATCGCTCAATTAAATTAAGCGATCGCTTCCTCAGCTTAATAGACAATAATCAGTATGGCGATTTAGATTGAGGGTAGATGCCCAACAAAATTAGATAGTTAAAAGCAATTTTGTTGAAGACCGGGTTTGTCTATCGTCCTGCAAAAGGTAGTCATACCTTCTGAACTCACCCATTGATACCTGATCAACCAGTTACCATTGCTGGAAAAGATGGAGACGATGCACCCCGATACTTGGAAAAGCAAGTCAATCGTGTTTTGAAGCAACTAGGAAGAAGAATGAGCGATCGCTACAATATGATAATTCAATGGTCAGACGAAGATAATTGCTACTTGGTACACTTACCATAATTTCCTTGGCAACAATTCCACACTCATGGTAAGACTTATGAAGAAGCCGCTAAACATGGACAGAAAGTAATTGATTCTCTGATTGAATGGTATAAAGAGCAACGAAAAGCTTTGCCAGAGCCAATTATTTTTAGCCAATCGCAACCTTGAGCAAACTGTTGGTCTAAATTCTTAACTTTCCACAATTGGGCTGTTTTCTCAGGACTGACGGTAACAATCCGCTTTTTTGGTCAGGTTAGCCAGTAAATTAGATATAGGGCGTAAAAAATAAACTGAATCAAAGCGATGTCTAACGACAAGCCGCAAGGCGTGTACGCTTCTTATTTTGCATCTATCGTCGGTGAAGAAAATGCTGTTTGTTTTTGGGAAAATATCGAAGTAGGTCAGCAAAAACGTATCCAACAGGCTATAACTTCTGGAAATCCTCCCAGTTGTATCGTCTATCCCCGCAGCCAAGAACAGCTAGCTGCTGTCATCGCCACAGCTCACACAAACAACTGGCGCGTCCTCCCCTGTGGTAGTGGCAGTAAACTCAGCTGGGGCGGTTTAGCTAAGGGCGTTGATGTCGTAGTCAGCACAGAACGCATCAACCAACTGATTGAACACGCTGTTGGGGATTTCACTGTCACAGTAGAAGCTGGGATGAAATTCTCTGATCTCCAAGCACTTTTAGCAAAGTCGCGGCAATTTCTTGCCATTGACCCCACAGCCCCAGAGTCGGCAACAATTGGCGGTATTGTCGCCACAGGTGATACAGGTTCTCTGCGGCAACGTTATGGTAGTGTGCGCGACCAATTACTAGGTATTACCTTTCTGCGTGCTGATGGACAAGTCGCCAAAGCTGGGGGAAGAGTAGTCAAAAATGTTGCCGGATATGACTTGATGAAGTTGTTTACTGGGTCTTATGGCACATTAGGAGTTATTAGTCAACTAACTTTTCGCCTATATCCGCTATCAGAGGCATCAGGGACGGTGGTACTGACTGGTAGTGCAGAGGCTGTATCCCAAGCGGCTAATATCCTTCGGGGTTCGGCGTTAACACCAGTTCAGGCTGATTTGCTATCCGCTAAACTGGTGTCCAGCTTAGGTTTGGGTCAAGGACTGGGATTAATTGCCCGCTTTCAAAGTATTAGCGAGAGTGTTAAGGAACAGTCAAATCGAGTTTTGGAAGTAGGACAAAAGTTAGGTTTAGATGGGGCAATTTTTGCAGATGGTGATGAAACTAATCTATGGCAGAGATTACAAAAACGAATACATACTACTGCCACAGAATCTGTAATTACCTGCAAAATAGGAGTGTTACCTACTGCTGCCGTGGAGATTTTGACTCAGGTAGAGTTGGGTTTAATTCATATAAGTAGTGGTTTAGGTTTGTTACAATTAGAGGATAAAAATCAGGTTTTGAAACTGCGCGATGAGTTACGCTCTGCCGGAGGCGATGCCTACGGCGGGCTGCGCCTACGCACTGAAGCTCATAGAGGTTTTTTAACAATTCTGTCAGCACCAGTAACGGTTAAAGAAGAAGTAGATGTCTGGGGCTACACGGGGAATGCTTTGCCGTTGATGCGCCGCATTAAGGAACAGTTTGATAGTAAGAATATTTTAAGTCCTGGTAGATTTGTGGGTGGTATTTAGTTTGAAGAAAATGAACCGTCAAGGACGAGGCAGTGCGCCCTTGCGGTTTCTCGACTTCAAGCAACTGCCGTGCCAAGGATGCAAAGGAAGAGGGGAGAAGAATTAATTATGCAAGTTTCAGAAAATTCTGTTAATAATACGGCTAGTTTAAAGAATTTGAAAGGGTTTGATGAGAATCATCCACCTGATCCGAAGTTGATTGATAGTTGTGTACATTGTGGATTTTGTCTCTCAACTTGTCCTAGTTATCGGGTGCTTGGGAAGGAGATGGATTCTCCTAGAGGACGTATCTATTTAATGGATGCGATTAATCAGGGTGAAATTCCTCTCAATACGGCAACTGTAGAACATTTTGATTCTTGTTTGGGATGTCTTGCTTGTGTGAGTACTTGTCCTTCTGGTGTGCAGTATGACAAGTTGATTTCTGCAACTCGTCACCAAGTTGAACGAAATTATCCCCGCAGTTTACCAGACCAATTTTTTCGTCAATTGATATTTTCTCTGTTTCCTTATCCTAAACTTTTACGGATTTTATTAGTTCCGTTATTGGTTTATCAAAAGTTGGGGTTTGCCAAATTATTCCGCGCTACGGGTTTACTCAATAAAATATCGCCCCGTTTGGCAGCAATGGAATCAATTCTGCCAGAAATTACTCTCAAATCTTTTCAAGATAATTTCCCTACTGTTATTCCCGCCCAAGGTGAGAAGCGCTACCGAGTCGGGGTAATTTTGGGTTGCGTCCAACGGCTGTTTTTCTCCTCAGTGAATGAAGCAACGGTGCGGGTTTTAACAGCGAATGGTTGTGAAGTTGTGATTCCGAAATCTCAAGGTTGTTGTGCGGCGCTTCCCGAACATCAAGGACAAGCAGAACAGGCGAAAGCTTTAGCAAGGCAGATGATTGATAGTTTTGCTAATACTGATGTAGATTTTGTGATTATCAATGCTGCTGGTTGTGGTCATACTTTGAAGGAATACGGTCATATTTTAGAAGATGACCCAGAATATCGGGAAAAAGCGAAGGATTTTGCGGCTAAAGTTAAAGATGCTCAAGAGTTTTTGGCAACTGTTGGGTTAACAGCAAAACTTTCGCCACTGACTGATAAACCCTTGAATTTAGTTTATCAAGATGCTTGTCATTTATTGCATGGACAAAAGATTAGCGTGCAACCGCGTCAGGTGTTGCGACAAATTCCCGGCGTGAAGTTGAGAGAACCAATAGATGCAGCTTTGTGTTGTGGCAGTGCTGGGGTTTATAATATGCTGCAACCGGAAGTTTCTGAAGAATTGGGTCAGCAAAAAGTGCAGAATTTGTTGAATACTGGGGCTGAGTTAATTGCTTCTGCTAATCCGGGGTGTACTTTGCAAATTACGAAACATTTGCAGTTGCAAGGTAAGAAAATTTCAGTTATTCACCCGATGGAGTTATTAGATTATTCGATTCGGGGTGAAAAGTTGGAATTATAGACATTTCTTGTGGGGTGGGCGACACGAGCGCCCGTAACGAAGGGCGGACAAGATGTCCACCCCATAAGAAATGTTAGATATTTTTTTAATTGGAAGTCCTTAATCAGCTGCTTTGAAGAAGTTTTTTCCGAAATAGCGGCTTTGTCGTCTGTATAATCACTGAAATGGGCAAGAGTGTCAAGGCTAATTTCGGGTGATTTGTAATGAAACTAGATTTAGTCAGGTTTTTTCAAGCTTGCAACCCCAGCAAGACTCTGGTTGTCAGCAAACCGGAAGATAGACAGTATTATATTGATTTCTCCAAAGTGCGTGGTGCCAAGATTATTGAAGAACTTGGGCGAACTATCACCCACCTTTCACCAGAAGAATCTACCTGTCAATTATTTACCGGACATATCGGCTGTGGCAAATCCACTGAGTTACTGCGGCTAAAGGCAGAGTTAGAGCAGCAGGGATTTCATGTGGTTTATTTTGAGTCTAGCCAAAGCTTGGATATGGCTGATATTGATGTTACAGATATTTTACTGGCAGTAGCTCGTGAGGTAAGTCAAAGCCTGGAAGCAATAAAAATTAACATTAAGCCAGGATACTTTAAAAATCTGTTTACGGAAATTTCTGAGTTTTTGCAAACGCCGCTAGATATTGGGGTGGAGGCTCAGTTGTCTGTAGGTATTGCCAAGATTACTGCTAAAACTAAAGATAGTCCCAAACTTCGCGGTCAGTTGCGACAATATTTAGAACCGCGCACTAATGGCATTTTAGAATCAATTAACAAAGAATTGCTCAAGCCCGCTAGAGAAATACTCAAGCAGCAAGGTAAAAAAGGACTGGTGGTAATTGTCGATAATCTCGACCGAGTGGATAATTCTTTGAAGCCTTCGGGTTATTACCAGCCAGAATATCTCTTTGTTGAGCGCGGTGAACAGTTAAATCAACTAAATTGTCATGTTGTTTATACTATTCCTCTAGTATTGATTTTTTCCAACGCTTTAGGAAGGTTAACAAATCGCTTTGGCGTAGACCCCAAGGTTTTACCGATGGTTCCTGTGCAACTAGAAGATGGTTCGCAATTCTCACAAGGAATCACGCTGCTGCAACAGATGGTTATGACGAGGGCTTTTCCTGGTGTTAGTTGGGAACAAAACCGGAATTTAATTACTGAGGTTTTTGATAGTCCTGATACTTTAGAGCGACTTTGCCGAGTTAGCGGCGGTCATTTGCGTAATTTACTAATGTTATTGTTTCGCTGTCTTCAGCAAGAAGACCCCCCTTTGTCGCGGGAGTGCGTAGACAGGGTAATTAAACAACGCCGCAATGAGCTAACTTTGGCAATTACGCCCGATGAATGGGAAGTACTGCGTGAGGTGGCGCAAGGCAAAAGCTTGAGAGGTAATGAAAAATACGAACTTTTGCTCCGCAGTATGTTTGTATTTGAATACCGAAATGAGGATGGTTCTTGGTTTGATGTTAATCCGATTTTGACTGAAGCTAAGGAATTTAGTCCATAGCCCGTAGGGTGTGTTATGCAGTAGGCTAACGCACCTTCAATTCTTGACGGTGCGGCGCTTGGCGACAACACATTACATTTAAATTTCTTAACATAGCTTGAAATATTAGCGCCGACTTAGTTATCAGGTATTTTGTGAAATAGTATAACGTTAACCATCTCAGTCGTGATGGGAGCGGTTGCAGTCGTGATGGGAGCGGTTACAGTCGTGATGGGAGCGGTGTCAGTGGTGACGGGAGCGGTGTCAGTGGTGACGGGAGTGGTTACAGTCGTGATGGGAGCGGTTACAGTCGTGACGGGAGCGGTTACAGTCGTGACGGGAGCGGTTACAGTTGTGACGGGAGCGGTGTCAGTCGTGATGGGAGCGGTGTTAGTCGTGACGGGAGTGGTGTAAGTTCTAATTTTCACAACTACAGCTTTTTATAACTATCAAAAATCATCCTCTTGCACCCTATTTGTATGATTACATTATGCAAATGACTAGTATATAGCGGTTCTCGGTTGAGTGAGAGACAAGAACCCCACCCCCAACCCCCTCCCCGCAAGCGAGGAGGGGGCTATGATGTAGTTTATGTGATTAGGAAACGGTATAAGGTAAATTATCTATTTTACGTGATGTGCAACTTATTTTTAGAACTCCGCTTCTATTTCTCTCTCCCTGTGGGGGAGAGGCTTTGATTCTTGCTTCTCAAGGCTAGTAGAGAAGCGAGCATCTCACTTTCGTAAAAAGCCTTGTAAAACCTCACCCCAACCCTCTCCTTAGTAAGGAGAGGGAGCAAGAATCTTGTTTCTCATCTGGTATATTTGCAAAACTGAGATGCTCCCAGTAGGGAAGGGGTTGGGAGTTAGGTTTAAGAAAAAGTTGCAATACGGCGTTATGTTATGAGTAATCAGCAAGAGCCAGAAAATTTAGCCCCTGACAATGAGCGCTCATTGCAAACTCTGGTGCGAGCAATTACCCTTTCTCAGGGTGAGTTTTCGCTGATTTTGTTGCGCTGTAACTATGCTGTTTTACGTCAGCGCATGGTACAACGTTTGCACCAACTATCTCCTCTACACATTAGCGAAATTACTTTACCTGCATCGGTCAAAACGCTTTACACAAATATACGCGAACAACTGGGAGATGAACAGGCACTTACATTGATGATTTTTGGTTTGGAGTCGGTTAAAGATGTTGACACAGTTCTGACTTCAGCTAACCAAGTACGGGAGGAGTTTAGAAAGAACTTCCCGTTTCCGATATTGTTATGGGTTAATGATTCAGTTCTGCAAAAATTTATTCGATTAGCAACTGATTTAGAGAATTGGGCAACTATCATTGAGTTTGAAAACCCTACGGATGAGTTAGTCAACTTCCTCCAGCAAAAAACTGATGAAATCTTTGCTGGTGAGGTAACGCCTAATGCCCAAATGTGCCGGGAACTAGAAACCGCCCGTCAGGATTTGCAAAATCGAGGAGAAGTATTAGAAGCAGTACTTCAAGCCAGTTTAGAGTTTGTGCTTGGCTTTAATGATTATCTCTATGACCAGATAGATTCTGCTTTAGCACATTATCTACAAAGTTTGGGGTTTTGGCGACAAAGTAATTATTTAGAACGACAAGGTATATTACTCGTTAATATTGCTTTAGCCTATGACCGCCAAGCCGAAAAAAATCAGACAGAAAATCAACGTTATTGGCAAGAGGCTAGAAATTCCCTTCAGCAAGCTATTGATATTTTTGAACAAGCACAACGTTTAGATTTAGTCGCAAAACATATTACTAAACTGGGTGAAGTGCTGCGACGTTTGCAAGCATGGGCAGAGTTGCAAGCCCTTGTGGAAAAATCTCTGCCGCTACATCAAAATTATGGCACGCCGTTGCAGTTGGCTAAAGATTATGGTTTTTTGGCAGAGGTAGCCTTACAACAGTCACGCTGGAGTGAAGCGCATCAACTCGCGGGGCAAGCATTGCAAATATTAACTGATATTCCTAATTTACAACCAGATGAATTTGGGTTGTATCGGTTTATTTTAGCTAAGTCGCAACAGGGTTTAGCTCAAATTCAAGCAGCAATTACTAATTTAGAAGCTGGCAAAAATGAAAGTAATCATCAATACAATCCGCATTTGTATATATCTATATTAGAGACATTACGCTTACTCTATTTTGGGCAAGGTGAATATCTCAAAGCTTTTTATATTAAGCAAGAGCAATTACAAATTGAACAACAGTATGGTTTTCGCGCTTTTGTTGGTGCATCTTATCTTAACCCACAGCGACAGGCAATTAATTCTGCACAGTTGCAAGTAGAAAATCCTGAAACAATTGCTCAAGAAATTGCTGCTTCTGGTCGGGGACAAGATGTAAAGCGGTTGCGAGAAAGAATTGGCGGGACTGAGCATAAATTGACTGTAATTCATGGTCAATCAGGAGTGGGTAAAAGTTCAATTTTACAGGGTGGATTAATCCCGGCGCTACAACAGGAAGCAATTGGTGAGCGAGATGCTTTACCGATTTTGTTGCGAGTGTATACAGATTGGGTGGGAATGTTGGGGCAGAGTTTAGCTAAAGCTTTTGAGGAAGTCAGAGGTAATCAATTATCTGTGAATCTTGATTCTTCAGCAGCTATTTTAGAACAATTGCGGAGAAATGCTGGCCGAAATTTGTTGACGGTTTTAATGTTTGACCAGTTTGAGGAGTTTTTCTTTGTTTATACCGACCAAAGTCAAAGACGAGCATTTTATGAGTTTTTGCGAGTCTGTCTAGATATTCCTTTTGTGAAGGTTATTTTATCTTTGCGGGAAGATTATTTACATTATTTATTAGAGTTAGAAAGATTATTTGATTTAGGTGTTATTAATAATAATATTCTTGATAAAAACATTCGCTATTATTTGGGTAACTTTTCACCAGCAGATGCTAAAGCTGTTGTGCAGAGTTTAACAGAACGTTCTCACTTTTATCTTGAGCCAGCATTGATTGATGAATTAGTGCGGGATTTAGCAGGTGAGTTGGGGGAAGTCCGCCCAATTGAGTTACAAATTGTGGGGACGCAACTGCAAACTGAGAAAATTACAACTTTACAAAAGTATCGTCAGTTTGGCACTAAAGAAAAACTGGTTGAGCAATTTTTAGAAGAAGTCATCCATGATTGTGGTGCTGAGAATGAACAAGTTGCTCGACTGGTTTTATATTTGCTCACAGATGAAAATGGTACTCGTCCCCTAAAGACTCGTGCTGAGTTAGTCGCAGATTTGCCAGCAGAAGCCGATAAACTAGATTTGATCTTAGAGATTTTTGTGCTATCTAGGTTAGTATTGCTGTTACCAGAATCTCCTGCTGACCGTTATCAATTGGTGCATGATTATCTTGTATCGTTTATTCGCCAACAGCAGGGAAGTGAGTTGTTAGCTGAACTAGCAAGAGAGCGAGAACAACGCTTGCAAGCAGAAGAAAAATTGAAGCGTGAACAAGAGGCAGGGCAGATATTAGCTGATGCAAAACGCAAAGCTGACCAGCAAATTCAAGAGGGACGCAAGCGGTTGACGGTAAGTTCTGGTTTAGCGGTGTGTCTATTATTATTGGCAGGTATATCATCTTTATATGCGTTGAATCAAATTAAAGTTGCTAAGGATGCTGGAAATCAAAAGCAACAGGCAGAAAATAAAATGACAACGGCTGAAGCAAATTACAATCAAGTAACTCAACGCTTGCAAGCTACGCAAAATAAAGAGGCAGAAATACAGAATAAAGCGCAAGAATTAGAAACTAAAAAGAAAGATGCAGAGGAAAAGTTTCAAGTAGCGCAGAAGAATCAGCAAGCCGCAGAAGGGAAATTTAAGGCAGCAGAAGCAGATTTAGGGGAAGTAAAACAGAAAGCCTCAGAATTACAAGGGAAAAACGCCCAAGCAGAGGAAAGAATTAAAACGGCAAGGGAAATAGTAAAAACTTCTGAGGTAAAATTACAACAAGCAGCGACAAAACAACAGCAAGCAGAATCTCAAGCTCAACAGGCCCAAACCACCCTCAACCAAGCGCGAGCAAAACTTGCACAAGCACAGAAAGCAACAGAAGGAGCGCAAGCAGCACAAAAAGAAGCACAAGAGGGAACAGAATTAGAACGGGCTGGAGTTAATGCTGCAAAACAGTTTGAGTATACGGAGTTAGAATCGCTGGTGTCAGCAGTGCAGAGTGGTAAAGAGTTAAAAAATCTGGTAAAAGATGGTCGTCCTCTAGAAAAATATCCAGCTATCAGCCCTATTTTTGCTTTGCATACTATTCTTGATAATATTAAAGAACGTAACCAGTTCCAAGGGCATCAAGGCCCAGTCTGGGGTGTGAGTTTCAGCCCGGACGGCAAAACCATCGCCACGGCATCAGATGACAAGACAGCGCGGTTGTGGAACCTGCAAGGGCAACTGCTCCATGAATTCAAAGGGCATCAAGGCATTGTCAATAGTGTGAGTTTCAGCCCGGACGGCAAAACCATCGCCACGGCATCAGATGACAAGACAGCGCGGTTGTGGAACCTGCAAGGGCAACTGCTCCATGA
>NZ_JBALCT010000024.1:0-87507 GCF_036917675.1 Nostoc sp. | reverse complement strand
GAATCATCCTTCCATGTTATATTTTCTCTCTGGACAATTAATCCACCCTGCTCATCGCTTGCTCTTAGGGGGTTGGGGGTGGGGTTCTTGTACCTTACTCAACTGAGAACCGCTATACACACGCTATCTATTAATTTAGGAAATGTGGCAATGCCAGAAAAAACAACAGTAACTATTCACAGGCAACTGCTAGAAATATTGTCCCGATTGCCCTTGTCTTCTCAAGAAGAAGTATTAGATTTTGCTATCTCCCTCCAGAAAAAAAAACTAACTCAGCATTGGGATGCTATTTCTGATGCAGAAGCTGCGGCATTAAAAACTGAGTTTGCTGATGAAGATTTAGCTTTTGCAGAATCCGTTTTAACTGATTATCTCTCCCAGCTTCAGCAAGAGGACACAGTTTAATGCGAGGAGATGTTTATTTGGCTGATTTGAATCCGAGTCGAGGTTCAGAGCAAGCAGGTATCGGACCAGTTATCATTGTTCAGCGAGATAGACTAGCTCAGTTTACAACAACATCAGTAGTAATTCCTTTAACCACTAATCTGCGACGCGCTAACATACCAGGTACAATTATCATACCTTCAGGTGAGGGCGGTTTAACGCAAGAGTCAGTGGTGCTTTGTGATCAAACTGTTGTTATCGATAAAGAGCGATTAATCAGAAAATTAGGAACTCTTTCTCATAATTATTTATTAATGCTAAAAGTAGCATTAAACTACACTTTAGAACTAGATAATCATGATGAAGAAAATACAGATTTATAGTATTAATCAATAGAGTAGGCGTTGCTCGTCGTAGCGATCGCTTTCCATTCTGTACCAAGAAAGAAGAAATTTACTCACAAAGGCTGAGAGAATTTTTCATGGGTAGATGGCCATCAGCTTAAAAATAAGTAAGATTACATACTGATGAGTTCGTCAAAATCCTTTTGGAATGGAGTGTCGATAATGACATTAGCAACAACTCCACAGACAAAGCCTTTAACAGATGAGGAATTACGTCAGATAAACGCCTACTGGCGTGCAGCTAACTATCTTTCGGTTGGGCAGATATATCTACTCGACAATCCGCTACTTAGAGAACCGCTAAAGCAAGAACACGTCAAACCCAGGCTTTTGGGTCATTGGGGAACAACACCAGGGCTGAACTTGATCTATGTTCACCTGAATCGGGTCATCAAAAAATATGACCTAAACACGATCTATATTGCTGGCCCTGGTCATGGAGGCCCTGGACTGGTAGCCAACACCTACTTAGAAGGCACTTACACCCATTATTATCCCAACATCTCCCAGGATGCTGAAGGAATTCAGAAACTCTTCAAACAATTCTCTTTCCCTGGTGGTATTCCCAGCCACGTTGCACCGGAAACCCCTGGTTCGATCCACGAAGGCGGCGAACTAGGCTATGCCCTTGTCCACGCTTTCGGTGCTGCCTTTGATAACCCTGACTTGATCGTTGCTGCTGTTGTCGGTGACGGCGAAGCTGAAACAGGTGCTTTAGCGACTAGCTGGCATTCCAACAAGTTTCTTAACCCCGTGCGTGATGGTGCTGTACTGCCGATCCTGCACCTGAATGGATATAAAATTGCCAATCCAACAGTACTTGCACGGATCAGCCATGAGGAATTAGAAAGTTTATTGGTGGGCTACGGCTACAAACCATACTTTGTAGAAGGTGACGATCCCGCAGACATACACCAGCAGATGGCGGCGACTCTAGATATAGCGATCGCCGAAATTCAAAGCATCCAAAGAGAAGCCCGTGTACATGGTTTCAGCGAACGCCCCCAGTGGCCGATGATTATCATGAGAACCCCCAAAGGTTGGACAGGCCCCAAGGAAGTGGATGGCAAAAAAACTGAAGGTTCTTGGCGATCGCACCAAGTTCCCTTGAGCAACATCGCCAAACAGCCAGAACACCTGAAACTTCTAGAAGATTGGATGAAGAGTTACAAACCAGAAGAACTCTTCGATAGCAACGGAAAGCTGATTCCCGAACTAGCAGAACTGGCTCCCAAAGGGCATCGACGCATGGGTGACAATCCCCATGCTAACGGCGGTATTTTGCTGCGCGACCTGAAGATGCCGGACTTTCGAGCCTATGCCGTAGATGTTTCCCAACCAGGCAAAGCGATCGCTGAAGCTACCAAAGTTACCGGCAAATTCCTGCGCGATGTTATGCAAGTTAACCAAGAAAGTAGCAATTTCCGCATATTTGCCCCCGACGAATTGGCATCAAATCGTTTGGACGCCGTGTTGGAAGTCACAGATAGAACTTGGGTAGCCGAGATTTACCCTGAAGATGACCACCTTTCCCCCAACGGTCGCGTGATGGAAATTCTCAGCGAACATTGTTGCCAAGGATGGTTAGAAGGCTACCTCCTCACAGGGCGTCACGGGTTGTTCACTTGCTACGAGGCATTTATCCACATCATTGACTCGATGTTCAACCAACACGCCAAATGGTTGAAAACTACCTTAGATATTCCCTGGCGTAGACCGATTGCTTCCCTCAATTACCTACTCTCCTCCCACGTTTGGCGACAAGACCACAACGGCTTCTCCCACCAAGATCCCGGTTTTATCGATCATGTGATCAATAAGAAAGCAGAGATTGTGCGCGTGTATTTGCCCCCCGATGCCAACACTTTGCTATCAGTAACTGACCATTGTTTAAGAAGCCGCAACTATGTCAACGTTATCGTTGCTGGAAAGCAACCAGCATTGCAATACCTCAACATCGATGCTGCTATCAAGCACTGCACCAAAGGCATCGGTATTTGGGAATGGGCAAGCAACGACAAAGGCGGTGAACCAGATGTAGTGATGGCTTGTGCTGGGGATATTCCCACCTTAGAAACCTTAGCGGCTGTAGACATATTGCGCCAGCACTTCCCTGACTTAAAAGTGCGGGTAGTGAACGTAGTCGATTTAATGACACTACAGCCAAAAAGCCAACATCCCCACGGTTTGAGCGAAAAAGACTTTGACACGATTTTCACCACAGATAAACACATTATCTTTGCCTTTCATGGCTATCCTTGGCTGATTCATCGGCTAACCTATCGCCAGACCAACCATCATAACTTGCATGTGCGTGGCTATAAGGAAGAAGGAACCACCACCACTCCCTTTGATATGGTCGTTCTTAACGATCTCGATCGCTTTCACCTAGTGATGGACGTAATTGATCGCGTGCCAAAACTAGGATATAAGGCAGCTTATGTCAAGCAGTATCTGGAAGATAAGTTAATCGAACACAAACATTACATTGATAAGTACGGCGACGATATGCCGGAAATTCGCGATTGGAAGTGGCCCTATTAAGAGGGGAAAGAGGCAGAAGGGAAATCTGGAGAGATTCCCCTCTGCTTAGATGTGGAAACACTGGTTCTTGCATACTTAGGGTGCTAAAATACTAATATATTTTTTAATAATATCGAATAAAAACAATTATGAAAAGAATAATGACCCAACTATTAAATTTACCTGAAGTAGTCGTAGAATCAAGTGTAGAAGAGGGTTGCGCTTTATTTTTATCAGTAAGTAAAAAGGTGAAAAGTGCGGTTTGTCTACATTGTAATACAAAGTCAGAATATTTACATCAAATCTTGAACTTCTAGAAGAAGTCAGCATTGACATGACAGTAAATTATAAATATTTAGTCGAGAAGATTTGTGCAAACGCCTTTATAACCGTAGACAGGTTTCATGTTATAAAAATACTACATGAAGAGTTAAATCGAACTAGGATAGCAGAGAAGAAAACAGCATCAGAATTAAAGCTAATTTTTCTACTTCCTTAACAGCTTCTTCATTGATGTCATCCATTGATTCATAACTCTCAGATGCGTGTGAGCGTTGAGCAATCACACGATGGCTATGAATACTGACTTGACTGGAAAAAGCAGAGTGAAAGTCAGGCTCAAACGTGGTGTTACCTGCGGGTACTAGCAAGCCAAGACGGGTCTGCCTATTAGAGTCAGCTTTCGAGTACATATAATACCTCTTTTTGACAAGCCTGATTATGTCTAAATATTTATTTAGTTACACTAATAATTAGGTATACATATTTTCAGGAAGACTGTATAATATAGAAACTACGTTAAATCGACCGACAAAGTGTAATATACCATCTAACTGACATAGATACCTGCCACTCAATTATTTAACTGCACTAATCAACACATCTCACTTTCGTCTTATTGCTTTAGTTGGAGTTGTGCAATCTCAAATAGTCTGCATCCACGATGATTACAAGGAAAAGATTTCATGAGCAACATACAACTGTACTTCGCCAAAGCCTCTACCTTCTCTCAACGGACTCGTGTAGTCTTACTGGAAAAAGGTATTGACTTCACCCCCATAGAAATTGACTTACAGAAGAAACCAGATGAGTACACGCAGATTTCCCACTATGGCAAAGTCCCAGCTATCAAACATGGGGATGTTGAAATTTACGAGTCTGCTATTATCAATGAATATTTAGATGAAGTCTTCCCGGAGCCACCTTTATTACCCCGCGATCCCGCAGCTAAAGCGATCGCTCGCATCTGGATAGACTACGCCAATACTCGCCTTGTCCCAGCTTTTAACAAATTGCTGCGCGGTAAAGATGGCCAAGAACAGGAACAAGGACGAAGAGAGTTCACAGAAGCACTTCTATATATTGAACAAGAAGGATTAGGCAAAGGTGATTACTTATTAGGAGATCAGTTTAGCCTAGTTGATATCAGCTTCTATCCTTGGTTTGAGCGTTTACCACTCTTAGAACACTTCCGCAAATTCAGATTACCAGCAGAAACACCTCGTTTGCAGACATGGTGGAATCTGGTACGCGATCGCTCCTCAATTCAAGCAGTAGCAAACCCTGTAGACTTCTATTTGGAAAGATTCGCCAAAGTTCTCGGTGAACCTGTTCCCCTTGGTGCAGTTCAAAAATAGGACGTATGGATTGACAGAAATTAACCAAAATTCAAAATAGGATAACCTATGAGCTTAAATAACCAAGTTCTAGACAAACCGATTTCCGCAGAACTGCCATACGTAGAGGCTAACCTCAGTTACCTGATCCCAATGGCAGAAAAACCTGTTAACTATACTTACGAACCACCACTAGGCATTCCCCGCACGAATGCAACTTATCAGACGCACAAACTGCCAATTTACAATGCTCGTTCTATCTCAGACAACATCTCGTTAGATCGAGAAGGATTCGCCTTTACTGGACATAATACTAATGTCCGCAACTTTTACGATGAAGACGAAATACGCCGCGTTTACTATCCAGAAGCCGAGCAATTGTTAAAAGAAGTAACAGGTGCAACGAAGGTAGTGATATTCGATCACACCCTGCGTAACGCCGGTCAGTCAAAGCCAGGTGAGAATAATATTAAGGAACCTGCCTTGCGCGTACACAACGACTTCACCGCCAAATCTGGCTATACTCGCGCCCATTTGGAATTAGCAGCGCGGGGAATAGATGACATTGATACGCTACTAAAACAAAGATTTGCCATCGTTAATGTTTGGCGAGCGATCGCACAACCAATCCAAGAGTCACCATTAGCAGTGTGTGACGCGCAGAGTATCGCACCCACAGACATTGTAGCTGGCGATCTTGTGTACCGCGATCGGGTTGGTGAGACATACGGAGTCACGTATAACTCCAAACATAAATGGTTCTACTTCCCGCAAATGCACAGGGACGAAGCACTATTTATCAAATGCTTCGACTCCGCAGAAGACGGACACACCCGTTTTGCCGCCCATACAGCCTTTGAAGATCCTACCAGCCCAGCCAACGCTCCCCCACGAGAAAGCATCGAACTACGAACATTCGTCTTTTACCCCGCATAGATCGCAAAAACTTGTCTCAAACTCCTACTCTCTGCGCCTCTGCGTAAAACAAATTACAGCAGAATTCAAGTATTTGAACCACACCTGTCGTAGGGGTGCAAGGGCTTAATTTTTGTTTAAGTCCCGTTAAAGCATTACTATTAGACTATTAATCCCCAACTAACTGGGGATTACCACCACAATTAAGTTGAGTCGGGTGGGTAAAACTTTGCCCACCCGACAACTAATCTACGCCTCGCAGCTTACGAGTGTTATCAACTAAACTCTGAGCAAATTGATCAAATCTTTGAGAGAGTTTCTCATCTAGCAGCTTGCCTTCAGGACTGAAAGCACCCCAAGCTTGTCCGATCGCAATTTGTTCTGGAATCACCCAACCATGCACCCAACGAATAATTAATCGTAGGTCATTTAAAGCATTACTATTAGACTGACCCCCTAATACGCTGATTAGTCCTGTCACTTTATCCGACAGTTGCTCAAAACTCATCAAATCCAGGGCATTTTTCAGGACACCACTAACCCCACCATGATACTCAGGTGTCGCTAAAATTAACCCATCGGCACGACTGACTGTATCTTGCAATCTCTGAACATCTGGATACTCTGGATACTCCTTCGCGCCAGTGCAAAACGGTAGCTGCAACTGCCGTAAATCGAGAATTTCTACCTCTGCACCCACAGCTTCAACCCTTTGCACTGCTACTTGTAAAGCAAGCTGGGTATAGGAGTTGGGTCTTAAACTACCACCAATACCAACAATTCTCACCATAATTAACCCACAAACTATTAACTAGCTACTATCGTCAGATTTATTTAAAAAGCGGAGTCGTTATGACTATGTTTATCTTAGCAATTTGTGTTGGAATGTGTCAAATTAAAATCTACCTACCGGAAGGGAAAATTTTTTAAAAAGGAGTTAGGAGCCAGAATTAATGATCTAGGTTGCTCAACTTCATGCGATCGCCGGAAGAAACTTGGGAATGGTTTTGTGTGGAAGTTAGACTAGATAAGAAAAGTGTAATTTCCAGTTATTACAATTTTTGTTAGAAGAATAGGCATAAAACCATAGCTCAACTTGTGCCAGCAGACAAAGGGTAGTTATTATGACAATTTTGGGAAAAAAAGCATTGGTAAATAGGCAGTCATCAAAGCGTGT
Organism: Nostoc sp.; assembly: GCF_036917675.1. Lineage (GTDB taxonomy): Bacteria > Cyanobacteriota > Cyanobacteriia > Cyanobacteriales > Nostocaceae > Nostoc. Next base: position 80,488 of record NZ_JBALCT010000024.1, on the reverse strand, counting down.
TGCTTGGGTTGGTGCCATCGCAGCTAGTTTGATTATGTTACCAGGAGTTTTCGGGAGTACTCCCGTCTTGGCACAAAAAGCAGAGAATACCCCTCTAACTTATGGCGACTTGCTCAAGAAAGCGAAGGCAGGAGAAATCCAAAAACTAGAGTTGGACGAAACCGAACAGCTAGCAAGGGTTTATCTCAAGGGGCAAAAGGATGATACACAACCGCAACAGGTGAGACTTCTGGCACAAAACACAGAGTTGATTAACATACTCAAAGATAAGAATGTTGATTTTGGCGAAGTTTCCTCTGCTAACAGTCGAGCTGCTGTTGGGCTGTTGATCAATCTCATGTGGATTTTGCCCCTGGTGGCTTTAATGGTATTGTTCCTCCGTCGCTCCACTAATGCTTCTAGCCAAGCAATGAATTTCGGCAAATCCAAAGCTCGCTTCCAAATGGAGGCAAAAACTGGAGTTAAATTTGAAGATGTCGCCGGGGTTGAAGAAGCTAAAGAAGAACTTGAAGAAGTTGTTACTTTCCTCAAACAGCCAGAAAGATTTACTGCTGTAGGCGCACGTATTCCCAAAGGAGTGCTGTTAATTGGCCCCCCTGGTACTGGTAAAACTCTACTAGCAAAAGCGATCGCAGGTGAAGCAGGTGTACCGTTTTTCAGTATTTCCGGTTCGGAATTCGTGGAAATGTTCGTTGGTGTGGGTGCATCCCGTGTGCGCGATCTTTTCAAAAAAGCCAAAGAGAATGCTCCTTGCCTAATATTTATCGATGAAATTGACGCAGTAGGTAGACAACGGGGCGCTGGTATCGGTGGCGGTAACGACGAGCGCGAACAAACCCTCAACCAACTCCTCACCGAAATGGATGGTTTTGAAGGTAACACAGGCATCATTATTATTGCTGCCACTAACCGCCCAGATGTCCTAGATTCAGCGCTGCTCAGACCGGGACGCTTTGACAGACAAGTGATGGTCGATCCACCGGATCTTAAAGGGCGACTGGAAATTTTGCAAGTCCACGCGCGGAATAAAAAAATTGATCCTAGCGTATCATTAGAAGCGATCGCTCGCCGCACTCCTGGTTTTACTGGCGCAGACTTAGCCAACTTACTCAACGAAGCCGCCATTCTCACTGCTAGGAGGCGCAAAGAAGCTGTCACCATTTTAGAAGTTGATGCTGCTATAGATCGAGTCGTTGCAGGTATGGAAGGTACCGCCTTAGTAGACAGCAAGAGCAAGCGCTTGATTGCCTATCATGAAGTTGGACATGCTTTAGTGGGCACATTGCTCACAAACCATGACCCTGTGCAGAAAGTTACACTCATTCCACGGGGACAAGCGCTAGGATTAACTTGGTTTACTCCCAACGAAGAACAGGGGTTAATTTCGCGTTCCCAACTCAAAGCCCGGATTACTGCAACTTTGGGTGGTCGCGCTGCCGAGGAAATCGTTTTTGGTAAGCCAGAAGTGACTACAGGTGCAGGGAATGACCTGCAACACGTAACAGGGATGGCGCGGCAGATGGTGACACGCTTCGGAATGTCAGAATTAGGCCCATTATCCTTAGAAAATCAGAGTGCAGAGGTATTTTTGGGACGTGACTGGATGAATAAATCAGACTATTCTGAAGAAATTGCTGCCAAGATTGATTCACAAGTACGCGAAATTGTCAACAATTGTTATATCAAGTCCAAAGAACTGTTGCAAGAAAACCGCATAGTTTTAGAGCGTTTAGTAGATTTGCTAGCAGAACAGGAAACTATTGAAGGTGATTTATTCCGCAAAATCGTTGCTGATAATACCCAGCAGCTAGCCGATGCCAAATTGGCTGTACCTCATTAGGGAATTTAACAAGGGGCTTAAGCCCCTTGTTGTCTAGTTAATTGAAATGTTAGTAATTGTGCGATCGCAAACCGTCTGCATAAGAATAGCTTGACGCAGACAGCATAGCTTTTAGCTGATGGGATGCTTGTGGTCTGACTTTTTCTTAGGTTTAACTGCTTACCAGTACACAGGTATGAGTTATAAATTAGTAAAGCGAGATTTGAGTTATAGTAGTTTATCACAATAGTAACAGTCAAAATCTTGCTTACTTCCTCAAATAGCCCGTGTTGATCAAATTACAATGCCGCAAGTAGAAAAGCTAAAAATTTTTCTCGCCTCCCCAAGTGATGTCGCTATAGAGCGTCGTCATGTGGAAAAAGTAAGAGAGGAGATTAACCGAACCGTCGCGGCAGATAAGGGAATTGTGCTTGACGTCGTTAGTTCAGCGAACGCTTTTCCTAGCTACGGTAAGGATGGTCAAGCCATACTTAATGAACAAATTGGCAACATGCAAGAGTATGATCTCTTTATCGGCATCATGTGGAATCGGATTGGAACACCGACTCCACGCGCAAAATCTGGAACAGTGGAGGAGTTTGGACGAGCAGTTAGAGCTTTAATGCGTAAAGGAAAACCACAGGTTTGGTTTTATTTCCGTGAAGCACCAGTTTACCTCACTACAAAAGAGGATCTGAGACAACGGGAAGAGACACTGAAGTTTAAGGCTAAGTTTCGTCAAGGCAAAGGGTTATTTTGGGAATATAAAACTCCAGCTAACTTTCGTGATCAATTGCGAGAGCATTTAACTCTGTGGCTAAACCAACATCCGAATGCAGCGTCCCAATCTGGTACTGCCGCTAAGAAACAAACCAGAAAGAAACCTGATGTGAAAACAAAATCTGAATCTTCGCCTGTAGGTAGTGAGCGTAAGAAAATAACATCAGCAACCAAGACATCTCAAACACCTCGAAAAACTCCTGCCTCAAAAAGCAGCACTTCCCGAAGTACTGGGACTGTGAAAAACTCAGGAGATTGGGTCATGCTGAATGATAAATTTTTCCAAACTAAGTCGAGTGCTACTCAACCAGATCAAAGCATTATTATTCAACTGTCACCAAAGAATATGGAACAGGTTGCTGAGTTGAAGTCTCTTCATCCAGGAGAGTTCCACAATAAAAAGCAGATTACCTATGCTGATCAGCACGATGCTGGCATTATGGAAGTTTCGTCTGTACTATCTGAGTCGTTGGCGGGGAAAACCAGCTTTAATATTACGCTTAAACCAATTCAGCGATCGCAGGATAGTAGCTTTATATTTCAGACGAATTTCAACAACTACAGTGCTGACGAAATCGCTAAATTGCGTGTTCGCCTAATTTTGCTAGGAGAAGCACTTCCTAAAGATATCGAACGGTTCTTTCCTATTACTCAAATTACTGGATCAGACAACCATACAGTAGAAGTTAAAAAAGAAATTTTTCCAGAACTGTGGGCAAAGCTTCAAACACAACCGAGATTATTTTTGCCAAAAGCATGGCTATGGGCAGTGTATTATCTGAAGTTGAATCAACTTGTTGAAGATGTCTTAGAGTTAGAGCTTGGTCCAATTAAGAACAAGGTGATGCCTGTTCGATTTCGAGGGAAAAGGCGGGTATATCCCAATCAGGAACCTTACATTATTGAAGTCTTAGGAAACTGTATTCTCAGTGCATAAATGAACGGTAATCATTCTATGAACATTGCAATGTTCTTTAAGCTTCTAACCTCGATCAAACCCAAAAAATTAGGAGGTACATTTGCTGGTATCTTCGGTATGATCTGGCTATTTCTGGAACCAGCAGGACTTTTCCTACCTGAATGGTTCAAATGGGGATGGTGGGGTTATGGTGGATTGTTTTCTCTTTCCTTACTGATTGCGATCGCACTGAACCTTCCTCGCTTTTCGGTTTCCAGATCATTGTCTTCACCCAATACCACGATAGAGATTAAAATAGGCGACCTTTTTGATGAACCTGGGCACTTAGTAATTGGGGCTAACGATGTTTTCGATACGGAATTGGGGGAGGTCATCAAACCCTCAAGTGTCCAAGGGCAATTCCTTACAGGAGTGTATAATGGCGATCAAAAACGCTTGGATGCTGAGATAGATATTGCTTTAGAGCCTTTCAAGGCTGACAAAAAGAGGGAACCGAATAAGAAAAAGGGGAAATTTTGGCGATATCCAATTGGCACAACTCTTGTATTGGGATCGCAGGATAGACGGTTCTTCTTAAATGCCTATGGTTGTATGGAGAATAATCTGAGAGTCAAGTCAACTGCTGATGATATCTGGCATTCGTTAAGTTCCCTCTGGGAACAGGTGCGGCTAAAAGGTCATGGATTAGAGGTTGCTATCCCGATAATTGGCTCAGATCTTGCTCGGACAAATCTTGCCCGCATGACTTTAACGATGCTCATTGTTATTTCGTTCATTGCTGCGTCGAAGAAAGACTTTGTGACGAAGAAGTTAACAGTAGTCATCTATCCCAAAGACTTCAAGTCTGTGGATTTGTATACACTAGAAGACTTCTTGGACTCAATATGCCTTTAAGCCAAATAACGAGAATAGGCGATCGCTCGGCTGCTTTTTTGGGTTAAATCATCGCAGGTTACAATAATAAATAACTACAACTCCCTTGCCGACAACAGTGTATGAAGTTCAATCTAACACTTGATCGTGATGAAGATGGGGTTTGGATTGTCGAGTGCCCCAGTATACCTGGTTGTGTTAGTCAAGGTCAGACAAGAGAAGAAGCCCTCGAAAATATCAAGGACGCGATCGCAGCTTGCCTTGAAGTTCGTGCATAACTTGGTTTACCGCTTACTGTGGAGACTCATCAAGTAGAGGTTACATTGGCACAAAAGTTATTAGCCGGTAAATGCTAACATGATTAATTTATACAGTGGGTAAGTCCTATAATTATCGTCCCAACTTATTCGGAATACCTTCACAACCACCAGGAATAGTACCTCTAGTTTTTTCGCCACCCCAAGTACAACAGTAGCAGCGTGCAGACTCAGACATCCGTTGCACATTGGTGAAATCGGCATTTTCTACCACAGCGCCAGTCTGTTCGCCGGTTTCATAATCTGGTGGTACAGTGCGACTGCGGGGTGATGCTTTGTCCACTACACCATAGAATAGGCGAATCCCGTTGATGTCAGCACCACTGAGATTCGCATTATATAAAATTGTGCGGGAGAGGTTAGCTTTTACTAAATCACAACCGGCCAGGTTAGCGCGGACAAGATTAGCTTCGCTGAGGTCAGTCCAACGCAAGTCAGTACCAGAAAGGTCTGCTGCGGCTAGCGTTACGCCTAAATCGATGACACGCACACCTTCCAAGCGGTCTTCTGCATATCCGCCACTTCCGTCGAGAATGGGACGACCTAATCGTTGATCGCGTTTTAGGGGTGAGAGCAACTTAGAACGTGAGAGAAAGCGGAGAATTTTCGCTTTACCACTGCCATCAACACTACTTAAAATTGCCGCAGTGCGTCCTTCAGCGATCGCTCTTTCTTGAGGCCAATCTTCTAATAATCCTTCTTCATCTAATACTAAGTCTGAAACGCCTTGAAAATAGGAATCAATCGTCTGTTGCTGAGTAATAATATTTTGCTGAACTGTTAGCAGGTTTTGCTGAATTGTCAAGTCTTTGGAAATAACATATTGTCGCCATGCTACGTAAACGGCGATGACAGCGATGAAAATTTGCCCTAAAGCGCCAAACCAGTCTGCAAGGGTTCCAGCAATTTCCCAGTTAATTTGGTGTCCCCAAAGTAGCAAGCGATCGCCTACACCTGTGAACCTGATCAAGCCGATGATGGCTACTATTAGTCCCAAAAAGGCCACAAACAGCGTGCGTTCTTGGGGTGAAAACCACTCGTTTAAAACTTCTTGCAACCAAGGCAATAATATCGCTAGGGATAACAGCAAACTCATCAGCGTTCCGATAATGCCGATGAGTGAGTTATTCAGGATAACTCCAATGAAGGTGATGGCGATCGCTATTAGAGTAATCAGCAATGCCCTCGGCTTAACTGTGAATTGCTTGGTAGTGGGTTGCTTGACCTCAGAACGAGCTTGTTGTAAAGCTAATGTATATTGCGGAGATTTTAAAGAGGCGATCGCAGCTAGGGCTTGTTGTGTCGCTAGTACAACTGAGCTGAGGTTCTTCTCAGTTGCACTCCCGTCAAAGTCATCCGGTTGCAAGTCGTTTTCTGGGATAGGTTCTGGGGTTGGTAGATTTGAAGAATTGGATTCAATCGTCATGTTTTCTATTTTGCCCCAACAGATTCAGAACAACATCTGTTTGATCAGAAATTGCCCGAAGCTCAAACTTGCACCAAAATATAGCTTGTGACAGCAGATCATGACCAAATCTATCGAACTCAGGTTAATTTTAGCTGTCAGCCGGATGCAGGAAAGAGTATTATGGTGTTTCAGTTCTCATACAATAAAAAGGCTCCTATTTCTGGCTATGACGCTACAATTGCGCGTTTATGTTCCACCCCATCCTCTGATCAAACACTGGCTGGCAGTTGCCCGTGATGCAGGCACGCCTTCAGTATTATTTCGCAGTGCCATGACCGAGTTGGGAAGATGGCTGACTTATGAAGCTGTGCGAGACTGGTTGCCAACCCAAGAAATATCGGTGCAGAGTCCCTTGGATACCTGTCTGGCAACTGTGATTGATCCGCAAGTACCTATGGCAGTAGTACCGATTCTGCGGGCTGGACTAGGATTACTTGAGGGAGCGCAGACTTTATTACCTTTAGCATCGATTTACCATCTGGGCTTGGCACGAGACGAACAGACACTGCAACCTCATTGTTATCTGAACAAGTTACCAGAAAAATTTGACCCCCAAACACGAGTGTTAATTACCGATCCAATGTTGGCAACTGGAGGGTCGATGATGGCGGCAATGGCAGAATTGACAGAACGGGGTGCTGATCCAGCCCTGATGCGGATTGTTTGTGTAGTGGCGGCTGCACCAGCTTTGCAAAAACTGAGTGCAAGTTATCCAGGTTTAATAATTTACACGGCAACTATTGACGAAAAACTGAACAGCCAGGGGTATATTGTACCCGGATTGGGAGATGCTGGCGATCGCATCTTTGGGACTTAAGCTAGTATGCAGCTAGGGCAGGAAAATAGCATAACTACTGTAAAAGTTGCAAGGTTGTTGAAGGCGGTAAAGATATGAGTCAGCGAGATGGTTTTGGTAGTGGTTTTTTAGCTGGGGCGTTTGTTGGTGGCGTATTTGGCGGTGTTATCGGGGCACTAATTGCTTCTCGACGCGAGCCAGAATTGCTAGCAGACGAGGGGACAGAACTGACAGATAGCCAAGCCGAAGCTAAGAAAATAGCAGCAAAGCGACGTCAGATGAAAGCCTCAGAAAATCAGAGTATTGGTATAGAAACGGCGCGGCGATCGCTAGAAGATAAAATTGCCCAGCTAAATACCACAATTGATGAAGTGCGGAACCAACTGGGAAATGTCAATGGCGGTTCACCCGAAACAACCCATGAGCGCTCCCTCACTAAAGATTCCTGAGATTTGTTCAGGCGTGGTGAAAGTGTCTTGTGTGGTAAAGGTGGAATCAGCAGACACGATGACATGGACTAAATTAAAATTAAAAGATAAGACTGCGTTTGACACTTAAGTAGGAAACTAACAAATCCATGTACCTTCTAATTAACACTCTGGCTAGTTTCATCCAGATTTATACTGTTTTGCTAATTATTCGGGTTTTATTGACCTGGTTCCCCAATATCAACTGGTACAACCAACCATTTACCACTTTGAGCCAGATAACCGACCCTTATCTGAATCTGTTCCGCCGAATTATTCCCCCATTGGGTGGTATGGATTTTTCTCCAATGTTAGCTATTATACTCCTTCAAGTACTAGGTAGTTTGATCGGTGGTCTTCAAGCCTACGCATAAAGCAGAATTTGCTATTTGCTACACTTCAAATAAAACATTTTTAGTCTGGGCTAATAAAGTCCAGACTTTTTAAAGTATCTATTAACGCCGGACTTGACCGCTAAATCCGGCTGCTTTAAATTGTTTGAGCTTCAAAGGTAACGGCTGATTCGCAGGTACAGAAATTCTCAATTCAAAATCGCTAATACCTGGTGGCACCTCGACAATAGAACCTAAGCGAGTGCGGTTTTGCATCACCGAGTCATTATTAGCATCATAGATGCGTCCAAAAATATCTGCGTCGTAGACTGTTTTATTGGTGCCATTTTCGGCTTTGCCAATGACAATAAAACAATTGGCAGCCGCGCTACCACTACTGATAACAGCCCCTTGTGCTAATTCTGGTGGACAATCTTTATAGGAAACATCAAATAGTTTAATCTGTGTCAGGGCTACAGCTGTGGGAGCGATCGCCCACGAGAGAAAGGTGATCAGACAGGAAATCAAAACGACCGTGAGTGAGCGCAACCGCATAAAAGACCCCGTGACTTTATTCAATAATTATTTAACTTATAACCTCAGCTTACAGCATACCCTGACTCGCTATTCTCTACTTCCCTGATTGATTCGCAACTGCAAACACCTGCTCGACGATCAATTCCCAATCGGGTACTACATCTGATGCAATAATCGCCGTACCCTGTAACACCGTATCCTCATACTGTGCCTCCAGCCACTTGCAAACGGTGATTTGTTTTAACTCCGGATCAACAATCCAGTATTCGGTAATGCCTCTAGCTGCGTATTCTGTGCGTTTGTAACGGTAATCGCGGCTGCGGTTCTCAGTTCCGGGACTGACAACTTCAACCACCAGCGCCGGCGGGGGCATATCGCGGGTAATCAGATTGCGAGGACTGCCAATCAAAGCCGCTTTCGACTCTTCTGTATGCACCACCAGATCCGGTAGCCGACAGGTTGCTCGCCGCCCACTAACTTCAACTTCAATGTCCTTGTAAGCCAGCAAAGTGATCGGAAAATACTTTGCCAACTCGAACAGCAGAAATTTGGCAATATCACAGTTTTCCTGGCTTTGGGTTGGCATCTCTACTAGCCCCCCATCCACTAATTCATAGCGGGTATCAGTGCGATCGTCATAAGCCAGAAATTCCTCAAAAGTCAGGAGTTTTGTGGGATGCTGAGTTTGAGTCATGGCAATTTCCCTAACTAGGTGATAAGTAGGTCAACACTAGAAAATATCAAACCGATACCAAGAACTCAGGAGACAGAATAAAGTTTTTCTCCTGACTCCTCACGTTATTTAGCTACAGGGAGATTGGAGACTTTAATTTAACATTTGTAATAATTAGGGAAATAAACCTTCAATTGCGATTAACTTATGACTCCAGATGAGATTGAAGCAGCTATGCTCGCAGCTTTTAATGATTGTGATGTAGCAAGCTGTCCTCTCACTGACACGCAGAAACAGATATTACTGCAAGTCGTCGAGCAAATTCAGGGAAATTCTTCCTCTGGGATATCAAATATTGCTAATCCCTTAGACGAACTTACCCCAGAGGAGTTAGAAGCATTTTTAGAGTTTGTTAAGGATGAAGAACAACGCAACCGCACTTGGAAAGTGCAATTACTCAACGACTGGCTGCTGGAAAATGACTCTGGAAAAGTACAATTTATTCGGCAACGCTATGGTTTACAGTGGCTGACTCGTGTTGAGTCATGTCATTTTGATAAGTATTCTTATTTTGAGGATGCACTAAAGCTGAGAGTAGGCGATCGCATTGAAGTTTCCAATGCACTATGGGAATGGGTGCAAGAGGATGGGCCTTGTCAGCGCGAATGGTTTCCCTCTATGGTGATCAAAGTCGAGGAAATTAGCGATGTCTACGACGGGCTACGCCTACGCAATCATTCCTCTACTAATTGCGTCGTCCGCTTCTTCAACGGCGCTGAGTATGAAATTCAAGGCATCTACGAATGGAATCGCTACAATTGGCGCTGGCCTCAGAAGTAGTGGGGAGTGGGGAGCTTTCAAGGGTAGGTGTTTAAGAAAGTTGCCAAATGAAGGTATGATAGCGAACTGAAGCTTGTGGGTAGAAACCACAAATTTAGGGAGAGCGATCGTTAACTTTCAAGGGGGTTGTCAATGGAAGCAAGCAGTTACTGCTTTAACAAACCCCGACAGCCAATAGGTTGGATACCAAAGTGTCCAAATCTCTATTAAATGAGTGGTGCCACAAGCGACGATAAATGCACTAAACAGCAGAATAAATCCAATCAAAGGGCAAATCCTGCCGCTTGCGGACAAAGTAGAAGAGTGTAGCTGGAATCGAGTAATAAGCTAGTGCAATGAGCGAGTCAGATAATATGTGTAACCAAACTAAATTCGTTTGCCATAGATAGCAGTGTCCATGTGGAATAAATGATCCTGATATGAAAAAAATAGTCCATAATTCTGATATTATGTCTGACATAAATACTTGATTTTTTTAATCTATAAAATCTCCTTGTAACCCCGAAATCAATTCATTGTGGTTATAGAGCTTGTAGGGCATCAGATTGCAATTGTCAGGGCGATGAAGGGAGTGGTCAAATTTGCGAATATTGCGGATATAATTACGGCAGACACTGATAAATTCCAAAATAAAAACCATTCTCACCTTCATGATGGGAATGGCAAAAAATTAGGAGATTGAACAAGAAAATTTAATCTCCGCAATTCTCATTCAACTTAAGATTCACTTGACTTAGCACTCATTTTATCTAACAGTTGAGTGATTTTTTTGGCTTTTTCAGGTTGGCGCTGTTTTTGTAATAAATCTTTAGCTTGTAGCAGGTTAGTTTTAGCTTCCTCTTCTCGCTCTTGCTGCATGAGAATATTTGCTAAACGCAAGTAAGCATCAGGATTTTTCGGACTGCGGCGAATCACTTCCCGGAAGAATTCTGTTGCTTCCTCTACTTGGCCTTGGTGGTTTAAAACATCTCCCAAAAACAAGCGCACCACATCATTAGTAGAGTTGAGGGAAATCACTTTGCGAAACGCTGCTTCTGCACCTTGGTAATCCTTTGCTTGAGCCAGATTGATTCCTTTTTGAAACAAGTCTGAGGTAATCAAAGTTTTCCAAGCGAAATAGCCCAGCATTGACAGGCTCAGAATAACGACAAGAGCAGCGATAATAGAACTAGTGGGAAAGGTTTCTAGCATTGTCTAAGCCAAAAAGCAGGCGATAGGAAAAATCAGATATTCCATAAAAAAGAGTTTCCAGATAAATTGGTAGAATTGAGCGATCGCACTTTTATCTTGTAAGTCTACCGCCAAACTCCGCAACCACATCCAAACTAGAAGTGCTAAATGAGCAATTACCAGAAATATGGGGTTAACTGAGGCAAGATGTAGCACACCAACTAGAATTATTCCCAGATAGCAGACAGTTATCACCCAAAGAGCCAGATTAAACACAGCTTGGGAACCGAGTTTGATCGTGAAAGTAGAGATATTATAGAGGCGATCACCTTCCATATCTGGTATATCTTTAAAGATCGCGATCGCAAAGGTAAACACCAAGATAAATAACGTCAGCACCCACACCACGGGCGGAATTACTTGGCTTTGTTTCAGCACCCAACTATAGTGCAAATACAATCCTAAATTAACAATCGCGCCGCGCACCGAAAAAATACACAGCGCTGCCCAAAATGGAAATTGTTTCAACCGAATTGGCGGTAAAGAATAAGCAGTACCAATGGCCAAACTAATTGCTACCATACCCAATAAGAATGGCCCACTTAGCCACGCCACAACTAGCGCCAAAATCCCAGTCAAAGCAACAATTAATTGCCCCGTTTGTCGAGAAAACTCACCTGATGCCAAGGGTAAATGAGGCTTATTAATCTTGTCAATATCAACATCTTCTAATTGATTTAGCCCCACAATGTAGACATTTCCACACAGACAAGCAATCCATGCACCGAAGACAGGGAGGAGCCACTGCGGTCTTGGGGTCTCCCCAAGTCGAGCAAGTGGCGTTAGGGAGTAGGGAGTAGGGAATAGCAAATCAGTACGATTACTAATGGCAATGGCAATCAAATATAAACCCAAAACACTCAGACTTGTACCAATAATCGTGTGAGGGCGAGAGAATTTCCAGAAAGCGTATAACCAATGGAAATATGATTGAACGGGTTTGGGTGGCAAAGTGGTGTTTTGAGAACTCTGGCTCATGAGTAGTTTAGATTCAGTATTCCGGTTTATTGTTAACCATTGTTACAGAATTTGGTCATTAACAAGAGCCAAAGGTCTAGACGCACTGTATTTTCGTAGGGGAAGCAGGATGAAGGAGAGTTGGGAGTTAGGAGTTGGGAGTTGGGAGTTAGAATTCAGACTAATTCCCTCAATTACAGCTACAATCTATCAGAAAAGCAAAGAAATAGTTAAATCCAGAGGTGCCTTCATGACGGCTGATTTGACATCTACAGCGATATTTGAGTTTGTTAGCGTGCTATCCCATGCTGCGGCTTCATATCGAGAACCCAGAGGCACACGCCCTAGTGCTGAAATATTAGTAAATGCGTTGCTACAAACTGAAAAATCTGCCAAGCAGCAACGGTTAACTTATCCGTTTGAGTCTCTTTTAGGTAAATGGCAACTTTCCTTTGTCACTGGCACTAAGAAAGTTAGAGAGCGCGGGGGAATTCTATTAGGCAAGGGTTTTTATTTACCCAAGTTTATAACAGTCTATGTTTCCTTTAATGCCACTTTGGAAGAGGATTCAGGTAAAGGCGAAATTGTTAATCAGATTGAATTTGGCCCAGTTTTGTTGAAGTTTACGGGGCCAGTGCAATATTCAAGTAAGAAAAATTTATTGGCGTTTGATTTTAACCATATTCTTATCAGTCTGTTTGAGCGTGTTGTTTACAACAGACCAATCCGTTTTGGTAAGGTTAAAATAGAAGATTTCTACAACCAGCCCATAGCTAAACTAGCATTCTTTGGCTTCTTTTTAGTGACGGAAGATATCATTGCAGCTCGCGGTCGGGGAGGAGGATTAGCATTTTGGATTCGAGAAACTTAAGTTTGTGTCAACCATCAAACTGGACGACAAGCAGACAAAATACTGTGCATATTTACTACTTGTCCAATGACTGCGATCGCTGGCGCACCAAATCCAGTTTGCTCTACCTGCTCTACAATTGTCTTTAAGATACCAATCAATTCTTCTTGTTCTGGTCGCGTACCCCAGCGCACCAAAGCTATGGGCGTTTCTAAATTCAACCCAGATGCACTTAATTGTTCCACAATATAAGGCAGATTGTGAATTCCCATATAAATTACAATAGTTTCGGAACCGTGGGCGATCGCATTCCAATTCACTATCGGTCTATACTTACCCGCAGCCTCATGACCAGTTACAAATGTCACCGAAGAACTATACAGTCGATGAGTCAAAGGGATACCTGCATAGGCGGCGGCGGCAATTCCCGATGTGATACCTGGCACAACTTCCGTTGATATTCCAGCTTTAACTAATTCTGCCATCTCTTCGCCACCGCGACCAAAAATAAACGGATCGCCACCCTTTAGCCGCACCACAATTGGATGATCCTGCGCTTTATCAATCAGCAATTGAGTTGTTTCTTCTTGCAACAAAGAATGTCTCCCCGCACGCTTACCAGCATTAATTTGCTCTGCTTGGGGATTAATCATTGCCAGAATTGCCGGACTCACCAAGGCATCATAGATAACTACATCTGCACATTCCAATAAACCTTTCGCCTTCAGGGTAATTAGCCCTGGATCTCCTGGCCCCGCACCTACTAAATAAACCTTTCCCAAATACTTCTTATCCTGTTTTTCTGTGCGGTTCATCTATCTGTTAAATCCCAAATTAGCTCGGCTAATTCTGCACTTGCTCCCAAGGGCTGCGCCAGTTGGAAATTCACCGCAGAAAATTGTAATTTTAGCTCCTCGATTGAGGCTGCGATCGCATCGGTTATTCCACCAGCGAATAAAAAGTATGGCAAAATTGCAATTTCCCGATAACCAGCAGCTACCAACTCTTTCACCCGTGATTCTAAACTACGAGGTACAGACCAATAAGCAGCCACAACTCCCAAACTCGCCGCCATTGCTGACACAGTTTCTTGAGAACCTGGGCGACGGCTACCATGAGCTAATAAAATCCATGTTTCTGCTTTTATAGCAGCTATTTGCTTTGACAGCAATTTCTCTAAATTGGGGTGAGAGCCTAAATATGGTTGCAACTCAATCATGATATCTTGACCAAGAGCTTGTTGTGCTAGTGCTACTTCGGTGGGAATATCTGTCATTACATGCACTCCCGGCAGCAGAAATAGCGGTACAATTTTGAGGCGATTCTCGTTTTGAGACAATCCGCGTCGGCGTAGCCCGCCGCCGGTATCGCCAAAAGCGCTCTTAGCAAATTGTTGAATCTGCTCGTGTAAAGGCTGAGGACTCATTTCTAAAGCAGCTATGCCAACCAGATGTTCACTATTGGATGGGTTATGATTTTTTGGCAATTTGTGACATACCAGCTTTGCTAGTTGCTGCATAGCAATTTCTGGGCGGCGATCGCGACTTCCGTGAGATAATAGCAGATAGGCTGATGACATCGGCAAAGCTTGAACTCTTAGTTACTATTCTTATTTAATATGAAGCTGGGGATAATTAAGTACTTTGGTAATTATTGAAACTATTATCAATTACTAACAATGCCTTCGCGCAGAAAAGGGATGAAGAGAGGACTGATGTAGTAGAGTTGCTGTTTTTCAAAATAAAAATTTAAAACTTCCTTTCAACTTTTATGCATTATCCGTCGTTTCTTCATCAACAGCTTTAACTATTACATTTGCATACCTTTGAAGAATATAAGCAGCTTGGAATATATCTAAAATTGCACCTTGAAGCTGACTTATATTAATTTGTAAACCTTCTATATTAGAACCTCGGAAGTCTGTATTATTAAATTTAGCATCAGCAAGCATGACATTCTTCATTTGGCAATTTATAAATTTTACATTAATTAGAGAAGATTCTATAAATGTAGAATCTTCAAGGATACAATTTTCAAAAATAGCATTATCAAATTTACTTGAATTAAATTGTGATAATTGTCCTTGACAGCCTTTAAAAATAACATTTTTCAATCTGCACTTTATTGCTTTAAATCCCAGCAACCTACAGTTAATAAATTCAACTCTATTAAGCGAAGCCTCTTCCCATTCAGTATTGGCGAAATCACTTTTATTAATTCTAACATCTTGTAGAGTAAGTTTCTTAAAGTAAGTATTTATAGCTTTAACATTATCAAAGTATGCATACTGAAAATCTACTCCTTTAGTTCCCTGAATCTGGCAATTTGATAAATGTACATTTTTATAGCTTTCTAATTCATATAATTGGTTATCAAGTATCCCCTTATTCATTATTTCATGTGAAGGTAAATTAGGAAGCTCAATAGCTCTATGTTTGCTAGACATATTTTTTCAATTGAAATCATTTCATCTAAAAAATACGTTATGAGTGCTATAATAGTCAAGTAAAAAATACATTTCCTTGCTTTTATTAAAATCAGTACAAAATGAGGTTGGGCAGAAATACAACTCCTCATAAAAAGGAGCCTACAACAAAGTATCAAAAAGAAAATTAAAAAAATTTACAATATCTTTCTATTCTCCCTTTGCTCCTTGCCTTATTTTTCTTCGGCAGTGTAAGTATAAAATTGATCAAAAGCTGCCACTGTTTCAAATTTGTAAGAAGGCATCCAAGAATTTATTTTTAAATCTGTACGGTAAATGCTAAAAATAATGTAATTTTGTCTTTCTGTAGTCCTGGCAACAATTTCTTGGATTTGCGGGTTAGCCGAGTCAACCAACTTATCACAATTAAAACGGATTAAATTTTCTATAATATTCGTAGTTTTTTTACATACATCAGTTTTTAAGTATTTTGTCAACCGTTGCACTGCATATTCTTCATATTGAACCTGACTGGGATTTGTCTTCGCCATTGTCACACCCAAGGCGGCAAGTCCTACTGCTGCTCCAGTATATGCAATGATGGTTAAGGGTTTCATGTTTGCCAAGTAAAATTCATTCTAATCGTTAGATTCCAGAGACTCTAAATCAACTCAGTCCGTTCCTTGAACAAAAACTCTTGATCACTTGCCAAATTATTGCTATAATCAAAATTGTTGAATGGCGAGCGTAGCCAAGTGGTTAAGGCAGTGGTTTGTGGTACCACCATTCGTGGGTTCAATTCCCATCGTTCGCCCTACATAATTTCATACTAAATATCCCTATAGAAGATGGGTTGTGGTTCTGAACATTCTAACCATTACTTTAGCAAGGATCTGCGATCTACGAGTTCATGGACTTGAAAGGGTCGCAAACCCACGATGATTAATTAGCTTATCTTATCAAGAAGTTGATGTATATAAGCAAATCTACTTTCTAAGTGAAAATTAGCTGTGCAATGTCTTATGACAAGCCACCTCTCTATGAGACGTTCTGCGTCGCTTGCTTCTTTGCAGGAGAATAGGACTTACGCAACGCCGATAGTGTAAAAACTTTTACAAGTAATATCAAGTTCGGGTGATTACTTATAATAAAATCTATCAATGTAGGTTGGGTTGAACGGCAGTGAAACCCAACATGAACAAGGGTAAAATTTTGGGTTTAGTTCCTCAACCCAACAAAGCAGATAAGTAGGTAGGCGTAATTAAATATAAGATCAAACCTCACCCTCAATCCCTCTCCAAAGTATCCCAGAGGGAAGCCGAAGGCAGGGTGAGGTTTTATATTTAATTGTCATGTTTTTGACTGAGCGTTAATAAATCAAGATAGTGTTTTCTGATGAATCACTTAGGATTGCTATAGCAATGATTGACAAAAATAACTGGAAAAGAACACGTAAATATTTGGAAGAAACTGGTGTCAAATTCGTGCGAGTTCTTTGGTGCGATAATGCTAACATTATCCGTGGCAAAGCCGTACATGTAGGGATGCTAGCTCACTACTTTGAGCATGGGGTGGGTATTTCCGTAGGGCAGCAGGGAATTCCTGTGATGTATGATGCGGTTGTGCCAGAAACTGATTTAGGGCCAGTCGGTGAAATTCGCTTAATACCAGATTGGTCTAGTCTAAAGCCTTTACCTTATGCTCCTGGTCATGTTCGTGTTATGGGCAATATGGTACTAGATGGTTCTGCTTGGGCATTATGCCCGCGAAATTTCTTGAGGCGGATGATTGCGGCAGCCGAATCTAATGGCTGCCAAGTGCGGGCAGCATTTGAAAATGAGTTTTACTTACTTCGGCAAACACCTGAAGGAATCATTCCTGCCGACTCCACAGTTTTTGCCTCAACTCAGGCAATGGATCTTAACCGAGAAGTAATTGATGCGATCGCTGATGCACTGATCGCTCAAGATATACCTGTAGAACAATATTATCCAGAATCTGGCCCCGGTCAGCAGGAAATTTCCATCCGCTATACCGATGCTTTGCAAGCAGCTGATTGGCAGATTGCTTTTCGAGAAACCGTCAGAGCGATCGCTTACAAACACAACCTGATCGCTTCATTCTTACCCAAAATCTTCCCGGATGCGGCTGGTAGTGGTTGTCATATCCATTTGAGCCTTTGGCATGACGAGAAAAACCTGTTACCTGACCCACAGGGAATCTGTGGTCTTTCTGGGGTGGCATTACAATTTATTGGTGGCATTCTGCACCATCTGCCGGCAATGATGGCACTAACTACCCCAAGTACTAATTCTTACCGCCGCATTCTTCCTCATAGTTGGAGTGGTGCTTTTCGCTGTTGGGGATTAGATAATCGGGAGGCAGCCGTGAGAGTCCCTAGTGACCCTGGTTTGGGCTGTCCCAGCCACTTGGAATTGAAAACTGTGGATGCCTCAGCTAATCCTTACTTAGCAATAGGAGCAGTAATTGCCGCCGGACTTGATGGTGTGCAGCGTGGTCTAACACCTGGAAACCCGGTGAATCAAGACCCTGGATATTTATCAATTGAAGAACGCAATGCTAATCAAATAGACCGATTACCAGATAATCTGGGGCAAGCGATCGCTCACCTTCAGCAAGACGATATCTTATTAACAGCTTTAAATCCCCAGTTAGCGAAAGCTTTCTTAGCAGTGCGTCAAGCAGAGTGGCTAGCTATGAAAGATTGGGACTTAAAGGCAGAGGTGAAAACCTTATTAGAGAAATACTAGCGATCTGATTACCTACCAATGAATCTAGCCGACATTCGTTTAATTGACCAACACGCCCACAACATCTTAAGACCAGAAGTTGTTGCCCAGTATCCTTACGCGGCTGCCTTCACTGAAAGCGATGATCCAGAAATCATCAACTACCATGCCCGTCATACGTTCTTTTATCGGCGTAGCTTGCGCGAGATTGCAGCTTTATTAAACTGCGAAGCTGAAGAAACAGCAATTTTGGCACGGCGGGAAAGTCTAGGATTAGAAAAACTGACGCAGATTTATTTTCAGGCGGCTAACCTAGAGGCGATTTACTTAGATGATGGTTTGCAGCCAGAAACGATTCTACCTTTATCGTGGCATGAAAGGTTTATTCCTGTGCGGCGAATTCTGAGATTAGAACTATTAGCAGAACAGCTAATTCCCCAATCAGAAGATTTTGCAACTTTTCTAGCAAGATTCAACAGCGAACTTGATCCACCACCGTTTGGAGTGGTAGCTTTTAAAAGTATTGCCTGTTACCGAAGTGGCTTAGATATTCAACCTGTAGCCGACGAAGTGGCGGCGGCTCACTTTGCCCTACTCAAACAACAACGGCAAAATCAACCTCTGCGACTGACTGATAAATCCCTGATTGATTTTCTGTTACAACAGGCATTATTAGTAGCGGCGAAATATCGCCTACCAGTGCAATTACATACTGGCTTTGGCGATCCCGATTTGGATTTACGATTGGCTAATCCCTTAAATCTGCGATATTTACTAGAGTTACCCCAGTACCGCCGTGTACCATTAGTATTGCTACACGCTTCCTATCCTTATATGCAGCAGGCTGGTTATTTGGCTTCTGTATATCCCCAAGTTTATTTAGATTTCGGTTTGGCAATACCTTTTTTAAGCGTATCCGGGATGCGGGAGGCAATCAGGGAGCTGTTAGAATTAACTCCCACTACTAAATTAATGTATTCTTCTGATGCACACTCAATTCCAGAATTGTACTACTTGGCTGCAAAATGGGGTCGCCAGCTTTTAGGAGAAGTGCTAGAGCAAGCAATTGCAGATTCTGACATTACTGTGGCTGAAGCAGAGGCGATCGCTGTCGCAATTTTACGTGAAAATGCCTTAGTTCTCTACCAATCAACGTCCAGCATCAGCAAGTTGTAACTATTGACATCCTCCCCACCCTACTCCGTAGAGGGTGGGGATTCCAAAGATCGCTCAATGTCGTTTCCTCTTTCCACGAGTTGACTTGCTTGAAAGAGTTACCTCACCTCAAGTATTGGTCAGTCTCTCCAGAGGCGTTAGTTCCGGTGTGACCCACCGTACTCAGTCCTTTTTCTAATATGTTACGCGCTGCGTTCCAATCGCGGTCTTGGATATGTCCACAATGAGGGCATACATGGGTTCTAGTACTAAGAGTTTTCTTAACTACTTCACCACAATTCGAGCAGTTTTGTGAGGTGTAGTGAGGCGGCACAGCAACTGTCACCACTCCAAACACTTTACCAAAATACTCAACCCATTCACGGAACAGCGACCACGACGCATCACTAATTGATTTAGCCAAGCGATGATTCTTGACCATATTCCGCACCATCAAATCTTCATACGCCACGAGGTCGTTAGACTTCACTACGCACCTTGCTGTCTTAATAGCAAAATCTTTACGTTGGCGACTTACTTTGAGGTGCTTACGTCCAAGTTTATTTCTAAACTTGGCTCTATTGTGAGAACCCTTCTTAGTCCTAGACATCCGGCGTTGCAATCGCTTCAAAGACTTCTCGCTTTGCCTTAGATGTCTAGGATTGGCGACTGTTTCACCATTACTATCGGTGTAGAATTGGGTCAAACCAACATCAATGCCAATGGTTTTGCCCGTTGGTTCATGCAATTCTTGTCGTTCCTGGTCAATGCAGAACTGGGCATAATACCCATCAGCACGACGCACAACTCGGACTCTTTTAAACTGTTTGATCTGATAGAAATGCAGGTCACGGGTTCCCCAAAGTTTAAAGGTTCCCGCTTCAAATCCATCGGTGAAAGTGATGCATCTCCCTAAGAGTGAAAGTTTCCATCCACAGGTTTTATATTCAACAGAATCATGTGTTTGCTCTTTCTTGAAGCGTGGATAACCTTTCTTTCCCTGTTTGCCCTTTTTGCAGTTATCAAAAAACCGAGCAATGGCAGACCACGCTCTTTCAGCACTAGCTTGCCTTGCCATTGAGTTGAGTTTCGATACCCAAGGAAACTCAATACTGGCTGCAAGCACAGCGCAGAATTTATTCAGGTCATAGCGTCCAATACCCTTGCCATCCATCCAGTATCTCAGGCAACTATTACGCACAAAACGAGCAGTTCTAATCGCTTCATCAAGCGCTCGATACTGCTCGTTCTGTCCTTCCAGTTTTGCCTCAAATACGAGCATTTATGTTTAGTTTTGGTACATAAACAGTATACCATGATTGTTAAAAACTTAGCTACTATGCAGATTCTATTTCGCTGACGCTCAATATGAATCTGCATAGTGCTGCGTTTTTAACCGCTGTAAGACCCCCGCCTACGAGACGTTGAGGCGGGGGTCTTACAGCGATTCGATAAAAATGAGTATTAGCACTCTCGAATAATTAAAAAATTATTGATTTGCAAGTCATTCCGAGCTTGGCAGGTAAAATTTTACATTAAATGGTGTGCTGAATATCAGATACATACAAATAAATAATATAGTAAAGATTATATTAAGCCGTTTAGGGCATAAAAGATTGTGCCTTAACTATAATTATGTCAATTATTTACTAAGTAAGTGGGTCAAATTAAATATAAAACCTCACCCTGCCTCCGGCTTCCCTCTGGGATACTTTCGAGAGGGATTGAGGGTGAGGTTTGATGTTATATTTAATTACGCCGACCCACTTAACATCTATCAGAAGAAATAAAAATTGTATTCCTTTGGTTAGAGCAAAAAATATTGAGTCATAGATACTTTAAGTAAAGTAGAACATGATTTAAGTGCCATCTGAAAAGTTGATACTTATACGTACACAGATAAATATGGTTTATCTGTGTTATTTCGTGTTTATATGTGGCTCAAGAAAAGGTGAAGGCTTATTTCTGACAATTCAGGTCATGTGGAAAAGCTAACGCGAAACCTAACCCCCCAGCCCCCTTCCCTACTAGGGAAGAGGGAGAATTCAAAGCCTCTCCCGTAGAAGGGGAGAGGAATGGAAGTGAGGTTTTCCAGATCCCATGAAAAGTCAGGGCTTATTTGTCTCGCCTTGACAGTCAACAATGCAAACATCGTCATCTAATGGAGTTGCTATGTCTGAATTGCTTCAAGCAGTCTTAGATAGTGAAGAAAAAAGTGATTTGCGTTCCTTTATTAGTGAATTACGCCAACAAGAAAAGAAGTACTTGCTGCGGAACGACATACTTAATGTATATGCTGGGTATTGCTCAAAGTCCCAGAAACCAGAGGATTTTTACACTTCTTCTGAGTTAGGTAAACTCATTTACTATACTCAGGAAATTATTCAGGAGGACTCCAACTTATGTTTCATTATCCGTTCTAAGATTGCCAGCCAAGAAGTTTATTGGTTGACATCAGACTTGAGCATTGAGCCGATGACGGTGCAGAATTTGCTGGATCTGCGCGATCGCTTGGTGAACAAATTTCATCCTAATGAGGGCGGCCTGCTAGAATTGGACTTCGGCCCGTTTTATGACTACTCTCCAACAATCCGCGACCCCAAAAATATTGGTAAGGGGGTGCAATTTCTTAACCGCTATCTATCCAGCAAAATATTTCAAGACTCCAAACAATTGCTGGACAGCTTATTTAATTTCTTGCGCCTGCACCACTACAACGGTGTTCAACTGCTGATTAACGATCGCATTCAATCACAGCAGCAACTTTCTGAGCAGGTTAAGAAAGCTATCGATTTTGTTAATAATCGCCCGGATGATCAACCCTACGAGCAATTTCGGTTTCAATTGCAAACAATGGGTTTTGAACCGGGTTGGGGTAACAGCGCAGGGCGTGTGCGGGAAAGCTTAAATATTCTCGATGAATTGATTGATTCTCCCGACCCTCAAACCCTAGAAGCCTTGATTTCTCGTGTTCCGATGATTTTTAAAATCGTCTTGGTGTCAGCTCACGGTTGGTTTGGGCAAGAGGGCGTTTTGGGGCGTCCCGATACCGGCGGTCAGGTAGTTTACGTCCTTGATCAGGCAAAGAGCCTAGAAAAGCAACTACAAGAAGATGTCCTGCTAGCCGGTTTAGAAGGATTGAATGTCCAGCCAAAGGTAATTATTCTCACCCGTTTGATTCCCAACAGTGATGGCACCCTTTGTAATCAACGGCTAGAAAAAGTCCTGGGTAGCGAAAATGCCTGGATTTTGCGAGTACCTTTACGGGAATTTAATCCTAATATGACTCAAAACTGGATTTCCCGGTTTGAGTTTTGGCCTTATCTAGAAACTTTCGCCATTGATTCAGAAAAAGAGCTACGGGCAGAATTTCACGGCACACCTGACTTAATAGTTGGGAACTATTCTGATGGGAACTTAGTGGCATTCTTGCTGGCGCGGCGACTGAAAGTTACTCAATGCAATGTTGCCCATGCTTTGGAAAAATCTAAATACTTGTTCAGTAACCTCTACTGGCAAGATTTGGAAGATAAATATCATTTTTCTTTGCAATTCACAGCTGACTTGATTGCAATGAATGCTGCCAATTTTATTATCAGCAGCACCTACCAAGAAATTGTCGGGACACCGGATAGTGTGGGACAGTATGAGTCTTATAAATGCTTCACCATGCCGGAGTTGTATCACGTAACGAATGGGATTGAATTATTTAGTCCCAAATTTAATGTCGTACCGCCGGGAGTAAACGAAAATTACTATTTCCCCTACTCCCAGACTCAAGACCGAGTGGAGAGCGATCGCCAACGCCTTGCAGAAACACTCTTTACTCTGGAAGATCCCGCGCAAATCTTTGGCAAACTCGACGAGCCTAACAAACGTCCTCTCTTCTCAATGGCGCGTCTCGACCACATTAAAAACCTCACAGGTTTAGCTGAATGCTTTGGTAAAAGTAAAGAATTGCAGGAGCATTGCAACCTAATTTTGGTGGCGGGTAAGTTACGTGTAGAAGAATCAGGCGACAACGAAGAACGTGACGAAATTATCAAACTCTACCAAATAATCGACAAGTACAATCTCCACGGGAAGATTCGTTGGTTAGGTGTGCGCCTGTCTAAAACTGATTCTGGTGAAATTTACCGAGTGATTGCCGATCATCAGGGAATTTTTGTGCAACCAGCTTTATTTGAAGCTTTTGGTTTGACAATTTTAGAGGCAATGGTTTCAGGATTACCGACTTTTGCCACACAGTTTGGTGGTCCACTGGAGATTATTCAAGATAAGGTTAATGGCTTTTATATTAACCCAACAAATTTAGACGAGACAGCCACAAAAATTGTGGACTTTATCACTAAATGCGAACATAACCCTAACTCTTGGAATGAGATCTCGCAGCGAGGAATTGAGCGAGTTTACACCTCCTATACTTGGAAAATTCACACTACTAAGCTGTTATCATTAGCACGGATTTATGGCTTCTGGAACTTTACCTCCAAGGAAAATCGGGAAGATTTGTTGCGCTATATTGAAGCTTTGTTCTATTTAATTTACAAGCCAAGAGCGCAACAGCTATTAGAGCAGCATAAGTACCGATAATAAGTTAGAAGGGATAAGCCGTTCCATATTTAACTGAATCAACTTGGTTTAAGGATTTTTGGTATGTAGAGACGTTGCATAGCAAGGTCTCTACAAAGGATTTCGAGCTTAACCTAAGTGTATAGTAAGGGGATGTAAATTAATCTGGACAAAAAACTTTATTTATGTATTAACACAATAATAAGGATTTACCTTTTGATTAGTGTTCCCAATCTGAAAGCCATATCTACGATGGGCTACGCCCTACATATAAGATATTTTTAACAAGCAAGATATAATGCGAATAAATCAGAAATTATTGATAACTCCCAACTCCTAACTAAATTGTCAACGCCTGCCAGGTTCGTTCACCAACTATTGCATCCACACCTAAATTCTGCTGATTTTGAAAGGCTTTGACAGCAGTCTCTGTCAGTGCGCCAAAAATCCCATCCACTCTAATGGCATAACCGTTAGACACTAGCAGCCGTTGTAAGACTCTGACAGCAACACCAGAGCTACCGAAATAAACAGTCGGCAAAGGTTGGCTACTAAACTTCTGGAACCGCCCCGTAACCTTTACACGGACTTTACCTCCAGACTGAGAGTAGTTCTTAGACTTAACTAAGTTAGACAAAGCTGGGAACTGGTTATTTTTGCTGATTTTCCTAAGTATATGTTCTTTCTCGACTGCGATCGCACAGGGAGAAGTCTGGGAAATCCCATCTGTCTGCATGAATTCAGGTGGTGTGACTTGAGCAGTTATCTCTAACTGACTCTGTTTTGACTGGTTTACGTCATTTTCCAACTGAAATAATTGCTGCTGTGGCAAATTGTCCCCGGATGCTTGTCTTATTGTTAACACGCCCGTGATCATCAGTCCAATTTCAGTCATTGTGGTTCATTTTACTTCAACCAATATTTCTTTTAACGAACAACATTGCTGCTGTCCAGGATATAGCATACTGAAAAAATTTTTACTTTTTCTCATCTCGCCACAAAGCAATACCGCCTAATAACCCAGTGATATTGGGGATGAGTTTGACATTTAACGGTAGCTGGAAATTCACTCTCACCGCTTCACCACCGCCAATGTAAAGGTAATCATAATTGAATAGATGTTCCAAGGATGCGATCGCTTTTTCTAAACGCCTATTCCATCTTTTATCACCAATTTTTTCTAACTCTGCACGCCCCAACTGCTGCTCGAAAGTCTGTCCTTTGCGAAATAGATGATGCCCCATTTCCATATTCGGCACCAGCTTACCATCCAGAAATAAAGCTGAACCAAACCCTGTACCCAGAGTAATCACCAATTCTACACCTTTAAGAGCGATCGCACCAAATCCCTGCATATCTGCATCATTAATCACCCGTACAGGCTTGTTTAAGTGTTTTAATAATGCTGTTTCCAAATCAAATCCGATCCAATCTGGATGTAAGTTTACTGCTGTTTCCGTGACTCCAGACCGCACCACACCAGGAAAACCGACCGAAACGCGATGAAATTCACCAAGAGATGCTGCTAACACAACAATTGCATTAATTACAACCTCTGGTGTAGCAGGTTGGGGTGTATCTAAACGCGCCCTTTCGGTTACAGGATTCCCCGTAATATCCAAAACCATAGCTTTAACGCCACTACCGCCAATATCAACCGATAAGGTACGAATCGATCCATTTTCTTCAATCATTGAGTTAGATCCTTAGATTAGAAGATTAGAGTTCTCGTTTGACAACTAAGATTATGAATGAGTCCATAGTATTAATTTGTGACATTACCCCGACCACTAGGATACGGGGCTTCCAAGAATTACTTCAAAGATTTCCTAGTTGCTCCCTTACGGGTTTTCGACTTTGACCTAGACTGAGATATCTCAACCCCTGGTAAACCGTCTGCATAGGCGTTTTGGATTCCGACGTGTCCCGCCGTACTAATTAGTTCTATTCCTCTATTTCTAATTACTTGTCCACTAGCAACATCGCGGTCTGTTAGGTATCCACAGTTTTGACAATGATGCACTCTAATACTCAAGTCTTTTTTAACTTCTGCACCACACTCAGGACACTCTTGAGAAGTCCCCCTAGCGCTAACTTCCCCAAAGAACTTACCACGCTGACAACACACATACTTGGTGATAGTTCGGAATTGCCCAAAACCAGCATCAAGCATCTGTTTACCAAGCATCGCCTTGGCAAGAGTCCGGTAATCCAAGTCTTCCATGAAGACCATATCACCAGCATCACAAAGGATGTGAGCTTGCTTGAAGTGAAAGTCTTTGCGAGTATTGTCAATTTTGTGATGAAGCCGTGCAACTTTGATGCGTTGTTTCTCGTAATTTTTGGAACGCTTCTTTTTCCTAGAAAGTCTGCGTTGCAGCAATTTCAGCTTGCTTTGCATCACTTTCAGGAACTGAGGCGATTTTACAACAACTCCGTCACTAGTCGCCAAGAACTTAGTAAGCCCCACATCTACCCCAATGGGATGCCCATGCGGCATTGGGTTGGGAACTTTTACATCACATTGAATATTGATGTCAGCATACCAAATATCTGCTTTGTTAATTATCCGCACTTGCTTAACCATAAATCCACTTGGGATTGGGCGATGCAAGTTAATTGGAATCAAACCAAGTTTGGGCAATGCAATGTGCAGCCCTTGCACAGGATTTTGCTTGAACTGGGGAAACAACAAAGATTTGAATTGCCCAAACTTTTTGAATCTTGGGAAACCATGCCCAACTTTTTGAAATCCATCCCATGCTCGGTGCAATTGTTTGATAGCTTGCTGCAAAACTTGGCTCGGTACTTCACCCAATCGGGGAAATACTTTTTTGGCGAAGGGCAGTGCATTAAGCTGTTTTACTTCACTGGGAAAAGGTCCCTCAGCAGCCATGATATATTCATGGACAATCGAGCATCTGTCAACCATGCACTTCCGACTATTACACCAATCCTTGATTTCTCGCAGCCCGTAATTATAGGCAACGCGACAAACATCCATCCACTCAAAAAGCGACTGTTCTTGAGTGATGTTGGGATAGATTCGATAGCGGTAGTTCATGGTTAGCATTCCACTATTTTAGCATATTTAGTAGCAGGTGCGACGCTAGTAAATATAACCCCGTGCTACAAGCACGGGGTTTTAAACCCAATTCTCTGATAAATTATTTTTGAGTTATTTTAATTTTAGGAGTAACTAAGAGCTACAATCCTTGTCTATCAAGCATTCTGAGCATTTTAGTATCTTTAAATGGAGGTTTTCAGTCTAGAAATCTCTACCTCCTGCGCTGTCTAGATTTGCTAGTGTAGATTTAGTGCGAATTGTGTTGATGGTGGCGTAGCTGTGTTACAGCGATCGGTCGAGGAATCATTATTAAAAATAACACTAAGAGATATTACTTATGACGGAATTTGAACCCAAGAGTCTCCGCTCTTATAGCCAAGAAGATGTCCAACAAATACTACACTTAGCGATCGCTCGTCAAGCTGATGACAAAGATACAGAATTTTCTTATCAGCAGATATTAGAAATTGCTGCTGAATTAGAAATTTCACCTGAGTCTTTAAAATTAGCAGAACGTGATTGGTTAGTACAACAAGGTCAAGTGCAACAGCGAAAAGCTTTTGATGCCTACCGCATTAGAAGATTTCAGAAGCGACTAGGCAATTATGCAATTTTCAATGGCTTTTTAGTACTGGTTGATTTAATCACTGGCGGCGGAATTTCTTGGTCGCTGTACATTTTGCTCTTCTGCGGATTGCCTGTAGGGCTTGATGTCTGGAATACCTTTCAAATCAAAGGCGAAGAGTATGAAATGGCATTCCAGAAGTGGAGCCGTAATCATCAGATTAAGAAAACCATTAGCACAGTTTTGAATAAGTGGTTTAAGGCATTACAGGCTTAGTAGATTTGCTTGTTTGCGTAAGTGTACCCCTACAATACTGAAGCAATTCGCTTGCAGTTTGCAGATTGCCACGCTTTGCTCGCAATGACAACTAAATCAGCCGGATATGATATGACCTGTACTTAGGCATCCTCCTAGTACTCAGGATTAGTAACATGTCATTGTAAATTTTCTACTGGCTCCTGGTCAAATCGACGCATCAACTCTAGCAAGGCTTCCCGGTCTGGTTTCTGTCCATCCTGAAGTAGGGAAGCCAAGCCCTCAAAATACTTTTCGCGTTCCCCACCTGGAGAGAACATAATCAGTAACTTTGCAGGTTTTTTTCCACGGTTAGCAAATGTGTGTGGCGTATTGCGAGGAACAAGTACAAATGCTCCTGGTTGACCTTGGACAATCCGGTCTCCAGCTTGGATTTCGACTTCTCCCTCCACAACATAAAACATTTCCTCCATCTGACGGTGAAGGTGTAGTTCTGGTGCGGTTCCTCCTGGTTGTATTAAGTATTCAAATAAACCTAAATGACCATGAGTATCAGCACCAACTGCTTTAAATATTACCTGTGTATTACTTATGGTTAAGTGATTACCTTCTCCTGGTGCTAATATAATCTCTTTAACAGGTAAAGTCATGATAATTAACGTTTCTCCTTAGATGCCGCAGGTAAGCGAAGAGATTGATGGTATTTTTTATTCATAACACTATCAGTCTCAAAAATCATAGTACAAGATATTGACCAACTAAGGCATAGTGGCTGAGATATGCGATCGTAGCTTAATTTGGGCACTACTTCTTGGTCTTTATTTCAGTTTTTCGTGAGCAGCCAAAATAACTTTTTCGGTTTCTTCCCAGCTAATACATTTATCAGTTACAGAAATACCATATTTTAATTCTTCTTGTTTACCAGTAATTGGTTGACTACCTTCATACAAATGCGATTCCAGCATCATCCCAACTATTGATGTATTACCATCCAGTATTTGCTGAACAATATTTTCTAAGACAGCACCTTGTAATTTGTAATCTTTATTGGTATTGCCGTGGCTACAGTCAATCACAATTCTTGGTGGTAAATTTGCCTGTTTTAATTTCTCTTCTACCAATTTGACATTTGCTGGATCAAAGTTGGGTTGACTACCACCCCTTAAAATTACGTGACCGTAGCTATTACCTTTAGTTTTAAATACGCTAACCTGTCCGTTTTGATTAATTCCGAGAAAATTATGCGGGTTTCCAGCTGATTGTAGGGCATTCAAAGCTACTTGAATATTGCCATCAGTACCGTTTTTAAAACCTACAGGCATTGAAAGCCCACTTGCCATTTCGCGGTGAGTTTGTGATTCGGTCGTGCGTGCTCCAATGGCAGACCATGTAATCAGTTCACTAATGTATTGAGGTATGATTGGATCTAGTGCTTCTGTACCAGCAGGTAATCCCAACTCTGTAATTTTTAATAATAGATCCCGTGCAATTAATAACCCATTCTCTACATGGAAAGAATCATCCATATCTGGATCGTTAATTAACCCTTTCCAACCTACGGTTGTTCTTGGCTTTTCAAAGTACACTCGCATAATTAGTAGCAGGTTATCCTGGACTCGCTCGGCCAATATTTTCAACCTTTCAGAATATTCGAGCGCTGCTTTTGGGTCGTGGATTGAGCATGGGCCAACTACTATAAATTTTCGGCGATCCTGAAAATCTAATATATCTTCTATTTCCTGCCTATATGCTAAAACTCGTTGTTCGGCTAATTGTGTTAAAGGTAATTTTGATTTGACTTCATTGGGAGTTAACAAAACGCGATCGTTCTCAATGTTAGCGTTGTCGATATTACTATTAAATAATTTGTTGTGCATGGGGATGCTCTGGCAATTTTATATCCGCACTTCAACTCAAAAGTGTAACACAAACCCATGAGTTTTTAAAATAGCTTCTTTTTTACTTGACAAATTTATAATTAGATTGTATATGAGTAAGATGATAATTGAAAAAGGGGGAATATTTTCCCCCTTTTTCTTTACTGTGGGAATACTGACTCACGGCTAGTATATATCATTACTGCCATACAAAAACTTTAGCTTCGTATGGCCCCAAGTCAGTTATGATGCCATCATCACCAGCTTCGACATCATAATTGGCTGTCCACTCGTGCCATGTACCAGGGCTAGGAAAGTTAGGAACATGATAGCCAGCTAGAAAGTTTTCTGAGAAATTTGCTATTACGACTACACGAGAACCTTCATCATTCCAACGAGTATAAGCTAATACTTTTGCCTCTGCATTTTCGTGGATAAAATCAATATTTTCGGTGTAGAGAGCATGATTATTCTTACGCAGGTTAGTTAAACCTTTGTATGAATCAAATAAACTACGATTTAGATCATTACCTAACAGCGTCCAATCAATTTTCGATGATTCAGGTTGTTTCGGTTTATACTCGCCAAATTCCTCTCCCATCCAAATCAAAGGTACGCCAACAGCAGTCATTAGGATGGCTACTCCTAACTTAGCCCGCCTGAAGGCTTCTTCGTCAAAAATCTCACGGTTTCCCAATTCAACCATGACATGGTTATGGTCGTGGTTGGTGAGGTAATTTACTACATTGGTGGCACCCAAGAAGCCTTGGCGCTTGCAGTCAATGACATCTTTGAGACGCTCTAAATCAAATGTATCACCGCAGATATGTTCTAAAATGCAGTGATAGAAACTGTCATGCCAGCAAGCATCCATTGGGCCATCTATATTGGTAATGCTGGTAGTTTCAGGAATGTGTTCGGCAATGTTGTAAAAAGGCTTCATGCTAGCAGTTTTTTTGGCTTCCTGAACAATCCAGTGCATGAAGTCGTAGTTAGCAATTTGCCGTGCTGCATCATAGCGAATACCATCAAGATGATATTCCTGAATCCAAAAACGGATTGTATCACCAGTAAATTTCCATGCTGGATGAATATCTAATTTCTCGTCATAATGTTCATAATTAAACTCAGGTCCCCAGTTATTATCAGGGTCACGAGGTTCGTGATGATACCAGTAATCGTGGTCAATTTGTGTTAAAGGAGCAGATGCTTCTGAGTGGTTATAAATACCGTCAAGAATTACACGAATACCTTTGGCATGACACTCATCAATCAATTTTTTCAATTCAGCAGTTGAACCATAACTAGATTCTGTTGCAAAGAAGTGGCGGGGATTATAACCCCAACTATAATCACCAGGATATTCTTTAAGTGGCATCAACTCAATAGCGTTGATTCCTAGTTCACACAAATAATCTAACTTTTCAACAACGTGTTTGTACTTGCCTCGTGCATAAGGATCATCCTCGCCACCAGAAAAGTCACCGACGTGCAATTCATAAATTACTAATTCGCGGTCAGCAGGTAAAGGTTTATCATCATGTTGCCAAACATAAGTATCGGTAATCCTTTTGCCATCTTTGACACGGATAACACCATCATCTTTTCCACTCTGTTCATCTATATCAGTTGCATAGGGGTCTGTAACATCAACCCATTGTTCTGGTTCCAAAAACCATGAATTTGACTGGACGCGAAATTTATATTTATAAACGCCGTCTTCTAGTTCAACACTTGTGCGGAAATAACCATCATCACCTTTTTCCATTGGAATTTCTTGCCAATCAGAAAAAGAAGCAATTAATGCCGCTCCTTTGTTGTAAGGTGCAAATAAATTAAATTCAATTGGCTTTGACATAGAAGTATTTGTAATATCAAGGGTTGATAGAAGTATTTTCTGATGTTCAATTGAATTTGCAAATCGCTCTAGAGAAAGAATTAGATAAGGAGTGCTTCTATCTTCAGGAATAATTTATGAATTTTTTATAAAATTTAACTGTATGTTTTTGATTTTTGGCTGTTTATAACATTTGTTGATTGACTAAAATACATATTTACTGTGTTGCAGATTTTGCCTATAAAACTACTAATTTTAAAATACTATTACATCCAACTACAAAAATTCAGTAAATAAATAGTTTTTTATTAAATTCTAATACAGCAGATATTCGGTAAAAATCGGATATTATTTGCCAAATATAGTAATCCTAAATGAAATACAAAATAGTAGTAAATTTATACCAACATGAAGTTCTTTAGCAATCAACAAAAATTTTATTTTCCGAAACTGCATTAGTATAAACCCTGTTCGGATCTCAAATAGGATTGCTATATGTGCTGATAAGATTACTCAATTTTGTCGTTAGTTTGTTGCAGATAACTTAACAACCAATTCGCCGCCGTCGCCCTGCGAGTTTGCCGAGGTCCAAATTCACCAATTTTGTAACCTTTGAAACCCAGTTTTTCTTTTAGCATTTGTTTATTTTCAGCAGGAATGGAACGAGTCAACTTGACTGTTGCGGGGCGAGATTCAATGAAATCTGGTGGTTGTGGGTACTCATTCTGCCATTCTGGTGCAACTTGGCTAGTGTCCCATTGTCCAATTGAGGAATCAAAGCTATAGCCTAAATAATGCCATAGCAATTCGTTAACTGTGGCATCATCAAGTTTCTCGTCAAGAATTGCCCAAATTGTTTCTATATTGAGTGGTGGCAGGTTAGACATAAACAATTCAAAATTCCAAGTGGAAAAACTGACTACTGATTAAATTAGAGCAGTTTTCAGGTATTTAAACTACGACTGATATCGAGAATGGGGAGAAACGACGCGATAAAGAGTGGGATAATAGCGATCCTATCTATCATGAGTGGGCGATGTCTAACGACAAGCAGCTGCGCGTCTACCCATTTTCATCGAGCATCTATTCAATTTTTGGTTGCTGTGGTTTCAAACTACACTTGTCGGTATAAATGAGCGACGCCGAATAGCCCGTCGTAGACATCGCTATTTCTACATCCACCGAATTGCTACCTTGACCAAGCACTAATGCTCTAGCATTTTATCTTGCAGGTGCTTTCTGGCGATCGCCGAAGCAATTCCAACCCTATAGCAATGTAATAAATTCCTCTAAGCTTAAATCAGCATCCCGAATTATTGCCCGCAACGTACCCTTGGCTAATTCCTGATGATCTGGGACAACAACTTGAGCAAACGGTTCATCTCGTCGTAGAATAATATGGCTACTTTCCCTACGCTTTTCGTAAAAACCCACCTTTTCTAGGGCTTTGACGCAATCTCTTCCTGAAATACTCGGTAGTTTGCTCACACGAGTACCAGAAACGTTTCAAAGTTATCTTCTGGAACCGGCAAGCCATCCTCCTCCAACGCGGCGACGTAACCTGAGATCGCCTCTTTGATATTAGAAAGGGCTTCCTGTTTAGTCTTACCCTGGCTAAGACAACCTTTTAGGCTGGGGCACTCTACAATCCAGTAGCCATCTTCATCTCGATACACGATTACCTGTCTCATATTCCACTTGATAACAAAAAATGTGTATAACTGTTCTTGATCTTAGCAAGTAAGCCTCCTAAATCTGCCTTCCACTGTGCATTTCAACCTCAAACTGTATATTACTCGGCGCGTCTATGAATCCTCATCGAGCATCTATTCAATTTTCGGTGGCTTCAGCTTCAAACTGCACTTGGCGGTACAAATGAGCGATCGCTATTTCTACATCCACCGATTCCAGTCTTAATCTCTCGTCCAAATTATACTCCGACAGCACCCATTTTCCCTGTTCGTTGCGCCGAAATACTTCCACACCCGGTTGAGCTACTTGTACTAAGACATATTCTTGCAAGGTTGGAGATTGGCGATATTTGGCAAACTTTTTCCCCCTATCGGCTGCTTCCGTTGAAGGTGATAGCACTTCGATAATTAAACAGGGATATTGTATCAATTGTGGATCGATATCGCGATCGTCGCAAGTCACCACCACATCTGGATAAAAATACTTTTGCCCCGGTTCTACCTGAACCTTCACATCTACAATGTATACTTCACAGGAGCGATCGGCTAGGGCATCATCTAAGAGCTTAAAGAAATTTGCAGAAATCCGATTATGGTTGCGTGTAGCACCACTCATCATCACAACTTCGCCATCCCAATACTCGTAGCGTTCCTCTTGCGTAGGTTCCCAAACCAGATATTCTTCTGCACTCATCAAAATGTTGTCGGGTAAAGCAACCATCAGCGCGATCTCTTAATGATTTCCTGTTCTAGGATAGCAAAAAAAGGGTATTCTCTTTTAGTATGAATATTTCCACATCCTCTGAACAGAATAAGCATCGAATTTTTTATCCCTGCTAATAATAATTAAGGAGTGATTGATAGCCTGTGCAATCAACATTCGGTCAAATGGATCGCCATGATGTAGCTTTCCTGAGAAATAGCCTTTGAATAATTCTCAACTAAATATTTAGCATAATGCAAGAGTTCTTGTTTAAGTGACTCTGGCATTTGATCTAGTGTTTGTAAAATTTCTGCATCAATAGCCATGATTTCTCCTGAGAGGTTCTCCTACTTGTAATTTTAGGGTAATTTCTGCAAGGGATTTTATTTTTCGGTGTCTTCGGTTTCAAACTGCACTTGTCGGTACAAATGGGCGATGTCTACGACGGGCTATTCGGCGTCGCACACTGTGTAAAAATCGCTATTGTAGGCGATTATGCTGGTTACAAGTAGTATATGCAATCAGATGTGTAGCAAATTAGGCGATCGCCTCGAAAGTAAAACTTTCCGATCGTATCTCAATGGTCTATGAAACACTGAAG
The DNA here is from genome assembly GCF_036917675.1 of Nostoc sp. Taxonomy (GTDB): domain Bacteria; phylum Cyanobacteriota; class Cyanobacteriia; order Cyanobacteriales; family Nostocaceae; genus Nostoc. Next base: position 46,132 of record NZ_JBALCT010000024.1, on the reverse strand, counting down.
CACATATTTAATTTTGCAAATTCAGAACTGCTTTCAGAACTTCTTCATTCGTAAAATAGTTATCATGAGATTCACCAGTAAGCTGCTTCAAAAGAGAGAAGGACGTTTGAGTTTTTGTCTGCTGTATTCTCTCATGACTAGACTTTTTGGGAATAGGTGTTTTTGTACACAGCCAATCTTGATCTGAATAAAAATCAATCCAAGCTTCTATTTTTTTGTTATCAAGACATTTGCTAATTTCATTCTCGATATGTCTAGATTTACATGATATAAATTTTAGACAACCTCCCATCGATATATATCTAACTCTATGATCCCCTTGATAATCAGCAAGTAAATCAGTTGCGATAACAACACCGAAACTATGGGCTAGAATAGTCACCCTATCGTAAAGCCCTGTCTCTAGAACAGCATTCAATTTATCGGCAACCTGCTTTCGGATCTTTGCCTTCAATATTTTACCTTCAGAGTTTTCTTCCAAATATCGTGTTGATAGGCCGACTTTTGTAGTTTAGTACACTACCGATCATATTTTATCAATCACCACTGACTTAAAGATGACTGAATCTTACCGAAGCTTTATTTACATATAATGATATTGCTAAGATTCTTATAACCTTTATCTGGAATCCTATTATGAACATCGCTGAACAGATTTACGCACTCGTTAAATCCCTTCCCCAAGAGCAAGCCAGTGAGGTTTTAACTTTTGCTGAATTTATTCGTACTAAGCACCTAAATGCTAACCAACCCATCGACACAGTAGACTCAGTTTCTTGGGCAGAACTTGTTTATTCCCTTGCCGGAACTTGGAAAGAAGACTTTCCGAGCCTGGAAGATATTCGGGCTGAAATGGGGCAAGACATCCTACGGGAAAGTCTGTAGATGTACGTTTTGGATACCAATACCCTGATTTACTACTTCAAGGGTCAAGGACAAGTTGCTCACAACCTTGCCAGTATCCCTGCTGAGGAAATTAGTATTCCGACAATCGTTGTATTTGAATTGCAAGTCGGTATTGAAAAATCAACCTCCCCAGCAAAACGTACCGAGCAGCTTCAGCGACTTTTAAGCCGAGTAAACTTGGTTTCGTTCGATTACAATGCTGCTCTTTCTGCTGCTAAAATTCGCACCCAGTTAGACAAGCAAGGAACTCCAATTGGCCCGATGGATATTTTGATTGCAGGAATAGCGATCGCACTTCAAGCAACTCTTGTTACTCACAATGTCAACGAATTTTCTAGAGTTGCGGGACTTGCGATTGCTGACTGGTATTGACTCTTCAGAGCGATCACTATTTCCACATCCACCGAATTGCTGCCCTGACCAATTTTATCTCGCAGATACTTTCTGGCGATCGCACACTATGTAAAAATAGCTATTTATTCAGCAGCTTGTTCATCGTCTTTGAGTGACAACAATGAGTAGCGTTCTTGCATTGACTTGTTCATACTGCGATCGCCACAATCGACTGACTAGAAGCGAATATGGCGTACCTGCACAATCATCCGTTTCAGAGGACGTAAGATTGGATGCCAATTTACCAACCCCAAAGGCTCCATTCAACCAAATGATCGTGCGTGACACAGGCTTTCTCACATCGACTACAACCTAGCATTGATTTAATATTGGCGATCGCCTTCTAGATTTTTCGCAATAATTCCCGAATAGCGATCGCACAATCAGGGAAGGCTAAAGGTGAAATTGTCACATCCTCTGCAAGTATGCTCTCACTATGATACCCGTCTGGACTGGGGAGACGATACATATATAACTTGCGTCCAATGACATCTAAAATCCAGTACTCAATAATACCTGACTTAGCATAAGCGTTCGCTTTTACTTCACGATCATATTTAAGACTGGAATCAGCTATTTCAATCAGTAAAAACACTTCGGAAGCATTGGGATGGTGATCTTCATAATCTAATGGATTCACCTTCACTACCGAAATATCTGGTTCTGGTTCCGAGTAATCGTCAAGTTGCACTGGTGACTGGATTCTTAATAAAACTTTGTCACCCAAACGTTGACGTAATAACCTTTCTGTGCGGGTAATTGCTGATTCGTGAGCAGTTCCTTTTGCTGACATTCTGATGATTTGCCCCGCGATTAATTCTAAGTGTTCTTCAGGATGAAAAATTCCCGTTTCCGCCATTTGGTGATATTCTTGAACACTAATTAGGCGAATATTGGTAAGCATATAGCGTTTCCTAATCACATGAGTTAAATCATAGCCCCCTCCTCGCTTGCGGGGAGGGGGTTGGGGGTGGGGTTCTTGTACCTAGCTCAACTGAGAACTGCGATAAGGTTCACGTTAACGTCCTAGCATTTTATCTCGCAGATGTTTAATGCGATCGCGCAATTTTGCCGCCTCTTCAAATTCCAGTTTCTTCGCTGCTTCTTTCATCTGCGCTTCTAACAGAGTAATCAATTGGGGAATCTGTTCTAACGGCAGTTCATCTATATGTTCATCTACAACTTTCAAGTCAGTTGCATTTAACCGCCGAGATACATCTAAAAAAGCCAAAATCGCATTACTTGATTTTTTCACAATTGGTTGCGGTGTAATGCCATGCAGTAGATTATGTGCCGTTTGAATACCACGCCGCCTGTCTGTTTCATCAATGGCTCTAATCATGCTACCTGTCAGGTTGTCGGCATACAAAATTGCTTGTCCTTGGACGTGACGCGCCGCTCTACCAATAGTTTGAATTAAGGAACGCTCGGTTCTTAAGAAACCTTCTTTATCTGCATCCATTATTGCTACTAGGGAAACTTCCGGTAAATCCAAACCTTCCCGCAGCAAATTCACACCAACCAAAACATCAAATTTCCCTTCGCGCAAATTCTGCAAAATCTCAATGCGCTCAATAGAATTAATCTCGGAATGTAAATACCGTACCCGTATACTGTGGTCTTGCAAATATTCGGTTAAATCTTCTGCCATCCGCTTAGTTAATGTGGTAATTAACACTCGTTCTTGGCGATCGGCTCTATCTTTAATTTCTCCCAACAAATCATCAATTTGTCCTTCTGTGGGACGTACAGAAATTTCTGGATCAACCACCCCAGTTGGTCGAATCACTTGCTCAATTACATGGTCTTCAGAAACTTCTATTTCCCAATTTCCGGGAGTTGCGGAAACAAAAATACACTGATTCATCTTTTGCCAGAATTCCTCTGCTTTCAAAGGACGGTTATCAGCAGCGCTAGGAAGACGAAATCCATGTTCAATTAAAACTTTTTTTCTAGCTTGATCGCCGTTATACATCCCACGAATTTGTGGCACTGTAACGTGAGATTCATCGATAACTAGTAGCCAATCTTTGGGAAAATAATCAATTAAACATTCTGGTGATTCTCCAGCTTGTCTTCCTGCTAAGTGACGGGAATAGTTTTCAACGCCGTTGCAGTAACCTACCTCGCGCAGCATTTCTAGGTCATAGCGTGTACGTTGATCTATGCGTTGCGCTTCTAATAGTTTCCCAGCTTGTTCTAAGTCTAGTTTTTGCTGTTTTAACTCGGCTGCAATGTCATGACAAGCTACTTCTAATCGTTCTTCTGGGGTGACAAAGTGACGTGCGGGGTAGATATTCACCGCTTCCAAACTTTTGAGAATTTCACCTGTCACCGGATCAATGTAGCGAATCGCGTCAATTTCATCACCAAAAAACTCGACACGAATAATCCGGTCTTCATAAGCTGGGCCAATTTCTAAGACATCACCCCGGACGCGAAATTTTCCCCGACCCATTTCTATGTCGTTGCGGCTATATTGAACATTTGCCAAATCCCGTAAAATTTGGCGTTGATTTACTTCCATACCTATCTGAAGGGGGATGGCAGCTTTCAGATATTCTGCTGGCATTCCTAAACCGTAGATGCAGCTGATGGATGCAACGACAATGACATCACGGCGTTCAAAAAGCGATCGCGTCGCTGAATGCCGCAACATATCAATTTCATCATTAATCGCTGCCGTTTTTTCAATATAAGTGTCGGTAACGGGAATATACGCTTCTGGCTGATAGTAATCGTAGTAGCTGACAAAATACTCAACTGCGTTGTTGGGAAAGAAATCCCGCAACTCGTTACAAAGTTGTGCAGCAAGGGTTTTGTTATGCGCCAGAACTAAAGTAGGCTTGCCAATTTTCTCAATAACTGCTGCTACCGAAAATGTCTTGCCAGTTCCAGTGGCTCCTAGTAAAGTTTGGTAACGATTGCCTGATTGAATACTAGCAGTCAGTTGGGCGATCGCTTGTGGTTGATCGCCTGTGGGACTAAAGGGAGCTTGAAGACAAAATTCTGTCATACAGTTTTGCTGGAAATACCCGATCTCATGGTGACAATTTCACCCTATACTTATTGTAGCTGGGTGATTAGACGAAATAAATAGTAATAATTTTTTATAAAAGTTATTAATTTAATTTTACTTATGTATCACTTTGAAAGATACTTATATCTATATGAGGTTTTTTAAGGTTAAACTCTAAGGTATATGGGAAAAAATTTCATCTTTCCTTAATTATTGTAAAATTCAATTAACAAACAGAGGTGTTCGTTTATGACTATTAGCAGCGCTGGCAAAGCAACCAGTTCTCGGCAAAACAATGCAAAGTCTCCAAGAGAAACTACAGAGGAAGTTGAAAATCAACTAGACCAGAGCTTGAATGCAGATAAAGTCGAGGAAGTTACGGAACTGCCAGTGGGAGCTTCTGGTACACTCGCCATTTCTGGAGTTCGTCCCATAGGCGCTAGCGACTTAGAAGTTGCTGAAACACTTTCAATTGCTGGGGTGCGTCCCATTAGCACCAGTACGTTAGAAGTAGTTGAAACTTTTAACTCAATGGGTATTCGCCCAATTGGCGCTAATACATTTGAAGTCGTTGAAAGTATCAATCTCTCTGGGATTCGTCCAATTGCCTCAAGTTCATTGGTAATTTCTGAAAGCTATTCTACATTTGGGAACCGTCCGATAGCATCAAATGAGGTTGACAATTCTGAAAGCCTGATGGGTTTTCTAGATTAGGCAAAAAAATCTCCCCATAACTTTATTAACCCAGTTTCTGTACGGAGCTGGTTTTTTACTACAAAATTAAAAGAAAAGATTACAATATTTGCACTTTCTCTATGTCTTTTAGCATAGGTAAGTAAACTCTAGTTGTTTTATTTTGTATTCAACCAACAGCCAGGATGCTTACTATAACTACCTTTCTAAATTTTGAATTTTGAATTTTGAATTTTGAATTGTTTAATATGCCTTGTGGTGGAAGGCTTTAGCAAAAACCTTAAGCTACTGTGTAAAGGTAATAAGAAAAGATTTCAAAGTTAGTTTACAGCTTTGAAATAAACTTACGATAAAAAAGGAGTACAAAATGAGCTTAGAAGAACGCGCTAAGGCAACTGCCAAAAATATTGAAGGTAAAGCCCAAGAAGCCGCAGCAGAAATTACTGGAGATCCAAAAGATAAAGCTGAAGGTAAAGCAAAGCAAGCTGAAAGCGAAGTACGTCACGGTATTGAAGACGTAAAAGATAATGTGAAGAAAAATCTGGACTAATAATTCATACTTTTTTTTGCAGAAACTCTAGTGAGATAAATTGGGTTTATCCCGTTTTTGCCAAAAAAATATGAGTTGTTCGAGAGCCAAGCTCAAGTCTTTTGAGATTATCTGAGCAAGGATTAGAGAATAGAAGATCGCTTGATTGTAGAATTTTTGTAGAGACGTAATTAATCACGTCTCTACAGTTTCCAAAATTAAAAAAAATGGAGCCAAAATTGCAAAAGGCGATCGCACAAATTAAACCCTGGCGATCGCCTTTAAAATTGTAAAATTGAATTAATATCTAGCGCTGCGCCAATGGCTACTCAAAGAGTAGCGATATCTATGACGGGCTGTGATGCTCGAACGCGAACAGCGTGTGGCAGACAAGACTCTCTAACGCTGTCGGTGACGCAATTTTGCCCAATCTGAAAATTATTTCAAATATCATAAAATTGTAGTATTATAGCACGGGCATTAACTATCTTCAACTATATCTGATTGTTAGCGCTCTGAAATTTAAAATCCATGAGAATATACCGTGAACCTAACTATTTATTTCCTCCGTCATGGACAGACAGAATGCAGTCGCAATAATTCCTTTTGCGGTTCCATAGACTCAGAACTTACCCCAGAAGGATTGGAGATGGCAAAGGCTTTTGCAGACGCATATAGTTCTACGCCTTGGACAGCAATATTTTCTAGTCCAATGCGGCGAACTATATTGACAGCAAAACCCTTATGTGAAGCAATAGAGATGGAACCACAATTCAGAGATGGTTTAAAGGAAATCAACTATGGCAAGTGGGAAGGAAAAACGCCAGAAGTAATTAGCCGTGAATATCACGATGATTATATTCGCTGGTTAGCCGATCCAGCTTGGAATGGCCCAACTGATGGAGAAATAGCAATTACAATTGCTTCTCGCGCTATGCAGGTAATTGAAGAAATCAAGCGTTTATACAGCAGTGGCAATGTGTTAGTGGTTTCCCACAAGGCAACTATCAGAATTATTCTGTGTAGTTTGTTGGGGATTGATGTGGGACGCTTCCGTTTTCGCTTGGGATGCCCTGTTGCTTCCATCGGTATTGTAGAATTTAGCTCACATGGGCCGCTCTTAAAGGTTTTGGCAGACCGTAGTCATTTGGATGAGCGTTTGCGAAATTTACCAGGAACGTGACTTTTTGCCGTGCCACGCGTACCTCATACCACCAATATCGCCTATAATACTGCTCAACTTGACGTAATGAAACTGGTTTTTTAGCTAAAGAAGCTTCTGAACAGCGACGCTAAACTCCTCGTAAGGAGAAACTCCCACGATGGTTTCTGCTAAAACACCATCTTTGAAAATTAAAACCGCCGGAATACTGCGAAGACCGAATTTTTTGAAAATCGGCTTGTTGCTGTCAACGTCTACCTTAATGACTTTGGCACGACCTTTGTATTCCTGGGCGAGTTGATCCATTAACGGACTGATGAGGCGACAGGGACCACACCAAGTAGCAGTAAAGTCAACAACAACGACTTTCTCTTCACTTCCAGTTAAAACACTATCAAATTCACTTTCTTGAACGTAAGCAACTATGTCAGTATCAGTGGACATTTTTTAATTCCTTAGTCTCAAACTAAAATTTCAGTAAAAAGCTAACTATACAAACTATACTCCCTTCTGCCTGTCAGATTTACCTGTAACCGACATCGGGAAACCACCGCAGATGACTTCTGCTTAGTAGCGTAGATTTAATAACCTCCAACTTTTATACGTAGGGTGCGATCGCGTTGATCACCTTTTGTTAATAAGACTATTTTTAGTTTTCTCATTTTCTGCATCTATTTATCTTTACATAGTTTGGTGTTTTCGTACCTATCTACTTAATATTTATTTCCTGTTTTATTAGTAATAATACTTAGTTACAAAAACTTTATTTATTTAATACGCCAGATATATACGTTAATACTAAAACACTTTATAACCGTCATACATAGAATTCTAAACCTAATTTTTGTATAAAAAGTATCGCCATTAAATTAAATTAGTGTTAATATTTGTAATATAAGTATCTTTATGAGGACATATTAAGTGATGGCTATTGTGAAAGAGTTTCCAGGAAATCATTTACAATCAGTTTCTAGTCAAGGAAATAAGACGGTTGTTGAATCTTTAGCACAACAATGGGCTAAAAAATATATCGGGAATCTCAAGGTTGATACTGATAGTACAGAAAAAATAGAAATACCTAATTTATCAGAGATAGTATCACCAGAGGGACGAAAGAGAACTGCTCAAAAAGTATTGGATTCTTTGCGAAGTGTTAGTGCTAGAGCCTGGAATAAAACTGAGGAATTATTATCAAGAGAAATTAAACAACATGGCATCGACTTAAACCTAATTAATCCGTGGGAAATCGCCGGAGATTCTTTTAACATTTACCAAAAAGCTTTGGATGTATATACTCAACAAACAACATCACAACCTCTTTCTTTGGTAAGGAACCTGCTTGATTCAGAGAATCCACTTTATGAACAGGCATTAGATGTTTATACAGAACAAGTGGCTCCTAGCAAGCTGGCTACAGTTGTTGGTGCGGATATAGGAAAGCTGAGAAAGAAATACACAAGTCATGATCCTAGAGTTATTGGCTTTGTAAGTATGCAGTTTCATTACACAAGTCAAATGCTCATACAATCACTTGAGCCAATAGAACAATCACTTATTAGTACATACTTTAAAGTGATTGACGACCATTTGTATATGCCACTGCAACGTGCTTATGAAGCAGCAGCTAACCATGATTCTGATTCTGTAGCATTATCCGCAGTGCAAAAGTTGCTACCAATTAGTACACAAATTGCTAAGAGGATTTCCCAAAGAGTAATTGAACTTTATCCAAATTACAACTCAATGTCTGGTGCATTAAGTAATCCAATAGTTAAGACTTCTAGTATTCGGGATGTAGAAATGTTTCAAATATACCTGTGGGTATGTACTTTAGAAACAAGCTGTGGAGCTATCCAACAAGAGTTATTTCCCTTATGTGTAATGCTCTATCCCAGATTAAAAGTGCAGTGGGAAGTAGTTCGTCAAATGCTAAATTTGCTGAGAAAAGAAATAGACATTAGCTTGACTCCCCAAGAAGCAGAAACTTTAATGCCATATTTCCAGGTATTGTGGGATATGTTCTCTCCAGAGGTGTTTGCTGAACTTGGATTGTAATCGGGGACTTTCAAGGAATAAATTACTCACAAAAGAATTCTTCTTTGCGAGATTCTGCGCGTACTCTTGCAAATAAGCCTTAATAGTCATTCTCTTGAGAAAACAGTTCTAACAAGCCAATTGTGCCTACAAAAAAAGTATAAGTAGCATATTTTATTGGCATCTTTTTTCTGGAAGTTGCATAAAAAGCTGCTATAATACTTTCGATAAAATGGCTTGTCATGGCAAAACGCTCAATCCAAAAAATTGGATTAAGGCTGCTTGGGAGATTACTACTAGTTATTACTGCATAAATATTCCACGATTCTAATCCAATTGCGCTTGTTATAAGCATCGTAGATATAACTTTCACAAATGTAAAAATGTTTCTCTTTCTAAACTTGGAGTTCATACTGTTCACAAAAAATATTTAACATATCTAAAAGACTCGGTGAAATAACAAAGAAGTTAATGTGTGCTATCTAAAAATTCACACTAAGTCAACCAATCTTATATCATGATTTCCATTTTTTTAAAAGCTGATAAAAATATGTACATGGTGTATTAAGCCAATATTCTCAAACTATTGAGAATGGAACTGTGGAAAAACCTATGTCGTTTTGTTATTTGAGAATTTATCCTTAAAGTCTCCTCCTTGTTAAAATAGAGCAAAATGGCATTGAGCGTCCGATTTCATCCCTCAAAAACCCTGAAAAAGAGAAACTAAACTACTTAGGCAAGAAAAAAAATGCCATACCCGTAAACACTACGAGTAATGAAGATTAAATCACCAGATATTTAAAAAATGAGAAAAGTGTGGAATAATACATAGGTGGTAAATTTAATTGCACTCGATAGATTAATAAGAAATGTAAAGCTATGATTGCTCAACATTACAATTCAATTCATGTTGAAAACAACTTGCTTAAACAAATCAAAATTAAAGAAAATCAGCTAAAAATTGCCCAAGAAGCTAATATGCTCTATGTAGCAGAAGGATTACAGAATCAATTATTAAAGTTACAGTGTGAATTGTCAGAGCCGCAAGACGTTGAAATTCAGGCGTTAATGAGTTTGCTAGACAATTAAGATTGTAAAATTGTGTTGCAAAGTTTATTGAAAACACAAAAAGTCTGTTAATAGAGAGCAGAGCATAGTGATTGCGATCGCTGGGGATGTGGTTTAGGTGCTATAGCTGAAGAATTAACAGTACAAGAAGTAGCGATCTAAGGTGTCATAGAAGGATAATAATTCTTACTTAGATAATAAGATATTAGAATTTTTGCTGGGTATGTGGTCTTTTGATCTGCGGTACTGAATCAATCTTAAGAACAGGTTTTATTGAGCGCAGTTGGCTTTGCCTAAGAATTTTAATTTCTCTCTCAATCGAATCTTTTCCTTGCCTAAAAAAGTCTTGAGAATTATATGGAACTAAGTCACGGGATAAATGTTGAGCTTGTGTTGGAGTCATATTAGGGAAGGCTTGTTGAGCATTGGCAGAAATCTGTACAGCCAGTAAAAAAGCTGTTGAAACCACCAAGGGTTTTATTTTTATACATCCGGTGAATATCAGGTTTAACATGGTTGATACATCTGTTGCGTGAATGCTGCTTCAAATCATCTTGTGTTGGTCTGATTATAAGAGACTGACAATATAAAACCTCACCCTGCCTCCGGCTTCCCTCTGGGATACTTTGGAGAGGGATTGAGCGTGAGGTATGATCTTATATTTAATTACGCCTACCTACTTACAACTAATCTTTTATAGAAAAGTTTAGTTTAGAGAACTTTGGATAAGTTTTATATATAGCAGTCCTAAATCATTTGTGAAAATTTTTGTAGATTCCTCTCTCTGCGCTCTCTGCGCCTCTGCGGTTCGTTAAAACAGTAATTTTCACAACTCAGATAGGATTGCTATAGCGTTTCTCAGTTGGGTGAGATACAAGAACCCCACCCCCAACCCCCTCTAAGAGCAAGCGATGAGGGGGCTATGATGTACCTCATTTGATTAGGAAAAGTTACATAACCGAATGCGTTACACAGGCATTCACTAAGGGTAAGAGTGGACCTAGTTGTTCTTGCCCATTCACGGCTAAATCGCTGTGACACAAGTAAACTCTCTCGGATACACGAGAGAGTAAATCTGCCAAAATCCTTCGTAGTCGTTGTTCTTCTGCTAATTTCTCATCTTCTGCTGTCCAAGGTTCCCCTAACCTGTCTCGCAGGAAAAACGGCGCACCAAATAAAGTCGCCGCGCCACCTTTCGCCCATAGCGGTGAACCAGCATCCAGCCAAAAATGCCAACGGTGCGATCGCCTACTAGATCGATATTGAAATATAGTTGCTAAGGTGACGGACTTTCTCGCTCCACCGATGGGACGCACAGGGTAAGGGTTGGCGGTGATTGTACCACGTCGCAGTAATTGAATGAATTCGATAATAGTTGTGTAAGGCGTTGTCTCAACTGGGGAAATTTGTTGTAATCTGGTGTCAATTTCCCAGTAGTGTTGGGCGGTTTCTAATAATTCCCGCAGTGCTGCTAGTTGTTCGTAGGGAAGATTGCTACCATTCCACAAAAAACGCTGAATTGCTCTATCTAAAAGGGAAATGGGACTAGGAATTAAACGCAATTCTTGTTGCGATCGCTGCTGTTCTAACCACTGTAATATCTCATTATAAGCTGTGGTCGCTGCATAGCCGATTCTATCCCAGCGCTCGAAGGCTGAGACTGGTAGCAAGTTGGGGCGTGAGGGATGGGGTAAAAAGCAGTAATCTGCAATTAAACCAGCACGTACCGGGTCAATATTGGTAGAGACGCGATTAATCGCGTCATTGGTAGAGACGCGATTAATCGCGTCTGTAGAGTTTTCTGGTGCTTGTTGTTTCCTGCTCAATACAACTAGCATTTCTGCCACGGCATCCCGATCTACTAAGCGTCCCAAGCCGGGATAAACTAGTGCCAGCATGGTCAGCAATGCGCGAATGATCGGTGAACTAATTAGGGGACGTTGGTCATTAAGGGATTGTACTTGGATGTTTTGCTTGACGAGGATTTCTACTAGAGTATAACGAGCGATCGCATCTAAACCGGGTGCAATAATCGCCACTTGTTCTGGTTGCACTTGCTGTGATTGGATGGCATTAGCAATTACTTCTGCTGTTTGTCGCAATAGTTGAGCGCGGGAGGTGGTTTCAATTGAATGCACAATCTCAGGTAAGCTCAACAGTACCATCGGTTCTGTGACTAATTCCACCATCTGTTTTGTGAGTTGCTCACCAAGGGACTCAGGAGGCGGCCCGCTCAAGATTTCTACCCGACAACGCTCTGCTAGCCCTTCTAGATAGTTGGGATCTGCTCCCAATCCCAATCGCACTGCACCATCAACATTGTAGCTAAACGCCCCGACTGCGCCTTGATCTAATAGCAACTCAAACAAAAGACGCGCTACGCTAGGATAATCGTCAACATCATCCGCCAACACCGCCTGATAGCGTTTAGCTAGGTGCTGTTGATAATTGCGATCGCTTAACAAATGCTGACTATAAAGTTCAGTAATAATCCCATAAGTCAGTAATCCCCTCTCTAAACACCAGTTACGCCAATCTAGGAGCAAAGATCCCAAAAATTCCGGCTCTAAAGTTGTAGTATTTTCTCCCAGACCCCTGGCCAAAATCTGGGCAATATCTTCGCAAGGTATACCACTATAAGCTGCTAATTGCAATAAGTCTAGGATGCGACGCACCAAGCGAGATTCATTCACTCCCGCAATACGTAAAATTTCTTCGTCTAATTGGGGACGCCAGAGTTTGGTTGCTAACTCTTGTTCCGTTTCTGGCCGCAATCGTACCGGAAACTGTGCCTTCAGATTCAACGAGTTAATTAGCAACGGCCAAAATAAAATAACTTCATCCTGAAAAAAACCTAGCGGCGTCTTGGCACGAACCGGATATTTTCCTAATGTAGATGTAACAATTATATCTCCCAATTCTCGACGATTATCATCGTTGGCAGCTAAGACTAAAACTCCTGGCTCTGTTTGTTTAAGATATAAAAATTCGGGTATGCGATCGCCCTTGGCGTTGGCGTTGGCGAAGCCTCTGGTAGAGAAGCCATCGCCTTTTTTACGTCCCTGTCTTTTAGTATAAAATAATTCTGTGTATTGATTTTCAGATTTTACCCAATTACAAAATTGCTCTACCAAGCGAGCCGTCTTACCACTGCGGCTAGTGCCAACAATCCAAACCGAATGAGAAACCACAAACTTTCTCCTTGTAGATTTGCTAGTATACCTCGTGCGTTAACTTAAGGTTAAGAATCACCAAATAATGCTGGATGATTGTCTGCAATGAAAAACTCTGTTTTTAGTCAAAAAATCTATTCTTTCTTACTTGCTGCTTATCGATGGTACTTACAGACTCCTGAACGTTCTTTAGATGAAGCTTACAATGCAGCATTAAAGATTCAGGAAATAGAAAATAAACATTTTAATGGTAATAAAATAGACATTGACTTAGCCATGTACAGTAACAGCGTGATGGATTATTTTGAGTCAGACCTAAAAAAGCTATTAAAAACTGTGAGGATGCGGCTGACGGAGTTTAGAGCAAGCCATTGGTTTCTAAATGAAGAAAATCAAAAAGCTGCTCAGAAAGTAGGTATAGAGTATTTAAGTCCTTCTTTGGTTTTGGAAAAGCTAAACTTAGTCGACCAAATTATATCCAAATACACAACAATTTCTGATCAAATAACTTCTAAAGCTTTAGTAGTCCAACCTCAAAATCTACCAGTTAACTCTGTGATCTCTGAGGACAAGTCGCTACTCGTCAATACTCCAACGTTACCACCCAAAATAGCAACTCAAAACTTGGAGAGGAAACCAGAAATAAAGCGTAAAAGCGATACAATGGGCGTTTTACCCCGCTCTCTTTTAAGTACTATCACTCGTCTGCAAGTTGAATTAGACCCTAATTCTGAACAAGAGGTAATTCAGAATTTTCGTCAGACTCAAAGAAGAACAATAATATCTATCAGGTTTATTTTACTATTAATTATAGTCCCACTTTTAACGCATCAGATAGCAAAAGCTTTCGTAGTCGGTCCCATTATTGAGCGGGTTAGAAGCTCTGAGCAAATGCAGATATTCCTCAATTCAGAAATGGAAGAGGAAGCCCTGTTAGAATTACAAACGTTTGAAGAAAAGCTCAAGTTTGAAAATCTCATTATCAAAGCCCCTCCACTGTCGTCTGAGCAGATTGAAAATGAAATGGGTAATAAGGCTATAGAGCTTGCTAAAGAATTTCGTCACGAAAGCTCTAATGCGATCAAAAATATTTTTGCAGATATGTTCTCGGTGGGTGCTTTTATCTGCCTTTTGTTAGTCAGCAAGTCTTCTATTGCTGTGCTAAAGGATTTCATTGATAATATTGTCTATGGACTTAGTGATAGTGCTAAGGCATTCATCATCATTTTGTTTACTGATATATTTGTAGGATTCCACTCTCCTCATGGCTGGGAAGTACTACTAGAAGGTGTATCGCGCCATTGGGGATTACCAGCAAATCGAGATTTTATCTTCTTATTTATTGCTACATTTCCAGTGATTTTAGATACTATTTTCAAATACTGGATATTCCGATTTTTGAACCGGATATCACCATCAGCAGTTGCCACTTACCGTAATATGAATGAATAAGGTATTGGGAATTGGGCATGGGGCATGGGGCATTGGGCATGGGGCATGGGGCATGGGGCAGTAAATTATTTTTGATGTTTGATTTTTGAATTGGAGCGAAGTGGGATAATCTCAAAAATTTTTAATTTTGATGAAAAAGGCACTTGCTGGGTTAAGAACGTTTAACAAAATTATCGCTATCAGCTTACCTGTAATTTTGTTGATTTTGCTGGTGCGGATGCAATCTTTGGCGCATCAAGAACTCAGCTCGCCAGAATGTCGTGTGCAAAAGTGGGATATACCAGTTTCCTTGACTGCTAAAAATCAAGATGCACTTACACAAAAGCAAAAAGCACCATTAATCCAGAGACTACCAGTTACTTGTTGTCAAGGTGATACCTCTTGTTTGGATGAAGTACTCTATGGACAAACAGCAGATAAAAAGGCACTATTGAGTGCGATCGCTCACAGTGTTCAATATTTGCAAACAGCTAAAGCTGTGGCTGCTTATCAAAACTATCAGATGGCTGGGATTACGCGCGATCGCGTGTTCAAAAGCTTGAAAAGATTCCGCGAACTTCTATTAAAAACTAATTCTGCAACAGAATTACATCAAGCGATCGAGCGGGAATTTGTACTTTACCAGTCAGTCGGTCAAGATAACAAAGGTTCCGTTTTATTCACCGCCTATTATGAACCACTTTACGCAGCCCGTCGCGTCCCTACAGCAGAATATCGTTATCCTGTTTATGGATTACCTCCTGATTTAAATTCCTGGTCTAAGCCTCATCCTACACGCTTGGAATTAGAAGGAGTTGATGGTTTGCAAGGTGCAAAGGGTAAATTACGAGGATTAGAGTTGTTTTGGTTTCGCCTTCGCCTCGAACCATATCTAGCTCAAATTGAAGGTTCAGCGAGACTTCAGCTTCCCGATGGGACTCAAACAGCAATCGGCTATGCTGGTAATAACGCTTATAACTACAAAAGTCTTGGTCGAGAATTAGCGAATGATGGCAAATTACCGCTACAAGGTATGACTATGCCAATTATTCTCGACTATTTCCAAAAGCATCCCCAAGAGTTAAATATTTATATTCCGCGCGATCGCAGCTTTGTTTTTTTTCAAGAAAATCACGGTCAGCCAGCCCAAGGTTCTATCAATGTACCATTAACAGCAGAGCGTTCTATTGCCACAGATAAATCCCTCATGCCTCCTGGTGCTTTAGCGTTGATTCATACTTCTATTCCCTTTGTTAATCCTACCGGAAAAATCGAGGAGCGCATCGTTAGTCGCTATGTTCTTGACCAAGATACCGGAGGTGCAATTAAAGGTGCAGGTAGGGTAGATTATTTTTTAGGTACTGGGAAATTAGCAGGCGATCGCGCTGGTGTCACAGTCAGCAATGGACAATTATTTTATCTATTACTCAAGCCCCAGAATTAAACAAAATGCAAAACTTCATCCTGTATCTAGCTTCCCTCTCCTTTACAAGGAGAGGGATTGAGGGTGAGGTAAGCCAGGGACTTGAAGAAGAATGCAGAATTCAGAATTCTGAATTCTGAATCAAGTACACATTCCAAATCAATGAAACGCTTGGGGTAAGTAATTACGAATTACGCTACTAGGCTTCTGTATCCATCTCAGCATCGTCATCGTCATGATCGTAAGGGATATCGTCAAGGTCGATCATTTCTGAAATTTCTTCTACTTCATTTAGATACTCAGATTCTTGATGTTCACGCTCGATTAGACGACCAGTTGACTTTAGCCATTCTAAGAGAATAAACTCATTACTTGTACGAATTACAGGCGCTCGCTGGTTACGAGGTTCTTCACGCAGAGGACTTATAGGCATAAAAAAAACTCACTTTTAATTACAGGTTAGCGTACAAAAACATCAAAATTGGACATTAAGGTTAAAAGCCTTGTATAACAAGCCTTTTCTCAACAGATGAAATATGAACTATTGAGTGTTTCATCAAATTCCTTGATAAAACTGCTACTCGCAGCATGAAGATAATCCTCAGAGTAAATATCTTAGTACAGAATTTCATAAGTTCATAGCAAATTAAAATTGGCAAAACTCAGCGCCCTTCTGCGCTTCCTTCCCTTTGCGTTTAAAAAAGCTACAAATTTCGGAAATGCTGTACTAGTCAAGCACCTAAGATTTGTTTCTTACAAGCCCCTACCTCAAGTCCGTCTACTTACCATTAAAATACCTTCGCGTCAGTCCTAATAATAAATCTTCAAGGGGACGCGATCTCACAAGGCATTTGGTAGCTTGGCGATAGTTTCATACATATTAGAGGGCAATGCAGACAGTCTGTTCGCTACAGCGACAGCATCAGCTAAGTTGCTAAATTGACATCGGACAATCTCTTGTCCATTTCCTGAAGGGAAACGCTTCCTAGCTTTATTAGATACAGCACAAATTATCGCTAACGCTTTGGCGAACCCATCTTTTGTCAATATTGTTTCTTGAGCGAACCCTTCAACAGGAATAAGGCAAACCTCAAACCGATAGCCCGGCCGGGGAGAAACAGCTATGTCAATATATGGTTTATCTTCTTTTCTGATTCGGCGTAAATATTTGGCTGTCGAATTAGTATCATGCAAATCAGTCCCAAGGGCGTAAGTAAAGAAACAATCTTCTGTGAGGGATTCAGGACGGTTAATTATATCCGTTGGCATAAGTTCAACTACTATCCGTATGTTGTCTGGTTTTGCGAGACACTTTACTGTCCATTCTTATTGGCACGTTTTTTGACAGTGAGATGTATTCAGTTTTATGCGAGGTATTCCAATACAGTTCTGCTCACTAAAAATTTCAAGTTTTTGAGTGCTGAAGAGTCTCATCTCTAAAGGTCTTAGCTCTATTAACTTTGAGACTTAATCCATACTTTCAGAACACCTGTTCTAGGTCATTATCTTCAACTTTATTGGGCCTGATTGGGTAGATTAGCAATATAAACTGACATAAAACACCTTCAAAATCAAAGAGTGTAGAGATTTAGATTCGGAGAGGCGTCTATCATAGTCAGTTACATGACCGAAAATATTTCTCAACTACGTAACTATAACATAGCTGACGGTTGAACTTTTTTTAACTATTCCGACCGATAGATATTCTATCACCAAGAACAGTAAGTTGTATTCAATTATGAAATTTAGATAAGTAAATCTTATAAGTGTTAAGTAGTTCTAATTTTTACCGAGCGTAATTATCCAGAGAGGATATAGCGTTTCTTAATCATGTGAGGTACATTATAGTCCCCTGCTCGCTTGCTCTTAGGGGGTTGGGGGTGGGGTTTTTGTACCTCACTCAACTGAGAACTGCTATGAATACTGATTGCGATCGCATCATCTCATAAAGTAGGGTGGGCACCATTTACTCAAACGCTTCTTTTTAGCTTATAGGCACTGCCTATCCTAAGGTTATTTAAAATCGGACAAAATCTCAATTATTAGCTTAATTAAAAACCCCATATTTCAACAAAATAAATTTATTATAAGCACAAAAAACTGGTTGCTATTATTAAAATAAGTTACTATTTATGTAGTTTTAAGACAACTTATTTTCACGAAGCAAATAGTAGTTTCAAGAAGTAGCCCGGTGCCGGGTGGAATTAAACGTCAAATAAAGTGTGATTGCAAGCGAAGCAATCCCCAAACCTGACGAACGCTTCATCTCGTACAATCTGGGAATGCCTAAAAGCGATCGCAATCATAAACTCTCTGATATTTATTTATACCCATTTATTGCCTTATATTTTCTAAAAATTAAGAGGCAATTGCTATTAGCCTGTAGAAATCAACCGAACCATAAATCTTTATTCTATGGTTGACACATTAAATGTTTTGTCGATGCCATTTGAGATGCGCTTACCCTGCATATCAAATCTAAATCAAGTGTCAAACTGGCGATTATAAATAACCTTAGCAGTATGCCACAAGCTACTGCTAAGGCGCAAAGTAAAGAAAGTCAGGATTTCACGAATCTTTTAGGACTGCTATAGCTAATAGCTGTTAAAGTTTGCCAACAAAATTAACAGATGAATTCTCTAATAGGCTGCTAGGTCAATTTCTAAACCTACGGAACAGAACCATATCCGAGAGATGGAGCTAAAGCTTTTGCAGCTGTAATGAACCCTTTAAAGTCTAAGTCTGAGTAATACAAGAAATAAGTTGCTCCGGAAATGGGATAAGCACTTGCACTCTTGGGATCGGTCAGATTATCAATTCTAGTCAGCTTAGTACCGTATGTTACAACAGTCCCATCTTTAATAGCCGCTGTAATTGAAGCTGGTGAGACAGCAATATACTTACCTGCCTTGTTAAGTAAGAGTGCAGCAGGTAGCTTTTTAGTTAAACGGGTAGCATTATCCACATAACCAATTGCACCTTTATTACTTGCGATCGCAGTGGCTACACCTCCGCCACCAGTAGCACCAATGAAAGTACTTGGCCAACTAACAGTTGTACCCGCTCCTCTATTCCATACATTAGCTGCTGGAACACCTGGAGCCTTACATACAGTATTGAGATGACTGCTTAAAATAAAAGTGCTACCACTTGAGTCAGCACGACGTACAACTTTGATGGGTACATTGAGTGCTATTTGGCCACCGTTATCTGCACTAATGCTTTTATCATTCCAATTTGTGATGCTACCGTTCAAAATACCACAGTAACTAGCTCGTGAAAGCTTAAGTCCTGCTGGTACAGTAAGACCACTAGTGTTAAAAGCTAATGTGATTCCGACACCTACCAGAGGCACTTGGACGTAACCACGACCGCCAGTAACTTTTTCTGTTCCTGCTACGGGGTCGTCACTATCTGCAAAAGTGATTGGGCTAGGAGTACCAGCTGGTGGGGTTTGAGCGAAAAAAGCTTTTAACCCTGCGCCACTACCACTTGCAGTATATGTGAATGCGAACTTCGATTTTAGACCTGCAAATAAAGCATTTACAGTAGTTGCACCTGCACCATTACCTACAGAGGTCGCAGCTAGAGATATAAGAGTAGCAGATTGACCTGCTACTAAACCAATTGTCATGGCAAATAGAGAAACTGAACTTGCCAAATGGGTCAATTTACGATCGCGATTAAAAGCCATGTAAAGCTCCTTCAAATTAATTTCCGGTTCAACACCATATCAAATCCAAATCAAGTGTCAAACTAGCGATTATAAATAACCTTCTATATGCACAAATAATTGGCATTAATAAAAAAGGTTATTAATATATCCAAAGTTTTCACAAAGCTCTAAAAAATGTAGATAAATTAAAGGCAAATTTTTCAAGATGTAGAGGGCGTTAAACTATTGCTCATCCACCCTATGACATGATTATTTGCTAGTTAAAAACTCTACATTCGCAAAGTAAGTTTGTATAAATCTCAGTGGCTTTAGGATAAAAGAGTAGTTACTAGGTACTATGGATCATGGTTCAATTACCATTCTCAGTCTCTTATACTCTTTTAAAAAGCCATGTTTAATTTTACCCACTTACTTATTTGGGATGGTAATTTTATCGGAATTATGAAAATCACTTTCTTGAATGTAAACGCACAGCAGTATGCCACAGGCTACCGCTAAGACGCAAAGTAAAGAAAGTCAGGATTCTCACGAATCTTAGGACTGCTATAGCTAATAGCTGTTAAAATTTGCCAACGAAATCAACAGTATAATCTTAAGGTAAAGCTGAAGTCATGATTACGTTATGAAATGGTTAAAAAACTGAAATATATTTCTGGAGTTGAAAGATGTTTTAAAAGTAGTTTTTGTAGCGCTTTTTTATTAATTCGCCAGAGTAAAATCTAAAAATTTCGCTTACATACAGTTTCACTTATTAAGCTTTTTTTTAGAGGTTTTAATAAGTATTTAATAGAGTTTAGGCAGTTTACAAATTAACCAGTGTGTGTATCAAAGAAAATGCGTTGTTTCAGGATTTTATCAATCATCCTTTTATTAGTTGCGTAGGCGTAACACAACCAAGTATCGCAAAAAAAATAGCTGAAAATCTAACTATAATACCATAAACATAAATCACATATTTTGTGTTTTATGTCAACGGGTAATTTATAGTATTTTTTTTGACAATTAACCAATTTATAAACATTCAGAATATTTAGGCAAAAGGATAAAGCGTGGTGTATTTAGTGCTATCGACGGTAGACTGATTAACGCGTATGTAAATAGTAGTGCTAACATAATCTGCAAAAGTATTCCCAAAGTCCTTTGCAGATGGGATACTGTAGCCACTGCGTTACAACTTCACCAAAGTTGTAACAATCCATGTAATACGTTATAGTACGCAAGGTAAGGATAAAACCTTACAAAAGGGTTAGTTGGAGGAATAAAATGTTTTCTATAGAACTTGTAACTATGCTCCCAAGTATTGTCTCGCGTTTCTACCGGATTCTCCAACCTCTAATTGAAGCAAAAGCGCCGGGATAGAAAAAGTTTAGGAGGACTGTAGCAGTTCTGCTTTCAAGCTCGAAACCTAGTTTCTCAAACCACGCATACTTACCTTGTTAAACCAAACTTAATATTTTATTAACTTAGCTTAATAAAAATTTATATACAATGTAAGACCTTACTGCAAACTTCATAATTTGATTAAAAATGAATGTTCAATCATGTTAAGTTATAAATAACTGTAAAATTTTAGACAACCAACACTCATAGTACGCCATAGGAAAATTAGCAAATGTCTAGACAAAGTTCTCACCAGAGAAACTTTTTCAAAGCTTTAACTGGTAGTGCAGTCAAAGGATTTCATAACTTAAGACTGGGACTGAAATCTGGCCTGATTATTCTGGTTGAATCTGTACCTTTTTTGATTGCTTGTGCTGTACTTGTAAGCGTTATCAGCCTAAAAAGTCCTATCCTGCTCTTTTGTTTACTAGTTGGTAGTTTAATTACAGTCATCACCCAGCAAATTGGGGAGCAGGTGAATTTACCAAGGCGATCGCTAATACTATTACAAATTTTAGCAGCAGCGATCGTTCTGAGTTTATATTGGTTAGACTGTTTTGCAGCCCCCGCACAAGCACAGTTTTTTGGGGAAGCTGAAAAGTTTTTCAAAAGAACCTTACAAAGTGGTTCAGGAACAAATGCTGGTGGTAGCGACACACCAGTAAGCTTGATTTTTAACGTGTTGCGGGCAATTTACTTACTCTATATTGCAATTTCTCTGGTTGGTGTGATTAACGCAGTGCGTAAAGATGAAGATTGGCAAAGCATTGCCAGAACTCCCCTATTAGTGGTTGTTGCTGTTACCATTGCTGATGTACTCACACGCTTTGTAATTGGCGATAGCAGTAAATAATTCAGATATTTCAAATGTCTCAAGAGCGGGAACAAGAATTTCGTCCAGTTAATCAGGTTCTGGGAAGCCAACCTTCATTAGGACCAATCCCTGCCGATCAAATTCTTCCTTGGACGGTAATCGCCTTAGCCTCATACTTTATTATCAATGGGATTTTTGGTGGTATTTTCCAAGAAGAGTTTCAAAAATGGTTGTGGACAGTACTAATGACTGGTTGGGGAATCGGAACTTGGTGGATTTTAACTGGTGGTAGGAGTTGGAGTTTTTTAAGTAAATTTATTGGCGTTCCCGCTTGGACAAGAGGCTTTGCTCGTTATCAAAGCTTACTCGTAGTTAACCATGAAGCAAAAAATCGGAAAACAAAGCGTCAGCGTCGCCGGAAATGAAAGTAGATTAACACCATTTGAAGATGCCTTGCATTTGGCGACAATGTTACGTGTCGCCATGAATGGACGTGATATTGGCGCTTACCTTTTGACAAAAGGTACTCAAAAAGATCGATTCTGCTTTGTTTTTGGTTTTGACTGTAAGGGAATTCATACCACTTTAAGACCCGAACAAATCGATACACTTTTTAATAACATTGAAGCCGGATTGAAAGATATCCCTAGCGGTGAAAGAATCACACTGCATTTGGGATCTTTTAGTTCAGACAAAGAGCGCCAACAAGAATTAGCATCACTAATCAGAAATACGCCATCACGAGATATCAAATATTTGCTGATGGCGGAAAGAGCTAGAGTCAAAGAACTGACTATTTCTGGTGTTCGGAAGCCAAAATTTTTGCGGATTTATGTCACTTACACCATTGAATCCAACTCCAAAAGTGGGGATGATTGGATAGAGAAGCTTTTAGTCAGAGCTGAATCATGGTGGTTGAAATTCAAAGGTGAACTATCAGAAGTAGAAAACCAACGCATTGAAACCCTGATTACAAATGCTTACAAACAAGGTTTTCTCCGTTGGGAACAAATTTTATCTAACCAAATGGGATTAGACGTCAAGCCTTTGAAAGCTGACGAACTCTGGGAGGAAATCTGGAGAAGGTTTAATGATACAGATCCAATAGATATTCCCCAGTTAATGACTTTAGATGAACAAGGACTGCACGAGCAAGTTAATTCCGATTTAGCTAGTACTAAATTGCTTATAGACAATATCCACGGCACAACTTTACTGATGGAATCTAGCATACCTTGTGCCGATCGCCGTTGGGTTAATGTTAACAACCGTTATATTGGCGCACTGTCATTTCTCGAAAAACCCGGAGGTTGGTCAAATAAATCTACCCAACTGCGCTATTTATGGGAACTGTTGGCCAGAGAAAGAGTAGTAGATACAGAGATTTTTTGTGAGTTGACTGCCGCAAATCCAGCAATGGTGAAAACTACTCTGCAACGAGTGCTGAAGCAGTCAAACATGACCACAATTATGGCTCAAGAAAAAAGTAAAACTATTGATGTCAATGCTCAATTAAAGTTGAAGAAATCGGTAGCAGCCCAAGAACAATTATTTGAAGGTGCAGTTCCGATTTATACGAGTGTCGTAATTTTGGTGCATCGTCCAACTGTAGAGAAATTAGATGAGGCGACAAGATATATTGAAAACTGTTTTCAACGTCCAGCAAGAGTAATTAGAGAAACTGAGTATGCCTGGAAAATTTGGCTGCAAACTCTGCCGATAGTTTGGGAAGGTTTATTAGCAACACCCTTCAACCGTCGCCAGCTATATTTAACAAGTGAAGTTCCCGGATTAATGCCTTTAGTTTTAACTAAAAGAGGTGATAAACAAGGCTTTGAGTTGATTGCTGAAGAAGGCGGAACACCCGTACATTTAGATTTATTTACTCAACACAAAAATTTAGCTTTGTTTGCCACAACTCGTGCTGGTAAATCGGTGTTGGTATCAGGGATTTTAACTCAGGCTTTGGCGCATGGCATTCCTGTAGTGGCGTTAGATTTCCCCAAACCTGATGGGACATCTACTTTTACTGACTATACAGAGTTTATGGAGGGGAATGGAGCGTATTTTGATATCTCCAAACAATCGAATAACTTATTTGAACAGCCAGATTTACGATCGCTAGATCCAGAACAACAGCGCGATCGCTTTCTCGATTATACCGCCTTCCTAGAATCAGCTTTAATGACAATGGTTTTAGGATCATCCACTGAAAGTCAAATTTTATCGCAAACCGTGCGATCGCTGCTCAACTTAGCATTAGAAGCTTTCTTTGTTGATGAGGGTATAAAACAACGATATATACAGGCGATGGCAGGAGGATTTGGCACTCAGGCTTGGCAGAAAACCCCTACCTTAAAAGATTTTCTCTATTTCTGTTCCCCAGAACACTTGCAGCTAGATTCTTTAAGTGGCAGAGTCGAAGATGCCCTCAGTCAAATTCAGCTGCGCTTGCGGTTTTGGCTTTCTAGTCGTGTGGGACAAGCTATTTCTGCACCATCCAGCTTTCCCACCGATGCACAACTTTTAGTTTTTGCGCTTAGAAACCTATCAGATAATGAAGATGCAGCCGTACTATCCTTGAGTGCCTATTCAGCCGCACTACGACGCGCACTCAGCAGTCCAGCTTCTATATTCTTTATCGACGAAGCACCAATTCTATTTGAATTCGAGCAAATTTCCGACTTAGTTGGCAGAATTTGTGCTAACGGCGCTAAAGCTGGTATCAGAGTCATTTTATCAGGACAAGATCCTGATACCATTGCTAAGTCTAAAGCTGCATCTAAAATTTTACAAAACTTGACAACACGATTGATTGGACGGATTCAGCCAGTTGCAGTGGATAGTTTTGCAGACATCTTGAAATATCCCCGCCAAGTTATTTCTCGTAATGCCTCAGAAAGCTTTTTTCCCCGCAAAGAAGGCGTTTATAGCCAATGGCTGCTAGATGATAACGGTATTTATACATTCTGCCGTTACTATCCAGGTTACGAACAATTGGCGGCAGTTGCAAATAATCCCTCTGAACAAACTGCACGTAGCAAAATGATGCAAATTCATAGCAATAAATATGAAGCCATTTCTGCATTTGCACGTCAGTTAGTGGCTACTTTACGTAGTAGTTAATTGGGTTATGTCAGTAGTTAACAGTGATTCAAAAAGTTATAAATCATAGTTAAAAAGTTAAATTTCTGACTCACTACTTAATTTCGTCTACCTTTTCCACCCACAAATGTATGCAAAAAACTACCATTTTGACTCTGACGTTACTATCCCTAGCAATCCTACCAGCGATGGCACAAGTTCAGACGGGATTAGGCCAAGTTTGGACTGATTTTCAATCATATTCCACAGATTTGCAAAACTACCTTCAATATAATCTCAGCGATAACTTAAAGCCTCTAGAAGTACAGAGTCAAAATGCTCTGAGTGGTGCCAAGGGAGAATTGAATATACCTAACCCTGTTGTTGCGGGACAAAAGGTTCGTGATAATTTGATTCTCTACTCTTCTAGTTCAGACTCTAAATCAAGCCGCTTTGAAAATAATTCAGCAGTACGGGGAAATTTAGTTAGTAATGAACTCAATCGTGTAATTACCCGTGGATCGGCGGCAAGTATTCTTGGTGAAAATGGACAAATTCGGACAAAAGCAAAGTTAGAAAATACTGAAAACACACTAAAAAGTATTGCCGATATTAGCGACGAGGCGGAGGTAGGGAGCAAAGGATTTATTGATAAAGTTGGCAGTTTAATTCCTAAAGCTGCTGCTAATGCAGTTGCTACTGCTGGAGATGTTGCAACTACCGGTGCTATTTCGGCTTTATCACAATTAATTGGTGCTACTCAATTGCAAAGTATTAAGATTCAACAGGCACAATCAGAAATTGTCGGTGAAACATTTGCTCAGACAATACAGATGAATCAGTCTTTACAATATTCTAATTTAAATTTAGCAAATATTTCTCAACAGGCAGAAGAGGCGAATCGCGCTCGGAGAGTAGAAACATCTACAGAAGCGGCGCGACTTTTACGAGCTACTTCTCAACTAGATTTATTTGGCAGAAAAGTTGAGAAATAAGATTTAGACAATTTTTAAAATCCTTAAACTTTTTAGGGACTTACAATTGAAGAAGAATTCAGAAGTCAGAATTTAGGAGTCAGAATCAATCAGTTGGGGATTCAGACCCGCGACTGATTGAAGACCACCAAATTTTGAATTTGGTGGGGTCTTAAACCCATTTATTCATCCGCCAGTCGTACAGAATTCATTCTGAATTCTGACTCCTGAATTCTGTTTCGATAAAAAATACTCAACTACTTCTTCTGGGGTGGGCGACACGAGCGCCCATAGCCAAAGGCGGACAAGACTTCGGCGTGAGCGCTCAGTCGGCAACGCCGGCTCAGGAACCATCGAATCCTCCCCACCCCACAACATTGGATAATTTATCTGTTGTAAATCTCTTACAAACCAACAGGAAGTCTAAAAAACAGTTTTATAGGGTGCCTTAGCGACAGCGTAACGCACCGAAAGCATCTGGGATGGTGCGTTAGGAATGTAACGCACACTACGAAATCTAAAAAAACAGCCCATAAACTCAAAATGCAACTTGCTATTCAACTAATTTTTGCCCAAGTAGGCATTGATCAGATTGTCGATAATGGTGCCGCAACTTCCCGAAGTATTGCCGCCGGTTGGGACAAACAATGGCTGGATTTATTGCAAAATAATACCAGTAATAACTTGTATGGAGCGCTAACCAATCTGGGTATTTTTTTTGCGGTAGGAACCCTGTTATTTTTTATGATACAATTCCTCAAAGACTTAATATCATACGAATATACCCGTCCCATATCAGCTTTGATTTGGCCTTTTATTGTGGTGATCCTCTTAAATAATTCAGGCAATGGAAGTATACTTTCTAATCTGACACTAGGAGTGCGGAATTTTCTAAACACTGTGAATCAGCAAGTATTGGTAACAGCAGATGCAAATAAAATATACCAACAAGCACTGAATATGAGTGTTGCCGAAGAAGTAGCTGGTTCTTTCCTGCGTCCTTGCCAGTCGCTTACTGGCGAACAACAAAGTCAATGCTTTGTCAAAGCTGCGGAAAAAGTCAACACTCTATGGCAGAAATATAGAGATACATACGGAAACAAAAGCTGGATAATTAGACTACAAACTAAGGTAGACAATATCAGATATGGCACTGGGATTGTATCCGAAAGCTCATTTAATTCTTTGTTAGGTTCTACAGTCCAAACAAGCATCAAAAACTTTTTAGTTTCCTTACAATATGCCTTCCAGAATTTGATAGAAGCGACTATGTTGCTGATAGCGGCTTTAGGTCCTCTGGCTGTAGGTGGGTCTTTACTGCCTGTAGCTGGTAAACCAATTTTTGCATGGCTGACCGGATTTTTATCTATTGGAATCGCCAAGATTTCATTCAATATTATTGCTGTGCTGACTGCCGCAGTTATTGTGAATGGGCCAGGTCAAGATGTTAATGTTGATCCAGACTTAATGTGGTTCATAATTTTTCTGGGAATTTTAGCACCAATTTTATCGTTAGTTGTGGCTGCTGCTGGCGGTTTTGCAGTCTTCAGTGCTATCAGCAATACGGCTTCTTTAGTCAAGGAAAGGATATAGCAAATTCCAAATTAAAAATGAATAAACCCAATTTTGGCAAGTGTTGTAATTAGTGACTATATGCAAAACATCATATATAGTAGCTGAGGTTTTTTTTGAGAAGGAGATCAGGAAATGGTGCGTTTACTGGAAAAAAGACAAAGAACGGGAAGTGTCTTAACAATTTTTGCGATCGCTAGCTTCAGTTTACATATATTAGTTTTACTTTTATTCTTATTCCAAGGGATAAATATTCGCCAACTCAGTCTGAGAAAACCTCCCAACTTTGTGCAATTAATCGATGGTAAACCAGTAGGTAACATTGATGATTTAGCAAGACAACCAGAAGCAATTCGCCAATTCATCAGCAAAACGATGATATCAATGTTTAGCTGGTCTGGAACCTTACCACCACAAACTATCGAAGAAGTTGCAAACCCAAAATCAGATTTAGGAATTCTTATTCAAACATCTCAAGGGAGTAGCCAAAAGATTAGTACCACCAGCTGGGTAGCTAGTTTTGCGTTATCAGAAGACTTTCGCAAAGGTTTCTTAAGCACAGTTGCAGAAATGACACCACCAGAAGTTTTCTCTGAAAATCCCAACCAAATTATGACATCACAATTAGTTATTAAGCGGGTTTATCCGCCAAAACAAATTGCACCAGGTAAGTGGCGAGTGGGTATGGTAGCCGACTTAATTCAAAAAAACCGAGTTGGTGGTGCAAAACTCATAACTCCTTTTAACAAAGATTTCCTTGTACGTGCAGCAGATTATTTCGGGAATCCACAAACCGACAATGGCACAGACCTGCAAAAAGCAATTTATAGTGTCCGCGCTGATAGATTAGAAATTTATGAAATTCGTAACTTATGTTTGCTAGATGGCTACAACAACCTGAATGAAGATAAATTAAAGCAGTGCGGCTCTGGACAAACATCTGATAGTTTTATCAGATAATCGATTTCTATTTCACTTACTCATAGTTCAATTTATATAATCAATTATTAATGCAACTACTCAAACCAGAAAATAGGAAAAATAGCCCATTACCACTGTTGGTAGTAGGAACATTTGGTTTACATCTATTTACCCTGCTTTTACTAATATTTAACGGGTCTATGTTACAACAGTTAAGTAGGCAACTAACACCTCAAAGTTTAGTGCAACTTGTTGATGGTCGGACTATAACCGTAGACCCCCAACCAAATTTAGAGCGACAGCCAGAGGCTATTCGCCGCTTTGTGGGTGAAACTATGAGCTTAATGCTTACCTGGTCACAACAACAGCCGCCAACACAAGTCTGGGAAATTACTTCCCAACTGGTAGCTGATGATTTTAAACAAAAACTTAAGTCAAAAATTACTAACTTAAGTCCAGATAGCCAATTTGAAAATGTTAATAGAGGAGCAGAGAATGTATTAGTAATCGAAAAAATTTCTCAACCTACAGAAATAGACAATGGAAAGTGGAAAGTGGAGATGTTTGCCAATCAATTAGTTTTTAGTAGTTATGATAAGTTGGGAAAATCAGTTTCCTTTAATAAACAAATTTTAGTTAAAGCAATAGAACAGCCAGCAACTTCACTACCAAATGCAGCACTACCGTTGCATTTCGCAGCTTACCGCCTTGGTGAAGCCAGACTAGAAATTTATAATATATGTGAAATCGAAGATCAAAATTGTTCTGTAAATCCAAACAAAACTTTACCATGACTCGATACTCAATTCCTACCGAAACGCCTGCCCAAAATGGATTTACTCTAACCACTGACGATCACCAACCAGAAGTAGAATCTTTAAATTGGGAATCACAGATGTCAAGGTTAGTCGGCTTTGAACAAGAATCTTCTACCGATACCCAAGGATCAGAAGAGTCTGTAACGGCGCAAGAGTTTCTTTCTCAACCACAAGAAGTTCAGACTAAGCAACCCTTCTCATCTAATCCCTTTGCAAAGTTAGCCTTGGTAGGAGCCGCTACCTTAGTGATAGTTTTGGTAGGTGGTGTGTTTTTGTCCAAGTTGATGACTACCAGCAGTCAAAAGCCAAAAAATATTGTTTCTCCAGAAGCGCTCGCGCAGCCTATTTCACCTACTAGCTCTCAACAGCTAGTAGGTGAAGTAGATACTCTGAAAACGAAATTAGCTCTGACTGAACAAGCACAGTTGGTAAAAGCTGCCCAACAACAGCTCAGAATTGCCAAATCAACGCCGACAGTACTCTTACAAAAACCGCCAGTTTCTTCCAGAGATCGAGAGAAAGTGATCCCAACACCTGCACCAACAGTTTACGTACCTCGGACAGTGACAGTTGAGCGCGTTGCTCCCGTAGCTGCTGCTCAACCTTTGCTATCACCCCCGGTACTAAACACTCAACCGGTAGCCAATATAACTCCCCCATCTCCACCAAGCCCACTTGACGAGTGGAAAAGATTAGCAAAGTTAGGTAGCTATGGTCAAGTAAATGCTACCAATCAACCGATCGCATCTGCTCCTGAACTTCCAAACAATCCGCAGCCGCAGCAACAGACACCAAACCCCAATCCTAACCAAACCACTCCTCCTCCTGCCGTGAGCCAAGCGCAACCGCAGGGACAGAAAACCGTACCAGTTGGGAATAGTGCTAAAGCTGTGTTAGCGACAGCGATATTTGGGGAAAGTACTACTAAATCAAGCGGTGGTAATGAAGAAGGGGAAGCGAAAAACGTATTTGTGATCCGATTGACAGAACCGCTAAAATCTACGGATGGTGCGATCGCTGTACCTGCAAACACCGAATTTCTAGCTGAAATTCGTTCCCTTTCCGAACAAGGTCTTTTGCAGATGAACGTAGTTAAAGTTATCTCGCACTCTAATGATGGCAACCTCACAGAACAAAGCTTATCAAACAATGCAATTATTCTTCGCGCTACCCAAGGTAAACCTTTAATCGCAAATAAATTTCCCAGTTCAAGTTCGTCCATAGCATCGATGGATGCAGGACTATTCATTTTGGGAGGTCTTGGTAAAGCAGCAGAGTTAGTAAATCGTCCTGATACCAAACTCGTGCCATATACTATATCATCTTCCAATGGCACCATCGATGGCGAGTCAACCAACAACAACACCAACAACAACAACAACAACACCAACACCAGCACCAGCACTGGCCTTACTACTATCACTGAGAACAGACGCAACCTGGCAGCTGGGGTTCTGGAAGGTGGTTTGAACTCTGTAGTACCCCAAATTGCCCAACGTAATCAACAGGCCATCGCCCAAATGTCACAACAAACTAATGTTTGGTTTTTGCCAGCAGGCACAAATGTTGAAATATACGCTAATCAACCAACTCAGTTTTAGGAGGTAGGATTTATACTAATTTTAGATTTTGGATTGGGTAATGGTAATTGGTTAATTAGTTTTCTTTCCCTCTTTTCCATCTCCCTTTGTTCAATCTACCAATCTACCCATTCGCTATCATGAAAAATAATCCTAAATTGTTAGGAAATATCTCAAAGAATTCTTATTTCCTACCTATAGCTTCCTTAACTTTCTCGGTTGCTATGTTCTTGTTAGTAGGCCGTGCTGTAGCTAATAACGCCGTTCTGCGTTCCATATTTTCCTGCCAAGCACAGGGTTTAGGGGGACTAATACCTACTGTCAAAATTTGGTATCAAGAAGGAACAAACTTAAGCTTTATTCCGGCTGGGGAAGTAATTAAAAAAGTTTGGTTAAACGATCCATCACAGGTAACTATAGATTTTGATGGGCCGGTATGTATGCAATTTGGTCAAGAAGCTAATAGTAGTTCAGGAGATTGTAAAAACTCCGCAGCGAATGTAATTCAACTCAGACGAATTAAAAAACTGGACATTCCTGGACTTCCTCCTACTAGCAATACACTTTTAACTGTTGTTACCGAAGGAGAAGGTAAAAATAAGTTGTATACTTTTCGAGTGCTATATGGAACAGATAACCCTGAATATCATACTTTAGCAATTTTCCCCGATCCTTCGGGTCAGGAAGGAGCTTGCGCGAGAGTTTCACAATAAACCAGGACTTACGCAAACAATAGCCGAAATCCTGATTTTCTTCTTAGGAAATGTTCATTCGTGAGAGATTAAGACAAAATGATTTTTGTCAATTATTAATAATGCTCAAAGTTAGCTGAAATAGTGAGTATTCAATTTATATCGCAATCCGATTCGATTGCGTGAAAAAATCTAACTATATGTAGGGGAGCCAGTGCGTTGCGGTGAGGGGGTCGCAGTCTTGGCGCTTGGCGTCGATTGCGAACCCCCGAACCCGAAGGGAGGTTCCCTCGGTTGTAGCAACTGGCGTTGTGTTATCGCCGAGAGTACGGCACCTAAAATCTGATGTGGTGCGTTACGCCAAAGGCTAACGCACCCTACTAGCGTGTCAAGGCTAAATTGATGCAATAGAAAAATTTAGTTATGTTTCTAAAATCTCAATATTTCCAAGATTTGTAATGCACTATTTTAGCCTTGCCACGCCACTACGTGTATTTCAAAAATCAAATATGAGTCCTATATACGACATCTTTATAAATCTTCAGATAAAAAGTAACCACAAATTTTAAATTCGTGTAAATATAAAGAAAAGCTTAAGAGGTTACAGACTCATGGTCAGTGCCAAAATGATGCAACAGCTCTGGGCTGTAATCGAGTCTACCCAGGTCAGCACCCTGCTTCAGTTTGACGATGCTGCTTTAGTACAATTGCTTTTTCAGCAGTTAAAAGTTAAACAGGGGCTTGATGCCCAGGCAGATAGCACCCTCAATACTTATATAAAATCTAAACTGCCCCTGATTCGCGATACAGCTGAAGGTCGATTATCCTTCGGGCAAGGCGGCAATCATTAGTACGATAAATCAAATAATTGCTCACTGCCAAGCATACGCTCAGAGTTCAAACAGTTGAATATTAGGAATCACTGGCTAGTAATTGCCCTAATAGCTTATCTAATTGGAGCAGCGATTGAAGGGGTGAGTACAGCTAGTCAACTATCTCATTCAGTGCCAGAATTAGCTAAAAGTACACAAGCTCATCCTTCAGAGTCTGCCAGTGGGCTTAGTTCGAGTTGGCGAGTTCTAGCCGCCATCGCCTCAGTAAGTATCTGTGGAGCTTTTTTGTGGCCTTGCCGCCTTTTCCACCGTTTAATTAAAGGTAAGGTTCGTTCTTGACACTCTCAGCGCTGAAGCGACTGAGATTCTTAGTTCATTGACGTGCCTTAAAATCGTTCGTAAGCCTAGCTCCGACTGAAGCACAAGGGCAAAAAATATATCTATTTGCGGTTGGTCAATTATGCGGTTTGTTTTGGTTCTGTCGCTAAATTTTGCCCAATTTTTGGCTCCGTTCCCGCAAGCAGTCGTTCAATATTAGTGCGATGGCGCAAAATCACATATAATCCACCGGCAATCCCAAACAGAATATAGGGTAACGGTTGATGCAAAAGTACCATGAAAATGGAAACTGCGATCGCACCTGCAATTGAACTCAAAGAGATAATCCGCGATATCGCCACAACGACGGCAAACACACCTGCTGTTGCTAAGCCTACTTGCCAACTCATTGCTAACAAAATCCCCAAGCTGATAGCAACAGATTTACCACCAGTAAAGCCCAAAAAAATAGATTTACTATGTCCCAGGATGGCAGCTAACCCAACTAAAGTTACTATCCACGGTTGCCATAGATTTGCATTTACCACTGGGGGGATATAATTTTGAGTAGAGGCAAAGTTGAACAACCAGTAAACTAGAGCGATCGCTAATACTCCCTTTAAGGAATCTAGTACTAAAACTAATGCTCCTGGCCCTTTCCCCAAGGTTCTTAGTACATTAGTTGCGCCAGTGGAACCTGAACCAACTTCTCGAATATCAATACCTTTTAACTGCTTCACAGCAATATACCCAGTGGGAAAAGAACCCAGCAGGTAAGCTATGACCACAATTGTGACGCACAGAGTTAACCAAATAGCCATAATACAATTCAAAATTCAAAATTTAAAAAAGTCAAGAGGTATTACTCTTGACCAATAACTCATTTAAAAATCATCATCATAGTTTCTCACTATTTTGGGGTCAGGAGCAAAGGCTAACCACAGGGGAAATTGCAGCAGTGACAAACTAATTTGCTCTTCTGAATCATCAATGATAATTAAGGGCAGTTGATTGGCTTTTGTCAATCGGTCTGCTTTCTGAGCGACAGCATCAGATGCCTCAAATAATACCACACCTCGGTCTGGTCCGAAATCTGGGCGACCGATTCCCAGGCAGTCTTGCAAGCCGCGCCGCCATTCACCTAATCGCTCCGGTGTATTAGCTAAGACTAAAGTACGGACGCGATCGCCATACAGCTTGTGTAATATCGAAATTGCGGCTGAGGCAATCAGAATATTCTGTAAGCGGCTACCCATTGTCCGCAAGCCACCCCGTCCCCCTTGGGTAAAAAACCAGTTGGAGACTCGTTCAGCGTGGACTGGTTCAAAAGTACGACGCAGTTGCCACGCCGCTCCGTAGTAATCTGGTTTATTGCGGTATTGGTCAATTAGGCGGCGAATTTGCTTTGTAGTATCTTGAAACTGCTGTTGGGCAAATTGCGGTATTCCAGGTTGGGGTTCAACTGGTTTAGCCTCTTTTAAAGATGGTTTTTCTCGTTCCACCACACTTGGTGTCAGTTGCAACTGTTCAGCAGTAGACGCCAAATCCTGTAAGCTACCCGTAAGATAGTCTTTAAAACCCTGCACCCGAATTGCCAAGTCTTGGGATGCACCAGCAAAAGTGGTTCGCATCTCGTTGCGAATACGTTCTTGGCGGCGTTCTAGCTGTTCTACAGAAATTTGCAAGGTTTGTTTGCGTTGTTCTAACTGCACCAGCGACTCTTGCACGAGTCGCAAGAGTGAACTTTGAGTTTCACTCACTTGTCCCTGAAGGTTTTTGTAAGAAGCTTGCAGCTTGGCTATTTCTTCCTTGAGAGCTACTTGGGCGCTCTGCAACTCTGCCACTCGCTGCTCTGCTTCTGCATATAATGATAATCCTATTTCTGACCCCAGTGCGGCATTTTCCGGTTCCGACTGCGCTACAAACTCGCCATTTGAATTTTCTGTTAGCTCTACTGTAGTATCTACCACTTCTGCATTAGAGATGAGTGGCTCAAAAGTTGTGTAGTCTTCTGACGAGCTAATAGCTCCTGCTTCTACCACTGACTCAACAG
The DNA here is from genome assembly GCF_036917675.1 of Nostoc sp. GTDB lineage: Bacteria > Cyanobacteriota > Cyanobacteriia > Cyanobacteriales > Nostocaceae > Nostoc. The sequence continues at coordinate 11,586 of NZ_JBALCT010000024.1, read as the reverse complement.
ATGGATTTACTGGATGAACAAATGCATTGTTCTGTTCTTGTTTTTCTGCCAACCGCTCATCAATTGGTTCTGGGGTTTGAGATGCCTCTGAGTTCATAAACAATAGTGTAATTCCGATGACGCGAATAAATAGCTTTCAGAAATATTACAATTGACCTGCCATAAAAGTCCTGAGTCATGAGTACTGAGTTATGAGTCTAAAACAAAACGACTCAGCAAAGATGGCACTCAGTACTAAAGATGCGGACAACGTTGTTCTAAGCAAGTTTTCAAGGTGTTGGGGTCAAATAAAATCGGCAAAAAGTGAATACTTTTAATTTCTTTAAAGTAAAACAGGATGGGGACTACATTCCAAAATATCCGCCAGTTTTGCCATTCCTGATAGGGAAAGCGCCGATTCAATTTTTCGCCTCTGTAAATATCTAAGTCGGTGGCGGTAAATTGCAACCGTAGCGTTAACGCCTGAAACATGAGAAACAAACCAAACAGTGTGAAAATCAAGCCTACCCACGGTTGTACTAACAGTAGTGGAATAGCGGTAATCACCAACACTATAGGTATATTGTAACTAGGCTTGAGTTCCACGGTTGATGTGGAGTTAGAAGTAAATGAACTGCTCACAATCTTAAATCCTGCTTTATTTAGTAGGCATCTCTCCTATTTTAGGAGTCAGTCAGAAGTTAGGAGTTAGGAGTGAGGAGTTTTAACTCTTAACTCCTAACTACTCACTCCTCACTTTTATAGGCTTAGGAATGCACTGCCAGTCCCCTGAAACATTAACCAAGAAAGAAAGAAATTGCTCACAAATATAATCAGCAAGGCAGTCACAACCGCAGTTGTAGTTGACTGCCCTACACCTTTAGCTCCTCCTGTTGTCGTTAACCCCCAACTGCAACCAATTACAGCGATTAAAATGCCAAAGCAACACGCCTTAATCATGGCGCTAAAAATATCCCAGATACCAAGAAAGTTACGGGCTGAGTCTATAAATACCGTATCAGACAGGTTGTAGATATTTGTCGCAATGATGAATCCCCCGAACATCCCTGTTATCAAAGACAAGAGGGTTAAAATTGGTAGCATTAAACAGCAAGCAAGGACGCGGGGGATAACTAGGTAATCGATTGGATCTGTTCTTAACATCAACATGGCATCGATTTGTTCTGAAACCCGCATGGTACCGATTTCTGCTGCAAAGGCAGAACCGACTCGCCCGGCCAAAACCACTGCTGTCAACACGGGAGCGAGTTCTCGTGTCAACGCTATAGAAAGAACTCCGCCGATAACGTTTCCTGCGCCAAAGTTGATAAATTCCCGCGCCACCTGAATGGTAAACACCGCGCCAACGAAAATAGCAGTCACCAGGGCAATAAATAGGGAATCTGGCCCAACTGCTGCCATTTGTTCTAAGGTGTTGCGCTGATTGATTTTGCCCCTCAATAGGTGAACTAATACTTGCCCACCCAGAAAAATCGCCGCCAGCAATCGCTGACTCCATTCTCCTAAACTGGATTTGGATTTAGTCTGGTTCAATGTTCTGTAGCTAACTCGGTAACTGCCTTAAGAATAGCGGAAGTCGTTGGCAATGGGAATTGGGAATTGGGAATTGGCCAAACAGGGCAATTCAATTTTGGATTTTGGATTTTGGATTAAATTTCAATCTAAAATCCAAAATCTAAAATCTAAAATTCTTGCTCCCCCACTCCCTTAAGAAGACTAAACATTAACTTAGATTAAAGATATTCTCAGAAGATGAAGCTGTTATTAAACGTGCTGCAAATCAATAAATAGGTGCTAACCTTGGCTGTAACCTAGATTTTGCAAGGGTTTTGTAGATTTAATTCATTTTTTATATCCCCAGCAAATGCTGTAAGTGGTAGCCGTTTATTTTAATTAAAACTTAAGATTTTTGACAGATTCTCTGCTCAGGAGCGATCGCACGTATTGTAGGAAATGACGAACCGCTATCGGGGCTGTTGTCATCTCTACTCACGGAGTTTGTCTTAAAATGACTATTTTCACCAACTTTCTCCGCTCCCTACTACTTACGATCATTTTTAGTTTTGTCGCTCCCATGTTCCTAGTTGGCGCCGGATTGCTGCTTCTATCCCTCGTCGGTCACTTCCCTGCCTTACAAGAGTTAACTGAAGCGATCGCTACTCAGATTATCCTTTTTCTCGTCACCTTTGGCAGTGGAACTCCCCTACGCGGATTATTTGTGATTAGCTTGACCTGTAGTTTTGTCGGGGCATTGTTTGATATGTACGCTTATTATCGGTGTCAAATTTTACGGATTGATTCATAGGTAGTGGAAATAGCTTCCTCAGGTGATCATGGGCTGTAGAAGAGAGAAAAAAGTGATATTTCCAAAAGTGAAAGTACTACTGGTCTTAACCTAGATAGAGATTACTGTTGCTGAATGAATTTTTATTGATTAAATTGAGTAGCGAAATTATTGATTAAATACTTATTATTTATTAGTTATTAATTACTGACTGACTACTAGTTCAGGTGTGTAGCCGTAGCAAACTAATTCTCAAAAAGTTAAAAAGATAGAATCTCAAGGGTTTTGTAATTTTTAATTCCGCAAAACAGCTAAAATAGTCTGTGCTAAATCATCCCATTGGACGTTAGACTAGAGTTTGGCATTTCCTGTTAGCTGCAATCTTTAAGGACTTGATTAGCATTCATTGAGAATATCAATTGAAGAAGAATTCAGCTATTCTGAATTCAGGAGCGGAGCCGGAGACGTTTCCTGTCAACTCCTGTCAGAATGCAATTCATTTGGGATTCAGACCCGCCACTGAATTGTTGCACCACCAAATTTTCAATTTGGTGGGGGTCTTAAACCCATTTATTCATCCGCTTTTTCGGAAAGAATTCATTGCTGAATTCTGACTCCTGACTCCTGAATTCTGTTTTGATAAAACTCACTGCAAAATATAAAAATTTCCTTAAAATCGTGATCAGCACAATGCCTGCTCATGTTTCTTAACAGAGCAAAGCAGGGCGTCTGACCGTTGGGGATCTTATATTGAATTTATTACGAGGTATGTTGACAACTCATGGTTTGGCCGTTTAAGCCCAAGTTTAAAAAACAAATTGCGCGGATTGAAATTACTGGTGCGATCGCCGGTGCTACTCGCAAACGCGTCCTAGAAGCCCTAAAAACTGTAGAAGAAAAAAAGTTTCCGGCATTATTGCTACGTATCGATAGTCCTGGCGGTACAGTCGGAGATTCCCAAGAAATCTACAGCGCCCTGAAGCGTTTGCGCGAAAAAATCAAAATCGTCGCCAGCTTTGGCAATATTTCGGCTTCTGGAGGAGTCTACATCGGCATGGGAGCCGAACACATTGTCGCTAACCCAGGTACAATTACGGGTAGTATTGGTGTGATTCTGCGTGGGAATAACTTGCAACGCTTGCTAGAAAAAATCGGTGTTTCCTTCATGGTAATTAAGTCTGGCCCTTACAAAGACATTTTGGCTTTCGACCGGGAACTGACTCAACCAGAAGCAAACATCCTGCAAGAGTTGATTGACACAAGTTATCAGCAGTTTGTCCAAACGGTAGCTGATGGCCGTTCTTTAGCAGTAGAAACGGTGAAAACTTTCGCCGATGGTCGGATTTTTACTGGACAGCAAGCCCTAGAGTTGGGTGTTGTAGATCGCCTGGGCACAGAAGAAGATGCCCGTCGTTGGACAGCAGAACTGGTGGGTCTTGATCCGGAAAAAACTCTCTGCTATACCCTAGAAGAACGTAAACCCTTATTGAGTCGCGTTCTACCAGGGAGTCGTCAGTTTTCATCAGGAATTGGGGCTGGTATTGATTGGCTCGAATTTGAAATGTCTACTAGTGGTTTACCGTTGTGGTTATATCGACCCTAATATGAGTTAGGAGCGGAGCTTGGGATTGCTCCGCCTCCAGTTATGAGTGAGAAGTTATGAGTTAAAAATCTTAACTTCTCGTTCTTAACTCCTAACTCCTCACTTTTGTGTTTTAAGGAGGATTATTGGCGTGGAGTGGCAAATGCGGGCTATTCGCGGAGCAACAACCGTTTCAGAAAATACTGTTGAGGCAATGCAAGAAGTAGTGACAGAACTACTAGATGAATTGGAAAACCGGAATCAATTCCAGCCGAGGGACATGATTAGTGTGACTTTCTCAGTGACACGGGATTTAGATGCTATTTTTCCAGCTGCGATCGCCAGAGCGCGTCCTGGCTGGGATAGTGTGGCCATGTTGGATGTGCAGCAAATGCACGTCGAAGGTAGCTTACAGCGCTGCATTCGGTTCTTAATCCACGCCTATCTACCAGCCTCCGCCTCAATTCATCATATCTATTTACGCAACGCCGCTAGTTTGCGTCCCGACTGGAGTTTGCCCCAATCATTACAAGCATCACAGCCAGCAGTTAAGTCAAAAGTGCAAAATAATTACATATAATTACGCAAAATCCACGTAAAAAAGTAGAAAATAAGCTATTAGGTCGGTGAGGCTGCCGCTCAACCTACTGCTATTAGCGAGTTTATGGTTTTTCGGCTTCTGGTAATTAATATTTCCCATACATATCCTTGGAAATAGTTGAAGAAGAATTCAGCTATTCTGAATTCAGGAGCGGAGCCGGAGACGTTTCCGAAAGCTCCGATCAGAATCAATTTATTTGGGATTCAGACCTGCCACTGAATTGTTGCACCACCAAAAATTCTAGTTTTGTGGGCGTTTTAAACCCAATTATTCAGACGATCGATGACTCGCTACCGCTACGCTATCCGCCACTCGGAAAGAATTCATTGCTGAATTCTGACTCCTGACTCCTGAATTCTGTTTGATAAATTTAGCTTGGAGAAATGACTTTGAAAAATTAGTAAATGACTGATTAATTCTAGTGGGATAAACTCTTCCATTCCCATGTTTTTAACTCTCTGCCTGCCTTTTGTGATTACTGTATTTAGGATCACACCAGCAGGTTTACTCTTATTAGATAAGTCTTATTACTCAAGTGCATACTCCGTCGAGACATGCGTCAAAACTGCAAAAGTATAGATAGCTTATTTTTTCAAAAAAGCTAGACGTTGACAGCTGCAATTTCTGCCAGCATCTAGTCTTTTTTCTTGAGAGTTCGTTGATATCTAATTGAGGCTTAGAACTGTTAACAATCAGCTTGGAATTTTTTATTGCGTTTGAGCATTGAACTACCACCAATAGCACCAAAAGCTAGCAAGCCCACTATCGAAGCTGGTTCAGGAACAGAGGTTGGCTTGATTTCTGCCTTAATTTTTTGATCAATTGCAACACCAAAGTCTTGGAAGTTCTGGGCTGTCAGAACAAAGGCAGGGGCACCAGTGGCATTGATACCGCCAATTACGTTATTTTGATAGAAGGTTTTAAGTCCAAACTCGTCCCCAATAACTACACCGTTAATCGTATCGACACCTAGTGCTAGAGCAGCATTGCGGGCAGTTGCTGTATCAGCTCCATTGTTTGTAGAACCATCACCAGACACATCGATAACTTGGCGTACACCATCGTAGTCATTATTGAAGAATTTAGGTGCGGCATAATTGAGTGCAGAACCAATAGCAGTTGAGCCACTGAAGCTACGCGTCGTTGCTGCTATACTAGTAGCAAAATTCTGTGCAGTAGCTACACTATCGATCAAACTCCACCCTACAACTTCTTGCTGCTGGGTTGCACCAGACCAGTAAATCAGGTTTACTGCAATCTTGCCCAGATTTCCTTTAGAGATGAAATCGTTAAAAAGGTTGGCATTTGAGAAAGCATCAACATAGCCTTGTTTTTGCAGAGCGAACTCGTTACTATCTATGCTTCCAGAAACATCAACGAGTAAAGACAATTCCAAATCAACGGGAACTAAACTAGCGGCATGGGCGCTTGTTGAAATAGCTAAAACAGACAGACAGCAAGATGCTGCCGTGAGCGTTGCACGAACAAAGTTGGAAATTTTCATGATTGACCTTATTACTTTAAAAAAGCAGACGTGAATAATAAAAATGCTGGACTAGGAAAATATCTAGGCTATGCCAAGGATTTGGACACAATTGATATAACGCATCCTGTACAAGAATCTATGAGTAAGCCTCTCCTGCGATCGCAGATATAAGCACTAGTGAAAATGACTAAAGTTTTCAACTTAGCTTTTGTTTTCTAGTTATTTAAGAAGGTTATTAAAAGTGCTTTCCTCACTTGCTTATTCACTTAGATTATGAGCAAATTTATTTAGTGTCGAGGGTATTTGCGTGTATTCACATAAGAAATACATTCCAAATTAGATTAAATAGCAGCCAAAACCTAGATGCAAGGCGATTTATATACGCAATATCAAGTAAATAATTGACTAAACCTTTGTAAAATTAAGTTGTTGCTTTAAGATAGCTTGATCAAGGTGATTATGTGTAAGTATGGCTATGTAAGCAGAATCTACACTTAAGAACATCCTAGTAATACACTGTTATGATACCTACTGATGAAAACCATAGTGGTTAAAAACTTAGGGTAGATCGCAGAGGCATGCAGGAAAATTGCTAGGAATTAATGAAATATTGTACTTAGTGAGTATAAAAAAGCTACATTACCCTATTTTCATCCCCTAAATAGATTCATGCCATGAAAGCTATGTACAAGCTATATTTCCAAATCTTCTGAATATCCCTAATATAAAAATAGGTACAAAAAACTGTTTTCAGTTCAGCCAAGCCGCTCTCGCTTCATCCTCACACTTCCACCGAGCAACAGCCTATGAATTTCTCTTCAGCACGACAATATTTTTATCAGGAGATTCAGCAGTCTGATCAACACATTGACCTAGCAAAGGCAGCTTTGTATATTGCACAAGAAGAATATCCCAACCTAGACCCAGAGGAATACCTCAATGCTCTTGATACAATGGCATCGGAACTTCAAGAACGCCTGCCTTCTTCACGATATCCTTTGCGGATAGTTCAAAGTATTAATCAGTATCTCTACGAAGATTTAAAGTTTTCTGGTAACAAAACTGACTATTACGACCCGCGTAACAGCTTTTTCAATGATGTAATTGACCGCCGATTAGGGATTCCCATTACCTTAGCACTGATTTACCTGGAGGTCGCCCGACGGATTGATTTTCCGATGGTGGGTGTGGGAATGCCAGGACATTTCCTAATCCGCCCGGATGTTCCAGATATAGAGATTTTCGTCGATGCTTTCAATGGTGGTGAAATAATATTTGCTCAAGATTGCGAAGAACGGCTGTCTCAACTTTATCAGCAACCTGTGACGCTACAAGCAGAATTTTTAGCCGTAGTCAGTCATCGGCAATTTTTGGCACGGATGCTGACAAATTTAAAATTTATTTATATCAAACAACAAGATTTAGAAAAAACGCTAGGAGCGGTTGAACGAATTTTGTTGCTGTTTCCTAATTTAACTTTAGAATTGCGCGATCGCGGTTTGATTTATTATCAACTCGGTTACTACCCCCAAGCTATAGACGACTTACAAAATTATTTAGCAAAAGTTCCTGATGCCGAGGATGCATCTGTGATTCGGCAGTTACTTGCTAAGTTGGGTAACAATGATTGAATCAAAAATGCTGTGTCAGCATCATATTGACACAGCAGTGGTTTGTTAAATTAAACGGCTGAAATAAAAATTGATGCTTATGCCTTAACTGCGGCTTGTTGTTTACGCTTGCAAACAGAGTTAATGCCGAAAGCACCTAAGCCTAAGATACCAATAAGAGAACCGGGTTCAGGAACAGAAGCGGGTTTGGGAACAGAAGCAGTCTTCTTGTTTAGGGTGATAGAGTAATCGCCAGAAGAAAAACCAGGAGCAATATCACCATAACCATAAGTAGAAGCAGATAGGGCAAAGTTGGCGAAGGATGATATTCCCAATAAGTACTCTCCAGTATCCAAAAACTCATTGATAGTGGATTGCTCGGTACGCTTAGAATCGTCGTTCACAGCGATTAACGTACCTGACGAATCAAACAGTTCTAGTATGGTATCGAAGGATGCACTATCGACTGTGGTAGCTTTGAATCGCCCACTATCCCAAAAGAAAGAAAAGAGGTCAGCACCGTTTTTAGAAGAGATAGTTCCTTTGATGACATTAATGCCACCAGGAAGATTTTGGGCGGTTTTTAAAGTCTTACCTGCATCACCCACTTCAGTATAAGTCGCAGCTTGTGCGGTTCCTGCTGCTCCCAGTGCAATAACTGCTGCTCCCACTGTAGTCAATGATAAATTTGTCAAAACATTTACAGTAGCCATTCGGTTATTTACCCTAGAAACGAATCTTTTTGTCTACTTTCAACGCTTTGATACTAATATGTATCTCTCATTGCTGAAAAAATTTTTACCTACTTTATAGAAATTTCACTGAGAAATAAAGCTACTAATTTGGGGAATCGAACGTAATAACACGCACTTTAAAAGGCTTGTAACCTCTGTAGATGAGGTTACAACCTGTGTTTATACTTAAGGGAATGATGAAGCCCTATTCTCAAAAATTCCTTCAGAATGAATTTTGAGAGTCATCGCAAAAGTCTTCTGAAGAACGCAGGAGGCAGAGGGCAGTATTCCTCCTGCCTCATACATCTCTTGTTAAAAAGGATTTCAGTCCCTTTTGAACGAATTGGATTATTGGCCATGAACCAAAGTTCATAGCTAGTTAAAAGACCAATGATCGAATTATTCTTGTTCTTCTGCGACTCGTTTGAGGCGGCGCAGTTGGGCTTGCATATCTTCTTTTGTCCAAGATGCAGCAAAGGTGTTGAAACCCCAACTCACTAAGGGGTTAGGGATATCGTACTCAAAGCGGTTGAGTAGGCGGGTTCCTTTTTCTGTTGGCTGACATTCCCAGCGATCGCGCCCTTGAAAAAATCCCTTAAATTCCCAGACTACCAAACCCGGTTCTCGTTGCACAACTACGCTATTCAATGTGGGTTTTAGTAGAGGAATTTGAATGATAAAACGACTTTGACTGCCGACATCGGTGCTCCAAGCTTCGCCCACAGGTTCGCAACGGAGGACGGGATTGAGCCAACGGTGCATTAGAGCTAAATCGCTAATACAGCGCTCCACCACCGTAGCTGTAGCATTAATTTGAATCGATTGTGACAAAACTTGGGACATTCCACATCTTTGGTGCTGTTGCTGCAATTAGAGTAACGCAAAATTCAGCACTGACAGTAGATTAAAGCAAATATAAGTAACAAACTCAAAAATTATTCTTGATATCAATCCCATATATGTATGTTTTTACTGGTAAATTGGTAGGCAAAACACTGACTCAGTGTTTGCGGCGAATACTTAAGCATAATTCCCGAAAACCATGAACACAACTTGGCAAGGAATAACTCAGGTGATAGGAGTTGCTTTCTCCACAAGGGTGCAGCAATTTTTGGCACAATCGCCCAGCCTGCAACTGACACAACCAGCAGTAAATCAAGGAATCGCTGATGTCCAAGGTATTGTTCAACAGTTGATTCTATTTACGCCTCGTCTACTAGGGGCAGTGGCAATTTTATTAGTAGGTTGGCTAATTGCAGCGATCGCAGCAGCAGTGACGCAAGCAATTCTCAAGCGCACAAATATAGATAATCGCATTGCCGCAGGGATAACGGGTCGTCAAAATGTTCCCCAAGTAGAGAAATTAATTTCCAGCTTAGTCTTTTGGAGCATTATCCTGTTGACGGCGGTAGCTGTTTTACAGACATTGGATCTAGAGGTAGCCTCTCGACCCTTGAATAATTTTCTCGATCAACTTATTGGCTTTTTGCCAAAGTTGGTTGGTGCGGGAATCCTTTTGGGAACTGCCTGGTTTTTGGCGACGATTGTGAAGATTATTACTGTGCGCTCATTACAGGCATTTAACCTGGATGAGCGTTTGAATCCAGAACCAGAAGACAGCACACCCAGCCTGAATCAGATGTCTCTGAGTGAGACGATTGGCAATGCTCTGTATTGGTTTATATTTTTACTATTTCTCGCCCCAGTCTTAGATACTCTCGGACTCAGGCAGGCTCTACAACCAGTACAAGCTTTAATTACTGAGGTTCTGCTAATTCTGCCGAACATTTTAGCGGCGGCGTTAATTGCTGTAGTTGGCTGGTTCATAGCTAATGTGGTACGGCGGATTGTGACTAACTTGCTGGCGACAACTGGGATCGACCATTTAGGTAGTCGGTTGGGATTATCAGCGACTGCGGGGGTGCAACCTCTATCGAGTATTATCGGCACAATTGTCTATGTTTTGATTTTGATTCCTGTGGCGATCGCAACGCTGAATGCCTTGCGAATTGATGCGATATCAATACCTGCGATCGCCATGCTGCAACAGATTCTCAATGCCCTCCCTGCCATCTTCACAGCCGTGGCAATTTGGATTGTTGCTTATTTCGTCGGGCGGTTTGTGGCGGATTTGGTTACAAGTATCCTCACCAATTTAGGCTTTAATAACATTTTCACCGTACTAGGTCTGACAACACCCAGCAGACGAATCATAATTTCAACACAACCAACAGTTGAACCGATTCCAACCCGCACGCCATCGGAAATTGCAGGTATTGTTGCCTTAGTGGGTATCATGCTGTTTGCAACCGTGGCGGCGGTGAATATTTTGAATATTCCAGCCCTGACAGCATTAGTATCTGGGATTGTGATCATATTCGGGCGGATTTTGGCGGGATTGGTGATCTTTGCCATTGGCTTATTCCTAGCAAATCTGGCTTTTAACATCATTACCAGTTCCGGCGAACGCCAAGCGCAGATTTTGGGTCAAATAGCGCGGATTGCCATCATTGCCTTAGTCTCTGCAATGGCACTGCAACAGATTGGAGTTGCCAGTGATATTGTGAATTTAGCTTTTGGACTTCTACTAGGTGCGATCGCAGTTGCTATTGCCCTAGCTTTTGGTCTTGGGGGGCGCGAAATTGCCCGCGAGCAAGTTCAAGAATGGCTAAACTCTTTCAAAGGTAGAAACTAAAAGGTAAATCTTGGAAAGTCCAGCCGTAAGCATCAATAGTGGAGAAAATCTATCGGCAATTGTACTTAAAAGGTTGAAAGTTAGGGTTTAGAAGCTCGGAGTTTGAGTGTATAACTTGACATTTTGAGTTCAGAAGCTCAAGTTCCGAGTTTTGAGGTTAATGTAATTCTTCTATAGAAATAGGAGATTTGTAAATATTAGGTTCAGATTCATAAACACTTTGAAAAGACTCAATTGCTTTCTTTAGGGCAATTGTTTGTGTCCACAAGTAAAAGTCTTGTTCATAGAGATTTTTCTCATTGATAAAAGATGGACTGGTCATTAATATTCCTCTTGGAAACGCTAAATATTAGGTGGGCATAACACCCACCTAATTAAACTATACCAACAAAGACTGGTCTTCCTTATATTTAACAGTCTATAGCGATCGCATGGATTGACCTCTCCCCCAACCCCTCTCCGAAGCGGAGAGGGGAGCCAGATTTCTCCCCCTTCCCTCGTAGGGAAGGCAGGGTGGATTAATTGTCCAGAGAGAAAATATAACATGGAAGGATGATTCCTTGAGAAAAACACCAAAAACAGAGGAAAGTTGGG
>NZ_JBALCT010000023.1:0-38454 GCF_036917675.1 Nostoc sp. | reverse complement strand
TGTGGTTTCCATCTGAATGTAGGTGGAGTCATCTCTGGCTACATCCTCAAACAGCAGTTGCGGATTTTCATCGAAAGAGCCAAACAAATCATCTGGCTGTACTTGGGATGATACTAAATCTGAAGTTTCCCCAAAATTGATATCTAGAGAAGTTTCTGTAGGTACTAGTTCATCCACAGTATGATCTGTGGTTTCCATCTGAATGTAGGTGGAGTCATCTCTGGCTACATCCTCAAACAGCAGTTGCGGATTTTCATCGAAAGAGCCAAACAAATCATCTGACTCTACTTGGGGTGATACTAAATCTGAAGTTTCCCCAAAATTGATATCTAGAGAAGTTTCTGTAGCTGCTAGTTCATCCAAAGAGCCGAATGAATTAAGTTCCAGATCAACATCAGATATCTCTGGGGGCTGATTAGTAAATTCTGGAACAAAATCTAAAGCTTCTGGTTGTTGCGATCGCCTGAGAATTTCCTCCTCTGGATGCGGTGCGAATAACGGCGTTTCAGTCGTGGAAGCATCGTTGATTACAGGGGAAATAGTTGAGTTACTTGGTGCTAACTGATCAAATAAATCATTTCCAGAATCTGATGAGAATAGTAAATCTAGCTGCTCTTGACGCTGGAAATTGAGATCAAAATCTTCTTCTATGTCAAAACTGGCTATAGGAGAAACTATGGGCTGTTGACTATCAGCAAAAATGTTATCAGCAAACAAACTCTCCTCTAACGCCCTTTCCACATTCTGCTCAATTAAGGAATCGAATTCGTCCTGTTCCTCTGTGGTTTCGTCGCTCCAGAAGTTGCTCAGATCATTTTCTGATTCAGAAGACTCAGGCGCTATTCCCGCAGATGTATCAAATAAATCACCAATTTCGGCTTCACTTGTAGGCAATAGTGTCTGTTCTTCCATTTCACCAAACAGGCCATCCAAAGACAAGCTTGTTTCCTGGGGTAATTCTATATAGTCACTAGGGGTAATTTCTTCTACCCAATTTGCATTTCTAGTTTCTAAGAATAAGTTATCAAAACTGTTTTGTTGGTTGGTAGATAGTTCCACACCGATGATGGCTGCGCCAACGTCAAGGGCGATCGCCTCAGTTTCTGGTTGAGTTACTTCGCCTGTAGGCAATAGTTCAATATCATCATCTAGTGGCAGTGTCAATAAATCTTCAACGACATCGTTTTTATTGACACTATTTTGGACAATCTCCCCAGGAGACTGGTTTGTATGGCTAGTAACATCAGTAAAATCTTGTAAATTTTCCGAAGAAGAAGAGTCTAAATTTAGATCAACTACGTTAATATCACTTAACTCTAAAGTCGGAGCAGATTTTTGTTGATTTTGCGGTTCTGAATTCTCTTTTTCTAAGAAATTGTCGCCAAATAACAGGGATAAATCTTCTGTGGCAGCTGTGGTTGTTGGGTGCTGCTTCTTGCTGATATCTTCATCAAAGGAAAGTAAATCGAATAAATCGTTATGAGCGTCCTCAGCCTCAGTGCTGCCCAAATCAATTCCAAAGTCATCGATCGCAACAATATTTAAGGTTTCTTCTTGATGCCAGCTTTCATCTAGTTCGGGAGTCTCACCTGCAAATAAATCGGCAAGGGTATTTAACTCAGCTATTCCTACCTCTGGCCCATTGTGATCAAGATTGCTACTGATTGGATGTACTTCGTCATGTGTAGTGAAAGCAAGACTAGTGTGAGTTGCAGCGTTTAGTAGTGTCCCTTGGAGAGGATAGGGGCGTTCGCTAATATCCTCATCTAGATTAAGTTCTTCAGTTGCCTGGGCGAGGTTAGTTATGACTAACGGCTGGGTGTCACCAGATAGAATTGGCTCTGAGGCAGTTGATAATTCTGTCAAAGCCGCAAGCTGCTCATCAAACAAATCAGGGGTAATTTCTAATAACTCAATTTCTGCAAAGCTCAAAAGTGCTTCTAGTTGCTGACTAATTGCAATTTCGGCTTCCCTACCTTGCAGGACTAATTCTTGAGCTTGCTTGATTTCGGTAATAACAATTTTAGCTAAAGTCAGATAAGTATTTTCAGGATTGCCGATCGCACTGGCTGCTGCTTGACACAAACCACACCACTTGGACAAATTCCAAGTCTCACCAAGTTTGACTAACTGGTAACAGCATTGTTGAAGGTTCTGCCGAGTTGAAGGTGTTGTGGTTTGCTTAAACAGTTTCAACATTTCCCGTAGTGTTTGCAAGACTTGAGCTTGAAACTCGCTCCAGGTATTATTTTCTTTAGCGGTGACTGGCGATCGCCCAGCCTTACTGAGTCCGCGATCGTCTCGCACCTCTTGGGGTGCTACAGAGAAGGATATTTCTGGAGATTCCTGATGGATGTCTTCTGCCAAACCGGGAATATCTCGCCGCAGGAAAAGTTCTGTAAGTGTGGAGACATTATCTTCAGAGGTTGTGTGTAGTTCTGTGGCGTCAGGACTGCTGGCTACTCCACTGTTCGCTTGTTGTACAAGTAGTTCCAAATGCTGATACAGCCATTGAAAAACCGGCTCAGTTTCTGACATCAAAGTATTAGCCGCATCTTCAGAAAGACCAAATGGTCCGCTCAATTGCTCTAACAGCGCTTTGAGAGTATCAGATACACCGAGAAATAAAGATTCTAACTTTTCGTCAATCTTAACTGGATTATCTTTAAGAATTTTGAAACAATCTTCCAGACGGTGGGAGGTATGCTGGATGCTAGTCAATCCAAGCATCGCCGCTCCTCCTTTGATGGAGTGAGCCGCCCGGAAGACTTCACTGATCATTTCCGGGTCGTTCAGGGTACCCTCTAGATTCAGCAACCCCTGCTCAATGGTATTCAGGTGATCCCTGGCTTCTTCGATAAAGTAACCCAAAATCCGCTGTTGTTGTTCCGGCAGCATGGCAAAAGTTATGAGTTATGAGTTATGAGTTATGAGTTATGAGTTATGAGTTATGAGTTGTGAGTTGTGATTTTTATTTCTAACTCCTAACTCCTAACTTTTTTCCAAGTTATGAGTTGTGAGATGTGAGTTTTGATTTTTATTTCTAACTCCTCACTCCTAACTCCTAACTTTTTTCCAAGTCATGAGTTGTGAGTTGTAAGTTGTGATTTTTATTCCTAACTCCTAACTCCTAACTCCTAACTTTTTTACCTAGTTTCCATAGTTTCCACTCGGAAACGTTCAACGGAGGCGATCAAGTCACGGGATACACCTACTAAGTGTTGTAGGGCACCTGAAACTCGCTGTGCTTCTTGGGAGGTTTCTTGGGCAGTGAGTTCTACTGATTGCATTACATGAGCGACAGCGCGGGAGGTTTCAGTTTGTTCCACAGTGTCGTTGGTAATCGAGCGCACAAGAATATCGATACGATTCGCCACTTGAATAATGTTTTCGAGCGATCGCTTGGCTTCTTCTGCCAATTTTGTCCCTTTAATTACTTGTTGTGTGCCTTCTTCCATCGCGGTCATCACCGAGCCGGTTTCGCTTTGGATTTGCATCACAATTTGTTCAATCTCCTTCAGGGATTTAGCAGATTTGTCTGCTAACTGGCGCACTTCATCTGCGACGATCGCAAACCCGCGTCCAGCATCTCCCGCCCTTGCCGCCTCAATACTAGCATTGAGTGCCAGTAAATTAGTTCTCGAAGCAATTTGGGAAATCAACGCCACAATTTTAGAAATTTCTTGGGAAGATTCCGCCAACCGCTTGACTTTTCGGGTGGTTTCGGCAACGGTTTCCCGAATTTCCAAAATCCCCGCCACAGTATTTTCTACTGCTTCCCCACCTTTGAGGGCGATCGTACTAGCATCGCGGGCGACGGTTTCGGCTTCCCGCGCCGCCTCTGCTACCCGTTGAATCGAGTCGGTCATCACCTGTACAGAATTCAGGGTTACTGCCAACTCTTCTGCTTGGCGCAAAGCATCACCAGATAAGGCTCTAGCAAAGGTTTCGGAGTTGGTTGCACCTTTTGTCACATCCTTCGCTGCCACTTTTACCTGTTGCACAATATCCCGCAGGTTTTGAATTGTCAGGTTAAAGGCGTCAGCGACAGCACCCAGGACGTCGGCTGTGACTTCCGCTTGGACTGTTAAATCTCCTCTAGCAGCTCCTTCCACATCATCCAACAGGCGAATCACTTGGCGTTGGAGGTTTTCTTTGGCTTCCTCTTGTTCATCGGCTTTCCGTTGGACTTCACTTGTGGTCGTGAAAATTACTCGCGCCATTTCATTAAAGCCAGTGGCTAAATGCCCCAATTCGTCTTCGGAAAACACTGTGGCTTGAGCATTCAGATTTCCTTGACGTACAGCCTCAAACTGAGTTTGGAGATCATCAGTTGTGCGCCGAATTTGTTTAAGCGCCAGATTCCCCATGAAGCCGGCGGTAGCAAAGCCGGCAATCCCAGATGCTAATGACATTGCCCAACCTGTATTTCGGACTGATTCTCGTTGTTGGGCTGGCGAAAATGTGGTGGCAACAAAGCTAACTGTGGCTACAACCAGCGCCGAGACAATGCCCACACTTCCAGCAATTAGCCATTGTTTGTTTTCTATGGAGGCATTCTCTAATGGTGCTAACCAGCCTTGCTCGATGTTAACGTTGGGTTCTACTTTCGAGACATCTGTTTGGCTAAAGACTGGAACTGATTCATGGGAACCAGTCATTGAGAATAGTTCTTCGTCGCGATCGCTAGCTGCATCACTTAAAAAAGCCTCCGCGGTTTGAGGGCTTCCACTACCACTAGTTTCTGCTGGAGCAGAATGCATTGCTAGATCGCCGAAGTTAGAACCTCCTTCCGTCAGGTCAAACCCTGGAATGTTGCCTAAATCGTCAAATTCCTCAAAGTCATCTAAAAACTCGATATTGCTCTTAGAATTTTCTCCATTTAGTATATTATTTGAGTCTTCATAAGAGCTTAATCCCTCTGAGCCAAAGGCCGACTCAAATGCTTCCATATCAAAGTTTTCATCGTCATCAAAGTTATTTTTCCCGATAATCTCACCTGATTTTAACGGCTTTTCTTCCAGAGGTAGATTGCTGCTAAAAGATGAAGAATCATCAGATAAATCAGCCACAAAAGCTGACTTTGTTCCCAAATCTGTTGGTTTCAACCAATCATGTGCCTCGGTTTCCGGCAAATATTCTTTATTGCTGGATTCCAAGTTATTTGTTATTGCCGAACCATTTCTAAGTTCTTCTTCAATAATCAGTAAAGTTTCGTCTCCAAAATTAGATTTTTCATATTCTAAATTTCCGATACCAAGCTCTGGAGACTTTGCTTCACTCAACAAATCAGAGAAATTATTCTCGCTATTACCAGTTTCGGAATTAGAAGATGAAGAGTTATTATTGTCAATAGCTAAATTTCCGTGAGGAGAATTTATCCCATTATCTGAAAACTGACTATTTCCTAATGATTCTTCCAGACTATCTTCTGATACATCTTCCTGCCAGAAAGCAGGCAACTCTAATTCTGTTTTCTCTTCCCCATTACTATTTGACTCTTGTTCTAGCGATTCTTCATTGAAGGCAAAAGGGTCGTCAGCAAAAACTGGAGAAGAATCTGGTATTTTTACTGTTCCAATACTATCTTCTGTAGGTATGTCAAATGGGCTTTTTGAAGATACCTCTTCAACGCCATTCACAGTTTCTGGAACCTCTCCAAAAAAGTTCAAATCAAGGTTATTGCTGTCAAAATCCTCACTAGCGCTCAAATCTTCTAATTCTTGTTTGCTATATACCAGTGCATCAGACATCTCTGAGGAATTTATTTCCTCTTGACTTCCTGATGTATCAATCTCCCCACTGAATGACTGTAAATATTGATTGATATTCTCAATTCCATTATTGGCAAAACCAATAATTTCTTGATCGTCGCTCAGTTGTAATACCTTTTGATATTGTTCTTTTGCGACATCGTACTGCTGTAAAACATAGTAGATGTGACCCCGTAACAAATGAGAGTTAGGGTCATTTGGGAAATTTTGCACCACTTGGTCAACTAAACTAGCGGCAACCTCATAATCCCTTTGGACATAGGCGGTCATCGCCTGTTGATATGTTGGCTCGTGATTATCAATACTTGCTGCCATTTCCTCCTCCAATTTCATCCTGCCCACCGCGCACTCCGTAAAATTGCCATTTGATCGAGCAGTCGTAGAGACTGATTATTTTTAGCACGTAATAACCACTCTCCACGTAAAAAGGGAGCCATAGTATCGGGAACATTAGTTGGTGGCATGAGATTCTGGACATCCAGCCAGTCCATACCACCGATTTCCTCTACTGCTAAACCCACTATTGTGTCTTGCTCTTCAATGGCAATCACCGAAATTTCAGCTCTATCCGTGTTTAATGCACTTGCTTCCCCAAGAAATTGACCCAAATCAGCCACCCAAATAACTCGACCTCGTAAATTTAGAGTACCCAAAAGTAAAGGAGAAGCATTAGGAATCGGGGTGATTCTATCAGGACTTAGTTCAATTACCTCACGGATACCAGTTGCTTGTAGTGCAAACTCCTGATGCGAGGGAATGTAAAACCTCAAATGTAACTCACCTTCAGGACTTTCTACTTGTAATTCAGGACGGAAATGGTCTTGACCGCTACCACTTAAAAAGTCCGGTTTGCTGACCATATTGCTTTTATCCTTATCCTCGCAGCAGTTGTTTGACTGTTCCCACCAACTCGGTTGGTTGAAACGGTTTGGCTATGTAGGCATCTGCGCCCTGCTTCATGCCCCAATAACGATCAAATTCTTCGCCTTTGGAAGAACACATCACCACAGGGACATTTTGGGTTTTTGGATCGGATTTTAACCGCCGACAAACTTCGTAGCCGTTCATCCGGGGCATGACAATATCCAATACCACTAAATCTGGAGGTGCTATTTGAATCGCCTCCAATGCTTCTAATCCGTCACTGGCATGGGTAACAGTTAAGCCCGTTGCTTTCAGGAGGTCTGTAATCATCTCCCTTTGCGCGATACTATCTTCCACAATCAGAACTGTACTCATAAGTGTCTATCTACCTCCTGATGTAGACGTTCCTACTTGGAACATTCCCTGATTCCTCCGCAAGTATTAACTGTATAAATTAATTCTAGTTTTTCACTATTTTCCTGGATATTGATCTTTCACTAAGTAGGCTGACTCTGTGATAACATCTTTTACCTGATCTTTTAGTAGATCAACAAATCTTGGATCTTTTTATCTGTCCAATGCCCCATGCCTCCCGAATTTTGGATTTGCGTTAGCGAGTCCTTAAAGGTCTTTTAGATTTTAGATGTTCAATCCCTCCGGGTTCAGTAGTCACTCATGGGGGAAACCCCCAAGACCGCGCTACTTTACCAAAATCCAAAATCCAAAATCTAAAATTCTTTTGCCCCATGCCCAATTTTCATTAGTTGTTGATATATTTCTCTACGAGCATAAGTAACTCAGTGTCTGTAAATGGTTTTGTTAAATAATCTGTAGCCCCGACCATCTTAGCTTTGACTCGATCAATAAATCCATCTTTACCAGTAAGCATGATAAACGGTATCAGCCGAAATGCTGTTGAATGTCGCAGCATGGCACAAACCTCGTACCCCTCCAATTCCGACATGGCAATGTCACATAAAATTAAATCCGGTTTGAGTTGAAAAACCAGACTCAGTGCCTCTAAGGGATTGGTGAGGGCGATCGCTTCATAACCTTGTGGTTGTAGGATGGAATTTATAGTCTCACCGATAGCGATCGCATCGTCAATACATACTATCCGCCCCTTGTGTTTTTCTTTCAATTCCCCGCTATCCGTGTGAGCATTTGGTTTAGTTGTCTCTGAATAGACTAGTTGTAGCCAACCCTGTTGCACATATGGATATATTGCCTTAGCTACTGTCAAAATGTCTCGGTTGAGATAGCGAGCCAGTTGACGCAAGGATGTTTTACCATCAGCCCAATGTTGTAGCTTATTCACGGTTGGTTCTGGTAGCGAGGATTGGAGCTGAATTTTGTCAGATAGCACTGGCAATTGTTCTGGAGACTGAATGTGTGGATAGAATTGCTTCCACTCTTGCACCTGTTTCGTAATTTTTGTAACGAATGGAGCAATCTCAAAAGTACTTAATTGCGGGGTAAGTGCCGCATCCTGATGAAAGATGAAATTACCTTGATGTAAGCTCAACAGGTCAAAAAGGGTTTCATGCACCAAGCCGTAAATGATACTACCAGCTATCTTTGGGTTGATGATATTCTGTTCCAGGAGTGCCCAAAGATAGGCATACTCTGACGCGTCGATTGATGGTAGGGAGGCAATTTGTTTGTCAGTGAGCCGCATTTCAACTCGGTAATGACGTAAATAATCCCTAATTCTGGATAAACTACTCTCGCCTTCTTGACAATAGATAATTTGACCATTCAGGAAAAAGACGAACCAAGACTGTTGTTTCGGGCGATAAATACTTGCTCCCTCTCCACCCAGTTTGTTGTTATGGTGAGAGCTATGAGCTTCTACCCATAGTTGCCCAGTTCGCTGTCCCAACTCAATCAATTGCAGGATACTGCAAATATCAATTTCATTTAAATTTCCCTGCATTTATCTAAAAAGTACTCCTTAAGTATTGCTGAATTCTGAATTGTGAATTCTGACTTCTTCTTTAAGTATTGATTATGGAGTATTGGAAAGATTATTACTCTGTTCTTTGTTGTCATGGGAGAATACATTAAGCTATAAATCTTAATCTTTCGTAATACACTTCGACAAAGCTAGTGTTAACACGGAAGTCATCATCACTGTCATCAGTACAAAATATAAAGGCGCGATCAAGTCTGCTTTTATAAGTATCCAAGACGTAATATCTCGCGTCTATAGTTTTGTCTGTCTTATGCTCCGAAACTTCGGTTCAGTGAGCCAAGTTAACAGAATTATTTCAGGTATATCCCAAAACACGAACTTTAAGTGCATCAATAAAGGACTAACGGTAAAGGACTAACGGTGTGCTGTATTTAGCAGAAGTACAAAAACAGAAAGGTGGTTTACTCAGTGGCGGCGCCAAAACTGAACTGAAACTGCTAGCTTGTCAGCGAACTGACCAGAATTGGAGTACTGTGTCGGAAGATGTGATTGCTGCTGAGGACGCAAGCAAATTAAATGATGGTGCTTTGGTACTGGTTGAACTGAATCCGAATCGCCAAGTGCAGCGGATTCAAGAAGCAGGGCGTCCACTAGTCAACATTTTGCAGAATTTTTCTCGCCAATTGGAGAAATTTAAGCTCAAGGAAGATGAGATTGATCAGTGGAAGCAGTCGCTGACGTTTCAGGCGCAAGAGTTAAATCGCCGTGAAATGGACATGGAAGTACGATCAGAACAGTTGGAAGAAATGGAGGATGAGGTACAACGCCTAGAGGAGCAAAAACAGGAGGTTGACACCTCGCGCCAGGAACTTGAACGGTTGCAAACAGAAAATGAGCGCAATCGCCAGGAGTTGGAAGGCGCTTGGGAGCATTTGCGGGGTGAGCAGCGTCGTCTAGAGGAACGTGAAGGGGATTTTAAACAAGGAACGGTTTTGGATCAGGAGCAAAGTCGGGTAATGAGTGAGTTACTCGATCGCTTGTCTAGTAATGCGGCTCCCACAGAAACAGTCAGAGAACACCTCCATTTGGCTTTTGAATTGGTTGAAAAGCAGCAAGCTACTCTTACCCCACACTGGCAAAAATTGGAGGAGCAAAAAACTGCGATCGCTCAACAGCAAGCAGAAGTTGAGGGTTTGTCACAAAACTTTAGCGATCGCCAAAACGCTTGTGTTCAAGCACAAAATTCTCTAGCCCAGCACACAGCCCAATTACAGGTGAATACAGCAGACCTTACCAGTAAGCAAGAGTATGCTCGGATAATCAAAGAGCAGTTACGAAACCAAGAAGAGTTATATCAACAGGTTCAGTCTTTGGCTGCAACGTCTGGTAATGTAGTTCTTGGTCAGCAAGTTGATGTGGAAGCTTTGGAGAAAAAGTCTTTAGAAGAACTACAAAAAATAGTACAAGACTTGGAATATAAGGTGGAAATAGACGCTAGCTTTGTTCACGATCAAGAACAAGAACTGGAATATAAACAAAAAACTATAGAAGAACTGCAAACTAAAATCAATCACGCATCTGACCATGACCACATCAATTTAGAACTGGAACTAACAGATGAAAAAGACCTCTATCAGATGCTAAACTCCAGTTTAGTGGGACAACGCCGCAATATGTTACAGCATCAGGAGTTTCTCAAGCAACACCAAGCTGTACTGTTACGGCGACAAGGATATACTGTTGCTGATGAAAAAGAAAGCAACAACCAAATTAATTTAGAACCGATTCTGTTACAAATTGAAACCCAACGACAACAATATTCACAGGAAATCCAAAAGTTGGAACGTGAGATTGAGCAGATCCGTGCTGGTATTGAGCTAAATCAGGGAATGATTGACAATCAAACTCACGATTTGGATGAAAAACGCCAAGAACTTAAAGCGATCGAGGAAAATTTGCTATCCCTACGAAGAACAACTGCTGAATGCTGTGGTCGAGTGAATTTGTATCAAGAAGCACTACAACCAATTCAGGATTCTCTGGATAGCTTACGGCAAAAGCTGCAAGGAATTGCAGAATCTTTGGATCAATTCCAGGAAACTGGTGATTCTCAACTCCAAGCGATCGCACAGATGCGTCAGACTCTTCAAAGTTTAATGTGTCAGCCAGAATTACTCACGTCTTAACAAGTTCTGGGGCTTTGGTGAGACAAGGGGCTTAAGCTAGGCTAAAGCCCAACTACGAACTTAAGTAGGTAGGCGTAATTAAATATAAGATCAAACCTCACCCTCAATCCCTCTCCAAAGCATCGGAGAGGGAAGCCGGAGGTAGGGTGAGGTTTTATATTTAATTTGACCATTGCTTAATCCTTCCTGACAATCTACATGGTTTTCTGCATATTTTATTAAGATTCTAAAACTAATAATGTGCATTGTCCCTGATCGCAAAAAGACTTGAAATAACTATTTTAAACAGATCCAGTCGCCTTCTACTTGAGCGATCGCACCACCAGGAAATGGATCAGTTTGCGATCGGTTGGGCGCTATAATTAAAGCCGTTAATTTTTCGATGTGTTCAAAACTAGGTGCATCAGTCAATATTTGCTGCAATACCTGACGCATCACCCGACGTTGCAGTGCCAATGGTGCTTTCTGCAATACCCGACGATTTAACCGCACTTCTTCATGCCCCATGCCCAATGCCTTTTCTCGCAACTCCTGGGCAGCTTTTTCTAAATATTCCACTTCCGCTTGGAGAAGTTCTGCTGTTTGGGCTAAAGCTGATTCTACTTGGGGGTTGAAATTTTCCCGCAAATATGGTATTAACTCTTGACGAATGCGGTTGCGGGCATATTGCAAATCTTGATTGGTGGAATCTTCCCAAATTGGTAATTTAAACTCTTGACAAAATTGCTCTGTTTGTGAGCGAGTAATTTCTAAAAGTGGACGCACTAGCATAATGCCCGTAGTTAGAGGGCGTTGCCAAGTCAGGGCTTGTAAGCCATCAGCACCAGTACCGCGAATTAAGTTGTAGAGGAGAGTTTCGGCGCGATCGCTGGCGGTGTGTCCTGTAACTATATATTGATAATTATTTGCCTGAGCGATCGCACTTAAAGCTTGATAGCGCCAATCGCGTGCAGCAGCTTCACTATTTATAGGTTGGTTTGCTGTTTCTAAATAAAAGGATATACCCCAAGTTTTAGCTAAATTTTCTACATGATTAGCATTAGCTTGGGAGTCAGAACGCCAGCGATGATCGCAGTGAGCAATACCTAAATCCCATCCCCATTTGGATTGTAAATCTAAAAGTAATTTTATTAAACATAAAGAATCCTGTCCGCCAGAGACAGCGATTAATAGCCGTTGGTTGCGCTCAAATAAGTGGCGCGATCGGATGGTGCGATGGATTTTTGCGTGTAAGGGAGTCCACACCATATTTGGAACTCCTCATAGTAATTCGTAATTCGTAATTTTTGAAAGTCAGATTCAATTTGGGTTTCCAGGTTTGCATCTGTTGCCTTATTTTAGGCAATTCTTGCAACACAAAGTAAATAATTTTGCAATCCTCTCTGCTTCTCTGGGTGAATCTTATCCCCAATTCAATGGATAATATACGGAATCTTGGATAAATTCGTAGGTGATTTAATGGCTGAAATTCAAGTTGGTATTGAAGGCGAAAACGCACCAGCAGCAGCCGAGGCTTTGCTAGAAATTCCTGGAATATCGGGAAGCTATGAAGTGCCGACGCAAAGAGAGGCGACTCTAGCAGCTATTGCTACTATTGTCGGCATTGTGGGTGGTGCTGCTGCTTTAGCTGAACAAATCCGCAAATGGTATCAAGAATGGCATAAATCCCATCCAGGAAAGCAATTTGATGTGGTAATTCTTAACCCTGATACTGGAAACAGGATTTTACTGGAAGAAGCTACCATAGAGGAAATCACGGAAATCCTCAAATCTCTCAGCAAATAAGTGCAAACTATCCGCATTCAACTTCGGGAAAGTACGCAGGAAACAGTTGAACTCAGATATTGGCTACCTCAAACAAATTACTATGAATCACGTCGTCTGAAATTAGCAGAAATCGCTGATTTACTCAAGCAAGGCGAACGAGATTACTATCAACTGCTGCCCAATTTACCAGGAATCGGGAAGCAGTTATTTTTTTGGTTGGATGACGATGGACGCTGGTTGAGTCGGGGAATTGCTGACTGTCGCGCTGAGGGGTTGGTAATTGCTATTGATACCGATCAAAAACTGGCACATCTACCTTGGGAAGTGCTGCATGATGGTGAGGATTTTTTGGTAAAGCGGGTTAATCCGGTGGTTTTGCCTCTGCGCTGGATTGAGAAAGAAACGGAAGGGTTTGCTGTGGAAGCACGACAATTGCGAGTATTGTTTATGGCAACCGACCCGGAAGATGTGGAAGCAAAGTTAGATTTTGAACAGGAAGAGGCGAGAATTCTGGCTGATACGCAAGATTTTGCTGTGGATTTGCGGGTGGAAGAAAGCGGTTGCGTTAGCGAGTTGGGTAAGGTGTGGAGTCGCTATCTTGATGACTTTGATGTGTTTCACCTCACAGGACACGCCTCAATTACTCCTGGTGAAGCGGGAAAGAACCCCACCCCCAACCCCTCCCCGCAAGCGAGGAGGGGGGAAGGTTTAGAGGCGAATACGCCTTATTTTATTACTGAGACGGAAATCGGGGAACGTCATGAAACCACAGCCGCAGAACTGGCGGAAGTTTTTCGGTTTAGATTTCCCAAATTGGTGTTTTTGTCTGGTTGTCGGACTGGACAAGCACCAGATAAAGGGGCTGTCCCTTCTATGGCTGAGGCACTCATTGCACAAGGGGCTAGGGCGGTTTTAAGTTGGGGGCGGACTGTGGAAGATCGGACAGCTACAGCCGCCGCCGCACACCTCTACGGCAAATTGGCAGCCGGATATCAATTAGCTGAAGCACTCGCTAGCACTTACCAGCAGTTGTTTAAACAGAATGTGCGTGACTGGCATTTGTTGCGGTTATATATTCAGGGAGAATGTCCCGGTGCGTTGGTGGAAGTGTGGGGAGATTTGCCACTCTCTGCGCCGGAACCTGCTTATCAACAGTTTTTAGATCCCGATACCCAACAGGTGCGGGTGGCGAAACCCTCTGAGTTTGTTGGGAGACGGCGGACTTTGCAACGTTGTCTCAAAGCGATTCGCACTTCATTAGGGGTACTCATTCACGGACTGGGGGGTGTGGGTAAGAGTACTGTGACTGCGCGACTTCTAGAAAGGATGGTTGGCTATGACAGGCTGGTGAATTTTCGGCAACTGGATGAGGACAAATTGCTCAAAACCCTTGCTGAACAATGTACATCTGAACGGGGGCATGAAATTCTCAATGGCAAGTTACCCTTGATGCAGCGCCTCACCAGGTTTTTAAAGGAAGGACTGAATACCAAAGAACAGCGCTTTGCTTTTGTGCTGGATGACTTTGAGGCCAATTTGGAATTACGAAATGGGGTTTATGTCTTGCAACCACAAGTAGTAGATGTACTGCTGGCGTTGCTGAAGGCGATTCAAAATTCCCAACTTCCCCACAAGGTAATTATTACCTGTCGCTACGATTTCACATTGTCGGAACTGAATCATCGTCTGTACCGCGAACCTCTGGGGGCTTTGGGTGGGGCAGATTTAATTAAAAAGTTTAATCGTCTCAATTCGTTTAATGGCAGTTTGGCGATTGATGCAGAATTGCAGAAACTCGCCAAAAAAGCAGCAGATGGAAATCCTCGGCTGTTGGAATGGTTGGATAAAATTCTTTCTGAAAACATTGCAGATAATCTCGCCACAATCTTAAAGAAGATGGAAGTGGCAGAAGAAAAATTTCGTGAGAATATCTTGGCAGAGGAATTGCTGAAGCAGCAAACTCCAGATTTGCGGAAAATGCTGGGGAAGTTGTTGGTGTATGAGTTACCTGTTGTTATAGCTGCTATTTCACCGATTTGTGAGGATATCTCTAGTTGGGAAAGTCATATTCAACGCGCTGAAATTATGGGTTTGTTGGAAGTTACGCTTACGAACAACGGAGAGAGGTTGTATCGGGTTCCTCGGATTTTGTCACCGTTGCTAGAGAACCCCACCCCTAACCCCTCCCCGCAAGCAGGGAGGGGAACAGGAATTGATGAGGAAGAGTTGTATAAACAAGCTGCACAAATTTTGTATCGTCTGTGGTGGGAAGGGGTGGAAACTGCGACGGAAGCACAAAAGTTAGAAATTCATCGGTTGGCTTTGTTGGGGAAGGATGAAGAAATTGCGGGGAAAATAGCTAGTTCATTGGCGAACCGCTTGTGGCACGAAAGTCGATTTCGGGAAGCAATACATTTGTGCAAATCAACCTTAGAAATTACTAAAAACCATAGTGTTCTCAAAGAAATTGCTTATTGTGAACACCAAATGGGTGAGGTTGATCAAGCATTAAACTATTACGAACAAGCTTTAAATCTTTGTCCAAAAGAAGATGAACGAGAATTAGCAGCAATTTATCATAATTTAGGGATGCTGAAAGCCAACAAAGGGGAAGTGGATGAAGCGATCACACTCTACAATCAGTCTTTGGAAATAAAAGAACGCATTGGTCATGTCCAAGGCAAAGCGGCGACGTTGCACCAACTGGGAATTATCTACGCCAACAAAGGGGATGTGGATGAAGCGATCGCACTCTACAATCAGTCTTTGGAAATAAATGAACGCATTGGTCATGTCCAAGGCAAAGCGGCGACGTTGCACGGCAAAGCGGCGACGTTGCACTGTCTGGGAATGATCTACGCCAACAAAGGGGAAGTGGATGAAGCGATCGCACTCTACAATCAGTCTTTGGAAATAAAAGAACGCATTGGTGATGTCCAAGGCAAAGCGGCGACGTTGCAGTGTCTGGGAATGATCTACGCCAACAAAGGGGAAGTGGATGAAGCGATCGCACTCTACAATCAGTCTTTGGAAATAAAAGAACGCATTGGTAATGTCCGAGGCAAAGCGACGACGTTGCACCAACTGGGAATTATTCACGCCCAGAAAGGGGAAGTGGATGAAGCGATCGCACTCTACAATCAGTCTTTGGAAATAAAAGAACGCATTGGTGATGTCCAAGGCAAAGCGGCGACGTTGCACTGTCTGGGAATGATCTACGCCAACAAAGGGGAAGTGGATGAAGCGATCGCACTCTACAATCAGTCTTTGGAAATAGAAGAACGCATTGGTAATGTCCAAGGCAAAGCGACGACGTTGCACCAACTGGGAATTATTCACGCCCAGAAAGGGGAAGTGGATGAAGCGATCGCACTTTTCAATCAGTCTTTGGAAATAAATGAACGCATTGGTAATGTCCAAGGCAAAGCAATGACTCTGCGGAGGTTAGGAGATTTGGCAGAACAGCAGGGTGAATACACTAAAGCGATATCCTATTTGCAACCAGCTTTAGAGATTTTGCAGCGATTGAAGTCACCGGATGCTGAAAGTCTGAGTGCAAGCCTTGATAGGGTGATGGGTAATTTGTAATTTGAAAAAGTCGGGGGTCTGGTTTTTTGGTGATTGACAAGCGATCGCTTTCTCAAAATTCTGAGTACAGAAGTGCGATCGCCTGTCGCATATCTACCACTATTACTCCCTCTAATTCCTGACCATAAAATGAACCAAAATGTGTCTTATCACCCGTTACCAAAAGGTCTGCTCTACTCTCTACTGCTGTCGCTAAAATGGGAGCATCTTTCAAAGGTAGTCTCATCTCCATTGCCCATAGGATATTTGGCTGAACAACAGGGTGAATACACTAAAGCGATATTTTATTTGCAACCAGCTTTAGAGATTTTGCAGCGATTGAAGTCACCGGATGCTGAAAGTGTGAGTGCAAGTCTTGCTAGGGTAATTCGTAATTCGTAATTACAGCACAGAAAGATTTTTTATCTCCCGCAGAGGCGCAAAGAAGAACGCGAGAGTGTTTTATAAATAAATGAAAATTGCTGTAATGAGTCTTTGATACTCGTTAACGAGTATTTGAACTGGATTCATCCACCTCTGAACTCCGTTAACGAGTGTTTGAACTGGATTCATCCACCTCTGAACTCCGTTAACGAGTATTTGAACTGGATTCATCCACCTCTGAACTCCGTTAACGAGTATTTGAACTGGATTCATCCACCTTTGAACTCCGTTAACGAGTATTTGAACTGTATTCATCCACCTCTGAACTCCGTTAACGAGTGTTTGAACTGGATTCATCCACCTCTGAACTCCGTTAACGAGTGTTTGAACTGGATTCATCCACCTTTGAACTCCGTTAACGAGTGTTTAATACTCGTGGACAAGTCTTTAGGGACTTCCAAGTAATAAAAATCTCATTGGGTATTAGTTTTCCACTTGTTTGAGTTTTTGAAAAATTTCATCAAGTGGTGATTCAGATTCATCAGGACAAAATTCTAAAGCAAGTCTAACTTTTCCTTTTTTCCATCCCTGAGTACTAAACTGCAAAACTTCACAATTTAATCCTTGGGTATACAAATTTACTTCATCTGTCTCATCTGCTCCGATATATTCCTTAATTGCTGTAATTAAATCACGGACTTTAAAAGTTTTAGCAATATTTAACTTATTAAAAGTGTCTGGTTCTATAGACACAACTTCATCATGATTTAGTCTGTCAAATCCATCTTCCATAAAAATCCCCTCTCACTAAATCTATACTTTCCACAGATTTAGTAGTTCATCCGAAATAATTCTCACAAGATAAGTAAGTGGGTCAAATTAAATATAAAACCTCACCCTGCCTCCGGCTTCCCTCTCCGAACTCACGGAGAGGGATTGAGGGTGAGGTTTGATCTTATATTTAATTACGCCTACCTACTTAGTAGTAAATTTAAATCTGCTCCTTTCTCCCTCTTTGCCAACCTACAATGTACATCAAGTCTTTGTGAACGCAATTTACGGTTAAGTTTCATAGCCCCTGAGATACCTCACCCTGGTTTTACTACGTAAAACCTGTCCCTCTCCTTAGTAAGGAGAGGGATTAAAGATAGGAGAGGGTGAGGTTTTAGAGGAATTTTGGGTATATCAGATAACTTGTGTGTAGACCGTAGCTTTGCCAACGCAGAGGGGTTAGGGGTGAGGTTATTAAAAGAACCAACCGTAAGAATGTAAACCTTTACCCAAAAGGTTCACACCTAGATAACAAACCCAAACGACAACAAAGCCGGTGGAGGCTAAAATTGCGGGACTGCGCCCTTGCCAACCGCGAGTGATCCGAGCGTGGAGGTAGGCGGCGAACACTAACCAAGTGATTAATGCCCAAGTTTCTTTAGGGTCCCAACTCCAGTAGGAACCCCAAGCTTCGTTAGCCCAAACACCACCAGCAATGATCCCAATTGTCAACAGGGGAAATCCTAGTCCGATGATGCGATAGCTTATATTGTCGAGGGTTTCGGCAAGGCTAAGGCGCTGAGGTGAAAGAGGTTCGGCTGATGCTACAGTTTGAGGCTCAGAAGTAGATACTAAATTCAAAACAGCGATGTTAGCGTTCCCGTTGCCGTTGCTACTAGTTTCAAAACGAGCAAAGCCGTTATTTTCCACAACAGGAGCTGGTGGTTGAGAAATTAACTCAGATGCTTTGTGCAAGCGGTAGCCGTTGCTGCGATAGCCACCAGTACCTACAGAACTACCTTGTAGTTGGATGTTTTGACCGCGAGTGACAACTAAAAAAGCGATCGCTAATAACGAACCCACCATCAAAGCAGAATAACTCAACATCATCACGCTGACATGCATCATCAGCCAATTTGACTTTAAGGCAGGTACTAGGGGTTCTGACGTTTGCATCTGGGATGGTAGTGTCAAGGTAGCAAAAGCAGCGATCAACATTGCTACCGGAGCTGTAACAACTCCTACTAAGCGGCTACGGCTACTATTTTCAGCAATCAGATGGACGGCGGTAATTCCCCAAGTTAAGAAAAACAGAGATTCATAGAGATTACTTAGGGGAAAGTAACCAGCTTCTATCCATCGTGCCCCTAGTAGAGTCGCCATGCACAAATTAGCGATCGCCATTCCAGCTGTCCCCAAAGTGGCTAGATAAGGCAGATTCGGAAAAGCCGCTCCTCCCCAATACACCAGCATTGTCAGGAATAATATGGCAAAAGAGGCATTGTCCAGCCAGTTCTGGAGTACAACTAGATTCATAAAGTGTTCTCTCCGTGGATGATTTAAAATATGGATTCTGACTGTTCTGATCCTATATGGTTACAGGGTCATGAAGCAGGGGAAATGGGAAATAGGAAATGGGGCATTGGGCATTGGGCATTGGGCATTGGGCATGGGGCATGGGGCATGGGGCATGGGGCATGGGGCATGGGGCATGGGGCATGGGGCATGGGGCATGGGGCATGGGGCATGGGGCATGGGGCATGGGTTATTCTCATTATCCCCTTGTCCTTTCATCTCCCCACTCCCCTATCTAACCTACGGTGTACACACAACTTATCCCATTACCCAAAATCCTCTAAAACCTCAAAGAGTCCTATCTTTAATCCCTCTCCTTAGTAAGGAGAGGGACAGGTTTTACTACGTAAAACCAGGGTGAGGTATCTCAGGGGCTATGAGACTTAACCGGAAATTGCGTCACCAAATACTTGTGTGTACACCGTAGCCTATTTAACAGAGTTGCCCTTATTGCTTTCTGGACTAGGTAAGGCAGCCGAGTTCGTAACTTTTTTTAGTCCGATAAAAATGTCGTAGATGTTACTGCGACTGTCGCTGACAGCCGATGTTATCCCAATTGAGTGCGTTGCATCTAGCAAAGTTTGTTGATTGGGAATTAGAGTTGGTAAAGGGAAATTTTTAACCGTTCGTTCCACATCCAGGAAAAATTGACCATTTGTCGGATTTGGTTCTGTAGGAACTGTTTGTTGGAAGGGGATCGTGCTAGCTAGTGTGTTATTGGGTTTGGGAACAATTTTATCAGTGATGGGAGCGCCCACTACTAGAAAAGCGATATCTCCATCTAACCAGCCGTGGGTGGCCGTTAATGTACCATAAGGTGAAACCCAGTTAACAACGGGTTGATCTGCGACTTTTGCCGGTTGGACTTGGAACTGATATTGATTTCTCATCACATCATCGAGCTGTTTTAAGGATGTTTCAGCTGATTGGCGATTACTTGCCTCTACCATGAACACTAAACCCGCACGAAAATCATCTGGTGAACCTTGTTTTGGAGTAGTGGGAATCACTGATAGAGAAAATTCGCCTTTCATCCAACTGAGCAAATCCTTATCTAAATCGAGATTGGTAAGAGATTTTATTCCACCTCTGAGCTGTTCTGGTGCGATCGGCGAGAGGGGATTTCCCTGAGATGTTAAAACGTAATCTCCCCACAACCTCTGTAAATTACCCCCAGATAACATCATTAAGGTTTCTGCTGGTAGGCGGCTTTGCATTTCCCCAGCTTTATTTTCCACCGCCAGCACACGTTGACTATTAGGATTTAGCCAAGAAACGCCCTTGAAGCGAATTCCTTCTGCCTCTAAAGTCATTGTCCCCGCTAAACCTTGGTTATTTTGCAGTTGAGCCAAAACTTGAGCAGGTAAAGGGCGGTTTGGAGAAGCTGCGGCTATTTCGGCTGCTGTTGGCACATTTACGTAAAACTGGGCAAAGGGTTGGTAATTGCCAATTTTCTGAAAATTCTCAGCAAAGCCCCCAGTTGTGGCTAGGGATGTTTTATTTTTGTAGGCATCGATCGCTCGTTCTGTGGCTTTGAGACTATCAGTTATGACTAAAAAACGCCCATCTAGTAATGCTGCGGAAAAGTTTTCTCCTGCTTGTCCCTGATTTTGTTTGATGGCAATCCCTTGATAAGTCCGGTCAATCCATTTGCCTTGTTTAAGGGTTTTGGGTTGTGCCAAAATGCCTTTAGCGATTTCTGGGTTTTTCACTGGCAATACCATTACCATCGACTGCTGATCACTGCCAGCATCTCCATTGGTGGTAACTGGTTTGGGTGCAGGTTTACTCGCTGTGTCTGGGGCAAGAAATGCGATCGTGATGTCATCGCCTACCCAAGGAGCGATATCTTTCTGGAAGTCGTAACCATTATTAGTCAGAAAGCGATCGCGCAATTCTACTAAATTTTTATCCAGTTCTGTTTGGGTTTCTCTTGTCCCAAACTGCCGCAATTCCTGCCACTGCTGGGCATCTGTTGTCAGAGAAACCGCAAATAGGGCATCACCAGGAATAATATTTGCACCTACGAGCAAATCGCTAGAAGATAGTTGTCTCGCGCTTAACAACCAGTATGCTATACTTCCGGCACCAATCAATAACCCAGCAGCCGAGAGCGTCAGCACCAGAGACGGTTTCTTATTTTTATTTTTCTTCATCGGAACAGACACAAGAGGCGGTGCCATTGAAACCTATACCTCATACTTGCAAACTCATTACTTGTTTGATTGGTTAAGTTAACCAAAAAGTTTCCCGTTATTTAGGGCAGTTAACTGCATAAATGTCTCCATCCTAGACATTGATGATATTTCCGTAATCAACTTCCCTACTGTTTCAAAAGCGGTGTTTTCGTGGTTAGTTACCTTTTTTAACACGCTTTGTTGAATTTTGCTGGACACCTCGTTTAGACGGTTGCCTCTGCGGAAATTCTTCAAGAGTTAAATCCGTCATTTCAAGCACTTTGAGGATATAACTAACTTGGGCATTGCTGCAAGTCATCAGCAACTCAGACTGCCTTCTATTTATATAACTTCCATCTGTGGTATTGACTTTATCTAACCTAGTTCAATTCAGTGTCCGGGATTTCGTATGGATTACCAATATTACAAATCAGATATGTTGCTGAATTCTGATTTTTCGGAATTTGTATCATTTTGATGCAAAACAGTTGTTATTTTTGCTGAGGAGGAACTGGTAATTTTTGATTAAAAATTAATTTAATTTTTAATTGGAGCGTACTTTTTCAAACAAGCACGCTATATGCAGCGTCTCGTAGATAAGCGGTACTAGGCTAGTGCTAAAAACACGTTTGAATTTTTCAATGGTATTACCCCTCAGCATTAATAGCACTCATCTGCATAGATCCCAAATATTTAGTTAAATAAGGCGAAAAAACTTCATAAATTAAGGTTAGTGGCTGTCCATGATGCCAAAACAAGTAGTGGCGACCCCAAAAAGGCCCAGTTACATCAAAACCTGACTGTAGCGCCAATGAGTCACCGTAGTAAATTCCTCGAACATCGCGATACAACTCTGTGCGAAGACGAGCTAAACTCGCCCAAATTGGTAATGAACGATTTTGCAAATACTCATCTACATGACTGGCTTCCCACCACGAAGTAGCATAGGCTAATCGCTGGCCAGAAGCAGTACGCAGCCAGACTTGTCGCCGTAGTCGCGGACCTGGGACAGCTTGGATTAACTCAGGAGCTTCATCCAAGTCCATGCCAATTAATGACATATCAATCACATCTACTTCTACAGGCTCACCTGTAAGCAATTCTAGGTGACGTGTTGGAGAGCCGTCACCCAAAAGCATTAGCTGCCAAGCAGGTGCTAGCTGAGTGTGAGGTAAACTTTGTTGAATTATTTCCTCCCCTCCTTGCCAAATCGGAGTGAGGCGATGCCAAGCTGCTGGCAGTGTTAAGTTATTTGTCGGCGTAAAAGTAATAGTCAATGCTTTTTACAAAACTTCACCTATCTCTATAAAAGCATAAAAAACTAGTATTTCAGGAAGCATTGTTGCCTTGAGGGAGTATTAGAGCTAGGTTCAGATTTAAGGGTCAATAGTCTGAGGTTTTGACCCTTGACTATTGACCCTATGACTAGACAAGCAAAAATGCGGATGGCGAGACTCGAACTCGCAAGGCAAAGCCACACGCACCTCAAGCGTGCGCGTATACCAATTCCGCCACATCCGCATGGTTTGTCTAAAGATAGACTATAGCATAAGAAAATAATTATAGTAAGGTGATATCTAAATTCAGCTGCTCAAAAATATAAATTTTCTTAAGGTGGTATCAGACTGACAGAAATCTAGCAGCTACACAAGTGATATTAAAAAGGGTAGAGCGACTGTGTTCGGCTTTTGCGATCGCATCCTGCCACCGCAAAAGCCGAATTTGGTAAGCTAGCCAAGACTTACAGCAGCAATCTTGTTAGTGTAGTAAGACTGTAGAGGCAGCAACCTGCAACCTTGCGTTTTCTTAGAATCAGGGTGGCGAATCTCCTGTGATAATTTTAAATAGTGCGAAAGCGTCGTTTCAAGTTGGATCAGAGAAAATGTCAATCTACTGGTAATGATATCGAAACTAAAAAATGAAGTTTGACAAAATATTAATTGCCAATCGGGGAGAAATCGCGCTTCGCATTCTCCGCGCCTGTGAAGAAATGGGGATTGCGACAGTTGCGGTTCACTCCACCGTTGACCGTAATGCTCTCCATGTCCAACTTGCTGATGAAGCGGTTTGCATTGGCGAACCTGCTAGCAGTAAAAGTTATTTGAATATTCCCAATATTATTGCTGCCGCGCTGACGCGCAATGCGACTGCGATTCATCCAGGCTATGGCTTTTTAGCAGAAAATGCTCGGTTTGCGGAAATCTGTGCCGACCATCATATTGCTTTTATCGGTCCAACTCCAGAAGCTATGAGGCGGATGGGGGATAAATCCACTGCCAAAGAAACCATGCAAAAAGCTGGAGTCCCGACGGTACCAGGTAGTGAGGGGTTGGTAGAATCCGAGGAAGAAGGATTAAGATTTGCTAAGGATATCGGCTATCCAGTGATGATCAAAGCCACAGCCGGTGGCGGTGGACGGGGTATGCGCCTAGTTCGTTCTGAAGATGAATTTGTGAAACTTTTCCTGGCAGCCCAAGGGGAAGCAGGAGCAGCTTTTGGTAATTCTGGCGTTTACATCGAAAAATTTATTGAACGTCCCCGCCACATCGAATTTCAAATTTTGGCGGATAACTACGGTAATGTTATCCACTTGGGCGAACGGGATTGCTCTATTCAGCGCCGAAATCAAAAGCTACTGGAAGAAGCACCAAGTCCGGCTCTCGACCAAGACTTACGTGAGAAAATGGGACAAGCTGCTGTCAAAGCTGCCCAATTCATTAATTACACTGGGGCGGGTACTATCGAGTTTCTCTTGGATAGATCGGGTAAATTCTATTTTATGGAAATGAACACCCGGATTCAAGTAGAACATCCTGTAACAGAGATGATTACTGGGATAGACTTGGTTGCCGAACAAATTCGGATTGCCCAAGGGGAAAGACTTAAGCTTACCCAAGATCAAGTAGTCTTGCGGGGTCATGCGATCGAATGTCGGATCAACGCTGAAGACCCCGATCACGACTTTCGCCCTTCTCCTGGACGCATTAGCGGCTATCTTCCCCCTGGAGGTCCTGGTGTTCGGATTGATTCCCACGTTTACACAGATTACCAAATCCCGCCCTACTACGATTCATTGATCGGCAAGTTAATTGTTTGGGCGCCAGACCGACCCACTGCTATTAACCGCATGAAACGCGCACTACGGGAATGTGCCATCACTGGACTACCCACCACCATCGGGTTTCATCAAAAAATTATGGAAAATCCACAGTTTTTGCAGGGTAATGTCTATACAAATTTTGTGCAGGAAATGAACGGTTAGAGCAGTGGGAAGTGGGGGAGCAAGAATTTTAGATTTTAGATTTGGGATTTTAGATTGAAATTTAATCCAAAATTTAAAATCCAAAATCCAAAATTGAATTGCCCCATCCCCCATGCCCCATCCCTAATTAACACGAGATAGCATAGTCAGCAATCCTTGCTGACCTAGCAGGATTTCTCGCAGCAGGCTGAAGATACCAACCCAAATAATAGGTGTAATGTCTACTCCGCCTATAGGTTGCACCACCTTTCGCAAAGGTATTAAAAATGGCTCAGTAGGCCAAGCTATGAAATTAAAGGGCAAACGATTCAGATCCACTTGCGGATACCAAGTGAGAATGATCCGAAATATAAATAAAAATGTCATCAGCCCTAACACAGGTCCCAGAATCCAAACAGTCAGGTCAACACCAGTCATCGGTTTCAGCTACTATCTATCTGTAAATCAAGAAAAAACTTAGGCGATCGCCACAAAATTTTAAGCTTTGTAAAGCACTCTCATTATAATTTTATTTCAATCCCTAAACACGCTGACGCGGTTAACTCAACAACTAGTGAAAGCAGTTACCAAGTTTTGTAGTTCAGACTTAGAGGCTTCTCAAGAAAGTAATACACTATTAAAATTAGGATGAAGTGTGTAAAAAAAGGTTGAGAAGTATGACGCCTTCTTTAGCAAATTTTCTTTGGAGTTTGGCTTGGGGTAGTGCAATTGTTGTGATACCCGTTACAGTTGGTCTAATTTTCATTAGCCAGAAAGATAAAATTCAGCGTTCATAATGCTTATGAGAGTTGAATTTACTCTCATAACCGATTGTCTGTCAGGTATTTATAATTGCACCAAAAGCAGCAGTGTTTGCCGCTATAAGCAGTTGTAGCTGACAGACATAGGTTTTTTTACTTTTCGGTGAATAGCTTCAGAGCTTCTTTGCCAGAGGCTTTGAAGCTTCAATATTTCGTGACAAATTAGAGTAGTGATTTTAATTGTGACTCGCTAACATAGATTTGATATTGGGAAAACAGCAATGATAAATTTTGGGCTGAACTCAGCCAGTTTTCTGGCTCAGGTAAATTTTGGGGCAAACTCAGCCAGTATTCTAGGAATTTTCCTGGCTGTGGCTGGGGCAGCACTGTATTTTCTCCGCACTGTGCGTCCAGAATTGTCACGGGATCAAGATATCTTTTTTGCGGCAGTTGGCTTGCTCTGCGGCTTCATTCTCGTCTTTCAAGGATGGCGGCTAGACCCAATTCTACAATTTGGTCAACTGCTTTTAGTCGGCACAACGGTGTTTTTTGCAGTTGAAAGTATTCGCCTGCGGAGTATAGCTACCCAGCAAGCAAAGCGCAACACTCCGATTGTGGACGAAGACCGACCGGTTAGCGATCGCTATGAGTACAATAATCGCAAAAAGTATCAAGCTGAAATGGATGCAGACTTAGATCCATTGCCTTATGAAGACGAGGAAGAACGCCCCGTGCGTGCCCGGATTCGGGGTAGCAGGGATGAGATTTCAACTCGTGATGACTACTACGAGGAGCAATCCCCCCGTCGTTCAGAACGCCGCAACAGCAGCAGTAGTGAAAAACAGGCTCCATCTGATAAAACACGTCGGCGGACTTCTGGGCGTCCGGTGAATCGGCCTTCTGAAAGGTCTGAAGAAGAAAATTGGGGTTCTTCATCTAGACAAGTTGATGATTGGGAAAGTTCGGGTGGGGAAGTCAGAAAACCTTCTCGCCGCAGTAATAACGAGTCTCAGCAACCAGAAAGTCGTGAAGATGATGTTGCTCCCAGACCGAGAAGGCGTCGTCCGCCTACTGACTCAACTCCGAGAAGAACGCGCGAAGATGATGAGGCGATCCCAACTGATTATGTGCCATACAACCCGGTTGAAAAGCCAAATGAGAGGCCAAATAATTCAACCGATTTTGATGACGATGTTTAAAACAGTTGGCGTGGAAGTAGATTTAGAGGCGACGGAAAACAGTTGAGGTGGAAAAACTTACGCCGACATTTTGGCTCCAAAGACCAATTCATTGGAGCCTTGTTTTTGGTTTAACAAGTTTGCTTGTATCTTGTGGTTCTAGCGATATTCCCATAGGGACTACTTCCCTCAACAGTCGCTACACCGAGGAGCAACCAGCTTTGAGTGGAAATGGGCGCTTTTTAGCGTTTGTATCTAATCGGAATGGTAATCAGCAGCTACTAGTCTACGATTTAGAAAGGCAACTTTTTATTGGCACACCGGGGATAAACCGACAGGAAACAATTGCCGAAAGTCCTAGTTTGAGCTACACAGGGCGTTACATTTCTTATCTTACTAGCGACCAAGGTAGGCCAGTGGTGGCACTTTACGATCGCGCTACGCAACAGTCACAAATCGTCACACCAACCTATCGCGGCTGGGTGAGAAAACCAAATATCAGCCCAGATGGACGTTATATTGTCTTTGAAACTGCTACCCGTGGTCAGTGGGATATCGAAGTCCTAGACCGGGGGCCCAATATTGAGTTAGATATTCCGAATGGTGCAACTGTAGGTTCACCTCCGTAGGGGAAAAAGTTAGGAGTTAGGAGAGACGCATCCAAACAAACAGCGATCGCACTCAACCACCTAAAACAAAACCCCACAGCTAGAGACGCGCTACGGGGTGATAATTGGGAGTGTGGGGGAATGATTGGGTGTGATGGGGTTAGGGCGGGTTAGGGTGTTGACTCTGCTTGCATTCTTTTCTTAAATTCAATTAGGGCTTGTTCCTCTGTACTAACTACAACGCGGTTAGGTTTTGCCCTCATAATTGTTAAATAATGTTGAAAAGCCTCTTCATCATCTGGATGTGTCTTTACATAAGTTCTCAGTTCGGCTTCGCTTAATTGTTGATAGTTACTCATTGAATTAATTCCTCGCCGTTACTTAAAATTTCTACTTGAATTGTTTCGCCTATTAACACTACGATTCTTTGAGAGCGTGTATCGTAGCGAGTTAATTCAATTGTTCTTAATAGATTGCTTGCTCGTACACATACGCGGTAGAAGGTTTCTAGCTGTTCTATTGTAGGATGCTGTGGTTTGATTCAAACCTCCTGATAATTTTTATTTTTGTACTACCACCTCTAGTTTCACCTAAAGGTCAAACAGTTATGCAAATCATGTGTCAAAACATTATAGGCTGTGGATCACGGGGTCTACAGTCTGCCAATGAAAATAAATCGGCATGGACGCGCCAAGGTTCTTACTCAGCAAGAGATACAGCTAATCTTCAGTGATGGCTTAGACAATGACCGCGATGCCTGCGGCAGGCTACGCCTACGCACCTTGTTTGCCGTATGCCTATTTAGCGTCTGTAGAATCCGCGAATGCAGTACCCTGCTAACTCAAGATATTTACACCCAAAAAGGTATTGTCAGACCCCGGTTAATTATCAGAAAATCAAACACCAAGGGGAAACTTGCAACTAGATCAATCCCAGTGATTGATTAATCGCGTCTGTACCTTATGAGTTAGGAGTTAGGAGTTGTGAGACTATTGACTAATGACTAATTATATGAAACGTATTTTTTTTATACCTGTATTTTTCTGCTTAAGTTTATTGACTGGGTGTTTTGGCTACCCTCGCCTTTTAAGTTATCCCTTTGATCCGGGGGGGCGGAGTCTCAATAGTTTAGCGTCGGAATTAAATCCCCAAATCTCTGGGAGATACATTGTTTTTATTACTGACCGACGCGGTAGCCAAGATGTTTATATGTTTGATACGGTGACTCGTGATTTGGTTGATTTGCCGGGTTTAAACTCCTTTGATGCGATCGCAACTCATCCTAGCGTTTCACAAGATGGTCATTATATTGTATTTGGTGCTAGCCGTCAGGGACGATCGGCTATTTTTCTCTACGACCGGGAAACACGTCAATCACGGAATTTGACTAATAACCTACAGGCGGAAGTCCGCAACCCGACAATTAGCGCTGATGGGAGTAGGATTGCTTTTGAGTCTAGTAACAACGGGCAGTGGGATGTTTTAGTATATGACCGGAATGGACAGCCTTTGAATATACCTCAAGAACCGCGTTGAAATAGAGTTAGGAGTTAGGAGTTAGGAGTTATGAGTTAAAATTTCTAACTTCTAACTCTTGTACAGACGCCAATACGGTTCAGTTAAGGTTAAAACTCTTTGTCAAAGCCAATTTTTTTAACGAACCGCAGAGGCGCAGAGAAGCCAGTGCGTTGGGCGGGTTCCCCGACTTATAGCAACTGGCGCGACACAGAGAGAAGGAAAAAATCCTTAACTGAACTGTATTGGTACAGACGCGATTAATCGCGTCTCCTAACTTTTATTTTCTACTTGTTGCACAGATTCAATGAGCGATCGCACTTGTTCTGTCCCTTCTGAAGGTTCAAATGACAGGGGAAATTTACCCCGGAGGATCATTCGCAAACCGAGGGGTGCAAGACTAAGTAATCCTTTTAAATCCCGAAAGTAGTTACCGACTACTTGTAAACCAAATTGACGTTCATCAATCCAACCACCTTCTTTAACTAAATCTACCAATACTTTTCGGTGACGAAGTGAGCGACTATCGCTAGCTTGTTTCTGGGTGAGAATTTCTTGTTTAATTTTGGTGATTTGTTCTAATGGTGCAACTTCCATTGGACAAACTGAATCGCAGTATAAACAACGGGTACAGCCCCATACGCCTTTAGTACCTTCGTTGGAGCTTTCTAAGCGATTTTCGGTGTCGCGATCGCGAGAATCTGCTATCATCCGGTAAGCTTTGGCAAGGGCATGGGGACCTACAAAGTCTGGATTAACTTCACGAGCATTACATTCCGAGTAACAAGCACCGCACATAATACAGTTGCCAGTTTGATCGAGACGCGATCGCTCTTCTGGTGTTTGCAAAAACTCTCTTTCTGGTACAAGTCGTGCTGCCGTACTCACATAAGGAGCAACTGCCTCTAGATTATTCCAGAAACTGCTCATATCTACAACCAAATCTTTAATCACGGGCATATTGCCGAGAGGAGCGATCGTGATTTCGCCAATCGCATTTACTTTACTTGGGGATGATGGTATTTGTTGTAATCTGGCAAGTTCACTACCAACATTTTCCTTACAAGCTAAAGCCGAACGCCCATTAATTCGCATAGCACAGCTACCACAAATGGTATTGCGGCAGTTTTTGCGAAAGGCCAAGGTTCCATCTTGCTCCCACTTAATCTGATTGAGGCAATCCAGGATGGTATTACCTGGCTCTGCCTCTACAAGGTAGGTTTGCACAACAGGGGAGGAATTTTGTTGCTGTCGAATCACCTTAAAAATAACTTCCATGACCACTAGCCAAAATTTTAAAATTGCTTCACCAGCCTCAACAATCATCAGTCAAGGCAGGTAGTTGTGAAAAGTGAGCTATACTTTTTTTGCCCTTAATTCAAACCCTGGTGTTAATAGGCTGACGAGGAAAGAGCGACTGATTCTAACTTAAGGATAACCATTAAAATTTTACTTGTAGTAGCGCTCTAGGCAAGATTTATGTCAAATTCTGAGTGAAAATGCCAAAAATTTAATCGCAGCTTTGCAGTGAATTTCGCTGTTTAGGAATGTAAAGGAAACGGGGTTTGCTCAAAAAGGCACTTAGGTTTATCTTTGGCCTAGCGATCGTATCCAAATTAAATGCATATCAGGTTAGCGACACGTCTTGATGTCAACTGGAGTCAAGCAGTCCTGGCTAGGAAATTCCGCCTTCGCTACTGCTTGACGGAATTTTTGGATTATATAGAAGTGTAAAAGCACATATTCAATATATAGTAGTGGCAATCAAGCGGTAGGCAGATGTTAAGATATTTATTCTTCCCATAGACATACGTACAAAATCCTCTGAGCGCTTTTGAGCTTATAAGTAATAAACCGAGGACAAATCTTCATCACTTTCAAATAAAAGTTCTTGCACCGGGAATCCATGATGCGCCAGACTTTTAGATTTTTGCTTCCTCTCAATCAAGAAAATCTTGGATTTAACTCATTGGTCAAAACTGCTCATCTATATTAGATAAGTTTTTATAAAAGCCATCTGGCAACACTCACGCTTACAATCAAGGGTTAGGAAAATCGTCACTGCTTTTTCCAAGCTTTAAGTCCAGGAATTTAAATAAAAATTTACTAGCAACTTTAATTCAAAATTAAACAATTATTTTGCTATTATTAGTCCATGCTAGTATTTAATATAAAATTACTAAGTCACAAAACCAGAATCAATAGCCGTATCAGCGCGGCTACTACTGCTTTGTTGATTCGTAATGTAGAGACAAGAAAATTCGCGTCTCTACTGGCAGGACAAAAGGGCATAAGCCCATAGGACTCTATTGAAATACTATGCTGTCCTAAGCTTGAGAGTAGGAGTAGAGAAAACTCTACTTTCTCATTGGTCAGAAGGGCAAGCACTCAAAGTGAAAAACCTGCAATTTATTGGTTCTACGACTTATTTGTAGTAGAACCAACCCAATTTGTTAAGGTGGCTGAAGTTACACCGCTACAGTAGCGCCAAAAGAGAAAACAATTTCATTTCTAATGGCGAATAATGGTTAAAAGTGCCGTAAAATCAGCAAAATTAATGTCTGTGGCAACTATGACCTCTAATTTGTTGTGGACAACCATATATAGAAGTGCTTTTGGCTCCTATCAGCAGGAATTCACTGGTTACACTAGAGTCCTAAGTAGCTCTATGCAAATGCTAAAAAGTCAAATGCCAGCATAAGACTACATCGTTTATCAGTTTGGAGAGAGTAAGGAAAATTTGAGCATAATGACTGAAACTGCAACCGCGCCATTAACCGGAAAATCACTACTTGCTAAAGTAAAAGAACTTTCCACTTTACCGCGCCGAGAAAGAGCTAAACAGTGCGGCTATTACACTGTTACTAAGAATAACCAGGTTCGTGTCAATCTCACCGATTTTTATGACGCTTTGCTATCGGCTAGAGGAATTCCTCTAAGTCCAGAAGCACCTAAAGATGGTCGTGGTCGTGAACCGACATATCGGGTTAGTGTCCATCAAAATGGTCAGATTGTGATTGGTGCCACATATACCAAGGCAATGGGCTTAAAACCTGGAGATGAGTTTGAAATTAGGTTGGGATACAAGCATATTCACTTGATTCAACTCGGTGAAACCGATAAAAAACTAACCTCACAAGATGTAGACTCTGACGAATCAGACGAAGATTTGGAAGACGAAGAGTAAATTTGCTGATGGTAGGGATAAGTTTCAG
Organism: Nostoc sp.; assembly: GCF_036917675.1. Lineage (GTDB taxonomy): Bacteria > Cyanobacteriota > Cyanobacteriia > Cyanobacteriales > Nostocaceae > Nostoc. The sequence continues at coordinate 6,956 of NZ_JBALCT010000023.1, read as the reverse complement.
GTGATGATAACTTGTCCTTACCCCGACAGTAAACTAGTAGCTCTATTTAGAAAATTTTGTCTCAGGTAAAAAATACGATTAGACCCCTTGCAGGAGTCACCAAATTTAGTAGAGTCTTGATTAATCAGCAAGAAATCTATAGTGCAAGAAGTCTATCGTGTTTTTTTTGTTTATTTTGATAACTTTCTTTGAGCCTTCGGTCAACGTCCTACTGGCATTTCTAGAAAATGCACCACCACTAGTTATAGTGATGGCATTTTTTATTTGCTGGATAGTTTGCTGGTTGCCAATAGCAGCAGTAGTAGCAATATTGCTCAATTGGCAACCCACTAAACCTTTGCAGCCAGAGCAAAAGATGCCGTTATTGGCGTCACTCTATCTATTAGCTCCCCTGATTCTATGGGGAGTTAATTGGCTGACCAATAAATCTTTTTCGGATTACGGCTTTGTTGGGAATCTTTCAACTCTTAGTTCTTTAGTACTAGGTTTCGGTTTGGGAGTGGTGAGCCTAGCTATTGTATTTAGTGGGCAATTTTGGTTAGGTTGGTGTTCTTTTGAAAAGAGGAATTTCAAGTTACTACTACCCATCTTGCTACCGATTTTCTTGATAGCGTTATTAGTCGGTGGGATAGAAGAGTTAGTTTTTCGCGGTTTCCTGTTCACTGAATTAGCGCAGGATTATCCACTTTGGGTAGCAGCAGCAATTTCTAGCTTGATTTTTGCCTTGCTACACTTGGTTTGGGAGCAACGCGAAACTGCACCCCAACTCCCTGGATTGTGGCTGATGGGAATGGTGCTAGTGTTGGCACGCTTTGCTGCAAGCGGTAATTTGGGTTTAGCTTGGGGACTCCACGCGGGATGGGTATGGGCGATCGCTACCCTAGATACAGCAGAAGTAATTATTTACACAGGTAAAGTCTCTGACTGGTTCACAGGTAAGAACAAAAAACCCCTAGCTGGTTTGGCGGGAATTATTTGTGTATTGGGAAGTGGAGTGATTATCTGGCTTTTCTCTAGGTATTTTTAACTTGGCACCAAGGTGCAATATTTGAGAGGCGAGTCTGCTAACCAAGCTTGCCTTTCAAATAATATCTTGCAAAGACGGGCAAGCCATGCACAATTAAGATAGAACTGGAGCAGAAGTCTATGGCATACAGTGATTTTAGTCTCCTTAAAGTCAGAGATGCATTTAGCTTAACTTTGGAAGAGACACGTAATCTATTTCTGACTGTAGGCGGGGTGCAGCCTTCTGACTTGCTAAAGCGGTTGCTGGATGAGAACCTAACTTTAGCGACTGCCATTAACAGCGAAAAAGCTCGTTCTGAGTTTTTAATCGCTCCTATTCTGTCTGAGGTTAGGCGACAGTTAAATTATCAGATCAGCTTATTTTCAGGTACAGAGTTCAATATTGATCCTGCGAAAGGACTCTCAGGTTTTTGTGACTTTATCCTCAGTGCATCTCGTGAACAGTATTTTATCAGCGCTCCAGTAGTCACTGTTATAGAGGCCAAAAATGAGAATATCATCGCCGGATTGGGGCAATGTGCAGCCACAATGATTGCTGCTCAGATATTCAATCAAAGAGCAGGAAATGATATTAAAGTCATATATGGAGTTGTGACAAGTGGTACCGCTTGGAAATTCTTAACTTTAGAACAGAATACTGTTTGCATTGACTCGATAGAATATCACGTTAATGCAGTCGATAAGATTCTGGGAATTATATTGCAGACCTTTGAGAGTTCCTTGTCAAAAACCCTAGTTTAGAGAAATGGTAAGTAGATAGGCATAAATAAAGTGAAAATAGGGCGGGCAAGACGCCATTGGTATCAAGTTAAGCCCAAACCCCTTTAAAATCTCGTTTCCAGCCAGAGGCTGGAAATGCGAGTCATTGCGGCTCTGCCGCAAGTCTTGAGGCAGAGCCTCACATTAGGCATTCCCAGTCGGAGACTGGGAACGAGACAACGAGACAATCTAAAAGCTGGTTTTAGGCAGGTTTTCACGTTAAGTTGACACTAATGGCGAGACGTCCACCCCACAAGAGATAATTAATTTTTGGGCGGTGGGTGTCGTCTCTTAGAGATTTATTACCTAATCCTTAACTGCCAAAACCAGGGATTAAACGCTTCAAGGCGCGATCGGCAACGTCGCCATAGCGGAGTTCTCCGCACAGAATCTTACCCATGATTTTGGCACCGGAGGGGCGCTTAACACCAACTTTGTAGCCAATGCCTGGAAAACGATAAAATGCTCCCCCTAATTTTTTCGCCCAAGCCATCTCAGTACCCCATTCTTCATTAATGGCTTCGCTATATTTTTCTAAAGCGTTAGTGTCACCAGAAAGAGCCTCATTAATGGCTCCTGCTGCAATCAAACCGCTAAAAATGGCCGGACGAATGCCTTCTGCTGTCATTGGATCAACTACACAAGCAGCTTCCCCAGCTAAAACTGCATTTTGAGTATGTAACTTTTGGTTGCCATCCCACAAGCAAAGGGGATAACCATACTGCTTGCTAGTTTTAATATCTACATTAAATGATCGCGCATACTCATCTAAAATCTTCTTAAAATCTTGAGGTTCGCCGCCGATAAACGTACCGACACCAATGGAATAACCATCAGCTTTTGGGAAGTTCCAAATGTAGCCATTTTTCACCAAGCCAAACTCGAAATGAATTGTGGATTTGTCCTTGACAGTTGCCAGAACTTCTGCTTCCAAGGCTCCCGCTAAACGGCGTTTACGTTCTTTGAAGCCTAACCATTTTGCCATTGACCCTTTGGCACCATCAGCCGCGATTAAGTAGCGACCTGTAACTGAGCCATTAGCTGTGTTAACTTGCCAATAATCACTTTTAAACTCAATACCCGTTACTTCCGTATTATCTCGTAGTTCAGCCCCTTGCTTCTGTCCTTGCTGTACTAGGAAATGGTCAAAAATATCTCGTCGCACCATCCAGACTGGTTCTTTTGTGGCAATTTTCGCTTCCACGGGGTCGCCCAATTTCCAGGTAAAGCGAACGGAGTCGGCTTTCACCGAAATCACTGGGCTAAAATCAAAGTCAAACCATTGAGCGATCGCTGGAGATACACCACCGCCACAAGGTTTATATCTTGGTAGAGATTCTTTTTCCAACACTAATATTGAGCGACCTTGCTTGGCTAAATGATATGCAGCTGTTCCACCAGCTGGCCCAGCGCCGACGATGATGCAGTCGTACATATGGCTGAATTTTTGCTCCTCAATTAGTTTATTTTCTATTGAGTAGGGGCAATTCATGAATTGCCCCTACTTTAATGATTCACGCTCACTTACTTCTCTCGTTCCCAGTCTCAGACTGGGAATGCCCGTCGTTGAGGCTCCACCTCGCTTACTGGCGGCAGAGCCACAATGAGCAGCATTTCCACCAAGAAGGCTGGAAACGAGGTTTGAAAAGGGTTTTACCTGAAGTTGACACGTATGTTCATGAATTGCCCCTACTTTAATTATTCACTTGATCAATTTTTATTAGATACTTAAGAAATGATAAAGGCTGAAGAATTTATCGATCATCCTTCAGCCTTTATGCTTCCGACTTTAGACCTTAAACAGTCGAGATGTCTTTTTCTTTTTCTGCCAACAGTGAATCTATTTTGGCGGTGTACTCGTTTGTCAGTTTTTGCAAGCTATCTTGTAGGTCTTTTGATTCATCTTTGGAGATTTCAGAGGCTTTCTCCTGTTTACGAATGGCATCTATGGCATCGCGGCGGATGTTGCGAATAGCAACACGACCTTCTTCAGCATACTTAGATGCCATTTTGACGAATTCTTTACGGCGATCGCTTGTCAGGGGCGGAATATTCAGCCGAATCACGGAACCGTCATTGCTGGGAGTTAAACCGACATCTGAGAGGGAAATCGCTTTTTCGACTATATTTAAACTGCTGCGATCGTAGGGTTGAATTAAGATCGTCGTCGCATCTGGCGTGCTAATGTTTGTCAGTGATTTCAAGGATGTGGGCGAACCGTAATAATCCACCAATACCTTATCTAATAAACTCGCATTGGCGCGACCAGTGCGAATCGTGTTAAAAGCTCGTTGAGTTGACTCAACGGTTTTTTGCATCGTACTCTCAGCTTCAGCTAATTTCACAAGAACCTCCCACAAGGGTACCGATGGATTCTCCCATGACTGCTCGGTGGATGTTACCTCGCACCGTTAGGTCAAATACTAGAATTGGGATATTATTTTCTTTACACAAGGCGATCGCAGTACTATCCATCACCCGCAAATCTTTGGCTAAAACGTGTGCGTAGGTGAGGCTATTGTAACGCTTCGCATCAGGATAAATATGAGGATCAGCATCATATACTCCGTCTACTTTAGTGGCTTTAAAAATCACTTCCGCATCAATTTCTGCGGCTCTTAATGCCGCAGTAGTATCTGTAGTAAAGAAGGGATTTCCAGAACCAGCACCAAAAATTACCACCCGTCCTTTTTCAAGATGACGGATGGCGCGACGACGGATATACGGTTCTGCTAATTCTTGCATAGCGATCGCAGTTTGTACCCGCGTCTGTACCCCTATATGTTCCAGCGAATCTTGCAGCGTCATGGCATTCATTACCGTGGCAATCATCCCTATGTAGTCGGCGGTTGCCCTGTCCATCCCTGCCGACGCTGCTTTGACACCACGGAAAATATTGCCCCCGCCAACAACTATGGCGATTTGAACTCCAGTGGCGATCACCTCTGCTAATTCTTGTGCTATTCCTTTGACCACTTCTGGATCAATGCCATAGCCCATGTTGCCCATTAAGGCTTCACCACTCAGTTTGAGTAAAACCCGTCGGTAATTCGTTCCCATGAAGTTACGCTTTATCAAAAAAGTTGCAATTGCCTCCAATTTAAGATAGCAGTTAGAGGGACAATCTATGTCTAGTTACGCCAAATCAATGTAGTACCTATTGCTTCTGTTTGTGGTATATCTATTTTTTGACCAAGAAGCAGAGAAGCGATCGCAGTTCTCAAATAATCCTCTCCCACTGCTGACGCATCTTGGGGATGCTCGTCAATTTTTCCTTTGTAGCGGACTATACCATTAGCATCTATGAGAAAGGCCGTTGGTGTTTTTGTCGCGCCAAAACTGCGGGTTACATCTTGCGTAGAGTCCCACAGATAAGGGAAATTCAAGTCGTGACCCTTGGCAAAAGCTTTCATATTTTCCAAGCTTGATTTAGCGTCGCGATCGCCATTACTACCATTCACGCCAATTAGTGTGAAGCCTTCTGGTGAAAATTCGGCTTGAATGTTTTTTAACCTGCCTAGATACCAGTCTACATAAGGACAGTGGTTACACATGGAAATGACACCCACTGCTCGGAACTTCTCAAGATAACGCCTGAGATGGTGTACTTGATCATCAATTCCTGGTATTTCAAAATCTGGTGCGTAACTCCCAACAGGAGTATCAATTGTTTCTACTAGATTCATGTTTTCTGGCTCGCAGAACTAAGATCAAGAAAAATATTGTTAAATTCAGCGTCAGTTTCCAGTTGCAAACCACCCCTTAGCCGATGCCTCATATTCGACAATTTTATAGACTTGTATTGGCTGTCGTAAATTGTGAAACTACTGAATCTAGCACTGATGCTAATTCGCTCACATCTAAAAATAGCAAAAATATTACTCACATTACAAAAGTTATGATTCCTAATACTGACATAATCGAAGTTATGAGTAAATTACCTCTTTGAATAAGATGAAAACTCTCTATACTTGATAAAACTATCAGCCTAGAAGCTTTCGTGGTGTTTGTCTAAGCTATCACTACAGCAAAGGATTTACTTTGAAAATCTGATAAATTTTATTCAAATTCCAAAGAATTTTACTTGCGTCTTGCTGCTAAAAGGCTTTTACCCTTGTTTTGATCAAATTTCCTATGACAACCTCAAGTTCCAAAACAGCACTTAACTCTACAAAAACCTGGATTTGGCAAGATTTCCCGATCTGCTATCAAACCCAAGGAACCACTGGGCCAGCTGTTGTCCTGGTGCATGGATTTGGTGCTTCTTGGTGGCATTGGCGGAAGAATATTCCCGTACTTGCACAAAATTGCCGGGTTTATGCGATCGATTTGATTGGTTTTGGCGCTTCCGCAAAACCTCAACCTGGTGAAAAAATTGCTTACACACTAGAAACCTGGGGACAGCAAGTGGCAGATTTTTGCCGCGAAGTTGTGGGTGAGCCAGCTTTTTTAGTTGGAAATTCTATAGGCTGTATTGTAGCCATGCAAGCAGCAGTAAACAACCCAGATATTGCCTTGGGAGTTGCTTTGCTAAACTGTTCTTTACGGCTGTTGCACGATCGCAAACGGGTAACTTTACCTTGGAGTCGTCGTTTCGGAGCGCCTTTACTGCAACGCCTGTTAGCTATTAAACCAGTTGGTGATTTCTTTTTCAATCAACTCGCCAAACCGAAAACAGTGCGGAAGATTCTGCTACAAGCTTATGCGAATGCTGAGATGGTGACAGATGAGTTGGTAGATATTCTCACTTCACCAGCAAGCGATCCGGGGGCTGGTGCTGTGTTCCTTGCCTTTACTTCTTATTCTACAGGGCCACTACCAGAAGACCTTTTGCCACTGTTACAGTGTCCTGCGATTATTTTGTGGGGAACGGCTGATCCGTGGGAACCAATTAAATTAGGGAGAGAATTAGCTAACTTTCCGCAAGTAGAAAAGTTTATTCCTTTAGAAGGAGTGGGGCATTGTCCGCAAGATGAAGCACCGGAGTTAGTCAATCCGATTTTACTCGATTGGATTTTGGAGCGATCGCGGTAATAAACTCGGCTCAATTTTCATGTAATGGGTGGTATTGAATATAATGAACTACCCCGCCCATCTAAGAAGATGGACGAGGTTTCTGACGCTTCATCTCAGACAGTTGCTTAAACCCACCGCAATGGGTAGAAGTAGAG
>NZ_JBALCT010000022.1:0-68041 GCF_036917675.1 Nostoc sp. | reverse complement strand
AGGCAAGGAAGCCAATAGCTGCCAAGCGACCATTCCAAATTTCGGCTTGAGGAGTAAAGCCAAACAGAAAAGCATTGCGATCTACGCCGTTGTATTCGGGTGCAACAAGTGGTAAATCAGTAGAAGAACGAGTTTCTTTAATAGCCATTTTTTTCTCCAAAATTTTAGTAGCGTAGCTTTTGAGGTGTTTAATTTCTACTAGCCAATCAGATGTAAAACGTCGCGCAGGACGCTATAACCTGCCAAATCCCAAAGTAAATAGGCAAGGAAGCCAATAGCTGCCAAGCGACCATTCCAAATTTCGGCTTGAGGAGTAAAGCCAAACAGAAAAGCATTGCGATCTACGCCGTTGTATGATGCTGCAACAGGTGGTAAATCAGTAGAAGTCCGAGTTTCTTGAGTTGCCATTTGTTTCTCCAAAATTTAGTAGCTTTTTAGGTGTTTAATTTCTATCTAGTAGCCAATCAGATATAAAACGTCGCGTAGGACGCTATAACCTGCCAAATCCCAAAGTAAATAAGCAAGGAAGCCAATGATTGCTAAACGAAAGTTTCAGATTTCGGCTTCATGTGTCTAGCCAAACAGAAAATCATTGCGATCGCAACCATTACCTTTTGCTGCAATTACTGACAAATCTCTGTCTGTAAGAACAAGTTGCCATCTTTGTTATCCTTAACAATTCGTTTGTTAACTTTAATGTAGCTATTAATAACTAGATTGCTTTCTGCCTGTAGGCACAAACTACAGGCACATAATCAACAACATATTCGTGCAGAGAAATCCACCCTCAGAGGGTGATAAAAATAAAAATATAAATAAATGTAACTTTTTAATGATTAAACTATAATTGCAGAAAAATCAATCGTTGTGATTAAGCAATTAAAATTAAAAAGTTGCAGCCAAGAATTAGCCAGCTTTTTAAGTTCATACCGAACATTTTCACAGTTAGATAATAAAACTTATATCTTTTGCTGGATAAAGTTTTCAGCCTTTGGAGAGATGCTTAAAACAGCTAAAGTCTACGATTCTGAGCTAAACAGAGTTAGGTATTGCCATAGGTACAGACATAAATACATACTAAGAGTTGCTTCTCAAGAAATTCTTAATTCCCTAAATTAAAACTTAGAACAAGGAAATACAATGTTCCAAAGTACGGAAATCATGGTGGGACTCTACAAACCACTATTGTGGATGTCACAGGTTCCAGTAGATACCTCAAACGTCACGCCAGCACAGGCATCGGTTCTCACTTCCGGTCCTCGCTTTTTTGTAGCTTTAATCTCCGGCGTGATTCTAGCCTTTGCTTTCCAATTAGTTCTAACTAATCTCTCCCTTGCAGCCGGTATTTCCTACCTGGGGCACTCATCTGACTCGGATTCAGATTCTGGGGAAGTCGGAAGTTTGGGCGGCAGCATTCGCAAAATCGGCACAGCAGTGGGGATTTGGACATTAGTCACTGTGACGATCGCCTTATTAATCGCTTCTTTTCTGGCGGTGAAATTGAGTCTTGTAATCTTAGACCCAGCATTGGGAGCGATTCTCGGCTTGGTAATTTGGGGTGCTTACTTTTTAATCCTCGTTTGGGTAAGTTCCACCACCGTAGGTTCCTTAATTGGCTCAGTCGTCAATACGGCAACTTCTGGGTTTCAGGCGATTATGGGGACAGCCACCGCCGCACTGGGCGCAAAAGCTGTCAATAACCAAGTTGTAGCGACGGCTGAAGCTGCCGCTAGCGCTATCCGTCGGGAACTAGGGAGCGCCATCGACCCTACAAGTATCCGGGAGAACATAGAAGATTACTTAGAAAAGATCCGTCCCCCAGAGCTAGATTTATCGAAAATTCGGGGTGACTTTGAAAATTTACTCAACGATCCGCAATTAAAAGCGATCGCTGGGACTTCAGATATTCGCAACATCGACCGCCAAAAGTTTATCAAGTTAGTCAGCAGTCGCACCGACCTTTCCAAAAAAGACGTTAGCCGCATTGCTGATACGTTGTATAAAGTTTGGCAGCAAGTGGTAAGTCAGCAATCACCCACCCCAGACGGTCTGGGTGAGTTAATGGATTATCTAAAATCAGTTCCAGCAGGACAAAGCAAGACAGATGAACTCAACGCCAAGCTGGATCGGTTAGTAGCAGAAAAGCGTGATTCCAAACAAGCTGACCAAAAGGCGGCTCCAGGGCTAATTCAAAGTACACTTCAGCAAGGACTATCTGCCTTAACCGCCACTGTGTTGGGACGGACAGATTTGCCTGATTTGGATGTGGAAAAAATCTTGGGTAGCCTCACCAGTGCCAAAGATAAAGTCACTCAACAAGCCGATAAGCTAGGATTGCCAACACCATCGCAACCCTATAGCCCAATTCGGGCTGATGTCGAAAACTACCTGCACAACACTTATGCTTGGCAACTGAGTCAGGAAAAAATCGCTCAGGAATTTCGTGATGTCATCTACGATCCAGCTGCTGACTCAGGAATAGTCAAAAGAGAAGTAGAACGACTATCCCGGAACGATTTCGTCAACATCCTGCAACAGCGAGGACTGCTTACCCAAGCCCAAATTCAGCGCATTGCAAATCAGCTAGAAGCTGTCCGCAAAGAGGTGCTGGTGACAGTGACAGCTGTTGAAGAAAGAGAGATAGTCCAAGACTTGCAACGGGGAGTGGAAAGTTATCTGCTCGTTACCCCGAAAGCAGATTTGACAGCCGAAGGCGTTGAGCAGAATTTTAGACCACTGTTGGAAGACCCAGAGGCAGATTATGAAACCCTGATCTTGCGACTGGCGCAGGTTACACGCCAGGAAATGCGGGAGATATTGCTGCAACGTAATGATGTCCAGCTATATGAAGTAGACACCATTCTCGATGAGTTGGAAAAACAACGCGATCGCGTCTTGGTAGAATCCAAAGGACTAGCAGAACAGGCACAATATCAAGCAGAAACCCTGTGGCTGAATGTAGAATCATATCTGCGTAATACAGGGAAATCAGAACTGAATCCTGATGCCATCCGCGCTGAGTTCAAAAAGCTACTGGAAGATCCTCAAGCTGGAATTACCTCAATTCGGGCGCGGTTGTCTCGCTTTGACCGCGATACCTTGGTACAGTTGTTGAGTCAACGGGAAGATTTGAGTGAAGATCAAGTTAATCAAGCCATCAATGCTGCTGAGGAGTCGTGGCATAGCATTCGCCACACACCACAAGCGGTAGTCGATAAAGCTAAAGAGCAATACGACTCTGTTAGTACCACGATCGCAGATTACCTGCGGAATACTGGAAAACAAGAACTGAATCCAGAAGGTATTCAACGGGATTTGACCAGATTGTTTGAAAATCCCAAGGAGGGAGCCGTAGCACTACGCCGTCGGTTGTCGCAGGTAGACCGAGATACACTGGTGAAGTTGCTCAGTCAACGCCAAGACTTAAGTGAAGAACAAGTCAATGAAATCATTGATTCCACACAAAACTCGATTCGCAACTTTGTGCGTGCGCCTCGTCGTTTAGCTACCCGCACACAGCAAAGAGTGGAAACATTCAAAGGTTATCTGGAAGAGTATCTGCGCCAAACTGGCAAAGAAGAACTCAACCCGGAAGGAATCAAGCGCGACTTGCAATTATTGTTGCACGATCCGCGAGTTGGGGTGGAAACTTTTAGCGATCGCCTTTCCCATTTTGACCGTTCTACGATCATCGCCCTGCTGAAAATTCGGGAAGATATTTCCGATGAAGAAGCGGCGCGAATTGCCGATAACATGGTGTCCGTAAGGGATCAATTTGTAGAACAAGTGCGGAACATCCAACGAGGCATTCAAGATGCAATTGACGGGGTTTTTGGCCGCATCCGTAACTATCTCAACTCCTTAGATCGTCCAGAACTCAATTACGATAATATCAAGCGCGATGTTCGCACATTTTTTGACGATCCCCAGGCGGGATTTGATGCCCTGCGCGATCGCCTATCTTCTTTTGATCGTGAGACTCTGGTGGCAATTATGAGTTCTCGTGAAGACATCTCTGAGGAAGATGCCAACGGCATCATCGACCAAATTGAACGGGCCCGTAACACAGTATTGCAACGTGCAGAACGCATACAGCAAGAAGCACAACGCCGCCTAGAACAGGTGAAGCATCAAGCACAGAAGCAAGCAGAAGAAACCCGCAAAGCCGCAGCTACAGCCGCTTGGTGGCTATTTGCCACAGCATCCGTCTCCGCAGTTTTCTCTGCATTAGGAGGAGCGATCGCTGCAAGGCCGTAGTTTAACAAGTTTTCTCCGCTAACTATTAAGCCTCCCATACCGGGAGGCTTTTTTTGTTCCGCAGATTTACGCGCCATGCTGCTTAAACCATGCCAAAAGACGTTTCCAACCTTCTTTAGCTTCTTTCTCGTGGTAGGAGGGGCGATAATCGGCAAAAAAAGCGTGGGGTACATCGGGATAGACGATGATTTCAGATTTGCTGCTGCTGGACTTTAAGCGATCGCGCATCTGCTCTACTGTATTGATGGGAATACCCGTATCTTTCCCGCCGTAGAGTCCGAGAATCGGGACTGTCAGTTTTGATGCAATATCGATGGGATTCTTGGGCTGAAGTTCGGTAGCATCGCCCACGAGTCGCCCATACCAAGCCACACCAGCCTTCACCTTGGGGTTGTGTGCTGCATACAGCCAGGTAATGCGGCCGCCCCAGCAGAAGCCTGTAATTGCCAATTTGTTGGCATTACCTTTAGCTGATTTCACTGCCCAGTGTACCGTAGCATCGAGATCGGATAGCACCTGGGCATCTGGCACTTTGGCGACAATTGGGCGAATTTCGTCTATGCTGCTTAACTTCGAGACATCGCCTTGACGGATGAATAATTCGGGTGCGATCGCTAAATATCCCAACTGGGCAAAGCGACGAGTGATATCCTGAATATGCTCGTGTACGCCAAAGATTTCTTGGATTACCAGGACGATGGGGAAATTTTCACCAGTGGCAGGTGCTGCTCTATAGGCAGGAATTTCGCCATCTTTGACGGGAATTTTCACCGCACCAGCTACCAAGCCCTTAGCATTGGTGGTAATGACTCCAGCAGAAATGGGTTGTACTGCGAGGGCAAAACCTGTCGCTAGGGTGGCTGTTGCAATAAATTTGCGGCGAGTTACTTCTTGCATCATCTCTACCTTGAATTGGCGAAAGTTTTATTGTTGGTTGACCGTACAGTAGTATAATGCGAATACTACGGTTTACCAATTAGTTTACTGCAATACTGACTGCCTTTGCTACCTGAGTTTTTACATACATACAAAGAGCGATCGGCATATAAAAATGACCTTTTGTTAAAGCTTAAGCTGCCTTGAAGAATGAAACACCGTTAAAATACTTACCTCATCATTGCTGACTATATACAATCCGGTAATTACCAAATATTATCTCTCGAATATCTTCTTGAGCGATCTCCGGTACTAGACGCCCTGAGCAGGGAAACTGTTCTAGACGTTCTACAGATTAAAATATCCTATTTACAAATACCTGGTCAAAACTTGGTGCATCCCATGCAATAAAATCGCCAATTTGCCATACTTCCGCTTCTAAACGTGGCTGAATATGCTCATTAAAATTTTTATCTACTAACGCATCAAAACCAAATTTGTGGAGAAATTCTGTACTCGCTATTTTAGCCTTATCCCAATTTCTAGCATTCACTAAATGTTCAATATTCTGTAGGGATAGTAGGCGTTGACGTTGGGAAATATTTTTGATGATTTTTCGTTGCTTGGCAAGTTTAGGAGTAGACAGCCCTTGCCATTCCCTATAAGCTACCTGTAAATTTTCTTGTTGGGCGTAGGCAAATCCCCGCAAGTAAGCAGCTTGTTCTCCAGCTATAGCCTTTAGGTGGAATAGTGCGGTTGCCCATTCCTTGGTTTTAATTGCCACAAGTGCTAACCGAATTTGGCAGTCTGTGGGATTTGGCAAGAGGAATTTAGCAGTTTCATAAAGAGATGCAGCCGCTTTAAAATCATTGGCTTTTTCTGCTGCTAGCCCTTGGCGGAACTGTTCTTTTCCTTTAAGTTTTTGTAGTAAATCAAGTCCGTCAGAGCGAGAAAAGGTAGTCAGGGTATTTTTTAAAAGTGCGATCGCTCTCTGTAATCTTCCTTCACTTTGAGCTTGTTGCATCTTTTGGAGAGTGGCCTTGTAAATTTCTTGTTGTTGAACTGGGCAACACTTGCAGCGCTCGCCTGTTGTAGAGACTCAGTAGAATAAAGCTTTTCAGCCCTCAATTCAAAAGCCTGAAACCCTTAGCGTATAGGGAATTTAGCTTTTTTGTCTAGCTCTAACCCTCTAATTTTGGCGAAGGTATTGTTAACCATGAAAGATTTAAGTAGGATTAATTATTGATTTTGTCGCTACAAAATGGCATTGTTCCCCCGTCTAGACTCCTAGCAGCTTATTCCTAAACATTACCTTAAGGATTGAAATAATTGAAAGCTTCTGAGAGGTAATCAGCAGCAGATGCTACGACTGCGATCGCACTTTCATAATCTAGGCGCGTTGGACCCAAAACTCCCACACTTCCCACTGGTATTGAACCTCGGCGATAAGTAGAAGAAATTAAGGTGCAGGTGCGTATTGGTTCTAGAGTATTTTCTGCGCCAATGCGAACCGTTACCTTTGGCTTGGCAACATCATCAAACTCTGGTTCTTCAAATATTAATCGCCATAGTTGGTCTTGTTCTTCTTCCAGCAGGTGGATAATCGTTTGTACTTGCTGTAACTGGGAAAATTCCGGCTGGCGCAAAACTTCTGACACACCCCGAACCATAATTTGGGTTGCAGTCGGTGCAAGAGTGCGACGAGTCAATTCGGCAACTGAATTTTTTAAGAATTCCCCGTAGCGTTGGAACTCCTGATCTAGTTCGCTCCAGTCGAGGTTGGCTAATTCCAACAGGCTTCGCCCCCGTAAGTGGCTATTCAAAAAGTTAGAAACAATCTGCAACTCGCGATCAATTACTTCTGGTTCGCGTTGTGTTTCCTCTGGTATTGGCGACAAATCCATTAGCTTGGAATGTGTCTCATAACCATCTGTCACCACAATCAGCATGATCCTTCCGGCTTCTATTTGCACTAATTGCAGATGTCGCACTAGCGCTGTAGTGGTTTGCGGCATGGTAATCAAGCTAATGCAACCACTCAAGGTTGCTAAAATTTGGGCAGCTCCTTGCAGTAGGGTTTCTAAACTGCGATCTTCCCACTGGAGAAGCTTTTGCAGTTCTACCTCTACTTCTCGCCCTAAAGTTTCCGTTCGCGTAGCGTCTCGCAGAGAAGGTGTAATTAGCTGATCAACATAAATGCGATAGCCTGAATCTGAAGGTATTCGTCCGGCGGAGGCGTGTGGTTGATAAAGTAACCCAGATTTTTCTAAAACGCCCATCACATTGCGAATTGTAGCTGAACTTACTCCGAGGTCGTACTCATCAACCAAAGCTTTTGAACCAACAGGCTCTGCTGTAGCAATATAGTGACGTATCGTTGCCCAAAGTATATGCTGTTGTCGATTTGTCAACTGGACTTCCATAGGGCATGTTTTACTGAAGGCAAATTTTAATCAAACTCTGAAGAAATTTCTAGATTTGATCGCAAACAAAAATTATTAATAATTAATTAAGATAGCAAATTATCGAGTTCTCTAATGATAAGTATTTTTAAAGTTTACGTCCAGCATTTATTGAGAATGCGCTTGAAATAGGATCTAGGTTTGTACTGTAAAAGCTGCCTTTACTGATAGCAGTATTTTTGCATAACCTTAAACTAATAACAGTATTATTGAATACGTATTTTTCTAGAATAGCTGATATATTTGGGTCGAAAAAGTCCGTGAATATATACTCACTAGCAAAAGGTGTAAAGTTTCCCCTCAAAACTTTAAGTTGATGCAGTCCTATTTTTACAATAGCAGAAGCCAGCTGGAAGAGTAAATCCCAGCTGAGTCATGGATTCAGTCAGAAATCAATATTGGGGAATTGAAGGGTCAACTAATAGGGAGTAAGCATCAATACCACCCGAAATATTTTGCACATTTGTAAAACCTTGAGCAATTAACCACTGGCACATTTGGGCGGAGCGGATGCCGTGGTGACATAGCACAAAAGTTTCAGCTTGGGGATTGAAGAGATTGGGTACTTGATCTCCCCATTCGGCAAATTGACTTAAAGGTAGATTGACAAAGCCCTCAATGCTAGCGATCGCCAATTCTTCTGGTTCACGCACATCTACTAGCTGAATACTTGGATCACTAGAAGATAGACGTTGTGCCAGTTCTTTTACACTAATATGGTTCATGGGTTGACTAAAAGAATTCCCTGTCATGAGGTTTCTGTGAACAATCCTAATACTATTTATGGTGACAGAAAATCTCTGCCTTGGCATCAGCATCCATTCTCAACAGGGCTGATTAATTCTGGTAAGCTTTCTGCTTAAATGGCTGTAAACCGTCTTTTTTAATAGGTTTAATGTGAATAGGCAACGTTCATTTATCGGTTTTATCATCGCAGGTGCGATCGCACTGCTAGTAATTGCGATCGCTAGCTTTTACTGGTTTTTCGGCAAAAGTCCGGCTAACCTGATTGGTTCTACCTCCCAGCCTGGTGCAGCCATATTCGTGTCGAAACTTTCGCCTGTAATGGTATCATTACTAGCGAATCCTGACCGTTTGCAGGCGTTGGAACGGGAAGAGGAACTATCTAAACTCAAAACCAGTTTATTCGCCAAAAGTGGCATAGATTACAAACAAGACATTCAACCCTGGTTAGGGGACGAAATTACATTAGCTATCACTACCTTAGATATTGATCGGGACTTAGAAAACGGACAGCAGACAGGGTATCTATTGGCACTAGCAACCAAGGAACCGGAGAAAAGCCGCGAGTTTGTTGAGTTGTTGTTTTCCAAACGGGCGCTAGCTGGAGCAAACTTAGCTGTTGAACAATACAAAGGCGTAAAGCTGATTTATGACAATCAGGAAGTAATCACAGAAGAGAAAATCCAAAATCCAAAATCCAAAATCCAAAATTATCTAGCTGGTGCTGTTGTTGGTGAAGGCTTTGTGTTGTTTGCCAACGATCCGAAAGTGCTGCGAGATGCGATCAATAACGTCCAAGCGCCCGATCTGAATTTGACTAGCTCGCCCGAATACCAAAAAGCGACAAGACAACTTCCCAAAGGGGGTTTAGCTGTAGCTTTCTTGAATCTTCCCATTGTGGCAAAATGGCAAGGGTTAGAGTTACCCGAACAACTTTATAACAGCCAAATCATATCCCTGGCGTTAAACCCTAAAGGATTACTAGCAGAAACCACCTTTCTGACTTCATCGGAAATTGTCCCCCCATCTGCACCACTATCTAAACCTGTGGGAGCATTGCAGTATATTCCAGCGTCCGCAGGTTTGGCAATTTCCGGCTCAAATTTGAGTAATTTGGGTAACAGTGATTTAGCCAAACTCTGGAGACAAGCGACAGCAACCATATATGGTTCTGAGGATGTGGTTTCTCGATTAGCAAAACCCTTGGCGGATATTCAAAAAGGCTGGGGTATAAATTTACCAGAGGATATTTTTAGCTGGGTAAAGGGAGAATACGCCATAGCATTGTTACCTGAGAAAGAGCAAACAACCCCTCATTGGATTTTTGTGGTGGAAAAATCCGAGGGTGTAGAACAAGGTGTTGCTCGTTTGGATGCGATCGCTTCATCCAACGGACTCAGCACTAATCCCCTGACTATAGACAAGCAAAAAATCTCCGCTTGGACAGAGTTAACCACTGCTACTAAAAAAAGTGATGTTAAAGAAGGAGCATCTTTCAGCGTTGAAACAAAAGTGCGGGGATTGCATACAACTTTCGGAAATTATGAAATTTTCACGTCTGACTTAGAAACGATGAATGAAATCCTTATAACTAAGGGTAATTCCATAATTGACAATCCCAATTTCAAAGATAGTATCGCTGCAATTCCCTTACCAAACCAAGGCTATATATATCTTGATTGGACAAAGAGCCAGAATTTGTTAGAGCGTCAAGTACCGATTCTCAAACTAGTGGAAGTGTTAGGGAAACCGTTTTTTAATAATCTGCGATCGCTCACAGTTAGTAGTTATGGAACTGAGACGCGATCGCTTAAAGGTGGCGTCTTCTTCAAACTCCATAATTCGTGAGATTTTCACAACGAGTAAAAGTGTAGAAGGTATAGCGCGAAGTACAAGAACCCAACCCCCTCCCCACTCTTCGAGAGGGGACTATGATGTACATCATGTGATATTTTGCCTTCTACCTTTTTTTTGTCCTATGATATTTACGTAGATTTTCTGTAGCCTTTGCTATTTGTATTTGTTTAGCGATTGCAGTCACTAAGGGATATTTTGTTACTTAGCAGCGTCTTTTTTCGCCCTTGTTATGCGGTCGGCGATGTTTCCCTTCCTGTACTTACTGAACTGATGTTTTACCTTGGCTACCCTATTCATTGCATCTAAATTTGAGATGTGATTTAATCCGACATCAGCCGTACCATTTATTACATCCAACATACGCAACTCAGCAGCAGTCATACCACACAGAGCAATAGTAATAAGGTCGTGCGTTTGAGCCGGGTTAAACTTCCACTTTGCACAGGCAAGAGTAAAGGAAGTATGTGACTCTCTCAGATATTGGCGTGACTGTTCCCACGAATCCCTATTGACAACCGATTGTTTCTCATACTGTTGCTCACTCTTGGTTACTTGGAAAGCAGTGTCACAACGACGCTGTAACGCTTCCTGCATACACGCTGATACTAGCGCTTGTGCTTTAGTGTTACCCTTCACCACTTGCGACAGCCAAAAGTCCGACTATACCCTCTGTTGTGAAGTGTCATGCTGGAATGACATTCTAAATGACATCTGAAATGACATCTCAAATGTCACTTTACGGTAATAGGGTATATCAGCATGAAAACTACCTATAAAAGCACCACTAAAAGATGATACTAAAATATTAGGAAATATTTTAAATATAAGCTGCTACTATATTGGTTTTTTCGCCTATTCCTACTACAAAATTTAATTTATAAGTAGCTGTGTAGTACTGAAGGTTATTGGTAGTGTCTGTCATGATAATACTAGTAGTCGGTAATGGGTAAGCATTTAATTTTTGATCAGCTTTAACGTTGAGGTTATTATCATTAGCTGAGATTTGCGCCACACAAGCGGCTTGTAAAAAAATAGCCAAAAATTCAGTCACACTAATACCTATTGGCAAGACAGACATAGAAGCAATATATTCAGCGACTTTAGAATTGTTGCATTTTGCATGAATCTGAGCAAACGTTAGGTCAGGTGTACTGCCCATATTTTTCTCTATTATGATTTACCGTACATAACTTGCCCAATAAGTATAGTTAGCAAGTCACGCAGTAATATTTCGTTAAGTGACTCACCACGTGATTAAACTGCTGTTCCAGAACACACTATATATAAATGCACAACAATGGCTGACTTACCTTTCAGTTAATACCTTTGATGATGACGAAAAGTGTGTATGTACTATATATAGGACTCATATTTGATTTCTGAAAAGATACGTAGGGTGCGTTACGACGTTCCGTCTAACACACCCTACGAACACTTAGATTTTTTCAAAAATCAAATAGTAATCCTATATACCAATGGTGGAAAACAGGAAGTAGCAACTGTAAATGAATCAGCGATGTATTCACTTGTTCTCACCAGTCGTAAACCACAAGCCAAGCGCTTTAAGAAGTGGTTGACATCTGAGGTCAAGTAATGAAATATTACGTAGTGATGCGATTACGGTATTTAGTGGGAAGGTTCTAGTTGTCTGTTTATCGCAAAAGAAAGCAATATGGGTGCAATGCCAGATTTGACGCTTAAGCAAATAAGTGCAAGATGTACAAACAAGGAAATTGCTAAGTACATTTCTTCTATGCCAGTACTACCAGAGGGTGTTAGTGTTTGCAAGCTTTTGGCAGTCTTGCTGTATTCTGCTAGAAAAGCGCAATTCAGGCTTAACTCTGAACTCAAAAAAGAAGGAGATGATAGACAACTAGAAACCTATAGTTTGGCTGAAAGGAAACACAAATTATTCGATAAAGATGGAAACTTTGCCTATCAGGTTACTGTTTACAAATTAAAGGTAGCTGTAAGCGAGGATAAAGAGAAGATATTGCCAGTCTATACAGTAAGCACTTAATATCGTTGCTCATGATTACCAAGCGTCATTTATTGACGCTATACCCTATTGCTGGAAAGTGTCACCTTGAAGTGACACTTTCCACACAAGGGGTACTCTATTGTGATTGATAAGCCAGACGTACACCCTACCATCTAAATTGGGGTGTTTTTCTTATGGTTATATAAATGATGAGTAAAACCTATGAGTAATATGACTATCTAGCACAAATTACTTATCATGCACTAACTGACACAAAACTGGTACAAATATCCAGACCAGGCATCATTATCTACAGCAAGGACACTGTAACCGTAACACTGAAGATTAGTCTACCCAACATAACTAGTATAGCGTTGTATTTGTGTGTCAGTTTCTGTGTCAGTGAACCACTGTGTCAGAAGCTAATTTTGCTGTAAAGTATGCCAGGAACCGGACTTGAACCGGTGACACGAGGATTTTCAGTCCTCTGCTCTACCAACTGAGCTATCCCGGCTGGGGCTTTTGTGACCCACGATTAATCAATGTAGCAAACATTAAAGAATATAGCAAGTCTTTGGAGAAAAATAGTTATGCAGCTTTCAAACTCAACTTAAACCAGATGAAAACGGCTACAAAGAGTAGAAACTGGACAAGAACAATACTTGGGCCAGAAGCAAAGTTGAAAATACCTGACACCATGATGCCAGCAATGCTGCTGATGGAACCAACTATCACCGACATGACTAGAAAGCGGCTAAAGTGGTGACTCATCAGTTTGGCGGTGGAGGCGGGAATAACTAAAAAGGCGTTCACCAGTAAAACGCCGACAGCTTTAATTGCTACAGCAACGGCGAGTGAAAGCAAGACCACAAACACATAGCGGTACAATTGGACGCGAATACCTTGAACTTGGGCGACATCGGGGTTAAGGGTCAATAAAATTTGCTGCCGCAGGGTTGATAGTAAAAATATGCTACCTCCTACAAGTACTAGCAGCGTCAAAATCAAATCTGTGGTATCGATCGCTAGAATATCCCCAAACAGCACCGCCATCAAGTTGCCACGATATCCTTTAATTAGGCTCGTGAGAATCACACCGATCGCTAATGCCCCAGATAGCACTATGCTAAGTACACTATCGCTAGCTAAGTCGGTTTTGTCGATAAAGTAGAGAACAATAACCCCAAAAACCAAGGTAAAAGGTAACAGCATCCAAGTAGGATTTATTTGTAGCAGCACACCTAACGCCACGCCTACTAATGCTGCATGACCAACCGCATGGCTGAAAAAAGATAACTGGCGCAAGGTGACAAAACTTCCCAACATACCGCCAAGTATTCCCATTAACACAGCACCTACGATCGCACGCTGCATAAAGGGGAATTGTAACAAGCTTACCAAGTCATTGCTATTAGCGATCGCAAGCCTTGCCATCTGACAATCATTAAATAAATTCATACTTATGGGCATTAATGTTGGTGCTGGTAGCGACTGAAACCTGGTCCGTAAGTTGCTAACAGATTTTGCGGTGAAAGGGCAAATTCGGGCTTACCAGTACAAACAATGCTTTGATTCAGGCAAAGCACGCGATCGCAATGGCGATTTACCATATCAATATCATGAGAAACTTGCAATACTGTCCAACGCTCTTCCCGCTTTAATTCATTTAGCAAAGCATAAAAATCTGCTGTACCTTGCACATCAACACCAGCAAAGGCTTCATCTAGTACCAACAGTTTTCGAGGCATTACCAAACAATAAGCTAATAAAACCCGCTTCAGTTGACCACCACTAAGAGTACCAATAGCTTGATGCTGTAAATGATAAGCATCAGTTCGCCGTAAAGCTTCTGTTACTGCTGCCGATTTTTCCCGGTCTTGTCTCCATATCTGGGAGAAAAATGAATCCTTTCTTTTCCCTTCATTAGTCCATCCTAGCCCCACCAATTCGCTAACAGAAATAGGAAAGCTGCGGTCAAAGATGAAGTTTTGCGGCATATAGCCCAACAGGTGACGTAAACGCCCCAGCCTTGCAATTGGGCGACCCAATATTTCAATCGTCCCAGCACTTCGAGGTATCAAATCTAAAACCGCTTTTACCAGGGTACTTTTACCAGCGCCATTGGGGCCAACGATGGCTGTATCTGTTCCTGGCAACAATTCAAAGGAAACGTCTTTAACAGCTAGATAGCTGCCTTGATAGACAGTTAATGCTTCTACTTTCAAAATAGCAATGTCATTTTTCATTGGTTATTGGTCATTATTCATTTGCAAAGGACAAAGGACAACTGACAAACCTATTTACACGCCGTTTCCAGAGTTTGCAAGTTAGCTTTCATCGCCTGAAAATAATGTTGCGGATCTGTTTCGCCTGTTTCCAGAGAATCCAGAGGACGTAAAGTTAATTTCAAATCTTTGGAGAGACTAACCAGCAGTTTATTATCTACTCCTGGTTCACTAAATAAAGCTTTAACTTTGTACTTTTTCACTGCATTAACTGCATTTTGCACATCGGTTGGTGAAAGTTGATCTTCGGGAATTTGCACCACAGCAACTTGCTTTAGGTTATAGCGTTTAGCTAAATATGGAAACGCATCATGAAATGTAATAAAGGTGCAACTAGGAGTTTTTTGTAAAGTCTGCTGAAATTCGCTGTTTAAACTTTCTAATTCTTTAATATAAGCCGCAGCATTTGCTTCATAAGTAGCTTTATTTGCCGGGTCAGCAGCGATTAATCCATCCCGAATATTTGTTACCTGCTGTTTTGCCAAAACTGGATCTAACCAAACGTGAGGATTACCTTGGGCGTTTTCGTGGTCTTCTTGCTCTTTCGCTGTTTTTACAACAGGCGAAATTTCATTTAAGGGTTTAATACCTTTACTGGCATCAATTTCAGCTAATTTGGTATTTTGGGCATTTTTAACAGTATTTTCCAGAAATTTCTCCAAACCTAAACCATTTTTTACTAACACATTCGCAGTTGCGATCGCTTTAACATTTTCTGGTGTCGCTTGATATTCATGTACCTCCGTACCAGGTGGCACTAGAATTTCTACATCTGCCACATTTCCAGCTACAGCCTTAGTAAACAAATATATCGGTAAAAATGTCGTCACTACTTTAGTTTTTCCCGACTGCAACCGTGGGGTGGATGTAGTAGGCTGTGCTTGTGGCGACTGTTCAGAAGTTGCTCCCTGATTCGGACTCGATTGACTACAGCCAGTAGCCATTGACAAAAATAACAGAGCAATTATGGGCAAGATGCCGCTTCTTTGTCTGCCTGTTCTAAGTCCTCTGCAATTCACAATCACCGTGTTTTCTCCTCAAAACGGATGCAAGTCTGTCTCTGTCACAATTCCTATTCTGCATTTTATACTATAATAATTCTCATTCTCATTCAATACACATAATATCATTCTGAGTTTCTTGTGTAATGAGTAACAACAAAACTTTTTCAGATGGTACAGCCCTCTGCAATTTAGTTTTCCCTAAATAATTAGGATTTATTGACTCTTTTTCTTAAAAAGGGTTCTAACTTCTGATAAAATTACTGACAAATATTCCTATAAAACACACGTTGAAAAAACGTGGTTTGGGTGTGAATTGGAGATCAGTGTGAGGAAAAAAATGCAAAAATTCTGTAAATATCTGCTAGTTAGTCCAGCAGTCTGCGGTGTAATGCTATTTGTGAATACTGCTGCATTTGCAGGTGAAACATCCAGCACGTCTGAAATCAATCAACCGCAAGTTTTAGCTAATCCAGACACAAGAGGTACGAACATAAGGCCAGATCAGACAATAGGGCAAGTTACCTCCGTGTCTCAATTTTCCGACGTACAACCAACTGACTGGGCATTCCAAGCATTGCAGTCCTTGGTTGAGCGCTATGGCTGTATTGCAGGATACCCAAATAGCACTTATCGCGGTAATCGGGCATTAACGCGATATGAGTTTGCTGCTGGTTTGAATGCTTGTCTTGATCGCGTTAACGAACTTATTGCTACAGCCACTGGCGATTTAGTTAAAAAAGAAGATTTAGCCACATTACAAAAGCTGCAAGAAGACTTTTCAGCCGAACTGGCGACACTCCGAGGTCGTGTAGATTCAGTAGAAACACATACTGCTGAATTGGAGGCACATCAGTTTTCAACCACAACCAAACTGAATGGGGAAGTGGTAATTGCGATCGCAAGTGTCGTAAGTGGAAATACAGTCAATGGTCAAAAAGTCAACCAAAATACTGTCCTTGCAGACCGAGTGCGTCTGAACCTCGACACCAGTTTCACAGGTCAAGATTTACTCAGAACACGACTTCAGGCAACAAACCTAGACCCCTTCTCTCAGACTGCTACCTTTACACCAGAAGGTGACTTCCGATTTGCTGGTGGTAACAACAATAATGGAGTTGTGGTAGACGCGCTGTTGTATCAGTTTCCTCTCGGTAAGAAAACAGGTGTCACCCTGGAAGCAAATGCAGGTGCAATTGATGATTTCACTAACACAGTCAACCCGTACCTAGATGGGGACGGTGGTAGCGGTGCCTTTTCCCAATTTGGGAGTCGCAACCCAATTTATTATCTAGTCAATGGTACTGGTATAGGAATAAAACACGAGTTCGGTGATAACCTCGAACTAAGCTTGGGGTATTTAGCCAATGATGCTGCTAATCCTCAACCAGGCTCTGGACTGTTCAACGGTGCTTATGGTGCTATCGCGCAGTTAACTGTTAAGCCTAGTAACCAAATTACCCTTGGTTTGACCTACATTAACGCCTACAAAAATACTTTTTTTGCCAATGGTAGTGGTGGTAGCAATAACGCTAATGACAACATATTGCAGAATGCTTCTAGCAACTCCTACGGTATAGAAGCATCCTTTCAACCTAGCTCAAAATTCGTGATTGGCGGTTGGGCTGGCTTGACTAAAGCTCGCGTCCTTTCAGTTACTCCTGGTGATGCTGAAATCTGGAACTATGCCGTCACACTGGCTTTCCCGGATCTTGGTAAAAAAGGTAACATTGCAGGCATTGTTGTGGGTATGGAACCTAAAGTTACCAGTGTGAGCAGTTCTCTTAGCAATGCAGGTATCAACAAAGATCCAGACACTTCATATCACATTGAAGGTTTCTATCAATATCAACTGAGTGACAATATCAGCATTACCCCAGGAGTTATCTGGCTAACAGCGCCAGATCATAACAATCAAAACGATGATATCGTAATTGGTACAGTGAGAACCACATTCACTTTCTAATTTTTAAAATCTTACCTGAAGACGTAAATTTATTCTTTGTGTCTTCGGTTTTTTGAATGATTTCAAAATAAAACCCAGCATTTTTTGCTGGGTTTTATATCTTAAAATGAGAATGATATTGTTAGTTTTAAAACGGTGTGAATAGATTATTTTAAGCTAACTTTGATTTCCGTTTCACAAATAAACCAGCACTCATAACACCGAACGCTAGCAAGCCCAATGTTGCAGTAGGTTCAGGGACACTAGCTAGTCTGTAGCTATGGTTATCACTTTCAAATGCAATATCGCTAGAACTTAGAACTACCTTGTTAAAAGTCTGTCCCTGATCTGCGAAGAAATTAACGAAAACATTGTCTTGAGGACTAGTCTGACTACCGCTAGCAGTAGTTCCAGGAACTTGGGCGCCAGTAAAAGTATTCAACAGAGTACTGCCGTTAAAAAATGCGATCGAATTATACTTGTCAACTGAACCCCAGTACAAGCCAAAGTAATCAAGTGCTTGAATAAAACTAATCGTCACAGAACCAGTATTGCCTGGAACGTTGGAGCTTACTGGAGAAATAGTTAAATAAGGGGTCGGGTCACCAAGCGGTTGAGCATATTGATTAGGTACGGTTCCTGTAACTACCGTGGGAGTACCAGAAGGAGAAGAGTATTGAGCAACTGCACTGGTCGGTGCGACGCCCTTATTAAAATCAACTGTAACGGCTCCAGGCTCAGTAGAGGATATCCCACTACTTGTACTCAGGCTAACAGCGCCAGCCGGGTTAGCACTCATGAAAACAACTGCTGTTCCAACTAAGGCTAATGATAGTTTTTGCAGAGTAGACATTGATTTATTTCCTTAAACATTTGATACCCATTCCTTGGCATATCATCCGAGTATTTGTGTAGTAGGGAAGAATCATTTTTATCAAAACAATTTATTGAGCCAATAAATCTGAAGATGGCAAAAAGTTATTTACAATAGTGGATATCAACACAATTGCGGACTAAAATATCTACATACATATACTTATACGAGCATGATAAGTGTATAATTATTTATTTTTATTATGTAGAAGTTTAGAGTTGGCTCCTGTGGAATCAATTTTACTGATGTATGGTAAAATACATCATTTATGCTTATATTTACTATTTTTTTAGCTTTATTGTCCAACTCAAAACTCAGGTTTGCACACCAAATTTTTCTGGATCAATTCCCCAATTTACCCAGCAAATTGCCTCACGCGCTGATTTCATCTCAGGTGGAACTCGCAAGGCGTGAATAAAGCTTGTACTAGGGCAAGTCATTTTTAATAAATAAATCGGCTCGATATCCACATTGTTATCAATTTTTAATAGTGTATATTCTTGCCAAGTATCTAATTCAATAGCTTGTAGTTCTTGGCAAATTCGGGCGTAAGCAATACCCTGAATTAACACTCGGCGTAGTTCGGCGTTTTCCTCTGTCAAAAGCCATTGAGATTGCCATTGCTGCGGGTGGATTTTACCGTATTTTTCAGGCAAGGTTACACCGTGGTAGGAGTAGAGGCTAAATCCATCGGTAAATTCAATGGCGGGTTCGCCTTCAGCGTGGAGAATATTTTGATTATCGAAGCGTAGGTGAAGGGGGCGATCGCAGATAATACAAAATTTTTCAAATGGAGAAATCCAACCACAAAACCTTGATAAAGACTGTAAAGTTTCCCATCTTTTTTTGCTGTAAGAATAATTTAATACAGAAACGTAAAAATCCACACGACAACAACGATTCGCCAAATTTTGCAAATTTAGCCAGAGACGATCTCCTAAATATATATTGAATTTAGGCTGATTATGGACTTTATCTTCTAATACATATTCTTGGAGAGCGAAACTTGGTTCAACAATAGTTAATTCTCTAAGAATGTGCGTATTTGTTTGATATGAAAATTCTCTATCTTTATTAATTAAGCTTGCCGTAAAATAGCCGCAAAGCTTATCATTTAAACTTAGGAATTCTAGATTATTAAAATTTAAATTAGGTAGCTTTTGATAAATAATTTTTAAACCAGCATAAGGACTTTCACAAAAAATAATTTCTGGCTGTTGTTTACCGATACCTGTATATGTAGCTTTAAGAACTTCCGCCGCTTTCTCTCTATCAATTCGCTCAGTTGAAAGCGCAATTTTACGCCA
Organism: Nostoc sp.; assembly: GCF_036917675.1. Taxonomy (GTDB): domain Bacteria; phylum Cyanobacteriota; class Cyanobacteriia; order Cyanobacteriales; family Nostocaceae; genus Nostoc. Next base: position 48,452 of record NZ_JBALCT010000022.1, on the reverse strand, counting down.
CTTATCCCGATAAACTGGAATCAAAGCCTCTTGCTCAGGCGTTAACTTTTCAATCAGCGACATAACGCCAACCTTCAGGTTCATATTCCCTCTGAATTTTGACCATCCAATCACCTTGGGGAATAGAAATAGCTTTATGCTCCTCATGAGCTAGCAATGCCGTCTCTGAAAACACACGTAAATAAAGTGTGCTATCCTTCTCGTATAATTCTGCCTTTCTCTCAGTAACGCGATGTTTATGCCCCGTAAGTTCGCCCTCTGCCAAAGTTAAGTGAGGTATTTTTTGTCCTTAAATTTGCTGCACAGGTAGTAAGATTACATCACCTTGACGAATCGGTTGCATAGTTTTGCTTTCCTGACATGGGTACAAACCCCACTTCGCTTTTGCTCTCAAGTTTGGTTTAATTTTGGCACAAGCTTTATGAAAGTTGGGCATTGGGCAGAATGAAAAATTTTACCTCTTTCCCTTCTGCTGCCTAATTGACAAAAGATATCGTTGTATTACACTTGCGGAGTATTTTGAAAACTTTACTCGCCAATTATGCGTTAGATAAGTTAAAGATTGAAATAGCTGGAAATTCACACCCAGCGTTTCCCTACCCTATCCTTTAGGAAGGACTGCACCCTAAGTTAAGCGGATTTTCGCCCTAACGGGCAGTTTGTGTGAGGATTAAATTACCGCCCTAAGCGTGACCTTTTATCTTGACAATTTGCAAAAATTAACTCAATTTGACTGTTTAGCTTAGTAGCTATTCTTTTTTTGAAATTTCCATGTCAACTCTCGTCATCGTCGAATCTCCAACCAAAGCTCGTACCATTCGCAACTACTTGCCATCAGGCTATCGGGTGGAGGCGTCTATGGGTCATGTGCGTGACCTACCTCAGTCGGCTAGTGAAATTCCTGCTGCCGTCAAGGGGGAAACATGGGCGCAGCTAGGGGTGAATGTGGACGCCGACTTTGAACCGGTATATGTTGTCCCGAAAGACAAAAAGAAAATTGTCACTCAGCTCAAAGAAGCCCTCAAAGACGTAGATGAACTGATTCTGGCAACGGACGAAGACCGGGAAGGTGAAAGCATTAGTTGGCATTTATACCAATTGCTGAAGCCAAAAGTTCCGACTAAGCGGATGGTGTTTCACGAAATTACCGAAGACGCGATCAAAAAAGCGTTGAAAAACTGCCGCAATATTGATGAGCAGTTGGTTCGCGCCCAAGAAACGCGGCGGATTTTAGATCGATTGGTGGGCTATACCCTGTCTCCTCTGCTATGGAAAAAAATCGCCTGGGGATTATCTGCTGGGCGAGTGCAATCTGTAGCGGTGCGGCTTTTAGTTACTAGGGAACGCCAACGCCGCGCTTTCCATGAGGGTACTTACTGGGATTTGAAAGCCAGTTTATCAAAGGAAAAAACCCCCTTTGGTGCCCAGTTGGTAACTTTGGCAGGAGCGAAAATAGCTAACGGCAGCGATTTTGACGCAGCAACCGGACAAATTACCGCAGGCCGCAATGTCTTGTTACTCAACGAAGACCAAGCGATCGCCCTCAAGGAACGCCTGACTGGAAAAACTTGGAGTGTTAGCGATATCGAGGAACGCCCTGTGACGCGCAAACCCTCGCCACCGTTCACCACCTCGACGTTGCAACAAGAATCTAACCGAAAACTGCGCCTCTCAGCCCGTGACACGATGCGGGTTGCCCAGAATTTGTACGAGCAGGGGTATATTACCTATATGCGGACAGATTCGGTGCATTTGTCAGATCAGGCGATCGCAGCTGCTCGTAGTTGTGTAGAAAAGCTCTACGGTAAACAATACCTCAGTCCTCAACCTCGGCAATACACTACCAAATCCAAAGGCGCACAAGAGGCACACGAAGCAATTCGTCCAGCAGGTAGCAGCTTCCGTACCCCTCAAGAAACTGCTTTGGGCGGTCGAGAACTTGCCGTTTACGATTTGATTTGGAAGCGTACTGTCGCTTGTCAAATGGCTGATTCTCGCCAAACTCAAATTAGCGTGCAATTGCAAGTAGAGGACGCTGGATTTCGTTCTTCTGGCAAGCGGATTGAATTTCCCGGATACTTACGTGCCTACGTTGAAGGCTCAGACGACCCGGAAGCAGCACTGGAAGACCAGGAAGTAATTTTGCCGAATTTGAAAGTGGGAGATCATCCGAATTGTACAGAACTGGAAGCAGTTGGACACGAAACCCAACCCCCAGCTAGATATACCGAAGCAACTTTGGTGAAAACCTTAGAAAGTGAAGGTATCGGTCGTCCCAGTACCTACGCCAGCATCATTGGCACGATCATTGACAAGGGTTACGCCCAATTGGTGACTAACGCTCTGATTCCCACCTTCACCGCTTTCGCCGTCACCGACTTGCTGGAAAAACATTTCCCAGACATTGTTGATCCCAGCTTTACCTCGAAGATGGAGCAAACCCTTGATGACATTGCCACAGGTGAAGTGAAATGGCTACCCTACTTGCAGCAATTCTATCTCGGAGAAAAAGGGCTGGAAACCCTGGTCAGAGAACAGGAAAGTCAAATTGATGCCACCAAAGCTAGGACTGTACAACTGGAGAATCTAGATGCCAAAGTCCGCATTGGGAAATATGGCCCCTATATTGAAGTGGAAAATGGGGAGGGGGTGATCACCGCCTCAATTCCCAAAGACCTGACACCAGCAGACCTCGACCCCAAGCAGGTAGAAGTATTGCTGCGACAAAAAATCACAGGCCCTGACCAAGTAGGTCGGCATCCCGAAACTGGCGAACCGATTTATGTGAAAATTGGCGCTTATGGTCCCTATGTTCAATTGGGTGACAAAACCGACGAAAACCCCAAGCCAAAACAAGCCTCCCTACTCAAAGGTGTCACCCCGGAAACCGTTACCCTGGAAATGGCTGTTGGTCTGTTGGCATTACCCCGGACATTGGGAGTTCATCCAGTCACTGGTGGCAAAATCCAAGCAAGTTTGGGGCGCTTTGGCCCTTATGTTGTTCATGACCAGGGTAAGGAGGGGAAAGACTACCGCTCCCTGAAAGTTGCTGATAATGTATTGACAATTAGCCTAGAGCGTGCATTGGAATTGTTGTCCGAGCCAAAAAAGGGACGCAGTTCCACTAACAGCAAGTCCAAGGCAGCCTTACGCGAATTGGGTCCACATCCAGAGGACGGGGAAACAATCAACATCTACGATGGTCCTTATGGACCTTACATTAAGCATGCCAAGACTAATGTGAGTATCCCAGAAGGTGAATCGGTAGAAGATATAACGCTGGCTGCGGCGCTGAACTTGTTGGCAGCTAAGGCATCGACAGCGAAATCGACTCGCAAAACGAGTAAATCAACGAGTTCCAAATCGAAGTCAACTGCTAAGTCATCAACGACTGCTGCGAAAAAAAAGGCCACGGAAGGTTAATTGCAAGTCAAACAATTTTGGATTTTAGATTTTAGATTTATTTCGCCTACCCTTCTCTACGAGACGCTCTGCGTAGCTTGCTTCCCTGTAGGGTTACGGCAGAGCTATGGGCATCGCAAGGGGCGGGGCATAAACCCCAAAATTCTTTTAATCCAAAATCTAAAATTAGTAGTCAAGAGTCCAAAGTCCGACCCTTTACTCTTGACCCTTGATCTCCATCCTTGATAGGATGAAGTTCGGTAGGTTGCAAGTGTGATACTCTAAAAAGTAAGGGAGAACACAACGCCAAATTTTAGAAGTGACTTATGTCCCAAATAAGGGATTGTATTTCAGTCAGGTTGGAAGCCAGAGGTGCGGAAATATGCCATTTTCTGCGTACCTGTTAATCAAAAATTGAGGTAGTATCTCAGGAGCCGTCAGTTCATGGACTATATAGAAAAGGTGCTGGAAAAGCTTAAGGAGTTAGCACGTAGACTAATTGAGAGCTTGTTAGGGCCAGAGGTTGAGCCAGAACCGGAACTGATTCCGATTCCTGTAAACGATCGCTCGCGCCGTCGCCACTAGCCCAAAGTGCTGAACTCGACGTTGCAACCCTTAAACATTCTGGCACTGCACGGGCCAAACTTAAATTTGCTAGGACAGCGAGAACCAGGAATTTATGGTTCGTTGACACTAGCTGAAATTAACCGCCTGTTAGAAGAAGAAGGATTCAAGCTACAGGCGAAAGTTTTTTGTGTGCAGTCAAACCATGAAGGAATTTTGGTGGATACTATTCATGGCGCATTAGGACAACATCAGGGAATTTTGATTAATGCCGGGGCATATACTCACACAAGTGTGGCATTGCGAGATGCGATCGCTGCCGTTAACTTGCCCACAGTAGAAGTACATCTGAGTAATATTTACCGTCGGGAAGATTTTCGCCATCATTCGTATATCGCCCCAGTCGCGATCGGGCAGATAAGTGGTTTTGGTGTGCAAAGTTACTTGTTGGGCTTACAAGCACTAGTGAATCATTTAAGAAGCATATAAGCATGAAAAACGAATTGATTTTAGAGTTTAGATTTTGGATTAAATTCTTAAATCCAAAATCCAAGTTGCGCTGGAAGCGCACCAAAGGTGCGATCCAAAATCCAAAATTATATGCGTTACTCTCCTATAAGTCGGTTTAGAGGTACTTTGCTGGGAGCATTTCTGGGGGAAAATTTAGCCTCTGGTGGTGAAATACAATTTCAGAGTTACCTAGATTTGGGCAGAATGGCGGTTCTGGGTACCCAGAGTTTGATTGCGTTGGGTAGATTAGATTTAGATGATTGGATCGGGCGTCAGCAACAAGAATCTCTTCATTTAGCAACAACTGATGATATATCAATAAAAATAATTATTGCCACACTCCCAGTAGCACTTTTTTTTCACGAAAATCCAATTAAGCTCCGACAAAACTTGCTGCATGTGCTAAAAATCTGGGAGGATGACCCAGTAGTACGGGATGGAACGCTAGCAGTGGGATATGCGATATCTCTTGCCCTCACTGAAAAACTCGACCCCTCAACCCTCATCCCGCAAATAATTTCTTTTATCGGAGAAACACCGACATCAATACCAAAAAATTTATTAAGAGTCCAGAATTTATTAGAGCAAGGGGCTGGATTGTCAAGGGCGCAAGCTGAGTTTGCTAGGGAAGAAAAACTCAGTAACATTATTCCTATGGCATTCTACTGCTTTTTGAGTACCTTGGAAGACTTTCGCCTTGCAGTTTTGCGGGCTACTGACAATGGCAATTTTAAAGTGCAAGATGCTACGCCTCTAAGCTCACAGGCTACAGGTGCAATTACTGGTGCTTTATCAGGAGCATATAACGGTAAAGGTGGAATTCCCGTAAATTGGCAAGTCTTGCTTTTGCAGAGAAATTTTCCAGCATGGGGACTAACTAGTTTTTCCCAAATGTTAAAATTGGCTGATGCATTTGTGGCGGTATGGTCAGGAGTGTATGATCTTACCTTAAATCCAAGCGAGTTAACAGAGGAGGGATCTGAGGTGGCTTTGCTTTCAGTTTATGCAGCTCCTCGGGTTATTCGGTCGCGTTAACAATTCGTAATTACGAATTATGAATTAGCCCCCGCCACCGTAGTTGCAACAGCCGCAGAGCAAACTTCCCTGATGATTGTCTTTTTTGAGCTATCAAAGTCGGCAATTGCAGGCAAAGATAATGAAAATGCAGCAATTTTTGCAGTTCTTCACCCAGCAATTGACTAACTGGCGGCGACAGTACAAAGGACTACGCCGTAAGGGAAAGTTAATGAGAAGTCCCAAAAGTATAAGCCATAGAAGGGAACTTCTAAGGACTATGCTGAAGAATGTACTTCTGTTTTTATCAAAAACCAATGATAAAAGCGTAGGCGTAGCCCGCCGTAGGCATCGCCGAAAACAAGAAAGAGCGCTCCAGTCAAAAGCAAAATCGGTCAAAACTAAGAATAGTATTTATGTAGTCTGTTTAGACTGGGTGCATGAACAGCGTTCTTCGGTAATTTTGGCGATCGCTATAGTGTCCCTCACTGGTATTATTGGGCATAAATTATACAACCAGACTCAACTCCAAGTAGGAAATCTCGCACTCCAGACAATTAGAGCGCCTTACACAGCTAGCATCGAAGATCAGAAAAGAACACAAGCCGAGCGCAAAGCCGTCAGTAATAGCTCCTTACAAATGTTGATGGTTGATGCGCGGATGAACGAACAAATTAACAAAAATTTGCAAGAACTTCTGGATGATGGCAACAAAATTCGCTCTATTGCTGGAGCTTTTCCTTTTTTTGATCCTGTAATTTTGTCCATCTCTACTCAACGTTACCTCCGCTCTTGTCCTGACTCGGAATGGCAAGCATTGCTATTGGCTATAGAAAATAGTAAAAATCAGCAGAAGAAAGGAACAGGACGAACCACCGCGTCATCCCGTCCATCATCTATAGCTGCACCTAATCAGGAACGCAAAGAGCGCACAACACCAACGCCACAGAAGACACAGCCAGTTGATTTTTCTCAAAACACCGACTTTACTCAAGCAGTAGCAGAACTAGAATCTTACCGCGTTACAACTTCTGAAAAAAACTTGTCCTTAGTGATTGCCAAAATTTTTCAAACACGCCAAAGATACACCCAAGCCACTGCCAAACTTTTACAGTTAGAGACTGTTAACCCAAAAGCAGTATACGAGGAGTCTGTCCTCTTGAATTTGTTAGATGTGGATTGGGAAAAAACACAAATGGGAATCCATCAGACTACAGAGCGGATTCTCACCCAAGGCATCCCACAAGGACTGCCAAAAAATATCTTACAAGATGCGGTGAGTTTACAATTACAGACATTTGTACCAGAAGACGCTGAAACTTTGGCAAGCAAACTGTTGTTAGCTGTGCTGAAGCCGAATCTGCAAAAAGATGAAGAACAAACGAGACAAAACGCTCAAAAGGATGCTGCTGGGGTGCCAACCGTGATGGTGAAGGTAGGGTATGGTGAGGTGATTGTCAAAAAAGGAGAGGGGATTACTGCATGGAACTTTGAGGTGCTGGAGCATTATCACCTGATTCGCCGAGAGGTGAAATGGCTGGAGTTGCTGAAGTTAAGCGGCATTATTGCGATCGCCATTGGCATTTTTGTCTGGGTAGAACGGCATATCGATTACGAATTGCGAGAACGCGATCGCCTATTGGTATTATTGCTGACTTTGAGTGTGCCCGGAGTGATCACGATCGGATTGCCTTATACAACCTGGAGTGCCCTTAGTTTATTGTTGGGAAGCTTCTACGGCCCGACTTTGGGGTTGACAGTTGTCGGACTGCTGTTGCCGATATTAGGCATTAGCTTGGATATGAGCAAGGCTGCGCTTTTAGCTGGTGTCGGGGGAGGAATATTAGGTAGTTACATCGCACAACGATTGCGATCGCGTGAAGAATTGGCATTATTAGGTATTGCGATCGCCTTAACTCAGGGCGGCATTTACCTAGTTGTTAAAATCTTAATTGGTCAAGCATTTGGTTCAACCTGGTATATCGTTTTCCGAGAAGCCGCGTTATTTGCTTTATCAGGTTTAGGCTGGAGTGTTGTAGCCTTGGGCTTGAGTCCTTATCTAGAAAAAGTTTTTGATTTAGTCACTCCAATTCGCCTAGCAGAACTGGCGAACCCTAACCGCCCTTTATTAAAACGACTCGCTACTGAAACTCCTGGAACTTTTCAACATACGTTACTTGTGGCTACCCTTGCCGAAACTGCTGCCAAAGAACTAGGATGCAATGTTGAACTAGTCAGGGCTGGCACACTATATCACGATATTGGCAAAATGCACGACCCCCTTGGCTTTATTGAAAATCAAATGGGGGGGCCGAATAAACATGATACTGAGATTAAAGACCCTTGGAAGAGTGCAGAAATTATTAAAAAGCACGTAACTGAAGGGTTGGTGATGGCACGTAAACACCTTTTGCCCACGGCGATTCAAGATTTTATTCCAGAGCATCAGGGAACGATGCTGATTGCCTATTTCCATCACCAAGCCCAGCAAATGGCTCAAGAAGATCCAAGTTTAACGGTAGACGACGCAGATTTTCGCTACGATGGTCCAATTCCCCAATCACGGGAAACCGGAATTGTGATGTTAGCAGATTCTTGCGAAGCGGCGCTGCGATCGCTGCAAGCATCGACTTCAGCAAAGCATTTGGGAGAAAAGCGATCGCTTAAAGATGTCTCGACTGAACAAGCTTTAACAATGCTGAATAATATTCTGCGTGCCAAATGGCAAGACAATCAACTCGTAGATTCAGGACTAACACGAGAAGAAATGTCACAAATTGCCCAGATATTTGTCGATGTTTGGCAGCAATTTCATCACAAACGGATTGCTTATCCGAAATTGAAGGCTAGTGGTGCTGCGCGGAATTCGTAATTTAAAGATTTCCAAAATGCTGAATTGTTATTTCCTAACTTATCAATTTTCAAACCCGAAGAAATTATTAGGAGTTAAACAAAAATGGCTACTTTAACTATTCGTTTTCCAGATGACAAGTATAACAGATTAAAAGAACTTGCTCAAGCTAAAGGCATAAGTCTAAATAAGCTGATTGAAGAACTTTCCACCATAGCTCTAGCAGAATTTGATACCAGTACTAGATTTGAAGCAATGGCCGCAACTGGGAACGCAGAAGAAGGCTTAAGAATACTGGCTAAACTTGATGCTCTGACAGAATAGGAATAAGACAGCTTGTAGCGTATATATGGAAATGGTAACAAGTTGGGAGCGAGAAGGCATAAAAACTGAACGGCGGGCTGGTATTACTAAGCTTCTTCAGTTACAGTTTGGAGAAATAGATGCTCAATTGGAGGCAATTATTCCCCAATTGATCCAGTTATCTACTGATGAATATATGGATTTGATTTACCAAGCCACCCGTGAGGAGTTATTATCGCGGTTTAAAGGATAATTGAAAATAAAAATTGTTACAAGTTAGGAGCGAGAAGATGCTCAAAAAGCTTTGTCACAAGTAGCATGGATTGACGTTTGAATACCTGGATACCTTTGTCTATTTTCTCTTATTTCCCGACAAGCTCGTATTTAATAAGCAAAATAGGATATTGCTTACTCAAAACTTCATATTTAATAAGCAAAATGGCGTTCGACTTTCTCAAAATGCCTTGGTACTTTCTCATTTTGGTGTTTTCCGCAAGCAAAATGGCATTTGACTTACTCAATTCGCTTGTTTGCTTGTTTACTTAAGTAATTCACGCATTCATTTTGGTGTATTGTTGAGCCGTTAGCTTGCGATGCATACAACGGTCTACGCCTACGCATACCTGTTGAGCATTTTGTTAACAGGTTTTTTTGAAGTGCGTAGTTTACCGCCGCAGGCATCGCAGTTTCTCCTAGATATGTGATAAATGAGTGTCCAACTCAACCAATATTAAGGATTTAGCTAGAGCAGATTAAGAAAAATTAATGTTATCCAGGATTTTTCGGGATCTCTACCAAAAGTCTAGTATATATACGGTTATCCTAAGTACAATCCCTGAATTATATATTATATAAAAGATTTATTGTCTATTTTGTGACCGTAGAGTAATCCATAGGGTGGGACTGATGACTTCTTTACCAGATGCTAACAAACCAATGGAAAGAGCAGACATAGCCTTTTTTGACTCTAATTACAAAGAATTTGACTCTTTAATAGCTCAAGAATTAGCAGGTTTACTCCAAAAAGCGTATAAGCAGTTTTTTGACAGAAATCAGCTAGAACTTGGTGGAGATTACCACTTAGAAAGTGAGCTAAAGGAAAATGGTCTTCCTTTCGGCTTCGTTGCATCTAAAAAAAATAGCAATGATGTAGTTGTCGTTTTCCGTGGCACACAAACTTTTGCTGAGTGGTTTAAGGATGTAAATATTCCGCTTGTTTCTTATAGTGACGGAAAAAATACAGAAGGAAGCATATTGAGAGTAGTTGGAGAAAAAATACAGCTAATTCAGTCCCCAGTTGAGATTCCGAAAGTTGGCGATTTTGGTCGTGTCACTGTAGGTTTTAGACAAATCTATATCAGTCTACGAGATGCAATGATTAATGCGCTTAAAGACTGCAATCCGAACTCTCGGATTTTTGTAACAGGGCACAGCCTTGGTGGTGCATTAGCAACTTTAGCGATTCCAGATATTGTTAAAAACACTAACTTTGAGCCTGAAAAAGTTATCTTGTACACTTTTGCCAGTCCTCGATGTGGCGACAGGAAATTTGCCACTAACTTTAAAGCTAGTCGCGTCAGACACTGGAGGATTGCTAACACTGAAGATTTCGTAACTATGATTCCATTCCCAACGGGAAATATCTTCAAGGCAACAGCAGAACTACCAAAAGATCAAGAAGAGAAGGCAATTGGGAGTGGAGAAGTGACCACAAAAGAAGAGAGAATAATTGAGAATGGAGTAGTGATTAGAACAGAAGAGAAACCAAGAAATCCAAACCCACTTTTTGGTTTCTTTGAGGCAATGTATAACAGAAGCGGAGAAATATGGAATGGTCAAAAAAGAAGGATGCCAGACTACGTACATACTGGTACACCAGTTTGTTTTACTATCCATGCAGCTGCTCTAGAGCAGCACCACAATTTAGAAGAGATTTATATGCGTGGAATCTTGAGATTCACAGAATCAGAATAATTACAGTCGATTGCATTGTAAGATTCTAGCTATTAGAAAAAAATCTAGAGATAGAGGTGTTTTAGAGTGCAAATTGTTGCCACTCTTGCTGTTGCATTTGTTGCATTTGTACATATTGTTATCTCAGTGGTGGAAATGTTTTTGTGGAAAAATCCCCTTGTTCATGAGAGACTTGGTTTTACAATCGATGTTGCAAATCAAGTGGCTCCAATTGTCAAAAATGCAGGGTTATATAACGGCTTCATTGCTGCTGGTTTAATTTGGGGAGCATTCACTAAAAGCGATTTCCTATCAATTCGGGTCTTCTTTCTGGTGTGTGTTGTGATTGCAGGTATCTTTGGTGCGTTAACTCTAAAACGAACAACTCTTGTACTTCAGACACTTCCTGCATCCATTGCGCTCATTTTTGTCTTTATAGCCGCGAATTCTATTCGCTAAGGCTAGATATATTTTTATAAAAGTGAGATGCTCCCTCAAGGCTTCTTTAATCTTGGCTGACTCTATACCCCAGCTTTAGATGCGATCGCTTTATGGTGAGTTAATACGTCAAACTTCATCAGTAGCGAGTAAAATTTCTTTTCCGGGGCGACCGCCCTTTGTCCCATTCAGTCGAGATGCCTCAGATTTTGCAAAAGAAGTGGAACTTCCACCCTTTCTGGCAAGTTCAGCCATCCATTTTTTAGTTCCAAATATTCCATTCATCAAAGCAGGAATACTCAAATCTACATCTAGAGTTTTCCAGTGTAATCCTTCACCAGAAGGTGTTACCTCTACTTCAGCTAAGTCCTTGACCGAAGCACCCGCTAGTCCTTGTCCTAACTCTGAAGGGAACCCAAACATACATTTGTTGGACAAGAAAACTATAATCATTCCTAAATAAGCGTCATAAAAAGCACGAGTAGCTCGTGGTTCAGATGTGGCGAGCGCATCTGACTTTGCTCTCGCATTGGCTAGCTTTTCTTTTAATTCTTCTGTAGCCGCAATTTTTTTAACCATGATATTCTCGCCACTTTTTTAGTAGTTCCAATTGGTGATCCACGACTAACTGTAAAGCTTTCACCGCATCTTTATCACTCATTCCTGGGGATACCCAAATCCACTCTGGAGGTAGGTTTTCATCTCCTATGTTGATTTTTGCCTCTCCGCCCCCTTTAAAAATATGGACATGAGCAGGAATATGATCGTTAAGGTAGATACGAACTTTAAAACCGCCTTTTCTTAAGATTGTTGGCATTTGATATCTTAATTTCTAAAATATAACCTAAGCGCTTGGGTTTATCAAAGAAATAAGCATGAGTGACGTACAATCCAAAATTAGACTTGAATCACAACAAACTACCCAACTGAGACAAGAAGCACTGACTGCCTTTGCTGCTACAAACCGCGATCGCATTTCCCGATATTCAATCCCTAATCCCCAGTACGTCGCACACCAGCCAAAATAAAATTAACTGCTGCTTGAGTATGCTGCTCAATCATTTCTGGACTCAGCAGTTGCAAATCGGGTCTAGTATGTTTGATGTTTTCGTAAGCGTTGAAGTATAAATTACAAACCCCAATAATATGCAGGGTGGTGAGAAATGGATCGAGTTGACGGAAATAACCTTCCGCCATCCCCCGCTCTAAAATCTTGATGAGATAGCTAAAATTTTCTTGCCAATTTGCCTGTTTGAAATACTTTCCCTGATTTTGGTTTGCTTCTTGAAACCAAAGCATGCCCCGGTGCGGGTGAGCAGCTTCGTAAGCGATCGCTTCCTTGATAAGCAACTTCAAAGCTTCCCGTGGTGGGAACTGATCCAGATTTAGCTGCCCTAACCCTTCGTGCATCTCCACCGCCGGACGTTGCAGAACAGCTTGATATAGTCCTTCCTTGCTCTGAAAATAGTAGTAAATCATCGCTGTGTTGACACCTGCACCTCTAGCGATCGCCTCTGTCCGCGCTCCACTGAGTCCATTTCTAGAAAACTCCGCTTCCGCCGCATCGAGAATCTGCTTTTTCGTCGCCTCTGCATCGCGCACCTGACGCGGCTTTTTAGATGAAAATTTTGACTGCGTTGAACGACTCACGTTGCTCCATGATCATAACGAAAATATATTAACTAAAAAATTGGTTAGTAGTTGACATAGAAGATGAAATTTATTACATTTATACTAACTAAAAAATTAGTTAATCGCATAATTCAGCAATGCAGTAATCAAAGTTAGCCGAGCAAATGTCCGGTAGTATTAGTTCGTCCATTGCAGACAAGACTTTAATTATCCCAATTGACATTCAAAAGAGCAATGTAGGACAGGCGACACCAGCTTATCTACAACTTTTAAATTTCAAGATTTCGTGACATTTTGCTAACACATCTAGCGAACTTAAAACAAATAACTTCTCAATATTTCGGAGGAAAAATGGAACCAATTTTACCAGGTGCGCCTTGGTTAATCGCGCACAAATCTACATTAGGATTGAATCAACCCAATAAAATAACTTTAAACGGACAGGATTATGTCATTTGGCAAAACCAAAAAGGCGAAGTATTTGCCCTTGATAACATCTGCCCACACATGCAAGCACCCTTATCAGATGGTTGGATTTGTCAAGAGAGAGATACTATTACTTGCCCTTTTCATGCACTAGAATTTGATGGACAAGGCAGACTACAGGAAGGAGAAAAAAAGGACACTCAGCCAATTACCAAACCATTAGAGCTAATTATTAGCAATGATTGTATCTGGACGTATGCTGGATTTGAACCAAGATTACCCATCCCAGATTTGCATCAGAGAATTGTCGATGAATACCAATTCATCGGAGTAACTGGAAACAAAAGTATTCAGGGTGAATTTTTGAGTAACCTGATGGTGAGCTATGACTATAACCACCAAAATGGGACTCATAAAGAACTATTTAAAATTACATATTGCCATGTCAGTTCTTTTGAAGAAAAAGGATATTATGCCACAGTCAAACAAGATTTGAGGAGAGATGATAATACACTAGGGGAAATTCTCAAAAACCCCGTTTTAGGCATTTTACCCAAAAATCTCAGTAACACACTCGAATACGCTTTTCCTTCAACTACAGCTTTTTTTGCTAAAACACCGATTGGTGATATTGCTCAAATTCATATTCTCTACCCTGAAACAGAAAAAATCACCAAGACGTTTATTTTGATATATGCCAAAGTAGTCAATCCTTTAATGAAATTTATGTTTAAAAATTCAGTTTTACAAGTAGCATCGACTGTTATTGAACAGGATACAGGTGCAGTTGAAAGTTTGTATCCTCGGCAAAAATCAAAAATTAGATTGCCAAATGAAGAGATTATGTTCTACGCAGAAAAACTGTACCGCGATTGGTAATTTGGATTTACAAAGCCTAATTGCGCTTTACAATTAAGTAGATACTGTAGCTAATTCCTGTTAGAGGTACTCAAATATGCGGCAGCTAAAATCCGCCGAAGAAATGCCTGGTAGCTATGGCTTACCCATCTTGGGGGAGACTTTAGAAATATTTCGGGGTTCAGAGTTGTATTTGTGGCGACGATTCCAGCAACATGGTTCAGTTTTTAAGACAAGCGTCATGGGACGTAAACGTGCTTATTTAATTGGCCCTGATGCTAATCGGCTGGTGCTGGTGGAACAAGCGGAAAATATGTCGTCGCGGATAGGGTGGTATTTTCTAGAACCAACATTTGGCAACAATATTTTATCACAAGATGGGGAAGAACACCGCCTAACTCGCCGCTTAATGTATCCAGCATTTCACGGAAAAGCGATCGCGACATACTTCGACACGATTCAAAATATTGTGCAAGATTTCCTCAAAGATTGGGGAGAGCGGCGAACGATTCCCTTAAATTCTAGTTTCCGCCAACTTACCTTGATGGTTGCAACTCGGCTCTTTTTGGGAAGTCAAAACAAGAGCGAAGTTGAGCAAACCAGTCAGTGGTTTACACAACTGATAGATAGCAGTCTGGCAATATTCAAATGGAATGTCCCTTTTACTTTATATGGTCGTGGTCAAAATGCTAGGGGTAAGTTAGTAGCTTTCTTGAATCAAGCGATCGCCCAGCGTATCGAGCAGGGTAACTTAGAAGAATCAAAAGATGTTTTGGGATTGCTGCTAGCGGCTGTTGATGAAGACGGTAACAAGTTGAGCGAAACACAGATAATCAACGAAACATTACTACTGCTGTTTGCTGGACATGAGACGACAGCCTCCTTGCTGAGTTGGGTAATATTTGAATTAGGTAATCACCCAGAGTGGCGAGAGCGACTGCGTGAAGAACAATTAGCAGTTGTGGGAAATAATCCCCTTAGCCTGTCCCATCTCAAACAACTTCCACAGTTAACCAACGTGCTAAAAGAAGCAGAAAGGCTGTATCCCCCAGTGTATGCCTATAATCGTGGCGTCCTCAAGGATATTGAGTATGCAGGCTATCGCATCCCAGCAGGTTGGTATGTGACTATTTCGCCGATGCTGACTCACCGCTTACCAGAACTGTACACTGATCCCGATCGCTTCGACCCCGATCGCTTTGCACCACCTCGTGAAGAAAATAAGAAACATCCCTTAGCACTAGTAGGTTTTGGTTATGGTTCGCACAGTTGTTTAGGCATGGAATTTGCCCAGATGGAAATGAAAATTGTGCTTTCCACACTGCTTCGGCATTACGACTGGACAGTAAAACCAGATTATTCTGCGATCGCTCCAGTTCGTCAGCCTTCTAAAGTTAAAGATACTCTACAAGCATATATTAAGCCTTTGGTGACAAAGCATCCCTTGCAGAGTCAAACATAAATCTTTGATGAAACAAATCGATTTTCCGCATCTAGCATGAAGTCGTAGGTATTTAGAAAATCAGACTGCCACTTTTCAGGCTTTTGACAAATTGCAAGCGGAAATCCTGCTAAATCAAACCATTGAATATCGTCCCCAATTTCTACTGGTACTACTCTCCAATTTTTACTTGGAGCCTTACTGAAATCTCTCAGCAGATTGACGTTAATTTGATTAGGAGGTTTGAGTGTTGGTAAATGTCGTTCAACACTAGAAAATGATTGCTCTACCCAATTTTTGATATTGATTGCATTAAGATGTTCATTGGCTTCTGTTTCTCTTTCGCTAATATACTGATAGTAAGTTTGCGCTAATTCTTCAGCTTGTTTACGAGTTGTTACATCTTCTACTTTAGCAAGCAAATATGCAGCTATAGGATCTAAAGTTCCCCATACGATAAGTTCTTTCATCCAGAAAACAATCCAAGGTAGCCCAGTTTGTGACCAGTTTTCGAGGGATGATTCAACTAACTCGCCACCAAAAGCTTCATCTATTGCTAGTGCAATAACACTTCCTAAGCCCCAGTTGAATCTATATCCAAAATTTTGACTAATATATGAATGCCAATTTGAAATTTGAGTCGGTTTCGGTTTTTTAATTGCTTTAGTAGGGTCAAGCCACCAGCGTAATATTTCATTCCAAGTAACCTTTCCTGATGGATCTATCAGTTTGAACTTCGATAAACTGGTTAAAATACTAACTGTATTTTGAATATAATTAAAGCGTTCTTCTACTGTCCAAATAGCATAATCTCCACCCACTGCTAATTGTTCTTTAAGTCTAGGATAGAGAGTTAAAAGCTGATTTCCATCACGTGGTGGTAAACTAGTGCGATACAAGCACCGACGCTGTGATAAATCTTTATAAATTTCTGTTTTCAGTGCCACACCTCGGCTGATAAATAAATTTTCTAATCTTTCTTGTTCACGGCTGGCGTAATGAGCAAAGCTTCGTTGCCAAATTTTTTGCAGTTGCTCCTCCAATTCATTAGGGCTTAAATCTTCAGCTGCTAGCTGTTCAATTTCAACAATTGCAGACAGTAAAATACTATCCAGGGAATCTAAAGTTTCAATAGCTGATAATTGTGCATCAGAAAGATTATTGCCACAGTCAATCGGTGCAGTTTTTTCCAGCCAGGTTAAAAAATTATCCTGTCTATTAGAACTAGAAATTAGCTGCCATTGTTCTTCCAAACGTAGCAGTAATTCTGCTAGAGGACTTAGAGGATTTGCATTTGGGTTAATTGCCTGTGTTTGATTCTCTAATTCTCCTATCAAAGATAAGTATCTTTTACGTGCTTCTTTGTCGCTCCAATCTGTTGATGGATTACTAAGTAATACTAAACTACGTCCTTCTGTGCCAAATCCAGGTCTTCCAGAACGGCCAACTAAATTACCAAATTCACGAATATTTAGTTCTCCTTTACCACGTCTTAAACTTGGAATTAATACTGTTTCAAAAGGAAGATTAACCCCTTCAGAAAGAGTTGATGTTGCTAAAACTAAATGTACGATTTTTTCATCTATTACATCGATAAGTAATCTAGCCATCAAACCTGGCATTTTTCCGTGATGTACTATAATTCCTTTCTTTAGCAACTTATACTCGCGGGATTCAGTACCGAAATAATCTTCACAGGAACGTAAACACTTTTGCCAAATATTATAATTTTTTGATCCTAAAAATAAAATACCAGCTAGACAGTCTGTATCAAGCAGAATAGTCCAAAACTTGATTGGTACATTATTAAACTGCAAAACACTAGGATCTTTAAAAAATGAAGGCTTTTCTACTTTTGACCATGTTGAATTCAATAATTTGAGGAAGTCTTCAGCATAACCACCAATCTGTTGTGTGACTGAAATAAGAACAGCACGTCTTTGTCCTTTTTCATCTGGTGCAGCTAAATGCATAGCTGCCCAAAAAAGATAAGGGCGTAGCCGTTTTTCTGGACCTTCTTTTTCCCATTTAGGTGCAGGGTGATATGCCTCAAAAGGACGTGGAATAAAAGGTGTATCAGCTTTACCACCTTCCTCAAATTCCAATCTTCTGCCATCAAGTAAGTCATAGCGTATTTCAAATCTTCTTCCTGGTAAGCATTCAAGCCGCCCTATTAATTGGCGTGTACTTCTGTAATACGTCTTTGCTGGGCTAGCGTTGGTTTGATTTTCTATCCAGTTTGCTAATGCTACTTCTGTTTCTGAAGCAACAGCGGATAGCGCAATAATTCGGCTGTGATTTTGTTCTATATAGGTAAACAGTCTTGCACCTAAAGATTCCAAGCGTAAGGATCTATTTTCAGCTTTCTGCAAAGAATTTTTATTACCATCAAATTGAACTGCATGGGCTTCATCAAGTACAATAAGCGATACTCTACGGATAAATAGAGATCCTAAAAATTTGATCAAAGCTTCTGCTTTTTCATAAGTGCAAATTAAAACTGTTGGCTTTTCTGATGTCAGCCATACATCTGTTGGTCCCCAGTCAGTACCTCCATATAAACCTGTAATTATTACATTGTTATTAGTAGAACGCTTTAAAACACGAGATAAATTTGATTCAACTTCTGTGGCAAGCGCTCTGCTTGGCACTAAGTACATTACTAAAGGAGCCGAGCTACTAAAATTGTTATAATTTTTTGTTTCCAAGAACAAGCTTTGCAGAATTGCAATTTCAGCTATTGTTGTTTTTCCTGAACCTGTAGGGGTACAGAGCGCAAATGATTCTATTGTTGCTAGTCGTTCAATTCCACAAATTTGAGAACGCCATGCTAAAGCTTTACGGTTTTGATAACTTTGGCGTAAATAACGCTCCAAGAAAGTTTTACCACTTTGGGTAATCATCTGAGAAAGTGCTTCTAGATGATGTCGTAGAGAAGTTTCTATATATACAGAGGCAACTTCAGCACATAACTTACCTAAAAGCCAAGAATAAGTGTTATGTCCATGAAGAAGCACCTTAGCAATAGCAGAAAGTTTTTCAATAGCTTTTTCTAATCTTGGTTCATTTCCCCAGCGCATTTTTGCACATAAAATTCCTAAAGAACTAGCAGTTTCTTTAACAATCAACTTGTTAAATCTATCAGCATCTGTATCAGTATTATCCCAAAGAAGACTTGTTTCACTTTGCAAATTTGATGATGTTGCTGTTGCCCAATATTCTGTCAACCGTTGCAATAAACTGGGAAAATCAGCTTTTAGCAAAGAACGTAGAATTTCTGACTCTACTCCCTCACTTGTATCTTCATTGAGTAAACCCGCAGCCCTAGCAGGATAACCAGCAAGTTCATACACAGCTGCTGCAAGTAAACGAATTGGTAAAATATCCGGGTTTAGTTGGGGATGAGATAGCCATTCAAATAACTCAGCAGCCCGTAGCATTCCATTAAGCCAGTTAGTATCTCCAGCTTCTCGCTGGATAAATGCAGCCTCAATAAGGCGCATAGCATCATTTAATCGTTCACCTGCTTCATCTTCTCGCCACCCAGTTAATCCCTTTCCTCCTGCGCGAAGTCTGGTATGTTGGCTATAAAGTTTTGCAATTGCTGGTGTTAGTCTGCTACCTGCCAGACTATTTTGTAGTTCTGCCGCTAAAGCAATGACTTCGTTACTTGGTTGAGTCATCTCATTTTGCAGAACTTCCCCCTCTACTATGACATCAGAGGTTGCAAAAGCAAACTCTGAATCATCTGGTTGTTGAACTGTCTGGGTAGAAATATGTACTGAAGGTGTTGCACTTGCTGGCTGACTATAGACAGTTATAACAAGATTTTCAACTTCATGAAGATGAATTTCAACTGCTTCAAGTCTTCTTCCTGCTGTATATTGTTCGTGTGGTTTGTCGGGAGATATCCACGTTGGATTTATGACAGGATGTTTACCACAAATATAACTAATTAAATCACAGCGTTCATAATTTTTATCAACTGATCCTAGCCACAAAACTCTTAGAGAGTTAACCCATTCAGATGAAAAAGGATCATCGTAATCCCCCAAAACCTCAATTATTTGTGGAATATCAACAGGCTTTATATGTGGCTCACTTGCCTTTTCATGTGCTTCAGCTATCATTTTTGTGTAATGATTAGTTGTGCATTTAGCTTCACAAACTAGAGAAGCAATAATTACTCCTTCGCTGTTACGTAGAAAAGCAAGACAATCATCACCTGTACGTCCAGGTCGCTTTTTTGCAATCTCGTTAGTTTGACTTAGAAATTCTAAATGCTGAAATTCAACTAGATGAAATCGAAAAAGAAAAGCAGGAACTTCCCAATCATCCTGCCCAAAAGGAGCAAAATTTTCAGCAATGATTCCTGAAAATATCTCTCCAAAATAACCCTGACGGGATATAATATTAAGACGCTCAGGATAGCCATAGCTTGGATCGCTTTCTGAAAAATCTCCAAATGGAGCGAGAGAATTTCCTGCTAATTTACGAAGACGATATCGAGCATCTTCATGGGCTTTTTGAACGATTAATATTAATTCATTGAGAATGATATCTCGTTGGCTTTTATCTTCTCTGAGCAGACGATGTGTGTACCGCTTATCTTCAGATTCACTAACTGAGTTAGATAACCACTTTGATATTCCGTTAAACCTAGTGATTTTTTGTCTTTCTTTCATTTAATATACTCTCTAATATTAGTCAGATTTACAATATAAGCCTTGAAATAAGAGAATTATAAACTATATGTAAAATTTAATACTAAAAGAGTAATAGCATAGTAAAATGATGCCATAAGCATTCAATGAGAGCTATAACGCTTTCTCTGTTTACTTTTGGGCGAGGGCAGGTTCTGAAATTTAGACTAAATGCGCTAAGTCAACAGAACAATAAAAAGGTGTGATTGAATACAGCTTGCTGCTAGTAAAAGCTGAGAGAAAAAACCTCAACCCTCATCTGCTGTTATCAGACAGATAACAGCGAAACAAATTTCTACATGATTGGAAATAGCTCTCTAGTTAGCATGGTAATTATTAGCTGGTCAACCTACGATGTCAACCCAGTGCTACGCTACAGTTAGCAAGATTGAGAGGCAACTATGACTGCCCTGATTCTGAACCTTAGCCCCACCATTGAACTAACAGATGAGCAGTTCTTCCAACTGTGTCAAAATAATCGAGATTTGCGACTTGAGCGCACGGCAGAGGGAGAATTAATTATCATGCCACCAACTGGATGGGAAACCGGAAATCGCAATAGTAGACTGACACAGCGCTTAGGTAATTGGGCTGACGCTGATGGCACAGGTTTGGCTTTTGACTCCTCAACGGGTTTCAAACTCCCCAATGGTGCAAATCGCTCTCCTGATGCATCTTGGGTGAGCCGGGAGCGATTAGAAGCCCTGAATCCAGACCCTAGTAAATTCCTACCGATCGCTCCCGATTTTGCGGTAGAATTGCGCTCTGCTTCAGATAGCTTAAAGACTGTGCAGCAAAAAATGCAGGAGTACATTGACAACGGTGTGCGTTTAGGCTGGCTGATTGACCCCCAGAACCAACAGGTGGAAATTTACCGCCCAGGACAGGATGTTGAGGTTTTGCAATCGCCTACTAGCTTATCAGGTGAAGATATATTGCCTGGGTTTGTGCTGGATTTAGCACAGATTTTGAGTTAAGCGATCGCTCAATTTCAGAATCTAGGCAACTTCAAAGTATAATTTGATAAAAATTTACAGGAAAAACAAAAAATTAATATTGACTTAATATTAAAAACACTGTCTGCAATAACCCGATAACCAAACCCAAAACACCACCTAAAGTCACAATCGCTTGCAATTCATTTTTGACAATTCCCTCAATTGCAGCTTCTAAATCAGCCGGTGAGGTTGATTTTACACGATCAACTATCACTTCATCTATCGACAAAATCGGAATCACCTGCGCCACAATTACTTCTAAATCTTTTTCCAAATACTTATCTAAAATTAGAGCCAACTCTTGACTCATCACTTCTAAAGAAGTACTGACAACAGGTGAAGTACTAAGACGATTCAGCAGCACTCCAGCAATATTTTCCCAATCAACAGAATCAGTTAATCCTTGTAAAAAATCGCTGCCACTGTTTTGCAGGTAATGGCGGACACTTTCGCGGGTAGTCTTTCGTAGTTGCCGCACCGTACCCATTGGCAAGTTTTGTAATGATAAATTTTGCAGTAATTTCCGAATGCGATCGCGCATTTTCAAATCTTGAGTCAATTCCTGCAAGCGACTATTGGTAGCCTCCTTTTCATCCAAGCAAAAAGTTCGTAACCGCGTCAGAGTATTACGTAAGCCAAATAAATTCGCTACTACCCAATAAGTACCACTGCTTTTTTCGCGGAAGCCTTCATCAATAATTTGAATTGTGCGATCGGTCAAAAAATCGACTATCGCTTGGCGTAGTACATCCGGCGGTAGAACTACTTGCAACAACCAATCAGCAAGCCGCGTGGCTTGTTCTTCACTCAGTTGAAATTCCAGCAATATCTGGTCAAAAATTTGATTGATTTGCGCTTCCAAAAAGTCTTCACGTCGTGCTAAAACCTTGAGTAATCGTGGCAAGGATTCCCCTAGTAAATCCCGTAAAATTACCGCCACAATTTTGGCGCTTTTTTGGTTTTTATCCGTTTTGATTTGTTCAATTGCCAGCCGTAACAACCAGAGAATTGCTGCTTGCACGCGTTCTGTTTGCAACAACCGCCGCGCCAGATTTTGCAATTCTTCTGGCGTCAGCAGTGACTTCATGATTGTATCGGAAATGTTCTTAGCTAGACGTTCCTGGTTGCGGGGAATCAATCCAGGAGTGAAGGGTACTCTTCGCCCAGCAATGTAAATTGCTCGGTAAGGACGGAACAACATTTTTATCGCTATATCATTTGTGAAATAGCCAATAATTCCACCCAGTACCGGGGGAGACACATAAAGCCAAAGGTGAGACCAGTCCACAGGGAAGAATTAAAAAAGTTAGGAGTTTATATCTGAGAGTGAGAGACGCGATTAATCGCGTCTGTTAGGAGTTAGGAATGATAAATTTTAAATGAGAATTTATCACTACTCATAATTCATAACTTTTAACTAATAACTCCTAACTTACTTACCACTAGCACTCCCATCATACCGTTCGCAATGGGGTAATGTGTGGCAACAGCAAAACCAACTTGATGAGCTAACTCTATTTGCTCTTTCCCGATGGGAAAACGGTCTAAGCTGGGACTGATGTAAGCATATTCTTCTTTTAAGCCTAAATAATTGGCGACTGGCACCACAAAACCGTCCAGATACCACTGCTGAAAGGTACGTAGCTGAAAATTACTCGGTCGATGAAAGTCTAAAATTGCGGCTTTAGCACCCGGCTTCAAAACACGGTATAACTCTTGGAGACTGCGGGGAATATCTTTAACATTTCTTAAACCATAGCCCATTGTTGCGGCATCAAATTGGTTATCGTCAAAGGGTAAATTTAGCACATCGGCTTCTACCCAGGCGATGCCTAGGTTGGGCAAAGCCAACGCCGGTTGGGGGTACTGCCAATGTGAGCGTAATGAAGCAATTTTTAGCAGGTTTGGGGAAAAATCTACTCCATACACCTGTCCTGTTGCTCCTACACGCCGTGCCAAACGTAAAGCTAAATCACCACTACCACAACACAAATCGAGTGCAGTATCGCCCGATTTAGCTGCACTCCATTTAACTGCCATTTCCTTCCATATTCGATGCTGTCCCAAACTCAACCAGTCGTTTAACTGGTCATAAACTGGAGCAATACGGTTAAAAATGGACTGAATTTCGTTAGTCATTTGTCAATAAGTCATTGGGCATTGGGCATGGGGCATTGGGCATTAGTCATCGGTTTTTGACAAAGGACAAATGACTAATGACAATTACACAATACTCTAATGGGAGCGACTACTAGTAAGAGCGATCGCTACCAGTTGCGCTAATAAATTAATTAGCACTAATTCATCTTCTCGCAAAGTGCAGGGTTGTTTCCACTGTAACGACAATACGCCCAAAAGTTCATTGCGGTAGCTAATTGGGATAACTAAATGTGCTTCCACACCCGTATTTTGGTAGTGAATAGCATCAACTAGTTTAGTGTCTTTAAGTACATTTAAGGAAACTTGCATTTGCCCGGTGGCGATCGCTTCCCTTGTTAGTGGGTCAAGAGATAGCCAATTCTCTATTGTACCTGTATCGCTGTAAGTTCCTTGAGTCGCAATCAGAGTGTTTCCATCTGTAAGTTGTAGGATACAGCCTTCTGCTCCAAAAGTCTGACTCACAGCCCTAGCAATTGGAGCCAGAGTTTCCTCTAAGCTAGAAGCTGCTTGAGTTACCTGTACCAAAACACTCAGCAGCGCCATTTGAGCATGAGCACGGCGTAATTCTTCTGTGCGTTGCTTGAGCAAGTCGTAGGTTTCTGCTGCTCTTTGCACCACTGCCTTCAGTTCCCCTGGGTCCCAAGGCTTGGTGATATATTTGTAGACTTGCCCCGCATTAATCGCCTCTACCAAGTCTTCAATATCAGTAAATCCGGTGAGAATTATTCTTACCGTATCGGGGAACTGAGGTACAGTCTTGCTGAGAAATTCAGTTCCTTTCATTTCTGGCATCCGTTGATCGGAGATAATCACCGCTACCTCCCCTTCTGCTGCCAAAACTTCTAGGGCGTTCACCCCACTATCAGCTTTCAGAACATTAAAGTCGCGTCGAAAGGTGCGATAAAGCAGATCGAGATTATCTGGCTCATCGTCAACTACTAGGATTTTCAGCTTTTTTGGTCGTTCAAGAGTCATTACTTGATGTTGGAGTTTATCAATTTCGAGATTGGGCTTATCCATAAGATATTTCCTTTAAATATTCACTATCTTGTTATATTCCATACCAAGCTTAGTTGAGAATAGCGGAATTTTATCAAGTGTTTATACGGACTTATTCGCATTTCTAAATACGCTAATTATGAGTGCTACAGAAGATATTTGCCTGTCCAAATATCTGAATTAGAAAAAAATGCCCTAGAAAAACTAACTAAATCAGCTTAACTATGACAGTTTTGATCGTGGATCAGGTACGCTAACAAACCTCCTTTGAATGCAACGCGCAGTCAGGGCGCACATCTGTGCTAACCTACGATCTCAAAATTAAAGTTGAGATAAGTCTTTACAGATGAACTCAAGGCAGTAGGTCTGGGTAGTTAATAGATTAGAATAAGACTTGCTCATGAGGTGTTAATCAACCTCTCAAGTTGAAGCCTGCACTCCGATTATGACTGATCTACCACCCAACGCTCAGAATCCCGAAGAAAATGCTACCAACGATGAGGCACAAGAATTACTGCGAAAGCTGAGGCAAAAACAAGGCAACTGGGTGGAATGGGGAATGGCGATCGCCTCGTTGCTAAAAACCGGTTACAATCCCCAAGAAATTTTTGAGGCGACTGGATTTGAGCCAATTCAACAAAATCAGGTGGTTGTTGGTTCTCAAGTTTACAATTCTTTGGAAAAATTTGGAGCTTCGCCAGCAACGCGATCGCACTATGCCATACGCGGCAGTGATATTTTATATGAACTGCGTTTGCTCACCCAAGAAGAACGCGCCAGCGCCGCCGAACTGATTTTCGTCCAGAAAGTCGATGCCGATGAGGCGCGGGAAGTAGCCAAAGCAATTAAAGAGTTCTCCTATTTCCGCCTTTTACCAGAAGGGTTTTCTGCCCATCCTGGGGATGCAGTTGCTTACCAAGTTTGGAAACGGGCACGCCAAAATACAGATTTGCAACAGCGATCGCGTCTGATCGCCAAAGGTTTACGCTTTGCTCATACACCAGAAGCAAGGACAAAAATCGAACAGCTATTGACTGATTTTACTACCATTCCCCAGCGTCCGGCTCCAATTTTACCTTTTTACCGCCTGGAATCTGAAGAACAATTACCCCGAATTGTTCCCGTAGTCGGTGAGTTGCCATTGTCGCGGCAAGACTTGCAAGCTGTGCCCATAGTGACAGAAATTGAACCATTTCGCATGGTCAAATTTTCTGGAGAGCAAACTTGGGTATCGTTACCAGGTTGGCAAGTGCTGTTGGCGGCAGAAGATCCAGTGGTAATTATCGCCAATAGCGATCGCTTCCCGATCCAAAACCAAAGTCGAATAGAACCCGTAGTAGTAGTCATAGATCGTGCCCAACGAGAATGGGATATCTCCAACTACTTTGTTGTTGAAAATGGTGGTGAATTAGATTTTCAGTGGTTTGAAACTGAGCCGGAAATTCCTCTACTAGGACAAATTATTATCATTGTGCGTCCGAAGAAAATCCTGGATGAAGAATTAACTAAGGATTCATGGCAGATTGACGAGTAAATTTTAATAGAATGCACCAGATCAAGAATCTCAAGAGATGTAAGTAGAACGGCGTTAATAATTAAAGGTTTGTAATCAGGGCTTCAGCTCGAATTTGATAGCTAAAGCCCTGACTACGAGCCAACTTCTATTTTTTAAGATTACTTAATATAGTTTGATTTATTCTCGCCTACTTAACTTATCAGGAGAGGAAAATGCTTAAGAAATTAAGCATTTTTTTTGTGATTTTAGCTTTTGCGGTATCTTCATATTTTATAGCCAGAATTATTGAGCCAAAAACAAGTTCCTGTTTTTTCGATTTAGTTTCCTAACGAAATATAATTCTGCAAAGCAGTACTAGCCTGTAATTTTCCCTTGTTCTAGGAGTTCCTTAAAAGGGGCAATACTTAAATCGGCTTTGTACCTATAATCATTACTGACAAATTCAGGAGAGATAAAATGGCAATTATTTTCGGCAAGGATAGCGTGCAGTCTTCTGTCACCTACACACTGGGTGCCAATGTGAAGAACTTGAAGCTGCTCGGAACTAACCCTATTAACGGGACGGGTAACAATCTTAACAACTTCGTCTTTGGTAATAGTGCTAACAACACTCTGAATGGGAGAGCAGGCAATGACACACTAGACGGTAATTTTGGTAATGATATCCTCAATGGTCAGGACGGCAATGATAGTCTACAGGGCGGGCCTGGCAATGACATACTCAATGGGGGACTTGGAAACGATATCCTCATCGGTGTTTATCCTGGTAGTCTGCTTCCACCTGGATTAGGGGAGATTGATACTTTGACTGGCGGGGCTGGGGCAGATACATTTGTCCTGGGGGACGCTGTAAATGTTTTCTACGACGATAACAACAGTACGAATCCTGGTTTTGGGGACTTCGCTACTATTACTGACTTCGACTCTAGCCAAGATCGAATTCAACTCAAAGGAACTCCACAGGACTACCGCTTACAAGCTGTTGGAGGTAACACACGAATATTTTCAGAGCAATCGGGACAGACAGATGAGCTCATCGGTATTGTGCAGGGGAAAAACAATCTCCAACTTCGTAGTGATGATTTCCTTTTCTATGAGCGGGAAGAAGCTGGACAAAGTACAAACAACACACTGGGTAATGCTGAAGGGTTAGGTTCCCTATCATCAGGCTCAAAAGTTAATATCTCAGGCGAGTTAGCAACCCCTCAAGCGGGGGGCAATCCCGATGTTGACTTTTTTACATTTTATTTACCAAATTCAGGAACCGTCACTATCAATACAGTGGGATCGGGAAAAACAAATATCGGACTGTTTAAGGATTATGGGACTTTAATCACCAGTCAAAAATCCTCATCAATCACCGGGTTACTGGGTGCAGGTACTTACTCCATTTCAGTGAGTAAAGATTCTTTCTTGCCTCAAAATAATGGAACTTTCTTTGGTACCAACTCTGAACCTGATTTGTCCTATACGCTAGGAGTTAGTTTTAAATAAGAACGTATTACAGCTATTTTCAGGTAAATAGACCACGCAGTAAGGGCACAGCATTGCTCATACGTCTCAACTTAACGTAAAAGCTATATCCCGCAAAGAACTGAAGTTCCTTGCTAATAGCAAAAGTAATCTAAAGATTACTAAATATCCGCAAAAATCTAAAGTCTACTGAAGTAGACTTTAGCTATTAGCCAAGAAATTTATTTCAAGGCGGGTGACGAAGCTTACAGTTAAGCTATTTCTAGCTGAAGTTGACACCAATGAGCAATGCTAAAGCCCCTACGACAGATGTGGTTCAAATACTTGAATTCTGCTGTAACTTAAACATCAGAAGGCAGATTCAAGGACACTTTTGCCGCTGATTAGGGGGACACGGCAAGGTGTCCCCCTCAAAACAAATTAGCCAAGCGTTATTTGTTCTATTCAAGGGTTTCTCTTCAGGTTGCCTCTGTTATTTCAAAGGAATCAATCTGTAGGACTGAATGTTATTTACCACTTCACATTTTTACAGACTACTATCAGCAATCTAGTAATTTGGGATTAATAATCACCGAAGATTATTCATATGTGCGGTTTGGGAATTACATTCAATATCTATTTAAAATATAAAAGTTTGATATGTCCGACTCTAATTTTACTGCTGCTGCTGTGCCTCAAGAATCACTCCACTCAGAATTTTCTGGGCGATCGCCTATTCTTCCTTTACGGGAGAAGATTCTCGCAATCCGCAACAGTCTACGCCCTGGACAACAACAAATGGCTGACTGGCAATCTGGTCCTTTGGCTATTTCTGCCGTTCCTGGTGCAGGTAAATCTACTGGAATGGCGGCGGCGGCGGCGATCGCGATCGCCCGTCAATATGAACGTTCATCTCACCGCCGTCACTTGATAGTTGTGACTTTTACTCGCTCGGCTGCTGCCAATATTAAAGCGAAGATTCGCAAATTCTTACGAGATGATTTATCTCTACCTCAGATGGGCTTTTTTGTCTATACGCTACATGGTTTAGCGTTAAATATTGCCAGCCGCCATTCTGATTTGTCAGGTTTGCAATTAGAAAATGTCACATTAATTACACCAACCCAAAGTCACCGCTTGATCAGAACATCTGTAGAGCAATGGATTGCAAATAATTCCGGAATATATTTGCGGTTATTAGAAGGTCATCAATTTGATGGAGAAGAGACAGAGAGGTTGCGTCGCCAATCGGTGCTGCGAACAGAAGTATTACCGGAATTGGCTAATACGGTAATTCATGAAGCAAAAAGTTCTGGGATATCACCAGAAAAGTTGCGGGAGTGGAGTAAACAAACAAGAGAAGAATATGCAATTTTGAGCGTAGCGGCGGGATTGTATGAGCAATATCAAAACTTAATGCGATCGCGTGACTTCATTGACTACGACGATATGATTTTAGCCGCACTGCGCGTTTTAGAAAACGACAGCGCCCGTCGCATTGAACAAAACCAAGTTTTCGCCGTCTTTGAAGACGAAGCCCAAGATTCTAGCCCCCTACAGACGCAGTTGTTAGAAATTTTGGCGAGTGATGGGGGAGCAAGGGGAGATCACAGAGATGAGGGAGATAAGGGAGATAATTCTTGTACAGACGCGATTAATCGCGTCTCTCCTCACTCCTCACTTAATCTAGTCCGAGTTGGCGACCCCAACCAAGCGATTAACTCCACATTTACCCCAGCTGATCCGATTTATTTTCGGCAATTTTGCGAAGAGTGCGATCGCATTAAACAATTGGCAACGATGGATCAAGCTGGTCGCAGTACTAGAATTATCATTGAAGCGGCTAACTTTGCCCTCAAATGGATCAATACTCAGTCGTTAGCAGCAGCCAACAACAAACAACAGACTCCTATCAATCGACAAGTACCATTTCGCTTACAGACAATTCGCCCTGTTGAAGTTGGTGATCCACAAACTAACGCCAACCCCGCACCAGTCGGACGAGGATTGGAACTTTATACACCGCGTGACATTCATCACACCGTTGAATTGTTATCTCAAAGGGTGATTGAATTATTTGGCGAAGACCCAACAGAAAATAGTGCCGCGATTTTAGTCCGAGAAAATCGCCAAGGACGATGGTTAGCAGAGGCTCTGACACCTGTGTGCAAAGAGCATAATATTACACTTTACGATGTGGGAGAACGCGATCGCCGTTCCCATGTCCCCCAAGAAATTTTAGCATTACTGCAATTTTGCGATCGCCCCCACTCTCCCGATTACCTCAAAGCCGCATTAGAAGTATTAGTACAGCGCCAATTAATTCCTACCCAAGACCTCAACGCCCTTGCTAGTCTCCCAGAAGAATTTTTATATCCTGGTCCCCTAGCAGCACCCCAGCCAGAAACAGTCCAAAAAGCTGCTCGCTTGTGTCGTAGCTTACTCCGCGCTCGCTTGGAATTGCCCCTGTACCAGCTAATTTCCTTTCTCGCTTTGACCTTAAATTATGAACAGGCAGAATTGGCAACTGCTGACAAACTCGCAGAACGGGTAAACCAGCAGATAGCTGGCAATAGTTCGATGGGGGAAATGCTGTCAGCTTTAAGTGAAATCGTCAGTTCCGAACGGTTTGAACCAGTGGAAACCGACGATTCGGAAGCACGTTACACACGTCCCGGCCAACTGACCATTATTACCATGCACAAAGCCAAAGGGCTGGATTGGGACTATGTGTTTCTTCCCTTTCTCCACGAAAACTTAATTCCTGGCAGATTTTGGGTTCCTCCCCAAAGCCAGTTCTTAGGGGATTTTACCTTATCAGAGGTAGCCCGCGCCCAAATTCGTGCTGCTCTCCACGGAGAATCTACCATACCAGATGTTACGCAAGCATGGGAACAAGCAAAGCATTTGAAAATATCTGAGGAGTACCGTTTACTCTACGTTGCGATGACACGAGCAAAGCGTCTGGTGTGGATGTCAGCAGCGCAGAAAGCCCCCTTTACTTGGAGTAAACCGGATAATTTACAAGAACAAGCGCCTTGTCCGGTTTTTCCAGCATTAAAGCGTCAGTTTCCTGAATGTGTAGTGAATTTAGCAGTAATGACTAAACAAGCGTGAGCAAAACTCTTAATAAATTAAATAGAATCCCCAGTTACTATAGCAATCCTATCTGAGTTGTGAAAATTACTGTTTTAACGAACCGCAGAGGCGCAGAGAGCGCAGAGAGAGGAATCTACAAAAATTTTCACAAATGATTTAGGACTGCTATAGAACATCGATTCAGTAATCAAAAACCTAACCCCCCCTTCCCTACAAGGGAAGCTACGGTGTACACACAAGTCGAATGTAGAGGGTAACTTTCGTCATTTATCTCGTATCTCGTTAAGAGTCTCCGACTGGGAATGCCTGATTAGAGGCTCTGCCTCCAGTCAGAATATTGAATCAGATACTCAATGAATGCGTTAAGAGTCTCCGACTCTTAACGAGTAAAGCCTCATCAAGCTAGGTTTTTAGGACTTGTGTGTACACCCTAGACAAGGGAAGGGGGAGCTAAAACTTCGTGCCGCTACGCGAACGTAGGAGAGGTTCTTCCAGGATTACTGATTTGATGTTCTAGCGATCAGATTGTCCCAGAATATTTGTATGAAATAAGCTATTTAATTTAAAGTTAAATTTGCCGTTTTAAAATTGATGTTATAGATTGATTGGTGTTCAGGTTTTAATCAGAAATTTATTTACGAATGGAAACCCAACAGTTCAGTTCAACGACACAAGAAAATAGACCCACCAAGACAAAAAAACAGTCTTTTCCTGGGATGAATATTGGTACTCCTAAAGTACCATTCCGTAAATGCAAGAAAACAGCACAACAGCATGAGTTACTCAGTGACTGGGAACACGCGAGTTAATTTAGTGACATACTCCTATTCTCGCGTTTAAATTCGCAAGTCTCAAACATGCATTAAATTTTGGATTTTGAATCTTCTTTTCCATTATCCAAAATTTAAATATCGTAAACTCGGTCAATACTTTTGGCTGAGTCAAGCAATTTTTAAATCAGCGATGCAACGATATTAATAGTCATAGCTAAAATGGTGGTATTGAAAAAGAAGGATAATATGCTATGTAACAGAGTCAAGCGCCTCATATCGCGTGATGTCGTCTCCACATCTGAAACTTGACTAGTCATGCCAACTACAAAAGAATAATATAAAAATTCCCAATAGTCTGGACAGTCGTTATGAGGAAAATCTAAACCTCTGGTGATTTCTTGACTATTATTACGATTAATGTATTTGTAATAGCTGTGTGCATATTGCACTGCAAACATCGTATGCACTAGTAACCAGGAACCGACAATGGTCATAATTGAAAGTATGACATGTAGGTTAAGCAGAAGTTTGGACACCCCTTTTTTATCAGTTAGTAAAAACACAATGGCTAAAACACTAGCACAAGCCGCAGCGATCACCAGCATGAATATAGCGAAATGTCCTTCATATTCATTCTCAGCATAACGGCGAATTTTTTCTGGGGTAGCCTTGATCATCTTCCACCACGTTACGGCTAAGAAAAAGTCAACACCGGAGTTCCAAGCGCAGAGAATGCGAGTGGGTAAGTGCAGCCAAAGCGGAAGGATTACTGAAACTAATACAGCGAGTCCGACAGCAAAGATTAGTCGGGGTCGAGGGTCAAAGTTTTTAAATAAATTAAGTCTCACAAATGTTGCGATCGCAGATGTTATCCAGTCCAGTTTAACTAATTTGTAATTCGTAATTGAATTACGTTAGCGAGCCTTATTATAACCTTTCCTAATAAGACAGATTTATCTCCCCTCTCCTTAATAAGGAGAGGGGTTAGGGGTGAGGTTTTGATCTGATCTACTTCATGTACTTGGGAACCGTTATATCAAGTACGAATTACTTTAACTTAGCTCTAATCGTCTCTATTCGTTGACGATTGACACCCAAATCGCTTTCACCTAAGCGTGAGGCTGAACGCACTTGGATAATATTAGCATTCCGGTCTAGATAGAATTCTACATCATCCACAAATCCCAGTAAAGCACTTTTAAATTCTGCATATAAATAATCTTTACTTTCGGTAATGATTTTGGTTCTTGGTAAGGACTGAATAATCTTTTTAAGATTAGCGATCGCTTCTTGTGGGGTAGATGTAAAAGTCAGTGGTAGAATTTTGTGGCTTGCATCTGCACTCTGACTAGAAACGCAGTTAGGGGAATTAGGACAGGATGCTAATTTCCCCTTGTTAACACCTAAATTATTTGGTGGTTTACCAGCAAAAACCATCATTATCTCTCCGGGTAAGTGAATAAGTACACTGTCAAACTTTATTTAAATTAGTGTAATATGTTGCGGCGTAGACGCAAAGCGGTGAGGGGGTCGCAGTCTTGGCGCTTGGCGTCGATTGCGAACCCCCGAACCCAAAGGGCTTGTGGTCAGACATCGCATCTTCTGGCAAATGACGGATTCACTAAAACATCGGTGATGCGTTCGCCTCTGGCGTTGGCGAAGCCATCGCTCTATGATCCGGTAAGTATTGTCTAAGCGAACACAGATTATGACGCAAACAATTTCCATCAACGACTCTGGGCGCTTGCAACTCACACCGCTAGAAATGCCATCCCGTTTACTGTTAGGGCCTGGTCCCTCCAATGCCCATCCCACAGTTCTCCAGGCGATGAATACCCCACCGGTTGGGCATCTTGACCCAGCTTTTCTCACACTCATGGATGAAATTCAGTCGTTGCTACGCTACGTATGGCAAACAGAAAACCCACTCACCATTGCAGTCAGTGGTACGGGAACAGCCGCAATGGAAGCAACTATCGCCAATGCCGTTGAACCCGGTGATGTGGTTTTAATTGGTGTAGCTGGTTACTTTGGTAATCGCCTTGTGGATATGGCTGGACGTTATGGCGCAGATGTGCGAACCATTACCAAACCTTGGGGACAAGTTTTCAACCTCGATGAACTTCAAACAGCCTTAAAAACTCATCGTCCAACTATTTTAGCTCTTGTTCATGCCGAAACCTCCACCGGCGCACGTCAACCGTTGGAAGGGGTCGCTGATTTGTGTCGTGAATTTGGCACTTTCTTACTAGTGGATTCAGTCACAAGTTTGGGTGGCGTCCCCTTGTTTTTGGATGCTTGGGGAGTTGACTTAGCTTATAGTTGTAGCCAAAAAGGGTTGGGTTGCCCACCTGGTGCTTCGCCTTTTACAATGAGTGCGCGGGCAGTTGAGAAATTGCAGCAACGCCAAACGAAGGTTGCAAACTGGTATTTGGATATGTTGTTGCTGGGCAAGTATTGGGGTGCTGAACGCACCTATCACCACACAGCACCGATTAATTTATACTATGCATTGCGGGAAGCATTGCGTTTGCTTGCAGAAGAGGGGTTAGCAAACTCCTGGCAGCGACATCAAAAAAATGTCGAATATCTCTGGGAAGGGTTGGAAAATTTAGGATTGAGTATGCACGTTGAGCAAGAGTATAGACTGCCAACGCTTACCACTGTCTGCATTCCCACAGGGGTAGATGGTAAAGCGATCGCTCGGCAGTTACTCAATGAACATAATATTGAAATTGGCGGTGGTCTTGGCGAACTCGCAGGTCTTGTTTGGCGCGTAGGATTGATGGGCTTTAATAGTCGTAAGGAAAGCGTTGACCAACTTTTAGCAGCACTAAGGCAAGTTTTGCCTAAGTAGTTTTGGCCTAATTAGGTGCGTTAACGGGACTTAAACATTTTTGAGGTAGAAATAAGCCTCAAACCCATGCAGAGTCAGAGGAATACATCTTATGCTCAAAAATAGCCCAAACCCAGATATATTAAGAAACTAAGCAAAACGATGTCAAAGTCTTTCTGTATATAGATTTGAGGCTATTTTTGAGTGTTTTTTGCCTAAGTCCCACTAGCATGATCAACCCTGTCGCTCGGCGCAGCAAATCTCCACACTGTGATTCCGTCCTGAGTTCCAGTAATCAGGGTCTTGCCATCCCTACTAAACACCATTGCCCCCGACCAGTTGCTGTCCTTCGCCAGAGTTGCCTCTATATTCCCCGTTGTCAGATTCCAAATTCGATATGGTTTGTATCCTCCACCGGCAATTAAAGACTGCCCATCGGGACTAAAGGCGATGGTGATCTGAGGAAAATAGAAGCCCTCAAAATCCTGCAACAATTCTCCCGTTGCCAGGTTCCATAACTTCACCTGCTTGGCACTGCCACTGGCCAGCAACTTGCCGTTGCGACTAATAGCTAAAGTGGAGACTGTACCATAATGTGCGTTCAAGGTGATGCCTTTTTGTCCAGTTGCCAGATCCCACAGGGTGATGCGATCGCCCGAATCGCTACTAATCAAAGTCTGGCCATTCGGAGTCAGCGCTAATACTATCAAGGCATCCGGTGTTTCTGCCAACGTGTTCCTTAATTGTCCAGTTGCCAAATTCCACACCTTAATGGTCTTGTCGTAACTGGCACTCACAACCGTTTGCTGATCGGGCGTGATCACGACCGCATTCACAGCCTCAGAATGCCCTTTCAGGGTGAATTTGAGTTTTCCCGTGGCTAGATTCCAGACCTTAATAGTTTTGTCAAAACTCCCACTCACTAACGTTTTACCATCGGTGCCCAGGGCAAGGTCATAGATATTGTTGGTATTTCCTTGGAGGGTTAATTGCGGTTGCTGATTGGGCAGATGCCAGACGGTAATAGTTTTGCTGCCGCTACTGACCAAGGTATGACCATCAGCACCGAGGGCAATCGCTGACGCTTCCCCGGTCAATGTCTGCACTACTGTCAAATCGCAATAGGGGGAATGCGGTTGCGACAACTTGCAGATATTCGTGGCTCGGTAACTGCCCCAGACAAATGCCCCAATCTGTGCCATAAAAATCAGAATCGCCACACCACGCAGCAGCCATATCTGTTTTTTGCTCAACCAGTTGTCTAACATCAGTACTGTTCTCCTGAAGTAAGTGTAAGTAAGTTATAAGAATTAACGTGAGTTCCAAATAAGGGAAAGGCAGTCGGATACGTTGACATTGCTAACATTCGCTTAACCGAATGACACCATGCTCAGTCTAGAAGAGTTATTTTACGATGTCGATGACTTTTGCAAGTTCCTAAAAGGCTAGTACAGTACGGCGGAATCACCTAATCTTTACGTCTCTCAAAGAGAAAGGTGATACTATTTGATGCTTTTGGATGTTGACTACACCTACGAAGTCGGACAAACTCCCGCAGGAGATTAGATTGGAGTGCATAGACACGTTCGCGGAGCGTCTCGTAGAGAAGTGGCTTGTCAACAGACATCGCAAAGCGAATTTGACTACAATCCTTAGAAAGAGCAACAGAAATATAATGTCCAAAAAGTCCGATTCGCAGTTCCAAAATCTCTTTACTTCAGCCAAATCAAGCAACTGGGACGAAAGATTAGCCCAAATAGCCTATCGCTTTAACCGAGAATATCAAGGTGAAACCTTTGAACTCCCAACCGAAGTCCAGGCGATGCCAATATTCCGGGAGTGGATTGCTGGTAGTTTCTCAGGGAGAATTGCTTCCCCTTTTTGGGAAATCGCTCAACCTCAAAAAAACCAACACTGTATAGATATTGGCTGTGGTATCAGCTTTTTAATTTATCCTTGGCGGGATTGGCAAGCATTTTTTCATGGGCAAGAAATCAGTAATATGGCACGCGATACCCTCAATTCCCGTGGACCACAGTTGAATTCTAAGCTGTTCAAAGGTGTTGAATTGGGAGCAGCCCATCAGTTAAACTACTCATCAGAGCAATTTGATCTAGCGATCGCCACCGGATTCAGCTGCTATTTTCCACTCGAATATTGGGATGCTGTAATCGCAGAAGTCAAGCGGGTATTAAAACCAGGTGGACATTTTGTGTTTGACATCCTCAATCCAGAAAAGCCTTTAGCGGAAGATTGGGCAGTTCTGGAAACCTATTTGGGGGCTGAGGTGTTTTTAGAGCCTGTAGCTGAGTGGCAAAAAACGATTAAGGCGGCTGGTGGTAAAGTAGTAGGACAGAAATCAGGGGAATTATTTGAGTTGTATAAGGTACGGTTTTGAAAATACTATTACTCAGGTATAAGTGGACTTGATGGATCTAAAGAAGTTGTAAAAACAAAATAGATTACCCCAGTTCCGAGAATCATCACAGCGAGACTGAACAGCAACACCCATCGGTCTGTCGGTTCATAAGTATCTTCTTCGATATCACGACGGACTGCGAAATAGTGTACCGTTGAGAGCCACACCGTGATTAAACCCACCAGCGAGAAGACTAAACCTAATTTCCAACCGTTCCCAGGATGGGGTATCAAAGGTACTTGGAAAGCACGCAAACGCACGATGACGACACCAAAACCCAAAAGAGCGATCCCTGTCCGCATCCAAGCGAGGTAGGTACGCTCATTTGCCAAGTGATCTCTAACTCTGGACGGGTTGAGTCGTCCTGGCTTTTTTTTATCTTTATCTTCTTCTGTAGGTTTCAATTTTAACTGCATCAATAACACCCTTATCCCCAAAGCGGCTCTTATCAAAAAAATGCGAAGGTGGTAGGAAATCTCTTTCCAGATGACTTGCACCCAGCACAATAGTTGCGCTACTGAAATATGCCTGTTGTGATTGTACATTTTTTTTCAAAATTTATTTTAATGCAGATATAGAAATAAAACAAGCCTGACTGAGTAATATCATGTCCACATAATTAGTTGTGATTCCCACAGTCAT
Source organism: Nostoc sp. (assembly GCF_036917675.1). Lineage (GTDB taxonomy): Bacteria > Cyanobacteriota > Cyanobacteriia > Cyanobacteriales > Nostocaceae > Nostoc. The sequence continues at coordinate 11,463 of NZ_JBALCT010000022.1, read as the reverse complement.
TGGACCCCACACGCCAGATACTCCACTTGGGGAGACCCCTCTGAGCGCTGGCTCCTCTTAATCCCCTAAGAGCTCTTCAGGAGGGGAGACAAAGCATAGCTTTGGCTCTTTGGGGTTCTTAGGGTTTAATAAGTAATCAAGCGGACATGATATAATTGCTAATTCGTAATTAATGGTACAGAGCAACTGTAAGTAATAAGGGGTCATAAAAAAACAGCCAAGATTTAGAGAGATTTTTCACCAGTGCAAGTCAGGTTTTTTCTCTAATTTTGGCTGTTACCCTGTTGAAATTGAGAAGAAATAATCATTGAAAAATAGACTAACTATGCAGTTCTATTTCAAGCCTGATTACTAGGCGCATTAGGAACTCGTGTCTCTATGACAGCCTGCGATATATCTGGGATAAACCAGTTAGCCTCTTTGCCCGCGATCGCTTTTACAGTCGGAACATTCAATTCAATCGCAGCAGTAGCTGGATTTGTCTTAATCACCAACTGAGTTCCATCAAGGATCTTCAGAGCCACCGGCCCTCTCAATTCTTCACCTTGACCATTCGGACTAGAAGTGAAATTTGCTACCTTGACATCATTCGCTAGATAGATTCCATCACAATCCCAGTTCTTTTTAGTGGACTGACCATTAGCAAGAAAATACAAATTATTCTCGTATACGGCATCTTCATTGTCTTCACTATTTGGTCTTTTGCCATATACTGCTACGGTATTACCTGTTTGGTTGTCGCATTGACCCCAGTTGATTCCTGTCTCTAAAGCATATTTTTGCAGTGTTAATTCCTCAGTTCTCTTTTGAATTTCTTCTGGTGTAAGACCTTCAACTTGAGTTTGGGCATCTTTTGTCTGAGACAGTTCCTTAAGAGCTTTAGTGACTTCGATATAATCAGGGTTTTTGCTAAATTTTGGTCTATCAGCAAATGAAGGTTGAGCAAAGGCAAGATTAACAAAAATCATTAACAGAATTAGCAGAGATTTCCAGAGTTTCATGTTTTGATTCCTGTTGATGGGTAAGATATTTTGTAGTTTTGAATTCATTTTGACGAGAAAATGCATGATGCACATCTTTCTAGATACTTAGTTTTTCTTGTTCTTCACTCGACGGTTGAGTATTGGAACCTAAAATCAATGAGAATATATAACTAGAAACTACAGATAAAAGAGTCCAAGTAACATTTTCTGTGACAATAAATACACCCAAACCAATCAAGATACAAGGCACAAAAGTGTTGCCATTTTCAGTTAAGAAGTTGCCGATCGCAGGCAAGTAGGTTAACTTATAAGCGGCATAACACCACACACCCACTAGTGTAAAAAATACACTCAGTATCACCAGCAGACTATCTAATTCCGAGTTGGCAAACAGAGGCACGTAGACGCTGATATTATCACTACCATTGGCAAAGGCGATCGCAGCTACGTTACAAGTTTGCGGAGAGAGAAAACTGCTAACTATAGAAGGACAAGACGGCTCGGTTTCTTCTTCGGCTGACTCTGGTGAATCCTCTTCGCGTTTTAGTAAACTACTTACACCAATAATTATTGGCATTAAACCAAGTAGTCTAATCCAGTCCTGCGGGATGATTAGTCCACCGAAGAAACCGGGAAGGCTAGCAATGATCAATGCAGCAAAACCGAGATACTGACCAGCCAGGATGTGACGACTGCGGAACGTTTTACTTATTTGCGAAAAAAGCAACGTCAGAACCACAATATCATCGATGTTGGTGGCAGTGAATGCGGTAATCCCTGTGGTAATTGCAGTTACGAAATCGCTCATTTTTGGAAGTCCTTATTTTCATGCTTGGGGATTGGGCGTTGGGCGTTGGTTATTTCCGCCTGCTTCCCCTGCTCTCTACTTGTCCGTTTGAGTCCGTGCCGAAGCCTTGATTTATACTTTAGTCAAACTAACCGATAGAATCAAATGCTTTTGTTTGTCAAAATGATAAATGAAAGTGATTAAAATTTTGACACCAAGTTGTAGGGATACCATAAATGGCAGGAATGACGCTAGAGCAGCTAAAAATCTTTATAGCTGTGGCGCAGCACTTACACTTTACTCGCGCAGCAGAGGAGCTTTATATTACACAACCTGCCGTCAGTGCAGCAATCCACAACTTAGAGCAAGAATATGGAGTGAAACTATTTCATCGGATTGGTCGCCATATCGAGATTGCTGAGGCGGGTAAATTACTGCAAGTGGAAGCGCGGAAAATTCTCGATCAAGTTTCCTTGACTGAAAGGGGATTGCGAGAATTGAACAATCTGCAACGGGGTGAATTGAAATTAGGGTCGAGTCTGACAATTGGTAACTACTGGCTACCAAGCAAGATTAGTGAGTTTAAGAGCCGATATCCCGGTATCCAGATTGACTGTAGCCTTGCTAATACAGAAGAGATTTGTGTCGGAACGGCGACAGGACAGTTTGATTTAGGTTTGGTGGAAGGAGATGTGAAGCCAGCGCTCCAGAATACTCTAGAATACGAAATAGTGGGGAGCGATCGCTTACAAATTGTGGTAGGTCAAAAACACCCTTGGTTTGAGTGGGGAGAAATTGACTTAAGCCAATTGACTCAAACCCTTTGGGTGATGCGAGAACCAGGTTCTGGAACCCAGCAAAGGTTTGAGGAAGCCCTCCAAAATTGGGGAATCAATCTCAGTGAACTGAATGTAATTTTAGTATTCAATAGTGGAGAGATGACAAAAGCAGCGATCGAAGATGGTGTCGGTGCAATTGGAATTTCTGAGTTGATGGTAAAAAAAGAAATCCAACTAGGAACTCTGCGGACAATTCGAGTTATTGATAACAGAGAAGGCAAAGGTGCGATCGCAGAAATAGTTCGACCTTTTTTCAAACTCAAGCATCGTCAGCGTTTTCAAACTGCTCTCTCCAAAGTCTTTGAACAAATGTTGATATCGTCTATGTTAAATAAGTAAGTCGGCGAGAAAAATTCAGTGTATATGGAAAAATATGAATTGGAGTCAGAAGACAGAATTCAGAATACCCCACGCCTGAGTCAGGGGTAACAAATTCCCCGGTCTCCAATCCTCTTTATACCTTCCGCATATTTTTACTGATGGGGTCAAAACCTCTAGAAAACCGTGTACTTTCATCGTAGTAAGCGCCAGTCAGATTCGCTCCATACAACTTAGCATGGTTGAGTTTAGCTCCCCGGAGATTTGCTTCATTCAGTTTGACACCGCTCAAATTAGCTCTGGTAAAGTTTACTTTGGATAAGTTAGCTCTACTCAAATCTGCTCCCCAGAGTTTAGCTTTAGCTAGGTTAGCTCCACTCAAGTCAGATCCCCATAAATTAATTCCAGGCAAATAGGCTCCAATCAGCTTGTACCTACTCAAGTTGAGAGCTGGAAAATATCTTTCCCCGGCGGCAAAACGCCGTTTTAATTCCTCAGCATTCATGCGTCGCGTTGACCTTCCTTAGCAATACAGAAGTTATTTGTTCCCATTCCTGGCTTAGTTCTCCTAGAAACTCTGGCTGACCACTACGTTGATACCAGAAATGGGCATTCTTCATATCGCCTTCTTTGCGGTGCAGGTAAGCATGAACCCAGGCACTATCGGCATCGCTGGCATTTCCAAGTATTTCATGAGCTTTACTCCAATCACCTTTCTTCTCATACCACATTGCTTGCAGCCCTTTTGGCAGTGCCTCAGGACATGGGCGCTGCTTTTCGATTAATCGGATGAATTCTTCTGTATTCACGATCGCCACCCAACAAGAATCAAACTTCTATCTCTAAGATACTCTTCAGCTTAAGGTTAAGGTGAGCAGGGAGAAATAAACAATGTCCAATGCCCAATCCCTTTTACATCTACTTAACTCGATTAACTGGAATAAGTTCAAACTCGAAAGTACTGATCAAACGGTCATCAATATAGACCTCTATTCTATGCTTACCAACCGGATCGCCAGGAGCGATCGTCCAAAAATTCTCAATCACACCCTTTGGAGCCGGCTGTGTGCGCCGTGTCACAGATGTAGTGCCGTCTGCTGATATTGAGAAGTCTTCACCGTTATCTGTACCCCAGGTTTCTGGAGGTTTTGGTAAATGCAAGACTTCGCGCCATTTAACTTCATCTTGGTAGTCTTTGAGTTTAATTCGCCATCCGTAGGCGTTTCCTTCCTGAAGTGGCACTCTTGTTGTCTGGAAAATGGTAACGTTACCTTTGGAGTCAACTCTCCTCAGCCCGAACTCGGTGTTAATAACAGTAATCTGTTTTGTATTCCTTGGCACAGGAGATAATATAGCATTTTCTACCAAAACAGAAGTAGCGTTGATTGGCTCAGAACCTATCACCCCAAATATTAGCCAAGAAGAAGCTAGCACAGCAGTAGTAGCCCAAATTCTCATTAGTATGGTTTTCCTGTCAGACTTTTGGTACTTATTCAAGTAATCTGACATGTTTTCCGGTCAACATTACCTATGATTGGACAAAGACGAAATTGCTTTTAGGAATCTGGTGGATTTGGAATCGGACTTGCGACACCGAACAGCCCAACCCAAGCATCGCTCAACAAATTCTACAAAGTTACGGAGAGCAAATCACCGTCAAAAGTATACTTGGTCAAAACTCAACCTTTCAAATTAACCTTCCCCTCAAACTTTAAGCCATCTTGATGAGATGAAACTTTTTCACTACTGTGATAACTTCTTCGCCATTTTTCGAGATAATCTATAGATATTGATTTAGATGTGACGTTCACACCATTTCCTCGCCAAGCAACTTCTGAATCTGTTGTGAAAACCCCACATTCTAATTGATCTAGCCTCATATTCCAATATTCACTAAATCGGCCTTTTAAAGTAATAACTTGCTCAAATACCTTATTTCTGTGTTTATTTCTTCTTTTTCTTTCTGTAGCTCCTGTTGCTTCTGTATCAATAAACTTAGTTTCAATTAAAAACAGACTACCTTTAAAGGTCAGGAAGACAAAATCACACTTCCCTAAATCTGTATAATCTGAAATTGGGGATTTTTCAAATAACAGCAATTCAGCGCATGAGGGAAACAATTCTTTAATATTCAGAAATAAATAAGCTTGCAATAGAAGTTCCTTATCATAAGGAAACAAGATCACTCCTTCAAAAAATTTCTGAATGTCCTCCTGAGTTTGGGGTTGAATTCTTTTACAGTATGAAACAAATTTATGTAGCTCGTTTACGATCATCAAGTTCCTAACTCCTTCCCCCGGTCGCAGCCTTAAGGGTATTAGCATAAAAAGATACCACTACCTTAAGGAAAATATCATCCGCACAAGTAACTAAAAAAACGATCCCAATCCTGAATAGTTAAGGTAATTTACTGTTGACACTTGAGCAAAAATAATTTTTCACCTGATTTTCAGTATTGGTAGATTTTTCACTCCTGAACTCACTTACCAGTCAACGATTTTATATGAGCAGTAAAACTGGCGTTTTGCAAAGCTTGAACAGTTATTCTAGAATCTTGTACGCAAAATTGCCAACCCAAGCGAACAAGTTTACGAGAATTTTCAGTTTGGATAATTCCAATCACTGGCATTTTTGCCTTTTCTTTATCTCCTGACTGTTCTTGCAAAATTGTTTTCAAGCGATGTAGTTCTTCGATATTACTTGCTTGTTGGGGATTTAACTCCACCATCACCATTTGTACTGTTTCTACTGGTTCTGCATCTTCAAGGATAAATTGAGTTTGCTCATCGCGTCGATCTACCTTTCCCCAAATAATCAATCTAGTATCAACTTGGAGTAGGGAACTAATGCGTTCATAGGTTTTGGGAAAGACTACAGCTTCTGTTTGTGTAGTGAGGTCTTCTATTTGCAAAATTGCCATTTGATCGCCTTTTTTCGTAACCACTTTTTTCACGTTATTCAACATGACAACTGCACAAAGCCTTATTTCTTCCTTTTGTTCTCCCAGTTGCGAAAGGTTAATTGGCGTCAAAAGTGGTGCTATTTGCCGTAAGGATTTCAGTGGATGATCTGATACATAAAAGCCTAATAATTCTTTCTCCTTCTGCAACTTTTCCTGTGGGGTAAAATCCATCACAGGTTGAGATTTGGGAGCAGTTTCAAAGGGATTATTTGCTCTTTTATTCTGAGTCGAAGAAAATCCGTCGCCTAATAAATCCAAGAGATTTCCTTGACCACTAGCTTTGTCTTTAGCGCGAGATTGTGCCCAATCATACACTAATTCTAAGTCGTTAATTAACTGTTGGCGGTTGGGTTGAATTTTGTCAAAGGCTCCACAGTAAATCAGCGATTCTAGAGTCCGGCGGTTAACAGCACGCAAATCGACGCGGGAGCAAAAATCAGGAAGGGATTTAAACTCTCCTGTCTCATTTCTCGCTTCCAAAATACAGACGATCGCATTCTGTCCCACGTTACGCACCGCCGAAAATCCAAACAGAATCTTTCCCGCTATCGGCGTAAAATCAACACCAGAACGATTAATATCTGGCGGATCTATAGAAATACCCATGTTTGTACAGTTAGTAATATATCTCTGTACCTTATCGGTATCGCCACTGTTAGCCGTTAACAGTGCCGCCATATATTCCAATGGATAATTAGCTTTTAAATATGCCGTTTGATAAGTTACATAACCATATGCAGTCGAATGGGATTTATTGAAACAATTGGAAGTTATTAAGCCATTTTTAATGGCAAAATTATGGTCACGCTCAACTCCAATGTCATAGACATTTTGTTTGCCTAAATACTTACGTATGGCTATTTTTATCATTTTAACCTAACCCCCGGAAAAAAAAATTGCAAAATTAATTAATTGATAAAATGATGACAATTGTAGTTGTATTAATACCTATAATACAAAATTATATCACTAGAAAACACTGCTACACTCTTACACAAAAGTAGCCTAAATATATCAAAACCTTGGCCAACTCTTAAATAGACAGTTAATAGCTATATAATTGCTGCCTTTAAAGTTTATTAAACATATTGCAATACATAGTTGATCCGCTTAGTCAGATGACTAGGGAGTGGGGAAGAAGCAGGGGAACTCTTAGAGGATGTTTGTCAAGTCTAAAAGTATACTAAGAAAACTCGCTTCCATTCCTCTCCCCGAAAGGTCAAGAAGCTTTGAAACTCCCATATTACCTTCTCTACAAGGGAATGTGGGGGTTAAGTTTGGGTGCTTTTGCTGTTAGTAATAATACTTTTAAAACATCCTCTTAGCTGGGGAGAAAAGTTTTCCCTTCTGCACCCCCACCCCTGTGCCTCTTTCCAATGCCGAATGCGTCAGTTACTATCGTTGAAAGGCAACTCGGTATCAGAGGGTGTGGGTAGGTGAAAGTGGCGCTGATCGTAATTTTGGCAGTGGTTATGGGATTGTTTGTGGTAGTCGAGATTGGACTGCGATCGCTCTTTGGCTTTGGTAATCCCCTGATTTACATTGGCGATGAGCAGATTGGTTATTTATTGGCTCCTAACCAGTATACGCGTCGTTTTGGTAATCGCATTGAAATTAATCAGTATTCGATGCGAAGTAGTCCGATAAATAAGACACCTGCACCTTCTGGGCTGCGAGTTTTACTGTTAGGTGATTCTATTGCAAATGGTGGCTGGTGGACAGATCAGACTAATACAATATCAAGCCTGATGATGCATTCTCTGGCATCATCCACTAATAGTAATTATCAGGAAGTAGAAGTATTGAATGCTTCAGCTAACTCTTGGGGTCCAAGGAACGAGTTAGCTTATTTACAGAAGTTTAGCAATTTCAACGCCCAAGCGGTAATCTTATTAATTAATACCGATGATTTGTTTGCTACTCCTCCCACTTCTTTACCGGTAGGACGCGATCGCAACTATCCCGATAGTAAACCTCCCCTAGCATTAGTGGAAGTTTGGCAACGTTATATCGTCAAGGAAAAGCCAATTCCCGAAATGAAAGCAGTGCATAATGAAGCAGGCGATCGCGTTGGAATTAATCTGGAGGCGATCGGCAAAATTCAAGCCCTGACTCGCCAAACTAACAGTCAATTTCTATTAGTAATGACTCCCTTACTGCGAGAAATTGGTGAACCAGGTTGCCGCGATTACGAAATTAAAGCTCGCCAGCGATTAAACGATTTTACCAAAGCACAGCAAATTAATTATATAGACTTTTTACCGATATTCAATTCAACTACCAAGCCGCAAGCTTTGTATCACGATCACATTCACCTCAAGTTGCAAGGTAATAAATTTGTTAGTGAAGTTATGGAGCGATCGCTTTTAGAAATACTAGGGGAGGCGTCACTTGCTCACTAATAACATGGGCTACTATACCTAACTGAACAATATTGCGTTATGTCCCATAAACTAATTTGTCGGTTTATGCGCCAATGATTGAATGACATTCAGTAGCTGCTCAGGCGTATATGGCTTAATTATATAGGTATCAGCAGCTTGCTTCTTTGCCCACAAGCGGTGAATTGCCTGATTTTTGCTACTACAAATTAGAATCGGCACTTTTTGACTAGCCGGATTTGTTTTGATGAAGCGACACAATTCAAATGTACTCATTCCTGGCATTACTACATCAGTAAAAATCGCATCTGGCTTTTCTTCTAAGATTATTTATAGAGCTTTTTTAGCACTAGTCGCCTTAATAATATTGTAACCCCTATCGCTGAGATAATGACTAATTAATTTCAATTCACTCAGGCAATCTTCTATAACTAGAATGGTAGCGATCCAGGTAATACTCAACCTTAAATCTCCTAAAAAATATGTTGGTTAAGTGGAGTTATTTTTTATATTAGGAAATTAAACAATATGTTCAAAGATGACCTTTAGTAAATCTCCTTCTGTAAAAGGCTTAGTTAAATAGCCTGATGAACCAACCATCTTAGCTTTAGCTCTATCTATAAATCCTACTTTTCCTGACACCATAATCACAGGTGTATTTTTAAAATGTGAGTGTTTACGCAGCAAAGTGCAGAGTTCATATCCGTCTAAATTAGGCATCGAAATATCCAACAAAATTATGTCGGGTTTTGTGCGAACAATTTGCATTAAAGCTTTTAAAGAATCGGTGACTCCGACAACAGAAAAGGTTTGCTCATCTAAATAACTTTTAATAACATTCAATACCGCAGGACTGTCATCAATACAAAAGATTGTGTAGAGTTTTTTGTCAATAGGCGGTTGGATGATTCGCTGACCCCTATTAATCGGGTAGGCTGCTGGTTTATAGCCGTTTGTTCTAGGTAACTGTGGTGTAGTTTTGGCTTGAGGTTGTAGTTGATTTATTTTGAACAATTGTGAGGGGTGCGATTGAGAAGTTGGCGATGTCTGATGATAAGCCGCTTCTCTACGAGAGTCTTCCCCAACGCTTCGGGGCGTTTGACATCGTTCAACTAATAAGCGGAGATTTAGATAACAAAACTTTGGCATGTCATCCAGAAAGCTGTCAGGAATAAATTCATAACTCCCTTCTTCTAAGTTCATAAATGACTCCAGAACTTCTAGCGCTAATTGCTCTATCAGTATCGCCGCTTGAGAGAAACTGATATATTTCTGATTGACTAACCAGCAAATAGCCAGATAATCTGGATTCGGTATTGCTTGATTTTCAATACCAGTTTCAAATATCGCCCGCAACTGTTCGTCGATTCCGCGAGGGAGAGTAGAAATTTGCTGACTCAAGCGTTGCAAATTCCTATAAAGCGGCTCAAACATTTTCTCTGAGTAACAGGCATAAATGAGTTTACCCTCGTCCATATATATTGACCAAGAGCCTGAGGTGCTAAACACCTGTAAACAACCAGTAACCGACTTACCAGTGATTTTTTTTAATAGAGATAAAGGCTGGAGCTTTTGGAAAAATCTGTATCTACTAATCGGAAGTGTCTTCATTGCGATGGCTCTGGAATAAAATTAACATTTGTTTGCAGGCAAAATTAGTGAATTACCTTTTCGGAATTCACCGCGATTTTGTTGGAAGCACTGTCAGATAAATATAGCGGTCACATTTGAGTTAGTACAGAGATTCCACACCCCCCAACTCTTAATTCACCAATCTCTGTTAAGCTATAATCCACGAGTTACAACTAAAGCAATTCATGCTATTTTTAAATAGCAAAATTGCCCGACTAGTTGCCAGGATATAGTATTTCAAAAATTAGATTGGTTTTCTGTATCTTTCGCTAATCTAGCCAATCTAACAGTAACTCAAGTGTCACGCACAGACCATTGGCTCTCGCCCATCAGTCACAAAAGCATCATTCTTATCCGTATTTTGCAGCCTAGAATTGCAAATACTTTAGTTCTCTTGCAAAAGTTTTTGTACCCCTAATATTAAAGTCTGGAGTGACCAAAATCTACTGTAACGTAGACGAAAATGGCTCTATATCATGGCTTTTAGGCATTAAGTCCGCGCTGACAAACTATGTTTTTGTAGCCGTGACGAAAGTCGTCGGGTACTTTTCTTAGAAGTTTATTCTTGAGGGAAACTTCATCAAAAGAAAAAGTATTATTAAAAACTAAGCATTCCAAAAGTTCAATGTCTTACTTAAGTTTGTGATTGTAGAGCAACTCTTAGTCTTGGGATTGGGCAGCATTATCACTTGCACAACAAGAATGGTAAACCTCCGACCAAGGGATGAGTTAGCTGATAATTGCCGCCATGATGGTATGTGGTGAGATGCACAGGCGAGCAGATCAGCAGAAGGGAATCTCTTCATAAGTACTAGAAACGGGTTCTAATGTTGTATAGGGCTAAATAGTCACCATGTACAGTTTGGAGCGACAAATTCAAGAATTTCGCTATAAATTCTTGATTGGTAGTACATCCCTGCAAAATAGCTATTTTCAGCTAGATGGTAGATAACAAGCAAAGTACTCACTAAAATTCAGGTTACTATAATTTTCAAAAAAAGTTAGCAGAAATATATAAACTTCATGATAAATCAGTAAAGCAAATATGAAAACTAATTAATAGCATCTTCCAGACAATTGTCATAAATATTTATTTTTTAGGATGCCCGGAAATGCTGAAAATGTACAGTTAAAGATAATTTTGGATGCTTATTTAATTACACTTATAAATGAGTGAATCATTTTATGGTAGCAATTTGCCCGAAAAATCTCAAGTTTTAAAAATCACAAATATAAATACAAAATTGTACCTGACTTTTCACGGTATCTGGAAAACCTCTCTTTAAATTTCTCCTTTTAGGCTACGGTGTACACACAAGTCGAAAGAAGCTCGATTGACCAGTTCTCGTTCCCATGCAGAGCATAGGAATGTCTGATTAGGGGCTGCTGCCTCCAGTCAAAATTGAGTCGGAGCCTGAATGAATGCATTCCCAGGCTCCGCCTGGGAACGAGTCAAGCCTCATCAAGCTAGGTTTTTCGACAACTGCAAAAAACAAGTCCCAGGTAAAAAGGGATATCCCAAGTTTAAAAAGCATCAGACTCGCGCCTCGGTAGAGTATAA
>NZ_JBALCT010000021.1:0-65380 GCF_036917675.1 Nostoc sp. | reverse complement strand
GGTTTGGGTTCTGGAATCATATCACTGAGAAATTCATATTGGGCACTGGTCAGATTGCTAGGGTATGCTTTACTCATGTTGCTCTCTCGGTGCTGCCTACTATCTATTCACAGCGTATACCGAGAGAGCTTTTTTACAATCTGTCCGACTTTTCAAACACCTTCTAAAGCTGTTTACGAGATGGCAACACCAACTCCTATTGTAGTTATAAATAACTCAGGTTTTTTCTTAAAAAATGAGTAACCTATAATCAAAGAACTTAGGATAATACCAAAAGAGGCAAGGAGTTGAAAAAAGGTTTCTGTTTTCTTTTTTTGCTTCTTTTTATCCCTTTCGATACTTTTTTCTTTGTCTCTTTGCAATTGTGATTTTCTAGCACCGGCGGAAAATTTTTTAAGTAAAATATCTTTTCTTCCGGATTTATGTCCAGATTCTTGTGTAGAAGCTGATCTGTTTTCAAAAAATAGAACTGTGCAAAATCGCTCTTTAAAATTTATAGTTATACTTTCTCTAGACTGATTATGTACAGCTATTAAAAGCTGACCAGACCAATCAGGGTCAATGGTTGTAGATACAGGAGATAAACCTTTTGAAACTTGAGATACTTTAGATAATATTATTCCTGAAAATTTATGGTTTTTTGGCATTCTAATTTCTTCAAAAGTACTAATTAGAGATGTATCTCCAGGTTCAATAATAACTGGAGAATCTATATTCACAATTATTTCTTCTCCTTTGGATGCAGAAGCATAAGTATCACCTACTCTTAAGTCATATCCTATAGGTGTTAAACTATCTGGTGAAAATGGATTAATATAAATCTTGCGTTGGGCATCGCTTTGATTCTGCCACTCTTGCGGAGTGTAGCATTTCATTATTTCCAAATCAGTATCTGTTAGCAATGACATACTTACCTCTTTAGTAAAAAATCTGTAAAATCATACATTATTAAAGGCTAGGAGAGAAATTTAAGGGTGATGAAGTAAAAATTATAAAGCTCAATAAACTAGGGATTATTCCTAAATATGAATATTCAAATGATTCGGGGTTTGATTTTTGCTCTACAGAAGAAGTGGAAATTGATATTGGAGAAAGCAAGTTAAGTAGGTGGGCACTAAAAAATACAACTAGATTAAAAAATGTAAATCGCTTAAAAGCTTATATTCAAAGCGTTCCTGGCGCTTTACATAAGTTTACACAGTTCGGTTTAATTGTGCCTACCTACTTAGTACAAACTGGTATCTCAATAGAGCTACCTCCAGAAACTGAAGCTCAAATACGCCCTAAAAGTGGGTTAGCTTTCAAGCACCAAATTACAGTTTTAAACACCCCCGGAACTCTAGACGAAGGTTACAGAGGAGAAATAGGTGTAATTTTAATAAATCATAGAAAACACTCTTTTCAAGTTATAAAAGGAATGAAAATTGCTCAAATGGTCATCATATCAGTAATTCATGTTGAAGTTTAAGAAGTTAATAACCTCAGTCATACATCTAGAGGAACTGTGGTTTTGGTTCAACTGGAATCACTGCAAATATATAAACTTATAGATTATTAGACTATACGCGAGCCAGAGTCACAATTTCTAGCTGATCCTGATATTTCCCCTGTCGGGCTTCATAACTGATAGCACAAGGTTCACCTTCTAAAAATAGTAATTGCACCACGCCTTCATTAGCGTAAATGCGACAGTCTGCGCTGGAAGAATTGGAAAATTCTAAAGTTAGATGACCCCGCCATGCAGCTTCAGCAGGTGTTAGATTTGCAATGATTCCACACCTTGCATACGTAGATTTACCTATACAAATTACTGTAATATTCTCAGGAACCTCCAGCTTTTCTAGAGCAACCCCAAGTCCATAAGAGTGAGCAGGTAAAATAAAATAACTACCATTAACATCTATATGCAGTGCTGTTGGCTCTAAATTCTGAGGATTAAAGTTTTTGGGATCAACTACAGTTCCGGGAATGTGGCGAAAAATACGGAACTCAGCCGAGGAAAGGCGTATATCGTACCCATAAGAAGATAAACCGTAGCTAATTACAGGTTGAACTGCTACAGACTCATCTTTTTGCACTTTTCGTATTAAACTTGGCTCAAAGGGCGAAATTAAACCCTGTTGAGCCATTTCGGTAATCCAGATATCGTTCTTAATCACAAGTTCGCTACTAACGTTGATTCAAACAGACTCGATATATTAGCATGAACTGAGTATTTTGTTTAAGAGGATGTTTGAAAAGTCGTAAAGTATACTAGAAACCCCTCTCCAAACCTCTCCCCCACAGGGAGAGAGGCTTTGAAACCCCCATTCCCTGGTAGGGAAGGGGGCTAGGGGGGTTAGGTTCTTAATGCTTTGATGTTACCAAAAATACTTTTCAAACATCCTCTAAGGTCGATAACTGCGACGGATTTCTGTAATTTGATCTGCCACATCCAACAGAGATTTTGGCATCTCTGGCCCTGTGAGAATGATATCGACGTGGGGAGGGCGTTTTGCCAGAAATGCTAAAACTTCCGTTTCAGGAATTAAACCAAAGTTAATCGCTAAACTTAACTCATCTAAGATAACGAGAGAATACTTACTCTCACACACTACCTGTTGCGTATATTGCCACAGCTTTTGCAAACTTTGGTTTTCCGTATCGTCTAAAGGTGGTGTATCGATACAACGAGGCAAATCACAGCGAATCCAATCTAAATTTTGTCCTAATTGTATGGGTCGATCCTGTCCTTGACGGATACCTCCTTTGAGGAACTGCACTATTAATACTGGCGTTCCTTGTCCAGCTATTCTCAGTGATTGAGCCATAACGCTTGTAAAAAAGTTGCGATTGGAGCTAGTGAAAACTTGCACTAGTCCTTCAACTGGATATGGTAAGGTAAGAGTTGAATTGATACTTTGAGTTTCTAACTGGGCAACCATAGGGTTAAGTTCAAAAAGTTACAATAAATTAAAGGTTTCTGCTGACGCTACTTATTACAAATCTGCCTGTATAATTAATCTGTTTTTCACAGATGTGGTGGATTTAGCAAATTGCATTCTTAGTCAACACTAGGTTTGTGGTTAAGTCAAGAGTTATTTTCGTTTTTTTTCTGAAAGTAGTTGTAAAAATGAAAACATAAGAGTTACAGTTCCAATTATCTAAAAAAGCTGGGCATAACGTCTGAAAACCGCTAAATGCTGGATTTACCGGTTGTTTGGGCAAAACACACTAAGAAAGTAGTGAATTTGACAGGATGAGGAGTGAATTGTTGTGAGATTGGTGATTCTGGGAGGTTCAGGATCGGGTAAAAGCACTCAAGCACAAAGGCTTTGCAGATACTTTGATATTCCTTTGATTTCTACAGGTGAGATTTTACGGGAAGCAATATCTGGCAATAATCTGCCATCGGAGTTTCGATGGTCGCAAACTGACCCCCGAACTTCTCTTTCGGTTTACGCTAGCCTGAGTGAACTAGGTGATCGCGCACGGACTTATATGCAAAAAGGGGAGTTAGTTCCAGACGAAATGATCATTGAATTGATCCGAATACGCCTCGGACAACCAGATATTAGCTGCGATTGGGTGTTAGAAGGCTATCCCCGTACTGCCTTTCAGTCTGAAGAATTAGATTTTTTCTTGGATGATTTAGAGCAAAAGCTAGATTGGGCAATTTATCTCCAAGTCCCAGAAGCTGTCATGGTTAGCCGATCCTTGGGGCGATCGCTACCAGATGACCAACCGGAAATCGTCCAACGCCGTGTAGAATTATTCTACGATCGCACCATTCCTATCCTAGAATATTACGATCGTCGTCGCCGCCTATTGACCATCAACGGCGACCAGTCACCAGATATGGTGCAGCAAAATATTTTGACTCTGCTTTCAGTTCCTTAGATGAGTGGGGAGTGGGGACTGGGGGAGCAAGAATTTTAGATTTTGGATTTTAGATTGAAATTTAATCCAAAATCCAAAATCCAAAATCCAAAATTGAATTGCCCAATGCCCCTCAAATGATGATTTGCAACACTAAGGTAATCTTAAGGCAGTATTGTAAAACTTGAGGCAACTCCAATGGCTTGGCAGCGTCCAGACGGTCGAATTCCTTACGAACTACGTCCGATTAGCTTTTACCCCAGTTTCACACGCTTTGCCCCTGGTTCTGTTCTCGCAAGATCCGGTGATACTCAAGTACTTTGTACTGTTAGCGTTAATAAGGGAGTTCCGAAGTTTCTCGAAGGAACTGGTAAAGGCTGGTTAACTGCTGAGTACCGAATGCTACCATCTGCTACCCAAAAACGGCAAGAAAGGGAATTATTGAAATTATCTGGACGGACGCAAGAAATTCAACGTCTAATCGGGCGTAGCTTACGCGCAGCAGTGGATTTTGAGGCACTGGGAGAACGCACGCTAACTGTGGATGCCGATGTGTTACAAGCAGACGCTGGAACTCGAACAACAGCGATTACAGGCTCGTTTGTGGCGTTGGCTCATGGGATTTCTAAATTGTTGCAGGAGGGCGTGTTGGAGCGATCGCCTTTGTGTGGACAGGTAGCAGCAGTTTCCGTAGGATTACTGGAAGGAGAGCCATTTTTGGATCTGAATTATATCGAAGATGTGGCTGCAACAGTAGATTTTAATGTGGTGATGAATCAAGGTTTGGGAATCATTGAAGTCCAGGGAACAGCCGAAGAAGGCAGCTTTAGCCGTACTCAGTTGAATCAACTGCTAGATGTGGCCGAAAAGGGAATTCAGGAATTGTTAATCGCCCAACGTGAAGCGATCGCTGACTGGGAAGGGTTGTTTGTGATTAATTAGTTTTATTAATTTTTAATAAGAATTAAGAAATGTATCCTCTGTGGCGTTAATCAACAAAGTATCAAGTAACTGGGTGTAAATAAAAATAATCATGAAAGTAGTTAGTAGTTAGTGCGACTGACTACTGACAACTTAGTGTTGAAGGTGATAAGGAACGTTTACGTTTTTAAAACCTACCTAATCCAGGATGTTAAATGTTTCAAAAGTTAAAAAGGGGGATTGTAATAAATTCGGTATTGTATTCCTGGAAGCCAGCAATATGATGAAGCCATGAACAAAACCGTTGAAGTTCTATCAGATCAGCCAGCGCTGGTTGCACGAGCGCTAGAATTAATTCTGTCCAAGTTAGAAACTGCCATTGAGCAGCGTGGGCAGTTTACCATCGCCTTATCTGGCGGTAGTACACCTAAACCCTTATACGAAGCAATCGCTACTCAAAAACTGCCTTGGGATAAAATTCATATATTCTGGGGGGATGAGCGTTATGTACCATCAGATCATCCCGATAGCAATGAACTGATGACGCGTCGGGCGTGGCTAGATCGTGTTGACATCCCAGCAGCTAACATTCACCCCGTACCAACCTTGTCAGCTAATCCAGAACTAGCTGCTGCTAAGTATGAACAACAGATCAAAGAATTTTTCAATTCTTCTGGGGTCGAGTTTCCCTCATTGGATGTAGTATTGCTAGGGATGGGTGATGATGCACATACCGCATCTTTGTTTCCCCATACAGAGGCTCTCAAAGTACGCGATCGCCTAGTTACCGTGGGTAACAAAGATGGAAACCCCAGGATAACTTTCACATACCCCTTCATCAACTCTGCTCGTTGCGTGATTTTTCTGGTTGCTGGTGCTAATAAACGACCAGCTTTGGCGCAAGTCTTTGCACCTGTAGCCGATGACTTCACTTACCCATCCCGCTTGATTCAGCCCCAAGGAGAACTTTGGTGGCTACTGGATGCAGCAGCAGGTTTAGAACTCCAACATTGAATAATGGGGCATTGGGCATGGGGCAATTCAATTTTGGATTTTGGATTTTAAATTTTGGATTAAATTTCAATCTAAAATCCAAAATCTAAAATCTAAAATTCTTGCTTCCCCTGCTCCCTTTTCCCCGTATCCAAAATTCATCGTTCCAGTAGCAGTAATTGCTAAAATCTAAAGTTAGGGCCGCCCTCTGCTTGCCAGTCCTACCTAACATCTATGATGATCTTGAACAAAGGCTAAATATCGATGATCGTCTGCCCTAATTGCAATCATCCTAACCCTGATGGCGCTGTCCAGTGTGAAGCTTGCTATACACCGTTACCTGCGACTACTAACTGTCCCAGTTGTGGGGCAACTGTGCAGGCAGATGCTGCATTCTGCGGTCAGTGTGGCTATAACCTTCATTCCGCAGGAATTCCACACGCTCATACTGGGGTAGCTGCAACAGTTACTCCCGATATTCCTGTGGAAGTACCGCCGTTAGTTCCACCAGATCCACTGTTAGAACTTTTACAACCAGATGCCTTAGGAATGAGCGAATCTACTAACTCCCATCCCTCCGGCTCATCTTTACCACCAACACAGGTGGCAGTTGCCCCAGAAGCTCCGCCACAGGTATCTGTTACAGAAAGCAGCCCCTCAGAACCAGAGCCAAGCGTCGCAGCTCAACCCGTAGTCTCTGGAACAAGTATTCCTACTCCACCACCTTTGGAACCAGCGCCGGCCTCGGAAGTAGAAGTACCCGTGTCAGCAACACCAGTAGCAACTGCAACTGCTTCAAAAACTCAATTACAGCAGATTACAGCGCGGTTAATCCACGTTCAAACCGATCTGTTAATTGAATTGCCGCAAAATCTCTCTGTGATTCATATCGGCAAGCCCAATGATCGGATTCCCCCAGATATAGATGTTTCAGGATTTCCCAATTCAGAAATTGTCTCGCGGATTCATGCAGATATTCGCGTCGAGGGAGACGCTCACTATGTAGAAGATGTGGGAAGTTCTAATGGCACTTATATTAATAATTTGCCACTCTTACCGGGGAATCGTCACCGCTTGCGTCCAGGCGATCGCATCAGCTTGGGTAAAGGAGATTTAATGACATTCCTGTTTCAACTTGCTTAACTGATTCTCCATCAATTGTGACATCAGTCTAGGCATTTTCTGCCCATCCTCCAGCATCCATTTTGGAGGAGAAACAAATAAACCGCATCACACAAGCGACGGATAATATCATGTCCGCTTGATTACTTATTAAACCCGAAGAACCCCACCCCGCCAAAGCTATGCTTTGTCTCCCCTCCCCGCAGACGGGGAGGGGTTCTTTTATTATGGGTAATTTGGCGGACATGATATAACTATGTTGTTCTTGACAGTCCCATAGTTTACAGCCGTCGCTTCGAGGTGCGAATTGTTGCATTGCCCAGCAACTCCACTACCTTAATAATTACATTAGGATGGATGAAAATACACTGCCAATTTTAGATTTTGGATTGAAGGGAAAATCTAAAATCTAAAATCCAAAATAGAGTGACCTATGAAAGAACCAAGTAAAAATTTTAAACCCTTGCTTACCAAAGAAGCCCCGCTAGTTGTTGAACGCATGGGGCTAACCTGGCTAATTGCAGCAGCGATCGCAACTGCTTTACTGTGGCAAGTACCAGGAGGAGATTATATCTTATACCCATTTACGATTTTGGCAACCTGGTTTCATGAAATGGGTCACGGTTTAATGGCACTCCTATTAGGGGGACAGTTTCAGAAATTAGAGATTTTTAGCAATGGTTCTGGTGTAGCAACTTATGGAATGCGATCGTCAGTGGTGCCAATTGTCCCGGCAATAGTCGCAGCAGCAGGGCCAATGGGGCCGCCTATTGCCGGTGCAGCTTTGATTCTAGCTTCCCGGAGTTTTAGAGCAGCAAACCTCTGTTTAAAAATATTAGGGAGTTTTTTGCTATTTTCGACATTAATTTGGGTACGTTCCTGGTTTGGATTGCTGGCAATTCCCTTGCTGGGTTTAATAATCTTGGGTGTCGCGCTGAAAGCCCCTCGCTGGGCACAAGGGTTTATTATTCAATTTCTGGGTGTACAAGCTTGTGTAAGTACGTACCATCAACTTGATTATCTATTTAGTAGCTCTGCTGGACCCCTTGGACTTTCTGATACAGCGCAAATGCAACGGTATTTGCTTTTACCTTACTGGTTTTGGGGTGGGTTGATGGCGATCGCATCTCTGGTGATTTTAGTCCAAAGTCTCCGCGTTGCCTATCGTTCAAAATGAATATATAGATGTTAGTAAATCAATAAGTCCTACTCGCTTTTGCCCCTCAAACGACTTAATCTAGGGAAAAGTTAGAGAAAAATTAGTTAATTAGCAGGTGAATAATTATATGGAATTAAAAGCACAAAACTGGAACAATTTGACAGCAAACCATTTGTGCGACTGGCACGGTATTTGGACAAGATATTCCCCCCAAGGAGAAGTTACCGAGTCGTTTCGTAGTCTGAGAAGCTTTCAGAGCAATCCACAGCAGACAGAAATAGCTCACACTAATCGCTATATGTATGCTGATGGCACAATCAAGTCAGAAAGTTGGGAATATAACTTGGAGTCTAATAGCTTACTTGATGGGGTTTTTCACCCCCAAAGTCAGTGGATGAGGGGGTTGTTCTTTGAATCAGGTCATGCTGCTTGGGTGACAATGCAGTTAAAAATTGACTCCTTTTTTGCTGTTGAATTATTTTTTAAGGACGAGGAACTACGACATAGTGTGGGTATTGTTTACGATCAGCAAGGAGCTTTGTTCCGAACGGCGAACATTCGTGAAGATGCTACAGGTTTCCCTAGTAAACACTGGTCTAAAGAAATAGAACAGGTATCTGAGAGAAATCTGAGTGGCAATTGGCAAGGAACCTCCGTCACCATTACCCCTGATTTAAAGATTTCTGAGCCTGTACCAACTCAACTACACCCTAGTTGGGAAGGACAAAATACCTTCTTTTTACCTGACGGAGTTTCTATCAGTTGTCCAGATAAAGTGAGTGTTGGTACTCCTTTTATTCTGGCAGCGAATTGGCTGGTGACAAACTCCAAATTGCAACAATTGAGCGTCAAGTATGACGAGTCTGGCGCTTTTGCTGCACTCACCCTGGAACTCCTGCACATTTGATGCAAAGAATTGGTGAGCTTTGCCAATATAGCCAATTCAAAAATGAACTGCGAATTAGCGATCGCCAACCATTACCTAAGCTGAAAATTGAGCGCGAATTTCATTGGTACAAGGATGACCCTTTTCAACATCAGTAATATTAGCAAAAGTTGTTTCTGCAATATTGTGGAGAGCTTCTGCTGTAAAAAAGGCTTGATGTCCGGTAATGAGTACATTGGGGAACGTTATCAGACGCTGGAAAATATCATCTTGAATAATTTCGCCGGACAAATCCTCAAAGAACAATTCCGATTCTTGTTCGTAGACATCCATACCGAGATAGCCAATCTTACCAGACTTCAATCCCTCAATCACTGCTTGGGTATCAATCAGCGCTCCTCGGCTAGTGTTAATTAGCATCACGCCTGACTTGATCTGTTTTATAGCCTCAGTGTTGATCAAGTGATGCGTTTCGAGAGTCAGGGGGCAATGTAGGGAGATAATATCGGAGTTGGCAAATAGCTCAGGTAGTTCTACATACTTTCCACCTAGCGCCTCCAATTCGGGATTGCGATAAACGTCATAGGCGAGTAATTCACAGCCAAACCCCTTCATAATCTGTCCTAAAATCAAACCGATTTTGCCGGTGCCGATAATCCCGACTGTGCGCTGATGCAAATTAAATCCTAACAGTCCATCTAGGGAAAAATTACCTTCTCGGACACGGTTATAAGCCCGATGAATTTTGCGATTCAGGCTTAAAATCAATCCCACGGCATGTTCTGCTACCCCGTAGGGTGAATAGGCGGGAACACGCACAACAGTAATTCCTAAATCTGCTGCGGCTTGTAAGTCTACATTGTTAAACCCTGCACAGCGAAGGACAACCAGCCGAGTTCCCCGTGAGGCGAGAAGCTCTAAAGTTGGGGCATCAACTTGGTCATGCACAAATACGCAAACCGCCGGAAATCCGGCGGCGAGGATAGCAGTATCCCGATTTAAACGGGGTTCAAAAAACACTAACTCGTGTTGGGTGGGAGAATTTGCAGCTGACAAAAACTGCCGATCGTAGGCTTTTGTACTGAAGACTGCTACTTTCATGCAAAACCTCAAGCTGTATGCTGCACAATGTTCGACTACATAATACCTTGGCAGTTAGAGAAGCGATGTCTACGACGAACTGTGACGCTCGTGACGCTCAATGACTCGCTAACGCTATCAGTGACGCACCTTTGAAGATCGTCAATCTTAGAGGATGTTTCACAGGTCATCTTGGTTAACCTCATGAATTGATAACTGCCAGAGTTGGATTTGATAACAGAGATGGCGATCAAAAATGGTGCGTGCTGCTAACCCCTCGACAATCGGCTTTTCCAGCCAGCGTTTGAAGGCTAAACGACCGAGTGCATGTATTGGTGGGACTGCGATCGCTACAACATCAGCGATATATTTCATCGTAGTCAGTCCAAAAGTACGAAAGTTATCAAGACACAAGTCAATCGTTGGCGCAATCTGGGTGGAGATGTCCTCAGTCTTAATTAACTTAAATCCAGCCTGTATTAACGCTGTCTGAAGCTCGCTAGCGACATGACAATTAGAAAAAATCCCTTCTCGATATCCAGCATCAGAACGCATCATATCCGCAAGCAATAAGTAGCCACCACTATTTAATAAACGAGCTGTACCCTGAGCTAAATCGTCAGCAGCAATATATTGGCTGCTTTCACTGAACAGAACTAGGTCATAGGAGTGTGAGGTGTGAAAATCTTCAAATCTCGTTAGGTAGAAAGGTATTTGACCGTTGGTATTCTTGATAAACTTCTCTTGTTGGATTGCATCAGGTGCTAATCCTTCAACACCAAAACCGCGTGAGCACAAATATGCTGCGTTACCACCAATACCACAGCCGACATCAAGCACAGTTTTTGTAGTCTCTGGAATGAAACTGAAAAGCTTTGCTGCATAAGCTTCTTGAGCCGCACGAAAGCGAGTTATAGTCAATTCCTCACCCGCAGTAGGTAGTGTCTCCCAATATCCGTAATGGAGGTAGGGGGAATTTGTGAGTCCCATGTAATAATCTATCGCCGCATTTTGGTAGCGAGTTGGTTTGGGAATGTTGATTGATTTTGATTTAAGCATTGATGAATTTTGATGAATAAAGTAAGTTTTAGGGTATTATACTTGGTTGAAATTATTCCCAACGTTTGCTTTGCAAAGTAGTTCTTCCCGAAGCATTCCGTTACGCAGATAAAGCGATAATGTTATAGTAGTACCGAGAAATATGCTAAAATTTCCTTTACTTGATGCCATTTGAATGTAGAATAGATACTCAAATGTCTGAATGATATACCTGGAGAGGTGTCCGAGTGGTTGATGGTGACGCACTCGAAATGCGTTTTGGGGAAACTCAACGGGGGTTCGAATCCCCCCCTCTCCGTTCAAAAAGATTGGCGAGTGAATTTTGAATCTTTCAATCCCAAATCCCAAATTTCAAATCTAAAATTCACTAAGAGTCTTCTCAATACGACGGTCAGGGATAAGCCATATAATCGCAACTAAAATGTAAAATGCACAGGCAAACCATGAGTTCACAAAGGCAAGTGGAATTGCTACAGCATAGAACACCACCGATACTTTTCCTTTGAAGTCTTCACCAACTGCGATCGCTAATGTCGAATCCCTACCCTGGTGAGAAATCAGGGCGCGGGTAAGGATAAAGTAAGCGATCGCCGCAAACAACAACACCGTACCATAAAGGGCAACTGGCATTGCGGCAAAATGATTCTCTCCCATCCAGCCGGTGACAAAGGGGATTAGCGATAACCAAAACAGCAAATGCAGATTAGCCCAAAGTATACGCCCATTAACCTGTCTGACTGCTTGTAGTAGGTGATGGTGATTATTCCAGTAGATGCCAATATAAATAAAACTCAGCACATAACTCAGAAATACCGGAATCAGTGGACGCAGCGCCGCTAAATCGAATCCATGCGGCACTTTGATTTCCAGCACCATAATGGTGATGATGATGGCAATCACCCCATCGCTGAATGCTTCTAACCTCCCTTTGCCCATATACCCATTCCTTTTCTATTTACTTGAAAGTAAGTTGTGACACTCTGTACTTTATCCCAAATTCAAAATCTAAAATTGACTAATTATTGTCCTCGGATTGCTGATCATTTTGGGGTTGACTATTAGTAGATGAATTTTGTTTTTCCAGTGTTGGTACTACTACAGCAGAAGGATCTGACTGTTTGGATTCCCTTGGTGGCGCTGCTGGGATGACCACAGGATTTGACGGATTCACAGCTTTGGGGGAAGTAGAATCTTGACTAGAAGCGGGTAAGTTCTTTTGTGGCAATGGTGCGGGGGAGGCTTTACGAGATGACCGAATTGCCCGTAGTTTCTCCACTAGCGAGGGTGTGGGTGAAACGCTAGGTGAAGGTGTGGATTGTTGGGAATCGCCGCGTTGTGATTCTGGTGTAGGGTTGCTGCTGGAAGATTCTTCTTGGGAAGAACGACGATTGCGCCGACGCTGCTTAGAATTAAAGACAGGTGCTGATTCAGTTCTGGAAGTAGTGTTAGTCTCTTCACCCGGAGGTGAAGATGTCCGATCAAAGTTAGGTACTTTCGCGGGTGATTGTTGAGTTGGCTGTTCAAAAAGCGGCTTTGCGGTTGGCTGCGGCTGAGATTTGGGTAATATGCTCGTAATCCCAAAACCTGCTGTAGCAGCAAATAAGGCTATACCCATACCAATAAATACCTTAGATGACCCCAGTTTTTTAGCCAGTACAGTTTTCTTAACGATACCTGCGGGGGGCTGTACCAACGCAGATGGTCTATGAATCCGATTTTGGGCAGTTTTCCCAATTAAATTTGCTGCTTGCTGGGCAGATAAATTGACAGTTGGCACTGCGTAAGTGGCTTGCGGTGTCACATTCGCCCCATTTTCAGGTAGCAGTTGTAACCACTCAGCAACTGTGGCTGGCCGAAAACGAGATTCCACCGCCATACCGCGCATTACCGCTTGGTTGACAGCAGCACTCAAGTGTGGTTGCAGTTCGCGGGGGGAAGGCATTTGCTGGCGATCGCGCAATAATGCTGGCATCGGAACTTGGCCTGTCAACACTGCATACAAGGTTGCTGCTAAACCATAAACATCCGTGGCCGGTGTGCGCGGCGCTTGCGTCAGATACTGCTCAATTGGAGCATAACCCTCAGAAACCAAACCCGTATGAGTCTGCCTGACACCGCCATTAAATTCCCTGGCAATGCCAAAATCAATCAGTACTACTTCCTGCGTTCCCAGGCGTTGGATAATATTATCTGGTTTCACATCCCGGTGTAACAAACCGTTGTTGTGTACTACCTGCAAGGCTGCCCCAATTTGCCGGATGTAATGAATTGCTGTCGCTTCTGGCATTGGTATTCCTGGTAATACAAATGCATCTCCCAAGGTTTCGCCAGGAATATATTCCATCACCATGTAAGGCAGTCCAGCTTCAACAAAAAAGTCACTGACTCTGACTATATTTGGGTGGATGCACGTAGCTAATCGTCTGGCTTCATCTTGGAATTGACGCTCGAATTTGGCAAAATCAGGATGTTCTCGCAGCCGTTCATTGATGGTTTTCATCACCACCTCCTGATCCAAGTAGCGATGGGTAGCTTTAAACGTAATGCCAAAACCACCCCGCCCTATTTCTTGAATTAGGGTATATTTTCCATCCTGCAAAATTGTGCCTGCTAACATAAAGAGTCCTGAGTCGTGGTGAGCAGATTAAGTAGCTATAGACGATAGGCAATCATTCAGTTCGATTGAGTTTCTCTTTTAAAAGAGCTTCTACCTCGCTCTCAGGATTGTCAAGATCGAAAGGATAAGGGTGTTGTGTAGCGGAGTCACAACGATTCATCAAAACTTGCAATGCAGCCCGAAACGCTTCTTCCTCATTTCTATGTTCTGAAAGATATCGTTTAAGTTCAATATTGGTCATCTGGTTTAGGTTCTGCATCATACAACAAATTTCCAATTCCCATATTGATCAATTATGACTGCAATCTCATCGTTCAAACCAGCTTGAATATAAAGCGTTTTCAACTTTTGGTCGTAGCGGAAAACCTGGATGGACTGATACAGATTAGAAAGTAACTGACAAAGGAATATCGCTGTATCCGATTGCTTCTGTGTTGGCATGATGTGGCTGCTGCCATTTTAATGTATGTCTGTTACGATTTTAATGTAAATAGAACATAATATAATATATCCGATGCCAGTTATCAGAATACCCGATCCTATTTACAAGAGGCTCCAAGCGATCGCCGTACCTTTTGAGGATACACCTATCACTGTTATTGAGAAGTTACTGAATGAATATGAGGCACATCACCAGTCTCAGCAAATTTCTGAAACTGAAAACGATAGAGTTATTGAACCTGGGGTAAGCAATTTGCAGCATACCAGAGTGCTTCGAGCCATTATGGGTGGTGAGGAAATTCATCAACCGAACTGGAACAAAATCCTCGATGCAGCACACGAACTTGCTATTCGACAGGGAGTTTCTGTAGACAAACTCATGAAGCTAACCCTTGCTCATGTTGTTAAGGGTGAAAAAATTAACTCTGGTTTTCATTACTTGCCAGAGGTAAACATTTCAATACAAGGTGTAGATTCAAATCTTGCTTGGCGTAACACTTTGCACTTAATGAAGAATTTGAAAATGCCAATTGAAATACACTTCGAGTGGCGCGACAAAGAAGGAGCAGCACATCCCGGTGAGAAAGGTCTGTTAATTTGGGAGTCTAAGTAGCATGTGAGAGTCACAACTGTGAAAAAATTACTAGATATTTTTATATTATACGTGTTACATTCCTATTTATAAATATTTATGATAAAAAAAACTAGTAGATGACGAGCTATAACCAACAGTAGAACAGCTACAATGCTTATATAGATTTTGCTATCAATTTACAAATGTGATGTTTCAGCCAATTCACATCGTGCGATTAGATGAACGATCGCTCAATATATTTATATTAGCTGGGCAAAATGAAGGAATAGAGCTAGAAATTACACCAGATGGTAGTATAGAACCATGAATAAGGTAAACTATGCAGCAATGAGCGACCAAGGGCTAAAGAGTTACCTTCTCACCCACAAGGATGATAAGGAAGCCTTTTATGCTTACATGGATAGACGAAAATCTCGTCATCGTGATGCTGCAATAAAATTAAATGATCCGGCTTGGGAAGAAAAGATAATAGCTGTGATTCAGAAACAATTAAGTTCTAATTGATAACTGAATAATCGAACAGAATTCAGGAGTCAGGAGTCAGAATTCAGTTGGGTATTCTGAATGAAAAAGCGGATGAATAATCGGCGTTTTTGCACCCTCACCAAATTTTCTTGTTTTGTGGTGCAACAATTCAGTCGCGGGTTCCAATCCCCGATTGATGGTTACGTAGCTCTGCCGAAGTATTGATTCTGAATTCTGCATTCTGCATTCTTCTTCAATTCATATTCTTAATCGAGGTGGACAAAATTTTTGTAGTCCCCTCGATTTCTCAGATAAATTTACCTTTGGCTAATACTTCCGCTCTTTTGGCTCAAACATGGTAATCGCCACCGGCCGATATTGAATGTCAATTCCGGCTGGTGAATAGTAAGCCATTGTGTGTTTGAGAAAGTTGCGATCATCTCGCTGGGAATAATCTTCGCGGAAATGAGCGCCACGACTTTCCTGGCGATTCAGGGCTGATGCCAAAATAGTTTGTCCCACTACCATCAAACTTCTCAATTCTAAGGCTTCTACAAGTTCCGTATTCCAGCAACTACCTTTGTCATCTAAATAAATTTGAGGATATTGCTGTTGTATTTGTTCTAGTTTCTGCAAACCTTCAGTCATTAATGCCTGAGTGCGGAAAACGCCACAGTACTCCGTCATACAATCCTGGAAGGCTTGACGGACTTGGTTAATGCGATAGTGCCCTGGTTGTTCTAGCAAAGCTTGAATTTGTTGCTGGGCTTCTGTTAGATAGCGTTGCTCATCTACAGAGGGCAACTTCCGTTTTTGGACAAATTGCGCGATCGCAGCCCCAGTCCGTTTACCATAAACTACACACTCTAGCAGTGAATTACTCCCCAAACGATTCGCCCCGTGTACGGAAACACAAGCTGTTTCGCCCGCCGCAAAGAAAGCATCAACTAAACCATCACCACTACTGCGGACTTGCCCATCAGTGTTAACTGGGATACCACCCATACAATAGTGAATTGTCGGACGGACTGGCATAGGTTGAGTTACCGCGTCAACACCTACCAAGCGGTGTGCTTCTTCCCAACAGAAGGGAACGCGACTCATAATTTTTTCTTTGCCCATGTGGCGTAAATCCAGATAGACAAAGGGACCACCAGCACTTCCATCGAGATGAATACCACGACGGGCGCGAATTTCGTAAGCGATCGCTCGTGAGGTAATATCACGAGGAGCTAGTTCCATGCGACTGGGTGCATAGTTGACCATAAAGCGATCGCCTTCACTATTAATTAGATACGCCCCTTCTCCCCGTACCGCTTCCGAAATCAACACCCCTACCGGATATAAGCCAGTGGGATGAAATTGGACAAACTCCATATCTTCGAGGGGCAAACCGGCGATCGCAGTCATTGCCAAACCATCACCCGAAGAAGCGTAATCATTAGAGGTAGTATTATAAACGCGACCATAGCCCCCTGTGGCGAACATCACCGCCTTAGCCCGCACCACCTTTATATGTCCATCCAAAAGATGGAACATGACCACACCCTTAGCCTCATTCTCTTCTAAAATGAGACGCATCACGTACCATTCTTCATAAACTTGCACCCCATAACGCCGCAAGTTGTTCACCAATTCGTGCAAAATCGCGTGCCCCGTCTTATCAGCCGCGTAGCAAGTGCGATTGTGGGAATGTCCACCAAAAGCTCGTTGAGCAATGCGCCCATCGGGTAAGCGAGAGAACAAAACGCCCATGTGTTCCAAGTCAATTACCACATCTGGCGCTTCCTGGACGAGAATTGCCACAGCGTCTTGGTCTGCCAAGTAATCAGAACCCTTGACAGTATCAAAAGCATGTGCTTCCCAACTATCTTCGGAATCAACATTTTTCAGCGATGCAGCCATACCACCTTGAGCCGCTACCGAGTGGGAACGAATTGGGTGGGTTTTGGCAACCACAGCAATATTTAAACTGGGGTCAATCCTGGCAATTTCCACAGCAGCGCGACATCCTGCCAATCCACCCCCGACAATAATCACATCGTGTTCCAGCATATATTAGCCCCCGACTGCAAACCACTGCTGTTCTATTGTAGAGACGTGATTGTGATTAATCAGGCACTGGGTTGCGATCGTTGCCGTGGCATCTCTACAAAAAAATTCCCTGCCTATAGACAGGGATATTATTACAAATTTTGAAATTAGGAGTTAAAAGTTAAAAATCAAGAGTTATGGGACAGATTGAGTCACTCATAACACAGACGCGATTAATCGCGTCTCTACTCCTAACTCCTGTACAGACGCGATTAATCGCGTCTCTCATAACTCCTGGACAGACGCGATTAATCGCGTCTCTCCTAACTCTTTAGCTAGTTGCTTGTACAGGTTGTTGCTGAGACACATTACCTGGTATGGGTTCCATTTTGGTTCCAGGCCCTACAGGCATGACTTCAATATGATTTAATAAGGTAGTGACAAACGCAAACAACAAGAAAGGTAGCGAAAGCAGAACGACCAGACCTGCTGTTGCTAGAGCGTACACAGGTCGCTTGGCACCCATCAGCGCCAAGGCTGATGCCAAACTTAGGGTAATTGTAATCAACCAAACAATTATTTGACCGTAGATATCACCGAAAGTCAGGGTACAGACAAACCGATACTTTTGAATATTATTTCCGCTCATCACATTTGCCTCAAGTCTCTCCTAATAGG
Source organism: Nostoc sp. (assembly GCF_036917675.1). Classification (GTDB taxonomy): domain Bacteria; phylum Cyanobacteriota; class Cyanobacteriia; order Cyanobacteriales; family Nostocaceae; genus Nostoc. The sequence goes on along the minus strand of NZ_JBALCT010000021.1, from coordinate 47,472 downwards.
TTCTACGTTAGAACCATGTTTGCCTTGTAGACAATTTCTAAATATTTTTGCAAGCTTCGTAATATGACTTCACAATCAACTTTTATTGTTACAAAGCGCAATTATTAGTACAGCATGGCCTAAATAGACGAACGATACCCTACGAGAAACCCACTTTCTGTAGTCGTCGCTGCCTGTAGCAACCCTTCAAAGCACGGGTAGTTATTCTATAGCGTTTCCTAATCATAGCCCCCTCTTCGCTTGCTCTTAGGGGGTTCGGGGTGGGGAACTTGAGTACCTCACTCAAGTGAGAACCGCTATAGAATGCAAGGGTATGTTATTGCTGAGGGTACCAGACCATCCCAGATTTTCGGTACGTTAGGACTACCAGATTCAAGCCAATATAGTTGAGGTTTTCCGACTTGTGTGTATACGGTAGCTTCCCTTGTAGGAAAGGGGGCTGGGGGTTAGGTTTGAGTAAAAGTTGCACACGGCGTTAACTAGATAAATCCAGCAAAATCAGGATCTAAAAACCGATTTTTGGTGTTAAATTTTGAGTATTGCCCGAATTTGTTGAATTAACTCAACAAACCCTTTATTTTTCCTGGCAATATTGTTTTAGGAGTGAATGTGAATACTATATTTCTTCGTAAAGGTGTTTTTTGGTTGCCAAGCATGGCTACTCTTGCAGTTTTGAGTAGCAGCTTATCTGCAAGTGCCCAGACAGTAGACAAGGTGAGCAGTCACCCATCAACCGGACTTTCCGCAACCGTAGCGTCTCCCAAAGAGTTTAGTACAGAACTAGACACTGCAAGCCAAAATCTTTTTACAGAAACAACTGAAACATTTACGGTAACAAGTTTAACTAAAGAACAGCAGTTCCAGAATGCTGCAATACAGGAAAAGGCCAGTGTAACGCCTACACCTGTTCCAGGCACAGTGGCAACCTCATCTGCGATGCTCACTTCTGAGTTTATACAACCGACTTCTCAAACTACTTCTCAACCATCTCCTACCAAAGTAGCGCAATCGGATATTGATTTAGGTAGAACTACTCGTGGTGGCAGCAGTTATATTGGCATCGCTGCTAACATTGGTTTAAGTGGTGATGGTAGCTCGTCTTTGGGCGATGGTAACTTCGCGGTAGTCAGCAAAATCGGACTGACAAATTCTATATCGGTGCGACCCTCAGCCGTATTTGGGCACAACACCACAATTCTACTTCCGATCACCTACGATTTTACCTTTAAGTCAGCAGATGCTTTTAGCGAACCCTTAGCGATCGCACCTTATATTGGAGTGGGTGGAGCTTACAAAACTGGTGATGATTCGCAATTTGCCTTTTTGGTATCTGGTGGCATTGATGTGCCTCTAACTCCTCAATTCACGGCAACGGCTGCTATAAATGCCGGATTTTTCGATCAAACTGATGTGGGCTTGTTGTTAGGAGTTGGTTACAACTTTAGTGGGCTTTAAGAGTTAGGAGTTAACAGACGCGATTTAATCGCGTCTGTACAGGAGTTAGGAGTAGAGACGCGATTAATTGCGTCTGTTAGTAATATTTCACTCATAACTTTTAACTGATAACTCCTAACTTTTTACTTAGGGGTAACTTTGTCAATTACCTTAATTTTGCCATCGTCTCCTACTGTCCAAACATCGTAAACACCAACGACATCGCCGTTAGCATCAACATCTACGTTACCACTGGCTCCTTGGTAGTTAATCTTCTTACCATCTTTAAGTAACTTCAGTCCCTCGCAGACATCGGTCACTTCCGTGCCAGGCCCATCAGCAACTTCACGGATTTTGCTGGCTATACCAACGCCTGTATTTTCCTTAGCAGCTTGTGCTGCCAACGTCAATAAGGCAGCCGCATCCCAAGCTTGAGGAGCGTATTCCCCTGGCTCACTACCCTTTTTATCCTTCCACAGCTTGTTGAAAGCTAAGAGTGCTTTGCCATTGGAACCCGGTACTGTACCGATGGCTCCAGTTAAAATATATTTACCATCACTGCCTTTGCCAACTTGTTCGGGAAAAGTAGGTGATTTCACCCCATCTGTAAGCAATATTTGTACTCCCTTCGCCACACCTTGCTGATACGCAGCTTTCAAAAACAAACTGCCAGTTTCAGCGTAAAGTACAGCCAAGACTGCATCTGGCTTACCAGCAAAAGCAGCTGCCGCTTCTGTATCAAATGTCTGGGCTTTTGGGTCGTAGCGGACAGGCTTATCTTTATTAACTATGGTTCCACCCAATTTTTCAAAAGTTTGCACAAATGCTTTTTCAAAGCCCACGCCATAGTCGTTATTAATCACGACTGTAGAAACTCGCTTGAAGCCTTTTTTATTAGCAAGTTGGGCTAAAGCTAGTGCTTGGTAGGTGTCGGGGGGAGCAGTACGCGCCCAAAAGCCTTTAAAGTCGCCTTTTTGCGCCTTTTCTGTAAATACGGGGCTGGTACTACCAGGGGAAATCAGCATGACTTTATTCGGCGTGGCAATGGAGACTGCTGCACTAGAAACGCTACTGGCAAAGGAGCCAACTACACCCGCCACTTTATCTAAAGTTGCCAGTTTCGTCATACCGGCAGCACCAGATCTGGGGTCGGTTTGATCGTCTACTTGCACCAAAGTAACAGGTTCGCCATTCACCCCACCGCAAGCGTTGACGGTATCGACGAGTAAAGGCACAGAACCTAGCATCTGCTGTCCTACAGAAGCCAAGTCACCTGTTGAAGGTAGCAGTGAACCAATTTTTAGTCCTTGAGCAGTGCTTGTAGTAGTTGAATTTGCTGCTGGGGTAGCGGTACTTCCGTTGTTAGCTGTGCCATTGGGGGTACTATTATCACCACAAGCCCCAACTAAAAACCCAGTTGCTAGGGTAGCGATACTTAAGGTTAAGGCGGCGCTAATTTTTCTCATAAATCACTTTCACTCCTCAGATATTTAGCAGCCTAAAAGTAAGATCCAAACTAAATTTGTAAGTTAGCTGGATCTTATCAGGACTCCAAAGGATAAATCATATCATCCATCTTCGGGAGTAGAAGTATTTACCCCTACATTAATATTTACCTTTCTACACAGAATATACTCCGTGTATTAAAGGCTGAAAAACGGAGAGGGAGGGATTCGAACCCTCGGTACGGAGTTGCCTGCCGTACAACAGATTAGCAATCTGCCGCTTTCGACCACTCAGCCACCTCTCCATGACTCACGAATATCAATGTTATCAGACTTGCTCTTAAGAGTCAATAGTCATTTGTCATTGATCATTAGTCTTTGATTATTCATAAAAAACTAAGGACTAGGGACAAATGACTAATTTTTTAAAGGACTTGCGATCGCATCCAAGCTACGGGCAAAGTGCGTAACTTTTTCCACTGGGGAACATAAGCTCGCTGACTAAATACATCGTAACCATTGCGTTCAATCACCTCTAAAATCTGACCGTAGAGCATTGATGCTGCCCACACAGGCCAACGGGCGTCCGGTGCTAAATAAGTAATTCCCTGGTCGGACGTGGTATAAAATTGGCGGGCGCGTTCAATTTGAAAACGCATCAGCGCCCGCCAACGATCATCTACCACACCTTTGAAGAAGTCTTGCTCGGTGTAGTTGAATTTTGCCAAGTCCTCAAGAGGAATGTAAATTCGCCCTCGTTTGGCATCTTCTCCCACATCCCGCAGGATGTTGGTGAGTTGATTGGCAATTCCCAGAGCGATCGCTTCTTCTGTGGGAAGATATGGTTGTTTGTTCTGGTGCCACGGTGCTGTGTATATGGTGTTATCCACACCCATAACTGCTGTTGACATTAAGCCAACAGTGCCAGCAACGCGGTAACAGTAGAGGTATAACTCCTCAAAGGTTTCATAACGACTGCGATATAAGTCCATGCGCTGACCGGCAATCATATCCCGAAAGGGCTGAATGTCCATCGGAAAGCGCTGGAGGGTATCAGCTAAAGCTACATCGTAATTTTCTAATGGGCGTCCCGCAAAAATCGATTCCAGCTGCTGTTCCCATAGGTCTAGGGTTTCTGGCGTGGTAATAGCAGATGCGGGTCCATCCACCAATTCATCTGTACGGCGACACCAAGCGTAAATTGACCAAATAGATTGACGTTTTACCGGACTCATCAGCAAAGTACCCAGGTAAAAAGTCTTGGCATACTTTGCTGTGAGATGCCGACAAAGTTTGTATGACTCGTCTACAGAGACCAGCGTTTTCATGCGCGGGGGGGAATCAGGCAGTTGCAGCATTCGTTGCGGGCGGTCGGGTGAGCGTTTGCAGGTTTGAGGAATTTGCTACCGGGAGAGCCTCAGAAATGGCCTGCGCTGTCAGCTTACCAGAAAGTACGGCACCTTCCATACTGCCTAAGTAGCGTTGCATGGTATAACTTCCGGCGAGATAGAAGTTGGCAATGGGCGTAACTTGTGCGGGACGGTACTGTTGACGACCAGGGGTCGCTTTGTAAACTGAACGCGGCGTTTTCACCACATGAGATTTCAGCAATGTTGCTGGATTGTCTCCCCCAAAGTGGTCGGGGAAAAGTTTTTCCAACTCAGCAATCGTTGCAGCCACAATCTCCTCATCAGATTTGGCAATCCAATCTTTTGCCGGAGCTAGAACTAATTCCAGCATTGAGCGATTGGGGTTGGCGTATTCACGGCAGGTATTGCTCATATCAGCATAAACGCTTAGGAGGGGCGATCGCGAAAATAGCAAGTGATCAATTTCTGTGAGTTTCCGGTCAAACCACAGATGCAGGTTAATCACTGGTACCCCTTCCAAACCTTCTAGCTTCTTGAAAAACTCCATTTGCTTCCAAGGTTTAGGCAACATGACTTTCATTGGGTCAACCGACATGGCAGATACATACACATCAGCCGTGAAAACTTCATCTTCTGCCCCATTTAACCCTCGAATCAAGTATGCTTTCACCGTGCCATCGGCATTGAGCAAAATCTCTTTCAAGGGAGCATTCAACCGCACTTGTCCACCGCGCTCTGTGATGTAATCTACAATCGGGCTGCATAGCCGTTCTGTGGGAGAACCATCTAAAAATGCAATCTTGGAACCATATCGTTCTTGCAGAAAACGATTCAGTGCAGTTAATAGGATCGTTGCTGAAACTTCATCAGGATTGATAAAGGTGAGCGCTTTACAGGCGGCGATAAAAACGTCACTAGTTACCCGCTCGTCAACACCTTGCCTTTTCAACCACTCTAAGAAGCTGTACCTATCCATGTCTTCAACATACTTTTGACCCCGAACCACTGCGGGAAGTAGGCCAACTGCAAATCGAATCTTCTGCTCCCAAGTCAACATGTCTTTGTTGCGAAGAATCGACGCAATCACGTTGAAAGGAGAGGGAATATCTGGAACATCAAAACGTGAGAGTGTCCCAGGCTTGTCTGGTTGATTGAAAATCAGCGTATGCTCTTTCCACTGGAGTCTGTCTTCAATGCCCAACTCCTTCAGCAATTGCAGCATATTAGGATATGCCCCAAAGAAGGCGTGTAACCCGGTTTCGTACCAGTCGCCGTCAGAGTCTTTCCACGCCGCAACCAGACCACCCAGTACGTCCCGGCTTTCCAAGACAATGGGAGTGTGACCTGCGTCCGTGAGATATTTCGCGCAGGAAAGTCCTGCTAGACCAGCACCCGCGATCGCTACTCGCATTTAACCCTAATGCCCTTCAATATTTCTTAATGGTTTTGTCGTTCTCATTATACGTTGCAATCTGTTACATTTGGCAGCTATTGGGCGATCGCTTCCCCAAAAAACTTTTGCCAAAGAAAATTTTACCTGACACACATCTACCAAAATAACTTGCCAATATCATTGTCACCAATGGGTTTGCGGCGTGGATTTCATCTAGATTTACACCATTGGATGTCAAAAAACAAAAGTCATTCCTTTGACCGAGAATAGGTAGTTACAAACTTAGGACTTACGCAAAATTATCTCAAAAACCTGATTTGTCGTAGCGGTAATTCATGAATTACCGCTACTTCAGAACTTTTTTGCGTAAGTCCTGAAACTCTTGTCTTAAAGTAGTTGATTTCTTTGGGAATCCGTGTATTTGCTCTGAGGAAATGTCTGGAGCATTGATAAAGCCTGCTAGTTGATATCCACGTTAATTTCGTTCGGCAAACACATTATTTTTCCTAATTCGACAGTCGTCTTCTTTTAAAGCTACATCCAGTATCCAATGTAATGAATTCTCAATTGCCCAATGATTGCGAACACAATTAGCAAATTCTTCAGCATTATTGGCGCGACTACTGATAATATAACGACAACTATAGGTAAAGGATTATGTCAGTATCGCAGGAGCTAAAACGCTTTGGACATCACCTGATTCTAGGTATTTCCGGCACTACATTAAACGATGATGATAAACGCGCACTCAGTGAATTGAGACCGATTGGGGTGATCTTTTTTGCTAAGAACTTTTTGGATGGCACCCCGTATCAGGTTTGGCTGGAAAGCTTTAAGGATTTGAACAGCCAAATACGCGAATATACTGAACGTGATTCGATGTTTATCACCCTCGATCATGAGGGAGGTCGTGTAATTCGTACACCAATGCCGATTACGCGATTTCCTCATGCATTATTGCTGCGATCGCACGCCCGCGAAGTAGCAAAAGCTACGGCATTAGAACTAAAATCACTGGGAATAAATTTATCCTGGGCACCTGTAGCAGATATTTTTTCCCATCCCCATAACCCTGTCATTGGGCTTCGCGCCTTTGGTAATACTCCCGAAATCGCCGCACAATATGCCCGTGACTACTACCTTGGACTTCAAGAGTCAGGAATTTTGGGATGCGCCAAACACTTCCCTGGACATGGAGACACCAGCAAAGACTCTCACATTGAGTTACCAATACTCAATCTAACTTTAGAAGACCTGCGACTTCGAGAACTCATACCTTTCAAAGCCCTAATCGAAGTACAGATTCCTTTAATCATGACTGCCCATATTTTATTTCCCAGGATAGATGCTGATATGCCAGCAACCCTTTCCCAGGCTATTCTTAAAACTATACTTAGAGAGGAACTTGGCTTTGAGGGAGTAGTTGTATCTGACGACTTGGATATGAAAGCAATCTCAGATATGTTTATGAAAGCTGGTACTGTGGCGCAGTCATTTCATGCAGGCTGCGACTTGTTTATTGTCTCTCGCAATATCAATTCATCATCTATTGAAAGAACTTATCAGATTGCTGAAGATTTCGTCGATTCCCTCAGCAAGGGTAGCTTAGATGAATCAGTAGTGGAGGCAGCCAGAGACAGAATTGAGAAACTACTGGCAGTAACACCGCAATATCCCGTACAAACTCTGGATAAAGATATATTATTGCAACATGCTCAATTAGCGATCGCTAGTTCCTATTAATAATGGGTGGTATAGGGGTCGAACCTATTTCTGCGGGTTAAAAGCCCGCTGCACAGCCGGTATGCCAACCACCCTAGTACCGCAAGGCGGAATTAAAAATTAAAAATTAATAGAGCGTAAGCGTTTTGTTGATTTGGAATGGATGGTTTATTTACGCCGTGCTGTACTAGTTAATTTAAGAAATGAGCGCTGCGATCGTATATTTTTTACATCGCAAGCCTGGTAACACCAACACTAGTAGTCTGTCAAGAAATAATTGACGAATAAATTTTCTGTAGAGACGGCGATTTATCGCGTCTCTCCAACCGTCAAAAGGGGTTTGACAGACCAGATATAAATCCACCTGGGAGGTACTGCCCCTCCTATTTCTGTGTTATCAGCACAGCGCCTCACTTTTCGGCTTCAGGTGGAAAAGAGGAAGATGGAGGAATCGAACCCCTACAGTTGCCTGTACTCCAAGGTTCAAGCTTGGTTGCCGTCCATTCAGCAGCATCTTCCATTGAGGGGTGCCTGACGGGACTTGAACCCGCTATGACTGGTTCCACAAACCAGCGCCTCGACCACTTTGGCTTCAGACACCATCAGTGGAATCAATGGGAATTGAACCCATAACCTCCTGCTTGCAAGGCAGGCGCTCTAGCCATTGGGCTACAAGAGCAGAGTTTGGCAGCCCCACCAGGACTCGAACCTGGAATCTTCGCCTTCAAAGGGCGCTATGTTGCCAATTACACCACAGGGCTTTATTGCCAGGGCAGGGTTTGAACCTGCAACCTCATCGTTCAGAGCGATGCGACTTACCAATTCGTCTACCCGGCACTGAATGGCTGCCTCAGTAGGACTCGAACCTACAACCGCGCGGTTAACAGCCGCTTGCTCTACCATTGAGCTATGAGGCAACGAAGCCCCCCAGGTCGGAATCGAACCGACGACCTCCTGTTCTTCAGACAGGCGCTACTACCAACTGAGCTACCGGGGGATAAGAGAAGAGATGATGACGAGAGCGGAGGGAATCGAACCCTCAAGTCTTCAGTTTCGTAGACTGAGATGTTATCCAGTTACACCACGCTCTCAAGGCGGAGAAAGAGGGATTTGAACCCTCGGTACGGAACCCGTACAACAGATTAGCAATCTGCCGCTTTCAGCCACTCAGCCACCTCTCCATAGTGGGTCGAGCAGGATTTGAACCTGCGTGCAAAAAAGAACAGTTTTACAGACTGTCGCCTTCAGCCAGACTCGGCCACCGACCCGTAATCATTCCCTCGACGAGAATTGAACTCGCATCTGTGCTTTGAAAGAACACTGACTTAACCATTCGTCCACGAGGGCATAATTGACTGAATTTTAGATTTGAAATTTTAGATTTTGGATTAAAAAATTTAAAATCCAAAATTGTCTGACACAGGGACTAGGATTTGAACCTAGAACATCGGATTTGGAGTCACGAGGTGTTGCCATTACACCATCCCTGCATTTGGTGGCAGTGGCGGGATTTGCACCCGCATATACCAGGGTATGAACCTGGGGCTTTGCTAATTAAGCTACACTGCGATCGCACCAAAGGTCAGGGCGGGATTTGAACCCGCGCTAATCGGTTTTGCAGACCAACGCCTTACCAACTTGGCTACCTGACCATTTGGGAGTCCCGACGAGATTCGCACTCGCAATTTTCAGCTTGAGAAACTGACGGCTTAAACTATTCGCCTACGGGACTATAACCAGGGTGACGGGATTTGTAGACGTAAAGCGGCTTCCAGCAGGGTACCCGCAACATTTCCGCAGACAACGGAACGCTCTAGCCACTTGAGCTACACCCCGATTTTTTGGAATCTGTGCCTAAATTTTTAGCTTTTTAGGTACAGATTTTTGGTGAACTTGCCCATTTCTTATTCAGTTTTCAAGGTTCAGAAAATTTACTTTTTACTGTTAGAAACTATTAGAAAAACAACCGAAACTCTAGGTAGCAAGCCTATTGTGTATTACGGATGTATTCTGTGGTTTTGCTGAGTGCAAACTTAGATGGTTTGCAAGTAGAAGCAGCTTTGTTGACTGGGGACTCTGGTTTATTCCAATACCTGTCTTTTAGTTGTATGTAGAACATGATTTTGACTCTTGAGAAGCTTTGTCTTTCGCCTCACTACATTTATACTACAAAATACTACAAGATGTGTCAAGGGGTTTCAGAAAGTTTTTTTGAAATTGTCTAAAAAAGCTGCTGCACTTAGATTTGAACTTGCTAACCCCTCTGAAAAGTCAAACTACAGTTATGATTGGGTGAGTATTTAAAAGCCTGACGTGACAGACAACTACCTGAAGCGACAAAAGATAATTAGTGTTGTTGCGATCGCCTCTACGATTACAGCTTGTAGTATTGCTCCAGGCACTTCCCCACAATTGGGGTTGAACAAGCCTTTAAGCAAAATCCATACTGCACAAGTTCAAGATCCAGCAAAGGGCCAAATTAATGCCCAACTACTGCCATCAGCCAAAGTAGAAAACCTTACCTTTACAGTCCCAGCTAAATTTCAGGGAAAAACAGTTTATCAGGTGCATCCCAGGAACAACGAGAAGGTTATTGCTCTAGGCATTGATGATGGACCCTGGCCAAAGACAACCCTAGAAATGCTGGATATCCTGAAGCAAAATGATGTTAAGGTGACATTCTTTTGGGTAGGACAAGCCTTGCAAGCAAATCCTGACCTAGCCAAGCAAGAGGTAGCCGAGGGACACGCCATTGGCAACCATACTTGGCATCATTGGTATCGGCGAATGGATGAAGCCACAGCCAAGAGTGAAATTGATCGCACATCTGACCTGATATACAAAACTACAGGAGTCAAAACTGCTCTGTTTCGTCCTCCTGGAGGCTTTTTAAACAACGGACTAGCTGCTTACGCCAAAAGCCAGAAGGACGCTGTAATTATGTGGTCAGTAACCTCCGCTGATACTGATCCTCACGCCAAACCGCAGGCATTTGTAAATAATGTCCTGAAAGGCGCGAAACCTGGTTCTATTGTTTTAATGCATGATGGTGGTGGCGATCGCCAAAGAACTATACAAGCATTGCCACAAATCATCAGCGGACTCAAAGAGCAAGGCTACCGATTTGTGACAATTCCCGAATTGCTCAAAATGGGACAATAAAGGGTGAGAAATTCTACTCACCCTTTGTTTATTCGCTCATGACAGAAGCACTGCTCTCTTGAGCTTCCTGCCAAAGTTTGTGCAAAAAGAACTCAGCGCGATCGCTCATAGTGGTGACAAACACGCCTACAGCACCCTTATAACTATCTGATAGCCAAGAACCCCGCAGGGTGACTTCCATATATTCAGCATCACAGGCACAGAGGGCAATGATTTCTCTGTCATCTCTTTTTACCTCAGCCCTAAGTACTTCTACTCCTGGCAAATCAACAGGAAGCAAAAAGGACGCGGTACTAGGTTCAATGCATAAACCTTGCCCAACTCGCAGGGCTAAAATCACTCGCTGCGCTACCCATTCTTCAAGCGACACAGTGACACATTCTAAATCAAAGCTACTTTCAGTGTAAGTTAATTTCAGCATTCCTTATGCTCTCCTGTTATTCCAGGTTTGCTTGCATGTCTATCCAAAACTGTTCGGCAAAAGAAATCGCGGGGTGCATTGGTGCTTTTGGTTTGGTACGCAGTTGCATACCAGCCTCAAACAAAGTGCGATTGCCTTTACGGGAGTTACATCTTTCACAAGCTGCGACTACGTTATCCCAAGTGTGAGAGCCGCCTTTTGATCGCGGCATGACATGATCTAGTGTTAGATGTTTGCCGCTACCGCAATATTGGCAACTGTGATAGTCTCGTCGCAACACTTCCCGCCGATTCACTGGCGGAACTTTCCACATCCGCTCATTGGAAGTAATTGTCAAGCGAATGTGTTTTGGCACATCAATTACCAAACTGGGTGAGTGAACTCGCCATCCGGCTTCTGTGGTAAAATTTAGCGGTTGCGCTTTGTTGGTTACTAACAGCACAATCGCCCGCTTGATATTGATCCGACATAGTGGTAAGTAATTTTGCGAAAACACCACCACAGATTGCTCTAACACTTGCATTGCGATCGCGCCGCGCATGGAAGATATCGTCACAGCTTAACTCCTTATAAAAAAACCCCCACTTCGTTTGGGTGAAGCGGGGGTTAGGATTGACCGGAAAATTTTCTGGTCTCATATTGGTACAGTATTTCTTTGCCTGTACCCCCCGCTTTCTTCTTTTAGTTGTGGTTTTGCAATCAGCGCACTAATGCTGAGACATCTAAAATCATAATTACCCTCTGTGATTTGCCGATGATTTCGGCTACCATCGCCCATAAATAAATACTCCACTCCCGTAGCAGCTGATTCCCAACCGGCTCGGCAATTGGTAGCGTACAAAGAAGTAGAGATGGGGTAAATGGATTTCACAGAAAATTTCACCTATTGAACATTCCTTTAAACATACTACACTTGTATTACTGTCCTGTCTATACCTTTAAGGAGAAATAGTGATGCATACGATCGCTCGCACCCCAACCACCGATATGGAAGTTACCAGCATCCGCCTAGAGCGGGAACTCAAAGATAAGCTCAAAGAAATAGCTGGGAATCAGGGATATCAAGCTCTGATCCGAGATATCCTTTGGAATTATGTCCAGCAAAAATCAGGTGAGTGGAAGCCTCGATTTTCGCGATCCGACATTCGAGCTAGCATAGCTGCCACAGCTCAACAAGAAGAACGCTGTGTACTCACAGGTCAACTAATTCAACCCCAACAACCGATGTTGTTAGGACTAACGAGGAATGGCGATATGGTTCCTCTGAGTGTCGAGAGTTTGGCTGGATAGTCTTAATATTCAGGCAATGCAGCCCGGTTATTAATCAAGAGTGCTGAGTTAAAAGATCGCCACGCCACTTGCTCCTGGGTGTAAATCAAAAAGACCGCAGTGGCTCCACAAAGGGCGGGGCTAAAATCCAAGTACATCAGTCCTGGGTACTTTTGCATCACTCAGCACTCAGTAAAGTAAAAATAATTGGGCTGCATTCAAAATTTAGTTTTATTAATATCTTACTGAGAGTTACGGAGATCAAAGACTAGCTTGTTGAACCTACTCGGATTAACAAAAAATGTCATAAAAGTTTATTAAATAAATAAAAGTAACTTAAGTAATTTTACGTGAAATTAAAGGTAGTTTTGCTGGAATTTAAGAGCTATTACGGTTTATGTATACTTAAAGATCGGATAAAGTTAATACATTATTACAACAGAGAGCAGTCAAAAATAAGCTAACTGAAGCAGTTATAGGATATCTTGAGTATTCTGTTCCTTATATACCGATGTAGCAATTTAGTTGTTCAAGTCGGAACTTGACGATCTGAGACAGAAAAGGGCTATAACAGATGAGACAAAGTATCTATACGAGATATGTCAATGATCAGGGTGTAGCAACACAAGTAACGGTGAAGAATATGCCAAGAAGTTGGCTAGAAAAACAATGGTGTTATTATCCAAGGGCGTACCAAGAATGAAAAAGCCTTTATCGTCGCCGCAAAATTACGTCGATGAGATAGATCGACTAAAACCTTACCAAGGGGAGCTGATGCTGCATCAGGAAGAATCTGCCCACCAGTTGGTACAAAAGATTAACCAAATTATTGCCAATAGCTCGGCGACGGCATTGGTACTGCAAGATATTGCCCATTTGCTAGGAGTTGTCTTTCAAGCAGATTGTTGCTGCTTGGTTTCAGTAACGGGTGAGACATCCGACGAACCAATTAGTACTAATTGGTGTGCTGATGAGTATTTAGGGTTGCCACACCCAGAAAAGATGTTTTCAATGGAACAGTTGCTTATGCACTCGCCAGTGCTGCAATGTGCTGCCCAACCATTGACTATTGAAGATATTTCCCTGATTCACAACAGTCTGGTAATTGGTTGTCAATATTTGCCACTACCGATAAAAGCAGTTTTGGCAATTACTACCCGATTTGGTGGCAATAATAATGGGGTGATTGGTCTGATTAAATTTCAACCTTATGATTGGAGTGAATCAGAAAAACAATTGCTCAAAGAAGTGCAGTGTGCTTGCGCGATCGCTTTTTCGGGGGTGGCACAAGCTCAACTAATTGCTGATCAAGAGCAGTACTTGGAAAAGAGTAAGCAGCATCAAAGTTTGATCAAGCAATTAACTATATTAAATCGCAGCAACTTGGAGCTTAATCAAATGCTCCAGTTAGTTATTGACTTGACTGCCGAATCTCTACAGGCAGATCGGGGTTTACTTATACTACTAAAATATACAGATCCCCTATTTAGAACTCAAGCTAAAAAACAAATTCCGAAAGCGAAAGCTACCGTGATCGGTGAATGGGCTAGGGAAATGCAATGCTTCAGCACTAGTAAACCAAATACCTTAAATCAGTCCTTCTTGGTTTCAGACTGTGGTTTATGCCAGCGTGCCTTCATCGATTCTGGAAAACCAGTAATCTTTGATGACTATACAGACCAAAACGATACCTCGCCAGCTGCTCAATTATTTGCAGTAGAGGAATTGCCTGCGGTACTATTAGTGCCATTAGAGACTCAGGGTAAAATCTTAGGATTCTTGGTGCTACAGCAATCTATGATTCGCAGTTGGCAACCAGCAGAATTAAATCTTGTAGAAATGGTTTCTGCTCAAGTGAGTAACGCCATAATTCAGTCACAGACATTGCGCCAAGTGCAAACTTTGGTAGATGATCGGACAGCGAAACTCAAGAGTAGTCTGGAACTCCAGGGAAAATTGCATGAAAGAACACGGCAGTATGTTGAGCAGCTGCGGAAACTTAACGAACTCAAAGATGAATTTTTGAGCAACATGAGCGATCGCTTGCGTTATCCCCTGACAAATATGCTGATGTCAATTCGGAACTTACGTTTGCCAGGAATAGCACCAGAACGTCAAGTTAGATATATGGATATTCTAGAGGAGGAATGTACAAAGGAAATCAACTTGATTAATGACTTGTTGACACTCCAGAAACTAGAGTCGCCTCACGAAGCTCCACAATTAGAACCGATAGATTTAAATACTAGAATCCAGGATATAGCAGCATCTTTTGAAAAAAAACTCGCAGACAAGGGACTAAGTATTTCTATAGATTTGCCCCAAGAGTCGCTAAAACTGCAAACTGAACTAGAGAGTTTTGACCGCATTCTCCAAGAGTTGTTAACAAATGCCTGTAAATACTCAGAGCGTGATAGCATTGTCCATTTACAAGCTGCTCACCGAGTTGATCAACAAATTGATCAAGTTATCATAAAGGTGACGAATACAGGACGTGCCATATCCGAAGAAGAAGCCACCTATATCTTTGACAAGTTTCGTCGCGGAAAAGGACGCTGGACTGCCGGAACTGGCTTGGGACTTGCTCTAGTCAAGTCTTTAGTGCAGCATCTGAATGGAGCGATCGCTGTTGAAAGTCTTCAAATCTCGGATTCTGAACAGAGCGAAATTTGCTTCACCCTGACTCTGCCTCAGTTTTCTGACGAAAGCAAACCATAATTCTGAAAGTGACTAAAAAACAAAACATAACAGAGAACCCTGATTTCCAGTCTCTCACTGATCACACCAAGCAAGAGGAGGATTTACCTACTCATGCATTTGCTTTGTCGGCTAAGGTAGAAATTCAAATTGAGAAAATTGCAGAGCGACAGCGACAAATTAGTGCTAAAGTCCAAATTCCCCACCCAGTGGAACAAGTCTGGAAGGTTCTGACAGATTATGAAGCCTTGACTGACTTTCTCCCCAACCTTGCCAAGAGTCGCCTAATCGAGCATCCTAATGGTGGTATTCGACTTGAGCAAGTAGGCTCCCAGCGCTTACTAAATTTCAACTTTTCGGCGCGGGTGGTTCTGGATTTGGAAGAATACTTCCCTAAAGAAATTAATTTCCGCATGGTAGAGGGAGATTTTAAGGGCTTTTCTGGTAGCTGGTGCTTAGAGCCTTATTCCCTCGGTGAGTATATAGGAACAAATCTGTGCTATACAATTCAAGTTTGGCCTAAACGCACTATGCCAGTGGGAATCATTGAAAATAGCCTGAGTAAAGATTTGCGATTAAATCTCTTGGCTATTCACCAACGTGTAGAAGAGTTAACCAGCAAAGAACCTCATATCTAGTTAGACGATCATTCAGGAAGAATCTTGAATGATCATTTTGCTTCCTAGATTCCGAGTAAAAAAGCAAAAGCTTTTTATTGTTTTTAAGTACCCCCAGGGGAATTCGAATCCCCGTTACCTCCGTGAAAGGGAGGTGTCCTAGGCCTCTAGACGATGGGGGCATCGGACTCAGACCTTTTATAAGGTAACGAATTTTCTTGCTCTTGTCAACAGCTTTTGCCAAAAAAAGTTTGTGGCAGCTAAACTGGGTGGAGGCAAAAGCTTGAAGAAGATACAAAAATATGGAAACACAAAAAGAATTCTGTAGACGCTTCTGGGGAAAGCCGCAGGGTGCGTCAACGTCCGGCGCTGGGAACTTCGAGAGACGCTCAGATAGAAAAAGCCCTGAATTCAGCAAGGGAGAAAGGGTATGATGTTGTACCCTGTAGAGTTAATATCTACGGTTTTGTACAAAAGATTTTGAAATAAATCGCTCAAAATCTCCAACATGGAAGCATCTTTTGAAATCACCCTACAGATGGCGATCGCTGTCTTTGCAGGCATTAGCGCTCAGGTGCTGGCTGCATACCTTCGGATACCCAGCATCGTCTTGTTATTGTTGTTGGGCATCGTCTTTGGCTCTGATGGCTTAGGACTGTTGCATCCGCATTTGCTAGGCAGTGGACTGGAAGTTATTGTCGCCCTAGCAACGGCAATAATTTTGTTTGAAGGCGGACTTAACTTGGATCTGCGAGAGTTAGGCAGAGTTTCAGTCAGCCTACAATTGCTTGTCACTCTCGGAACGCTGATCACATTGCTTGGTGGGAGTATGGCAGCCCACTGGCTGGGTGAATTTCCCTGGAAAATAGCTTTTCTCTATGCTTCCATAGTTGTGGTGACAGGCCCAACTGTCGTTGGCCCTTTGCTCAAACAAATCAATGTAGATCGACAAGTGGCAACACTTTTGGAAGGAGAAGGGGTTTTAATTGACCCTGTAGGGGCGATCCTCGCCTTCGTTGTCCTGGATACCATTTTGAACGGCGATGCTGACCCGATCAATGCGATCGTCGGTTTACTGATGCGCCTGGGTGTTGGTGGAGCAATTGGTGGTGCTGGCGGTTATCTGATGAGTTTGATTTTCAAACGCGCCAGTTTTCTGTCATTTGAGCTAAAAAACTTAGTGGTGTTGGCAATACTTTGGAGCCTATTTACTTTATCGCAAATCATCCGCAGTGAATCGGGAGTAATGACAACAGTAGTTGCAGGGGCAGTTTTTGCTAACTCCTCAGTCCCAGAAGAACGTTTATTACGCAGCTTTAAGGGTCAGCTAACAATTCTCAGCGTCTCGGTGCTATTCATCTTATTAGCTGCTGACCTATCCATTGCTAGTGTGTTTGCTTTGGGTTGGGGTAGTTTATTCACCGTTTTGGTACTAATGTTTGTCGTTCGCCCGATTAATATCCTGTTGTGTACCTGGAACAGTGACCTAAACTGGCGACAGAAACTATTTTTAAGCTGGGTTGCACCTAGAGGAATTGTTGCCGCCTCCGTAGCTTCTTTTTTTGCGATTTCGCTGACACAGCGCGGCATTAACGGCGGTGATTCTATCAAAGCTCTAGTATTCCTGACAATTATCATGACTGTTGTCTGTCAAGGGCTAACAGCTGGCTGGGTTGCTAAATGGCTACAAATCACCTCCAAAGATGTAACTGGGGCAGTGATTGTGGGTTGTAGTCCCTTGAGTCTTTTGATTGCCCGGTTCTTTCAAGAACGTGAAGAAAACGTGGTCATGATTGATACTGACCCCCAATGTCTTGTGCAAGCTGAGGCGCAAAATCTCCGGGTTATTGCCAGCAGTGCGCTGGATGCTGCTGTTTTGGAAGAGGCAGGACTTGCCTCTATGGGTACTTTTTTGGCGATGACAAATAATGGCGAAGTGAATTTTGTTTTGGCTCAAAGGGCAGCTGAGGAATTTAATCCGCCGCGTGTCTTAGCTGTTTTCCCCCGTGATCCGCAAGCGAGTACTTCGGTTAGTAATAAAGTTAATCAAGCTTTTATCCCAGACTTAGCGATTAAAACTTGGAATGAATATCTGAATGATGGGCGAGTCAAGCTAGGGACAACCACGCTGAATGAGTCGGAATTTTCCACTCAATGCGATCGCATCCAAGAAATGATTCGGGCTGGGGTGTTGATACCGCTATTGGTAGAACGAGAAGAACGCTTACAGGTAATGCCAGCTAATCAAGATTGGGAAGTTGGCGATCGCATTATTTACCTGTTGCATGACCCCAGACCTAGCCTTTTAAAACGCTTATCTGGTGCTACCCAATCCACTCCCCTCTCTTTAGAAAAGTTACCAGAAGTTGAAGACTTATCCCTGGCTCAATTTTAGATTTTGAATTTTGGATTTTGGATTGAAGGAAAAATCTAAAATCCAAAATTGAATGACTCCTAACTCCTAACTTCGCACTCACCTTGATACATTTGCCATTCCTGCCACACTAAAGCTGATAAATTTACTATGGCAAGAATTAGCGTCGCCATCGAAATCAGATAACTGTGTATTGTGTAAAGGTGTTCGACAGTAACTGTGTTAATCGCTCCACCTCCAGTTAAGATTTCGCGCAGTTGTCCACCAACGAAAGGAATGGCTTCGATTGTTCCCAACTCAATGTTAAAACGCCAGTATCCCTCCTGAGTCCAATCTAAAATCATCGCACTCCAATCCAGCCCGATCGCACTTAGGGTCAACAAAATCCCGCTAATCCAAGCAGCTAGCCAACTCTTGCGAAATTGCCTACCTAAAAACATCACCACAATTTGAATTAGGGCGATCGCAATTACCGCATTACCAGCAATATCATGCGCTCTCCGAAACAACCACCCGTATGGCAGTTGTGTATTAATCATCTTTAAGGAGTTATAAGCTCCGCCTGCTGTCGGTTCATAGTAAAAAGAAAGCATTACTCCGGTAGATATATAAATTAAGCACAGAGTCAAAATCACGACTGATAATATCGTCGCTATTCGTCGCAAAATCCGATCGAACTGGGTGCTTTGCATGGCTCACCCCTCCTGTTCTTAACTAAGTATTATTTCTTATTACAATTTTAGCTAATAAATATTAATAATTGTTGCGTTTCTAAATTAAAAATAAAGTTTTTTAAATCTGATATGAATAGCACTAAGATCAGCCCAAAATCTTGTGTTGCCTACTTCCCAGCCTCCAGGGTGGGAAGTGGTGCTTTTCCGGTCAATTAAGTTTGACGGTTCTTTGATAGTTCTATTACCTGATTGTGGCGGACAGATTTTTCCTGGTAGCGATGTCGGTACATGACAAAGCCAGTGATAAATAAAATCAAGGGTGACAATCCGACGAATACGTAGAGAATGCGGGTGGGTAAGCCACCAAAAGTACCGTAGTGCAGGGGACTAAAGTAATTGAGGATGCGATCGCCTAATGACATCTTTAAAGAACTACTCACTTGTAGAACCTTACCGCTATATTGGTCAAGAGAAACATCGCTATCGTTTTCCTTTAACTTAAAGCTAAACGCTAAGATTTCTTCTGGTTTATCTGGAAAGTAAATTCTCGACAGCGATGCATCTGGTAAAGCAGCTTGAGCGGTTTTTAATTGTTCTGTAAGTCCTAGTGGAGACTTTTCCGCAATGGGAACAGATACCAGATTAGGTTGCGGCTTGCTGAAGGTAATAGCATAGATTATGGGGTTAACAAACTCAGAGAAATTCCAGCAAAACCCCGTAAAAAATGTAAATATCAGAAATACTACTGTAATAAAGCCAGCAACTTTGTGAATATCAAAGTTAACTCGCTTGGGATGGGCATTCCACTTAATTTTGAAGCCGGAAATTAACCTGCGCCAACCCGGCCAGAGGAGAATACCTGTAATGTTCAAGATGGTGAGCAATAACCCAATAACGCCAACAAACTTAAGTCCAATGTCACCCCCTAAAAGGGCATAGTGCAGTGGATAGATAACGTCCAGAAACATCTTTTGGATTAAGCTTGGCTTCGAGTTGAGAATTGCTCCTGTATATGGGTTAACGTAGATTTTGAGCCAGTCAATTTCCTTTGTTTTCAGGATGACAGTCATCGACTCATTAGGCTTTGTGGGTAGGTAAAACCTCTGGAATTTTACACCTAGTTGATCAGCATATATCTTTTTTACATTGTTCAACACAACCTCAACTGGTAGTTGTTTCCCTTGAGGTGTAATGATGCCAGATTGGAAGTGCTGATCAAAGTTGTCAATTTCTGAGTGGAAGACCAATAAACTACCAGTCAAGCCGACAATAATTGCAATCAGTCCCACCGCTAAACCAATGTAGCGGTGCAGAGTAAATACGAAGTTACGTAGTTTTTTATAACTCAAGGTAAATGCTCCTTTGCATAATGTCAAACTTGATTTTTACCCCCCTCAATCCCCTCTTGGAAAGAGGGGAAGAATCATTCATATCCCCTCCCCTTTACAAGGGGAGGGTTAGGGAGGGGTCAAAAATTAACTGAAATTGTGCCCTGTACAGTAAATGGTGCTTGGGGGAAGGTGAGGTAGTCGTTGGATTCGTAATATTTGACATTGAAGATGTTCTTAAAGTTGAGCGCAGCCCGCCAATTATCGCGTTTATAAGAAATAGAAGCGTCGGTTCTGACATAAGAGGGAAGGGTTAATGGATCTTCGATGTTGGCAGTGCGATCACCCACAAAAAACATCCCTGCCCCAATTCCCAACCCTCTCAAGTCACCCTTTTGAACTTCGTAGCTTGTCCATAAACTTGCTCCATGAGTTGGTGCATTTGTCAAGCGGCGACCTTCAGGCAGATTGTTATCTTTGCTCACAAAGGCATCATTTAAGTAACCCGAAGCAATAACTCGCCAGCCCGGTGAAATTTCCCCCGCAATATCTAGTTCAATCCCTCGGCTTTTCACTTCTCCAACTGCGATCGAGTATTGTGGAGCATTAAGGTCTCTAGTCGGAATGTTGGTTTTGCTGATGTCATAGGCTGCGAGGGTGGCTGAGAGTCGTTTATCAAAAAGTTCAGTTTTAATGCCTACTTCAAACTGAGTCCCACGCGAAGGCTCTAGCGGTTGTCCACTGGCAGTTCTAGAATTATTGGGAACAAAGGAACTACTGTAGCTGGCATAGAGCGAAATCGGTTCAATGGGCTGATAGACAATGCCAACGCGGGGTGAAAAAGCACTATCATAAAATTCAGTTCGTTCTGGTTGACTGTCGATACTGGTGTCACTAATGTACTTGCTGTCATAGGAAACAAAATCATATCTGCCGCCAACCAGTAATTTTAAATTCGTCAGCAATGTCACCTGATCTTGCAGGTAGATGCCGATGTTATTGGTGGTTTGCTCAAAGAAACTATTTGAATCTGGTATGCGGGGAGAGCCATAGACCGGATTGAAAATATTGAGCGAACCAGCATAAGTACCACCGAAGCCCTGGTCAGGTGCATACCTTTTGCGCCATTCCAACCCCAACAGCAGTTGATGAGCGATCGCACCTGTGTTGAATTCACTAATCAAATCTGTTTGCAGAGCATAGTTATCGTATTCACTCAAACCGCCAAAGTACGATCTATCTGTCAGAGTCCGACCGTCTGCGGCAAGGTCTCCGAGTTGAGTCACAAGACTGTTGTACTTCTCATGCAAGTAGAGAAATCCGCTTCTCAGGCGTAGATGCTGATTAAATCGGTGGTTCAGGGTTAAATTAAAGCGGTGTTCCTCATTATTTTGAAAATCATCAGGTTCGCCTAAATTCCGGTTTATGGGCAGATTCAGGAAAGCAGATTGAGGTTGCAAGCCGCGATCAAACCCTAGTTTTGCATTTAGATATTCATAGGCGAAGGTGATGTCAGTTGAGTCGCTAACCTGATAACTGACAACGGGAGCGACAAAAACAATATCATTGTCAATAAAATCTCGGTAGCTACCGGAGTTTTCATAGGAAACATTCAAGCGGTACAGCAATCGTTTGTCATTGGTAAGAGGTCCAGTCAAATCGATCGCACTTTTGTAGAAGTCGTAGCTTCCGGCAGTGAAATCGACTGCATAGTAAGGAGTAGCCAAGGGTTTCTTGGTGACATAATTCACGATTCCACCTGGTTCCGACGCTCCGTATAGCACAGAAGCAGGCCCTTTTAGCACCTCTACTTGTTCAATATTGCCGCCATCAATGAAGAAAGGCTGACTGGCAAATCCATCTCTCAAGAAACCACTAGAGAAGCCACGAACCCGAACATCTCCGATGAGGTTGCCGTAGCCTGATGCGATCGTTGTGCCTGAAACGTTGCGAGTCGCATCAGTAATTCGCGTAATCCCCTGATCTTTGATTACCTGCTGAGGAATCACCTGAATCGACTGGGGAATATCACGCAGAGGAGTATCAGTTTTAGTAGCTGTTGACGCATCAGGTATGCGATACCCATCTTGTTCACCCGTCACCACCAGTTCAATCGGCTCATTACTAAATGTTGATGGTTGTTGGGGCTGAGTTGGCGTTGCAGGTTGTTGTTGTGGCGTTTGATGTTGTTGTGTTGTAGATGCAGTACTAGCTACGCTAAAAATCAAACCCTCGTTAGGACTGTCAAACAACTCGACAGTCGGTACACTCATCTCACCCGTTACTGTCACCCGAATAGTATTGGCATTAAAATTCGTGACTGTTATCTGTGTAACACCCTTTACAGGCTTATCTGAGCGGAATATGAATGCTTCGCCCGATGGTAGCCGCAATTGAGCATTGGGAATATCAGTGATGAAATTGCTACCAGCACTCCGATTGACTAGTTGCAACTGTTCGCCTTTAGTTGTCTGTAAAATAATCTCCACGCCTTTAGTGGTGGGATTTGCCTTCACTGCTGTAACTTGCACAACTTCAGTTTGTGGAGTGTTTGGTGGTGTTGGCGACTGCACTAACATTCTGGCGCTCTGGGCTGGATGCTCTATCTGACTTACTAGCCGAATCTGTCGGATTGGTTCAACAGTCTCTCCTTTGGTAATCAGAGGTGTTTCTTGAGTAGAACTTGTGTCAGCGTCACCTGATGTCGTATTTTTATAAACTCTAATTGATGGTATTTCTTCGCTTCTAGTAGGACTTGTGACCAACATGGGAATAAGACCTGTCAGCAATAGACAGGGAAGTAATTTTTTCAGTTTCATTCCAACTCAGATCCTCACGGTCTACTAGTACTCTTAGGGCTTAATAGAAAAGTTTCTCATTCCCAATCTGAAATTAAACTATTTTAGCCATAAAGTAAAGTGAGAATATATTGCAAGATATGTGAGAGTCGAATGGCACTAATAAAAGCCGAAACACTTGTGGTTTAAGCAGTTTGCAATTCTTTGCGTAATTAATGCCGGGGTTTTGTCATCAAGGGGTAAGCTTTTGGGCGACGTTTGCGAACCCATGCTTCACTTCTAGCGGGGCGATTGGGGACTGACTTATCAATAATAACTTTCAGCCCGGACATCTAAATTGCACTATCTCTGGAAGATACAGCGATCGCAAAAGGGGCTGAACTTTGGGATAACTAGCGCCAGGTATCAGTTAAATCAAATATTGCACCCAAGCTTTTAAGGGTTCTGCTGAACCATACCAAATGCCAGGACTTCTGGGAGAATGCCTCACTCCTTCAATCACCAGATTTTCTGCCCCTTCTAGGTGAGCAGCTTCGATGGGTGTGATTCCATCTCCCCAAGTGTTACCGTTGCCACAGGTTAATTGATAACTACTGTAAGCTAACCAGCTACCGCGCCGCCTTTGGCCATAGATAGTTTTGCCAGCGACACAAACATAACGAACGTTTTTATAAAAAGCTCCTGGGTAGTTATTGGTGACAAAATCTAGATTGGAGCGTGTCCAGCGTTCTTGACTAATATGGGGTGTACCCAAGGTGATCAGAGTCGCAACTAGGGGATGCGCTTCCCAGATCAATGGTTTGACATCACCGCGTACCAAATAGGGCTTTTCTCCCATGTAGATGCGGGATATCCAACCTCCGGCTGAGTGACCAATCAAATTAACTTGAGTAGCATTATGTTGCTGCAATGTATGCTTGATCGTCAAATCGAGTTGTTGCAGAATCGGTGTTACGGGTCTTCCTCCAATAGTGGGTAGCCAGTCACGTCGTCGCAGTGGTACTGTAATCGTGGGAAAATCTAACTGTTCTAGTGATTGTTCTAGTTGACGGTAAGCGATCGCCGTTTCTAGATATCCAGGCAAAATAACTGTCGGTAACGGCATTTGAGATTTTGGATGTAATGATTGGGGGTTTGAACTTTTTGACGAAGAAGTAGTCAGATTCAGACGCTAGAATTGCGATCGCCCGACTGACTCCTTTTATAAAAACCCAAATAGCTTTGGTGGCGTTTAGGGCGGTAATGTCAATAAGATTGTACAATTTGCAACAGTTTTAAGAGCTGGTAATGTGGTAGTATTTTGACATAGGGCTTAGTCTGGGACAAGCAAGTGTGCCATCTGCCACGGCAGCCTAGTTGACTGCAAAACAGTAGAAAAAACAAGGCAGCTTCAGTAAGTTTTGTGATCTACTCAAACTTGTGTGTTTACTTAAACTTTATAAATATCCCAGATATTAAATTTAATTGTGTGCTTGATTACAATAAAAAATCAAAAGTAGTAATTTTTCAAATATCTTTTTAGTAAGCTCAAAGTTGAATATATGATACAGCGTCATTAATCTGGGTTTTATACCCTGAACGAAAGTTTTCAATCATACTTCTTTCCTCCAGCCAGAACTGCCCTCTGCCTTCTGTTAATAAATGGCAATTTTGGCATTTTGATTGCTAGTATAGGAAGTTATTATTTCCTTAGATGGATGCATCTCTTGCAAAATATTGCAATGTAGTCGGAAAAACAAAATCGCTAGTAAACTGCAACTGAGCCGAGTGAACGATAACAGCTATGTCTTACGTCTCCCTGCTGAAAAATATACCAGAAATCTTAAGCCAGCCAATTGGGATAGCAGCTATAGCTTCTCTTGGCATCCACGGTGCGATCGCGATGATTGTGCCATTGATGCCTATGGATTCTAGCAAGCCCAACCAAACAGCATCATCCAAAACAGTCGGACTTTTGGAATTGAGCCAAGCCGACCAAAACCGTTTGCCGCAAAGCACACCCCAAGTTGGTTTAGAACAATTTCCTCCAGTAGCCTCACTTTCTCCTCCGAATTTTAGCGCCCAAACTGTATTGCCCCCATTGGCACCACCTCCATCCAGTCAGCTAGTATTGCCTCCGCTACCCCCATCATCGAATAGCTATCGGGTTTCTTCCTTGCCTCCAAGGCAGTCTTTGCGGATGATTCCTAGTGATAATTTGCGATTTGACACCTCTAAATTTGACAGTTCTAAATACAATACCAGCGCCAAATTCTCTCCATCAGTTCCTCGTGTGAATGATAGTACCACCAAATACGAGCCACCTAAGCCACTGGCTCTAAATAGGTTGCCAGAATTGCAGTCGCAGAAAATACCTGATGATATTCTGCAAAATGCCCAATCTTCAAACTTATCTGAAACTAACCCCATTCCAACAGCACAGGGAAATAGGAATCTACAGATGACGCAACCGGCTAATGATGCGTCTAGAATTGCTCAAAACCCGCTAATAAATTCTCTAAAAGAAGCTCCAAGGGCTGGGGATAGCTTAACCCTAACTAGGGGAACCACGCTCAATACACCCAGTTTATCTGGGAAAGGAACTGAACTGGCGATTGCACAGCTAGACTCCTACGCAAACCTGAGAAAAGAAGTCCAGCAACAATACCCCAACGCTGAACAAAAACCAGTCATCCGCCAAACATTACCCACAAATAAGCCGAATCTTGAAGGTGCTGTTTTGGGTGTATTAGTGGTAGATCGTGATGGCAAGGTCTTAGATATCAAGTTTCAAAACAAGTTAGTTTCCCCGGAATTGGAATTAAAAGCAAGGCAATACTTCAACAAGCAATCCCCCAAAGGAGATAGACAGATCAGTTCCTATCCATTTAACCTACGTTTCCAAAACAGCATTAGTAACACCACTGGAACTACTCAAGAGCAAAAGCCCTCATTATTATCTACACCGGGAATCAATAACAATCAGCTTACGCCCTCACCAGCTGCTACTTTTAAACCATTACCTGATCTGCGAATCAGAAATAATCAGCCTTTGTCGTCACCGACAGGCACTCTCAAACCATTATCTGAACTGGGAATCAATAACAATCAGCTTACGCCCTCACCAGCTGCTACTACTTCCCAACCGTTATTGCTGCCAAGAGTCAATAATAGTCAGTCTACGCCCTCTGCTGAATCCCAGCAAAAATTAGTAGAACAGTTACGCCAAGTGAAGGAAAACAGACAACAGTCTAATCCATAAAAATAATCACTCTCTGGTGATTTGGGATTAAGAAAGAAGCTAAAAGCCATGAATGATAAGGATTGGGGATTTATCATTCATCTTTAAAATATCGTTTTTAGCAGTTGACGAACTGGCGATCGCTAGTTCGTCATATATACAGCAGATTGCAACAAGCGCCTCTGTACAGATTATTGTAAGGGCATACCAATGAGCATTGCTGTGCCCCTACCGCGTCGTCTATTTACCTTTAAAACCTCGTTTCCAGCCAGAGGCAACTGGGAACGAGATAATCTATAAAAGCTTTTTCTAGACTGGCTTTCACGTTAAGTTGACACCAATGCAAAGATGCCCACCTCACAATAATTAGACGGTATAGCTACCTTACCAGCCTTGTTCTGCATTCTGAAAAACGTAAGCAGCTACCTCTAGAATCTCCTCAGAATTTAACTTGCTTTTAAAGGCAGGCATGGCATTTTTCCCATTTTGCACTTGGTGAATAATCGCCTGGATTGAGTCGCGATCATAATTTTCTAGGTACTTTGACAATGCTTCCTTTTTCAAGGTTTTCTGGCTAATCAGGATGTTACCACCACCGATATGGCAAGAAGCGCAGTTAGCCTCAAAAATTTTAGCCCCGTTGGATGTTTCGGCAGCTAGTGCTGGACTAATGAATGTGAATTTGAATAGAGCGATCGCTAACAGTAGGATTAATAAAAGTATTTTCAAGAAATTTCCTCGCAACAAGCCTCCAGCAAGAGTATAAACGCGATTAATCCCCGATTAAGTCAAATTTGATCAAAATTGGCGGTAATGAGTTCACCCCTCCATCGCCAAAAGTTACTTAGGCTCTTAGGGAAGGATAAGATTCGTTACCGCCATTTATCGATTGTGTGCGTCACTCTAGGAGTGTGGCGTGTTGATCTGAGCTAATTTCACTGAGAAATCATCTTGTATCAAAAGTTGGTGTTTCTAGCCTTGGACAGTGATTGTACCAACCATGCCAGCACCTCGGTGAGGTTCGCAGTAGAAGGTGTAGTCACCAGCAGGTGCGTCTGCGGCGAAGGTAGTTGTTTCCTTTTGACCAGGACTCATCAACAGCTTTTTATGAGACAGAGATTTCGCTAAATCGGCGCTATTAGTGGGGTTTTTAGCAGGATCAAACACAACGTTATGGGGAGGAACTTTGTTGTTCACCCATTCAATTGTATCACCGGCTTTAATTGTCAACTTTTTCGGTTCAAATGCTAGCATTCCTTTATCGCTGCCTAATTTCACCTGGTAAGTTTCAGCCGCAGCGCTGGGAGTAAAAACAGCGAAGCTGCTAACAACTAAAAGGATTGTCAACACAGCTAAACTAAGGCGTCGCCAGCTTGCCGAAATCAATTTCATGGCTCTCTCCTAACAAATGATTTTTTTTCCTTTTCTTATTTTAAATAAAATCAACGCCAAATATGACAATCTGTCATAGATAGATTTTTTTTTTAATAATGGGGAGCAATTTATTGCAAAAAGCTGTGCAATCAATAATAAATACTAGACTGCCATAGCACAAAAAGGCTGTGAATAAAGGTAAACAGTAAAATAAGATATTTTTATTTTTTCTTTAGGAATATCTTGAACTTTTCAAAAATTTTCTGTGCTGCTATGAAAACTGGGGAATGGGGAATGGGGAATGGGGAATGGGGAATGGGGAATGGGGAATGGGGAATGGGGAATGGGGAATGGGGAATGGGGAATGGGGAATGGGGAATGAATTCTTCCCAATGCCCAATGCCCAATGCCCAATGCCCAATGCCCAATGCCCAATGCCCAATGCCCAATGCCCTATTCCCTATTCCCAATGACTCAGTACTAATTCAAGGATTTAGTAATAGATTTTTCCGCCTCCCCACTTAGGTCCAACGATTTTGGGTTGTAAAAGAATATGACCAGCGATCGCCTCCAAGTCATCATCCGTCAGATTTCGCATTGCTGTGAAAATATCTGCGCTTTTGATACTGGGGTGAATTTCGGAAATCTCTTCTTCCCCGTCGTAAGTAGTGGGATTTTTCAGGTAATCCACCAAGCCTTCAACGTTGTTACGGTTGGGTGTTGCCAGTGCCAGGTCGTCTGGAGCCAGTCCGACGTTTTGGTTTGTCTTGGTAACTCCCCCAGCATGACATTGGGCACAAGCGTAATTAAATAAGCGTTTGCCTTCTTTGACTTGTTTAAGGCTGAGTACGGTGGTCTCGCCTTGAGTATTTAATGGCACTGTTCGGGTAGCTTTGTCCAGTTCCACTGCTGTCGCGCTACCGACAATCAACTGAAACGAGAGTAAAACAGTAACCACAACAACGCCAATTAGTCTTCTAAACATGTTTCCCCTTAAAGATTTTAACGCTCAACACAGCTAAAAAAGCGATTCTCAATCTCCAAGCTGCTAATAGCTAATGACTCATTTTCTGTGTCATTAGCTATCAGTGATTAGCCAAAGCTCCGAGATCACCCTTCAGGTGATCTCGTTATCACCCTCCAAGTCGCTAGTACCTTTTGGGCGTGTTTCAGACGATATTTGGGAAATAATTGCCTTTGCATCTTCTAACGCCAAACGGGTCTTTTGGTGTTTGTAGGCGATTCCCAGTTGGTTGCACAGAGAAAACACTTTTTCTACAGGAATGCTGTAGTCGGCTGCTATCTCTGCGATCGATAGGTCTGCAAAACCCATAATGCTTCTTAACTGATAGATAGAGATTGAGTCGCTGTAATACCAATATCACGTTAAGAGTGCAATTTGTTGCCCAAAATACTGTTTAGGGAATGGGGCATGGGACATGGGGACAAGGGGAATAATCCATGCCCAATGCCCAATATCCAATGCCCAATGCCCAATGTCCAATGCCCAATGCCCAATGCCCAATGCCCAATGCCCAATGATTATTAACCTTTTCCTCCGGTAAAAGTGACGCTTTGAATAAAGTAACGATTAAAAAAGGCGTAAATGCCTAAAGCTGGCAAGGTGAAGACCATAGAAGCCGCCATAATGTAGTTCCAATAGCTGATGTATTGCCCTTTGAAGGTGTTTAGCCCCAAAGGGAGGGTAAACATTTCTGGGTCAAATAGGATAACTATAGGCAGTAAAAAATTATTCCAACTCCCCATGAATACAAAAACCGCCTGTGCTGCTAGTGCTGGTTTTGCCAAAGGTAAGACAATATATCGGAAAATCCCAAAGGTATTTAAACCATCGAGTTGAGCTGCTTCTTCTAGTTCTTTAGGAAAATTAACGAAAAACTGCCGCATCATAAAGATAAAAGTGGCATTGACCATGCTAGGCACAATCATGCCTTGATAAGAATTCAGCCAGCCGATCGCTTTTAAAATCAAAAATGTGGGAATTAGGGTGATTTGCGCTGGGACTGCCAGTACTGCCAGGATTAGGAAGAACCAAAAGCGCTTGCCCACAAAGCGCAGTCTCGCCAAAGCATAACCAGCCATTGAATTTAACAACAAGTTTAAAAGCGTGACGCTGACGGCAATCACCAGACTGTTCAACAACCAGCGCCAAAACAGTGGTTCTTGGACAAAGATTTGCTTGTAGTTATCGAGAGTAAAATTCTTGGGGAGAAAGTTGGCTTCACCACTGACAATCTCTGATAGCGGCTTAAATGATGCTGAAAGTGCCCAGAGAAAGGGAATTAGGGTGACGATCGCATAAAGTGTCAGCAAGAGGTATAACAAGACTTTGAGCCAGGATAAGCCAGAGATGTTAGTCAAATCCGTTCGCCTCCAAAAAGTCGCCGTTGAATCAAAGTGATGGCAATGATCACTGCTGCTAACAAAAATGCGATCGCAGCTGCATATCCCATTTGTAAATTCCGAAACACAGCTTGGTAAATTAGCAGCACCACAGTTAAGGTAGCGTTATTTGGCCCGCCAGTACCGCCAGAGAAGATGTAAGACTGGTCAAAAAGTTGAAAAGTTCCAATCACCCCCACTGCTACCACAAAGAAGGTTACAGGCTTCAGCAAGGGCAGAGTAATGTAAATAAATTGCTGCCATCCATTCGCCCCATCGAGTTCCGCCGCCTCATAAAGTGTTTGGGGTATATCCTGCAACGCCGCCAGATAAATCACCATGAAAAACGGCGCGGTTGACCAAATGTTCATGATCATAATGCCTTTGAGCGCAACTGCTGGATCACCCAACCAGTTATAAGTAGGTAGCCCCACAAAAGCGAGAAAATCGTTTAGTAGTCCATCGGTGTTATAAATCCACATGAAGATCAGCGTCAGCACTGTTGAAGAAGTGACTGTGGGTAAAAAGTAGAGGATGCGCCACCAGTTTTTACCGCGAATCCCAGAATTTAGAGTTACCGCCAGAATTAAAGCCAGGATAGTTTGAGTTGGCACAACAATAGCTACATATTCTGCTGTGTTTCTCAAAGCAATCCAAACTCTTTGATCTTCACCTAATCGCGTGAAGTTCCGAAAACCGATGAACTCGTACTCAATACCGCCGAGGAGTTGAACTTTTTGCAGGGAAAGAAAAACGGCGTAGAGAATGGGTAAAACTACAAAAGTCCCCAAGATCAGAATGGTGGGCATCATGAACATATACCCAGCCAAGTCTTCTGTGATATTCCACCTGGGGTTACTCCGCCGCCTGCTGATTTCAAACATTACTGAACCTCCGTTTAATCTCGCACTAACCCGGCTGTAGCGATCGGTAGTGCATGATTATTTATCGTACTTCGTGTTCAGAACTCAAAACTTCGTTTTCAGAACTGGGAATGCCAAGCTTTTTTAACCCCTCCAACCGAGTGGCTCCCAATGAGCAACTGGCGCTCTACTTCTTGTCGCCTAGCGAGTAAGAAATTAGACTTTACAAACATCCTCTAAAAATCTAATATTAAACTACAAAATATTTTATTAACAACAGTGAAGAAAGTTATTATTGTTGGTGCTGGGCCTGCTGGAGTTTTACTGGCACATTATTTATCGCGTCGCGGCACTCAATATAAGATAGAAATCTACGAACGCCGTAGTGACTTACAAAAAGTTTCTTTGGCTAACTCTAGAACTATTCCTTATGGCATCAATGAAAGAGGACTAAGAGCTTTGAGGAAAATAGAGGGGTTAGAAGCAGCAGTTAAAGCGACTTGTGTAGAAAATCATGGCAGCATAATATATCAAAAAAATAAAATATTAGAGAATCGGCCTAAAAGCAAATATTCATTTAACACTGACCGAACTAGTCTATTAATAGCTCTCTTGTCACAATTAACTGAAAAATCCGACAACAAAGTTGAAATCTACTATGATTGCAAATGCACTAGTATTGATTTTGAAAACAAAACTCTGACCTTTGATAAAGTTAAAGAAACAGTACCAGAAAATCAGACAGAAAAGTTTCAGGTTGATTATGACCTATTGATTGGTGCAGACGGAGCGCGTTCAATAGTGAGAACGCATTTTCTCAATACCGAGTTTTTTGAATTTCAGCAAGAGTATGCTTATGCTTGCTACAAAACAGTTTTCCTATTAAGTAACAAAGAAAAAACAAGCAAAAACTTAAAATCAAACTATATTAATATCTGGAGAATAGAAGAAGGTATTACTTTTGCAATAGTGCCTCAACTAAACGATAAGTTTATTGGGCTTTTATTCTTCCCACAAAAGACAAATAAAGTAGTTAATTTATCTACTAAAGAAGAGGTAATGACATTCTTTCAGCAGAATTTGCCAGAGGTTGCGCCACTAATTTCTGAAGAAGAAGCAGAAGCTTTCCTGAAAAGACCGATAGGAACACAATTAAGAACACGCTGCGATCGCTATCATTATGGTGACAGTGTGCTAATTCTTGGAGATGCTGCTCATGCTATTTCTTCGAGTCTTGGTCAAGGTTGTAATAATGCTTTTGAAGACGTGCTAATCTTTGATAGCCTTTTAGATGAGTATTCTGATGAATGGGCTACTGCTATAAAGCAGTTTACTATCCGCCGGCGACCAGACGCATACGCCTTGTGGGAACTCGACACAAATGTTATACCTGCATCTAAAACTTTATTTACTGAATTTATCTTAAGGGAAAGTCTTGCGAAAATGATGAATAAACTATTTCCTCAGTTTTTCATGCCTCCTTTGCGAGAATTATTATCTACTACTACAATTCCCTACTCAAATATTCTTAAGTCCTATCAAGGTTGGATATTAAAAGTCAAAAACTCTAATAAAAAGTTTTTGAATTAAACTAGAATTCGGAAGTCAGAATCAATACTTCGCCAAGCTTAGTAACCATGAATGGGGGATTTAGACCCACCACTCATTGAAGAACACCAAATTTAAAATTTGGTCGGGGATTAAAAAGTTTAAGGAATATGAGACTCAACTTACAATCTTATCTTTACAGGGCTGTTTCGACACGATTCAAAAATTCGCCCAAGACTTGCAGGAATCGTTCTGTCTCTTCCAGATGAGGCATATGTGAACTGTTTTCAAATAGTACCCACTCAGAGCCTGAAATACCTTGGTGGACTGTTTTAACACAAGTGGGCGTAACTTCATCATACCGACCTGAAAGCAGCAGTGTAGGCACGATAATTTCACCTAGACGATCTTCAATATTCCAGTCGATAATTTTGCCAGCACCTCGAAACTCTGTACCAACTTTGCTGTAGGCTCTAGTTAAGCAGCTAGGCCAAGGGTCTATGCGGCAAAGAAAAGAATGATTGAATACTTCCATTGCCTGTTTGTATTCGGGGTCTTGAGTGCTACCATCAGCTTCATGCTTACGAATGATCTGTTGTACTTCGATTGGTAGCTCATTCATGAGGCTATAAGCTTCAGTTACAAATTGTTGAATGCTAGAAGGCGTGCTAGCTAGAACGAGACTAACTAATCCAGTGGGTTGAGAAAGGGCATGTTCGAGTGCTAAACAACCGCCCCATGATTGCCCAAATAGATGAATTTGGTCTAAATCTAAGGCGCTGCGGACGGCGACGAGTTCTTCTTTGAATAAATCAATGGAATACAATTTTGGATCTGTAGGGCGATCGCTATTACCACATCCTAATTGATCATAAAAAATAACTCGCCTTCCGGTTGCGGCGATAGCTTCCAATGGTTCTAAGTAGTCGTGGGGTACTCCTGGTCCTCCGTGAAGACACAGCAGGGGTAGCTTTTTAGAATCTTCTTGGTCTGGTTTAACAATCCGATACCATACCTGATGACCACGAAATGAAATAAAGTCTTCAATGGTAGAAGTATTAGACATGGCGCAAAAATTATTTGACATTATAATAGTCAATTATACGTAGACAAAAATAGCAAATGGGGATCATCCACCCAAGAATAATTGATTACCATGGCATTTCAGCAACCCAAGCACAGCTAGATTTTGCCATAGCATTTCTAGATGAAGATATTCCCCTTTACGTTGACCCTTTTCTTTTATGGAAGTCTCCCTCACAACAAGACCAATCACTTCATACCTCTATAATTAATTCCTTTAATAACCTAAACTTTCTTGTTCAGAAAGGCAAAATAGATCAGGCTCGTGACATCCTCATTCTTGCATCTGAATGCCAAGAGATTGGACTTGGATTGTCAAAAAACCGAAAAGGTATAAAGATTAGCCGCAATAAAGCAGATGAAATTCTCTCTCTATTTCAGAAAATTCCTGAGTATGGAAAATACGGATTTGTTCATTTTGAAGAAATCCAGTTTTATGTAGATGGAATTGCGAAAGATCGGATAAGTGATATTTGTTGTAACTTTATTAAATCATTTTTAATAGACTTTACAATAGAACAATGCGAACAGCTAGGGATACCAATTGATAAAGCTGTTGTTTCTGGACTTTATGACTACCGTAAAAACTCATTTATCCTAGATCAGGAAATTACATTGCCTGTCAATCCTGAAACCAAAGAGCCTTTAATTTTTGTTCCTAAGAGATGGCTAAAATTTTCTCCGTGGATCAACTTTGAAGACTACTTTAAGAGGATGTCTGAGAAGTTTTAGATATGTGATTTTGATCACGCAAGTTGCTTGAGCATTAATCGAATCATGGCAACATAAATAAATGCTTCAGTTGTCTCAGGTAAGATTTCATAATCCTTGCTCAATCGTCGGCACCAGTTGAACCAACCAAAAGTTCGCTCAACTAACCAACGTTTGGGGAGTACAACAAAACCAATAGTTCCTCATGACGGGTAACAACACTTCATTTTCCATCGGTATACATCGATCACCCAATGCTGAAAATCCTTGCCGCGATAGCCGCCATCAACCCAAATTGTGATTAACCGACGAAAGCGATCGCGTACTGCGTCCAGTTTGAAAAGTACTTGTTTTGCGCCTGCTTGTTCGCTGGTACTAGCAGCAGTGATCGCCACAACTACCAGTAAACCCAAAGTGTCTACGAGTATGTGCCGTTTGCGACCCTTAATTTTTTTGCCAGAGTCGTAACCAACTTCTTGGGAAATCATTGTTGCCGTTTCAACGGTTTGGCTATCCATAATTGCTTCTGAGGGTGATGGTTCTCGGTCTTGACTGACACGTACCCACAAACGTAAGCGCTCGTGAATTTCCTGCCATGTTCCATCTTTTCGCCATTGTCGGAAGTAATGGTACACAGTTTTCCACTTAGGAAAATCGTTTGGGAGCATTCGCCACGCACAACCTGCACACAAAATGTACAAGATTGCGTTAACGATCGCTTGCATATCCACACTCCGTTTTCGACCACCAGTTTTCGGCTTAGGAATCAGTCCTGATAGTAGTTCCCATTGTTCTAAAGTCAGATTACTTGGGTACGATGGATTCATAGCTCTCGTAACGCTGTCATACTTAAGTATTTTTTCTACTGACAGGATACCGTTACGTGGGCTTTCTTACTTCTCAGACATCCTCTAAGGATTACTGTCCTCGTGATGAAATTTTTAATCCTGGTGAACCAGAAGAACGCGTTAAGGTTATAAACTTCAATAGAGAGAATTATGGCATTGTTCAAGAATATATCAAGATAAAAGAGCGAACTCAGGACGACTGTAAAAACGATCCGCTCTTTAAACAGATTCCCGTCTTGTCCGCTAAACGAAAATTAGGTGAAATACAAAAGCTACCTACAGGAAAGACGAATGAAGCTGACATTAAATACGAAAATTATATCTGTCAGCTTCTTGCGTCGCTTTTCTATCCAGACCTTGACTTTGCAGCAAAGCAGAGTCGTACAGAATCTGGAAGATTGATTCGAGACCTAATTTTTTACAATAATAGGTCAATTGATTTTCTTCAAGAGATTCATCAAGACTATGGCAATAGGCAGTTTGTTTTTGAGTTAAAGAACGTCAAGACAATCGAGCGTGAACACATTAGCCAACTCAATAGATATCTTGATTCTGGCCTTGGGAAGTTTGGTGTTTTCGTGACCAGAAACCCTCTCACAAAAGCAATGTTCGGCAATACTATTGATTTATGGTCTGGACAAAGGCGATGTATTATTACGCTTACAGATGAGGATATCTCGTTAATGGTTAATATTTTTGAGAGTAAGCAGCGCTCACCAATTGATGTTCTCAAAAAGAAGTATGTGGAATTTCGTCGAGCTTGTCCCTCATGAAAGCAAGAATATATGAACCGTAAAGATGTTGACGAATTTGAAAAACTATCGGTACAACTTCAGAGTATTTATGACGAACTTTCTGTATTGTCTAAGAAATCTCCCAATGATGCCGTAAATAAATTTAAACTCAACTTTATTAATAAATTGCTTAATAACTCAAATGAATTACTTAGTCAAAAGTATCGACCTTTTGAAGACTTTTCAGAGTTTGATACAGATGATATACCACAATACAGTGATGTAGTTTTAATTCTCTCACAATATTTACAATGTTTTGAAAAGCTGCGTGCAGATAATGTAAAGATGCACAGTGTATACTGGCATTGGTTAGTAAATGTTGAAAGAGATGAAACTGGAGATGAATTAGGCAAAGTTTATTATATTAGAACAACTTGCCCAAAACGATTAAGAGAGTAAATGCAATATTTATGAAGACAAAACCTCAAAAGCAGACAAGTAGTGAAAATTTTGAACTGTACGAAATCATAATTCCTCTATTACGTGCTATGCGATCAGAGTTCCAAGAACTGAGCAAGAAGAAGCCAGAAGCTGTGCTCAATAAGAGTAAAATGAAAATTGTTAACCGGCTTCTACAAAGCTGTCGTAAAATACTTGCATCAGAGGCATCGTTTGACTATCTTGATCTAATCGATGAGGATGATGTTCCTCAGAATAGTGATGTAGTACTGATGCTATCTCAATACGTTGCTGCCATGAGTCAGTTTCAATCGACTTATTATGGTTCTGATGGTGAAAAGCATCGTTGGTTTATTGATAAATAAATTGCGCTCTCAAAGTTGATCGCTAGTATTTAAGTATAGTTGGCAGTGGATACCCTTCAGTTACTGCATCGCCCTAATCTGCTGATTAGCTTCATTCTCTGCCTTCAGCATCGCCTGCTTTAATGATTGTTGTCCCAGCAATGCACTAACAAACTGGTTATCAAAGTTATTGACGATCGCAGCTGAATACTGACCTACCTGCCAAGGTGTAGCATAATCCACTCCCGCCACTAATGGCGATCGCAGTGGGTCTTGGTCATAGCCCAAATTCTTTGCTACTGATTTGCGTGTTGGCAAAGCAAACCCTGTTCCTGTCCACTTCTGCATTCCTTCTTTACCCGTGAGATAGGAAATCAACTCCCAGGCTTCGGCTTTGTGTTGTGCTTGCTTGTTCATCACGTAAGCAACGGTAAAGACCATCGTGCCTTTTTTGTCATTAATAGTAGGCAATTGAGCGGTAGCAAACTCTACTTGGGGAAAGGTTTCTGTTAAGTAGGGAATTGCCCAGTTACCCTCAATCACCATTGCCACTTTACTCTGACCAAACATTTCACTACCTGAGTTTGTCCCCACATCAGATTTTTGGGCAGAGGAGCGGTCTTTTTGATACTGGTCTACCACTAACTCTAAACCCTGCAAACTTGCTGCATTGGCAAAGGTAGCAGAACCATTTTGATCAACAAGTTGTCCACCAAAGGCTTTAATTTTGTAAGCCTGACGCGCCAATTCAGGAATCTCTCCAAAGCCGTATCTGTTAATTTTGCCTGTCAATTGCTTCGAGTAGTGACGTAATTCATCCCAAGTAGCTGGCGGATTACTCAAGCCGGCGCTAGCGAAGGCTTTTTTGTTATAAAACAGCGCCAGGGTGGAATAGTCTTTGGGAAGACCATAAATCTGGTTTTGATATTTAAAGCTCTCAAGTAGGGTATCCTCGAAGTCTACTAGATCAAATTTGGGGGTGATATAAGCATCTAACGGTTCCAAGACATTTTGACTCATTAAGAAAGGAGCTTCCAGCGCATCCAGATAAAAGACATCAGGCGCGGCTTCCCCAACTAAACGAGTTTTGATTACATCCATGTATTGGTCAGAGATTACTTCATATTTGACCTTAATAGTTGGATGCTGTGCCTCAAAGTCTTGCAATACCTGTCTCAAGAGTTTTTGCTCAACAGGAGATCCTCCCCAACCACTGAGTTTAATGGTGACTGCGGTAGACGCTAAGGGTTTGCTTGGTAATTGTAGACTTTGACAAGCAATAATAGCGATCGCGATCGCTATTACCAGTCCCAAAAAATTAAATAATCTTTTTCTGCTCACAGATAGATAACCATTGGTAACAAATTAAGAAAAAATCTTGTTAATTAGCTAAACAACTTAATTTATAAAGCATTCTTTAGCCAATACCGCACAACTTCCTTGCCTAGTTGAGGCTTAAGTCAACTCTTTCCTAAATGGCACGGTGATCCAAGTTAGGTGAAGTTTGAATAGTATCCAGCACTAGAAATAGATATTTTCCTTATTTTGCTTATGTCTTTAAAAATACTTCTCAACCACCGTATTCTTACTGGGCTCATTCTCCACTCCTGTCAGACAACCTAGATATAAATTGTACCGATGTTTATCTTTGGTTGTCAGGAGTTAAAACCAGTGTTATTAAAGACAAACAAAAGTATATCTAAATTATTTGTAATGTCGAATAACAATTGATGGTGCGAATGTAACGAGTGATCCTTAAATAGTTAACCAATCAAAGCCATCCTTAATGTAAGAAAAGGAACAGCTACGTATGGCAGTATTTTCAGCAGAAACTAGAGCAGTACTCCAGCAAGCAGGGTGGAGTGAAAACCGCAAAGTAGACACAAGT
Source organism: Nostoc sp. (assembly GCF_036917675.1). Classification (GTDB taxonomy): domain Bacteria; phylum Cyanobacteriota; class Cyanobacteriia; order Cyanobacteriales; family Nostocaceae; genus Nostoc. The sequence goes on along the minus strand of NZ_JBALCT010000021.1, from coordinate 9,293 downwards.
GAATACGAAAAGTGCTTAAAGTTTGAAGGTTATCCAGTTCATGCGATTGTAGTGGATTTTTTAGCACGTTTTGGGGGTTTACAGGTAATATATCCTCACGCCCGTGTTCCTCAAACCACTGACGAGTTCTGTATTAATCCGATGGTTGCTGCTGCCCATATCTATCTAGAATGGGTGAAGGAAGACTATGATGAGCGCTTAGGTGCGCCGCTTTGCGTCATCGGTGAGGCTTTCGATTATCACATGACTCTAATGATGGATTCAAACGGTAAAGTATACGCAGGCTACGACGACATATTAATTCATGTAGGGGACTCTGGAATTGATGCCATTGAAGCCCTTTGTAGTGGAAGAAATATACCAGAAATACCTTGACACGAAGCCTAGTTTTGGTTAGTGGGAAGCGAGTAATTAATATGCCGGACGCTTTTCTTCTTAAAGAGTGATATTTTACTTATTTGAAATTTTTGTTGAGAATTGCAAGCTAAAATAACGAAAAATTATCAGCAATGTTAATTAAAGTATACTGAGTTCCTCTGCAACCGGATTTATTCCAGGGTATTTCACCCATAAACATAGATTATGGATTCTGTTCAGGTTGAAACAATTGCGCCACTAAGTCTGGAAATTCCCCAGATTAGCTCACCACCAACAGCACTTTCTCTAACCCCTCGAATTCCCAAGGATGCGATTCGCACAAGTTTAAAAGCTTCCACTGCGGATTCTGTTTTAGCATCGGTTTACTCCCTTGGCACTGGCGGGATTTTACTCAGCAATTTCTTGGTGGAATTGGGTGCTAGTCCAGTGGTATTCGGGATGCTGTCCTCTATCCCCATGTTGGTCAATCTTATTCAACCGTTAGGTGCTTACCTGTCTGAACGTAGCACCAGCCGCTTTCAATATTCTCTTCGGACACACGGAATTGGTCGGCTGCTATGGCTGTTTCTAGTAATCGGTATTCTAGGCGTAAGCTTGGGAGTGATTAATACTCATCAGTTAGTGATATTGACACTCTTGATTGTTCTATTCAGCCATCTTTTGGGAGGACTAGGAACTGCATCATGGCTAAGTTGGCTAGCAATGATAGTTCCCCGGCGATTGCGAGGCAGATATTTTGGGATACGCAATAGTGCCGGTAGTCTCACCAATTTGGTTTGCGTACCAATGGCCGGTCTAGCTGTATCACATTGGTATGGGGGAACTCTACAAGGCTATGGGGTAGTTCTGCTGGTAAGCATTGTGTTTGGGATTGTGGGATTGGGATGTCAATATTTCCAGGTGGATATGAATCCCCAATCGGAAAATACTTATTATGGCAAGTTACCTCAAACAAATGAGATTCAATCAGAGGTTGCAAAAGATGAATCTTCTGAAGTCGCTCAATCAATTCATCTACCACAAAACCAATTAGCTAACAGTATCTGGAAAAACTCTAACTTTTTGAGATTTCTGCTGTATTTCAGCTTCTGGAATCTTGCTGTTAACCTCAGCAGTCCTTTTTTTAACCTCTATATGCTGGACACGCTGGATTTAGATGTGAGTTATGTGACTATCTACAACAGCCTTCAGGCGGGGGCGACTTTATTAATGCTTATTCTGTGGGGAAAATTAGCAGACAAAATAGGCAATCGTCCCATTCTCATTTGTATTGGGATTTTGGTTGCAGCTACACCAATGCTATGGCTGGGGATTGATGCTAATCGCCTTGACATCTGGTTGTGGCTACCTCTGTTACACATCTTGGCTGGAGGTACTTGGGCGGCGATTGACTTGTGCAGCAACAATATACAATTGGCGATCGCACCAATTAAAAATCAGTCTATCTATTTTGCGACAGCAGCTGCCGTTGCTGGAGCGAGTGGTGCTTTAGGCGCAACTATAGGCAGCTTTATTATCCAATTTGCTCAGTTTGGAGGCTTGCTGGGGTTGTTCGCCCTCTCTAGTCTATTCCGACTAGTAGCCCTTGTTCCCCTCGTTTTTGTCAAAGAGCCGGGGAGAGGTTAGAGATTGGAAAGTGAGGAGTAGAGATGCGATTAATCGCGTCTCTACAGGAGTGAGGAGTTATAAATTTTACACTCATAACTCCTCACTCATCACTTTTGACTAAGGTTGATACCCCAGCCTTTGTGGGTGGTCTTTTAACTCAGCACTCAGCACTCTTCATTATTCTGCGGCGGTAGAAGTCAAAGACATTGTTTCCCACAACACCATATGAGGTGTTGTTAATACAGGCTGGTGTAGGGCAATCAGCCGGGTTAGGGTGTTTTTTAATAGGGTGCGGGGTACGATATCATCAACAAAACCGTGCTGGAGCAAATCTTCAGCAGTCTGAAAATTATCGGGTAGTTTTTCCCGCAGGGTTTGCTCAATCACTCGCCGGCCGGCAAAACCAATAGTTGCCTTGGGTTCTGCCAAAATGATATCACCCAACATTGCAAAACTTGCGGTAACGCCGCCCGTTGTGGGATTGGTTAAAACGGGAATATATAATAGTCGGGCATCTCTATGGCGCTGGAGGGCTGCGGAGATTTTCGCCATCTGCATTAGAGAGAGCATTCCTTCTTGCATTCTCGCACCACCGGAGGCGCAGACGATAACTACAGGATATCGCCGTTGAGTGGCTTGCTCAATCATCCGGGTGAGTTTTTCACCCACGACCGAACCCATGCTACCACCCATGAAACGGAAATCCATAACCCCAAGGGCAATGGGCAAAGCATTGATTTGACCTAAACCAGTTTTAACCGCGTCTATTAAGCCAATTTTTTCCTGCATTTCCCGCAAGCGATCGCTGTAGAGTTTGCGATCGCGAAATTCTAGGGGATCGGTTGGACGCAAATGCTCGTCGAGAGGTTTCCAGGTATTGTGATCTATCAATTGACGGATGCGCTCATCGCTGTCTACCCGATTGTGATGACCACATTCGACGCAAACCATCTGATTGGCTTTCAGGTCTTTTGTATATGCCAACACGCTACACTTAGAACATTTATGCCATAGACCATCAGCAATTTCACGCTCTTGGCGTTCGAGGCTGGTAGATCCTGATTTTCGTCGATTTGCAAACCAATCAAATAGAGACTTTAAACCGCGTGATTCTTCGTTGTTAGCCATTTTTTATTTTATTTTAAGTGGGTATGAGGTCGAAAACACGTTAAACTACGCTTTTAAGCAATTGGGACCTTAATTTTCATCTTTGGTTGCCAGCTTAACGAAAATACTTATACCAATACAAGTCTCTTGCTCTTTTTTCCAGCAGACTTAATTATGATGTATGATAGCGTTGCGTTAGCTAGGTATGAGTGTCGGCACGAGCGTCGGAATCACGAATTTTTCGGGTATTATAGTTAGTGTCTTGACCATCAATGCCGTAAGCGAAAACCAAGCTCATAGGTATATGTTGCAAGAAAAAGATTTGGGTCTTGGGAACCAGGACTTCTGACAAGAGGAGGGAATGTCAGACCAATAGAACTGCGGAGTCCTAGAGGCTATTGCCGATGAATTGGGAGAGCAACGTCCGTCTATACGACGAGGTAGTTCACGAGGGTAATACAAGTTACAAGTAGAATATTATCAAAATATGAAGGGACGATGGGGTAATGTTGGTTACAGTCACGAATTATAAATATTTCTTATGAAAGGGCTTGGGGCATGGGGGAATTCAATTTTGGATTTTGGATTTTAAGTTTTGGATTAAATTTCAATCTAAAATCTAAAATTCTTGCTCCCCCATTACCCCTTATCCCCAGAGGGAACCCCACCTTCCCCACTCCAGTTCAAGACGCTGGAAAAAATAACCGCAGGTAGCTAGACAAAATGGCTTCGCCGCTAAACAGAGTAATCACAGATCCTAAAGCCAGAAAAGGACCAAAAGGGATCTTTTGTCCTAACCTTTGTCGCGATCGCCGTATAATAAAACCGCTACCAATTAACGCTCCTAGCGCACAAGCAATAAAACTAGCCAGGAGCAAATATTTCCAGCCTAACCAGGCTCCCATCATGGCTGCTAACTTGGCATCACCCGCACCCATTGCAGCTTTACCAAAGGCAATTGAACCCAATAAAGCGATCGCATCAAACAGCCATAAACCCAATACTGCACCAACTATCCCCATCATAAGCTGATTTACCAAGGCTACAGAACTAGCTTCTGGTAAAAAACCAACTACCATTTGAAACAAAATCCCTACCACTAAACCCGACTGAGTAAGTCGATTGGGTAGGGTCATTGTATCTAGGTCGATAAGCGATAGCGCCAATAACCAACTACAAAAAGCCCAATAGCCTATTGTTAAAGTCGAAACTTGAAATACCAAAAAAACCAGCAAAAAAATTATGCCCGTTACCCCTTCTACCACAGGATAACGGACAGAAATTTTGCTTTTACAATATCGACACCGCCCTCTTAACGAAATCCAGCCGAATACTGGTACATTGTCGTAAGCTTTTAGCTGGTTTAAGCATTTAGGACAACGAGAAGGCGGCCAAAGAATTGACAACCCAGCAGGTAGCCGATAAACAATAACGTTGATAAAACTGCCAATAGATGCACCCAAAGCAAAGACCATTACACTCGCCGGAACGGCGAACAAAATGTCCATACAGTCATTTGTCCTTTGTCATTTGTCCATACAGTCATTTGTCGTTTATCTTTATGTCCTTTGTCGAGAGTTAATCAATATTTACTCTTGACTAATGACTAATGACCAATGACTAATGACAATGACTAATGACTAATACATATGAGATTCAATTTGACTCAAGGGCACAAAACATTCTTGAGGTAAGAGAACTGGTTGGTTAGTAAAAATAACCTTACCTCGATGATTGATGCGATTAATTGCTACACCGGAAGGTTGCCCAGCTATTTCAGGATGTACTTCACAGTGGGTGTAGTATATCTGTCCAGCAGCTCTGATTACGGCGGGATCAATCAAAGGCGGCTGGTTTTTTGGGGCGGTAAAATTTGCTTGTCCTTGTCGTAATGCGTACACTATCGACTGTTATTTGATTGCTAGATTTCCCTCTAGTCTACCCGAAACTTATCGCAAAGGTTGCCAAATTGCCTAAGTTGCATTATTTAATTATTTTCTTTCAATAGCTCTAATCAGTGCATCGCCCATAGCGCGGCAACCTAAAAGATTTTTTCCTGGAGAAATTATATCCCCTGTGCGATCGCCTTGTTCTAAAACTTGCAATACGGCTTGTTCAATATGGTCTGCTGCCTTTGGCTGGTTTAAACCGTAGCGTAACATCATCGCCGCACTCAAAACCTGTGCTAGAGGATTTGCTTTATCAAGTCCGGCAATATCTGGGGCTGAACCATGAACTGGTTCAAACACACCAGGACCAGAAGCGCCCAAACTAGCTGAGGGTAACATTCCAATACTACCTGTGAGCATGGCAGCAGCATCAGAGAGAATATCACCAAACAAATTGCCTGTAACTATGGTGTCGAACTGCTTGGGAGCGCGTACCAACTGCATAGCAGCATTATCTACATATAAATGAGAGAGTTCGATATCTGGATATTCTTGTGAAAGTTGGGTGATGCGATCGCGCCACAACTGAGATACTTCTAATACGTTCGCCTTATCCACCGAACAAAGTTTTCCGCCACGTTTTCTAGCCGCCTCAAAAGCCACCCGCCCAATACGTTCAATTTCTGACTCTGTGTAAACCATTGTATTTACACCGCGTTTTTCACCAGTTTCGGTAGCAAAAATCCCTTTAGGTTTACCGAAGTAAATCCCGCCAGTAAGTTCACGCACTACCATAATATCCACGCCTTCCACAACTTCACGTTTCAAAGTCGAGGCGTCGATTAGCTGGGGCAAAATTTTCGCTGGACGTAAATTGGCAAATAATCCCAATCCTGCACGTAGCCCCAACAAACCTGCTTCTGGGCGTAAATTAGATGGCAGGGAATCCCACTTATAACCACCAATCGCAGCGAGTAATACAGCATCACTGTTACGGCAGGTATCTAGAGTAACAGATGGTAGGGGTTCACCTGTAGCGTCAATTGCTGCACCACCGATGAGGGCTTCTTGGAATTCAAATTGAATATCAAATTGCTTTCCTACGACTTTTAGCACATCTACCGCCACTGCCATAATTTCAGGGCCAATGCCATCGCCGGGGAGTAGAGTAATCCGGTAGTTCTGTGTCATAGCTGGTTATTACTAGGTAAATGCTTGCAGATTAAATATCATACCCAGCAAAATGTACCGATGGAGTTTTTAATTTATTTAGGGTAATGGAGGTGACAGATGATAGACGTGAGTAAACTTTCTCAGGCTGAGATTAGGCGACTGGGAATAGAAGCCCTGACTAAGGCTCTTGGTCCTGCTGGAATGGCGCGATTTATGCAGCAATTTGAGATGGGTAGTGGAGATTACACGCGAGATAGGGATCAAATATTAAGAGATATCACTCTTGAGGAAATCTTCGTCAGTATTGAGGAGGGACGACAACAGCAGGATACATATGAATAAGTTGACTCAGACGCGAGAACAGCACAAGCAAGGCGAGAAGTAGAAAAAAAACTGTTATGTAGTAACGTGATTCTATTTTGATTTGGTAGTCACGCACCACCAAAAGTTTTGAGAAATTTAAGATGAAGCGAAGTTTAAGCCTTGGCACACTCTATTCTTTTAGGATTTTGGTTGTACAGCTTGCCTAACAACTTGTTCGTCCAAACCTAAAGCTTGAGTTATCTGCTCAATACTTAAACCCAACGCTAATAACGGAGGTATCGCTTCTAACTTACCTTCTTATTTACCTTTTGCAAAAACATCTTGGTAAAATCTAGTTTACTTTAATTCATTTGCTCCAAACATTTTTCCTATCTCCTCCTGGGTCAATCGCTGGTAAAATCTAGTTTACTTTAATTCATTTGCTCCAAACATTTTTCCTATCTCCTCCTGGGTCAATCGCAGCAACTTGTAGATTAATATCGTTTCTATCAATTGTATAATTTCTCTAATAGTAGCGACATCTGGAATTTGCTGTCGAAGACTATTGACTATTTCTAGAGCTTTTGTTGTCGCAGTTGATTCCGGTTCGATGATCAGTTTAACTGTCTCTATGCCGATTGATGATGTCTCAATTGAGCTTAATTCGTCAAGATAGACGCGAGTCACGCGTTGTGAGTTGAGTAATTCTGTATATCTTTCGGTATCTCCAGTATCAACGCTGCGGTTGGGGAAAATGATAACACCACGCCAATTGTTGGTTAATTCGGTTTTGTCTAGTTTGAGCCTTGGCACACTGTATTGTTTTAGGATTTTAGTTGTACAGCTTGCCTAACAACTTGTTCGTCCAAACCTAACGCTTGAGCTATCTGCTCAATACTTAAACCCAACGCTAATAACTGGGGTATCGTTTCTAACTTACCTTCTTGTTTACCTTCTTGTTTACCTTCTGCAAAAACGTCTTGGTAAAATCTAGTTTGCTTTAACTCATTTGCTCCAAACATTTTTCCTATCTCCTCCTGGCTCAATCGCGGCAACTTGTAGATTAATATCGTCTCTATCAATTGTATAATTTCCGTAATAGTAGCGACATCTACAATTTGCTGTCGGGCACTGTTGACTATTTCTAGAGCTTTTATTGTTGCAGTTGATTCCGGTTCGATGATCAGTTTAACTGTCTCTATGCCGATTGATGATGTCTCAATTGAGCTTAATTCGTCAAGATAGACGCGAGTCACGCGTTGTGAGTTGAGTAATTCTGTATATCTTTCGGTATCTCCAGTATCAACACTGCGGTTGGGGAAGATGACAACACCACGCCAATTGTTGGTTAATTCGGTTTTGTCTAGATAGTTAAAGATTTCGGTGAATAAACGTGAGTAAAATTTTTTGTCGGGTTGAAATTGGACTTCGGCAAAATAGATGGGTAACTGTGGTGCATTGGGAAGGAATACACCATCGATTCTAAAGGCCAGTTGTTTGACTTCGACTGAAGAAAATTGATAAGCATTAGCTAGTTGCGGCGGTTGGTTAATCAGTTCAAAGAAAGTGCTGGGGATACTTTGGAAGATGCGATAAAAGATACTGTCTGTTTTCACTTTAGCTAGTTAACCTAGACTATAAAGCTTGCTAACCTAGACTATAAAGCTTGCTAACCTAGACTATAAAGCTTGCTAAAGTGTGAATCAGTGGTCATTGGCTACACGATTTCTTCAATTCCTTGAACAGCAATCTACAACCGTAGGCGGCTGTTTGGGAGATAACCAAATTACCAAATCCCTTTTTGACTTGGTTTTGTTTCACCCCAGGGGCGATATCCTCCGCGGCCATCGAGGACGCTAAACTTAACTGCATGGTTTGGAGTGTGAGGTTAAGGGTTGCCTCCAACTGTGGTTGTAGATCCTTTGACACCATCGGAATTAGATTTTGGATTAGCGATCGCTGAAATTCTTTGAGGGCTTGTTGCTGAAGTCGAGCGACGGCTTTTTTCTTCCATAGCTCTGGATTGTCCTGGAATTGGGCTTTTCTGGAGTCATAGAAGTTACCTAATTTCTCGCCAATTTCGTTTTTTGGTCGGGCGTGGGCTGGGGCAATCATGTCAAAAATCCACAAGTACAATTGACTTCGACATAACCCCGAACCGGCTCCGGTGTTCATCGTTTCTTTGTCACCACTGGAATTTTCATCTTTGGCCATACCCAGCCGCCGCTTAAACCGACCCAAAGACTCAAACTTGGTAATGGGGTAAATTTGGCTAATGAACAATGCTTGGGGTCTAGCACCAATACCAAACTTTTGAAAAACTTGGGTGTAAGCTGCAAACTGCGGTTTCTCCAACATCAAGAGAATTTCCGTGTTAATTTCATTCTCCCAGTCTTGCAAATCACACAATAGGTTAGATAGGTGACGGGTAAAAGCAGAAATTTCAACCCCGTAAGCTTTGGCGATTGAGCGGTTGTAAAGTCGCTCATAGTAATTGTTATTTCTGGTTAGGTTACGTTCGCGGGCTGCCAGCCATGCCCAGAGAGGTAACATCCCATCTGAGGAGCTAGGTTGACTTCGCGATAGCGCAGCTTCGGGAAATTCTCTGGCTAATTGCTGCCGGGCGCGGTTGATGATCGGGGACTTGATGCGGTTGACCGACTGCAATTGCAGCCAAGATTGACGCATTTGGGCAATCACCCCAGGCTCGAACTGAAGAAAAAAATCATCATCTCCCCAGTGGGCAATCGCGTAAGCTGCAAGTGCCAGGGCATCGGCTTGGTCATTTTTATCGGGCAATTTATTTTGCTTGCGATAATGAACTGCCTCTTGATG
>NZ_JBALCT010000020.1:0-3254 GCF_036917675.1 Nostoc sp. | reverse complement strand
CTCAATGAGTTCCCACTCTTTATCTGTTAAGTTGCTGGAATATGACATTTCTGTCTATCTTAACTTGGAATCAAAGATCCCAAATGGGTTCTATAGTGGCAGATTTGTTCGCAATTCCAACACAATGGTATCAAGCCTTTGACTTTGTGTTTGAATGTCGTAATATTCAAGCTTTGCCCTTGAATGTGCGTTCTTCAGTTATCTCCTCAGTTGCTTGCCTTGTTGCTCCCGGTGGCACACTTTTGCTGATTACTCGTGTTCGAGATACAGAAGATGAACCCTCTGGCCCACCTTGGGGATTATCAGACTCGGAACTTAAACAGTTTGAAAATTTGGGATTACAGCAAGTAGAAAAACTCGTGTTTTTAGAATCTGAGCAAACTGACATTAAGCAAGTGCGGATTGAATATCAATTAACATCCTCTGAGTGCTAACCGCTTCTGGCGGGGGTTTCCTGGGAGGTGTCAGATTAGCTATGAATAGCTACTCATCGCTCCATCGTTGCTCCTCAATCTGCTTGCCTCCTCATCTTGGAGGATAAGTGTAGTTTGTGTGAATGGATACCCGAAAATTTCTTAGAGGAAAAAAAAGGAAAGTGAAGGTGTTGGCGATCGCTTTGCAGTAAAGCGATGCCGTTCGGCGCTAAACTACGCACTCCTAAATCTTTTTTACTGCCTAAAGTTGTGCGGTAATCATCAATTATTTGGTGATAATAACCGAATTCACAAGCTTGTTACTTCTCAATAATATGGTAATCAAAACAAGGAATTAAATCCTCAGTTGATTGAGCAAAAAACTACTATTGGTATAAGGAGTAAATTAATATGCTAGTTCGTCGTTACAACCCCTGGCAAGAATTGAACACTTTAGAACGTCACATCAATGGCTTACTTGGAGATACCAGAGTACCATCTGGACGGTTGGAAAAAAGCTTTATCAGAGTTCCGGCTGCTGAGTTGCACGAAACTGATGATGCGATTTATCTCAAGCTAGAACTCCCAGGACTTGAAGCTAAAGACCTAGATATTAAAGTTACCGAAGACGCTGTTCACATTAGCGGTGAACGCAAGTCTGAAACTAAAACCGAAAACAATGGTACAACTAAGAGCGAATTTTACTATGGTAAATTCCAACGTGTAATTCCTCTATCTGCTCGAATTCAAAATACCAATGTCACCGCAGATTATAAAGATGGCATTTTGAATTTGACACTGCCCAAGTCCGAGCAAGAAAAGAACAAAGTTGTCAAAGTTAATTTAGAACAACTTACTGTTTAATTGCTTGTAATGCAACTACTCTACCTCCAATAATTGATTGAGATAGCTAAAAGCCCGGTTATGAGATGACTGGGCTTTTTTGTAAATTATTTTACTTGAATATGGAATGCATCTTTCAATAAGGAAATAGAACCATCAGAAATAAACCCTACACCAATTGCGAGGATGAAAAAACCAAAAACTCGATTTAAGGCTCCTACACCATTTTTTCCTAACCTGTTAATCAGTGGCTCTCCTAAGACGAGGCACAGGTAAAGGCTAATCCCGATTAAAACAATTCCCACTAAAGATTCTAGATAGTCTACCCAATCATTAAAGCTAATTGATAAACTCGTTACTACCCCAATTGCTCCAGGCCCACTGACCAATGGGATTGCCATTGGTGTAAAAGAAATATCCTCTTTATTTATAGCCTCATCATTTTCTGATTGAGTTAGTCGTTGACGAACTGTAACCATTTCCCACGCTGTATGAGCAACAAGTAATCCGCCTGCCACTCGCAATACATTTAGTGAGATTCCAAAAAATTCTAGTATCCATCTGCCAGCGACTAAAAACACAGCTAAAATTAAAACGACATTTGTAGCAGTTTGTTTTGCCTGCTGATGACGCCCAGATGATGTTTCCCTCGCTGTTAAACTGTAAAAAACCGGAACTGCACCGATTGGATTGGCGATCGGGAAAAGAGCTATGAAGGTTGCTAATGTATTTGGAATTAACGACATGATCAACATTTGGATATCTGGGTTCCCTAGAAGCAGAGTTTAGCAGATAGTCAAGGTGCGGTTGTACCCACTTTATTGCTTTTACGAAAAAACGGAAAAACTGTGAAAAACTTCCAAAAACTGGCGCAAAAAGGCGATCGCATGGCTCAATTTGTCCAGGGTAAAGAGGAAACTCGCAATCGGGGCAACCGTTTAAGTAGACTGGTGATAGCGAAGGGCTGATGAAAATGTCTGATAATTTACCTTTTCAAAATCCAGACCAACTACAGCAATGGCATCAGGGTATAAAAGATACCAACCACAATAATATTTTTTGTCATTGTCGTACTTGCGGCTATGAGTGGATGGATTCAGTGTTTGACATTAAGTGTGTTAAATGCAACAGCAAAGATGTAGAAAGTATTTCATCTTGGCAGTTTCCCGATGACTAAATCAGAATGCTCATTGAATAGTGCAATCACAAAAAGCAAAGCCTATGTAAATTTAGATTTTTGTCAACCACTTGGATAGTGCTAAATCTACTAGTGATTCTAAAAAAACAGTACTTTGAAAGTCTTGTTGCAAAAATTTGTTATAAATTCCAGATTGGAATGCTAAATATTTATTGTGATAGTAATTTCCGGGTCTTTTCTCTCTTGGCATAGCATCCCATTCAGATTGCAGCTTCATCTTGCCAAAACCCTCTGGCACATGACCGACATGAGTCACAACCGAACCATCTAACCAAAGTCTTATTCTACCAATCACTTCTTTTCGCCATGATGTAGGAGTTGGTAACCACAGAAATATAATTGGTTTACTCTTGCTCCTTTGATAGTAAATTTCAGCTACTGGTTTAGTCTTACTCCTACCATACATAATCACATTTTTACCCTCTATTTCTTCCTTTATTCGTTCATCAAAGTCAAGAACTTTCTCTCTAAGTTTAAGAATTGCTTGCTGTTCTTCTCCAGTACAATTACCCAGCCAATCTAATAAAATCTGTGGTGGTGCTGGAATATCACTTGATTTGCTAATTTCTAATTCTTGATACGATATTGGAATTGAGTATTTATTATTACTATCAATATCTATTAACTGCAAAATAAAATCTTGATTGTTGCGGATAACTGTACACTGCAAAAGTTCAATATTAAGCTGATTATATTTGCGGTCAATTAGAGGATGTTTTAAAAGTGGGGGCTTTTGTAAGAAAGCTCACAAGGCTTAAGCTGAAATTTGAAGACATCAGCACCTCGTGAGCAAATGAGTA
>NZ_JBALCT010000019.1:0-16195 GCF_036917675.1 Nostoc sp. | reverse complement strand
TATTGCTCCTTTGTTCCGTTTAGTAGCTTGGCTTCTCTTACTATCATCTCTATATTTTATCACGAAATATTGTAGATAAAATAATATAATAAAATATAAAGCCGTCCTTTATGACGGGGCTTTTACCCATTTTTTTGGTAAACTTCATTTAGTAATTTTTACATCGTCTAAGGCTTGTTGTAATGGATTAATAGTATCAGGTTCAACTATAGCAGTTTTCGGTTGAGTGAGTGTACAAGAACCCCACCCCCACCCCGCTCTTCGAGAGAGGGCTATGATTAGGAAAGGCTATAAGTTATTAAGTGCGATTTATCACTAAGTTATTTTATGCTGCCAGTTATTGAAACTATTGCTTTACGTCAAATGGCTTCGGGCGATCGCTTGTCTCTACAAGTTTACAAATTTATCGGCGCTCAACCTGGTAAGAAGGTTTACATTCAATCTAATCTGCACGGTGCAGAAATTGCTGGTAATGCCGTTATTCACCAGTTAATTGAGTTTTTATTAACAATAAATGATCCAGATTTAGCTGGAGAAATTTGGCTAGTTCCCGTTTGTAATCCAATGGGGACGAATGAGCGATCGCACCATTTTTCCCCCGGACGATATTGCGTTTATGAAGCTAAAGATTGGAATCGCATATTTTGGGATTACGAGAAAGAAACTGATGATTTAGTAGCTTTTACTAAATCTCAACTTCAGATTGATTTAGAGGTCGTTCGACAAAATTATCTAACTGTAATTAAGCAACAATTTGCCAAAATTTTAGAAAAAATTAATTCTCCCAGTAGTGTACCCTACACTGAGCTTTTTAGCTATAAACTCCAAAATCTGAGTTTAGATGCAGACTACTTAATTGACTTACATACTTCTACAAATCAAGCTTTAGACTACCTTTATTACTTCCGAAATCGAGAAGACAGTGCAAAATACTTCGGGCTTGATTTTGGAATATTACTTGATAAATACGATGGTGATGCTTTTGATGAAGCTTTTATCAAACCTTGGTTAGCACTAGAAGCTTGTTTTAAAGAGTTTGGTAGAGAAATCAAGTTTGATGTGGAAGCTTGGACACTGGAATTAGGAACAGGAATGCAAATGAACCCTGATTCAGTCGCTAAAGGTGTATGGGGTGTGAAAAACTATTTAGTGCAAAAAGGTGTACTGCAAATTCCTAATTTCTCGGATGACACAAAAACCCATGAAATGACTTTTGCATCTAGCAGTAACAGGAAAAAATATTATGCGATCGCAGGTGGCATGATTCAATCTAGAATCGAATTAGGTAGTTCAGTCAAAGCCGGAGAAAAACTCTATCAAATTCTCAGTTTTAATAAAGAAGGTAAGTTACCCAGTGTAATTGATGTCTGCGCTCAACAAGATGGATTGGTTTATGATGTCGCAACCAATCAAGCTGTGAATGAAGGCGAGTTTGTACTGGGAGTTATTAGTTAGGAAATATAGCGTTTCCTAATGAGATGAAGTACATCATAGCCCCCTTTTGAAGAGCGGGGAGGGGGGGTTGGGGGTGGGGTTCTTGGGGTTTAATAAGTAATCAAGCGGACATGATATTACTCAAGAAACTTACAAAACAAAAAGCCCGCTCATGCGGGCTTTCTAAATTAATCAAGTAACTAAACTTACCGTTTCGCCAACTTCTTCGACATCTTCCGCAGACGAATCGATTGGGGTGTAACTTCCACCAATTCATCAGACCCAATGTATTCCAAAGCACGCTCTAGGCTCATGTCTATCGGTGCTTGTAGTTGCACTAGTTCTTCACTACCAGCAGCCCGGTGGTTAGTTAACTGCTTGGTCTTACAGATATTTAGTTCCAAATCTTGGGAACGATTGTGTTCTCCCACAATCATGCCTCTGTAAACCTTTGTGCCGGGAATAATAAAGAATGCTCCTCTATCTTCGGCATTTCTCATGGCGTAGAAGGTAGAAAGGCCTTCTTCAAAGGAGATTAAAACGCCTTTGTTACGGGCTTCAATGTCGCCACTGAGTTGACGGTAGTCTAAGAAACTGTGATTCATGATGCCTTCGCCACGAGTCATCCGCATGAATTCACCCCGGAAACCAATCAAACCACGGGCGGGAATCACAAACTCTAGTTGGGTGCGATCGCCACTACCAGGTTGCATATCTTGCATTTCGCCTTTGCGTTGTCCCAAGCGTTCGATACAGCTACCCACACCATCAGCAGGAACGTCTAACACCAAAAGTTCAAAGGGTTCGCAAGGTTGACCGTTAATTTCACGGTAAATAACCTGTGGCTGAGATACCTGAAACTCGAATCCTTCCCGTCGCATGGTTTCAATTAAGATACCCAAGTGGAGTTCTCCACGACCGGAAACGAGGAATTTATCGGGAGAATCAGTTTCTTCGACACGCAAAGCCACGTTGGTTTCGAGTTCGCGGAATAAGCGATCGCGTATTTGACGGGAAGTCACCAACTTACCTTCTTGACCTGCAAAGGGCGAATCATTCACCCAGAAGGCCATTTGCAAGGTTGGTTCATCCACTTTAATTAGTGGTAAAGCTTGCGGATCATTGGGGTCAGTAATCGTTTCCCCAATATAAGCATCAGCGAAACCAGCCACCGCGACAATATAACCTGCGGTTGCTTCTTCCATCTCTATGCGCTTCAGTCCATCAAAGCCCATCAATTTGGTAATTTTACCCTTGACAATAGTACCATTTTCTGTTACTAAAGCAGCTTGTTGTCCTGAGCGGATAGTACCGTTGTGAATTCTGCCAATCACAATTCGTCCCAGATATTCAGAATAATCTAGGGTTGTGACTTGCAATTGCAGAGGCTTATTGCTGTCGCCTACTGGTGGTGGAACGTGTTGCAGAATCGCGTTAAACAGGGGTTGCATATCTACCGATTCTGCTTCCAGGCTTTCTTTGGCAAAACCTGCCATACCGGAGGCAAACAGATAGGTAAAATCACACTGGTCTTCATCTGCCCCTAATTCCAAGAACAGATCCAAAACTTTATCAACAGCAACGTGGGGGTCAGTTTGACCACGGTCGATTTTGTTGATGATGACGATGGGGCGTAGCCCTTTTTCTAAAGCTTTTTTCAGGACAAAGCGTGTTTGAGGCATGGGACCTTCGTTGGCATCGACAATCAGAAGACATCCGTCAACCATGCCCAGTACGCGTTCAACTTCGCCGCCAAAGTCAGCGTGTCCAGGAGTATCAACAATATTGATTAGTGTTTCTTTGTAGCGAACTGCTGTATTTTTAGACAGGATAGTAATACCCCGTTCCCGTTCTAGGGCGTTGGAGTCCATAACGCAATCCGGAACGTCTTCGCCTTCGCGGAAAATGCCGGATTGTTTGAGGAGTGCGTCAACCAGAGTGGTTTTGCCGTGGTCAACGTGGGCGATAATGGCGACGTTGCGAATTGGGAGCGTCATAGAAACTTTTGGTGAACTCTAGAGGGGGTTTTGATATTTACATTTGAATGCTAGGCTTTTTTAACAGAATTAGGTATGATTAGCAAAACTCTGTAAAGAACCTTTAATAATTCTAGCTTAATCGTCACAATTGCGGTGAGGTTTGTCAAGGCTGCATTAAGACAGAATGTTAGGCGGGCTGAATCTGTGCTTGGCGTTGAATTATTTAGGCGATCTAGTTAGAAAACTTAACTCAGGTAGTTGAAGAGTGGGTAAATGCCTGGTTAAAACTTCTAAGATATGTTTTATTCCGTAAATTAGTCTGACTTGTGCCATAGTTAACACCAGCCTGTTGGAGTTTTGAATAATGGCTTGGGTATTAGGGCATCAATTGCAGAGTGGTAAATACACAATTGAAAAAGAATTAGGTGAAGGTGGCTTTGCTATTACCTATCTCGCCAGAGATAATCACGGGCGTTACATTGTGATTAAAACGTTGAATGATCAGGTGCAACGCCGCTCCGATTTTGCCAAGTTTCAGCAAGATTTTTTGAATGAGGCGATAAAGCTAGCTAAATGTAGTCATCCTCATATTGTGAAAATTGATGAAGTAATCTATGAGAATCCCCTGTGGTGCATAGTGATGGAATACATTGCTGGGGAAGATTTAGCCCGTCGAATTAATAATCAAGGCGTTTTGTCAGAAGCGGAAGCATTACGCTACATTCAGCAGATTGGTGAAGCCTTGATCGTAGTTCACAATAACGGCTTGTTGCATCGGGATCTGAAACCGCAAAATATCATGTTGCGTTCTGGTAACTCTGAGGCTGTGTTAATTGATTTTGGGATTGCCAGGGAATTTACCCCGAATCTAACTCAAACTCATACACAAATTTTATCTGATGGTTTTGCACCAATTGAGCAATATGACAAAAGAGCAAAACGGGGTGCTTACACTGACGTTTATGCTTTAGCAGCAACATTATATTCTGTGCTAACTGGAGAAGTACCAACGCTTGCGCCAATAAGAGCGATTGGTACGCTATTGGAGGAACCAAAAAAGATTAATTCTAGTATCAGTGATCGGGTAAATCAGGCAATTCTCAAGGGTATGGAGGTTAAGCCAGAGGAACGGCCTCAGTCAGTAAAAGAATGGTTATCACTTATAAGTGTTACTAATATTTATCCCCCTCCTGTTAGTCCTCAACTGATGGACGATATTATCAGTGAATTCCATGCTTATGTTGACTATAGTAGTTCCAATGCCGGATTACTTATTCATCATAGAGAGCATCGGAAAGATCCGGCATTACACTATCACGTAACTATCTCTGATACTCACGCTTTTAACTTTGGCGGAAATGGGTTTGCTGTGTTCCCTATTCCAAAAAAAGGTTATCGAGTAAAATCAGTAAAATTATTGAATAGGAAGGAAGTTCTCGATAGATGCGTAATTGCTTATCAATTCTTCAAAGACTGGCACTATGGGATTCTAGGATGGAATTGCGAACACTTCGCTAGGCTGGTGACAACTAGTGAAGCGATTAGCTATCAGGTTAAAGAGTCACCTTTGGGATTTTTGAATAACAATGGTTATCATACTTTAGCAAAGGAAATGATGGATAATACTCAGAAAAAATAATACTAATTTTAGCAGTGTCCAGTCAGGTATTACAGTTAAAAATATTTTGGCAAATTTTATAAAGTCTTTAATATAACACGGAAAAAGTCAAGATATCATTCTAAATTAATCAACGCAAGAGATAAATTTTTAATCTTAAATTACGCTAACTCCTACAAAAGAGTTAACTATACTAACCATTTCCAATACTTCTGAAACATACAATGTATTTGCTGATTAATTTTACTCTTGTTTGATATTATAGCGTTTCCTAATCAGATGATCTGCATCATAGCCCCCTCCTCGCTTGCGGGGAGGGGGTTGGGGGTGGGGTTCTTGTACCTCAGTTAACTGAGAACCGCTATATAAAATGGAATAATATCAAACAAAATCTAGAAATTGTCTATCTAAGGATATAGTTTAAATTTAAATAATATCTATCTAAAAGTATAAAGACGGAATTTGTAACGAAAAGTTATGTTTATCTACCCAGAGTTGTGAGAGCGATCGCTCAAAAGAAAGATGGAATCTCCCTAACCTCTGTGTCAAGGTTATATAAGTTAAGAATTATGAACACTTTGCCGAGGAGAACACGGATGGTAGCTACTTTAGATGATACGAAACGTAATGCTATTGCTGTAAAATTGGCAAGTATCAAAGCACTCCAGCAGTTAGTCATCGAAAATGAGAAATTGCTTTTGAAAGAAGGACTTGATGCCGAAATTGCCGATCGCATTCGGAATTTCATCAATGATGACGAAAAAAATCTTGGCGTTCTGGAAACTGTAATTGGTCAGTATGGCATTCAGGCTGAACCCAAAAAAACTGTTACACAATTCATTGAAAAAGCTGGCGAATTGTTTAAAGGTTCTGAGTTGAGCCTGTATGAAAAAGTATCTCAGCATGAGTTGCTCAAACATCAACTAGTAATGAGTGGCTTGATAGTTCACAAAGCTGCTCAAAAAGTTGGTGCTGACGTTTTGCTAGCGATCGCACCTTTGAATACTATTAACTTTGAAAACCGCGCTCACCAAGAGCAACTCAAAGGTATTTTAGAAATTCTGGGTGTCCGCGAACTCACTGGACAAGATGCAGATCAAGGAATTTGGGCACGGGTTCAAGACGCTTTAGCCGCAGTTAGTGGTGTAGTAGGTAGTGCTGTTACCCAAACCAGTGACAAAAAGGATCTAAATATCCAAGATGTCATCCGCCTCGATCACGGCAAGGTAAATACCCTGTTCACCGAACTGCTGCAAAGCAACGATCCACAGAAGATCCAAGAGTACTTCGGTCAAATTTATAAGGATCTAAGTGCCCACGCTGAAGCTGAGGAGGAAGTAGTCTACCCTAGAGTACGTCCTTTCTACGGTCAAGCTAACACCCAAGAACTGTTTGATGAACAAGCTCATGCGAAGCTGGCGTTAGAGGAAATTAAGGCTATTAGCCCATCTTCGCCGCAATTCAAAGAGAAAGTCAAACAGTTGATGGATGCTATTGGCGATCATATTCGTCAAGAAGAAACCACAATGTTTGCTGCCATTCGCAACAACTTGACTACTGAGCAAAGTGAACAACTTGCTACTGAATTCAAAGCTGCTAAGACTCGAATTCAACAAAAACTAGGTGTTGTTACCGAATCGAATGTGTAGAATGCTTTCGAGCTTTCTATATCCGCTAAAAAAGGTTAGTTAACCAAAAACTCCCAGCGTTGATGTGCTGGGAGTTTTTGTTTAAAAATTTTGCTGACAGTATTTATAAGCCGCATAGGCCATAGTTACAACCCCAGTGATAATGGCAGATTCATCGACTTCAAATTGGGGATGGTGTAATGGGTGGTTAATGATTCTTTCTTTGTAGCCTACGCCCAACCGAAACATGGAACCGGGGACGTGTTCCAAATAAATAGAAAAATCTTCAGATCCAAGAGAGGGTTCGGGTAAAACTTGAACGCGATCGCTACTCCAAGCTTCTTCGGCGGCTGATTGTAACAATTGCGTCAAGACATAATCATTTTGGACGCTGGGTACGCCCTGGCGATAATTGACTTGATACTTTGCTCCGTAGGTATGGCAAACATTAGATACAATATTTTCAATCCAGTTTGGGAGATGGGCACGAGTTTCGGGATGAAGCGATCGCACGGTTCCCAATAACTGCACTTTATCAGCAATTATATTCGGCGCTCTGCCACCGTTAATCTTCCCTATGCTCAAGACTACAGGACGTAAAGGATTCTGCGTTCGGCTGATGGCTTGTTGCAGTGCAGTAATAATTTGGCAAGCAATCCAAATTGCATCAATCGCCTCATGGGGACGCGCCCCGTGCCCAGATTCTCCCATAATTAGAATCTCTAAATCATCTGCGGCGGCTGTCAATGCCCCATAACGCACGCCAATAGATCCTGCGGGTATAGAAGGGAAAACATGAACCCCTAATAAAGCTGAGACATTTTCCATAGCCCCATCTTTCACCATCCAGCTTGCGCCTTGGGCAATTTCTTCGGCGGGCTGAAATAAAAACCGCACTTTTCCACCTAACTCCTCTGCCACTTGGGACAGCACCATTGCTGTTCCTAACCCGACAGTAGTGTGGACATCGTGACCGCAAGCGTGCATAACACCCTCTGCACGAGAGGCATATTCCAAATTGGTGCCCTCTTGAATTGGCAAGGCATCCATATCGGTGCGAATTGCCAATAAACGGTCATTTTGGCTAGTGCCTTGCAGTTCTCCAATGACGCCAGTTTTGCCAACTCCTTCTTGTACGTGCAGACCACTGGAAGACAAAACACCAGCTACGAAGGCTGCTGTTTGGTACTCCTGGCCGCTGAGTTCTGGGTGAGAGTGGATGTGGCGGCGAATTTCAATTAAGCGAGGCGCTAGTTTTGCTGCTAAGTCTTTAATACGGGTAAGCATCGATTCAATTAATCTATAGGCTTTTTATCCCATCATAAGGAACTGTTAACAAACAAAATGCTCTTTGCCATACGAATAGGTCAAGGAAGAGGCAGATCGGCAGGGAGCAGGGGAGCAAGAATTTTAGATTTTCGATTTTCGATTTTAGATTTTCGATTGAAATTTAATCCAAAATTTAAAATCCAAAATCCAAAATTGAATTGCCCAATGCCCAATTGCTGCTTATTTTGAGTAACAGGTTGTGCCTCGAGTATTTTCGGGTTTAAACTCATTACATTCTCTGGGATTTTGACGCTCTAACGACCAGCCATAAGGCTTGTCGGAGGTGACGACACCATTAGCCATAGTTGTTAGTCGGAAGTTAGCCCCCCGAAAATTGGTAAACTGCAATTTGGCATTTTTTAAGTTTGCTGCTTCTAAATTGGCGCTGATGAAACCGGCAAAAGATAGATCGGCATTTTCCAGGGATGCTGATTTCAAATTTGCTCCTGTTAAGGAAGCACCAGTGAGATTCGCCGAATTCAGAATCGCACCTTCTAAATTTGCACCGGTGAGATCGGCATTCGTGAGATTAGCTTGAGATAATGTGGCACTACTCAAGTCAGCCCCTCGCAAATTTGCTCCAGTTAGATTGAGTTGAGTTAGGTCAGCACCACTTAAATTACACCGGGGACAGGCACTTGTTGCCTTCAACTGATCTAAATCTAGCTGATTTAACGCAAAAGCCTGCTCTGCAAACCCGAAACAAGCTAACAGGGCGACGGTAGCAACAATCTTAAGTTTCATATTTTTACTGATATTTACAAAAATGACAATTTACGCACATTGCGTACTGTCATACTTACATATACCGCTTCTCTAAGGAAGAACAGGGATGAAGCATTGATTAAGAAGGTGTAAAAATACTATGAATTCTAATAGTAAGACTACTCAAACTGAAATATAGGCTATAGAATCGATTCGTAAGCAACTATACCGAACCAATTATAGACTACTATATATGTGATCCCCCTAGTTCGATCAAAAGACGACTAGGGGGATCTTGTTTTTGGGCATTTGATTAACGCCACCCCAAAAGGCGCAATCCAGGAATAATGAGGTAGTAACTCACTCCTAACCAGAAGCTGATAAAGAAGCCTACAGAACCAAAAAAAATCAGAGGCTTGTATAACTCTGACCAGCCTGGTTGACTAGAGAATTCCCAGATAGTCGGTGCTAACTTCAAAAGAATTAAAACTGCATAACCGATCGCACTACCAAAGGCAGCGAACACAGCGTACACCAGGTGATGGCTGCGAAGTCCTAAGCTCAAGGTGAGTAGGCAAACTGCGACTAAAATCACTGCCACTAAGCCCTCGCCGCTATCTTTTGGTGTGATTAATTGCAAAATCAACCAGCCGAAGCCATAGCTAATCATGCCCATCAGTGACGCTACTAAAAACCGCCGTCGTTGACCAAAACACCCTGATACTGTCAGTCCCCAAGCGGTTCCCCAGCCTGCTGCAACGAACACCAAAATATCTGCCCCGAAGACGAATTGAGTATTTGGCACTAATTCGTTTAGCTGAGTCAAAATAAATTCCCCAATCCGGCGGCCTAAACTTGTCCGATAGGCCAAAATAAAACCAGCGATCGCACCAAAACAAGCGCCGATACTACTCAGGATGATCGCCCAAATCGTCGCCAAACAAGCTTGGAAAATTTTGATGATTGCCTGAGCAATGAAAATAACGGTTTTGGTTACAGCTTGGCTAAAGTTAGCTAAAACTTGTTGAATAGCTAACTTTAGCAATATAAATCTCCGGTAAGCTTGCGTTGAAGCTTGCTTAATGTTGTGCCGCAGTTGGGCAAACAACCCTGGCGGCGGTAATGGTTGAGAAATCTTCGCCAAACGTTTTTGAATTATCGCTGCATTTGCCGGACGCGATCGCACATCCGCCTGCACCATCTCATCTAGCAAATCTGCTAATTGTGGGTTGACATTTACCGCAGTTCGCCAGCGCAATTTCCCAGTTTGCTGATCTTCCAACTCTAGCGGGTACTTGCCTGTTAGTAGTTCAATTATCGTTCGACCGAGGGCATAAAAATCGGCACTAGGCCCGACAATACCTCCAGTCACTTGTTCTGGTGGACTGTAGCCAGAAGAAAATAAGCGGGTGGAACGAGACTGAGAACGCAGCTTAGAGACGCTAAATTGTTTTGCCCCGCCAAAATCAATTAGTACCACGCGATCGCCCTCTGTTTGCCCTTGAGCTGGGGTTACAGTTGGCGAAGAGTGGCCCAGCATTAAATTAGAAGGTTTGATATCCCGGTGAATAATCTGACGTTTGTGTAATTCCTGTAAAATTTGTACAGCTTGGGCAAACCAGTTTAAAACCAAATCCTCTGGGCACCCTTGGGGAAACTTTTTTAATATCTCCTCTAAAGTCCGCCCATTGATTTTTTCCATTACCAGACAGGGGAGTTGGTGCGGTTTGGGATTAAACAAGTTGACCTGAAAATACCCATCGGCCTCGACCGTCGGGACACCTGGATGCTGCAAGCCAGATAAAACCGCCGCTTCTTGGGTAAATAATTCCAGTGCCTTTGGTGAATCTTCTACCAACACTTTCAGCACTTTCTCTGTTTGAGTTTTTTCATCCCAAACCGTATAAATTTGAGCAAATCCTCCCGATCCCAAGGGCTGAAGTGGAACATAGCGGTCTAACAACTCTAGCGGTGCGCCACAGCTGTTGCAAAATTTGTTTCCCCAAGGCTGAGGATAAGGACGTAGACAATCAGGATTTATGCAGTGAACCGCACTCTGAGTGATGTGGGACACAACCGCTACAATACAAAGGCTGACTTGATTTTAGCGTTAGTTTAAGTTTCCTGATTTTAAAATAGGCAAAAGGAAAACCCTCATAGATTGTATGAGGGCATTTGTTTATATCTATGTCAGTCCTTAATTACGGAAACTTCTCTTACTCTGTCTGTGCTTGGCAACTTCTTTGCGCTTACGTTTTTCTAGGGGCGTTTCAAAATGGCGATGCTTTCTCATGTCTGGAAAAATTCCAGCCTTGGAAACTTCTCGCTTAAATCGTCGTAAGGCTGACTCAATGTGTTCATTGTCACCTACAATTACTTGGGTCATTATCTCTCCTACTAAGTTGACTTAATCAATGAGTATGCAGATGGTAAGAGTGCAAAAAAAAGACAGACTCCTTGTCTGACTTTAGACTCTAGGTAAATTTTTTTGGTTCCAAGGTTAGTAGCGGGAGCGTCCGCCGCCACCACCGCCGTATCCTCCTCGATTACCACCAAACGAACCTCTATCACCTCTGTCTTCTTTGGGTTTAGCCTTATTTACTTTCAGGTCACGACCCATCCACTCAGCACCGTCGAGGGCTTCAATGGCAGCTGTTTCTTCAGCTTCAGTTCCCATTTCCACAAAAGCAAAGCCTCGCGGACGACCTGTTTCACGGTCGGTAGGTACTTGAACTCGCTTTACAGTTCCATATTCTGCAAAAATACCACTTAAATCCTCTTGTGTAACGTCATAAGAGAGGTTACCTACATAAATTGACATCGATTCTCTCCAAAATCATCACTGTGTAGAGATTTTAATTTCTCTCAGAAGTCTGTAAATACTAAAAGGAAAATGCCTTTCAATACTAAAATCAAAGACACCACTAAATTAACTCTCCTAATCTAGGATGACATAGGAGCCAACTCTCTGCATCCAGTAGATAGTTGATAGATGGTTAACCAGTGATGCGATCGCACCTAAGCGATCGCCCGCCCCCACCTACCCTAAGTACAGCCCATCGTCAAAAAGGGTTGGAAATGGAAGAAGATAAATTTTGTAGGGTGATAAAGGAAATCAGACATGGAGGGGCGCATCTTTGAATATCCGAATTGAACGTTTGACTGCATTAACCATAAAGCATTACTCCAAAATTTTAATATGAAAGGCAAAGTCAGGCAACAATTCAAAATTCAAATGCTGTTCATCACCTTTCTAAGTCGTTTGCAATTCGGCTTAGACAACTTGAGCAGCCTGATCTTTGCCCTTTAGGGATTTGGGGATTCTCTTCACTAAAGTTCTCTAATTTCCACTGGTGTTAATTCTTTGAGTACGGTAAACCGTATTTACTCGTTAGTTCCCAAAGATTAATTTAATTGTTAAGTTTAGTTACATAAATAAAAAAAGGCTGCAAACATTGCTAAATCGAAGAAATTATGACAACTGGTAGTATTCTTGGCGAGCAAGACAAACTGAACAACTTTGCGACGCCAAATAGCTCGTCGTGGACATTGCCTGCGGTGGGCGGATACCCCCATCGCACTATAGTCAGTCTAATTAATTGCCCATCAGCAAAGCAATCTACTCCCAATCCTTCCCTACAAGCTCTTAGGGAAGTAAAAAATCTTTAATCAAGTTTCTTGAGCTAAGTCAAAAATAAGACTTAATTAACATTGTTTAACATTGCTATGAAAGCTACAGATCAATTGGTGCATTTTTTAGAGGAAGAGTTAGGTATTTCTGGCGGAGCAATTTCTCTGGCCTTACGACATTGTGAGCAGACCCCCAACTTCCTGGCCATGACCCTCTGGCAGTATGGGCTGGTAACACTCGATCAGTTAGCCCAAATTTTTGATTGGCTGGAAACAGTATAAGTTGCTGCTTCAACTATTTGGATGGTAAATAGCGGACTTTCTCAGAAAGTCACATTCTCAACAGTTTTCATTTTAAGGATTGGTAACATCTATGGCAATTAAAGAACAGCCTAAGTCACCTCGGTTTCGGATCATTGCTAATATATTGCTGGCAGTATCAGGGCTATTCCTGCTCTTAAATTTATTTTTGCCTGGTTTATTTGCTTCTGGACCTGCTGGTGTTCCCTATAGCCTATTTATTCATCAAGTACAAGAAGGGGAAGTCAGCCGCGTTTCCGTTGGTCAAAACCAGATCCTCTACCAACTAAAAACAGAAAATGCCGAGCCGGGACAGGTGTTTACAACTACACCAATCTTTGATTTAGAGTTACCCAAACTGCTAGAACAAAAGGGAGTTGAATTTGCTGCTACACCACCACCCAAGAATACTTGGATTACAACCCTCTTGAGTTGGGTGATTCCACCACTGATTTTTATTGGCATTTGGCAGTTCTTTCTCGCCCGTGGTGCTGGTGGCGGTGGACCCCAAGGTGTTCTCTCCATTGGTAAGAGCAAAGCTAAGGTTTACGTTGAAGGCGAATCAGCTAAAATCACCTTTGCAGATGTGGCTGGGGTCGAAGAAGCGAAAACTGAGTTAGTAGAAATTGTGGATTTCCTCAAGACTCCGGGACGGTTTACGCAAATTGGCGCTAGGATTCCCAAAGGTGTGCTGTTGGTTGGTCCTCCAGGTACTGGTAAGACACTTTTAGCGAAAGCCGTAGCCGGGGAAGCAGGAGTTCCATTTTTCAGCATCTCTGGTTCGGAGTTTGTGGAACTGTTTGTTGGTGTGGGTTCTTCCAGAGTCCGGGATTTATTTGAACAAGCTAAAAAACAGGCTCCCTGTATTGTATTCATTGATGAATTAGATGCGATCGGTAAGTCTCGTAGCAGTAACGGTTTCTATGGTGGTAATGATGAGCGAGAACAAACCCTCAACCAATTACTAACTGAGATGGATGGGTTTGCAGCTGGGGATGCAACAGTAATTGTACTAGCTGCTACCAACCGCCCCGAAGTACTAGACCCTGCATTGCTGCGTCCAGGGCGCTTTGACCGCCAAGTGTTGGTAGACCGTCCCGATTTATCTGATCGTGAAGCAATTCTCAAGATTCACGCTCAAAAGGTAAAATTAGGAGATGATGTCAATTTAAAAGCGATCGCAACTCGTACCCCTGGTTTTGCTGGTGCCGATTTGGCAAACTTGGTGAATGAAGCGGCATTATTAGCAGCTCGCAATCTCCGTCAAAGTGTTGCTCAAGAAGACTTTGCCGAAGCAATTGAGCGGGTAGTGGCTGGTTTAGAGAAGAAGAGTCGGGTGATGAACGAGACTGAGAAAAAGATTGTTGCATACCATGAAGTTGGTCACGCAATGGTCGGAGCGCTCACAACCGGAAACGGACGTGTAGAAAAGATTTCGATTATTCCCCGTGGGATGGCTGCTTTGGGCTACACCCTGCAATTACCAACTGAAGACCGCTTTTTGCTAAATGAAACAGAACTGCGGGGTCAGATTGCGACTCTGTTGGGTGGACGTTCCGCCGAAGAGATTGTGTTTAACAGTATTACAACAGGTGCTTCCAACGATTTGCAACGAGCAACTGACTTGGCAGAACGGATGGTAACAGCCTATGGTATGAGCAAAGTCTTAGGACCACTGGCTTACCAACAAGGACAACAAGCAATGTTCTTGGGTAATGGTGCGACTAATCCCCGGCGGGCGGTGAGTGAAGACACATCCAAAGCCATTGATAGCGAAGTCAAGGAAATCGTGGAAACAGCCCACGAACAAGCCCTAGAGATTCTCAGACTGAATCGAGACTTGCTAGAAGCGATCGCTACTCAACTCTTAGAAACAGAGGTGATTGAAGGCGAGAAACTGCACAATTTGTTGAGTCAAGTGAAACCTGTAGGTAATTCGTAATTCGTAATTCGTAATTAAAAAAGTCAGGTTTTAACCGCAGAGGTACGCAGAGAATAACTTTGCGTACCTCTGCGCTTTCCTCTGCTACCTAAAGCGTTTTTAATACTCTGGAACTGACGGATCGATTTCTCGACTCCAAGCGGTAATTCCGCCTTTGACATTCGTCCCGACAATCCCGGCTTCCTTGAGGATGGCGAGGGCTTTTGCCGATCGCCCCCCCATCTTACAATGAGCAATTAAACGATGACCGTTTAATATTTCCTTCACCTTAGCAACGCCATTGCCATTTTCAATGTCTGGTAAAGGCACCAACACTGAACCAGGAATCTTGGCAATCTCATACTCATGGGGGTTGCGGACATCCAGCAGTACGAAATCCTTCGCACCGCTATCCAGCAATTCCTTCAAATCCTTGACTGTCATTTCTTGACTTTCCATCTGCTGTTTTGCCTCCTCTGCCTTAGCTTGTGGAATCCCGCAGAATTCTTCATAGTCTATCAGCTTTTCAATGACTGGGGGAATCGGGTTAGGACGCAGTTTCAACTCCCGAAATTTCATATCTAAGGCGTTGTATAGCAGCAATCGCCCACTTAGGGTGTTACCTTGTCCCAGAATGATTTTGACAGTTTCGGTTGCTTGGATTAAACCAATAATTCCTGGTAAAATTCCCAATACGCCACCTTCTGCACAAGAGGGAACCATTCCTGGTGGTGGTGGTTCTGGGAAAAGGTCACGATAATTCGGACCACCTTCATAGTTAAATACAGTAGCTTGGCCTTCAAAGCGTAAAATTGAACCGTAGACGTTGGGCTTATTCAGCAATACGCAGGCGTCGTTAACTAGATATCTAGTGGGGAAGTTATCAGTACCATCTACCACGATATCGTAAGGTTGGAGAATTTGCAGCGCGTTTTCAGAACTGAGGCGAGTTTCGTATAAATCAACCTGACAATAGGGATTAATCTCGTGAATACGGTTTTTTGCCGATTCAATCTTGAGTTTACCCACCCAGGATGTACCGTGGATTACTTGGCGTTGCAGATTGGAAGTATCGACAACATCGAAATCGACAATCCCGATGCGTCCAATACCCACCGCCGCCAAATATAAAAGTAGTGGTGAACCTAGTCCACCTGTACCAATACATAATACACTGGCGGCTTTCAGGCGCTTCTGTCCTTCTAGTCCTACTTCTGGCAAAATTAGGTGTCGGGAGTAGCGTTCATAATCGTCTTTAGTCAACTGGATTTCGTCCAGATTAGGATTGAGCGACATACCATGTACCAATACTTTCAAGGTTTAATCTAGTAATTCTAGTATTACAATACTAATTCAATGCTTAGAAGTAAATTTAGGTACTTCTTTTAGCTGTTTTTTACTAGTAATACTCTAGTTTAACACTGGGCTAGTGTCTGTATCCCTAACTCACTTGTACGGCGAAGGAGTATCAACCCCGTTACCAGGGAAGAGTAAGCAAAAGCATACCTCTATCTTATATCCCTAAAGTTCTTAGACTATTACTCCAACAACTTTGACTATAGAACCCATTTGATATCTTTTTTAGGTAGCAGCTAGTCTTTTGAGCATCAATCTGATAAAACAAAGCTTGAGCTTGGCATTGGCACGAGCC
>NZ_JBALCT010000018.1:0-15660 GCF_036917675.1 Nostoc sp. | reverse complement strand
TCATTTGCTCACGAGGTGCTGATGTCTTCAAATTTCAGCTTAAGCCTTGTGAGCTTTCTTACAAAAGCCCCCACTTTTAAAACATCCTCTAAGGAGAGGGATTGAGGGTGAGGTAAACCAGGGACACAAATTGTATGTTATTTAATTCTTATTCCTAAGCCTGGATTGCTAAATATTAATGCTTTGAGCATTAAATAAGTATTTAATAGAATTTTGAAGCTGTAAGTATTAATTTTGTGTTATTTCAAGGTTTTCTCAACTTAAACAAACCATTCGGCTGGACTTCCCACGACTGCGTAGCGCGGGTGCGAAAACTGTTGCGCCTCAAACGTGTCGGACACGCGGGAACCTTAGATCCCGCAGCTACTGGGGTGTTACCGATCGCACTTGGTAAAGCCACAAGATTATTGCAATATCTCCCAGAAAACAAAGCTTACAAGGCTACCATTCGGCTGGGTGTGCGTACTACAACCGATGATTTGCAAGGCGAAATCATCACTTCTCAACCTTGTGCTGGATTGAGTTTAGCAGAAGTGAAAACTGCACTGGCACAATTTCAAGGCAAGATTGAGCAAATACCACCGAGTTACAGTGCAATCCAAGTGGATGGTAAACGTCTCTACGACTTAGCACGCCAAGGGAAAACGGTGGAAGTTCCAGTGCGAACAGTGGAAATTTTTCAGATAGATATTTTGGGCTGGAGAGAAGGAGATTTTCCGGAATTGGATGTGGCGATCGCCTGTGGTTCTGGTACATATATTAGAGCGATCGCTCGTGACTTAGGTGCAATCTTAGAAACTGGTGGCACTCTTGCGGCTTTGATCCGTACCAAAAGCAGTGGTTTCGATTTAACAGATAGTCTCACCTTGACAGACTTAGAAACTAAACTGCAAGCCGAGACATTTCAACCTTTTGTATCTGATGCAGCCTTGAAACATCTGTCATCTGTGACTTTACCAGCAACATCTGCTCAAAAATGGTGTCAAGGTCAGCGAATTTCTCTAACTTTCGATATTCCTGAAATAGTGCGAGTTTATGATCAAGAGACTCGCTTTTTAGGTATTGGGCAATTACAAGATGAAATGTTGATTCCCCAAATGGTTTATGAACCAATTTCTTAAAACTGTGGTAAATTTAAGGTTTTAATTTGAATACATAGTTTGACCGCAATGTATAAAATTATCACCAATAGTAAATTAAATGGGAGCTTTACCCAATAATTGGGCAGATATTCAATCTGATATCACATATCAAACAACGAGTGATTTGCTAGTTTCGTTTGCAAGTGAGCAAATAAAACTGGGAATAAAATATGATCAGAATGGCAAACATTTAAAAGCAATTGAGAAAGGGCAAGTCCCGCTACGCGGTAATGTTGGGCTTGTTACTTCTCAAGAAGAGGGGTACGATTTGAAATCAAAGGTGTTAGGTAAAGGCGGCGATCGCCGGTTTCATGCAAAGTTTATTGATGGTGTGTTACACTTTCCCGGTTTGGTAACAGAACATTAGTCCAAAATAAGTATGACAAGACTAGAATTGAAAAATCACCAAGTATGGCGGGATTTAACTGAAATCCTCGAAAATTTAGATACCCATACACTTGTTCAAGAACATCTTGAACTTTGTGATTATAAAGTTTGCGGCTACTGGGATGAGCAGGATAAATATTATGAAATAATTACTTTGCCTCGTACTCTTGAAATAGAATTAGTTAGTAGTTCTATTGGCTTTACTCACAAAAAACCCTTTCTAAAACTAAAGTTTGTCTTGACTGCCTCTAGTATTCATGCTAGAGATAAGCCAAGTCATAACGCTCCCAGAATTGGTGAGTTGGTTCTTGTCTATGATGAAAATCTGGGATTTGTAGATGAAAACTGGCTTTTAGATATTGATTCTGTTTTTTTCGATATAAAACTTAACTCCTACCTGAACACTATTTAAAGCACTCAATGTTAATTTTTTTACATTAATCAAACTTAGGAAATTTGTGTTTTTAAGTCTAATTGAGAACGGTGAGTAATGAGCGATCGCCATAATCATACTACTGCTGCACGTCTCAATGTCTACATCCAAGGTCAAGGATTCCCCATTCTGGGCTTACATGGTCATCCTGGTACTGGTCGTAGTCTTTCTGTATTTACCAATCATTTATCAAAACGTTATCAAACTTTTGCCCCTGATTTACGTGGATACGGCAAAAGTCGCTGCAATAGCAATTTTGAGATGAATGACCATTTGACTGATTTAGAAGCGCTGCTAGACCGATTTGAGATTCAAAAGTGCCTAGTATTGGGATGGTCACTTGGGGGCATTTTGGCAATGGAGTTGGCATTACGTTTGCCAGAGCGCGTTACTGGGCTGATTTTGGTAGCAACAGCCGCAAAACCCCGTGGCAGTCATCCGACTATCACTTGGCAAGATAATTTATATACTGGCGTTGCTGCCCTACTAAACTATATAAAACCGGGTTGGCAATGGAATATTGAAACTTTTGGCAAGCGATCGCTTTTCCGTTACCTAATCCAACAACACACATCCACCACTTACAACTACATCGGAACCGAAGCAGTACCAGCTTATTTGCAAACCTCTCCTGCTGCTACTCGCGCCCTCTATAGTGCAATTGAATCGGGATACAACCGACTTTTAGATTTGCAACAAATACAATGTCCTAGTTTAGTACTTGCTGGTGAACAAGACCGCCACATCACATCTGATTCCAGCTTAGAAACTGCTCGACATCTCCAAAATTATCAGTGGCAGTGCTATCCCAACACCGCCCATCTTTTCCCGTGGGAAATTCCCCATCTGGTGCTGAATGATATTGATCATTGGCTGGAAGAACATCCGCAGGTAATTAGTAGTCAATAGTTCAAGGGTTTTTGACTCTTGAGCAAATAATTCGTAATTAGAACTCGAAACTACGAATTACGAATTACGAATTACAAATTACGAATTATGTTGACTCTGGCCTTACTTAAATTTGACCGCCAAAGATAGGCTGTACTTTGCGGTCAAATCTTTCCCCCAAGTCTTCAGCGATTGTTAAGGTACTGGGTTTGCAGCGCTTGATATGCACAGCAATTCCCGTAGCTCCTTCGATCTCCAAATCTTCTATATATCCAATGCTTGACAATCTAGCATCAGAAGAACTCAGAAATGGACCGAAGTAGTACGTGCATCGGGGATTCTGCGTTACAATCTCTGCCCACCAAGCCAAGCCAATGTAGTCGAATGTGTTAATCAACACTTCTTTCAGGTTATGCCAAATGGTTTTCATGGTTTTCGCTGATTTATAAGCATCCTACAGGGTGTTAAACGATATTGTGGGTTATTATCTTTACATTTCTTTATACTCTAGTTAGTGCTATTTTTTCAACGAAAATTTTTGTAACTTATCTAAGTGCAGCGTATTTAGCGATCGCTGGCGATAAATTTCATAAAGCGCCATACCTGCTGCTACAGAAGCATTCAGGCTGGGAGTCTTACCCTGTAGAGGAATCGATACTAAGAAATCACAGGAGCGTTGAGTCAACATACCCAGACCTTCGCCTTCTGAGCCGATGACCAAAACGATTGGGCCAGTGAAATTGATTGTATGTACGGGTTCGCTACCACTTGCAGCAGCGCCGTAAATCCAAAAGCCAGCTTCTTTCAATTCTTCTAAGGAGCGGCTGAGGTTGACAACTCTCGCTACAGCAAAATTTTCTAGAGCACCTGCTGCCACTTTCATGACAGTGGAAGTGATCCCAGATGCTCTTCTTTGGGGAATCACCAATCCTTGAGCGCCGATTGCTTCGGCGGTGCGAATAATTGCTCCCAAGTTGTGGGGATCAGTAATTCCATCAGCCACGACAATTACGGCATCGGTTACAGATTTGGACTGCTCAATAAGATCCGCTAATTCGATGTAGCCGTAGGGAGCAATTTGCGCTGCCACACCTTGATGATTAGCCCCATTGGTGAGATAGTCTAAGCGCTTGGGTTCAACCTCGTCAATAACTGTGCCATTTTCCTTCGCTTGTAGGAGAAAATGGTGAAAGCTGGGATCGTAGCGCAGACGGGTAGTAATCCAGAGACGATTGAGATTGCGCTGATTTTGCAACGCACTCAATACTGGATGACGACCGTAGATGAGATCGCTATCTTCTTCTATTGGTGGTTGTGTAGATGTAGACGGCTGGGATAAGTTGCTATATCGTTGTCGGGAGTTGCCAGAAATAGAGTTGCTATCTATTTTCCGGGGATTGCGAGTCGGATTAGCAACAGAAATCGGATTGCTATCTATTTTTCTGGGATTGCGAGTTGGATTAACAACAGAAATCGGATTGCTATCTATTTTCCGGGGATTACGAGTCGGATTAGCAACAGAAGTCGGATTGCTATCTATTTTCCTGGGATTGCGAGTCGGATTAACAATACGTTTACCCTGAATTTTTACGGGTTGCCCACGATTGGGTTCGCTAGAAGTCTTGACTTTTCTCGGTTTATTCTGCATTTGACTTATGGATATAGCGTATGGTTGATTATCCCGATTACCTCAATTTATTGAGCCTAATCTACTGTTGTGGCCATTGTGAAATTGAGTTCTCACTCTTTTTCTATATGAAGTATTCGCAACAATTCGGTTAGACGCTGGTAATCGGTGAGATATAAGTAGCCAATTAAGGTTTCTAGACTAGTTGCCTGTTGATAAATTTCGGGATTAAGTCGCTTAGGGCGTCCTGTCGCGGCGTTTCTACCCCGTCGGACAATTTCTAATTCGGTGTCCCTGAGATGAGGAATCAGCGATCGCAAATGTAGCGCTTGGGTTTCCGCTCTTACCTGCTCCACTACCAGACGATGGTAAATTCCTGAGCGCTGCAATGGCACCAGATAGAAGATTCTAACATATAACTCATAAATTGCATCCCCCAAAAATGCTAAAGCAGCAGGAGAAATTTTTTGCACTTGTGAGAGGGAAATCTGTTGGAATGGCGCTTTGGTTGCCAAGAGTGCTTGAGTCCAAGATAGGCTCTGTTTGGGAGTTTCATCTTGTCCATCTAATAGCTCTTCCTCCTCTGACTTCACAAATAAATCATTCCTTGACGGGCTAAAGTCGGCAGGCATTCTTCGCAAAGACTGATTTTTCTGAAGTATGCCATGATAGTATACTTAGCATAATCAATACTACCATAATTACTTCTTAATTTCATCTTTTTGATTGAGATTTGGCATTTTAGATCACCCTGATGTCAACGCCTATAAACCAAATTTCGCCTGCTTATTGTGTTCTGTGCCTAAGATGGTGTAAAATTTTGACATCAAACTCACCCTGATACTTGATCCCATTGCCATGCTTACTCAGTAAGCGACGATTTTTAACTATACAGTATTAAGTCAAGTTAAACTAGAGATAAATCTGCTGGCTTTGTATTTCTGACAACTTTTTCAGACTTGGTTGTTTCTGGAAATATTCTAGCCAATAATTACATACCCCAGAACTGGGTGTCTATATCTTGGTTATTACTCAACTTTAAACATAATAGCTCAACTAGCTTTGTGCCTCTCCCACAAGGAGAGAAAGTCCCGAATACCCTTGTGGTATTCCTAACGTGGCAATGGCGGATGAAACAGGAAACTCTAAAAACGAATCAGACTGTTCCTGATTCTAAAAGATGGGATATTTCTCAGATATTAGAAGCTCCAACCTCAGCGAGGCAGGTTGGAGTACTTCACAAATTAAGCTATCCGATGTTGAATTTGGATAGCTGAATTTGTCTCTCAGATCAAGCAATCAAGACTACTTGACGTTTTCTAGAGCGTCTTCAACTGATTTTTGCAGGGAGAGAAACTTCTCTAGGCGAACAAGCTTGACCGTTTGAGTGACGCGGGCATTTGTGACAATTTGCAAAGTACCCTCAGCAGTTTGCGCCTGCTTGGCTAGCTGCACCAAAGCACCCAAGCCAGAGCTATCAATAAAGTCGATTTGTGAGAGATCCAAAATAATGTGCTTAGGTCCTTCGACAATCTTACTGCCAAGTGTCTTGCGAAATGTCGGCTCAGAAAAGGCATCTAACAAACCTGTGAGGCGGAATAGCTGACAGTTATCCCGGACTTCACGAGTGCCCCTCAGGCTAACGGTTAGATTCAGTGGCTCAGCAATAATTCCCTCCTCATGAGTTAAAGTGAACGCTCAAGTATAGATGGTTTTTGAGCAAGTTGTCTACAATCTGCTGGAATAAGGGGATTGGGCATTGGGCATTGGGCATTGGGCATTGGGCATTGGGCATTGGGCATTGGGCATTGGGCATTGGGCATTGGGTATTGGAAAACTCTTCCCCATTCCCTACTCCCTATTTTTAACTCACCTTTGCCACGGATTGACGTGCTGTTCGCATGGCTTGAACGAATTGCTCAAACAAGTAATCAGCATCGTGGGGGCCTGGACTGGCTTCTGGGTGATACTGTACTGAGAATACAGGTAGAGATTTGTGACGTATCCCGGCAATGGTGCGATCGTTTAAGTTGAGGTGGCTGATTTCCACAAGTGCTGTAGGTAAAGAATCTGGGTTAATAGCAAAACTATGGTTTTGGCTAGTAATTTCTACCCGTTGTTGTGAGCCAGCAGGCTGATTCAAACCACGATGACCAAATTTGAGTTTATAGGTTTCTGCTCCTAGTGCATGACCTAAAATTTGGTGTCCCATACAAATACCAAAGATGGGTTTTTGGCTTAATAGCAGCGCTTTGGCAGTTGTAATCCCTTCATTGACCGCAGCAGGGTCGCCAGGACCATTAGAAAGAAACACACCATCTGGATTGTAGTTGAGAATTTCTTCTGGTGATGTATCAGCAGGCACAACAATCACCCGACAACCATAACTTGTGAGGCGACGCAAAATATTACGTTTTACGCCAAAGTCAAGGGCTACAACGGTAAAGGGTTCGCCAATATTTTCCGCAGCCTCAGAGTTGAATGCCCAAGCTGGAATTGTCGGATCTGACCATTCATAAGCCGTTGGGGTGGTGACTTCACGAACCAGATTCAATCCCGCCATGTTGGGAGCGGCTAGTACCTGCTCAAGCAATTCCGCCTCATCAAGAATATCTGTGGAAATGCCACCGTTCATCGCTCCGAAGATCCGAATTTTGCGGGTGAGGGCGCGGGTATCGATGCCGTAGATCCCTGGTACTTGGTTTTGTTTAAGATAGTCAGGCAAGGATTGTGTCGATCGCCAGTTACTTGGTCGTTGACAAATATTACGAGCGATCGCACCTTGCACTTGGGGTCGAGATGATTCCTCATCTTCAGGATTGACACCAGTATTCCCCAATTCAGGATAAGTAAAAATAACTATTTGACCGGAGTAACTAGGGTCAGTCAGGACTTCTTGATAACCCGTCATCCCAGTGTTGAATACTACTTCTCCGATCGCGGTTCCTGTAGCACCGAAAGACCAACCGCGATAAGTGGTTCCATCTGCTAGGACAAGTAAAGCTGGTATTGCGTCAGTCAGGGGCATATTAGATTGGGGATTGGGGATTGGGGATTGGGCATTGGGTATTGGGAAAACTCTTTCCTATTCTCTATTTTCTATGCCTCATTCCCTAATACTGCAATTGTTAATTATCCCATGAGTTGAGCAATTGGAAATTTTCAGGATAGTTAATTAAGATTAAAAGGGAATTAAATAAAGTAGCGGGAATGGATTTGGCAAAGCTTGGGCAGTTAGAATTAATTATGCTTCAGTCTTTTTTATCCCGTGCAACCCTAATTTTTCTATCAAGCGCTCTAGTAGTTTTGTGTGTTGCCTGTAGTGAAGACAAACGGAACACTGCGACTGGTAGCAATGAGCAACCTACGCCAATTGGGGATCTGGCATCAGTACAGCCTACTGTCAAACCAGTAACACCAGCAGCTATCCCAGAAGCGCAGCCTCTAGAGCCGTATGAAAGTGAACCAAGTCTTTTTGAGATGGGGCGAGACAAAGCTGTTGGCGCTTGGAGTATCAGCCAATCTGCTCAATCTCCAGATGATTGGAATTTGGTGGTGAGTCAGTATCAGGATGCGATCGCGCTGATGCGAAAAGTGCGACGACAAAGCCTAGAATTTGCGATCGCTCAAACCAAGATTGCTGAATATCGGCGGCAAATCAAATATGCCCAACAGCAAGCGAATCCTCGCCCTGTGCACGTTGCTCAACGTCAGAGAATAGTAATTGTTGTTCCCCAGGCAGCAACCACACCAAAGTTTAACTTACGATTACCTCCTGTAGCAACAAAACGGTTATCACCAGAGCCAGGTTTGCCCTCATCAGCAGTACTGATTCCCGATGAAGCAGTATTTACAGCCCCAATTAAAAGGCGGATTGGTGGCACGCCAATTGTCGAAGTCACCTTCAATGGCCAGCAACAATTTGAGATGATTGTGGATACAGGAGCCAGTGGCACTGTAATCACCCAACAGATGGCCGATGCTTTGGGAATCGTGCCAGTGGGGAAAGCGAAGGCAAACACTGCTAGTTCTAGAGCTGTAGAATTTCCTGTGGGCTATGTTAATTCGATGGCAGTTGGCGGGGTAATAGTGAATAAAGTAGCAGTTGCGATCGCCGGTGCCGAACTTGAAACTGGACTTTTAGGACATGACTTTTTTGGCAACTACGATGTCACCATCAAACGTAATGTGGTAGAGTTTCGTCCGCAACTGCGATCGCAAATCAATTCCCCAGAAATTCAACTAACTGCTCCAACTTTGTCCAAGCCACGCCGCTTTGTAGGATATCCTTAGCGATTTTAATCCCTTGGGCGTGATCCAGGAATGCGATCGCACCCCCTACTTGCAGCGCCAACGACGCATTTAACGCTACCGCTTCCTGTTGTGCCTGAGTTCCCTTACCTTGCAGTACCGCCTTGAGAATCACCGCATTTTCTTGGACATCCCCACCCCGAAGCATACCTATGGAAGCAGGCGTTAAATCCAAATCTAGGGGATTAATCGTAGTTACCTGCACTTCTCCATCTGATAAAACCGCCAAATCAGTTACATCTCCTAACCCAGCCTCATCAAGTTTTTCTCGCCCGTGCAGCACAATCGCCTTTTCCTTGCCCAAATTCTGTAAAGCTTCGGCAACAGTTACCAAAAGTTTCGGAGTAAATAAGCCTACCACTTGCCCAGTTGGACGCAAGGGATTTACTAATGGACCAAGCAAATTAAAAATTGTTCGCACCTTCAAAGTCCGCCGTAATGAGGCAACTGCCTTGAGTGCTGGATGCCAACCAGGGGCAAACAAGAAAGTGATCCCCACCTCTTGTAGTGCTGCTTGCACCTTTTCACTAGAGGCACTCAAGTTTACACCCAAGGTTTCCAAGACATCGGCACTTCCGGTGAGACTTGACGCTGAACGATTGCCATGTTTGGCGACGCGTACACCATAGGCTGCGGCGACAAATGCAACTGCTGTAGAAATATTAAAGGTTGATGACCCATCTCCACCAGTGCCACAGGTATCTATTACAGTAGTGAGTGCTGATTTCTGAGTGCTGAGTGGGGAAGATTGCGATTGTAATACTTCAGCCATGCCAGTCAACTCGTCGGCAGAAATGCCTCTAAAGTTCAGCGCTGTTAAAATAGCCCCCGATAACTCTGGGGGAACCGCTTCACTGAGCCATCCTTGCATCAATTCAGCAGCTTGAGTACGGGACAATGATTGGCCATCTATTAATTGTTGCAGCAGGATAGACCAGCTAACAGAGGATTCTTGAGCAGAGATTGGGGAAGTTGTCATAGCTAAGGTTTGTAGTATTGTAGGGTGTAGCTACCTTGAAGGGCATGGGAGCTATCCTACCGGAAAATTAGGAGTTATCAAAGTTAGCTTGAAAGATCAAGGCTTAACTGCAAAGCTGGATTCACAAGGTTCTGATTTTGGGCTTTTTTCTCCAAATAAAGTTTAACTTCGTAGTTTGTAATGAATAGCTCTTTTCCCTTAGCAGCACCACTTTGTTTATAGTTATTCATTCCATACTGTAATTCCCACTCGCAGATATTAGCCCATTGAAAATTTTCTCTAATTTGCGGTGAGTTGTCGTAGGTAATTAGCCAGTGATGATGACATTGTTGCAAAAGTTCAGCAAATCTCTGATGCTCAAAAGAGGTGTGCAAGTCACCCCTTTTACCATATAGCTTTGATTTTTTAGCATTAAAATATGGCGGATCTAAAAATAAAAATATATCTTCTGCTTCTGATTTTAATAGGTGGCTGTAATCTAAATTAGTAATTTGGACATTTTCTGATAGAATACCTTCTAACTTTTCGAGTCGTTCTATTGAAGAATTAGTAAATCTTTTATGAAAAGCTTCTTGGGAAAAGCCACCTGATTCTACAGTTCCTGAAAAAGTAATTCTATTGAGTATGAAAAAACGAACGGCTCTTTCTAAATCAGATAAATTATTGACATCTACCTTAGCCAATTCTGCAAAGAGTAATTTGCCATCTGTATATTTGACTTTAATATGTCGAACTTCTTTAACTAACTGAGCTAGATCAGATTGGGCAAGCTTCCAGAATAAGAAGAGTTCGCGGTTTAAATCGTTAATCCAAATTTTGAGATCGGGAAACTTTTGTCTTAAATAAATGAATACAGAACCACCACCGACAAAAGGCTCTCGAAATTCAGAAAAGCTCTCTGGTAAATATTCAACTATTTGATTTATTGCTTTTGACTTACCACCAGGGTATCGTAGAGGACTCTTGAGCATAATTCGTAGAAATCGTCACACTTGGAGTAATAAAAACACTCAATTTGTTTGCTAAAAAGTATTGTTGTATGCTCTGACTAAATCACCATCAATGCTTTCATTGTCCGCTCCTGTAGCATAACCGATGTTAATGCTTCCAGCATGATTTTGGAAGCGTTGACGATCTAGTTCTTTCTCTATTTCAGTTTGCGACTTTTCACATCTTGGAGAACTATTTCGTAACTTTTTTAAACGCAGAGGGACGCTAAGGGAAGCGCAGAGGGGCGCTGAGTTTTGCCAATTTTAATTCGCTATGAACTTATGAAATTTTGAGGAGGTGCAACGCAGCGATCGCTTGGCGGCTAAACTGCGAGAATTAAATATAGATCCAGATACTAGCGATCGCCAGCATATTAACATAAAATTACGTATGCTTAATATATGCTAGCTAACTAAACTTCATTTTTGCTCCAATTAAATGTTGCATTTTTGTAAAAATCTGTTACATTACTTTACAGGCACTTATAACTGTTACAACATAAAGGCTCGGAGTATTATTTATGGCAGACGTTAAGAAGACTACGGCTTTGGTTCCAGAAGATCCTAATGCTTTGCGCTGGGGCTTTACTCCTCAGAGCGAAAACTGGAACGGTCGTTTTGCAATGATTGGTTTTTTATCTGCTGTTGCACTTGAAGTGTTTTCTGGCCAAGGGATTTTACACTTCTGGGGCATCCTCTAGATTTAAAGGTTTTTACCTTCATTAGATTATGAGGCAAGGCGGAGATTTGCAAAATCATCTGCCTTGCCTCGTAACCTCAAGAATTAGAAAACTCGCCAGCTACTTACGTGATGAGCGAAAAATTACACGACCTGGAGATTCTTCCTGATTAATTCGCGCATATACCCGAAGACAAGTTAAGACTTCGCCAGGAATACCACCACAGTCTAGTTGTAAGTCATCCTTAGATAAAGCACAGATATCCGCATAAAGTCCCGATAATTGGCGAATTCGCACTTCATTACCTGCATTAATCGCCTCATCAGCGACTTTCTTCAGGATGCGTCGTGATTCGTGTTGCAGCTTTCCCCACCAACAATAGCGTTCAGCCGGTGGTACGAATACTAAAGAGTGTATTGCTTCGTCCATGTCAATCCAGGCACGGAGAATTGACAGAGGATCAGCATTTTCCTCAGCTTTTTGGGTGCGTTGGAAGCGATCGCTTAAAGCATCAATGTATTGGTTTCGCTGTTCTGGTTTGGAGTCTAAAGAAATGACATCAAAGCTAAAAACACTTTTTAAAGCATGATGTAAATCCGGGTCTATTTCAATAAAGTTCATATATAAATATAGGAAACCTGCTGGTAAATCAGATGCATTACCTTGGGTAATTTGAGAGTTTAAAAGTACTTGTTGAGATAAGCTCAATCCTTGAGTTTGAATAGTACCACTCAGACCGGGGTAGATGATTTCATCGCGGATAAAGGGAAGTTGAAAGAGATTAAAATTATCTGCGATCGCACCAACTTCTTGAGCTAGATCCAAGGTGTGCTGTCGCCAAGATGCAGCTAAATCCTCTGGTATCCGCAGCAGTTTGCGTTGAATCTCATTCCACAAATCAGAATCTGTTTGGCTTTGCAATTGGGAATTACCCAGATAATAACTAAGTTCTAAGTCAGAATCAAAAGCTTCCCGGAGGCGACTTAATTTTAAATCATCTGGCGCATCTTCCCAACCAGTATTTTGCTGTGGGGGTGCAGGTTGCAACAGGCTATGAAGTTCTTGCAGCAGATCATCACATACCTTCGCTCCTGCATCTAGTGGAAATTCTGTGCGAGCCTGATTTAAAGTAGCCTCTAATCCATACAGGCTCAACCGCAGTAACCGGGCTAACTCCGAGTTTTTTATTTCTAATAGCTGATGCAAGTGCTGCATGAATATTGCCTCCAAATATTATCTGTATATAATGATTTTTCTAAAAATCTCAAACAAAGGTTTTCTTAGTACAGCATTTCATCAACGCTAAAATGACCAACGCACAGTGACTAGACCATGTAGAAGATGAACTTGAAACTGTTAAGAATTTTAGACTACCTGCTATGACAACAAGGGAACAGCCAGTGAGAAACCCGCTTCTGACTTTTTTCTTTCTGCCTTGGAGATGATCAAGACAAGCGATCGCATAACATTACGATTACGCCCCTCGATCACAGAGCGCGATGGTGAGCGATGCTGCTGCTGCTAGCGATGCTGCTGCCCGAATGTGGTTCCAGATTGTCCAGTTGGCAAGGTAGCTAGACCATAAGCTGGCACCTATGCTGCTGTCCGGCTCAACTCTCGCCAGCGCTTCGTTAAGCGGCACATTGAAACCGATTGTCACGCCGAAGGTCCCAACGAGGTAGAGCAAGCTGCCGAGGAGCAAGTAGGCGGCACCAGGTTGATGCCACCTTAATAGCGAAGAGATAGTCAGAAGGATGCAAGCCGCAGCCGTTCCCAAGAACACAGCCATAAATAATGGATTGATCACCGTGATATTGATGGATTGCATGGCGGTAATGCTCTGTGCTGGCTGGAGTCGCGCAAGGGCGTTCATTACGAAGGTCGAGAAGGCGAAGAAGACTCCGGCAATCAACCCGCAGCCCAGTGCCGAGAAAAGCTTCAATGCAAAATAATGTTGTTGAGTGATCAGATATTGCAGCATCACTTTATCCTCCATTTCTCTAAAGGGCAGTGTGAGTCTGATTATTTATCGATAATCGCAGATTAGATTGCTCTACGCATTCAACCTTTGAAGATTATTGTCGTTCCCGGTTTGACTATAGTCATTGTCATGTAAATTATTTGATAGCTGGTGGGTATGTCGATAGGGAGTTTCAATTATGAAGAAGCGCAACTTTCGCACGATTGAGACGAATGGGGTTCGTCTGAATACAGTTGTTGAGGGTCAGGGGCCTTTGGTTATCTTGCTTCATGGATGGCCTCAGTGCTGGTATCTATGGCGTCATCAGATCGATCCGCTTGTAGAAGCAGGTTTCCAAGTGGCCGTTCCCAACCAACGGGGATACGACGGTAGTGATGCTCCAGAGGAGATCGAGGCTTACGACATACTTAATTTAACGGGGGATGTTGTCGGCATCGCTGACGCTCTCGGTCAGGAAAGTTTCATTGTTGTGGGACATGATTGGGGGGCATCTGTAGCTTGGAATACAGCACTGCTATATGAGGAACGAGTTAATGCTGTTGTGGGAATGAGTGTTCCCTACTTCCGTTACCCGATTGGAGCATTAACAAAGCAAGAGAATTTTGGGGACAACTTCTGGTACATGGTCTACTTCCAAAAACCTGGAATTGCCGAAGCAGAATTTGAAACAGATATCCGTCGTTCCATACGTATAATTCACTATAGTATTAGCGCTTCTGCTCCTGAAGGAATGCTCCTGAATCGGAAACCATCAACTTCTGGTTTTCTTGACGGACTGATCGATCCCCAGGAGCTACCAAAAGGCATGACACAAGAGGATCTAGACTATTATGTTGAACAGTACAAACAGAGCGGCTTTCGTGGCAACCTGAACTGGTATCGCAACATGGATCGCAATATGGAAATTACTCCCCAGTTGTCAGATAAAAAGATATCGCAACCAGCATTATTTATTGCTGGTGAGAAAGATGTTGTATTGAAGTTTCCAGGAATAAATCTTAATGCAATGACCGAGTTGGTTCCCAACTTGAAAGGACAGGTTATCGTCCCTAGTGCTGGTCACTGGGTTCCCGCAGAGTATCCCCAAAAAGTCAACGAGGCTTTGCTTGGTTTTCTAAAAGACTTTGCCCCTCAACGGTAAGATCAGGGATTTTAGCTAAATCTTAAAATCAGATAATGGGAAGCAAATTCTGGCAAATTCATGCTGAATTCTGTTTTGATAATAAAAGCGATCGCTCTCATTTAAATCCTCT
Source organism: Nostoc sp. (assembly GCF_036917675.1). Taxonomy (GTDB): domain Bacteria; phylum Cyanobacteriota; class Cyanobacteriia; order Cyanobacteriales; family Nostocaceae; genus Nostoc. The sequence continues at coordinate 990 of NZ_JBALCT010000018.1, read as the reverse complement.
TCAATATTTCTCTCACCCAAGTTTCTTCCTATGGCGATGCCTGGGTTGGGCTGCGCTTACGCACTATTTTTAAAGGTTGTGGATAATAAATTGCCAATTGACATGCTCCCCGGCGTAAAACGCACGGGGATTCTAATTCATGGTTCACAGAAATCCGCTTGCTATATCAGGTTTCCCATCAATAGTATTGGTGGTCTTCTCCCCATGCTTTCCATCTTTCGATGCAGATTCCCAATGCCCTTGGGTACTGTTGTTTTGCCACTCAACTCCTAATATCTTCATTCCTTTCTTGAGAATATTAATTGCCGCGTTTGTATCACGACAAATTTCAATTCCGCAGCTAGAACATGAATGAGTTCGGGTGCTGAGTGACTTTTTTGCCCTATGTCCACAATGGCTACAGTCCTGAGATGTATAAGCGGGAGTTACGGCTAGTACTGCTTTATCCCAGATTTTCCCATAGTAGTCTAGCCATTGAGTGAACTGATACCAACTAGCGTCAGAAATAGATTTAGCTAAGTGGTGGTTCTTGACCCTTACGGGTTCCCCAGTCGCTTCAAGTCGGGAAACCCGCCCAACGCGCTGGCTCACCATGTTCGCAATCTTCAAGTCTTCATAGACGACGACATCGTTAGATGCCACTACGCATCGGGCTTGCTTTATAGCCCAATCTTTGCGCTGCCTTTGAATTTTTAGATGAACTTTACCTAATCGTTTCCGTGCTTTGTGATAATTAATTGACTGCGGTTTTTTACCTTTAACAAACTTTTTACTTAACCGCTTTGATCGCTTTTTAATTCGACCTTCTGACTTTCTGAAAAATTGGGGATAAATTACAGCATTATCGTTTTGGTCTTTGGTGAAATATTTTAACCCCAAGTCTAATCCAACAATGTTGCCTGTATATACCCCCTCTTCCTTACGTTCGGCATCAAAGCAGAATTGCACATGATACCCATCCGCTTTTTTTATTACACGAACACGGTTGAT
>NZ_JBALCT010000017.1:0-115420 GCF_036917675.1 Nostoc sp. | reverse complement strand
CTCTACTTCTACCCATTGCGGTGGGTTTAAGCAACTGTCTGAGATGAAGCGTCAGAAACCTCGTCCATCTTCTTAGATGGGCGGGGTAGTTCATTCCATATTCTTTTATCCTCAAGGCAAACTGTACCCGTTGTCAAAATTTGAATTTGGAATTGCTGACGCAGATGTGGTTTTGCTTACCTTGTTTGCTGCCGTTTTTACGGATATGGCTGGAGCCACAGTTAGGACATTGCATGACCAATCACGCTAGCTTCATACTCCATTATGCAAGACCGGGTCGTCTTCCCAACAAGGTTCAGGTATCAGCCAAAACAAACTCCTGTGGATGTCGGCTTCAATTTCATCACTGTCGTCTCTATCAAATAGTTCTATTAAAGCTGTCCAATCACGTTCTCTCAGAAAGGTTAACGATGGGGCATATATCTGGAGATTATTTGAGTAATTCACGCGCCAAGTTGTGCTTGACAGCCGTAAAAAGTTAGTATATTTATTTGTAAATAGTTAGACTTTAGCTTTAACAACTATAGTTATTTTAATACTATTAAAGATTGAGTACTCTCATCAGTGTCTCACAATTTAAATAAGACTGCTATGGTATTTATTACATAATTACAAGCTGAATTTACTCACACTGGAAAAATCCTTGAGGCTGCGACTCGACTAATTCCACGCCAAACACTTCAGCAAAAGACTGCGCTACATAAAAACGTATTTCTTGACAGGTAATAGCTGGAATCCATTCGGCTAAACTGCCTACAGGTTTATCGGAAATACCGCAGGGTACAATGCGCTCAAAGCCTGTCATGTCTGGACAAACATTTAATGCAAAGCCGTGCATAGTAATCCAACGGCTGACTTTAATCCCAATAGCCGCAACTTTTCGCCCTTCTAACCAAACACCAGTAAAAGCCGGAACTCTTTCTCCCTGCAACCCATAAACTGCCAATACGCGAATTATTACTTCTTCGAGTTGCCGTAAGTACCAATGAAGGTCTTTACAATAACTTTGCAGATTTAAAATTGGATATCCCACTAGTTGACCGGGACAATGGTAAGTAACCTCGCCGCCTCGTTCTACTCTATGCACATCATATGGACTTTTGTCAATATCAAATTTGAGAAAATCTGAGTTGGCTCCTTGCCCCAGAGTGTAGACAGGTGGATGTTCTAGTAAAATTAACACATCATCTAGACTGGGGTTATGGATGCGCTCATTGAGGAGCGATCGCTGCCATCGATGAGCTTCTAAGTAAGGCATTAATCCTTGGTTATACAGCAAACAACGGTTTCTGTGTGGTTCTATACTATGAATCATGCCAAAAATCAACTGTATTGGGAACGAAATATCTTTCAAGTTACAGGATTGGAGTTAAAAAGGTTAAGTTTTGCAAAGGATTTTAAAGGAAAGTCAAGGGAAGCTGCATTAGAAAACACAAAGTGCTAGCTTGAAAAGATAACCTCAATAGGTTTTAGGAGGAATTCTCTGCAATAAGCATCATGCCAAGACAATAAGGACGTATGTACTGGCTGATGACTCTAATTATATTGTTTGAAACATAAACATTATCAAACTTGCACAAAGACTTGTATTATTGAACAACAGCAAGCAAACTTCAATCGAACAGACAAGGAGCAACTATCAACAGTTCTGTAAGCGTTGCTTTATTGGAGTTGGTAGTCATGGGAGCTACCACTCAGGTTTCCTCACCCAAGAGTTTTATGTGGACATCCAATTGGATATCAGCGCAGAGATGAGGAGGGAAATCAAGGTGTACTTAACAACAACTTAGATGCAGCAAGCTTAGAGACAGCTTACCAGCAGTACATACAAATAGGTCACAATTTGTTTTGGCGGGAGTAATAGAGCTTACCGCAACTTCTTTTCATACAAAGCAAATTCACAAATTCAAATATTCAGGGAGAGAGTTTACATGAAGCTTGTCATCCACAGCAAAAATATTGAAATAACCGATGCAATTCGTGAGTATGTACATCAAAAGATTGAAAAATCAGTTAGTCACTTTCAGAGCATTACAAATGAAGTGGATGTGCATCTTAGCGTAGCCCGTAATCCCCGAATTAATACTAGACAAGCGGCTGAAGTAACTATTTATGCTAATGGTAGCGTTATCCGTGCCGAGGAAAGCAGTGAAAACCTCTATGCTAGCATTGACTTAGTTGCAGATAAAATTGCCCGTCAACTGCGGAAATACAAAGAACGGCGTCAAGACCAGAAAACCCATGCTCAGCCAACAGAAGTAGTTGTTCCAGAATCAGTAGTAACAGATTTAATTGGCGATCGCACTCCCGAATTGCCCAACGAAGTTGTTCGCACCAAATATTTTTCCATGCCGCCGATGACCCTTGCAGAAGCCCTAGAACAACTGCAATTAGTCGGACACGACTTTTATATGTTCCGCAATTCTGAAACCGGAGAGATTAATGTAATTTACGAACGTAACCACGGCGGTTATGGTGTCATCCATCCCCGCAATGGTAACGCTCATACTAACGGCAATAATGGCAAGGCAACCCACGCTAATATTGTCATGCCCGAAAAGTCGCACTCGAATAAATAGGGAGTAGGGAGATAGGGTACAAATAACTCCTAACTCCTGTACAGACGCGATTAATCGCGTCTCTCCTAACTCCTACTTAGCTGCAAGTTGTTGCAAAGTTTTCAGCGCTTCCTCAACATGACCTTTAAAGTTAAACATTGAATCAAACACGTATTGCACAACTCCCTGTTGGTCAATGACGTAAGTAACGCGACCAGGGAACAAGCCAAAGACCGCTGTTGCGCCATATAGCTTCCGCACTTGGTCGCCTTTATCAGTTAACAGAGTAAAAGGTAGATTGTATTTCGTAGCAAATCGTTGGTGAGATTCACTGGAGTCAGCACTCACGCCGATAACTTCAGCACCAGTGGTTTTAAACACTTCATACTGATCGCGAAAGGCGCAAGATTCAGTCGTACATCCGGGTGTGTCATCCTTGGGATAAAAATATAGGATAACAGCTTTTTTGCCACGAAAATCTTCGAGGCTAATTGTTGAGCCGTTTTGGGCAGGTAGAGTGAAATTAGGAGCGGTATCTCCAACTTTGATTGGCATAGTTATTCAAAAATCTAAAATTTGTGTGCTTAAAATAACTATTATCATAATTAACAAATTATGATACCTTTAATTCTATATTCAAAGTTTATTTATTTCTCCGGTCTAAGTATATCTTGAAACCCAATCCACTGCCAAATCCGCCGCCAAATATGATAAGTATTTTCAGAATATCCTGATAAACAGCCACGTCTTTATTGACCAAAAAAACCGTTAAAAACACGAAAACAGCCACAAAAATACAAATAGCGACCAAATTATACTTTCTTGCTTCTTGTGCGTCTACAAATGCTCTTTCACTATCTTTTTCTACGCTTTCAAGTATTTTTGTTATGTGCTGTTGATTAATTTTATCTAGAATTGGTGAAATAGACGATGCGGAGAAGCGACCCATAGAAAGAAATGTTCTTATTTCCTTCTTGATTTCTGGCGGAAGATTTAAATTGTCTAATTCTTCAGGGAGTTTTTCTATATATCCACTTTCACTATCTTGCTCATCTTTTTTTTGCTCAAACTCTTTATTTGATTCATTTTCTTGATTAGACATATAATATAAACGTCAAAAATTGAGAGCTAGCTGGCTTTTAATATAGACCTTCACTTCGTAGTAATATATTTCTCCATAGCAGAGGAAAGTTTCGATTCCCAAAAATTTATGATTTTCTGCTCAAAAGCATCTTTAACTCTGGCTTCTACCTCATTTTCAATAAAAATAGAGCAAGCATAACGAACTAAAGCTTCAAATGCTTTATCACTAATTTCTCCATTCATATTCAAATACGAAAAAAAAGATAACATGCTTTTAAGCCTTACTAGATTTGATGCTGGAAAATCAACATTAGTGAATTGCACACCTTTGCTTGATGCTGAATTTGATATTACACTAAATTTTTTGTCTTTTAAAAACACAGGAAAACTTTCCAACTTCATCTTTTGTCAAGATTATCAAAACTACTTTTAAATATATGTTAAATTTTAACCATAATTCTAAAAACTTTACCCTTAATTTAGATTATATAATATTTATTCAATAATACAAATGTATTAAAAAGACGTAAGTTTGAAAGAACAGGGTCATAACTAACCAATTTTACCTTGTATTCGAGTCTATAAATTTTGCTTGATTACCTGCATCAAGCGGGGTATCTTAGATACTCATCCAACATAAAATTCCGCTTATGCGCCTGACTTCACTGGATGTTTTTCGCGGCATTACGATCGCTGGAATGATTCTCGTCAATATGGCGGGTGTCGCAGATGATGTATATCCTCCCTTAGCCCACGCCGATTGGCACGGCTGCACACCAACTGACTTGGTATTTCCCTTCTTTCTCTTCATTATCGGTGTAGCAATGACTTTCTCGCTGTCAAAGTACACTGAAGGTAATAAAGCAACCTCAGCTATTTACTGGCGCATCTTACGCCGCGCTGCCATTCTCTTTGCCTTGGGATTGCTACTAAATGGCTTTTGGAATCAGGGTGTTTGGACTTTTGACTTGAGTAGTATCCGCATTCTGGGAGTGTTGCAACGCATCAGCATTACCTATCTGCTAACTTCCCTAGCTGTTCTCAACCTGCTGCGTAAAGGTCAATGGATACTGGCAGCAGTGCTACTCATCGGCTACTGGCTAACGATGATGTATTTGCCAGTGCCAGAATATGGCGCGGGAGTGCTGACGCGGGAAGGTAACTTTGGCGCTTATATTGACCGCCTAATTATTCCCAAAGCACACTTATACAAAGGTGATGGTTTCAACTTTATGGGAGATCCAGAGGGGCTTTTCAGTACTATTCCGGCAATAGTAAATGTTCTCGCTGGCTACTTCACTGGACAATGGATACGTAGCCAAACTGTACATTCACGCACAAGTATCGGGTTAGGATTATTTGGAGTTGGTTGTTTAATTATCGGTTGGGCGTGGGGGTGGACATTCCCCATCAACAAAAAGCTGTGGACAAGTTCCTATGTAGTTTTTACCAGTGGTTGGGCGTTGCTTTTGCTAGCAGCTTGTTATGAACTGATCGAAGTACGGCTGAATCGTCGCTGGAGTAAACCTTTTGAAATTATGGGCTTAAATGCGATCGCTCTTTTCGTTGCATCAGTTTTGTTGATTAAAATCTTAGTGAAAACCACTATCGGCACAGGCAAAGACGCTCCCAGTACCTACAATTGGATTTACCAGAATTTTTTCACATCTTGGGCGGGGGCGCTGAATGGTTCCCTGTTGTTTGCCATAGTCACCGTGTTGTTGTGGTGGGCTGTTGGTGTTCTGATGTATCGACAACGTTGGTTTCTCAAAGTGTAATCTGAGAATATGTCATTGCGAGTAAAACGACGCGATCGCAAGGTTTTTTTGGGCTTGTTTCCCTAAATAGCGGTAACGCTGAGAAGAAGCGATCGCAATGACAGTTATTTGAGCGAACATGATATAAACTCTGCGTTTTTCTATCAAATGCAAATATGCAAAGTTTTTATTTGTGTAATCTTTTTTCTCCTTTACATTTGAGTGTTCGCTAGGTTACAACAGATATAAAGAAGCGTCTACAAACTTCTCTGTGTGTAGAAAATTCTTATTTATTTTAATTCACTAAATTAATCCATATAAATAATTGTGAGGTAATGAATGCGTCGCATTAGATTTTGGGTATTTTTGCCACTTATCCTAATATTTGGTTGCTCAAATCACCTGTTTCAATCTAGCCCAGCAGTAGTTCAACCAGCCAGTCCGACTTTATTAGCAAAGGCGAGTTACCTTTCATCACTGGAACAACAGGTAATAATTGAAACAAATAAAGTACGAACAAATCCCAAAGCATACCTCCCGATTCTAAAAAATTATAGAAAGCGCTTTGAGGGGAACCGAGTCAAAATTTCTAATAATACGTATTTGCGAACTCAAGAAGGAGTTAAAGCAGTCGATGAAGCGATCGCATTTCTGAAATCAGCACATCCTGTGGGAGGGTTGAGTGCATCTAAGGGTATGTCTTTAGGTGCAAAAGACCACGTTAAAGACCAAGGTCCAAAAGGTGCTACAGGTCATGATGGTAGCGATGGTAGCAGCCCCTTTACTCGCATCAATCGCTATGGTACATGGCAAACAACCGCAGGCGAAAATATCAGTTATGGGCTAAACACTGCCCAAGATATCATCATGCAGTTAATTATTGATGATAGTGTGCGCGATCGCGGTCATAGAAAAAACATTTTTAATGGTGCTTTTAAAGTGTCTGGTGTTGCTTATGGAACTCACAAATCATATAGAACAATTTGTGTAATTGACTACGCTGGCGGATATAGGGAAAAATAATTTTAGGTAGGGAATAGCGAGGAATATAGCTGACGATTTCTAAGATACTGTTGGCGAATTAATCAGGGATAAACGACTTTCTAGAAGTTTAAAATATCTAATGATTCTTCTATTTGTAAATCTAATATTTTTTCTCGTGTATCTTTGAGTGCTTCTAGCTTACCTTCTTGACGATAGATGTCTGCCGCTTTTTGAAAATCTTCAATCGCTCCCTGTTTCTCTGCTATTTCTAAACGGATATTGCCCCGATTGTAATAAGCATCTGCATAATTTGAATTAATCTGTATTGCTTGAGTATAATCTTCAATTGCTCCTTCAAAATCTCCTAAGTCAGAACGAGCGTTACCACGATTGTAATAAGCATCTACATAATTAGAATTAATCTGTATTGCCTGAGTATAATCTTCAATTGCTCCTTCAAAATCTCCTAAATCTGAACGAGCATTACCACGTTTTTTATAAGCTATGGCATCTTTAGGATTAATCTTAATTGCTTGGGGAAATCCCGGTTGAGAACCTAATAAATAACGAGTAATCCCACGGTTTTTATAAGCATCAGCATAATGGGGGTTAATTTTAATAGCCTGGGTATAATCCTCGATCGCTCCTTGATTATCTCCTACATGAGAACGAGCTTCAGCCCGATTTTTATAAGCTACGGCAACATTAGGATTAATTCTGATAGCCTGGGTATAATCATTAATTGCTTCTTCTAATCGCCCTACTTGGGACAGCGCTAAACCTCGTTTGTTGTAAGATTTAGCATCATGGATATTCGTCTGGATTGCCTCAGAATAATCTGCGATCGCCGCTTCATAATCTCCTATTTGATAATGAGCTAATCCTCGTTTATAATATAAATCAACATCGCCCTGGTTAACTTGTAATGCTTGATTATAGTTGGTAATTGCATTCGTATATTCTCCTTTTTCAAAACATTCATCACCCAACCTTACATAAAGTATATTTAAATCTTTATCACGATATTGTAAATAGTTCTCTACTTCAGGTTTAAAAGAAGATTTGAACACTTGATTGTTAGTTTGCTTAAGTGGCATTTCCTGCTTCGGGAGATATTTGTAAATTGGTGGTTGTTGCTTATAAGAATTATTAATAGAAGATTGTAACTGTTCTAGATAGCACCATAAAGCACCACCATACAATAATTGTTCTATCCCAAAGGAAATTTTACCAGTCTTCAACTTAATCATCTGGGTTGGGAGAAAGCCAGCCAAAAAAAGGTGATACTCAGATTGTGCTTCACTCACATCTTCTTGAATCAAAATGCAAACTACAACTGCATTTTTTTCAACCTCTTCAGAACTAATTGACCATCTCACTCTATCAATACTACCGTGACGAGATTTAACCTCGATACCAATAGATGGGTCAGAAGTCAAGGTAAAATCTATATTGCCATCGCCGCCGAATCGCTTTTCATAATCGACTTCGGTAATAAAATCAGCTAAACGTTCTTTGACAACTTCCTCACCCAACTTCCCTTTGAGATAGCTGATAAAAACGTCACGGACTGGCGAAACACGCTTATATTTCTCAGCCATCAGCCAGCAAAATTCCCGTAGTGCCTTTAATCTGTCTCCAGAGATTATAGTTAATTCACTATATTGACCTTCTGTTTCACAATGAAGCAGACAACCAGATGTTAACCTTTTAATAAAATCAGACTGTAGCGATCGCAGTAGTGTAATCCAGTCCATTTATGTTTCTGCGAATCTTTTGATGAGATTATTCTATTAAAATATCCATTCGGCGTAAACCTTTTAATTAGCTTGGGTGATATTCCCAAAAAACTGTTATCTAATTCTTAAAGTGCGTCCATGTCTGATTATGCCAGAGTTTTGACTGCTAGGGAGAGGTCTAAGAGTGCGATCGCTGGGAATAATACATGAAATATTACTAACCACGAATCGCGCAAATGGCCCAAAATCAAGACCCCAAACTAAATCTCACCAACTCCAGTCCCCCCTCCTCGCTTGCGGGGAGGGGGCTAGGGGGTGGGGTTCCAGGATACCCTTGGCAAACCCCACACGAACTTTGGAAAAAACTTAAGCCATTAGCGCGACAGATGCGGTGTGAACCAACTCCAGCAGAAAAGTTCCTTTGGCAGAAGTTGAGAGACAAACAACTTTTGGGTTTCAAGTTCCGCCGTCAGCAAACAATTGACCATTTTATCGTCGATTTTTACTGTAATGAAGCGCGGTTAGTGGTAGAAGTGGATGGCGAAATTCACGACTACACCTAAGAGGAAGATGCAATACGTCAAGAATTTTTGGAGAGTTTGGGGTTGCAGGTTGTGCGATTTAGAAATGAGGATGTTCTAGAGAGGATGGAGGGGGTGTTGCAGGATATTGCTGCTTGGTTGCAGAGATAGAACCCCACCCCCAACCCCCTCCCCGCAAGCGAGGAGGGGGCTAATTATTTGGTTTTTGGTGGTGTGTGCGATCGCTTTGCGTCATAATTTGACAATTATTTCACAGGATAGTGATTTTGATAGTATCTTCAGTTTACTACCAAGGTATTTGCCACACTTTCACTGTTTTGTCATAACCACCACTAGCAACATTTTTACCATCGGGACTAAAAGCTACTGACTCTACATAAGATTCATGCCCAAAAAGAGTGATCATTGTTAGTCCAGTCTGCACATCCCATAGTTTAATTGTTTTGTCATCACTACCACTCACAAGGGTTAGACCATCAGGGCTAAAAGCCAGGGATGTTACTGCATTAGAGTGACCTTTTAAAGTACGCATCAGCCTATTATTTTGCCAATCCCAAAGTATGATGTTATTGTCTTGACTACCACTTGCCAAAGTCTGACCATTTGGACTAAAAGCTATAGCACGAACACTCTGTTGATGTCCTTCTAGGGTATTAATTTCTTTGCCAGTTTGTACATCCCATAGTTTGATAGTTTTGTCGCGGCTTCCACTAGCAAGAATATTATTATTTGGACTAAAAATCAAAGAGTCAATAGAATCCGAGTGACCAGAGAAGCTGCGAATTTGTTCTCCAGTTTCTATATTCCAAAATTTAATGGTTTTGTCATCACTTCCACTAGCTATGGTCTGTCCGTTTGAACTAAAAGCAAGGGAACGAATCCAACCAGAATGCCCTGATATGGTTTTGTCATCACTTCCACTTGCACTAGAACCAAGGGAAAGAATCCAATCAGAATCCCCTGATAGAGTAAGGATTTTTTCTCCTGTGCTGACATTCCAAAGTTTAATAGTTTTTTCAGTACCCGAACTGGCAATAGTTTGACCATCAGGGCTAAAAGTTACAGCAAGAACTAAGCCTGAATTTCCATAAAGTGTTTTAATTTGTTGTCCTGTCTTTAAGTTCCATAGTTTGATAGTTGAGTCTTCACTCCCACTTGCTAAAGTTGTTCCATCAGGGCTGATAGCTACTGACCGAACCGCAGCATTAATTCCTGAATGCCCTGTAAGGTTATATGTTAATAACGCTTTACTATAATCTGCACTGATGTAATCTTTATTTGCTGCTTCTGATTCTCCAAGTTTTTCGTAAGCGATCGCACGTTTATAATATGCTTCATAATACTTAGAATCCAGCTTAATAGCATTACTTAAATCATCGATTGCTTTTTGTACATTGCCTAAATTTAAATTAATAACCCCGCGTTTATAGTAGGCATCTGGATAATATGTACTAGCATCATCTGCCTGATTATCAATAGCCTGAGTAAAGTCTTCAATGGCTTTTTCATATTCGCCCAATTCAGCCCAAACAGAACCACGTTTAAGAAAAGCAGCAGGATAATAGTCAGCAGTTAACTTTAATGCTTCTGATAAATCCTTAATCGCTTGTTGATAATCTTTTTGTTCAATATAGATAATAGCTCTGCCTAAATAAGCATCATAAAAGTCAGGATTTAATTTAACTGCTAGATTAAAATCATCAAGTGCTGCCTGATAATTGCCAAGTTTGATGTAAACAGTACCTCGTCCTAGTAATGGTTCAACATATATATCTTTGTCTTCAGCAAATTTGGGACTAACATTCATTGCTTTAGTATAATCTTCAATAGCTCTTTCCTGATCTCCTAACTCTGAATACGCACGACCTCGGCTTACATGAGCTTCTGCAAATTTGCCATCTTTACTTAAAGCATCGCTATAATGCTTAACAGCACCCTTATAATCTGCTTTTTGTTGAGCCTTTTCGACTCCTAATTTATAAGATTCTAGAGCAGGAGATACAAAGGAATCTTTTTTATCACCTATATTAATCTTAATTAAGTTAACCTCTTGAGCTTCAAAAAAGAAATCTACTCTGCCAATTAAAGATAGAGGAGCGAAAGTTGGTGCGAAAGTTGGCGCGAAAGTTGGCGCGAAAGTTGGCGCAAAAGTTGGCGCAAAAGTTGGCGCGAAAGTTGCCCTTAAAATAGAAATATCTGGAATAAAAGAACTCCCTGTGGTAATAAAATTACTAGCTTTTTGCAAAACTGCGAGTGTCTTTTCTACCTGCAAGGACGATAGATATTTATTTATGGGAACTGCCTCAGCCACTCCGTACTTTGTTATAAATATACTAGGTAAAATAATCTCTGTCATACTCAGAATCGATGCGAGTAAAATACAAAGTACAAGTTTAGATAGGTGCTGCAATACATTAGAAAATTTTCTAAATACAGCCTGTTTTGCTTTTTGTAGTATAATCGAGTTCATGTTTTTAGGAATCCAGTCTTACCTTACAAAGGAATCTCAGTTTAGTATTCCCAGTTGAGTGGCAGAAATCTCAAATCCCTATTAAGTTGCTCTAGTGTAAACCCTTCTCCCGCAGCAGCGCATCCACCCAAGCTGCATCTGCTTCTAACAACGCTGGTACTGACTGTTGACTGTAATCTACTACCAAATCATAACCGTAGATATCATATACCTCATTTAACAATGTCTGCAAATCTATAACTGGTTCCGTATCTTCAGCACGCAAAGGTACGGGAAAAGGTGGAATTATGTCTGGTAAATTAAAAGCATATAAGTCAGCATAAGGACAGCGATCGCCACGACAAACTAAAATTCGCTAGTGACTCTGAATATCATTGCCCATCATTAGCATAGGTTCACCTTTACGCAGTAAATCAATTTCAACTAAATTACTACGGCTGGCTAATACTTGTTCGTGTTTCTCTTGATATGTCTGCCTTCCTTTACCCGGAGGTTTATTGGTAGATGATAGAATTTCAATAATAGTAACTAATGCCTCTGTTCCTACTTCTCGTACTTCTAAATATCCTTATATCTCTCCTTTACTATCTCAGGTATGGGAACTATCACCGTTTTAGGTTGAACAGCAGGTGTAGCTACAGCTATATTCGGTATTTTAGGATTTCTTGCTGTCTGTGAATTTTGTACTATTACATCAGGAATACCAACCAAGAGTTTATCATCGCCAGTAGTTTGATAAATTCGTTCTTCAATGGCGACAAAATATTTAGGACGTAGTTGAGGAGAGAGATAATCTGCGTAGATGCGTTCGCGAAGCGTCTCGAAGAGAAGCAGCTTGTCGTCAGACATCGCTACTATTAGTCTCCCATGTACTCCTGGCCATAATTCAGGATCTTCTAAATACGGGTTCATTTCTGGAAATGGATAAGCCATAACAAATATCTCAAAACCAAAATTTTAAAAGTAATTCTCATAGCCCCCTCCTCGCTTGCGGGGAAGCAGGGTGGTTTCATACAACCAGAGAAAAAATAAAACTGAGTTTCAAAGCCTCTCTCCACTTCGGGGAGAGGAATGGAAGTGGGGTAAAAAGCCATGTCACAAAATGAGAATCAAGACTTATGTATTTTTCTTTCTTCGTATGAAACCACCCTGCTCCTCGCTTGCGGGGAAGGGAGACAAAGCGTAGCTTTGGAGGGGTTGGGTTATTATTTCTGATTTATGAAAGAAGTCTATTGGACAATTCCTCGCTGTTTGATGGTTTGTTCCGTTGCGTGAGACAGACCAGGCCAAGGGATGAAATTCAGCCGGAGAATCCTTTTAGAAGAGTCGTTATCCCAAGCGCTGTAAATATTCTTCCAATCTTCCAAGAAAGATGATTCAAGTTGCCCTAAAGTTTGCACCAGAGAATGATAAACTCGGTCGAGGGTTACTGCATCAGACTCTACACCTTGTCTGGTTTCCAGGTCAAAAGCCAAATATTTCATATCTTCTTCCTCAATAATTCGAGCGCGGTATAGTCCGGTGAGAATCTCATCCAGTTCTTCACATTTCACCACCGCGTCCAGCATATATTCTGTGAGATTATCACCAGCAAGGATTAAGCAACTGTCTGCTCGACCGCTAACAGCCAGCAAATCTGGGAGATCATCACTACTATCTGAAATTATCTTTACCCAAGGTTGATCCTCCAAATCTAGATACTCGGAGGTGAGAACGGCTTGTTTAAATTCTTTCCAGTTGTATAAAGCCACATGATCATAAAGAATGTAGCGTACTAGTGGAATGCCTTGCCAACGAGTTACGCACAGATGACCATCGATACTCTCCACGAAAGTATTAGTTGCAAGGAAATGAAACAAGTGCGGAATCGGGGATTCTATACCGAGGGAACTAGCGAGAGCAGAGTTTCGATATAGTATTTTTCGTAGAGCGATGCTAGCCAGGAATTCTATTCCCAGACCACCCGTATCGGCACTACCATAAAGGGAAAACATAAATGGGATTTTCTCTTCTACCCCTGCACGCTTCTGGAGAGAAATTCGCAAGCTCTCTGGAAAAGGTTCACCAGTAACCATGTACTTTAATTTCTCAAAGGGGAAAGATTTATTTAACTGACTTGCCTTAAGGTGAAGATGAGCGATCGCTGATGGAACCATAAACAGAATGATCTGATCCACAAAGGGGTTCATTTTGTAGACCATCTCGATAATTTCTTCGTGATGGCTACCTGGAGAGAATACATAGAATGGATAAGGCGTATCGATTGCCATATTTTTGATAGACCAGGAAAAAAACTCACCACCCATCCAGGATCCAAGGTTCAGCCCGATAATGGCTAGTGTCTTTTTCTGGTGTACAGCAAATACACCTTCGAGAAGCGTCCTCGTACTAGCCGATGATGACCGATTGTCTGACTTCAGCTGCGGCCAGTAGAAGCTTTGCCCAGATGACCCTGAAGAGCGAAAGATTGTAAAACATTCTTCATAATCATCCCCCAGTAATTCTTCAAATGGGTAAGCGAGGGCGTATGATTTTTTGTCTAACTGGGGTAACTGCTCAAACGTTTCTCCACCTTTAAACCCTTGGCTTTCCAAAAAATGCTTGTAAGCAGGTACAAAACCTTGGGCGCGTTCAGCAATTTCTTCAGCTATCTGTTTCGCTCCCAAAGAGTTTTTCACAAATATCTGATTCATCCAAAGACTCCTTTTGTAACTTAAAAATCAGTGACAGCTTGATTGATAAAAATCAGCCAAGCTGATATTCAGTAGAGATTTTTACCAATCGCTACCTAAAACTTTACCTCATATCATAGCCAAACAAATTCGGGTCAACTTCTCCTAACTGCAACTCTGCTAAACCATACTCCGCCCATCGTCTCTCTACCATCGCCGCTACATCTGGGTCAGATTCCAAGGGCAAACCCCATTCATGGTCTGTTTCTGGCGGAATTTTTGTAGTCGCATCAATTCCCATGCGTCCACCTAAACCAATCTTTTCACTGGCAAAATCCAAGGTATCAAAAGGTGTATTCGGCAAAATAAATACATCCCGCACTGGGTCAACTTTGGAACTAATCGCCCATACCACCTGACGCGGATCGCGAATATTTATGTCTTTATCAACAACAATGACAAATTTGGTGTACGTAAATTGTGGTAAAGCACTCCAAAACGCTAAAGCCGCCCGTCGCGCTTGTCCCGGATATGCTTTATCAATGGAAATAATCGCTGCTTTGTAACTCAAAGCTTCCATTGGTAGGAAGAAATCGACAATTTCTGATACTTGTTGCCGCAGAATGGGGGTATAAATGCGATTTAGCGCGATCGCCATCATCGCTTCTTCTTTAGGTGGACGACCGCTAAATGTTGTTAAATAAATCGGATTTTTCCGGTGCGTCATACACTCAAAGCGAATCAACGGCGAATCTTCCACGCCGCCGTAATAACCCATGTGGTCGCCAAAGGGACCATCTGGTAACACTTCCCCTGGTGTAATCGTTCCTTCCAAAACAAATTCGGAATCTGCGGGAACTTCCAAATCTACAGTTTTGCATTTTGCCAACTGCACACCAGAACCGCCATATAGTCCAGCAAACAGCCATTCTGATAAATCTACAGGGATGGGCGTAGCTGCTGCCATGATAATTAGAGGATCTACACCAAGTGCGATCGCAACTTCTAATTTCTTCCCACGTTCAGCCGCTTTTCGCAAATGCCTCGCCCCACCCCGCACCGATAACCAGTGAACCGTCATCGTATTCTGAGATTGTAGTTGCAAACGATACACACCTACATTTGGAGTACCCGTCTCACAATCTTTGGTAATTACCAGTCCCAGCGTGATAATCTTGCCAGCATCACCACAATAAGGACGTATCAAGGGCAACTTATGTAAATCTAAATCATTCCCTTGAAGCACAACTTGCTGACAAGCAGGGAAAAAGTCACGTCCTGGTTTCGCCTTCACCACATCAAACAATACTTTTGCAAAATCTATCGCCTGGGAAATCTTCTTCGGCGGTTTTGGCTGTTGCAGCATACTCAGTTTTTTCCCCAGAGTTTCCAACTCCTCTGGATGCTGCATATTCATCGCCCAGCAAATCCTTTCCACAGTTCCCATCAAATTCACCGCCACCGGGAAGGAAGCGCCTTTGACGTTTTCAAACAACAACCCTGGCCCACCTTTTTGCAGCATTCGGTTGGAAATCTCAGCAATTTCTAAATCTGGGTCAACTAAAGCTGAAATTCGCCGTAATTGTCCCTTATCTTCCAAAATTTTAATGAATCCCCGCAAGTCTCTCGCCATTGTTCTAATTAAGCTGATTATTTAAGAAGTGTGAAGCGCTTTCTTATATTATGGGGTATTGGGCATTGGGTATTGGGAAGAGACAAGCAAGAAACTTGTTCAATAATTCTCCCTTGTCCCCCTGCTCCTCATTCGCTAAATTGTTAGATTTAATTGTAAATTAACCTATTTAGTAACTTTTCTTAACTGTGTTTTTCAAAGTATTTAGTTATTGTATCTAGGGATACGCAATTATTTTTGATAAATAAGCGTTAACCTAATCAAACATGGCCAGAATATACTATACCTTCCTGGCAGGCGGCCTTGTTATATGGCTCCTGCTGGGTTTATTTATTACAAGCTTGGACTGTGCTTTGCTTTTGGGTTTTTCTGAATTTTTGTGAGTTTGCGACACCGAATAGCCCAACGCAGGCATCGCCAATACCACCTTTTTCCCCCAGCTAAGAGATCCCTGCCCCCTGCCTTATCCCAACGATAATTATTTACCGCCGACCTACTTTCATAGCCCCCTCCTCGCTTGCGGGGAGGGGGTTGGGGGTGGGGTTCTTGTACCTCACTGAACCGAAAACTGCTATATGAATAAAAAATATTTTATTTATAACTAATAATTTTTTGCAACATCATTAAACTAAAAATCCAACACCTAAAATGTGTGAGATATTCAATTAATAATGTTGACTTTACCAGTGTCAATATCGTAACAAGCACCAACAATTTTTAGTTTACCTTCACGGAGCAATTTGGCTAAAATTGTTGAGCTTTCCTGCAATTTTTCAGTCTGATATTGAATATTAGCTATAACTGCATCTTGCATATTATCACCTGTTCTTAACTTTACCCTTTCTAGAGATGGTTTGATGCCTTCAATAATCAAACCAATTCTTCCAGGAAGTGGTTCGTTTTTGATTGCTTCTGCTACTGCACCGCATCTTCTATGACCCAAAACCACAATCAACTGCGAACCCAATACTGTTGTAGAATATTCCAGACTGCCTATAACCGTGTCACTAACGACATTACCAGCAACTCGCACGACAAATAAATCTCCAAGTCCTTGATCGAACACAATTTCCGCAGGTACTCTAGAATCTGCACAGCCCAATATCGCGGCAAAGGGATATTGAGCTTTAGCAACTAATCGCAGATGTTCTAATGATTGATCGGGATATTTGCGTTTTTGATGGATAAATCTTTGATTACCATCAAGTAAGCGTCTGACGGCTTCATTCGGACTGATTGGATTAGGGTTAACTGGGTGAATATCAGCAACAGCAGTTTGCTCTGGATTCCAAAAGTTATCACCAAAAGCAGTAGCCGCAATACCTACCATACTTGCGAACTTTAAGAAATCACGTCGCCCTACAAATCCATTAATTAGACTCATCAATCTACCTAACAACAACAAAGCTGCTCTCAGGAAGATATCAGACTTAAGCAAGATCCAAGAGTACCTGATTACACGATTTAAGAGTCATTTAATCTTCATATTGCATGGTAATTTAGAACTTATCTAATGTAGAGATTGACTATTCTGTGCATCAAGTAAAATCGATTTTATCTGTCAAATTTAAAGCCAGGTTTAGCGATAACCAGGACAGTTTTTCCAATACATCATGTTCTGGTTAGGAAAGAGTATAATTCCTGTCAAAAGCCAAAACCATCTATTGTTTGCATTTCCTGTATTTTTTGGGAATACTTAACACAGTACTGGCTATAGATATGACTTTTTTGACCAAAATAAACTGGAATTTACTACGTAAAAATGCTCCAAATAGCTCTGGGATAGATCCGTCTGCTCCCGGCCAACTACCTGTAGTGCCAAAGAAATCAACAACACCATCAACCCCCAAAAATCTTGCCGAATTAGAGCATGAAATGGAGTTACAAAGGCGGGTTCTCAAAACATCCCCTCAGCAACTGCATAGCAAAGCCAAGCGGGGTATAGGTAGTAGACTTATTTGGATGGCAATACTTATAGGCATTCCCGTTGGTGTAATTTGGGTGGCGAACCAGCCTTATCCGGTGATTCGCCGGCCGATGATGCTCCATGCGCCTTTTTTGTTGCTACCCAGCTACATCAGCATGGATAATCACTATCGGCAGGCGTTGGTATCAGTCGAGCAAGCTGAAGAATTGATTGAAAAAGCTACTAGTCCTGCTGATTTGGCTTTGGGAGAACAGAAGCTACAAGAAACACAGAAACATCTAGATAAGTTACCAACTTCCTTTGTCAACGATTGGTCAGAATATAGGTATTGGTGGTATGACTCGCGCTTTAGCATCTATGGTTTTAATGCATTTCGGAGTAAAGTTGGGCAGCTAGAAGCTCAGGTTTTTCAAGAAAAGAATGCTCAGTCGTTGCTTACCTATAATATGCAGACCTTCTTAAATGCAAAACAGCAATATGAACAGGCTGCAACTGTAACTGATAAACAGACTGCAACAGCTGCTTGGCAAACGGCGCTTAATCAATTCGAGCAGATTCCTGGTCAAACTCTAGCAGGAAAAACTGCACAAAATCAACTAGATAATTATAAGCGTGAGTTTCAGGAAGTTGTTGGATTGGCAGCTGAGAACGATCGCATCAGTGCCTTAATCACCGCAGCACGGCAATTTTCCTGGCAAGCTGCCAAAGCTGGTCAAAATCCGCCGCACGCCGTAACTGAATGGCAACAGATAGAAAATTTGTGGATAGAGGCAATTGAGCGGCTTAAAGAGATTCCTTCAAAAGACGTGGCTGGTTATACCGAAGCACAGAAGTTATTAGCAATTTATGAGGCTAATTTAGGTCAAGTTAAGGTCAGGCGGCAAGCTGAAACAGATGCTGTGGAAGCTTTGGAGGCGGCGCAACGAGAAATAAAAAGCTTGCTGGCTTCAATTCCTGCTAATGCTGATGATGGGGAGCGCAATCGTGTGTCAAGCCAATTGCAGAGTATTATTAATCAATTAGAAAAAGTCCAAAATGGCACAACAGCCTATCTGAAAGCTCAAGAGTTACTACTATCGGCAAATAATAAACTCAGGCAACTACAGGTGAAATAAATGGTGGCGATCGCTTTGGTATGATCCACCTGACTAACTATGTGTTTTCTGTTTGATTTCTAGCCAGTTGTGATGAAGCGGTGACGATTTCGCTGCATCCACGTTAACGTGGTTCGGAGAGCGTGGGCGTCAACAACTGGCCATTGGGTGGGATTTTTGAGACGGGAATCGATCCCTTGTAGAACTTTCTCAATGTCCCTGTAACCCTGTCGATATCTCAATTAAAACTGCAACAGAAAAGTTTTGGATGCCAAATTGCCAAAAGCAATCAACATAATTACTAATTCGTAATTCGTTAGAACTAGCCCTTTCAAGGTGAGCAGATGTACTATCAAACTTTTTACGGCATTTCAGGCATCGGCTGGAATTGAACAAAGAATTTATGCATTAAACTCCAAATTTTTGGAGTGTAAATTAAGCGATGCCTAGGTTGGGCTACGCCTACGCATAGGCCAACATACCAAAATTGGGTTAAAACATCATTTTTCAATAGTACAAACGTTCACTTTGAAAGGGCTAATTCGTTATAACTTACGCATTGACAAAGTAGAAGAAAAATGCAGTCAGGGGGTGCAAGAGAAAAACAGGCGATGCCTACGCTAATCACTAGGGACTTTAACCTGTTCGTAATTAAGAATTAACAATTGTTAATGGGGATTTTGGCAGATCCGAATAATTTACATTTTGGTCAATTTTTCCTGAATGAATGTCCTGTTTTACCTTTCTACTCGCTGTAGATGTGATTAGAAACGCAAGGATTATTGGGGAGAATTCTTTGAGCATCGAAAACGACGGTCGCGGCAGTGGCAGGAAGTGTTATGGCTTTTGTATTAGTTATAGATAGCGTCGGCGCAGCCCAACTTAGCGATCGCTATCTCTTGGTGAAGCTCCCATATTAAACTGGTATTATGTTGAATGGGGCAAGAGTGATTAAAAAGGGTTAATGTCTCTTACCTGCTCCCAGATATAGCTCACCCACTTTCGGGTCATTCAACAATTCTTCACCAAGACCGGAGATCGCATCGCGTCCCGACTCTAATACATATCCACGATTAGCCATCTCTAAAGCTTTACGGGCATTTTGTTCTACCAGTACGATCGCAGTACCCGCCTGATTAATTTGTCTAATCTGCCCAAACACTTGTGTCACCAAGATGGGAGATAAAGCAGCAGATGGTTCATCCAAAATCAGCAAACTAGGTTCCAACATCAAAGCTTTGCCCATCGCTAGCATCTGGCGTTCTCCTCCAGAGAGAGTACCAGCGCGTTGACGACGGCGATCGCTCAGTCTGGGGAACATAGTAAATATTTTATCTTTGATTGGTTTCAGGGGAACGTTAAGCACAAAAGCACCCATCTCCAAGTTCTCTTCAACACTCAGGGAGGGGAAGACATTGGCGATTTGCGGTACGTAGCACATTCCTCGTTGGACGATTTGATTGGACTTTAGCCCCACGATATTTTCACCTTTGAAGGTAATTGTCCCTGTGTGGGGGATCAAAAGCCCAAAAATTGCTTTTGCCAAAGTAGATTTACCCGCACCATTGGGGCCAATCACTGTTACCAATTCCCCTGGTGCAACCCGAAAATTCACACCTTGCAGGATATCTACATCTTTGATATATCCAGCATGGACATTTTGAACATCTAGTAAATAGTCATTTGTCATTGGTCATTTGTCATTTGTCGTTGGTCAACAGTCAAGTCAAACATAACTATTGACTATTGACTGTTGACTATGGACTATTACGGAGTTTTTTGCAACTCTGGTCGTTCTTCTGCAAGAATCGCCCCTTCTACTGGGCAAACTTGGAGACAGATACCACAGTCTATGCAAGTGGCAAAGTCAATCCAGTACCAATCGGTGCCCTTGGCATTTTTGCCTGGACCATCATGAATACAGGCTACTGGACAAGCACCTACGCAATCAGCGACACCTTCACAGACTTCTGTAACAATCGTATGCGGCATGTTCTCGATTCCCTCTCTTCTGTATCGGTTATTTCTAGCCTAGCAGGGGAGTAGGGACACTTCGACAAGCTCAGTGCATCGCTGGAGATTGGAGATACCTCTGTCAAGGTGAGTCTGGATGAGACTGTAATTTCTATTCATTACTAGCTCATAACTCGGAATTTTCAAATTTACCCTTAGTAGTAACAAAATAAAAATTTTTGGCGTAAGTAAGCTGTCTTAGCTATTGCCGTTAGGTTTTATGGAAATTCAGGCAAAAATACTATAATTTGCTTAAAGCGTAACTTAATCCTACTCCTAAAATACCAAATGGCAGAAGTATCGCTCAAGGTATTCTTTTCCTACTCTCACAAAGACGAATCTCTACGGGATGAACTAGCTAATCACCTGAGTGGTATCACACACCCTGGTGTGATTTCAATTTGGCACTCTTCGCCATATATCAGCTGGCGAAGAGTGGGATGACGAGATTAAGGAAAATTTGAAGACAGCCGAGATCATTTTCTTGCTCATTAGTTCAGACTTTATCGCTTCCAAATACTGCTGGAGTGTTGAAGTTAAAACAGCAATAGAACGCTGGGACGATCACAAGATATCATCAGTAGAGGAGTGGGATCACCAGATTAATGACAATTTAAACACAGCCGATATTATTCTGTTGCTCACAATGCTTGCAGAAATTCGTCGCAAAATAGCTGATGATCAATTTGAATTCTCCAAACACGCTCTTGACCAATCTATTCTGCGTGGTATTCACCTACAAGAAATTAAGGAGGCAATTGCTAGTGGTAAAGTTATCGAAGACTATCCAGATGATAAATATGGATCTAGCTGCTTGATTAGTGGCTTGACGCAAGCAAACCGACCTCTTCACGTTCAATGTAGCTATCCCTCTCGCTCCTTAATCAAAATTATTACCCTTTACGAGCCTAACTCCAACCTATGGAACAATGACTTTACCCGAAGGAGAAGCAACGATGAGCAGTAACTCCAATGAGACACTAATAGAGCAAACAGTAACCTACACACTACATATCAATGGTAAATTTTACTTAATTGAAAATGTACCTGCACGGGTAAATCCAGAGACAGGAGAAGAATTTTTCTCACCGTCTACGGTAGAACGGTTGCAGCAGATTATTTACAACCAACAAGAGCCTGTCTGCATTGTTGAAACGCCAGTGTATGACTTTGCTGCTTAGGATAAATCGATAAAGTATTCGGATAGCTAGCTTATTAGCTAAAATCTCAAAATGGGAATTTTGTTAAATTCTCTCAGCATCAATAAATCTAAATCGCCACTTACAATAACTTCGGCATTAGCTGCTACAGCAGGTTTTAAAATTACAGTATCATCTAGGTCGCGTAGCTGGGGAGTGGAGATGGGGGAGATAAAGCAATGCCCCAACCCCATGTCCAATCCCCAACTCACTTAACGCAATGATTCAATGGTTGGTGAGCCATTAGCTTTAATCCAAGCAATTTGGGCTATGCTGCGATCGCGTGCATATTGGCGAATAGCGTCTGCATCTCTTTTGCCCAAATCAATTTCTACCCGCACCAAATCAGTAGAATCTCTGAGTTTTTGAGCGTAGGCAAAGGCGGCGGCGTTAGCACTCGCTGTCTCTGCTGCTACCAACCAGTCACTCGCTGGAGTTTCTTGTGGTAATTGCTGAGTAGACAACAAAACTTGGTATAAATCTTCGATGCTGAGTCCAAAACCAATTCCGGGAATGTTGTCACCTTGAGGATGATATAGCCCCAAAAGCTTGTCATAGCGACCACCGCGCCCTAAAACTCTGGCTTGGGATTCAGTATGGTTGACAACTTCAAATACAATACCAGTGTAGTAATCTATGGTCTGAATCAGGCTGAGGTCGAGGATTAACGGAAATTTTCTCTCTGATTCCAGTAATTCTACTAGGGATTTGAGGTTATTCACTGCCTCTCGCTGTTCTTCATCTAGATCGAAACTGCTAACTTTTTGTAACACGTCTGCACTAGTCCCACGCAGATCGAGCATGATTCGGGCGCGATCGCGCAGTTTATCACTTAGGGGTAAACTATCTATAGTAATGCGGTCAAGATGAGCGATCGCACTGCGAACTTTATCCTGTAAATTAGCAGGAAAGGCACTCAGGAGCGATCGGGTAATTCCCGCCTCACCTAAAATTAAATGCCATTCCTGCAAACCCAGTGCTGCCAAACAATCTGCTACTAACAGCAGGACTTCCGCATTCGCTAGCAATCCGCCAGCACCTAACAACTCCACCCCAGCTTGATAAAACTCTTGTTGGCGATTATGTCTACTTTCCCAAGTGCGGCGAAACACATTGGCGTTGTAGTACAACCGTTGCGGATAAGTTACATCTGCCATTCGAGTCACAACGGTGCGAGCAATCGATGCTGTTAATTCTGGACGTAGCCCTAACTCATCATCTTCGCCATTTTGTTCTAGTTGAATCACCATCTGGCGCTGGATTGCTTCCCCTGCCATCAGAGTATCCATGCGTTCTAAAGTCGAGGTGATAATCCTGTGATATCCCCAACGGTGAAACACCTGCTGTAACCGATCTTCAATCCAGCGTTTTTTCGCCACATCCAAGGGCAATAAATCCCTGGCTCCCGATGCTGGTTGATACACCATTATTTTTTCTTCCCACCAAACAGACCACCGAACAAACCGCCACTACCAGATTTATCTGGTTGCTTATCTTTATTATTGGGGGATGAAGTCACCTTATGATCACTATGTTGTTGTCCTAAAGCTTTATCTATTTTAGGTTTCCATTGCAGAGCCGTTTCGTCATTGGGGTCTAATTTTAGAGCGTTGTCGAAGTGGATTTTTGCCATTTTTAGCTGATTTTGCTTTAAATACACCATTGCAATTAAGCTATGACAGCGACTATTTTTAGGTTCTAGCTTTAGGGCATCTTGCAACTCTACTTTGGCTTGGGCAAATTGGTTTTTGTCAATCAAAGATTGAGCGCGACGAACATATTGTTCTATAACCAAGTCTTCTTTTGGTGGCGCTGGTGCTGGTGCTGGTGCTAGTGGTGTATTTTTTGCTGTATTTGGCTGAGGCGTATCTAAGTTAACTTTGGGTTGAGTATGTGGCGGCGGCGCTGTGGATGATTTGCCGGCACTCCGCATTAAATACACTAAATTCAACTCACTAACTTGGCCAATGACTTGCAGAGCTTGTTCTAAAGAATCATATTGAGTTTGGGCTAGTTTAGCGATCGCACTTTTATAGAAATGCTCGAGATTAGGGGCAGGGGCATCAGCTAACTGTTTAGCCAAATCGGTGTTTAGAGTTACCGAAGTAGACTCTTGTACTAAGCGCTTGCCAATTTGCGACAAAATTATAATATATTCCGGGCGAGTGCGATCGCCAAACAGTTTTTCGTAAGCTGGGTTAACCAGCTTTGATAACAATTCGTTCCCTAGCTGTTTTTGAGCCGCACTTTCAGTAAGATTACTGTCCGGGTGCAAACGGCGGGCGATTTGGAGATAACGTTTGCGAATCTCTTTGACATCTGCATCAACTGCAACGCACAATATTGCGTGATGATCTATGAAATCATATTTAAATAGTCCACGATCTATTTTAAAAGACATACAGAGCTCTTGCACCAAAGAAGCAGTTAGATTCTTTCTAGTTTACTTCGGTTGATCAGTGATTAGTCATTTGTCATTTGTCATTGGGCATTGGGCATTGGGCATTGGGCAATTCAATTTTGGATTTTGGTGAAGTAAACTGCACCAAGCCGTTCGCGTAGCGTCTCCCCTTGGGAGAAGGGATTGACGATTTTGGATTAAATTTCAATTCTTTAATCCAAAATCTAAAATCTAAAATTCTTACTCTCCCCACTCCCCCACTCCCCACTCCCCTCACACCCACGCTGACAGTGGCGGAACTTGTAAAAGTTCGTTACTGAGAGAGTCGTGAATATAACTATTTGTGGCGAGAATTCTACCTGATTCAATTTTGACGGGATTGCCATCATAGGCGGTAACTTTGCCCCCAGCTTCTTGTACCAAAATTATCCCGGCGGCAATATCCCAAGGAGAAAGTCCCCGTTCCCAGTAACCATCGACACGTCCACAGGCAACATATGCCAAATCTAACGATGCCGAACCGCTACGCCTCACTCCTTGGGTAAGATGGGTGAGGTGACTAAATTCTGCGTAGTTGTTATCAGAGGTTTCGCGGCGATCGTAGGCAAATCCTGTAACCAGTAGGCTTTTACTTAATTCAGATGTTACCGAAACCTTGATGCAACTACGGTTACGCGTTGCTCCCAAGCCAGCAGCAGCACCAAATAGCTCATTGTGAAAGGGGTCATAAATTACACCAACTTGCGGAACGCCATTAATTAACAGCCCGATGGAAACGGCAAAAAATGGGTATTGATGGGCATAGTTGGTTGTGCCATCGAGAGGATCTATTGCCCACAGGTATTCATTCTCTTGATTACCTAATTTCCCTGATTCTTCAGCAAGGATAGAGTGCTGAGGAAAGTGGCGACGCAAAATTTCTAAAATCAACTCTTCTGAGGCTTTATCAGCAACGGTGACTAAATCACCAGGGCGTCCTTTTTCAATAATTGCATCTTCTAACTTACCCAAGTAACCTAGCAAAATGGCACCAGCAGCTAAGGCCGCTTCCGTAGCAATATCTAGAAAAATTTGTAGATTAGTCATTAGTCATTAGTCATTTGTCATTTGTCATTGGGAAAACTCTTCCCTACTCCCACTCCCCAACTCTCCCCCTCAGCACTAATTAAAGATTTTGGCGGCGAAACTCGCCGGGAGTGAGGCGCATGGGTTTTTCTGGGTTCCAGATTCCTTGCCCCATGAGTCTAGCCCATTCTTGGGCACGTTCTAAACGCTGGTCATATTTGTGGTTAGGCGATCGCCCAACAAACATTGCATTCCCTTGTTTAACTAGTTCTTCATTCAACAACACCTTATTTTTCCACACATAAGCTAGAGTTCGCCCGATTTTGTCTTTTGCTTCTAAATCAAACTCCAGCGTTACCGATTGTTCTGCACCACCAATTAGATCCTCTAACTGTTCTTTTGCTGCTTCTCCCCAAGGCCGCTGTCGCAAATCTGGTGCATCAACACCAACTAACCGCACTTGGGAAATCAAATTTGGTTGTTCAGCCATGCCTAACACTTCCAAACTTTGCCCACTAACTACCCGCGCTACTTTCACCTGGGCTTCATTGTTTGGCAGCTGGTTTTTACCTTGGCAACTTACCAAGAGCAGTAAGCAAGCCAAAATCGCTATTTTTCGCACCCAGTCACCAAGACGCACAGACATCACAACTTTGGTGATTTTAAATTGTTTATTCCTCATCTAACGGTAAACCCGCTTTAACTTTTCCCCTAGCAAAATAGCGTCCAAATTGGAGTTCGTAGACTTCATCTTCGTCTTGTGTCTCCACCTCCAAGTCAGAACGGGGGTAACTCACACACAACAAGGCATAACCTTGCCGACGTAAATGTGGCGACAATCCGATCGCCTCTGGTTGGTAAATTTCTCCCGACAACACTCTCACAGCACAAGTGGTGCAAGCCCCATTGCGGCAGGAAAACGGTAGTTCCACCCCTTGTCTTTCGGCAGTGTGCAGGATGTAGCGATCTTCTGGGACTTCTAGGGTGTATGTTTTGCCAGTGGCGCGATCGCGAACTCTAATTGTGTATGTACGGGACATCTTGATTTGCGTTTTGGGATTGGGACTTTCAGATTCAATCTAAAATATCTTTCTTTATCTATCTTTGCATTTTCCGCGATTCTATAGTATGATCGTAACTTGTGGCACCTGGAGAGGTGGCCGAGTGGTTGAAGGCGCACGCCTGGAAAGTGTGTTTAGGGAAACTTAACGAGGGTTCGAATCCCTCCCTCTCCGTTCTCAAACCTAGTTTAAGCGTAATCCTACTCTTAGGGACTGACAATAAAGAAATTATCCATCTTGGGGATGTTTTTTTATCTGTCAGTCCCTTAAGCAAGCTACGCGCAGCGTAGTGTTAAATCTGACTGCTGAATTCAATACACAATCTCGCCGGAAGTAACATTTGTTTATTTTTCACTCATAATTGAGACATTTTGTAAAGTCGCCAAACTCCTACCTCACTATGGCGACAGCCTAATGAATGGATCAGGTAAATTAAGATAAGTAAAGAAAATGCTTTGAACTAAATGGCAACTCTAAGCTTACAAGAAATTTCTACTCAGTTAGAGAGTCCGAATTTACGCGATCGCATGGTAGCCCTGGCGAATCTACGTCATGTTTCTGCTGAGGATGCAGTCCCTTTGATTAAAAAGGTACTAGACGACGAATCTTTGCAACTGCGATCGATGGCAATATTTGCTCTTGGAATCAAGCCGACGGCAGAATGTTATGCAATTTTGGTAAGAATTCTCGTAAATGACCCCGATTATGGTATTCGCGCTGATGCCGCCGGTGCTTTAGGATATTTGGGTGATGCCAGAGCCTTTGAGGTGCTTTCACGGGCGTTTTATGAAGATACTGATTGGTTAGTACGCTTTAGTGCAGCCGTTTCTCTAGGTAACATTAAAGACCCCCGTGCGCGTCAAATTCTTCTTCAGGCATTGGATAGCGAAGAAGTAGTGTTGCAACAAGCTGCAATCTCTGCACTGGGAGAAATTCAAGACATTGAATCTGTCGATCAGATCCTGCGCTTCGCTCAATCAGATGATTGGTTAGTAAGGCAGCGTTTGGCAGAAGCTTTGGGAAATCTTCCTACTCCCAAGAGTGTCTCAGCTTTAAAATACCTGGAAAAAGACAATCATTTCAACGTTGCTGAGGCAGCCAGGATTGGACTGAAAAAGCTTGAGGAAATAGCCAATCAAGCTTAATATTAAAGTTTCCTACTACATTTTAATAATAATTAAGTGGGAATTTTAGCATTTTGATGTAGGGTAATTTCATTCATGAATATTGAAGAGTTTTTTCAGTTAAGTGCTGGTAAATGGTTTTCTCATCGTACTACTCAACATTTGGCTTTTAATCAATCTGAAAATAGCAAGTCAGACATCATCATTGAGACGCTGCCAATAGATCATCCAGAGGTGATCAAACTGTGTCAAAATTACAAAGTTAATCCTAGTTCTGCTTCCTGTGCTACCAAAATTACTTGGAACGGCACAAGGGAAAAGGATCAAGCAAAACACAGTGGTTCAACTGTGTTAGTTTCGGTACCTGATGCAGATAATCCGGCTCAAGGCAAGTTACTACGAGAAATAGTTGATGCCGATAAAACTCCAGTTGCCGGACGCTATAAAATTGATACTGATGGTGCTTTGACCCTAATTACAGAGGATGAAACCATGAGTTCTGAGGAGCGCCTGTGGTTTGCTAGCCCCAATTTGCGAATGCGGGTAAATGTCCTCAAAAGTTTTGGTGGACTTAGTATCACTTCCTTCACTTCTGAGATTCGTATGGGTGGTTTTCCACCTGCTGCGAAGGCTTCCGAGGCGGCTAATTCAGTATCGAATTAGTTTTAATACAGCATATTCCCCCTGTTTAGAGGGGGAATTAAGTTTAATATTTTTTATGAACGATTAAGTTAGAGTACACCCTAATTAGTCATTGGTTCTGGCAGCTTGCAATATTAGGAAGCGATTGGAGTGTTAAAACTGCTGCAACCATTAACGACAAATTGAGAATTCTATCTCGTAATCCTAACTGCTTATAATATTTTGGTTGAGCAAAAATAGCCGGGGTTAATAAAGCTTCTAAGTGCGAGGCAATCGCTTCATTATCTATAGCAGGGGTATATAGAAGCTTCAGATGGACTATATCAACCACAGAAGTGATTTTCACGGAAATGGAGACGATAATCACTCTAGTGGTCGCTTTATTGACGTGACAAAATCAGATTGAGAAGATTTAGGGAGCGAGAGTTAAGAAAGTAATTTGCTTTAAACAAACTACGACGAATTTGTGCCAAATTGTAACTTTTAAAAATTACCCAAGGAAAATCAGGGTAGCCATTACCAATGGGAAGAAAATCATTAGCAGGATACAAAGCTTTAATATAACGCTCTAGTAATATACGAAAATCATAACTCATAGGAAAATTTGCCTCTCCCATGAATGAGGATTGGAGAATCTCATCCTTTAACAAAAAATGCAGGGGAATAGCTAAGTACTGATCGCTAAAATTACTAGAGTCGCTTATTTGCTGAGTGTTACCCTCATTTTGGAGCAGGTGTTCTATAAAATCAATGGCAAACAAAATTTCATTTTTGATATTTTCTGAGTAATCACCTTGACTGATATTTTTTAGTGCATTCCTAAAGTTTGTTGTTATATAAAAGCGAATTTGAGAATAAGGATCTATGCTATAACGTGATGTTACAGTATGATTATTCATTGGGATAATCAATAATGAACCGTCCATATAAACCTGTGGACTAATTTCCATTTCTAACAATTCAGCCATACAAGAACATTGGTCAAATAAAAAATCCACTCCTAGCTCCAATAAGGACAGCAAGCTAATTTTTTTTCTAGCTGGTTGCTGGACAACAGAAGAATTGGATATGCGAGGAGATTGAATTAGAAACTCGGATGACTTAAATAAAGTAAACAGATTTTCAAAAACAAGTTTAATATCCTGGTCATCTGGATGTAGCCGCTGGTGACTTCGTAGTAACTGCATCAAAGATTTAATCCGAGTGCTGAAAGTCTCACCGCTTGAATATATGGCTTTCCCACCGACGGGAATCATGGCTACGTTGTGTCCACCTAAATTCCCAGCACCCAAAATTCGCGTCATTATCGCCGCCCGTAAGACGAGTAGAGAACCTATTAAATTCGCGGCGCGGGTACTTTTACTTTGTTGATTATTAGGTGCATTTGTAAAAACTTTTTCAATAATGTAAACTGTTATTTTCTTATGAGCGCGGTCATTATTTTGTCCCTCACCAAACTCACCTCTACCTCGATAAATTACCTGAATTATCTCCATCAGGTTATTTTCTATCTGAAATCTTGGTAGTTCAACAATTATGTGTTTAGCAAGGGGAAAAGAAATACCGCGAGCCGCAGATGATGTCATAAACACTACCCGCACCTGATTCTTGCGTTTGAGCAGCGTTTCCAGATCAGCTACTTGGGAATGTATCTCCAGATAAGTCTCATTTTTATCGAAGCCAGAAAGTCTCTTTTTGACTAGGTAAATTAATTGTCTCAGACGTTGTTTATCCTGAATATAAACAATTAATTGTCCTAAATCTGGGTGATTAACATAGTGGATTATTTCGTTTATTAAAGAATCATCTCGTGCTAATTGACCTGGTTTAATTTTAATGGAACCATCATCGTTGATTTTGTTCACTTCAAAGAACACTTGGTAAGTTAGCTCAATTTGTTTCGCCGGATATGAGTTAACATTAATAATAGCAGAATCCACATTGCCTAGCGGTGCAGAATAATCTCCAAAAGACAGATAACTAACTTCCAATGGTTCTTGCTTTTTATCAACAAAAGAACAATAGATTTTATCTGGTTCCGCTTCCTTTGTACCGAGATGTGGTTTAACAATATCAATACCTGTAAGAGAAGCATCGGCAATAATCAACTTTGTATTGAAACCGTATGAAGGGTCAAATAACTCAAGTTTTTTTCCTAACCATTTCTTCATGGAGTGAAACCACTCAACTCCAGCATTGTCACCTGTTACTTCGTCAATCATGACAATAATATGCTTCAGACGTGAAGATAATTCACTCATTAGCTCCGGAATTACATCACCATTATTTGTAACTGAACGAAATAGTCTCTCGAAATTATCTAATGAGTCACCTCCACTATTCAATTTGCGGAGGGATTGAGTTGAGCAGGTAATGACAATTTTATTTTTTTGCTGTTTGATGAGAATATGACCTGCGTCACATAAACTTCTAATAACTCCGGTTCCGGATTTGTTGTTGTAGCCGAGTGAAGAGCGGGACTGACGATTTATTAAATTCTTTCGGTTGGTATTCCGTTTTTTATCATATTCTGCACCATGAAAAGTTACCCCTAAGCTTTCAAAAGTTTGGTTATTGCCATTAGAATAATATCTCACCGTAGGCTGGTTATTATTGGTAGCAATCAGAGCGTGACTCGTGGAAATACAATACAGGTCATCAGCGAACAAATTACCTGTTTTTTTATCTATAAATTTATTAATCGTGTCTTCGTTTACAGAGAGACGTGGACTAATGTAGAAAAACAGGAAACCCTCGTCAGCATGTTCGCGGATAAAATTCACCACCGCTGTTGTTTTACCAATACCCGGATTCCCGGTTAGAAACAGATTACGATAATTACCTGACAGATGTTCCTGAATTATTTTTGCGTGGGCATTTATTAAAGAAATTTGCTCAGTTAGATGGTATTTTTCACTGATTGAAGTATCTAAAAAATCTGAGGGATTATTAAAATTTGTAAGTCTTTCACTGAAACACACAGTTTTATCTTCTGTAACATTAGTATCACATAATGAGTCCACAAATTTGTGGACTTTTTGTTCATGAGAAAGTTTATCTGGCTGAGATTTTTCTATTAATTCTTCTTTTACCGAAATTCCTACTTGTTCAAGCGAACGTGAAAGACAATATACAGCATTTTTTTTAATTAAATTAAGCATCTTAAACAGCGCATTTTCATAAGTATTGATGGAATTTTCTCTATCCGACTTTTGCCGTCCCTTCATCGATTTATATGCCTCGGCGCAAAGGTCAAGAATCTGAAAGTCCTCCCGGCTAACATTTAAGGTGCTAATTCCTCGTGTAGTGTAACCTATCGTTGTCACTTGTACGGTCGCATCCTTGGGTATTCTATTTTCTGAATCAAGAAATTTGACGAAACTTGCTGAGTATGATGCTGCCTGTACCAACTTAACAAAATCTTTGTCGTAATAAGAAAAAGCTGTAAGATAATCGTGAATATATTGCCCTATTAATTGCTGATTAGTCCCTTTTTGGGTGTCAATTTTTAATTGATGATAAACACTTTTGGACATTAAATAACGCAGTTCTGCTTTTAAATATCCAAGAATAGACGAAGCGCTTGATAAATTCCACAACTCAAACTGTTCTTGCTCATGTCTTGACTCATCATTATCTTTCTGAGAATTCAATTCATTATCCTGATTATTTTCCACAGTAAAGGCGGACAAATCAACACAAATAATGTAATATTCCTTGTTTTTTTCTCCGTCTTTCGACATCAGCATCAATGTATCCGCTTTTAAAAATTCTCCTGTGTCGGCGTACTTATTTATATATGGTGTAACCTTATCTGCGGTAATATCAAGCTGGGAAAGAATCTGAGAATATCGGTCATGTTGATGTTTTTCTAGCGTTCTCATGCTGGCTTCGTCTGAGAGGCAGCATTGCATATATAGTAGTTCCCAGTTTCTATTGGAAGCGGACGGAAATTCCAAGGAGTCCATCAATTCCTTCCATAAGCCTAAACCACCAAGATGACCTCGCAAGAGTAAAAATTTACCCCATGCTGCCCATATTCTTTGACTCTCCGCATCAATAAATCCTTCTAACAGTTTCATCTCAACAAGTTTATTGACTACTCCTCGATGATTGATACGTTTCAGGTCATCAATGAATAAATCCATGTGGGTATATTTCATCCCTGATTGATGAATAGCTGTCAATATTCCTGCGTTAAATGCTAACTCGAAAAGATGTCCCTGAGCTTCTCTTATTTTCATTTTTGATTTTATTAAAAGAATTATATTCAGATTTTGAACAATACATAATTTACTGAGATAATCAAGGTGTCGTATAAATCAAAACTAAGTATATTATGGTTAACTTAAAATTGAATTTCGACACTACCATTTACAATGATCCAACCCTTATTCTCTAGTATCAAGTAAATTCGTTCTCGTAAAATTGGATGGTTATAGTGCCTCACTAAGAAATCATTATAATCTCTAGAAAGTTCTGTCCACGGGTCTTCTATTTCGTGTTGATCTAAAAAATCCTCAATCTCTTCAAGGAAGACAAGTAGAGTTTGAGATGAATTGGCAGAATCATTAATCACATCTTTTACATCTCTTACATCTTTTGAGTCACCCAAGGCATTGTCAACTTCTGTCAACCATGCGAGATAATTCATTTGCACCCCAGGAATGCAATGCTTACCTCTTGCCGATGATCTGCCGATTGCATTATCGCCAATTATATCGTTAAGTGGGTCAAGCTTAGGTAACAATTTTTCTGACTTGCCTTGTTTCTTTTCGTATCTGGAATAATGCAATAGTGTCAAATAAAACGTAATATCATTTTTTAATTGACCTTCCTTAATTAGACCATTCATAACCTTCGTCATGTCGAGTGCATCACCTGGATGAGCATTCAAAAGTGTTGAATAAGTCGTTGCAGTGTTATAAAAAGTCCTATCTTTCTCTATGGTCTTTACTGTAAGCAAATTAAAAAATATTACCTGGGAACGATTCGGGTCATTAAATAAGTTACTGAGTTGTCGTACATCTTGAACATATAAGCTTTCTTCTTGAGTTTTCTCGTCGATGCACAAGGCACTGTAACTGTCATATAAAACAGGATATATTATTAGATCATCTGCAATCTTATTGATAAATCTGATTATATGCGGTGACATAAAAAATAATTCATTTTGCTGGTCTGTAACTCGCAATTGTTCAGAAAAAGGAGTTTTAGCGATGTATAAAACATCCTTAAAACCCTGAGAATACATCTCATTAATTACATCTCGAAGCGCCCACGGAGTACGATGCAATTCATCTAACCAGTAATTACCTGCTAAAGTTTTAACTCGATTTATCTTTATACCAGTTTCGGTGTCCTCCACCGCTACTATTTCACCTGTCAAATTCGCAATATAATTATCTTCCCAACGTGACGAACGAGCATCACACTTGTTACTAGACACCATTACTATTAATAATTTTTTTAGTATCCGTTTATCGTTATTTTTGCTATGGTATTTTTGAGGTAATACAGAGTACAGTGATTTCTTCGCATTAGCAATTCTAAAACGGTCGATTTTCGGTAACACTATCCCTTGAGAATTGATGAACATAAAGTCAGTTAATAAGTGATTCCATTCTTCAACCGTTTGATGAATTAGTGCTTCCTGTTGTGTTGTTTCTTCTTCCGGTGTTTCATGCAGTATCCACTGCCCTACAAATAAACTTTTGTTTTTTTTCACCCTACTAGTGAGAAGTTCTAGGATTATAAATCCAAGGGTCTTTAATGTAAGCTCGTATTTGAAACGCCCTTCATCTGTAGCTTTTTCTAAAGAAACCTCCCCTATTTGAAACTCTATAATTGAGCCATCAAATACAACACTGCTGAGTAAATCACTAGCTTCGTCAGCATTGTTAAGTGTATTAACTTGCTTCAGGAAATCAGATTTTTTACCTAATAATTGTGCAAGTTGTTTTATATTCTTTTTATCGCGCTCAAACTGTTGTGCATTATTAGATTTTACAAACTTATGGAAGACAGTGAGCATTTGTATATCGTCAGTTTGATAAGCCATAT
The DNA here is from genome assembly GCF_036917675.1 of Nostoc sp. GTDB lineage: Bacteria > Cyanobacteriota > Cyanobacteriia > Cyanobacteriales > Nostocaceae > Nostoc. The sequence continues at coordinate 81,393 of NZ_JBALCT010000017.1, read as the reverse complement.
CAAACTCACATTTTTTTGCTGCTCGATAGAAATTATCTGTCTCAAATTTCAGCTTTACGGGTAGCTGGATAATTGCTTGTTTTGTTACCCCCTGTAGGGAAATAAAGATATGCTTGAGACATTGTTTCAAATTACCCGAAGAAAGTTCTTCTCCAAAAAATCTATCTGTACTACTTATTTCTGTCAATTCAGAAACCAGTAATTTCTTTGATATCCCAATACTTACTTGCTTCTCATCTGATAATAAAAAATTTGGATATTTTAAATATTTTTGGATAAGTTTTACTATTGCTTTTAGGTTGTGTGAAACGAAATCTTGATTAATATCACTAGTAAACTCCGCCAAAAAGTTTTGCTTATTTCCATCACTCTGATTATCTGGGTTACTGAAAATAGGCAACACTTTGTCTGTAAAATGTTTAATTACATCAAATTGGAGAACATCTTGATAACGATAATTTACTTCCGAGGGATTAGGACACGCAAATGCAAAATAATAAATAATAAAATATTTAATTATTTTTTCAACCCGCCAATCTGTTTTTCCCGAGGGATTTTCATCAATTTTTTGATTATTTAAGTTTGAATTTGGGTTAATTATGTCAAGTCCGTAAGCGAATGAAGTAGCGTATTTAACTGGATTATTTACGCGCCCATTGAATTTAAATTTTAATCCAAAAGTTATTGATGTTATACCTAAACGTGGGTCATCTGTCTGCCCAATACAACCATTAATTTGCCCAACAATAGGTAATTCAAAAAAAGCATCCCTACGAGAAAATAATTCTTTAATATTTACAGTCACACCCTGATATACTAAATCGTAATAATCATCAGCTTTCTTCGGGTCATTGATGAATTTTTCTAATAATCTAATGCGTCTACTGTAGTCTCTCAAATAAAATGATGCTTCGTTGGATGATATTTGACGTGAATTTTCTCCTTTATCATCCTTATATATGACTTCTCTGTTTTTACTTAAATCGTTACATTCTTCACCAATCACTTCTGCCCAAAATTCTAAAAAATTTATCTCCGCTTCTCTTTTTAATCTTCCGATTGTTTCTTGATTAATTAATTTTTCAAGTAATGATAATTCCTGAGAGCCATGAATCTTGATAGACTCCAGATTAGTTCTTACATTGCGAATTACATAATCAGATATATCTGACTCATCATTCATCTTCAGACGAATATAGTTTTCTAGTGCCGTTAATACAAGTTCGCGGAATCTAGTTGCACTATTTATTTCTATAGTGACTTTGTGGTTTATAATCGCAGGATTATCAAACTCAGACTCCAAGGTTAGTTCTTGGCTACTTAATCCAGGGGATTGGGGGAAATTCCAGGTAAATAAGGAAGAATCTTGAGAATTTTTTGCCAAGGGCGTAAGCATTGAATCAATTAATTGCTCAATGATATTATCTGCAATTTGTGCATTGGAATTTAAACCTGTGCTATTCCTAATTTCGTCTATTAAAAGTTTGGATAAAGTCGCTTTTATTGATTTAATTTTGTCTTTAAATACGTCACGACAAGCATCGTTTATATTTATTGTCGCTCGATATGTTTTTTCGTCTTTTGACAACGGTAATCTTATATCTTTAGCTTTAGCTAGCTGGTAAGCAAAGGCATGAATATCAATGATTAACCTTAATCTCCCGTTATTAGAGTCTTTTTTCAAAGAAAATATTTTTCCTCCTGACTCTCCATTCAATTCCTCATCTATTTTTGAGAGCAAATCTCTATAATCTGGTTGCGGTAGTTGATTTCTTTCTTCCTTTAACTGATTCTGATTTTCCACTCTGTGTCGCTCCTTTTTTAGTTAAGTGAAACCGGGTTGTATGTTGCTTACTTTGCCATCATTGGCTCAATATAATACAACTACTATTGCTAAAATTCCCTTTATATTCACAAAAGTAGATCATTCTCAGGGACAGTACCGGGGTTGAAAATTTTAAGCAAAAACGAACAACATCATACTCAAACACCTCAACATCGGTATTCTTTGTGTACATTGCTCCCCATCGGTAAGAGGTTAAATTTATAGAGCTTTTGTCAATAAATAATAGTAGTTAGAATTATGCTGAAAATCGGGCTAGTCAACAGAATTTTTAGGCGTGCGATGCCTACCTACGACTGGCTACGCCTACGCGTCACATTTAAAAGCATGATTCATTCTTGCCTCAAAATCCAGTACAAAGATTAATTTAATACTCTATTTATAAGTGAATTTTCAGCATTATTACTAATTGACAAGAATGATTTTGTCTTAACTCTCACTAATGGCGGAGTAAAGGCTATTGTTTAATACTGTTTATAATTTCAATAAAAAATCCCAACCGATGGTTAATTTCATAGTTGGAAAAAAATAAAATTTAGAGACTTTGCTATCTCTGTGCTGATACTTTTTAAATTTGCAAAAAGTTAGCGATCGCCTGCGGTAATGGCAAAACAATTACAATCAACAAAGCGATCGCCAGTAATCCCCAAATGTCACGTACATTATCCAATTCTGTCACATCATTCAGCGCTGGTTCATCAACCAACGGCATAAATAATAAGATAATCGCCCACACCAAAAATTCTTCCCGAACTAAAGAAAGTAATAGCAACAACACGCGAGCAATTTGACCAATTACCATTGCAATTCGTTGTCCAAACATCGCATGGACAATGTGACCTCCATCTAGTTGTCCCACAGGCATTAAATTTAACGCTGTGACAATTAATCCCAGAAGACCAGCTACTGCAACTGGATGTAAGTCAAGGGCTGATTTTGCTGTTAACTGGCTTCCCAAGGCCAACTTCGAGAGTAGCGCCAGTAAAATTGAATACTTGGGATTAAGAGCATCAAGATTTAAAACTCGGGTTTTTTCATTCAGGGAAACCACGTCAGAATGAGCCAAGCCCCATATTAGTAATGGCAAGGTAACAACAAAACCTGCAATTGGCCCAGCGATACTAATATCAAATAAAGCTTTGCGGTTAGGAATAGGACTACGCATCTGAATAAATGCGCCAAAAGTTCCCAAGAAGAAAGGCACGGGAATAAAGTAAGGCAACGTCGAGCGAATATTGTAAAATTTAGCTGTCAAATAATGTCCCAATTCATGAATGCCCAAAATTGTCATCAGTCCTAAAGCATAGGGCAATCCTTTGAATAGGACATTTTGGTTAGATAGAACTTTGAACAAAGAGCCAATTTCCCAGATCGGCGGCAGAGAAACACCAGCATTTTGCACCCCCACCAAGGTAGTAGTTACCAAAGTGGCTGCTAGCAGCAGAAGTGCTAATCCGGGTCGAGTTAAGCGTTCTTGGTTGCGTGGTGGTGTATTTCTCTCTTTAGCAGCTTGAGTGTTGGGAACCAGCACAAAGAAAGGTTTGTCATTTAAACCTTCTTGAAAGATCAGCACGAAGCGATCGCCAAATTGTGCTTCAATATTAGTCTTAATCTGCTGGTAGGCGTTGCTGGCTTTAGTTCGCAACTGACCACGGCAAATCACAGCTTGTGGTCGATACTCAATATTTTGAACGTAGTATACAGACCAAGGAAAACAATTTCGTAGTTGGGTTTCTTCCGTTAGCTCAATGGGACGCACTATTGGTTCTGGGGTAGGCTGGATAGTCGGCTGTGATTCTGAGGCTTGAGCTTGGCCTTCGGTCTGTGTATCTGTTGGCGTTTGACGCCCCCATTGAAACAATGTCCAGTACAACAGTGTGCAGACAAATAACGACCAGAGAATCAGCGCTGGCGGCGGAGGTTGTTTGGGCCCGTACATCAGCGTCCATCCACTCAACAGAAATGCTGGTGTCATTAAAACCAGCCACAACAACCATACTGGCGTCCGGGTAATGTGAGCGACGTTGTGCTGCACCATTAGATAAGTAGCTAGCCCCAGTAGGAGGATAAACAGAAACCAAAATGCCATATTATCTTTAGTAATTTGGACAAAATGCCCCACTAGTAGCTTCAGCACCATAGCATTAACTACAAGGTAGAGCTGAAACCCCAATTTTATTCACAACGGTTAACAGGGTTGGTTAACGCTCAAGTTTCAATTCTTCAGAATTTCCACACTGTAATCAGATTGTTCACAACTTCTCAGTTTCGGTTCTTTGATCATGTGCCTTTTACCTCAAGTGCCAAGTCATACAACTAAGCCACCACGGGCTGTCTTCCTTGACGAAGTTCCTAGCGGAGTTTCTCTGCAATCGGACTTCGTACAAGAGAGCATTGGTTGAGTCGATGGCGGGTATTATCCCGCGCACCTCTCAGTTAAATCTGGGCATGCGGCTTTCACCGCACCCAGCTTCCGATGTTCTCAGCTTGCGCTTTTGCTCATGTGTTTGTAATCGTGGCAACTCTCGTGAATTGCTTCAAGATTATTTTTCTTCCAGTTGGCGTGGTTTCCGTCGATGTGGTGCAGATGTACCTTTTCTTCATCGATGAATTTCAGACCGCAGGAAGCACATTTATGGTTTTGCTTTTTGAGAGTTTTAGAGGTTTCGCCGTCGTAGAGCTTGCTTTTACGTTCGCTCCAGTAGGCTGTATTTCCGTCATAGGGGGATTTTGTTCCTTGAACCATGACGTGTTTATTTTCGGAGTGGGAAACTGCTGGGAATGCCTTGTCTAGTACTTTTTTGCTAGAGTAGCGGTTTTGCTTGGTTTCCTTGTTGAATACCGTGTAAGCTCTTTTTTTAATGTGGTATAACGAGTTTCTAGACCCGTCCATCTTGCAGAACTTATGGTAATTTCTCCAACCTCTAACTACCGGGGCTAATTTCTCAGCCTTTGTGGTAGAACCATAATTCGAGTTGTTGACGATGTGTTTTACTTTCTTACGAAAAGCTTTGAAGTTGTCCACTGAGGGGCTACATCTGAACTTTCCGTTTTTCTGCACTTTAAAGTGCCAGCCGAGGAAATCAAACCCATCTGTCGCGGCGGTAACTTTGGTTTTCTTTTGGCTTACATTCATTCCGCGTTTGCGGAGGAACTCGCTGATTCTTTCAAGTATCTCTATCGCATCATTTTCGGGTCGAATTATAATAACCATATCGTCCGCGTATCGGACTGATGGCTCGGTGATTCTTCCTTGGTTGTCCTTGGATTGATAAATACTTTCTACCCCATTAAGTGCGATGTTCGCTAGTAGTGGGCTGACCACTCCCCCTTGAGGTGTACCCTGTTCGGGGAATTCTGGGTTAATTCCTGCCTTGAGGCATCGGTATATTCCGAGTTTTAAGCCTTTAGGGGCAATGAGTTCGTCCATTATTGCTGAGTGGTTAATCCTGTCGAAGCATTTTTCGATATCGAGTTCAATAACTCGCTTGTTTATTCCGTTGGCTTTGGAGTTTAGGTTGGTGAAAATATACCGTTGGGCATCATGGGCAGAGCGCCCAGTTCTAAACCCATAGCTCCTAGCGTGGAAAGTGGCTTCGTGTGCTGGTTCGAGTGCATATTTTGCGAGGCATTGCCAAGCTCTATCCGCGATGGTTGGTATTTTAAGCATTCTGGTTGTCCCGTCCTTTTTAGGGATGGGGATTTCCCGTAAGCCCTGATGCTTCCAATTTCCACTATTCATTTTCAGTAGTTCTTCAAGGTTGAAGCGTTCCATGAATGAGAGGGATTTCTTCCCATCGATACCAGCCGTCTTTTTACCAGCGTTTAGCTGAGATACTTGTCTTATTGCAAGAAATCGAGCCGAGGTTGATTTTAGAATAAGCTTTTGGAGTGACCGCGCTTTCCGCTTGTCTCCAACTTGAACAGCTTTAAATACGCGCTTTTGAAGGCGGAAAAGATTTCGGCGGAATTTCTTCCACGGTAGTGCTTTCCAAGATTCACTAGTATGTCTACTGTGTCTAATCATTTTCTCTTCTAGAGTTTGTATTTTCTGAACACCTCAGACCAATTACGGTCTGTCCTACCCGAATTGTGGGGATTCCTCCGCTCGTCTGGGCTACTTGGGGTTCGACTGCCCCTAGACCCACAACTCGTTTTTATTCGTTCCCTCGGAGAGATTGATTGTTCCGTTAGATGTAGCCAATTCGACTACTGGATTCCCTTGACTCTTGCCGATACTAAACCCATGTTCCGGCGGGAATGGACTCCAGTGGGGTCAGGGGTTTTTGGTTGCGCCCTGCCTAAGAGTAAGTCGCTTTTCTAGGCTCTGTTTCATCATAGGAACTCCCTATTAGCGCCAGTGTCAACCCGCAACGGTCGTCTGATTGCGCCCTGTTCCCAGCTTCACTCTACAAGAACCGAGCTTGTTCGGTGTGGGCAGATAAGGAGTCAATTCTGAGTCTGAATGGCAAGGCTTACACTTGCATCAAACCGAGAGTTCAGCCTTTAGTGACAGTAATCTGCTGTCGGGCTGGGTTAGTTATTTACGGGCTGATTACCGTGATTCACTAACCAACGAATCGCACTTTGCTTTTCCACCCAATCGGGACACATTAGGGGGAACCTCTTATTTTATTGTAAGAAATGAAGGCAATATCCTCATAGATTGCCCTGCCCTAGATCAAACAAATCAAGATTTTTTCGGAGCGCATGGAGGCGTGCGTTGGTTATTTCTTACCCATCGAGGTGCTATTGGCAAAACTGCTGAAATTCAGCAAACCTTTGGCTGCGAGGTGCTGGTTCAAGAGCAAGAAGCTTATTTATTACCAGGCTTAACTGTAACTACCTTTAGGCAGGAATTTACTCTCGATGCCGCTACACAAGTGATTTGGACACCAGGCCATTCTCCCGGCTCATCTTGCCTCTACTACAGGGAATTTGGAGGTATCTTGTTTTCTGGTCGCCATTTAGTTCCTAACCAGCAGGGTCAACCAGTACCATTACGCACAGCGAAAACCTTTCACTGGCCTAGGCAAATTAACAGTCTTCGATTATTGTTAGAACGTTTTACACCAGAAAGTCTTCAGTATATTTGTCCTGGAGCTAATACAGGCTTTCTCAGAGGCAAGCGTGTCATAGATCAAGCTTATCAACACCTCGCCTCTCTAGATTTACCAGCTTTGCTGCGGATACAGCCCCTACTTTAGAGGCTACCGTGTATACACAAGTTATCCGATTACCCAAAAGTCCTCTAAAACCTCAAAGAGTCCTATCTTTAATCCCTCTCCTTAGTAAGGAGAGGGACAGGTTTTACGTAGTAAAACCTTTCTTGAGGTATCTCAGGGACTATGAGACTTAACCGGAAATTGCGTCTACACCGTAGTCCGCCTCTGCGGACTAAAGAAAAAGCGATCGCCACATCTACTAAAGTGCTTTGCTGTTTAATGCAAGTTTTGTAACGTTTGTTAACTAAGATATTGTCCTGGGAATTCTAACCTTAGTACACAAGAATTCTCACAAAAGTTTATGAGCTCAAAAGTTGATGGAACTGTAACGATCACTGGCTACCAAATCATAGAGCAACTTTATTCAGGTTCTCGCACCCAAGTGTATCGGGCAGTTCGAGAAGGCGATCGCCTACCAGTTGTGATCAAGCTCTTAAAACGAGAATACCCTACCTTCAGCGAATTAGTACAGTTTCGCAACCAATATGCGATCGCTAAAAACCTAGATATTCTCAGCATCATCAAGCCCTACACCCTCGAAGCTTATCGCAACGGCTACGCCCTAGTCATGGAAGACTTTGGTGGTGTTTCCTTGCGGGAATTTACTCAAGGAAAACCACTGACTTTAGAGCAATTCTTTGCAATTGCTCTGCAACTATTAGACACGCTACACCTGTTACATCAACAGCGCGTCATTCACAAAGACATTAAGCCAGCCAACATCCTGATTCATCCTGACAGCAAACAAATTAAGCTGATTGACTTCAGTATTGCCTCGCTTTTACCACGAGAAACCCAGGAGATCCAGAGCATCAACGGACTAGAGGGAACACTAGCGTATCTTTCCCCAGAGCAAACCGGACGAATGAACCGGGGCATTGACTACCGCAGCGACTTCTATTCATTAGGTGTGACTTTCTTTGAACTATTGAGCGGACAACTGCCCTTTGACTCCCATGACCCGATGGAGTTGGTGCATTGCCACATTGCCAAGCTTCCACCCTTCCTCTGCGATTTCAGCCCCGATTTGCCCTTGATGCTGGGCGAGATTCTTCGCAAACTGATGGCGAAGAATGCCGAAGACCGCTATCAGAGTGCGTTAGGACTTAAACATGACCTTGTGACCTGCTTAGAACAGTGGCGAGAAACAGGCAAGCATACTTGGTTTGATTTGGGACAGCGCGATATCAGCGATCGCTTTCTTATACCCGAAAAACTCTACGGACGCGAATCAGAAGTGCAGACATTACTGGCGGCATTTGGTCATGTTGCCAATGGTGGCTCCCAACTGATGCTGGTGGCAGGTTTCTCTGGCATTGGCAAAACCGCAGTCGTCAATGAAGTGCATAAGCCGATCGTCCGGTGGAACGGCTACTTCATCAAAGGGAAATACGACCAGTTCAACCGCAACATTCCTCTGTCTGCTTTTGTCCAAGCCTTTCGTGATTTGATGGCACAGTTGCTGAGTGAAAGCGATAGGCAACTGGAGCAATGGCAGAGCAAGATTTTAGCGGCAGTTGGCGAGAACGGGCAAGTTTTGATCGAGGTGATTCCTGAATTGGAGCAGATAATCGGCAAACAGCCTGCGATCGCCGAACTATCGGGCAGTGCGGTACAAAATCGCTTTAATCTGCTGTTCCAAAATTTCATTCAAGTCTTCACCACAACAGAACATCCGTTGGTGATGTTTCTCGATGATTTGCAATGGGCAGATTCGGCATCGCTGAATCTGCTGAAGCTGTTGATGGTAAGCAATCGCGGTTATCTATTCATTATTGGCGCATACCGCGATAACGAAGTGTTTGCGGCTCATTCACTGATGTTAACGCTAGATGAAATCGAAAAGACATCTTCAGGTGTCAACACTCTGACTCTAGCTCCCTTGAGTCAAGCAGATGTGAATCATTTAATCGGCGACTCCCTCAGTTGTGCAACTGAACTGGCATTGCCGTTGACAGAGTTAGTTTATCAAAAAGCCAAAGGAAATCCCTTTTTCACGACTCAGTTTCTGAAAGCGCTGCATGAAGATGGGCTGATTACCTTTGATTGGGAGACAGGTTTTTGGCAGTGTGATGTAGCACAAGTGCGATCGCTTGCTCTCACTGATGATGTGGTGGAATTTATGGCCCAACAGCTTCAGAAATTGCCCAACATCACTCAAGATGTTTTGAAACTGGCAGCTTGTATTGGCAATCAGTTTGATTTGGCGACGCTGGCGATCGTTTTGGAAAAGTCGCACACAGAAGCCGCTTCGGATTTGTGGAAAGCATTGCAAGAAGGATTTATCATTCCGATCAATGAGGTTTACAAGTTTTATCAAACTGAAGCATCAGCCGCCACAGTTCAAACATCAGCAGAGAAAGTTGACACCTGTGCTTACAAATTTCTGCACGATCGCGTCCAACAAGCGGCATATTTCCTGATTCCAGACGAGCAAAAACAGGCAACTCACCTGAAAATTGGGCAACTGCTGCTGAATAATACGCCAGTCACAGAATCAGACAAAAACCTATTTGAGATTGTCAATCAACTCAATATCGGGAAATCCCTGATAATTGAACCATCCCAGCAAATAGAACTGGCTCAACTCAATTTGAACGCTGGACAAAAAGCTAAAGCCGCAACAGCTTATGCAGCTGCATTGGAGTATTCCATCACAAGCATCGCCTTGCTGAACCTGAGCAAGGGGCAGTCTTGCTGGCAAACCCACTACAACCTCACCCTCGCACTGTATGAACTAGCAGCAGAAACCGCGTACCTCAACGGCGATTTTCAGCAGATGCAGCAATGGGCAGATATTGTCCTGCAACAGGCAAAAACTCCCATTGACAAAGTGAAAATCTATGCCGTCAAAATCCAAGCTGATATGGCGCAAGTCAAAAAGCTAGAAGCAGTCAAAATTGGGTTAGAAGCCTTGAAACTTTTGGGGGTAAGCATACCAGAATCACCCGAACCCTCAGACATTCACCAAGCACTCACTCAAACCGCCAGCAATCTGGAGGGGAAGAATATCGAAGAATTGATTAATCTACCATTGATGACAGATATCGAGCATCTATCGGCTGCCAGGATGTTAGCCAATATTGGCCCTGCTATCTATCAAGCTGCACCGATACTATATCCATTGGTGATATGTGAACTGGTGAGCTTATCAATCAACTATGGCAATTCAGCTTTCTCAAGTTATGGTTACGCTTGTTACGGTTTACTGTTAAATGCAGTGTTTCAGAATATTGAATCGGCTTATCAATTTGGTAAATTAGCCTTAAACCTAACAGAAAAGTTCAATGATCCAGACATGAAAGCGTCTGTATTTTTTGTAATGGGAGTTTGTATAGCTCATGCCAAAGTTCATGTCAGAGAAACGTTGCCAATTCTTTGGGATGCCTACCAAAGCGGACTGGAAGGCGGCAATTTTGGATTTGCTGGCTATGCTGCCATACATAAATACCAGCACACGTATCTGATGGGACAGGAACTGACAATAGTTGCACAAGAAATGGTAACCATCAGTGATGTCCTAACTCGACTCAAGCAAGAAAATGCTTTAAGCTTTCATCAAATCTTTCAACAATCAGTCTTGAACTTGCTGAATCCCTCAGAAAATTCATGCATCTTAAAGGGTGAAGTCTATAACGAGGAAACAGCTTTACCACGGCTGAAAGATGCTAATGATATAACTGGGCTTCAGCACTTTTATTTTAATAAATTGATTCTTTGCTACTTGTTTGGAGACTATCCACAAGCACAGGAAAATGCGCTGCAAGCTGAACAGTATTTAGATGGAGTGCGAGGTCTTCTGGTCGTACCAGTATCGTACTTCTATGATTCTTTGGCGCACTTAGCAGTTTACTCATCTGTGCCAGATTCACAACAAGAATCTCTTTTGAGTAGAGTAGCAAAGTACCAAGAAAAAATGAAGAAGTGGGCAGACCATGCGCCGATGAATTTATTGCACAAGTTTCATCTAGTGGAGGCGGAACAGCAGCGAGTGCAAGGAAATAAAGCTGAGGCTATGGACTTGTACGATCGCGCTATTAAAGGAGCCAAAGAAAACGGTTATATCCAAGAAGAAGCCCTCGCCAATGAACTAGCAGCTAAATTTTACCTCGACTGGGGTAAACAGCGCATTGCCCAGTCATACATGACGAACGCCTACTACGGCTATGCTCGTTGGGGCGCTAAAGCCAAAGTCGCCGACTTGGAACGACGCTATCCCCAACTTCTCGCCCCCATCTTAGAGCAAACCCGTTCTCCCCTCTCAACTAACGAAACGATTTTCAGATTGGAGAGTGTCACCTCCACCAGTTCTGCCACTTCCAGCAGTAGCAGCGTCTCTGTTGCTTTAGATTTAGCTACCATTCTCAAAGCTTCTCAAACCCTTTCTGGCGAAATCGAACTCGAAAAACTGCTCTCGGTATTGCTGCATATCGTCATTGAAAATGCCGGAGCCGATAAGTGTGTGTTCATGCTTTTGCAGTCAGATCGGTTGTTAATTCAGGCTTTAGCACAGCTTTCACTTGGTGTTGCATCTGGACAGAACAAGGGAATTGCCCACATCGATTTTTACCCAATGTTGCTTAACCCGCAACCCGTGGAAGACTCTGGTGATGTGCCAGTTAGCTTAATTAATATCGTCAAACGCAGCTTAAAACCAGCAGTAATTGTTGATGCCACGGTGCATCTGCAATTAATCAATGACCCGTATATTCAGCAACAGCAGCCCAAGAGTATCTTGTGCAGCCCGATTTTGCATCAGGGTAAGTTGCTAGGCATATTGTATCTGGAAAATAATTTGACAACCGGAGCTTTTACCAGCGATCGCGTCGAACTCCTGAACTTACTTTGCGCTCAAGCTGCCATTTCTTTGGAAAATGCCCGACTTTATCGAAATTCCCAGAACTATGTTCAACAGTTGGAACAATCTTTAGCAAAATTGCAGGCTAATGAAACCCGCTTCCAAAATTTGGCGAATAATATTCCTGGTATGGTGTACCAATTTCGTCTGGCGGCCGACGGTTCAACTTCAACACCCTACGTTAGCTCTGGCTGCCTGGACTTGTATGGTTTAGCACCAGAGTCGGTGATGGCAGGGACGCATAGCCTTTACGCCATGAATCATCCTGACGATCAACCAGCTATTACCCAAGCGATCGCTTACTCTGCCCAAACTCTGACACCGTTTGACCTAGAATGTCGGATTATCCTGCCTTCAGGAACCGTCAAATGGATTCAATCTCTTGCTCGTCCAGAGCGACAAGTCGATGGCGCAATCTTATGGGATGGGGTGATGATTGATATTAGCAATGTCTACGAAGAGCTTCGCTTACGCAAACAGGCCGAAGCATCTCTAGCCAAAGAACGAGAGTTCTTGAATGCCATTATTCACAATATTACCGATGGAATTGTTGTTTGTGATGCTAGTGGCAAATTGACCTTATTCAATAACGCAACTCGTGAGTTTCATGGCTTACCAGTAGAATCATTACCAGCAGAACAATGGGCAGAACACTTCGATCTCTATCAACCTGATGGTCAAACACCTCTGTCAATCACAGAAATCCCTCTGTTTCGCGCCTTGCAAGGGGAAATAGTCGAAAATGCCGAAATGGTAATTGCGCCGAAGCATGGTTCTAAGAAAATTTTGTTAGCAAGCGGACAAGCAATCTTCGATCCTTTGGGTAACAAAGTCGGTGCAGTAGTTGTGATGCGAGATATTAGCGAAAGGGCGCGGCTTGAAGCCGAACGTAAACTTGCTGAACTTGCCTTGCAGCAAAAATCACTTGATTTACAACAAGCGCTAACTGATCTGCAAAACGCCCAATTACAAATGGTGCAAAGTGAAAAAATGTCTGCACTGGGCAACTTAGTTACTGGTGTAGCTCACGAAATGAATAATCCCCTCGGTTTTATTGCTGCCAGTCTAAAACTTGCTAAACCTACGATCGCTGATATTGTTGAACACTTAAAACTCTATCAATCAAGCCTGCCCAATGGCAGTGATGAAATCAAAAATCATGCTGAAGATATCGACTTGGATTATAGTTTAGAAGACTTGCCCAAGATGATTGATTCCATGACGATGGCGTGCGATCGCCTAAAAAATATCAGCACTAGTTTACGAACTTTCTCCCGTGCTGATCAAGATTATAAAGTACCATTTAACATTCACCAAGGCATCGATAGTACAATTTTAATTTTAAAACATCGTCTCAAGGCGAATGAACAACGTCCAGCGATTGAAGTTGTCACCAACTACGGTAATTTACCTCAAGTCGAATGCTTTCCTGGTCAATTAAATCAGGTATTCATGAATATACTGGCAAATGCTATTGATGCATTAGATGAATCTAATCATGGACGTAGCTTTGAAAAAATAAAAGCCAATCCTAACGGGATTACAATTACAACTTCAGTCGAAAATAATCTAGTTAAAATTGCCATTGCTGATAATGGCCAGGGGATGAATGAATCAGTCAAACAAAAGATATTTGACCATTTATTCACGACAAAAGCTGTCGGGAAAGGAACAGGATTAGGACTAGCGATCGCCCGTCAAATCGTCGAAGAAACTCATAGTGGCAAATTGAGTTTCAACTCTATTATCGGTGAGGGAACAAAATTTTTCATTGAAATTCCGGTATAATTTTTGCTATTTTTGTTGAGTAACTTCAGATATCTGGGAATACTAAATCTAGAAGTCTTAAGGATTTAGCAGCATGGTTAGTACAAGAGTCAATATTCCCGGATATCGCATCAGTGAAGAACTCTACAATGGTTGCAGAACCCAAGTTTATCGTGGGTATCGAGAAACCGACTCCTTAAGAGTAGTGATTAAACTGCTGAAAAATCCTTATCCGAGTTTCGGCGAACTCTTGTCGTTTCGCAATCAGTACACTATAGCTAAAAATCTCAACTCACCTCTTTTTATCCAAACCTACAGCCTCCAAGCCTACCAAAATGCCTATGCGTTGGTGATGGAAGATTTTGGCGGGATTTCTCTCAAAGATTATTTTACCTCTGTAGAGACGCGATATATCGCGTCTCTACAACAGTTTTTAGAAATAGCGATCGCACTGTGCAATATCTTAGATATACTCTATCGGGAGCGGATTATTCATAAAGACATCAAACCCGCCAATATTCTCATTAATCCTGAAACCAAACAAGTTAAATTAATTGACTTTAGCATTGCATCTTTACTACCACGCGAAACCCAAACACTCATTAATCCCAATGTATTAGAAGGAACACTCGCTTATATTTCTCCAGAACAAACAGGCAGAATGAATCGAGGGATTGACTATCGGACTGACTTTTATTCTTTGGGTGTCACTTTTTACGAATTACTCACAGGAGAGTTACCATTTCCATCAAATGATGCGATGGAATTGGTGCATTGTCACATTGCAAAAGAAGCGCTTTTAGTAGATGAAATTAACCTAAAAATCCCGCCTGTACTCTCAGAAATTGTCAAAAAATTGATGGCGAAAAATGCAGAATCCAGATATCAGAGTGCTTTAGGACTGAAATTTGATTTAGAAAATTGTTTACATCAGTTGCAAGAAAGTGGTAATATTGAAGACTTTGAAATTGCGCGAAGGGATGTGTGCGATCGCTTCATCATTCCTGAAAAATTATATGGACGAGAAACCGAAGTATCAACCCTACTGCAAGCCTTTGAGCGAGTTAGCCTTGGTGCAACAGAAATGATGCTGGTAGCTGGTTTTTCCGGGATTGGTAAAACAGCAGTTGTGAACGAAGTCCATAAACCCATTGTGCGGCAACGCGGTTATTTTATCAAAGGTAAATATGATCAATTTCAACGTAATATTCCCTTCAGTGCCTTTGTGCAAGCATTCCGGGATTTAATGGGACAATTGTTAACAGAAAGTGATGCTCAAATCCTGCAATGGAAAAATAAGATACTAGAAGCATTGGGAGATAATGGGCAAGTAGTTATTGAAGTCATTCCCGAATTATCAAGAATTATTGGTCAACAACCAGCAGCCGTAGAATTATCAGGAACTGCTACTCAAAATAGATTTAATTTATTATTCCAAAGATTTACCCAAGTCTTTACAAGTTTTGAACATCCCTTAGTAATGTTTTTAGATGATTTGCAGTGGGCAGATTCCGCCTCGTTGAATTTAATGCAGATATTAATGACGGATACAAGTTATCTATTCTTAATTGGTGCGTATCGTGATAACGAAGTTAGCCCAGCCCATACCTTAATGTTAACTTTGAGTGAAATGCAAAAAAAACAAGCAACAATTAATACGATTCTTTTAGCACCCTTAAATCAAGGCCAAGTGAATCAATTAGTTGCTGACACCCTTAAATGTACAGAAAGTTTGGCATTACCTCTTTCTCAATTGATATCGCAGAAAACTCAGGGTAATCCATTTTTTACTACCCAGTTTATCAAAGCATTGTATCAAGATCAATTAATTCAATTTGATTTTAAGTTTGGTTGTTGGCAATGCGATATTGCTCAGGTAAGTCAGCAAGCAGCTACAGATGATGTGGTGGAGTTTTTGGCATTGCAGTTGCAAAAGTTGCCAACACAAACTCAGGAAGTATTCAAATTAGCGGCTTGTATTGGCAATCAATTTGACTTAAGCACATTGGCAATCGTTTCTCAGCAGTCGGAAACGGAAACGGCAGCTTACTTGTGGCGGGGACTGCAAGAAGGGTTAATTTTGCCTATTAGTGAAACCTACAAGTTTTTCCAGTCGAAGGAATCAGATCAGACAAATCATAATTTTGATATTACAGTTCCTTACAAGTTTTTACACGATCGCGTTCAGCAAGCGGCGTATTCCCTGATTCCAGAAGAGCAAAAGCAGCATACTCATTTACAAATTGGACGGTTACTGTTGGCAAATACTCCAGCCCAACAGCAGTCAGAAAGGCTATTTGAAATTGTTAATCACTTGAATATTGCTATTGCCCTGCTCCATGAGCAATCTGAAAGAGAAATGCTGGCTCAACTCAATCTTCGTGCTGCCGAGAAAGCAAGAGCTTCAACTGCTTATACTGCTGCCTTTAACTATGCTCAAATAGGTACTCAATTGCTGGGAACATCTGGTTGGAAAAAACAATATTCTCTGACATTAGCACTTTCCGAAACCTTAGCCGAAGCCGCCTTCCTCAATAGAGACTTTGAGGTAGTTCCCGCACTGGTCAAATTGGTGTTAGATCACGCTCAGATACCTCTCGATCGCGTCAAAACCTATGAGACAATTATCCAATTTTATACCGTTCAAAAGCAATATCAAGAAGCGATCGCTTGTGGTTTAGAAATTTTGCAACAGTTGGGAATTAAATTATCTCCCCAACCCCATCGATTGATTCTCTTACAAGAATTAGTCAAAACTAAAATCGCCTTGTGGGGTAAATCTAACGAAAGGCTGCTAGCTTTACCAGAGACTACCGCCCCAGAAAAAACAGCTCCATTGCAGATTTTAGATATCTTGCTAATCCCAGCTTACTTTTGTTGCCAAGAATTGATGGTGGTTTTAGCTACGGTTGGCGTACAGCTGACATTGCGCTATGGTAGCACCCCTTGGGCAGCTAGTTTTTATGGTACTTACGGCTTGATCCTGTCGAGTTTGGGAGATTTGAAACAAAGTTATCGCCTGGGGAAACTGGCAATTATTCTTAGCGATCGCTTTACCAATCTATCAATTACGGCAAAGGTGAAAGCGCTCACCCCTTGGTTCTCTCAACCCTGGCGAGAAGATTTCCACTCTAGTTTGCCTATAATCGAAGATAGTATCAAGGCCGCAACAGACAGTGGTAATCTGACATCTATGGGTCTGGCTGCATATTTGTCCGTTGTCATCAGGTTCTATTTAGGTATTCCGTTAGATGAACTAGAAGCAAAAATGTCAACTATTGCAGGTATAGTTGCACAATCTAAGGATGAATCTAGTCAACAATTATTAGCAATCTATCATCAAACTTTTTGCAATTTACGAGAAACATCCACAGAACCATTCAACCTATTGGGGGTTGGTGGTGATGAGATGAAATTAATATCCCTGTGGGAAGAGCGTGATGAAGCCTCCACACTAGCAACCTTTTATAGCTTAAAAACTTTTTTAGCCTATGTTTTTGAAGATATCCCCAAGGCTTTAAGCTATGCCGATGCTCAGTTACCATACGAATATTCCGAGACTGGCTGTTACCCAATTACTCAAATTTGGATGGTTGATGCTCTCACCCGACTAGCAGCCTATGCCCAAAGTAGCGATCGCGTCAAAAAACAATTACTCAAGCGGGTGATTGTCAATCAACGCCATTTATGGAAACGCGCTCAGTTAATGCCAGCGAACTTTCAACATAAGTACGATTTAGTAGAAGCCGAAAAATGTCGAGTGTTGACTAACTTTACCAGAGCAATGGAACTTTATGATCGGGCGATCGCTGGAGCTAAACAAAACAACTACATCCAACAAGAAGCACTGAGCAACGAACTTGCAGCGAAATTTTACCTCAACTGGGGCAAAGAAAAAGTGGCTGTTGCATATATGCAAGAAGCATACTATTGCTACGCTCGCTGGGACGCAAAAGCCAAAACCGACGACTTAGAAAAACGCTATCCCCAACTACTTCAACCCATCCTGCAACAGCAACAAATCAACCTCACACACAACGAAACTATAGCTACCATAGCCCAGACATCAAATTTCTCATCTACTTACACTTCTATAATTAGTATTTCCGATGTCCTAGATTTGACTTCCATCCTCAAAGCTGCTCAAACTATCTCCAGCAGTATTAAGTTAGACGAACTCGTCGCCAGTCTCACCAAAATCATCCTGGAAAATTCCGGTGCGAAAAAATCTGTACTCATTCTCCCCCTGGAAGATACTTGGCAAGTCCAAGCAATTACCTTGATTAATCATCGAGACAATTCTCAAGCTCAAATACAAACTATCCTTGAACCACAACTAATAGATACTTGTCAAGATATCCCTAGAAAAATTATCAATTACGTCAAGAATACCCAAAAAACAATTGTCATAGACAATTGTCAAACAAATATTTCTGGGGTGATTGGGGAATATATGCTGCAACATCAACCCCAAAGTGTCTTATGTACACCTATTATTAACCAAGGGAATTTAGTAGGAATTCTCTATCTAGAGAATCAGCTAACAAGCGGCGTGTTTACTACCGAACGCTTACAAGTAATTCACCTCCTGGCTTCTCAAGCTGCAATCTCTCTAGAGAATGCCCGACTGTATCAACAAGCCGGGCAAGCATTACAAGATTTACAACAAGCACAATTACAAATTGTCCAAAGTGAAAAAATGTCTGCATTAGGTAATCTTGTTGCTGGTGTCGCTCACGAAATGAATAATCCCCTCGGTTTTATTTCTGCCAGTCTAGAACAAGCTAAACCAACGTTTACTGATATTATCGAACACTGGAAATTATATCAAGAAAATTTCCCCAACAAGAGTGAGGAAATCAAAAGCCACGAGTCAGAAATAGATTTGGAATATACTTTAGAAGACTTACCCAAGATAATTGATTCCATGTCTATGGCGTGCGATCGCCTCAAAAATATCAGCACTAGTTTACGAACTTTCTCCCGTGCTGATCAAGATTATAAAGTAAAATTTAACATTCACGAAGGCATTGATAGCACAATTTTAATTTTGAAACATCGTCTCAAGGCGAATCAACAACGCCCTGGGATTGAAGTTGTCACCAACTACGGTAATTTTCCTCAAGTAGAATGTTTTCCTGGTCAATTAAATCAGGTATTTATGAATCTTATAGCTAATGCTATTGATGCCTTAGATGAATCTAATCATGGACACTCTTTTCAGGAAATTAAAGCCAATCCTAACTGCATTACAATCACAACCTCAGTCAAAAATGATTTAGTTAAAATTGCTATTGCTGATAATGGTAAGGGGATAAATGAATCAGTGAAACAAAAGATTTTTGACCACTTATTTACTACAAAAGGTGTGGGTAAAGGGACAGGATTAGGATTAGCGATCGCTCGTCAAATCGTTGAAGAAACCCACGCCGGAAAATTGAGTTTTAACTCGGTTCTGGGTGAGGGAACAAAATTTATTATTGAAATTCCGGTGTAAATAAAATTTTGGTGTTTTTTATAAACAACTTCAGATATCTGGGAATACTAAATCTGGAAGCCTTCAGGATTTAGCAATATGGTAAGCACTCTAGCCAATATTCCCGGATATCGCATCAGTGAAGAACTCTACAATGGTTCTAGAACTCTGGTTTTTCGAGGGAATCGAGAAACCGATTCATTACCCGTAGTGATTAAACTGCTGAAAAATTCTTATCCGGGTTTCAGCGAACTGGTGCAGTTTCGCAATCAGTATACCATTGCCAAAAATCTTAACTCACCTTTGTTCATCGCCACCTACAGCCTGGAACCCTGCCAAAATGGCTATGCGTTAGTGATGGAAGATTTTGGCGGGATTTCTCTAAGAGATTATTTCACCCATGTAGATGCGTTGCACACAACGTCTCTACAGGAGTTTTTAGAGATAGCGATCGCACTCTGCAACAGCTTAGATATCCTCTATCGCGAGCGGATTATTCATAAAGACATCAAACCCGCCAATATTCTCATTAATCCTGAAACCAAACAAGTTAAATTAATTGACTTTAGCATTGCATCTTTACTACCACGGGAAACCCAAACACTGATAAATCCCAATGTATTAGAAGGAACACTTAGTTATATATCCCCAGAACAAACAGGAAGAATGAATCGGGGAATTGATTATCGGACTGACTTTTATTCTTTAGGTGTAACTTTATACGAATTACTGACTGGTGAATTACCGTTCAAGTCAAACGACCCGATGGAGTTAGTACATTGTCATATTGCGAAACTTCCACCCTTAGTACATAAAATTAACCCACAAATCCCGTCTGTACTCTCAGAGATTGTCAACAAATTGATGGCAAAAAATGCTGAAGACCGCTATCAGAGTGCATTGGGGCTGAGATTTGATTTAGAAAATTGTTTATCTCAACTTCAAGTTTCTGGTGAAATTAAGAGTTTCCCAATTGCAGAACGGGATGTGTGCGATCGCTTCCTCATCCCTGATAAACTTTATGGAAGAGAAACCGAAGTAGAAACGTTACTCCAAGCATTTGAAAGAGTCAGCTTTGGCGCAACAGAAATGATGCTGGTAACGGGGTTTTCCGGTATTGGTAAAACCGCAGTTGTCAACGAAGTCCATAAACCGATTGTGCGGCAACGCGGTTATTTTATCAAAGGGAAATTTGACCAATTTAATCGCAATATTCCCTTAAGTGCCTTTGTGCAAGTATTCCGTGATTTAATGGGGCAGTTGCTCAGTGAAAGCGATACGGAATTACACATCTGGAAAACTCAGATTCTTCAGGCTATAGGGGACAATGGGCAGGTAATCATTGAGGTGATTCCCGAATTAGAACGCATCATCGGTAAGCAAGCACCCGCGACAGAATTATCAGGAACTGCGGCACAAAATAGATTTAATTTACTGTTCCAAAAATTCATTCAAGTCTTCACAACTAAAGAACATCCCTTAGTGATGTTTTTGGATGATTTACAGTGGGCTGATTCTGCCTCACTCAATTTGATGCAACTTTTGATGAATGAGTCGGAAAGTCGCTATTTATTGATGATTGGGGCTTACCGAGATAATGAAGTTTCACCGGCGCATCCCTTAATGTTGACCTTAGATGCTGTAGCCAAAGCTAACGCCACCATCAATACCATTACTTTGCGCCCTCTCAGTCAGGGTAGCTTAAACAAGCTAGTCGCTGATACGCTCAACTGCAATATTTTGACGGCTCTTGCCTTGACAGAACTGATTGCCTTGAAAACAAAAGGCAATCCCTTTTTTGCTACCCAGTTTCTCAAAGCATTGTATCAAGATGGATTAATTCATTTTGATCTCAACGTGGGACATTGGCAGTGCGATCTGGCAGAGATTCGCACTGTCGCCATGTCCGATGATGTCGTGGAATTTATGGCATCACAGTTACAAAAACTGCCCTCTTATACCCAAGATATTCTCAAATTAGCCGCTTGTATTGGCGCACAGTTTGATTTGAATACGCTGGCGATTGTCTCCCAACAATCGGAATCTGATGCCGCCGTCGCCCTCTGGAAAGCCTTGCAGGAAGGATTAATCCTCCCCCAAAGTGAACTTTATAAGTTCTATGTGGGCGAATTGGATACAACCCAAAACACACAAACTGAAACGCTCAATTATAAGTTCCTCCACGATCGCGTCCAACAAGCTGCTTATTCACTGATTCCCGAAGAGCAAAAACAGACGACTCATTACCAAATCGGGCAACTACTTTTACAACAGATTTCCCCAGATGCTAGAGTTGACCGGATTTTTGAAATAGTCAATCAATTAAATTACGGAACTGCTTTAATTAACCAACCCAAAGAACGAGAAGAATTAGCAAGACTTAATCTGATTGCCTGTCGCAAAGCCAAAAGTGCCACTGCATATCAAGCAGGGCGTGAATATGCCAGCACGGGATTATTCCTGCTAGGAGAACAGGCTTGGCAGCAACAATATGAAATGACTCTATCATTCCATGAAGATGCGGCGGAATTGGCTTCGCTCATCGGTGACTTTGAGGCAATGGAACAGTTGATTGAGACAGTCATCACCTCTGCACACTCTTTACTGGAAAAGCTCAATGTTTACCGGATTAGAATTCAAGCCAATACCACCCAAAATAAACTGACCGAAGCCCTGGCGATTGGTACACAACTTCTGCAACAGCTTGGTGTAACTTTGACCGAATCACCCACACCAGCTGATATTCAACAGTCAATCCAAGAGATTAGCGACCTGATTGGCGATCGGGACATTGCAGAGTTTGTTCACCTGCCGATGATGACCGATGCCCACACCATTGCCATTGTCCAAATTACCACCAGCATCGTGGCAGCAGCTTACCACTGTGGCTCTCCCTTGTTCCCCTTACTGGTTTCCTTGTCAGTCAAATTATCCTTGCAGCACGGAAACATCGCTATTTCCGCTTTTAACTATGGTTGCTATAGCATGATTGTCTGTAATCTCTTGCAAGATGTGGATTTAGCAACACAGTTTGGTCAGTTGGCATTGAATGTGGTCTTAAAACTTGATGCTAAAGCGGCTAAACCTGACGTATTAGTGACGGTGGGATCGTCTATCTTACACCGCAAAGCTCACATCAAAGAAACATTACCACTCTTGAGGGAGGGCTACACGACTGCCCTGGAAGTGGGAAATCTGCAATTTGCCGCATATAGTGCCTACTGTTTCTGTGTGAATACTTTCTGGTGCGGTCAGTCCCTTGCCACCTTAGAGCAGGATACGCGCGCTACAATGCTTTGGTGCAACTTAACCAATTGGCATCAGCCAATTACTGCCTGCTTTGTTGGCAATCTATTTTAAACTTACTAGGTTTGGCGGAGCATCCCACCCTGCTGTCTGGTTCAGCCCGCCAAGAGACGGAACTTTTGCCCCTGCTGCTGTCTGCAAATGATCTATTTGGGCTGTATCACTTCTATTTGTATAAGCTGACCCTTTGCTTTTTGTTTGGGGAAATTGAGCTAGCGAACAACCATGCAGTTGAGGCTAGAAACTATTTAATCGCTATTGCGGGAATGGTCAGCGAACCTGCATTTTATTTCTATGATTCTTTGATTGCCATAGCACAGTTAAATCAACCGTCAGGCGAGGGTTCAACCGCTTTAGAACGGGTGGCACAAAACCAAACCCAGTTACAGCACTGGGCGCACCATGCCCCGATGAATCACCAACATAAGGTGGATTTGGTAGAAGCAGAAAAATGTAGAATTTTAGGCAAAAATTATGAAGCAGGGGATTGGTACGATCGCGCCATATCTGGAGCTAAAGCCAACGAGTACATCCAAGAAGAAGCCTTAGCCAACGAACTAGCCGGCAAGTTTTATCTCAATTGGGGTAAAGAAAAAGTTGCCGCAGGTTATATGCAAGAAGCCTATTACTGCTATGCCCACTGGGGAGCTAAAGCCAAAACTGATGATTTGGAAAACCGCTATCCAGAGTTGCTTTGCCCGATTTTACAGCAGTCCGAACCCTCAGTGACGATGTTAGGCACATTAGCAACAATCTCCACTCCCAACTATTCCCTTCATTCCAACACCAACAAAAGTTCTAGCAGTTCCAGCATCAATACAACCCTCGATTTTGCTGCCATTCTCAAAGCCTCCCAAGCACTTTCGAGGACGATTCAATTAGAGGATCTACTCCACCAACTGACCCAAGTTATTCTGCAAAATTCGGGGGGCGATCGCTGTGCCTTAATCTTACCCAACGAGAATCAAGTCTGGGAAGTCCGGGCGATCGCCACACCCACTGCAACCGAACTCTACTCCGAACCCCTGGAAAACAACCCCAATCTACCCGTCAAACTGATTCAATATGTCAAAAACACTCAACAAGTCGTGATCATTGACGATTTAAAAACCGATTTACCCGTAATTGAGGATTATTTGAGACTACACCAGCCTAAAAGTGTCCTGTGTTTACCCATTCTCAATCAAGGACATTTGGTTGGTATTTTATATCTCAACAATCGCTTAACCAGTGGTGTGTTTACCAGCGATCGGATCATTATTCTCGACTTCCTCTGCACCCAAGTGGCGATTTGTCTAGAAAATGCCCGACTTTACAATCAAGCCCAGCAGACCCTCATCGACCTGCAAAATGCTCAATTACAAATAGTTCAAAGTGAAAAAATGTCGGCGCTAGGTAACTTAGTCGCCGGAGTTGCCCACGAAATCAACAATCCCGTTGGCTGTATTATTGGCAACGTTGGCGCTGTCCAAGATTCCATCAATGACCTATTTGGGCTGATTGACCTCTACAAGGAGCAATTCCCCCAACCTGGGACGGAAATTGAAGAAGAATTAGAGACAATCGACCTAGAATATTTACGGGATGATTTACCCAAGTTAATCAGAGCCATGAAAGATGGTGGCGATCGTATCACGTCTATCAGTAAGAGTCTCCGTACTTTCTCCCGTGCCGATAGCGACCAAAAACAAGCCTTCAATCTCCACGAAGGCATTGATAGCACCATCTTGATTTTACGCCATCGCCTCAAAGCTTCGGAGACTCGTCCAGCCATTGAAGTTGTCACCAACTACGGTAATATCCCGGCGATTAATTGCTTTCCCGGTCAATTAAATCAGGTATTTATGAATCTGATTGCTAATGCTATTGATGCATTAGATGAATCTAATCATGGCCGTAGCTTTGAAAAAATAAAAGCCAATCCTAACTGGATTACAATTACAACTTCAGTCGAAAATAATCTAGTTAAAATTGCTATTCTGGATAATGGTAAGGGAATGAACGAAGAAGTGAAACACAAGATTTTTGACCATTTATTTACTACGAAAGCTGTTGGGAAAGGGACGGGGTTGGGACTTGCGATCGCCCGTCAAATTATTGTGGAAAAACATGGCGGAGCGATCGAGGTTAACTCTCAACTTGGCGAAGGAACTGAATTTGTGATTCAGCTACCGTTGTCGGCATAAACGAGAAAATGGCAGTTGTTGTAGGATAAAAATAAATTCTCGCTGCCCTAATTATGCCTCATTCCTCGCTTTGGCGTTTGACAGTTCCCCCGTTGGAAAACGGCGATCGCCTCACCCGCTTTGAATTTGAGCGGCGCTACAATGCCATGCCCAAATTAAAAAAAGCCGAATTGATTGAAGGAACTGTCTACATGGCTTCCCCGTTGCGTTTTGAACCACACGCTGAACCTCATGCTAGAGTCATAACCTGGCTAGGAGTGTATTGGCGAAGGAACTGAATTTCTGATTCAGCTACCGTTGTCGGCATAAGCGAGAAAATCGCAGTTGTTGTCAGATAAAAATAATTTGTCGCTAGCCCGATCAATGGAAGTTACCCACTTTGCAAGCAGCGCTTTGAAATTGCAGCAGGGGTGAAATTGCTAGGCTCTGTACTTGCTGATCAATACCATCTCCCTGAATAATCACCTGGGAACGTGACTGAATTAATTCCCGTATCTGCGGACAACCTAGAACAGGAGTCAGTTCTGTTAAAGAAAAGACAAGTTCTGTGTTTAATTTATCTAACGATGGTCGCAATGTCTGGTTTAAGTCTGGCACGTTAGGAAAAGATTTAATGCCTTGTTTTTGCCAGTTTTGAAAATCAACTGTTTGGATGAGTTTTCCTGCTTCTATTTGCGCTTTAAAAAATCCTGCAACTCTATCGGGTTCTAAACTATGGGTTGTTGCTTGTTGCCTAACCTTTAATAGTAACTCTTGTTCGCGCTTTAGATCCTCAATAGGACGTTTGTGATTCCATTTCCACCGGGCTACATCATGTGCAATTATTAATCGCTGCTGGATCAATTTTAGTAATTTATCTACAGGTAGTTGTTGATCTGCGATCGTAATAGCTTGAGGATTTGCTGATTGTACTGACCCAGAGTTCTGAGCAGCAAAATATAATTTTAAGTTGGCAGCAACTACTGTACTACTAAAAAAAAGTCCAAAGAAAATTATTATGACAAACAACAGTGGATGCTTTCTGAAAAAACTTAAATTCATGTCAAAAAGTTTATACACTCTGCTACTTAGCAGTATTTTCCATTAATTCCACAGGAATACAGTATTTTCAATCCCAGACAAAATATCTCATAGTTACTGACAAAAAGCAAGTTCAGCAGCTATCCGCTCACAATTTATTCGGTTATTCCCAGTCAGAGACTGGGAATAAGTCGAACTGCTGTACAGATGCGATTAATCGCGTCTCCTAACTTTTTACGCCTTTGGCACCATCACTGAGTTTTTAATCAAAAGTTCCACTGCTGCTTGATATTGCAGATCCACTTCGCTGCCAATCTGTTCGCGGTCAATGGCTGCTTGGGAAATCACTGTATCCGGCTTAATACCTAGTTTATTAATATCGCGGTGCTGAGGAGTTTCATACTTAGCAATTGTGACTGCCAAGCCCGAACCATCTGATAATTCAAATAATGATTGAATTAAACCCTTTCCAAAGGTGGTTTCGCCTACCAACTGGGCACGACGATTATCTTGGAGTGCGCCAGCGAGAATCTCACTCGCACTAGCAGTTCCTTGATTCACCAAAATCACCAGAGGATCGTTCGTCAAGGCTGGCCCTTGGGCTTCAAAACTACCCTGAATGCCTTGTCGGTTAACAGTGTAGACTATGATGCCGGAGTCTAGCCACAGACGGGCGATTTCAATTCCTGATTGCAATAGCCCCCCAGGATTATTTCGCAAATCCAGAATGTAGGCAGCAGCGCCTTTTTTTTCTAGACTAGAAATAGCGTGTGCCAATTCCGTTGAGGCGTTGGCATTGAATTGAGTCAGGCGAAGGTAGCCAATGGGTGTACCCTCAGTGGAAACACGTAATTCGGAAACCACAGGATTAAGAGCAATGCGATCGCGTGTCAATCTAATTTCTGTTTCTGTATCTCCGTCTCGTTCGATTAAAAGAGTCACAAGGCTACCACTGGGACCGCGCATTCTGGTCGCAGCTTCATCAAGGGTGAGATTTTCTGTAGAGATGCCTTCAATTTTGAGAATGCGATCGCGTGGTCTAATCCCCGCTTTCTCTGCCGGTGAACCGGCGATTGGAGCCACTACTTCCAACTTCCCAGTCTCAGGATTCAAGGCAATTTGCAATCCTACCCCAGTCAGTTCCCCAGAAGTATTGACCTGTAAGCTGCGGTACTGTTCTGGATCTAAAAAGCGGGTAAAAGGATCATCGAGGCTCTTGAGCATCTTCCCAATTGCCGTATAACTGGCATTGGAGTCTGTGAGGGGCTTTTCCAGAGCCTTTTGCCGGACAGTCGCCCAGTTTTGATGATTAAACGTCTCATCTAGATAAGTGCGATTAACAATTCGCCAAACTTCCGAAACCAGCTTTTGTTCCGATGTCAAAGCCACCGCCGGCTGAGTGAGCGTACCAAACGCCAACCAAAACGCCATTAACAATGAAAATCCAACCCGAAAAACTTGTTTATTCATGAACCCCATTATCAATTCCACCTCAACCCAAATTGCCTAGATAATGCCTACTTGCCCTGTTGTTGATGAAATCTATCTCTCGATTATGTTACTTTTTTTATAGAAGTGGTGCATTTTTCTCATCAAGTTGTTCAGTCAACTGATGCATCGTATCCACTCACCAAAGGATAAAATCTACTTTGTGTCCACCATTTTCTGTGTAGGGGCGTAAAGAGATCGCAATATATTCCGTCTTTACGGGGCTTGATGCGTAAAGCTCCCGGCTAGAAACCGGGGGGATATAAGCTCCCGAATTTAGCGTCCCTTGCGCGTGCCGTCAGGCAAGCTGATTCGGGAGAGTATCTCAAAAAGTGTAAAGTTTCTGAAGTCTTTTATCACACTGAAAGCTGACAAGCAAAAAACTCCCCTTTACTAAAATCCCAAAATTGCTAATTGGGAGAGAAGTCTGAGCCAAGGCTTGTGCCGATTCAGAACTTCGGGATTTATCAACCGCAACCGACTTTTAGGAACTTGAGATTGTATGGCTAACGTTTACGACTGGTTTGAGGAACGCCTAGAAATTGAGGCGCTCGCTGAAGATGTCACTAGCAAGTACGTCCCTCCCCACGTCAATATATTTTACTGCTTGGGTGGAATTACCCTGGTTTGCTTTCTTATCCAGTTTGCCACTGGATTTGCCATGACGTTCTACTACAGACCAACAGTAGCTGAAGCTTTCTCCTCAGTGCAGTACATCATGACTGAAGTAAGCTTCGGTTGGCTAATTCGCTCCATCCATCGCTGGTCTGCCAGCATGATGGTATTGATGATGATTTTGCACACCTTCCGGGTTTACCTGACTGGTGGTTTCAAAAAGCCCCGCGAATTGACCTGGATAAGTGGTGTCATTCTAGCTGTGATTACCGTTTCCTTTGGAGTTACCGGCTATTCCCTACCTTGGGATCAAATTGGCTACTGGGCTGTAAAAATCGTTAGCGGCGTACCAGAAGCAATTCCCGTGGTTGGCGTTCTCATCTCCGACTTGCTGCGCGGCGGTTCGAGCGTTGGTCAAGCAACACTAACTCGTTACTACAGCGCCCACACCTTTGTGCTGCCTTGGTTGATTGCAGTCTTCATGCTGTTTCACTTCTTAATGATCCGCAAACAAGGCATTTCGGGTCCTTTGTAATCTTAGCTATTAGCGAAAGGCAACATTTATCAGTTTTCAGATGAAGTTGTTTGTTTTAAACTTATGAAACACAAGAAATTAATTGTACATAAGTTCCAAAAAACAAACACTTAATATAAGAAGCCGAAAGCTGTAAGTAAAGACGCTCCAGGCAGCTGATTGTAAATAGACAAACGCTATTTGCCGCTTTTGCTAGGGTTGCCTAGTAGCTGATAGCTTTCACAAATGCTTTAATTTAACTTAAGCAGGAGAACACATTTCAAAATGTCAACACAAAAAAAACCTGACCTGAGCGATCCTCAGTTAAGAGCCAAACTCGCTAAAGGCATGGGTCACAACTACTATGGTGAACCCGCTTGGCCTAATGATCTACTTTACGTATTTCCAATCGTAATCATGGGTTCCTTCGCTGCGATTGTGGCTCTAGCTGTGTTAGATCCCGCGATGAACGGTGAACCAGCAAATCCTTTCGCCACACCATTGGAAATTTTGCCGGAGTGGTACTTATATCCAGTCTTCCAGATTTTGCGATCGCTTCCTAACAAACTTTTAGGAGTGTTAGCAATGGGTTCAGTACCAGTCGGGCTGATTCTCATTCCCTTTATTGAGAACGTCAATAAATTCCAAAACCCTTTCCGCCGTCCAGTTGCAACCACAGTATTCCTCTTTGGTACCCTTGTCACCCTGTGGCTGGGTATTGGTGCTGCCTTGCCATTGGATAAATCTTTGACCTTGGGACTATTCTAAATTAGTCACCACAAAGTGCTTTGACGCCTGTGAGTTTCAAGAGCAGATGCAGATGTGCTTTTGAAAAAAATTAACAGGCGTCAATTTTAACAGGAAAGAATTCAGGAATCAGGAGCCAGAATTCCCCAATTAAATTCTGAACGAAAAAGCGGATAGCGCAGCAGTTGCGAGTCCGCGAGCATCTGAATAAACGGGTTTAAGTCCCCACTAGATATGCTTTCTTTAGTGGTTAACAAGACAGTGGTGGTAACAGAGCAGTTCGACAAGTTCACTGTGTCACTTTTTTGAAGTGTGGGTCTCTCTATACAAAGTTGCTCCTCTTGGGGAGACCCCAAGACCGCAGGCGCTGAATCCCCCATTGATTGCATTCTGAATTCTTCTTGAAGTTTTGGATTGAAAAGCTATTCCAAAATCTCAAATTACCAAAAGTCAACAAATACAAACATTTTTCACTTACTTAACTTAAGTTGCTAGTTACAACCCTCGAAATCCCAAAATGGTTCATGTTTTGTATTTTGGTACACAGAATATGTCAATTTAGATTTTTCTATGTCAGAGAGATTTTGCGAATAGTGCAAAATTTTATAACTAGTAACTTGGGTTTATTTATATTCAAGTCACAGTTAATTCTTAGCATAGTGCAGGAAGATCATCTGAGGGTTAAGAGCGAACTCAGTCTCCTAAATCAGGTGCAAGAATGGTTCGAGCAATTTTGTCTGCAACATTTGTCTCAACTTGGCTGGTCAAAAACCCAACTTGATCGCCTCAATTTAGCATTAGCAGAAGGCTTTACCAACGCTGTTCGTCATGCTCATCATGCTTTACCCCCGGAAACAATCATTGAGATTAACGTTTATCTCTGGATTGACCGACTAGAGATTAGAATTTGGGATTATGGAAAACCTTTCAATCCTGATGCGATCGCAGAACCAGCCCCAGGTACTCTACAAGTAGGCGGCTATGGATGGTTTCTCCTGCGGCGGTTGGCTGACCGTGTTGTATACGAACGTGGTGCGGATGGTAGAAATTGCCTGCTCATCGTCAAATACTCTGTAGAAACACAAAAATAAAATGGTCGCCGCTACGCGTAGCAAGATCCCCGTAGGGATACGGATATTTTTCCCAAAGTTGAGCTATTCACTTCAAAACAGAAGGACGAGCGTAAGGAGTCTCTGATTAAATATATAGTTATTTGATTGATAAGAGTATACTCTTTTTTCAATATTATTTTGATTGGAGTAATATGTTTTTTACGTAAAATTGCTTATTTATTATGATTTTTTTGTAAAGCACCAAAGAAGATTTTAAGAATATTTTTGTATAAAAAGAATTAATGAATATAGTAAAGATATAGCGGTTCTCGACAAGGGTGAGGTAAAATTTTGACCTCACTTCCATTCCTCTCTCCTAAAAGGAGAGAGGAATGGAATTTTTCCCCCTTCCCGCTTCGGGAAGGGGGTTAGGGGATTAGGTCTGTTTGCATACCTGTACCTCAGCGGATTGAAAATGGCTATAACATTCGAGTTATACTAGCTCCCTAGCCTTTGAGTTTGTCGGATTGGACGCAGTATGTAGTCCTAAATACCAGTCTATTGCGAGAAGATGAGCATTTTCAAGTAGTAGCTAACCCCCATAAAGCTAAAAGAAACCTCGGATGGGAACCCCAAGTGAGCTTTGAGGAACTTCTAGAAGAAATGGTAAAAGCAGATTTAGAACGGTTACAAAACGCTGCGTAGGCGTAGCCCGTTGTAGACATCGCGCCCTGACTGCGAGTGTAAATAATCTAATATGCACATCACTACAGTGACAGAAAACCTGAAGTTAGGTGATAAAGTTAACAAAAAAACGAATCATGTCTTCGTGTTTTTAGAAATTTTTGCCCACGAAGGTGGTATTCAATCATATATAAAAGATATTTTTCGCGCCTATCTGGGATTAAGCCAACCCTATAAGGCAGAAGTCTTTTTGCTGCGAGATAGTCCTGAAAGCTTAAATCCGTTTGAAGACGAAAACTTAAAATTTCATCACTTTAAAAATCAGTCTCCCTATTTGGGAAGACTGCAAATGGCAGCAGCTTTACTTAAGTGTTTGTTGCAAAGCCGTCCGCAGCAAGTTTTCTGTGGTCATATTAACTTAGCAGTATTAATCCAAACTCTTTGCCAGCCCTTGGGGATTCCTTACACTGTGCTAACTTACGGTAAAGAAGTCTGGGAACCGCTCAAAAATCAAGAACGTCGCGCCCTGACATCAGCAGCTGGAATTTGGGCAATTAGTCGCTACAGCCGCGATCGCGCTTGTGTTGCCAATGGTATAAACCCCAAAATGGTACAGATGATGCCTTGTGCAATTGATGGGGATAAATTTACTCCTGGTTGCAAGCAGCCAGAATTAGGAAAGAAGTATGGCTTAACTGGTGCTAAGGTGTTAATGACCGTAGCGCGGTTATGGTCAGGGGATATTTACAAGGGTGTAGATATCACGATTCGGGCATTATCACAAATCGCTCAGGTTTTCCCAGAAGTGAAATATTTGGTAATTGGTCGCGGTGATGACCAACCGCGATTAGCGCAGCTAGCTGCATATTTAGGTGTGAGCGATCGCGTCGTGTTTGCTGGTTTCGTTGCCACAGAAGAATTAATCGAACATTACCGCCTTGCTGATGCCTATATTATGCCTTCGCAAGAAGGCTTTGGCATTGTTTATCTGGAAGCAATGGCTTGTGGAGTGCCTGTATTATCCGGTGACGACGATGGCTCTGCTGATCCCTTGCAGGATGGTAAACTGGGATGGCGAGTCCCACATCGCAGTTCTGATGCTGTAGCAGCCGCTTGTATAGAAATGCTTCAAGGGGATGACCAGCGATGTGATGGAGAGTGGCTGCGAGAACAAGCGATCGCACTATTTGGCATAGATGCCTTCCAACAGCACTTACAAAAAATGCTTGTATCCTCAGTAATCAAGTCCAAATGACAAATGACCAATGACTAAAATCGCTATCCTAGAAGGAGAGCAGGACGACATTTAAAAAATGAGCTTTAAGTCATTTCAATTGAATCTTTTAAATCTCCGCCCTTGGCTCACCCTGCTGGCAGTTATTTGGTTACTGGCATCACTGGGCTTGGGTTGGTTAGTTAATTCGTTGCTAATTATTTTCGGGTTGTTGTTGCTGGCACCCATTGTGGCTTTTTTTGGCTTTCGTTGGTGGCTGCGACGCAACTTGGTTGCGGATCAGTGTCCCGTCTGTGAATATGAATTTACAGGTTTAAATAACAGTCAGTTGCAGTGTCCTAACTGTGGGGAGTCACTGTTAGTACAAAATAGTCATTTTCAGCGCTTCACACCAGAAGGCACAATTGATATCACTGCTATCGAAGTTCCAGCCCAATCACTGGAAGATTAGTCATTGGTCATTAGTCATTAGTAAATAACAAAGGACAAATGACTATTTATTTTTTTGCGAGATTGAGAGGGTGTAGCTATACTCTCGTTTGGATAGTTCGCCCACATATAGCGAGTATTTTCCTGCCTGCCAGTAACCAGACTGTTCCGACTTACCTCCAGAGTAACTATCTGCTAGTACACAAAAGCGACCCCCAGGCCCGTCGATCAATAGCGTTGACTTGCCTTGACTCTCTACTGTTAATCGCAAATAAGGTAGTGACTCTGTAACCTGAATAACTTGATTAGGTTCAGTGGTAATATTGCCACAATTACTTTTGACAGTTCCCCCAGACTTTCCGTTCAAAATCAATGGATCTGGTTGGAAATTCCGATTAATTTTGATCTCTGGTGTCTGTGCCAAATTAGCCTCAGTGAAAACCAAACTCATTGCCAAAGCTGTGGGAACAATTGCAAGTAGCCTAAGCGTCTTCATTTTAATTAATGCTCTAGATTTTTTAGAGCAATATTGTTATACAGTAGTGATTTAATTGACGACAGCAATCCATCTTGGTTCCAAAAGCTGTTGTATAAGCTAATACCATTGACTTAATGATTGTTTGTGAAGATTTCAGGTGTGTAGAAACCATCAATCGTCCAGATTAGCTATGTTTTGTGGCACTTTTGCACCAAAATATTTCACCGTATATTCCGCACTTCAATCCTGAACACGCTAGTAATCTAAAAATCATCATAATAAATTTTATCTGTCCAGAAAGTTATTGCACATACAGACATTAGCTAAAATCACTAAGACAACCACCAAAAATAGAATTTGGTTGGTCTGTTATTGAATAAGTGACTTAGCTGAGGTAGAAAAGATTGATGAATCCTCAACCAGAAGAAGACTTACAGCGTCGCCTCGATAAGTTAGAGGCAGAGATTAATTTCCCACCTGGGGTGGTTCCCCAATCACAGGAACAAAAACAAAAACAAACACCTCAGTCTGTTTTTGCCAACTTGAACTTGCAACTGGAGCGATTTCAGATTTGGTTCAACAGCTTATCTGGGGTAAAAAAGCTGGTAGTTTCGGGTGTGACGGTGCTAGTGGGCTTGGCGATGCTGCAAACAGTGTTTAAACTGGTTGCATCTGTAATCAGTCTGGCACTTTTGGCAGTGTTAGTGTATGTTGGATACAAATTTTTTGTGTCTAGTAGCTTTCAACGTAAGCAATAAGTTGATATGCCTTTAGTTTGCACTCTGCCCGGAGTTATGAGAGTCAGGAGCCACAAAACAAAAGGCTCCTGGCCTCTGTCTCCTAAATTCTATTTCAAGATGCTTTCTTTTTGCCGATTAGCTTAGTCTATTTTAATTGTGCCGATCGCGGCGTAGAAATAATATCAAAGGGAATTATGTTATGACGTCACCAATTGTCAGGAGAAGTACTAATCAATCTCATCAGTCAAAAGAACCGGAAAGAGCCAAGTCGCTGTTGCTAGCAAGTAGGCGTTTTGCAGCTTGGGCGGCTGAAATCACACTAGTGGTTACTAGTGGGTTGATTCCCTTCGGCATTGGTGTCTATGCCAATTCGAGAAGCGATCTGAACCGAGTACCGCTTAACCCCGTGCTGATAGTAACAGAAAGAGCGATCGCCAGACCCCTGGCTCTGCCTGTGAGCTATGGCATCCCTAACGTCGCATGGCCGACTAATATTTTATGGACAATTGCCCTGTTAGCGCCTGTAACTCTCTCGTGGTGGCAATTGTATTTACTGGCTAAGACGGGTAGTACAATTCCTAAACGTTGGTTAAAACTCCGGGTTGTCAACGAGCAAGGGACACCGCCCGGTTTGGGGGCAGTTGTGATGAGAGAAGGAGTTGGGCGTTGGACTGTACCCATTTCCATCGCTTATCTGCTGTGGCGCTACAGCTTTGCTTTTCCGAATTTAGGATTATTCACATTTTTGTCTTTGTTAATGATTGTGGGTGAAGGCATCGGCTTACCGTCGCGCCGAGGACGTCGCGCACTGCATGATCAACTTGCAGGCACTTATACAATAGATGGACTCTTAGCTAGCAACAGACAAGCTGAGTTTGCTGACGGTAATGATCAAGCAGAAGAATGGCAGGAGGGAAATGAAGAATTAGCAGTACCTCAAACCAACAACTCGCCTAATCTGTGGCGGCGGATACAGCAAAATCCTAATCTTATCTTGTTTGGGGTAGGGCTTACGAGTATGACTGCTGTGCTGGCAACTTTAATTGGCACTCAAGTTTATATCCAAATTCAACAATCCCAGCGAGCAACTAAGCAAATCAACAGCCAACAGTTTCTTGAACTCGTAAAACAAGCGACTTCCAACTCTGGGGCGACTAATAAGGAGCGTGAAACTGCAATTTTAGCTATGGGTGGTCTTGATGACCCACAGTCGATTAAATTTCTGGCGGATCTGTTGGTTAGCGAAACCAACCCTAGCCTCTTGGATACGATTCAACAAGCTTTGACAACTATCGGGCCGAAAGCCATCCCCGAATTAAAAAATAAGAATCAGTTTTTGGTGGGTGAACTGGAGACTGTGGGTAGCACTACAACCCAAGAGCGAGAATTGCAGCAAGGGCGGCTACAAAGAAACCAGAGGACGATCAACAAGATTCTCTCTGTTTACAGTGGTAAAATTGAGGGCGTTGATCTTAGTCGCACCCAATTAGGTCAAAGCGGTACTCCAGGAAATTCCTTCTTCAACTTGGTATTAGACAACGTTGATTTATCAGGAGTTAAGTTAAAATCTGCAAATCTTAACCAAGCCAGTTTGAAGGGTAGCCGCTTTCGGGGCGTGGGTGAAGATGGACGCTGGGATACCTACGACGATGCGATCGCTGATTTAAGTCAAGCTCAGTTACAGCAAGCCAATCTTACTGATGCTAATCTCAGTCGCGTCTTGATGAACCGTATCGATTTGAGCCGCGCCACTCTCAACAGAGCTAACTTATCAAACGCGCGTCTATTTGACGCTAAACTCAACAGCACTCAACTAGTAGGAGCCGATCTCCGAAACGCAGTCTTGGAAAGAGCCAGCTTGACTGGAGCCGATTTAGGCGATGCCAACTTGAACGAAGCTAATCTATACGCCGCGCGTTTAGGTCGCGTCAGTGCTATAGGAACGCAATTATCCTTTGCCAACTTAACTAATACTGATTGGCAAGGGGCAGATTTATCAGGAGCCTATTTGGATCGTGCTAATCTCAGCAATGCTAATCTTAGCGCTACTCGTCTAACTGGTGCTGTTTTGCGTTCTGCCCAGATGGAAAACGTTAATTTGCAAAATGCCGACCTGAGTCTTGCAGATTTACGAGGGGCAAATGTCGCCGGAGCCGATTTCAAGGGGGCAATTATCGCCCCTACTAAACAAGATCCAGCAGATCAATTTGTCCAAACCCCAGATTTAGGGTCAGTATCTGCCGTAGTCCAAGGGGTTGATTTTTCTCAAGCCAAAAATTTAGATTCCAAACAATTAGCATACATTTGTACTCAAGGAGGCATTCATCCGCGTTGTCCGTAGAATGAGAGGGTGAGCAGAGGGGCAGGAAATAACCAATGCCCCATGACAAATAACAAATGACTAATGACTAATGACTAATGACTAATGACTAATGACAAAATGGTGTGAGGAGTCGGTTATGAAGTATATTCCATATTTGGTTTCAGTTTTGGGGGCTGGTTTGGTCTTGAGTCTGGCGAGTACTAAACCAGTGCAAGCTCAAGTAGCCTATGGCAGTTATATCGGTATAGGCCCTGCTATTGGTATTACCGATGGTATCCAACTCGGAGGGGTTATAGCGGGACGCTACAAGCTTTTGGAAGCACCAATTTCACTCCGCGCCCAAGTGTTAATTGGTAATAATACGGCAGTTGTACCAACGGTTTCCTACGATTTCCCCCTCAACTGGCAAGCTGATGTCTACCTGGGTGCTGGGTTAGTGTTGGCTGGTGGTGGTGGATCTTCTCCTGTGGGTGACAAGATTAGTTTTGCTTTACAACCGGGCATTGATTATATGATCCCAAATAGCAATACTGTCCTTTTTGGCAACGCCATCATCGCTTTTGATGCCTACCGTGATAGCAGTGGTACAGCCGTCTCCGTACAAGGTGGTATTGGTTTGAGATTTTAATGGGCAGATGAAAACCTGACAGCGATCGCTATCCCGAAAAAGCGTTAAACTTCATTGCAAATTCAGAAGTTAGTCCAAACAACGTGATATTTTTTGGTCATGAAGAGAAACAGCACAGGATTAACACAGGAGAACACAGTGGCAATGGAATCAAATTTATTAACAGATGCGATCGCAGATGAAGTGAATCAAGATTTCAGTGAATATGTCGCCAATCTGCAACTTCACATGACTCTGCAAGCTCGCAATCTTGTTCCAACACTGAAACAAACACTGGTAGATAGTCGCCACCAATTACTCCATCAAACCCAAGCCCACTTTGAAAAGCTAGTTTCTCGACAAGGGCTATAAAAAATATATCCAAATTTTAATCAAAATTCCAATAAAATAGAGGCAGATGTTGTTGGGTCAATGCCAATAGTCTTCTCACAAGGTCTGCTTTTTCAAGAAGCAGCAATAAGTCCAAGTCGCGCACTCTAGATAATTATAGTTAACTACGATCAAGTTTCTAAGAGCAGCAAAAACTAGTTAAGATAATTGCAGCAGTCCCTTTGAAGAGCAGTTAGTTAAGGCTAAATGGCGGCTCGAATTAAAATGACTTCATTACTTCCCCGAAACCTCAGCGTTGTTATCCGACCAGTCCAATACCGGGATCTGGACGGTATTGAGCGCATAACTCAAGAGTCATTCGCAGCCCTCACTCCCAAGGGAGCAGGTTTTGCCATCAGCCAGATGCTCATGTTGCGTCGCTGGTATGGATTACTCAAATTTTTGAGTTGGTTTCCTAACCCGCTACAGTATCGCCTTTGTGCCTACGTTGCAGAGCAAGGGCGAATGCTTCTAGGAATGATTCAAGTGTCACCGTTTAACCGGACACGCAGTACTTGGCGGATTGATCAAGTGCTCTTGGAGCGTGGTGTCGATAAACAAGGAATTGGCTCGCAACTTTTGCGTCATTGCTTTGAATCGATTTTGGAAGCTCGCACTTGGCTACTGGAAGTTAACATCAACGACATTGAGGCGCTGGCACTATATCGACAAAATGGATTCCAGCGTCTGGCAGAAATGACATACTGGGAAATTGGCCCAGAATTACTGGTTGAATTGGCACAAGCAGAGCCAGATTTGCCCAACCTCTTGCCAGTGAGCAATGCTGATGCCCAGTTACTATATCAGCTAGATACAGCATCAATGCCACCTTTGGTACGCCAGGTTTTTGACCGCAACACCCGCGACTTTAAAACCAGTTTGTTCGGCGCTTTAACTGATGCAGTTACGCAATGGCTGACGAAAACAGAAGTGGTGAGTGGTTACGTATTTGAACCGCAACGCAAAGCTGCGATCGGCTATTTTCAGGTGCAACTTGACCGTAAGGGTGAAGTCCCCCACGCTGCAACGCTGACGGTTCATCCTGCTTACACCTGGCTGTATCCAGAATTACTATCTCAACTGGCTCGAATTGCTCAAGATTTTCCCCAGCAAGGGTTGCAACTAGCTTCCTCAGACTACCAGGCAGAGCGAGAAGAGTATTTGGAGCGAATTGGAGCAAAACGCATAGAACATACATTAGTTATGTCTCGCTCTGTGTGGCACAAGCTACGGGAGTCTAAATTCGTCTCCTTAGAAGGAATTCAGTGGACTGATATGCTGCAAGGTTTACAACCGGCACGTAAACCTATACCAGGTGGAATGTCATGGATACAACCACCAAAGTTGCCATCGTCAGATAAACCGTTGCAAAGCTTGTCAGAACCGATTAACTTTTCGGGAAAAAACCCGAGCATAGAACCATCGCCGATTCCGGAATCAGCAGATGCACAGCAGGAGAATTAGTGTGATATCCCCAGAGCAACCAAAACCGTTTATTTCAGCGTTGGGACTAGATTTTGGTGGCAAGCGTATTGGGATTGCAGGGTGCGATCGCACGGGGTTAATTGCCACGGGGATCACCACAATTGAGCGCACATATTTTGAGCGGGATGTCGAGCAAATCCGACAAATAGTTAATGAACGCGAGGTGCAAATTCTAGTTATGGGCTTACCTTATTCAATGGATGGCTCACTAGGATTTCAGGCGCGTCAAGTTCAAAAATTTACTATAAGACTTGCTAAAGCACTGAAACTGCCTGTGGAATATATGGACGAGCGATTAACTTCATTTCAAGCAGAGCAACTGCTGATAGCTGAGAACCGCTCCCCGTCACGCCATAAAGGTTTGATTGACCGCAAGGCAGCCGCTTTGATTTTGCAACAATGGCTGGATGTTAAGCGTGCCAGTTCCCGCAGTTCAGTGGCGGCTATTGAATATTGATACCTTTTAACATGATATTCTGAAAACGATTAGCCAGCAGTTGGATCTACGTGTAAAGCTATTTAATTAACATAATATGTGATTAAGTAGTTAAGCGATTTTGAAACTTGCTGGTATTTATTAAATTTCTACATTTCGGCTATGTTTCCCTCCCCATTTCCTGAAGAAAATGATAACGATCATGCGGGTTCCATCACTTTAACCGATGACAAAGGGCGATCGCTCGAATGTTACATAGAGCATTCCCTGGAGGTAGATGGGCAAGAATATGTTTTACTTCTTCCTGTAGACTCACCTGTAGAAATTTTTTCTTGGGAAGGTGAGGGTGAGGAAGAAGAGGCGGTTCTGGTAGAAGATGACAGCACTATTGAGCAAATTTTTGCCACTGCTCAAGCGGTACTATCTGAGCAGAACCTGATATTGAAGAACACAGCCTATGCTTTGACAGTCGCAGGTGATTTACCGCCAGTTGAAGAATCAGAACTCTTTACCTTAGAAATTGAAGATGAAGAGGCAGATTTAGAGCCAGAGCAATTACAGCTACTCGCTAGCTTCTATGATGAAGATCAGGAGTATGCAATTTATACACCCCTCGATCCCTTGTTGTTTTTTGCACGGATATCAAAAACAGGTGAACCGGAATTACTCTCTCCAGAGGAGTTTCGCAAAGTGCAACCTCTGTTAGAGGAACATCTTTTTAATGAAGTCGAATAAGATTAAAAATTCAAAATGTTAAATTTTCATTTTGAATTTTTTAATCGGGAATTTTCATTGTAATCAAAATCTACTTAAACCTTTTACCATGTCCCTTTAAATGTGGAAGCAATGAAACATTGACACTAAATTGGGATAATTTATGTTGTTTAAGATTATGAAAAAAGCATTTTTGCAAGGATTTTCAATCTAAAATCCAAGTTGCGCTCTTAGCGCACCAAAAGTGTAACCTAAAATCCAAAATTGGCATGAGGTGCTGAAAATGGCTTATAGTGACTTTACATTAAGTAAATTTAAAAAATCATTCAGCATCCGCATTGATGAAGAAACTGATTTATGTGCTGACATAGAACCTTTAGAGGCAAGTGAGAAACTCAAAAATTCTTTAGAAGAAACTACAGAACTAGCTTTAGCAATTAATACTGAAAAAGCTCGTTCAGAAATGATTATCACTCCGATATTGTTGGAGGTAAGACGCAGGGCTAATTATCCAATTAGTTTATTTTCGGGAACAGATTTTAATGTAGATGCAGAAAACGGTCTGAATGGATATTGTGACTTTATCATCAGTCGTTCTAAAGAGCAACTAATAATTAATGTGCCTGTGGTGGTTATTATTGAAGCAAAAAATGAAAATATTAAAGGTGGATTAGGTCAATGTGCGGCGGCAATGTTGGCAGCACAATTGTTTAATCAACAAGAAGGAAATGAAATTAGGATAATTTACGGCGCGGTAACAACGGGGGATATTTGGAAGTTTTTGAAGTTAGAAGAAAACGATATATTTATTGATTTAAGTAATTATTACATCAAAGAAATAGATAAGATTTTAGGAATTTTATCTCAAAGTGTTCAGGGAGATATCCCAGGATGGAGTTCGACTAACTAAACTATATTGGGTTATGCTCATTTGTCTGAGCTATCTATATTTGACTGTTGACTATGACCTGGAACAATCTTTTACAGCCTGACTTGATTTTAGAAGGTTCAGTGTTGAACCTAACACCAGATATTATCCAAAAATACGGGCTTAAAGGGCTGGTATTGGATGTAGATGAAACTTTGGTACCCTTTAGAGTCGGGGTGGCTTCCCCAGAACTACGAGAGTGGGTGGAGCAAATTCGCACCTGTACTGCATTGTGCTTGGTAAGTAACAACCTGAGTGAAGCGCGAATTGGTGGAATTGCGCGATCGCTCAATCTACCTTACTATTTGGGTGCAGCCAAGCCTTCCCGACGCAAAATTAGGGCTGCACTTAGGGGAATGGATCTACCAGTGCATCAAGTGGGGATGGTAGGCGATCGCTTATTTACTGATGTTTTAGCAGGTAATCGCCTGGGGATGTTTACCATTTTAGTCGAACCGATTGTTCATGCAGATGCGGCTCTGCGATCGCATCCCATCCGCAACTTTGAAGTTTGGATATCAGAAATCTTAGGAGCCTCTATTACCCCCAAGAAAACTAAGATTCACAAAAGTTGATAAATCGTCAGGAAAGTAAATCTAAAGAAATGATTAAGGAATCTTATTGTTAGCCAAAAATCGGGGATCATAAGTATTAATAACATGGGATCAGCCAAAAAAGACCCTAAGCCATACTAAGTAAATATACATCCGTAGAGCGTCAACCTTCACTATAGAGGGATTGGCGCTTTACAAATTGAGTTAGGAGTTAGAAGTTATGAGTTATGAATTAAATTCAATTCCTAACTCCTCACTCCTAACTCCTCACTATTTAAATGCCACTAACAATTGTTGTCAAAATCGGCACTTCTAGCCTAACCCAACCAGAAACGGGACAATTAGCACTTTCTACCATCGCTACTTTGGCGGAAACACTTTGCCATTTAAGACGCCAAGGACATCGGGTAATTTTGGTTTCTTCTGGTGCTGTGGGGGTAGGTTGTGCGCGGTTGGGCTTAACTGAACGTCCCAAAGCGATCGCACTGAAACAGGCTGTAGCAGCAGTTGGACAAGGTAGGTTAATCCGGGTGTACGATGATTTATTTAGTATACTGCAACAGCCAATTGCCCAAGTATTACTGACTCGTAGTGATTTGGTACAGCGTAGCCGCTATCTGAACGTCTACAACACTTTTCAGGAACTACTGAGACTAGCAGTGATTCCCATAGTAAATGAAAATGATACCGTAGCAATAGACGAACTAAAATTTGGTGATAATGACACCCTTTCGGCATTGGTTGCCAGCTTAGTAGAAGCAGATTGGTTATTTTTGCTCACCGATGTCGATCGGCTGTACTCAGCTGATCCGCGTTCCGTACCAGATGCGCGACCGATCGCTTTAGTTAGTAGCATTAAAGAATTAGCTCAATTACAAATACAAACAGGTTCCCAAGGTTCTCAGTGGGGTACTGGTGGTATGGTGACAAAAATTTCGGCTGCGAGGATTGCGATCGCGGCGGGAGTGCGTACCGTAATTACCCAAGGGCGATTTCCCCGGAATATCGAAAAAATTATCCAAGGTGAACTGATTGGGACGCATTTTGAACCGCAACCTGAACCAACTTCAGCGCGTAAACGTTGGATAGCTTACGGACTTGTACCTGCGGGTAAATTGTATTTAGATGAAGGTGCGATCGCGGCAATTTCTCTAGCAGGAAAATCGTTATTAGCAGCTGGAATTAAGCTAGTAGAAGGAGAATTTGACACACAGGATGCTGTGCAATTGTGTGACAGCAACGGTAACGAAATTGCTAGAGGACTTGTGAATTACAACAGTGATGAACTGCAAAAGATTCGGGGGTTACATTCACGCGAAATTCCCACAATTTTAGGTTATGCGGGTGTAGAAACAGTTATTCATCGGGATAATTTGGTTTTGACATAAGATGGAAATGAGATAAATTTCGTTACTACTAACTGGGAGAGTAAAAAATATTATGACTCAAACGTTAGAAAATGCTGTTAACTTACCAGAAGAACAACGCTTCTATCGACGCGGGTTAAGTTGGGAACAATTCAAAGCGATTCAAGCCAGCTTTAAAAATGTACCGGGGGTGCGGTTGTTTTATTGTGATGGAGTCTTAGAAATAGTGACTATTGGTAAACCTCATGAGGTGATTAAGTGTTTAATTGCTGGACTACTGATTACTTATTTTGAAGTCAAAGGTATTGAATTTTTCCCAAGTGGGAGTTTTAGCCAGATTATTCCCAATATAGTAGAATATCAAGCTGACTTATCTTATTGCTTTGGAACCGACAAACC
The DNA here is from genome assembly GCF_036917675.1 of Nostoc sp. GTDB lineage: Bacteria > Cyanobacteriota > Cyanobacteriia > Cyanobacteriales > Nostocaceae > Nostoc. The sequence goes on along the minus strand of NZ_JBALCT010000017.1, from coordinate 38,528 downwards.
TGTATCAGACCTCTGCATTGAAGTAGTCATAACTAGCGGCAGTCCTATAAAGTTACAGAAGTACCAATTAATGGGAGTCCCTGAAGTTTGGTTTTGGGAAGATGGCACAATTGAAGTTTACTGCTTACGAGAACAAGAATATGAGAAAGTTGTTAAAAGTGAGTTTTTACCAGAATTAGATTTATCACTGCTCAATAGTTGTCTATTGTTATCCTCTCCCTTGGAAGCGATTAAGGAGTTTCGCCAGGGCATTCAGCAGTAATAGTCAGGTGAAACCATTAGCAATTCTTAAATCTCATCACATTCTTAGCCAGTTTTTCATAGACGAGCTTGTTTCGTGAAGACTCCATAAACTATCCTTACCGTGCGGTAGTATAAGTATGTTTAGAATTTAACTTTGCTAATCAATACACATCCGCATCTGCTAACTATATGGATCTGAGTAATATACCGAAACCTATTTGGTACGCCCTTACTGGATTTCTCTTGTTGACTATAGGCTATGGCGCCGCAACTCACGTTCCAGGGCTGAATGGCTCAGATAAAGAAAGCGCTGAAAATAAACCTTCTACAGTACTAGACTCAAGCAGTGTAAAAGTTAGCGTTTTTGATGAAGCAACTCAAGTTCCTATAGTTGGAGCAAAAGTAATAATGGAATCTGAAGGTGGGTCTGATACAGATACAACTGATAATTTAGGTGCTTTCCGAGTTCAAATACCAACTACAGATTACGTTAAAGTTCGCATATATAAAAATTATTGTGAGCCTTATAAACAGGACTTAAATTTGAAAAGTAACCCTGATAGACCTAAATCTATTTTATTGAAATGCTCAGTACCTCAAAAGAAATCTACGCCTAATAGTTAACTTTTTCAGTATCCTTAAATGTTATCACTGCGCCAGCATTTTCAGCGGATTAAAGAAATAGTTGACTGGAGTTGGACACTAGCCATATTGTGTATGGTCGGTTATATAACTCTTGGACAACTCGCTCAATTATACTGGGCTATGGTGGTGTTTGGAGGATTAGCCGGTAGCTTCGGTCTATTTTATGAATTTTCTTGTGAAAAACTAGCAGATTTAAATGCTATTGAGGATACATACAAACTTCAAAAGATAATTGCGACCTCAGCTTTGGCTCAAGATTTACTTGGGAAATTCGCTCACAGAAACCCTGAGATTAAAAATCAGTTTCCTGCTTTTGATCAACTAAGATATCAAGTCAGCAACATCAGAGCTACTTCTGCCGCTAAATTCAAACAACGGGTTCATCAACAAACAAAGACATCTTCTCAAAGCTCAACTCAACCACCCTATCAAAAACCAGTACAACCAACTCCCCCATACGCGCCACCAATAAGGGAAGCACAACCTCCTCTAAAAAAGGCAACTCAGCCGCAGCCTCAAAAACCAGCAGAGTCAACTCCCCCATACACGCCGCCGAAAAGGGAAGCACAACCTCCTCTAAAAAAGACAACTCAGCCACAGTCTCAAAAACCAGCAGAGTCAACTCCCCCATACGCGCCACCAAAAAGGGAAGCACAACCTCCTCTAAAAAAGGCAACTCAGCCAAAGATTAGTCTAGAAGAGTATAAGAGAATTTTAAATAAAAGTGATTATGTACCTGTCAAGCCTCATTTGAGAAACGGTCATTGGGTGAGGGGACATTACAGGCGGAAACCAAAAAGGTAATCATTTCTCCAGAGCTTACTATGTATGTTATGGATAAGAGCTTCGCTTGATAGCTTTTAGTCAAAGAATCTAATAACTAACGCAAAAAAAAACTACAAAAAAGCGATCGCCTTCTTACCTTTCAAGCCATCTCCATTTCTGCTAAAGCCACACCACCCCACAATGGCGCATCATCACCCAGCACCGCCGGCACAATTTCAAAATCAACCTCCGGTAAAGCCGTCTCCCGCGCCACCCGTTGCAGCACCTGCCAAAAATCCGCCCCCGCCTTTGTCACACCACCTCCTAAAACAAAGCGCTGCGGATTCATCAAGTTCGCCACATTGCCAATACCCACACCCAGCGCCCAAGCAGCTTTATACAAAACTTCCTTAGCCAAATCATCACCAGCCGCCGCCGCTTCACTTACCAACTGCCCCGTCAGCAACATTAAATTATCCCCCACCAAACCTCTTAAAACCTCTCCATCTCTGAGTCCTCCGCGCCTCTGCGGTTCGTTTTCCAAAATTTCCCTAACATTTTGCGCCATATAAGGCCCCGACGCCAAACGTTCCACACATCCCCGCTTACCACACAAACACACTGGACCAGCAGGATCTACAACGATATGTCCGATTTCGCCAGCCATCCCACCAGCACCCCGCCAAGGCTGGCCGTTGAGTATCCAACCACCACCCACGCCAGTGCTAACAGTTATGTAAAACAGGCTATCGTATCCCTGTCCTGCACCAAAGCGGTGTTCTCCCAAAGCAGCAACGTTAGCATCATTATCTACACCAACACTCACACCAAACTCATCCTCCAACAACCCTTTGAGGGGAATATTTTCCCATCCAGCGACATGATGAGATAGTCGCACCATCCCCGTGGAAGCATCTACTGGGCCGCCAAAGCTGACACCGATCGCAGCAGGTTTTGTGTCTTTTAGCAGCGAGTTAATGAGCGATCGCATAATTTCCAAGTCGGTGCTAGCATCTGCACCTACTGGCGAGAGACGACGTTCATAACGCAACCACTTTCTAGAACCAATATTTACCAATGCAGCCGCCAGTTTAGTTCCGCCAAAATCGAGAGCTAGGATAAATGCCACAGTCTTTTATACTCCTTTTATACCATCACAAGACAAGGTTTCTCTCTGAGGAAAGATGTTTGCGATCAAGATACATTTAACACTAGAGAAAACTAGATGATTTAGCAACTTATGACTACCGAGCAACCAAAACCACTTATTGATTTATCTCACGCTAAAGAACCTCCTGAGTCTATTGATATCGATAAAGCTCAAGAGGCAGATCCCATTGAACCTGAAGAAGTTAGTGGACAGAGTAAGCAAAACCCCACTCCTGATGATTTGGATCGCCAAGATGAAGATCCCAGAATCGGGGGTACTCAAATAATTAGTGCCAATCTTTCAGGTAGTTAATAATTGGCATTACTAAGGAACGTAGATTAAATAAAATGGAAAACTTCATCCTGTCTCTAGCCTCCCTCTCCTTTATAAGAAGAGGGATTGAGGGTGAGGTAAGCCAGGGAGATAAATTGTATGTTATTTAATTCTTACTCCTAACTTACTCATCTCTTTGTGAGTTAAGTACTTCATCAATAAACTCTTGTAATCGTTCATAATGCGACCCTTTCCAATAAATGCGATCGCAGTCTTGACAACGCTGGAATTGAGCAATCTGCGCTCGCACATTTTCTGGTACTTGCTCAATAATGGATTGCTTATCTACAGATTCTAATAATCCATTACAGCGCAAACACCGTTTAAATGGTGCAATTAATTCAAATAAGTCGAAGCGTTGCAGTACTTCTATGATTTGTTGTTGAGGGTTAGTGCTTCTAACATAATACCCGTGCTTTACCAAACTACGCATCAATAGACCTTTATCACGAGTCAAGAGAATCCGCGCTTGGCTGGAGGATATTTGGGCTAATTTCTCATCCTCGTAGTCATTACGGTATAAAGTATCAAAACCTAAAAGTCGTAGAGATGTCGCAAGCTTCCCCAAATGAATATCTAAAACAAAGCGGATAATATTGAGCGGTTTTGGCAGAACAAAAACGCTTGGTATAATAACACTCCTAGCTGAAATTGGATAAACATTGATAGTATCTCCATCCGAAACAATGTAAGAAAAATTTACATATTCACCATTAACATTAATAAAATCAACTTCTGGATGAGGTATACCCAACGACTCAATCATGTCCTTAATTGAGGCTTTCTCGTCATAAAAATGAGAGATTCTTACCTGTTTGTGATGCCGTGGTAAAAAATGATTCAATTCTGCATGGAAGTAGAAATATGCGATCGCCATAGCTACAGATATTTGGATTAGTAAGTGCGCCCTTACTAGTAACAATTTGTCACAATTGCAAAAGTTTATCTATTATATTGAAAGTATCAATGCTTGTTCTAGTCAGCTATCTCTATTATAAAATGTCCGTTAACCTTGATTTAACCAACCTCATCGAGGCGACAAATTGTAAAGAAATTATAAAGATTATCAAATACTTGCATTTATTATTCACTTCAGCTACAGTCAAAGCAGATGCCTATCATCAAACCCTGACAAGAGCTTCAGGAAGTTAGATGAGATAAAGGGCTAAATACCAGGTTTGTTGATGTTAATGACGCTATTAATAATTAGTCACTAGTTTTGCTCATTAACTTATCGCGCATGGAGTAAGGGGTAGTAAAGCATTTACCCCTAATTTAATTATTTTTATTTTTCTCAGATAATTGAGAATATTTCGCAATATGTATAAATCTATAGATAAATTAAAAGCAGATAGTGTGGAAAAAGTCTTAAAACAGTATTGGCTTGCCAAAACAGCAACTTTTTATCAAGTAATATCTTTGATTTTGCCAAAAAAACCAACTTTAGAAAAGCCGAGTTTCAGCAAGTGAAAATTTATGAAATACCAGATAACTATAAAACTAGATACAAAATTAACGACGCTACTACGGAAAAATATCTCTTGAGACTGTTTATCTCTATTGTGGAGAATTTATTAACGGGGAAGAGGTTGATTAAAAATGATGTTATAAAATGGCTACCTAGTTTTAACTGGCAAATACATATTGTTCTTTTTTATCTCCTTAAGTTAAGGATATTGTAGCTAAGAACACAATTTTAGTTTCTAATACATTTTGTCCATAAAATACGCTAATGAGTATAGCTAGATGAATACTGTTTTTTGTTCTGAGAATTCACGGCAAGCAGGAGAAGATATTATTGGTAATGCCACCAATTACCAAACCTATATTTTAGTTGAGTGTCCTCTACCTTGGACATCAGAAGCCTTTAATTCTAAGTGGGTGCCCCAGAATTTGAGGATTTTGGTAGAAGAAGTGAAGCGTGCTAAACTACCAATTAGATTCCTCTTAATTGCTAATGATATATCACACAAAGTAAACTACACTACACTTTTGATTTATCAAAGAAAAGAGGGGCTGAGTAATGGTTTCTGTAAGCAAGAGTTTAAGCTAGCAAATATTGAGCAAGTAGCAGCAGTTGTCCAAAAATGCTTATGGGGTATCAATTCTAATTCTGAGCTAGAAACTAGTACAACTAGAGATATTTTAGTGTGTACCCACGGTAGCCATGATAAGTGCTGTGCCAGATATGGCGCTCCCTTTTACTTCAAGTTAACAGCGACTATTGCTGATTTGTGCTTGGATAATGTGCGAATTTGGAAATCATCGCACTTTGGTGGACATCGTTTTGCACCAACAGTTATAGACTTGCCAGAAGGAAGATATTACGGTGTTCTCGATCAAGATTCATTCAGATCGATTTTGACTCGAACTGGCGATATTCAATGCCTAAATAAAGTCTATCGAGGCTGGGGAATTCTGCCTGCTGCACTTCAGGTATTGGAAAAAGAGCTAATCCTCATTAACGGATGGGATTGGTTTAATTACAAAGTTGCAGCCAAAATTTTGGAGCAAAGTTTAGACAATAATACTATTCTGGGTGAACTAAGTTTTGAAAAGCCTTCTGGTTCTTTCTACACTTACCAGGCTAAACTTGTGAAAGATGAAACCAAGACTCAGCAACTGAAGAGTTCATGCAATGCTACACAAGAGTTGGTAGTTACTAAATATGCTGTAGATAGTCTCTGGCTTACCTCTAGTAAGGTCATGAGTTATAGTACATAAAAAGTGGAGATTTTTTAACGCCAAGGGACGCAAAGGGAAGCGCAAACTAACGCAGAGTATTGCTAAATTTAGTTCGCTACGAATTAATTAAATGCTGTATTTAGTATAACGCTGGACAAATTTGTAACAAAAGCTCTGCGTCCCTCTGCGGTTCCCTTTGCGTTTAAATTCAAAATTAAGATCAAGCCATATTTAAGACTTTCCGTAACAGTACTTGGTCTTCTAATTTGGCTTTTAAACGACCATTTTCGATATCTCGAATCCAGCTTTGACTTTTACCTGTAAGCTTTGCTAACTCCCTTTGGGAGAGATTCAAATTTTTTCGCGCTTGCAAAATCTGTTCACCCAGTAAATCATTTGTAGTTTTGGGCTTCCTTTTGGCTTTAGCAGTTCGTCGTTGCTTTTTTTCCGATTCTGAAATTTGCTGTTCCCATTCTGGTGGGAGTTCAAAAGCCAAAATTCGCGCATTCATTAGCAGATTCCATTTACCACGGGGGCCTGTGTCTGTGAGGCGAGTTTCAGCACCACCGTCATTAGTCCAAAATTCCAATGCTTCATCTGGATCTTCGGGAAGATCAACTAACTTTGCCCATAAAGGTTGAATTTCTGGTGGGTAGGTAACTGGATCGAAAAGTGGTTTCATTCCATAGTGATTGAGAATTTCCAAATCGCTTTCAAAAGTTCGCAGCAGACGTTTACGTTCTTCCCGTTGTCTGGATGCAAGGGCGACTTTTTCCTCACCGTAAGCAATACGCAACAAGGTAGGAATGGTAATGCGTTGTTCTTTGCCCATTTTGGTTTTAAAGAGCAACCACAGCATTAGTCGGACTGCGCCTTCATGTTGTTGCCAAATACTCATGACTGTGGTTAGCACTGTTTTCGGGAGACTGCCGTATTGATAGAATGCGGTTCGCTCTTTACATGCTTGTTTGTTTAAGAAATATTGTGCCCATAAGCCTGCTTTTACTTTAAAAGTTAGCCCAATAAGATATTTGCATCCGAGATTGTCTTCTTGAAAGTGGTGCTGAATGTCTACTAAGTGCCACAAACGGCTACCTGTAATAGAGAATCCGTTAATTCGACCTTGTTGAGGCCAGTCAATGGAGATAATCAGGGAGCAAGCTTGCTGAACGATATTTTTCATTAAAGCTAGCTTGGCAGCTTTGCTCAAATCTTTGCGTTTCTCCATCCCCAAATATTTCTCAATTTGTCGCTCATCGATCGCAAATTCTTGCTCCCAAGGTTGATCTAAAGCTGTGGCATAAGCTGCAAAAATCAGATGTATGCAAGCGGCTCTGATGTCAAGCCCCTCAATTGCTGCTATATCTGTGGCTTTGTCGTTGACTTTGAATGGATCTTGGATGTGAAATGCGATCGCACCCCTACCTTGATTGACTTGTCGGCTGTAACACAGATAACCGTCTTCATCATTTTCCCAATGTAGAGATGTGCGTTGCGCCAGCACATTACAAGCTTCCCAAATGGCGATCGCTGAAGCAAATGGGTTATTCTTGCCGTTAGAAAACAAGTCTAAGCTGGTAGCATCTCTCGGTTCAACTTTGCATCTCCCCTTTTTCGCCTGCCAAGGAATAGGAGAATTACTTGGACAAGCTATTACACATTGCGGCTCTGGATAATAGCCCTCACAATTATTACAAAGACCAGGATCAACCCAGTATTCATTGTTCTCTATTTTGATTGCACCCGTAGGACATTGGGGGCGGCAGTTGTCACATCCAACGCAACTGTTGTTAGGAATTGTATAAGGCATTTGGCTCTTTTCCCACTCTAATCGTTGAGATGTCTGGCTCAGGTCTCCCCTGGATGAGTCCTGTTTATTCATGACTCGCTACCACATTATCTTTCTGGCGAGAATCACCTTTTCTCACCACACTCAATCCCCACATCCATATTTTTACTTCGCATCAAATTGGAGCTATTTAAGGCTTTAAAAATGAGCCTAAGAAAACTTCTTATTAACTATACATTTCATGAAAAAAATGATTAATTTGTTCGTACTGAGCTTAGGAAAAAATCTTAACATTTATTTTTTTATGTACTTAATAAAGATTTTAGATTTGACTATAAAAGCTTACTTAAGGTGTTTCTAAGGAAGAATTAAGCCTATTGCAATTGAAGTCATCTGATTTATTAATAATTTTAGTATTTAATGTAGGGTAATATTCTGCCATCAAGTTTACAGTTTCTTCATAAATTGATTCTGTTTATTGAAGTTAAATCATAATATTTATTTTGTCAGCATTGATCTAAATAATTGAATCAAATCAATTGAAAATTGTTGCTTGATAAAATACATATTGCATATATCAAATTGTAACTAATGAACATCTAATTTTGTATATATCTATACTGTTCGTCTATATTTATTTGCCTAAACCTAAATATATTTGAAAAAAAATATCATCACTGTTATAGATATAGTTGCATTTGCTGGAAATAATAAAACTGCATCTACACGAGGCTTTACCCCAATTTTCCCTTCTCTCGTTCCTATGTAGAGTGTGGGAATGGCATGATTAGGGGCTGCTGTCAGAAATTGAGTCAGAGACTCAATGAATGCCTTCCCATGCTCTATATAGGAACAAGGAAAAGATATTATTGGTAATAATTTTCATCTATTATTTGAAATAAAAAATAATTTAGCATTGTGTTCAAAGTCATCGAATTTTGATGATATAAAAGTAAATTTTGAATATAAAAAAAAGAAAAGATTAGGATAATATGATGATTAATGCACAAACAGATTAACAGGCAAAATTGCCGAGGATTTATTCATGGCACAACTAACAGGTTTGACATTTGGCGGTAAGACTTGGACACCAAAATTTGCTCAAGAAATTGACAAGGACAAATGTATCGGCTGTGGCAGATGCGTTAAAGTATGCGGGTACAATGTGCTAGGTTTGAAAGCGCTGAATGAAGAAGGTGAATTTGTAGAAGATGAAGATGAAGAAGAAGTTGAACGGAAAGTAATGGCAGTTACTTCTCCAGATAACTGTATTGGTTGTGAAGCGTGTTCACGGATTTGTCCCAAGAACTGCTACACCCATGTTGCATTAAAGAATTAAGGTTTTTGGAGTTAGTCAAAATTGTTGTTCATTCAAGGGGAGCACTGTTTGTATAAAGCGCAAATGCGCTAGGCAAGGTAACTTGAGGGGAATACTAAATATTTACCAGAACTCAGAAATAGTTCACAGTAAACAAATCCGTAAATCACAAAATGTTAGCTATTAACAAATTTAAACTTGCTGCTAATATAGCCTAATCAATATTAGAGCTAACAGTGCCCTCTTGGAACAACTAGCTTTTCTGAAAGCAGGGGGCTAACTTTGTCATAGGAGTTGAAATATAATTCGTAATTTTATGGGGGAAAGATATGGAAAAAATCTGGAAGTTTCCCCCATTTTTTATGGCTGCACGTTAGAAAGTTAATAAGTGAAAAGGGAATGGGGAGTGGGGAATGGGGGAGTGAGAATTTTAGATTTTAGATTTTGGATTTTAGATTGAAATTTAATCCAAAAGACGCGACGCTCGAATACTCGCTAACGCTCCGCTATCGTAAATCCAAAATTGAATTGCCCAATGCCCAATTCCTAGAAAATCACACGTTTAAAGACGGTTTACAAAGCAGGTAGCATGTATGCAACAAGTTCCTGTTTCACTATGGACTCTGGTTGCTGGGATAGTAGTTACAGCAATCAGCATTTGGATTGGTCAAAACCACACGCTAATGCCGGTGCAAGCATCGTTACAAGCGCCTTTGGTAGATGGTTTTTTCAATGTCATGTTTACCATTGCGATCGCACTCTTCTTAGTGGTAGAAGGAACCATTGTAGTTTTTTTGATTCAGTTTCGTCGCCGTCCTGGTGACGATACCGATGGCGTGCCAATAGAAGGTAACTTGCCCTTAGAAGTCTTTTGGACAGCAATCCCAACAGTGATTGTCCTCCTCTTGGGCATCTACAGTGTAGATGTTTTTAACCGAATGGGAGGCTTTGATCCTGCGGGTCATCCTCATTCAGCAGATCATGTTGCTCAGATGCCGGGAACCGCTCTGGCAGCGACATTAAGCGATACCTCCCAAGCAACAACTGCCCCAAGAATTGCTCCAACAATTGGCATCGGCGCGTCTCCTCAAACCCTAGACAAACCAGCCGATTTAGTTGTTGATGTCAAAGGGATTCAGTACGCCTGGATATTTAATTACCCCGATAGTGGCATTACCTCTGGGGAATTGCACATACCCGTCGGCGCTGATGTGCAACTCAACCTTTCAGCACAAGATGTAATTCACTCATTCTGGGTGCCAAATTTCCGCCTGAAACAAGATGCACTTCCCGGTATCCCTACCGAACTACGATTTGTCGCCACCAAACCAGGTACATATCCCGTAGTTTGTGCTGAGTTATGCGGTGGTTATCACGGTTCAATGCGGACACAGGTAATTGTCCACACACCAGAAGAATATAATAGCTGGCGGACAGAAAACCAGATTGCTCAACAGCAAAACTTAAATCAAGTTGTTGCAATTAATCCAGCCGACTTATCAACATCAGAGTTTCTCGCGCCCCACACCCATGATATGGGAATTAGTGCAGCAACTCTAAATTCAGTAGTCATTGGTCATTAGTCATTGGTCATTGGTCATTGATAATATTATGTCGGCTAAATTAACCATTATTAAGAGGAACCCCTCCCCGCAAGCGAGGAGGGGAGCAAAAGCTGGGGTGCTTTTACTATGGGCGACATTATATAACTGACAAATGATAAAGGACAAATGATAAACGACAAATGAGAAATGACAAAGGACATAGACGCCCACAGGCAGCTTCCCGTAGGGTAGGACAAAAATATGACGCAGGTAGAATTTCCCCAGAATACTCCACCAGAAGGAAATAAACCGGAAACTCTGGTGCTTGGCCACACCTCGCATCCAAAGGCGTGGAAATGGCAAGACTATTTTACATTTAATGTTGACCACAAGGTTATTGGTATCCAATACCTAGTGACAGCGTTTATATTTTATCTGATCGGTGGACTGATGGCGATCGCTCTGCGTGTCGAATTAGCAACACCAGACGCAGACGTACTCGACCCCAATCTGTATAACGCTTTCATGACCAATCACGGGACGATCATGATCTTCCTGTGGATTGTCCCTAGCGCCATTGGGGGATTTGGTAACTATTTGGTGCCATTAATGGTCGGTGCTAGGGATATGGCTTTCCCGAAGCTGAATGCAGTCGCCTTTTGGTTAAATCCACCAGCAGGTGCGCTGATATTAGGTAGTTTCATTTTTGGCGGTTCGCAATCTGGTTGGACAGCTTATCCACCTTTGAGCTTGGTGACAGCACCAATCGCCCAAACTATGTGGATACTGGCGATCGTTTTGGTAGGAACTTCTTCAATTTTGGGTTCGCTGAACTTTGTGATCACCATTTTGATGATGAAGGTTCCTAGCATGAAATGGGATCAAGTGCCCTTGTTTTGCTGGGCAATCTTGGCAACCTCCCTGCTAGCACTTTTCTCCACACCTGTATTAGCAGCAGGTTTAATTCTGCTGTTGTTTGACCTCAACTTTGGCACCTCCTTCTTTAAACCAGATGCAGGCGGTAACGTTGTAATTTATCAACACTTATTCTGGTTTTATTCTCACCCGGCAGTATATTTAATGATTCTGCCCATCTTCGGCATCATGTCGGAGGTAATTCCAGTTCACTCCCGCAAGCCAATCTTTGGTTATAAAGCGATCGCTTATTCCAGTGTAGCAATCTGCGTTGTGGGTTTGTTCGTCTGGGTACACCACATGTTTACCAGTGGTACACCCGGTTGGATGCGGATGTTCTTCACTATCTCCACTCTCATCGTTGCAGTTCCCACTGGCGTGAAGATTTTTGCCTGGGTTGCTACCCTCTGGGGTGGTAAAATCCGCTTCACCACTGCGATGCTTTTTGCCATTGGCTTGTTGTCGATGTTTGTCATGGGCGGCTTAAGCGGTGTGACGATGGGAACAGCCCCCTTTGATGTTCACGTTCACGACACATATTATGTAGTAGGACATTTCCACTACGTTCTGTTTGGCGGTTCCGTGTTTGGCATCTACGCTGGTATTTATCACTGGTTCCCCAAAATGACCGGACGAATGTTGAATGAAACCTGGGGACGCATTCACTTTGCCCTCACTTTCATCGGCACGAATCTGACCTTTTTACCCATGCACGAGTTGGGTTTGAAAGGAATGCCCCGACGCGTGGCAATGTATGACCCCCAATTTATCGACCTCAATCAAATTTGTACCTTTGGTTCAATTGTTTTGGGGATATCGGTAATTCCTTTCGCCATCAACATGATCTACAGTTGGCTCAAAGGACCTTTGGCAGGTGATAATCCTTGGCAAGCTTTGACCTTAGAATGGACAACTAGCTCACCACCTACAATTGAAAACTGGGAAGTGTTGCCAGTTGTCACTCATGGACCTTATGACTACGGTCATGGTCATAGTACTGAATTACAGCCATCTGCAACGCCGGAAGCTACTGCTTAGTACGGCTTTGCATAAAAACGATGCATTCACAATGTAAGCCGATGCATTCACAATGCAGACCGATGCATTCACAATGCAGACCGATGCATTCACAATGCAAGCCGATGCATTCACAATGCAAGCCGATGCATTCACAATGCAAGCCGATGCATTCACAATGCAGACCGATGCATTCACATTGTCCGATATTGCCAAATTTAATTTGCTACGAATTAATGAAATCCTGCCTTAATTTAAGACAGATGTACTGAGTTAAGAAATAACTCTTGTGGCAATACGCTTGGGTTAAGGCTAAAAACTAAAACTGGCGTAGGTTGGGTTGAGGAACGAAACCCAACATTATCAAGGCTTTGTTGGGTAACGCTTACGCTCAACTCAACCTACTATTCTTCTTAACCCAAGCGTATTGACTCTTGTGGGGTTGGGCATCTTGCCTTAATTTAAAACAAGTGAAACACCCATCCCACAAGCAAATCAGGACTGTGAAGAATTGAATTGCCCGACGCTTCACCTTTGAGGGTAAACAATATGACTATAGCTACAACGACAAGCAAAGATCACAGTGCGGGACATGAAGAACATCCAGATTTAAGAGTTTGGGGACTGTTAACCTTCCTCGCTTCTGAATCCCTGATGTTTGGAGGATTTTTTGCCACTTATTTGTTTTTTAGAGGTACTACAGCAGTTTGGCCTCCAGAAGGGAGTGAAGTAGAACTACTTGTGCCAACAATTAACACCATTATTTTGGTGTCTAGTAGTTTCGTCATTCACTTTGGTGATACGGCGATTAAAAAGAATAACGTTAAGGGAATGCAACTGTGGTATGCAATTACTGCAATCATGGGGGCAATTTTCTTAGGTGGTCAGGTTTATGAGTACTCAACATTAGGATACGGACTGACTACCAACGTCTTCGCCAACTGCTTTTATATCATGACTGGGTTCCACGGTTTGCACGTTTTTATCGGACTGTTATTGATATTACGTGTATTGTGGCGATCGCGTCGTCCCGGTGAATATTCTGCAACAAATCATACTTTCATCGAAATGGCAGAAATTTACTGGCACTTCGTAGACATTATTTGGATTGTTCTCTTTACCTTGGTGTACGTTCTCACATTGTTTTAAATTGGGCATGGGGCAATTCAATTTTGGATTTTGGATTTTAAATTTTGGATTAAATTTCAATCTAAAATCCAAAATATAAAATTCTTGCTCCCCCCACTCCCTACTCCCCATTTAGGAGTTAATTATGCAACTTGATGCAAACAAATTCTCATGGTTCCAGGTTCCAGAGGACATCAAAAAGCTATTAATCTTAGCTGCACAAACCTGGGAAAATACATCAGAATCTGAAAAATATATTCAACAAGCTTTAGAGCGAACTTGTGAAAATACAGATGTCTTGGTAGCAGCATATAGATTTTTCTATTATAAAAATAATTATTCTCTTGCACTACAAACAACAGTCAAATTATTAGATAAAATTAAAGAACTAGAAAAACTTCCTGATGACTGGGAGCAACTTAAGCCTATATTAGTCAATCGCCAAGAAGACCCACAAATTCGATTGTACTTAAATGCTTATGCTGCTTCAGGATTAGTACTAGCAAAGTTAGGAGCAATCGAGCAAGCAAAAGAAATCAGCACCAGAGTCAAACAGATAAACGACAAGAATGATTTTGGTGCCGGGATTCTCCTGGATATTTTGACACGTCCAGCAGAAGAAGATGATTAATTAGTCAATCCACTTCTCTATAAGGTGATGTGCGAAAGAGTGGGGAGACAAGGGGACAAGGAGAATAACCAATGCCCAATGCCCAATGCCCAATGTCCAATGCCCTTTTGGTGAACAATCATGAACAATTGGTTATCTACTAGATCATATTCCCTATTGGGAGCGGCTACTGATAGTAACTCTATCTTCCCTGCTATTACCATACCTACTAAAGCTACTGTAGGCAATATTCCTAATGTCTCCCCGATCATTATCATCCAATCTTCTCCGCTATCAATTTAAAAGTTATGAAAGATCGGGATTGGCTGCTAACGGGGGATGGTCAGTATCAAGCCTGTAAATCTGTAAGAGCATGGGATTTATTGAGAGAGAATTACCGCTTTTATCGGTTTTTAACAGAGGTGGAAGATGTTCTCAATAGCGTTGACGATGAAGCCACTCGTCTACCAGAACTTCGGATGCTCGTAAGGCGCTTGATTGTAAATTCCTACTGGGTGCGAAGTCAATCTTTAGAGCCTTCGCCCAAAACGGGAACTTCTGTTTTACTTCTATATGACGAATTGGGTTTTCCGTTGACAGTGCAAACAGTAACATTTGCACCGGGAACCCGATCAAACATTCATAATCATGGGACGTGGGGAATAGTGGCGGTGTTAAAAGGTCAGGAAAAAAATACTTTTTGGCGACCCACTCATAGCCCAGATTTTCAGGACAAAATTGAAGCGACGGGAGAAGTAACTCTATTTCCAGGAGACATTATTAGCTTTACTCCCGATGCAATTCACAGTGTAGAAGCTGTGGGTGATGAACCAACTGTGACTTTTAACATTTACGGCGAAACTGATCCAAAAGAGAGATTTGAATTTGACTCAGTTACCCATCAGGCTAGGAATTTTTGATTAGGAATCGTCAGGATTAATTTCGTCGGCTCGTAGTTGGTGCTTCGCGCTTTAGCGCCAACTACAAACAATTGAGTAATTAGGAGATAGTTAAATGGCAAGAGTAATTTTCTATAGCAAACCAGGCTGTCAAGGTGGTACTAAGCAAAAAGTTTTGCTAACAGCTGCTGGTCATGAGGTGATAGCATACAACCTGCTAACAGAACCTTGGACAGTTGAGCGGTTGCGTTCATTTTTTGGCGATCGCCCCGTAGCCGAATGGTTTAATCCTTCCTCCCCCAAGGTAAAATCTGGTGAGGTGGTTCCTGAAAAAATTGATGCAGAAACCGCTTTGCAGTTGATGTTGAGAGAGCCACTGTTAATTCGCCGTCCTTTGTTAGAAATAGGCGACCGCCGCGAGGTAGGATTCGATGCAGAAAAGATTGATGCTTGGATTGGCTTAAAACCTGCTGACGAATCCTTGCGAGAAATGAGCGAAAATCTGATGAAGCAAGATTTACAAAACTGCTCCCACGGTCAAGATCGTAGTCATAATCAGCCTAATCAGCAAGGTGACTGTAATCACGGTAACAGTTCTCAACAACACAAAAAGCAAGGCAAGTGTAACCATTAGTACACGACTTGGGGACTTGCAAATAAAAAATACTCAACTACTTCTTGTGGGGTGGGCAAGATGCCCACCCCACAAGATTGGATAATTTATGTATTAAAATACAACCTCGTAGTGAATTAGTATTCGTAATATATCGTAAACTTATGTATACTTTTGTACTAGATATTATCTAGCTAACCTTGCATGGGCATATTAAGAATGCTTACATTGCAAGAAAAAACAATGACGACAGCCACTTTATCCGGTTATCAACTCCTCGAAACCCTTCACTCCGGTAGTAAAACCGTCATTTATCGTGGACGCCGGGAAACCGATAACGCCTCCGTCATTGTCAAAACTCTCCTGTGCGAACATCCACCCCTAGAAGACATTGCTCGACTACGACACGAATATCAAATCATTGAGCGGCTGCGAATTCCTGGCATTGTTAAAGCCTACGAGTTAAAGAATTATCAGCATGGTCTAGCTTTGGTTTTGGAAGATATTCCGGGTTGCTTGCTCAAAGAACTGATTGCAACTCAAACAACCACCTTGATTACTTTCCTCAAGGTGGGGATTAATTTGGCACATATTTTAGGAGAACTGCACGCCCAAAAAATTATACATAAAGATATCAAGCCGCACAATATTCTAATTAATCCCGAATCTTTTGAAGTCAAACTGATTGACTTCAGTATCTCCTCGCGCCTTGATCAAGAAAATCCTACCTTGAGCAATCCTAATTTGCTTGAAGGTACTCTTGCCTATATGTCGCCTGAGCAAACAGGCAGAATGAACCGGGTGTGCGACTACCGCACCGACTTTTATTCCTTGGGTGTCACCTTGTATGAAATGCTGACGGGTACGCTGCCGTTTGATGCTATTGACCCGATGGAGTTGATCCACTGTCACATCGCCAAAATGCCAGCCGCACCCTGTCAAGAAACCGTGTGTCGCGTTCTGGAAGATGTCCCAGAGGCGATTAGTGCAGTTATTTTGAAGTTATTGGCGAAAACAGCAGAGGATCGGTATCAAAGTGCTTGGGGACTGAAAGCGGATTTAGAGGAATGCCTGTTTCAACTTCAACTGACTGGCAAGATTGAAAACTTTGTACCAGGAAGACAGGACAAATCAGGGCATTTTTTGATTCCGCAAAAGCTGTACGGACGCGAAGTAGAAGTCGCAACATTGATGGCTGCATTTGAGCGTGTGGCAGATGGTAACAGCGAACTCATGCTGGTTTCTGGTTATTCAGGGATTGGTAAAACGAGTGTTGTTAATGAAGTTCATAAACCGATTGTAGGGGCAAGGGGTTATTTCATTGCAGGAAAGTTTGACCAGTTCAAACGCAATATTCCCTATGCGTCCTTGATTCAGGCGTTCCAATCTTTGGTTCAGCAATTACTCACCGAAAGCGTTGCCCAAATCCAAGGGTGGAAAGAGAAAGTGTTAACCGCGTTGGGGGAAAACGGGCAAATCATTATTGATGTGATTCCTGAAGTCGAGCTAATTATTGGTGTTCAGCCACCGGTGACACAATTGGGAGCGACAGAATCTCAAAATCGCTTCAATCGCGTGTTTGGCCAATTCATTGGAGTATTCACGAACCAAGACCATCCTTTAGTTGTGTTTCTCGATGATTTACAGTGGGCAGATTCGGCATCGCTGAACTTAATTGAGCTATTGATGACGGATAGCAATAGCTACGCTCGCCAAGGGCAACGCAAATATTTATTATTAATTGGGGCATACCGCGATAATGAAGTGTCGCCCACCCATCCACTGATGATGAGTTTGTCCAAGATTCAATCCTCTGGTGCGGTGGTGGATAACATCGTCTTGGCACCGTTACAGGTAATGGATGTGGAAGCGTTAATTGGCGATACGTTGAATCACATAGAACAAAGTCAGCCACTAACAGAATTACTATTTTCCAAAACCGGTGGGAATCCCTTCTTCTTAACGCAACTGCTGAAAACTCTACACCAAGAAGACTTGTTAACATATAACTTCGAGTCTGGGGTGTGGCAATGGAATATCCAACATATTCAAGCGATCGGCATTACTGACCTGAATGTTGTTGAACTGACAGCGAGAAATATTCGTAAACTGTCATTAGAAACGCAAAAAGTCCTGAAACTGGCTGCTTGTATTGGTAACACGTTCAATCTGGATGTATTGGCGATCGTTAATCAAGCATCTTCTCTAATAACTGCGGCGCAATTGTGGTCAGCGCTACAAGCTGGATTAATTTTGCCGTTAAATCAGGATTACAAGATTCCTTTAGTATTTAATCAGGAGGAATCTGGCGGAATTACTTTAACAGATATCAAGGTTGATTACAAGTTTTTACATGACCGAGTACAGCAAGCGGCCTATTCTCTGATTCCCCATGAACAGAAGAAAGCAACGCATCTAAAAATTGGTCAATTACTGCTGCAAAATACTACACCAGAAGAACGCAAAGAAAATGTATTTGCTTTAGTTAATCAACTCAATTACGGGACTGATTTATTAACATCTCAAATAGAAAAATCTGAACTTGCAGAACTCAATCTCATTGCGGGTCAGAGAGCTAAAACAGCCACAGCACACGATTCCGCGATCAAATATTTGCAAGTTGGTTTGGCACTGTTAGCATCTGATAGTTGGGACAATCAATATGAACTGACATTAGCACTGCACTCAGAAGCAGCAGAGACAGCTTTTTTGAGCGGTGATTTTGAAGGAATGCAGAGATTCGTTGAGATAGTCCAAAACTGCGCTAAAACGCTGCTGGACAAAATTAAAGTGTATGAAGTCCAGATGCAAGCTTACATCAGCCAGAATAGGCTGCTAGAAGCCGTTAATATGGGGCTAGAAGCTTTAAAGCTATTGGGGGTAGAGTTTCCCGAAGAGCCAAAATCGTCAGATATTGGGAAAGCATTAGGGGAAACTGCGGGCATTTTGAATGGCCTGCGAATTGAGGATTTAATTGATCTGCCTCAAATGAGCGATCGCTATAAACTAGCAGCCATCAGAATTTTATCAAGTCTGTTTGCTCCTGCATATATTGCAGCCCCAGAACTGTTGCTCTTGACGATATGCAAACAAGTAGATTTATCCGTCGAATATGGCAATGCTTCCATATCTCCCTTTGGTTATGCAAATTATGGTCTTCTTCTTTGTGGCATCGTCGGAGATATTGATTCGGGTTATGAGTTCGGTCAATTGGCTTTAACTCTATTGTCAAAGTTAAATAGTCAAGAAATCAAAGCTAAAACACTCCTCACAGTAAATATATTTATCCGACATTGGAAAGACCATCTCAGAGAAACCTTAGAACCTTTAGTGTCAGCTTACTCTATCGGCATGGACACAGGTGATTTAGAATTTGCTGCCTTTAATCTACTAATGTACTCTTATTTCGCTTATTTTACCGGCAAAGAACTGACTTTCCTTGAAAGAGAGATAGCAGCCTACAGAGATGTTATTAATAAAATGAAGCAAAAAACAGCGCTTTATTATATAGAAATCTATTGGCAAGCTATCTTAAATATGCTCGGAAAGAGTGAAAATCCCTGCCTTCTAAAGGGTGAAGCCTGCGATGAGCAGATCAGGTTGCCATTGCACCAGCAAGCGAACGACAAAACGGGACTTTACTATATATATTGGAACAAATTTTTACTTAATTACTGGTTTGAAAATTACTCAGAAGCGATTGAGAATATCGCTATGGCAGAGAAGTATTTGGACGCAGTGGTAGGATTGCCCCTTGTTCCTCTATTCGATTTTTACGATTCTTTAGTACGGCTAGCGGTGTATAGCGATCGCCCAGAGTCAGAGCAACAGGAAATTCGCGATCGCGTCCAAGCTAATCAAGAAAAAATGCAAAAATGGGCGGATCATGCCCCAATGAATTATTTACACAAATTCTATCTAGTAAAGGCAGAACGGCATCGAGTTTTCGGCGAAAAAATCGCAGCGATCGAGATGTACGATCAGGCGATCGCACTTGCTCAAGAAAACGAATACATCAATGAAGAAGCGATCGCTCATGAACTCGCAGCCAAATTTTATCTGTCATGGGGTAAAGAAACGATTGCTAAAACATACATGACAAATGCCTACTACGCCTATAGTCGTTGGGGGGCTGTTGCTAAAGTCAAGCATTTAGAAGCACGCTATCCGCAATTGATTGTGCAATCAAATACAGAAAAACTCGAAAATAACTACCTACAAACTATTCAAACAAGCTCTACGACTACTGGAGGCGCTCACATTCTCGATTTCATGACAGTGATGAAAGCTTCACAAGTACTGTCAGAAGAAATGGTGCTAACTCACCTGCTCCAAAAAATCATGAAGATTGTCATCGAAAATGCTGGCGCTCAACAAGGTTACTTTATTGCCAAACACGATAATCAGTGGCTGCTAGAAGCAGCCGGAATTGTTGACGGTCAGGATGTTAGTGTATCTACTGCTATTGTTAACTCGAAAGATGAAATTGATTCAGCTTTGCTCCCAGTTGCTTTACTCAATTATGTTGAAAGAACTAGAGAGAACTTAGTTTTAGACAATGCTGTTAAAGACTCCCGCTTTGCGTCTGATGTTTATATCACCACTTATCAATCCAAATCGATTTTGTGTCTACCACTGATTCACTCTGGCAAATTTACTGGGATTATTTGCCTGGAAAATAATCTCATTCCTGGTGCTTTTACCTCAGAACGGCTGAAGGTGCTGAGTCTATTGACAGCACAAATTTCAATTGCGATCGACAACGCCCGTCTCTACACCAATCTGCAAACCTACTCGCAACAAATAGAAGCTAAATCACAAGAACTCGAAGCTAAAAACCAAGCTTTCCAAGCATCCGAAACACGAGAGCGAGAAAAAGCTGAAGAACTTGCACAATCGCTGCACAAACTACAACAAACTCAGGCTCAACTTGTGCAGACCGAGAAAATGTCAAGCTTAGGGCAATTGGTGGCAGGCGTTGCCCACGAAATTAACAATCCGGTCAATTTTATCTTTGGCAACCTGACCCATGCCAACAACTACACCCAAGAGGTGCTGAGACTGCTGGAACTTTACCAGAAACATTACCCATCGCCCCATCCAGAGATTCAGGAAGAAGCTCTGGCAATTGATTTGGAATTCTTGCTAGAAGACTTACCGAAGCTACTTTCCTCCATGCGGGTTGGAGCAGATCGGATTCGTCAAATTGTTGCTTCCCTGCGAAACTTCTCACGCATGGACGAAGCCGAGATTAAAGCTGTTAATATTCATGATGGCATTGACAGCACCCTAATGATTCTGCAACATCGCTTCAAAGCAAAGTCAGATCGTATCGGTATTGAGCTTGTTAAATACTACGGCAACCTGCCCCAAGTAGAATGCTATGCAGGGCAGCTAAATCAAGTGTTTATGAATGTGTTGAGTAATGCGATCGATGCTTTGGAGGAGTCATTAATGAACAATCAAGAACAAATAACAACTCCAACCATTACTATTTACACTGAACAAATTGATGCTGATCAAATCGAAATTCGGATTGCAGACAATGGTCTAAGTATACCAGAGTCTATTCGGCAACGCTTATTCGATCCTTTCTTCACCACAAAACCTGTGGGCAAAGGAACAGGTATGGGCTTATCAATTAGCTACCAAATTGTCACTGAAAAACATAGTGGTTCACTTTCTTGTACCTCAGAACCCGGCGAGGGAGTGGAGTTTCAAATCCGCATTCCACTTCGCCAGGAAGTCCCTAAGAACCTTGCTGTTGGTGTCTAGAGGCTGAAATTCCACTCTTTACCGCACGCCAGCAGTTTCTAAGGACAAATCTTGAAACATTGGTGTGCTGAGGTAACGTTCACCAAAGGAAGGCTGAATCATTACGATTAAACGTCCGGCATTTTCTGGGCGTTTACCTACTTGAATTGCAGCACACAAAGCTGCACCAGAGGATATCCCAGATAATAAGCCTTCTTCTTTTGCTAAACGGCGTCCATAGGCGATCGCTTGTTCATCGCTGACTCTAATTACTTCATCAACCAATTCCAGACGCAGAACATCGGGGATAAATCCGGCGCCAATACCTTGAATTTTATGTGGCCCGGCTTCACCACCAGAGAGGACTGGGCTGTTGCTGGGTTCAACTGCGATCGCTTTAAAAGTCGGCTTGCGCTGTTTGAGTACTTCTGCAATCCCAGTAATCGTCCCACCAGTACCTACCCCAGCAATCACAATATCCACTTCCCCGTCTGTATCAGCCCAAATTTCTTCTGCGGTGGTTTCCTGATGAACTTTGGGATTAGCAGGGTTGCAGAACTGTTGCAGCATGAAAGCATTGGGAGTATTAGCTACAATTTCTTCAGCTTTGCGAATTGCTCCCCGCATTCCCTCAGGGCCTGGTGTCAACTCTAAAGACGCACCATAAGCTCTAAGCATAGCCCGTCGTTCTTGGCTCATTGTCTCTGGCATTGTCAAAATCAAACGGTAGCCACGGGCTGCTGCTACCATCGCTAGAGCAATTCCTGTATTACCGGAAGTAGGCTCAACTAAAATGGTCTTTCCAGGGGAAATTGAGCCAGCTGCTTCTGCTGAGAGTACCATACTTAAGCCAATACGGTCTTTCACCGAAGCCGCCGGGTTCATACCTTCTAATTTGACAACTATCCTTGCTACTACTCCCTCAGCTTGGGGAATCTTGTTCAGTTGAACTAAAGGAGTTCGTCCGATCAGTTCTGTTACATCTTGAGCAATCCGCATTATTTAACTCCTAAAATCCCAAATCTTAGTACAAAGTATTTACTTATAACAATAAGCTTTTGTGTATTTAATTTGTAGTTTAGTCTCAATGAGTGCATATACGATGTATTCTAACTAAACCACAAAATATGAAAGTTTAGGAAGAACTTTTATCAGATGTCCCCATTTATTCTCACTTCAGCAGAGGTCTAGCTTGCCATAGTTCTATTTTACCACTTGTAATTGCTAACTATTGCCTCTTGGGCTGAGATTGAATTTAGATAATTCTGTATATATGCATAATTTTTAATATTATTATCAATATCTTCTATTTGTTATGGAAATATAATTTAGTTTCAAAAAATTTAATTGCTTTTCCTAATTTATTAGTCTATCTTGATCAAGAGACATTGATATTTTCTTTTGAGTGCAAGTTTTGTCTGCCCAAAATTGCATCAAAAACAGTCTTTAATCATTGCCTAGATTGCTTTTAGGTTGAGTGCAGAAATACCAGAACCCCAGCTCGGAAATACTAGAACCCTGTCCTATAAACACTAGCACCCATACCCCAATGAATTTTTGTAAGACTTATCAGGTAGGAATTACAGGCTTTGAGTACTATTCTAATGAATTTAATAATCTTAACGGGGCTGAGCTAAACTGTTTTGTGGAGAGCGGCTGATATAAATCGTATAGGATTTACGCAGAGATTCCCCTCTACCCCCCAACATTCCTGAGCGAAAGCTTAGTGAACTAGGGGGGACTTCTTAATCTCTCTTTTGAGAGTAGGAATGAAACCAGATTCCTTGAATCTGAGTGCGTTATTTCTGACTGATTAATCCTAAATTTTGTGAAAAGTTTGGTAACTTTTCAGTCGTCAGTAATCAGTGGTAATTAGAAAAACAACTGACAACTAATGATTGTGCAAATTACCGTTTAGACATATTTTAATATCAAAACTGTTTGAGAGGTAGAAATATATAGCTACTTTAGATAAACAGCAAAAGATATTTTCTTACTGGGTGCATACTACCTAGCAAGGGAGAGCCAAGATGAAAACCAAACTTTTAAATGTTCTCACAGTTTGCGTAGTTACCTTAGTAGTGCTTTCTCCAGGACTAGTAATATTTGGCATAGTTTGGGAGCGACATCTGGAGTTAGTAAAATCCCAGAATTTAGGCTACGAAGTCAACAAAACTAATATAGATGCTCCCGCCTTGGCTCCCCAGAAAGAGGGTACACATTCCTCTCAGACTAGCATCCAATCCTCTGACCGTAATGTGGTTCATCAAATGCTGACTGTTGCTGAACAATATAAATTTGCTACTATCTTGCAATGGTTCTTCTTGTTAACCCCTATTTGTGTTGGGTTGGGGATTCTCTTTTATGACAGATATCTTGTTCATCGTGCGGCTGTTTTAAGAGAACAAGTTGAAATGTTGGAAAGACTGTGGCAGCAAAGTATCGAACAGTAATCAACTCACAATTAACTCACTCAAATCAACAAGAATATCATGACAGAACAACGCGAACAGCTGTATTTTAATCTGATTGATGAGTTACTTAAATGCCCTAATGGTCAAGAACCAGAAATTTTGGAATCTCAGCCAGAATTGATTGATTCTGGTCTAGTACAAACAATGTTACAAGTAGCAACTATGTTTGCCCATGAAGGCAATCAAGATGGTGCCCAATTTTTATTTTTTGTGGCGCGTGAGCTAGCTAAAGAATTAGGTTTATACCCGGAAGTTCCCAATACTGAAGTTGCAAATCCTGAAGCTGCAAATAAGGAGTAAAAATGCTGTTGACTTCAACGGATGCGGGACAAATAGCTTTAGAACTGCTGATGGCAGATTGGAATATTTCAGAAGAGAACAGAGGGTGGTTTACAATTTTTAACTCTCGTCTGATTGGCGAGACTTGGTACACTGTGGAACTAGGTGTAGATGGATTTCCAGATAGGTGGTTTATTCAAGTATATGACAATGGAGTGTGTGACCCAAATTATACATTTGTTTCACCAATCGGTGGTTATGAAGGATTTACGGACTTTATAAATGTGCCGGATATCGTAGCAGAGGTCTTAGTTTGTGAACGCAATGCTCGATAATAACAATTAAAAATTCAAAAGTTAGAATTCAATGTTGAGGTGTGCTAGTTAAATGCATTCTATTTGAATTCATAATTTTTAATATCATAGTATTTGGGAGCATCTCAATGAGTGCAAATATACCTGACGATTAGAAATTGCGGCTACACAAACTCTCGTTCGCCGGCGCGGACCCTAGAAATTTGAAGTTTTGTCTGTATAGCTACGTTCGCGTCAGCGTGCCGGAGGCTCTATTCTATTCGCTAAGGCTAGGAGTATTCAAAACAATACTTTGATATTTCATTCAAAATAAAGATGCTTTACGCAAATCTGAGGTGATACCAAATAAGGCACACCTCTTTTTTTGTGGAATATTTAATATTTTATTTAAGTCTATTAGGCTATTCTGTCATATTTAACTGACAAATTTATGTTATATTAAATAGCGTGATGGACGCTACAGAAATATCAGTTCCAATGATTGCTGAAGATATCTTAGCCAAAGAATTCACAAGAGTCGTCAACCATTACTACCCGCAA
Source organism: Nostoc sp. (assembly GCF_036917675.1). Taxonomy (GTDB): domain Bacteria; phylum Cyanobacteriota; class Cyanobacteriia; order Cyanobacteriales; family Nostocaceae; genus Nostoc. The sequence goes on along the minus strand of NZ_JBALCT010000017.1, from coordinate 13,513 downwards.
GTTGGGGAATTGCTGGATGGGTGTTATGTGAAAGTCATCACCTGTTTTTGGGGACGACCTGCCAGACGTTTGCAATATATAGGAATTTATTGCTCTGACGAAATGATTTCCTGTGTGCAAGCTCAAAAAGAAATACTCAGAGAAGTAGCAGGCAACATGGGTCTAATCCAGGTAGTCTGCATGAATGCCAAGCGATTGTTGCGCGATCCGATGTCGAACATCAAACAGAACAACCCACACCTATGGTTGGAGTTGCAGTGGGTTGCCACTTAAAGGCAAGCAGGGGGAGAAAGAGATTTTTCTTGTTGCTATTAACGCAGTAAAATTGCCTTGGCAGACCACTAGAATAGCCAGCACCTACGGTGAGTACAAAGTATCAACGCAAGTAATGAAAACTGGAATTTTCTGCAATTACGATAATTATCACCAAGATGCTCGTCGTGCCATTTTTGAGCAAGTCGCGCTCGTAAAACAGGCAGAAAGCTTAGGTTTTGAGTCAGCCTGGGTGAGTGAGCATCATTTTAGTGAATCCAATCTCAGCCCGTCCATGTTGGTGTTAATGGCACACTTGGCGGGACTGACTTCAACTATCCAATTAGGCACTGCGGCGGTGCTACTGCCATTTCATAACCCGATTCGGGTAGCGGAAGATATTGCCACTTTGGATAACCTGTGCAATGGACGATTATTATTTGGAGTTGCCAAAGGCGGCCCCTTTCCCCAACAAAACAAGCATTTTGCGACATTACCAAGTGAATCTCGTCCCAAGATGCTAGAGGCGATCGCATTGATTCAAAAGCTTTTATATGAAACTGATGTATCATTTAATGGGCGATATTATCAATGCGATCGTCTGACAATTTATCCAAAACCATTGCAGAGTCAAATACCAGTGTATGTTGCCACTGGCGGGGATGACGGTATCGAGTTGGCTGCTAAACATTCCTTCAGTTTGATGGGTGGCCCGCCATTTTCCCTAGAGAGATTGAAGAATACTATTGCCAAATATCGAGCCTTAAATTCTAGTGGTGCGGAAAAGTTTGTGCTGGCACGCTTTTTTTATGTTGGCAAAACATCTGATGAGGCAGTGAGTGAAGCATTACCTTTCATTCGCCAATTTAGCCAAAAAATGAAAGCTAATTCGGCTCAACTATTGCAGAATAGTGCCAATCCCAACCAAAAACCATTTGACCGCACAAATATTTGTTTCGACGAAGATTATTTGATTGAGAACTCAATTATCGGTGATGTGGAGACTTGTCGAGACAAAATCAAGAAATTTCAGGACGAATTAGATTTAGGTACGCTAGCACTCAAACCCTCGTCTGCGGATCTGCAAAAAAACCTGGAGAGTTTGACGCGCTACAACCAAGAGGTGCGAAATTATGTCTTCTAAACTATACCTGCTTCCTCCCGATGATTTACCTCCCACTGAGGTAACAAAACAGGATGGAATGCTGCAAATGGAGCTAGAACAGTCTACTGGTAGATGCTTTTATCAAGCTTGCGATCGCATTACGCGAGTACTGTTATCTAATTGTCAGTGGTATCTCACAACAAATGCTAGCATCCTAACATTAATTATTGACTGCCCTGACATATTATCTTACTGGCATATAGTCAGCAATATTCCCCAGTTAGGTAATAGGTTAGAGCGGTTTGCTAAGAATGGCAAAATCCGCGTTTATCCGCCATTTGGCAAAGGGATGCCGTTTGAAATCAGCGTAAATGAAATATCAGCTTATCGAGATTGGCTTTGAGGTAAATAGAAACTGGGAATCACACAAAATATAGCTTATTCATCCTTATCGCTGTCTCCCACCCTGTACTTATAAAGTGCAGGGTGTTGCAATTTTAGAAAAGTTAAAATATTGTCTGTATTTTCTTGTTCTTTCAGATAACTCAAAGTGTATGCGCTGACAACCTATAGATAATTTAACGCAAGATTGGCAAAAATTGGCTAGCTCTGAGCTACCACCATTAGTTACTGTCTGGCCGCAATATTAGTGATATTCAACCATTAACAGAATCACCATTCCAATTTTCTTATGCAGATGAAGAAGATAACTTGGTGAAGCGCTTCAATGAGTGGCTAGAAGAAGCTACTATTACAGGGCTTGAATACTAGAATAGTAGCCTCTAATGCAATACGGTTCAGTTAAGCATTTTTTTCTTCCCTCTGCGTCCTCTGCGGTTCGTTAAAAAAATTTAGCTATTCTTAGAGCGCTAAGGCAGTAGTATTGACAAGCTTGTTAGCTTTGCAATTAGCCACGCATACCAACTTTCTAACCCAGTACTAGTAGTTACGGAAACCTGAAAAATCTGAATTTGGGGATTTACTTGTGTAGCATATTCTATGCACTTTTGAACATCAAAATCTACATAAGGCAGCAAATCAATTTTAGTGAGAATCATGATGTCACTAGCACGGAACATATGCGGGTATTTTATCGGCTTATCTTCTCCTTCTGTAACGGAGAGAATCACGACTTTTGCATTTTCTCCCAAATCAAATAAGGCTGGACAAACCAAATTTCCGACATTTTCAATCATCACAACTGACTTGAGCGGCGGATTCAATTGTTGTAAACCCCTGTCTATCATTGAGGCATCTAAATGACAGCCTGTTCCAGTATTGATTTGGATGACTTTAGAGCCTGTTTCTTTAATTTTTTTGGCATCATTAGCAGTTTCTTGGTCGCCTTCAATGACACTAATAGATAATTGATGCTTTAAATCATTAATAGTGCGAGTTAAAAGAGTTGTTTTCCCTGCACCTGGAGAACTCATTAAATTTAAGGCGAGAATATTTCGACCTTTAAACCATCCCCGATTTTGGGCAGCTAACAGGTTATTTTTTAGCAAAATATCCTGTTCTAAGGATATCGTTGTATTGTGTATTTTGGCATGAATTTGAGACGCTTTTATATGAGTGCCGTTACTGTGGGAATGAGTGATGACAGTACCATCTGGTAAAGTGTGAGTATGATGATGTTCAGCTTCATCTGTTTCCAGATTTGTAATTTTAATTTCGCCATCATCAGAACAACCGCAGGTTACACACATAATTCCTCTATTTCTATTTCTTTAATTTTCAGTTCTTCACCAGTAATTAAATCTAATTGCACGCTACCGCAGTTACAGATTCCAAATGGTTTATCTAAAGAAATTTCTGCACCGCATTGGCGACATTTTGCTAAACCTGGAATTTCTAAAATTTCTAATGTCGCTTCTTCTAAAACTGTACCTTGAGTGCAAATATCAAAACAAAATCGGATAGCGTCGGGCATAATGGCTGAAAGTTTGCCAATTTCTAATAAAACTCGCTGCACTTTTGCGCCTTTGGCGTGTTCAGCGACAATTGCCACAATATTTTTGGTAATTCCAAGTTCGTGCATACTATAAAATCTATTAACAAATTCGTGGTAATTGGTCGCCTACCAACATATCAACAATCCTTTCAGCACCAAAAACTGTTTTTAACAACACTATACCTGGGGGTGAGGTAATAACTTCGCCAATAATACAAGCATCTTTGCCTGCTGGGTGTAATTTCATAGCGGATAAAATATTGTCAGCATTCTCTTTTGGAACCACCACCACTAACTTACCTTCATTAGCTAAATACAATGGGTCGAAACCGAGAATTTCACAAACTCCGTTGACTTCTTCACGCACTGGAATAGATTCTTCATAGAGGCGAATTCCCACATTAGAACTGAGAGCAAATTCATTTAATACTGTGGCTAAACCTCCGCGTGTGGCATCTCGCATAGCATGAACTTGGGGACATACATGGAGAATAGTTTCTACTAAAGTATGTAATGCTTGACAGTCGCTTTCAATATTACTTTCTAAGGCTAATTCGCCACGAGCAATTAAAATTGCTGTCCCATGATTACCTATTTCACCATTAATTATTACTGCATCTCCAGGTTTAATATTGTGGGCGGAAATGTTAACTCCTCGCGGGATGATACCAATACCAGCAGTATTAATAAAGAGTTTATCGGCAGCACCACGATGTACAACTTTTGTGTCACCAGTGACAATTTGAACACCAGCTTTTTTGGCGGCTGCTTTCATGCTGGCTGCGACACGCCGTAAGGTTTCTACGGGTAATCCTTCTTCTAAAATTACGCTGCAAGTCAAATATAAGGGTTTGGCACCGCTTACAGCTAAATCATTAACTGTACCGTTGATAGCTAATTCTCCTATATCACTACCGGGAAAAAATAACGGGTCTACAACATAGGAATCTGTAGTAAATGCGAGTCTGTCTCCTTGTTGGAGGAGAGGGGCTAAGTTGAAGGTGGCTTGGTCTTCTAGTTGTGAGAGAATTGGGTTATCAAAATTGCTGACAAATATATCATCTATTAAATCACGCATGGCTTTACCGCCGCTACCATGTGCGAGAGTTATATGAGTATCTCGTACTTTAGCTTGGCGGCGGCGGATTTTTTCTATGTTTTCAAATAGGGGATTTTGTATTGAGTTTGGGGGGGGGATATTCATCTTAAATTTTTTTTAAACGCAAAGGAACGCAGAGGGAAGCGCGGAGGTACGCAGAGTATTTGTGAGATGTATTAGTCTGAGGAGAAGCCGCAGGCGGGGAGAGGTTCTTGAGTTATAGTTAGCTTTGGTTTTGGGGCGATTGTTCTTTTGGCAATGGTGGAGAGTCGCCCATATTTGTAATAGGCTGCACAAGCACCTTCGGAAGATACCATGCAAGTACCTATTGGTGTTTCTGGTGTGCAAGCTGTACCGAATACTTTACACTCCCAAGGCTTTAAGACTCCTTTGAGAATTTCTCCACATTTACAAGCTTTATGGTCGGCTACTTTGAGATTAGGAATGGTAAATTTAAGTTCGGCATCAAATTGGGCATATTCAGGTTGAATTTTTAATCCTGAATAGGGAATATCACCTAAGCCTCGCCAATCAAAACTATCTCGCACGGCGAAAACTTTATTTATGGCTTGTAGTGCTACTGTGTTCCCGCTTTTTTGGACAATTCGGTTATATTGGTTTTCAACTTCACAACGATTTTCTACTAGTTGCTGTAACATCATCCAAATTGATTGGAGAATATCTAAGGGTTCAAATCCTGAGACAACAATTGGTTTATTATATTGTTGGGAAATAAATTGATATGGGTCAGTGCCAATTACCATACTGACATGTCCAGGGCCAACAAATCCATCCAGTTGCAAGTCGGGATTATCTAATAGTGCTTTGAGGGCGGGAATCACAAGGACGTGATTACAAAACATACTAAAGTTAGGAATTTTTTCGGCTGCTGCTTGCAGAATGGTGAAGGCGGTGCTGGGGGCTGTGGTTTCAAAGCCCAAGGCGAAGAAGACTACTTGTTTGTGGGGGTTATCTCTGGCAATTTGCAGGCTGTCTAGGGGAGAGTACACCATACGGATGTCTGCACCTTGTGCCCGGGCTTGCAGTAAAGTGGTATTGGAACCAGGAACTCGCATCGCGTCGCCAAAGGTGGCAAAAATGACGTTATGATTTTGGGAGATTGCGATCGCATCATCTAATCTCCCTTTTGGCATTACGCATACTGGACAACCAGGCCCATGAATTAGTTCAATGGCTTCGGGTAATATTTCTTCGATACCATATTTAAAAATTGAGTGGGTATGTCCGCCGCATACTTCCATGATTTTGATAGGTTTTTCTAGCTTGTGGCATAATTTGGCTATTTCGCGGCGTATGGCTTCGGCTTTTTCTGGTTCGCGGAATTCATCAACATATTTCATAGTGAGGAGTTGTGAGTTTTATGTATCAGGTAATTTCGCTTTTGTGCTAAGGAGTTTTTTTTAACGAACGGCAAAGGAAGAAAGTAAGAAAGAATCTCAGTTTTACAAATATACCAGATGAGAAACAAGATTCTTGCTCCCTCTCCAAAGCATCAAAGAGGGTTGGGGTGAGGTTTTACAAGGCTTTTTACACGCATTGAGATGCTCCCGAAAGGCAGAGTTCTAAACTATTTCTCTGTGCCTCTGGGTGAGACAAAAAAAGTCTATTATTCAAGTACTAATCCCTGTTTGTGCTGCTGCTAATTCTTGGAATAGTTGTAATGTTTCTGCCGCTTCTTGTTCGTTAATTCGATTCATGGCAAAGCCAACATGCACTAGCACCCAATCCCCAATACAAGCTTCGGGAGGATGTTGTTCATCTACGATACAAGCAATATTTACTTCGCGCTTAACACCACCAATGTCAACTATGGCTAATTTATAGTTAACGTTGGTAATTTCTATAATTTGTCCGGGGATTCCTAAACACATGTTTTTTATTTTTTAAGATAAACTAACCGCAGAGGCGCGGAGAACACAGAGAGAATTATTTGTGAAAAAAAGGTTGCCAAATATCAATACTCATGTATTAATTGTGCGGCTGCAATCACTGCTTGTCCTAAAGATAACCCGCCGTCATTGGCTGGAACTAAGCTGTGAATGAGTACTTTTATTCCGAATGTTTGTAATCGTTTGCTAACTTGCTCTAACAATATACAATTTTGAAATACTCCTCCTGTTAAGACAACCTGATTAATCAGATTTTCTTGACAAAGATACTTAACCATTTCTACAATGGCATTAGCTAAACCTTGGTGAAATTTGGCAGCCATAACTGATTGGGGAATCTGCTGCTGTAAGTCATTGAGCAAGGTTTGCCACATTGGACGCGGGTCTATACAATAAATACTATCTGAAAATATAAAATCAAAAGGATATATTAGCGTTTCTTTATCATTATTTAAGCTGCTAACATCTATTATAGCTTCCATTGCGATCGCAGCTTGTCCTTCATAGCTACATTCATCACGGCAAATACCGATAGCCGCCGCCACTGCATCGAACAACCGCCCCACTGAGGAAGCTGGAGGAGAGTTAATTCCTTTCTCGATAAGTTGATTGAGTAGTTTTAGTGGTTTTTTATTCAGAAATTTTACGAGTTCTAAATCAGCATATTGTTGTTGGCAATTATCCCAAAGTTTAGCCGCTATTAATTGAGCATAGGTATTACGCCAAGGCTGATAAATTGCTTGTTCACCACCAATCATCGCTACTGGTTTAAATGTTGCTAGGCGCTGAAATTTACGGTAATCTGCTAGAAGGAATTCTCCCCCCCAGAGTCTACCATCATCACCGTAACCTAAACCATCTAAAGCAATGCCTAATACCGGAGGCGAATCTAGAGGAATACCATTTTCTGCCATGCAAGCGGCGATATGCGCGTGATGATGTTGGATTTGATGAATTTTGATTTTATTTCTATCTGCGAGTTCTTTACCAAGTTTGCTTGAGAGATATTCGGGGTGTTTATCAATGGCAATTACTTCTAGTTTATATTCAAATAAATTTAAGTATAAATTCAAAGTGTCTTGGTAAGCATTGAAAGCCGCAGCATTTTCTAAATCTCCCATGTGTTGAGAAAGAATTGCTTCTCCTTCACTCAACAGGCAAAAGGTATTTTTTAACTCACTGCCCATTGCTAAAATTTGCGGCAGATTGTGAAATCCTGGTGGTAAACTAATAGGTGCTGGTGCATATCCTCTGGCACGGCGAATTGTTTGGACTTTATCGCTGACAACCCGCACAACTGAGTCATCTACGCGATTAATAATCTCTCGATTGTGAAAGAGAAAATAATCAGCGATTGCCCCTAATTTTTCTCTTGCTTCGTCATTATCAATACATTGTGGTTCATCGGCAAGATTGCCACTTGTTAAAACAATTGGGCGATTCATTCGCCGCAGAATTAAATGATGTAAGGGCGTATAAGGTAGCATGAAACCGAGGGTATTTTGCCCTGGTGCAACTGACGATGCTACTACTTTTTTACCTAACGTCTGTAGTAAAATAATTGGTGCAGCAGGACTTGTCAATAGTTCTTTTTCTTTAATATTCACAGTGCAATATTGTTCAATTACTTCAATATCTCGCGCCATTAAAGCAAAGGGTTTATGATAGCGCTTTTTGCGCTGACGCAGTTTTTGGACAGCAGTTTCTTGTGTAGCATCGCAAGCTAGATAAATACCACCTAACCCCTTAATTGCCACAATCTCACCCTTTTGCAACAGGGTACAAACGGCATCAACATCATCTAGCATGGAGAACATGGAAGCAGTAACCGATTTCCCATCGGTGCGTTCTAACCAAGCTCTGGGTCCACAAACATGACAAGCCACAGGTTGGGCGTGAAAACGGCGGTTTTCGACATCGTGGTATTCCTTTGCACATTCTGAACACATGGGAAACGCAGACATACTGGTATTGCATCTGTCGTAAGGAATAGCACGAATAATACTCAGGCGGGGACCGCAATGAGTACAGTTGGTAAAGGGATAACGAAAAAAGCGGCTAAAGGGGTCGAATATTTCTTGTTGACATTGCGGACAAGTGGCTGCATCAGGGGTAATTTCTGTTTTAATGGTATTACTGATACTAGTAGAAATCACGAAATTATTAAAGTGAAATTTACCTTTGTAAGGAGTTCTAGTTAGTTCGTGAATTTTTGCTAATGGTGGACATTCTACTTGTAATCTGGCAACAAATTGAGTTATTGCTTCCTCACTACCTGATACCCTAATTAAAACACCTTGTCCATCATTACAAACATCTCCACGCAAACCGCAGGCTTTAGCCAAACGATATACAGTAGGGCGAAATCCTACTCCTTGAACAGTACCGCGAACTCTAATTTCTTCAGTCGCCATACAAATCTAACTTTCAAAAATTACGAATTACGAATTACTAAACTGCCACAGCAATATTCGGTTATTTCCCGAATCAGCTATTACTGCTGTTTTGCCACAAATTTTTATCCCGTAACACCAATTTAAGCTATCTCGTTTCGGTAATCCGAAATTACGATTTTCACCTTTACTTTGAAAATTTATTTGTGCTGCCAAACCATCTGCTACTACACCTTGCAGCGATAAAATTGATTCTGGCTTTCTCCATCCTAACAAACGGGAATTAGCAGTATCTGCAACTACTAACCAATCGCCAGCCATTCCCACACCATAAGGCATACTTAAACTACTAGCAGTAGGATAATAAACTCCTTGATTCATTTCCACACAATCAAAGCTTTTTTGTCCTAAAACTACTGTACAAGGAGTATTATTTTCTGTTGGTATTCCCTGCCAAATCATTACTCGGTGATTACCTGCATCACTGACAACCAAATTCTCTCCCCAAAAGGTGATATCGTGACACCAACGCATACTCGCTGCGGTAGGAGAAGCACCGCCGTTTTCATTGCGAGATATCATATCTGGTTGTCCCAAAACTAAATCAGCCGGTTGACCATTTTCTGTTGGTAATTGATGCCAAATTAATACCCTTCGATTACCAGTGTCAGCAATAAATAGCCGTCCTTGATGATAGGAAATACCATAGGGCCAGTGCATTGTACTAGCAGATGCTGTTTGATTTCCTCGATTTGGTTCATTATCGATAAAATTAACTTGCCCTAATACCAAATCTGCTGGAACATTGTTATCTTCTGGTAAGTTTTTCCAAATCAAAACCCGATGATTCCAAGCATCTGCTACAGCTAACCCTTCGCCACAAGCACAAATCCCAGTTGGTACACTTAAGGTTGCCCTTCCCGGTGTAGTTTTAGCATTTTGTCCCTCATGATAAAAGTCAGGTTGTCCAATTACCCAATCAGCAGGTTGACTATCTCTTGCGGGTAAATTCTGCCATCCCAATAATCGATGATGTCCTGTATCTGATACCCATAAAGGTCCTGTTTCTGATAACAAACAAGCAGCACGAGGCCCGAACATTGTTGTGGGAGTGGGTGCTACAGGTATTACTAATTGTTGTGGTTCAATAATGTTACCTAAAATTACCTCTGCACCTTGAGATGATAGAGGTAAATATTGAGAAGTTTCTGTTGCTTCTGGCGGTAATTGTGATATGGGATTAATTATGATTGGGATATCCATGAAGCACAGATAGACGCTGATAATTATTTAAAAACATTAATCTCTATGACCATGTAACAACAGTAACAATTTAGCATTATGTTTTTTCCAAATTCAGTTAAAATTTTTAAAAAAGTTCTGCATTCATCAATCTTAAAAAATTTCTGCAAACCTACAGTAGCTTTTGCTACACAGCGATATTTGTCATGAGTGCGCGATGTACTGAAATCAGAAAGTCAAAAGGCATTTTGAGTAAGTCAAATGCCGTTTTGTTTGCGTAAAACACCAAAATGAGTAAGTAAGCTGGGGTTTGAGTAAGTCAAAAGACCTTTTGAGAAAGCAATATGTCATTTTACTTTCTCAAAACACTAAAATGAATAACTGATTTATACAAATGAAAAAGTATTTAGGCATTTTGCTTGCACAAAACACTAAAATGAATGTGCGAACTACTGAAATGAAAAGGCAAAGTAGCTGTGATTTACTTATTGCTAAGTCTATTTGCTAAGATGTTACCTTCGCATCCTCATTTTTCCAGTTTCACAAAAACCTTATCGTCTTTAATTTTTACTGGATACGATTGAAGCGAAACATCAGGTACAGTTAAGCATTCACCTGTCTCTAATTTGTATTCAAATCCGTGGGAAGGACAGGTAATAATACCATTTTCAACTTTACCCTGTTCTAGAGGAGATCCTAGATGAGTGCAAGCATTATGGTAACATGTTACTGTAACACCTTGACGATGTAAAATCAGGGAATTACCAGCAAGTTGTACTGCCAATACACTAAATTCAGGAACTTGATCAATAGTCGCCACTTTGATCCAAGTAGAAGTTATCTGTGAAGAAAATGGACTGATTAAACCGGAATTCGCGTTCTTAATAGTAGGGTTGTTATTGACTGCAATCACTTTGGTAATTTCGGGACAATGGTTTTTGATTGCCTGTTCTACTCCCTGAGATAAAGTCAAAGTAGAAGCCGGACAACTGCTGCAAGTTCCGATTAATCTGACTTCTACTGTATCTGGTGGCTTAATTGCCACTAGTTCTACATCCCCATTATGGCTTTTTAAACCTGGGCGAACTTCTTCAAGGGCTATTTGAATGCGTTGTGCTAATGGTGGTTTGGGTGGTTTAACTAATTCGTGGTACAGTAGCACTGCATACACTACTTCATCCGCAACAGCATGACGCAAAGCTGGCATTGATTCTTGTTTTAGGCTTTTAATCAAACTAGTCAATGCTGCTTTATGCAAAGCTTCAATTGCTCTTTTTAAACCTACTGCTACACACCGTTGGCTTTCATCCCACTCGGATATAATTGCCTCAAAGCGGTTAATTTCCTGAACTAATTCTTCAAGGTTGGACATGGGGGAGAAGAATTTTAGATTTTAGGTTTTGGATTTTGTATTGAACAATTTAAAATCCAAAATTGAGGGATATGGGGCATTAGTTATTCACAAATGACCAATGACTAATGACTAATGACTAATGAAAATTCACTTCATTTTGAAATCTTTGAGGAGAAATGGCATAATCATGCCCGTCACTAAGCTAGATAATGTTATTGGTAAGTAGAAGGGAATTGGAGCTTGTGCGAGTAACACTAGCAGTAAGAAACCTACAGCAATACCAATAGTAGTTTGCTTGACAAAATACATGGGGTCGCGTAGTAGCTTTCCTTTAAAAAATAACTTGACAGAAAACCACCCTATCTCTAACATTTTTTCTCCTAATAATTTGTCAAGAAATTTAAGGCAGCAAGCCCTAAGAGTATGGCGGGAATTACACCCGCAGGGGCAAATAATGCACCAAGCATTGCTGAAAAACTATAGCCTATATCTTTGCCAGCTAAAAGCATTCCACCAATTGCACCGCCGACCATAGATAAGGCTGTTGCTATGATTACCCACACGAATTCTGTTGCTAAGTTTAAGTCGCCATCTGCTAAAGTTTTGAGAAAATTTATCACATTTTGGTAGGAAAAAATATCTCTCATGCTGTTTTATCCTCTTTGTGAAAGTGATAGGAATCAAATTAGATTCATAACTCTTAACCCTTCATTTCTGCTTCGACATCTTGTAGCGCTTGAACTACTACTTCTGCTTGTCCAATTTGTTGGTATTTCGTAAATATTTCTAAAGCATCTTGATAGTAGATACGCGCTTGCAAAAGATTTTTAGGATTACCAGCTTCTGGTTTTTCCTGGTTGTCTGGTAAGTTGAATAGGGCGTTGGCTTTGTTTGAAATTGTGTTAGCGTACTCTAGAGGTGTATCTTTGACATTACGCACTTTTAGTGCTTCATCGTAAGCTGCGATCGCACGCAAGTTATTCTCCACAGGATGGGAACTCACTAAATATTGCAAGGCGTTACCTAAATTGTTTTGCAACATCGCATATTCTCTGGGATGATCAATCAGATTAATATGCTTTAGTGCTACCTCAAATGATTGCACTGCTAACCCTTGACGCAAGTATTCCCGTTCCGATGCTAGAGGCATGGAAAGGTAAGCGATCGCAATATTGTTATACAAAATCGCGTATTCTTGGGGGTAATCTTCCCAAGTAAACACCCGCAACGCCTCATGATAAGCCTGGATACTGTCGGTTATTCGCGCCAAATTGAACGGTACAAGCGACTGCAACACCAGCCCAAAATTCATCTGCGTCTCTGCCACTTCCTCAGGCGTTGCTAATTGTTCTAAAATCGGTAACGCCTCTTCATAACCGACTTTCGCTTGCAGCAGCAGTTGGTACTCAGCATCCGGTATTGCCTGTAACGTTCCCGCCATCCCCACTTGGGCCCTGGCTTTCAGTAGGGGATACTCCTCTCCACACATCTCGTAAGCCCGGTAATATAAGCCAACTGCATTCCGCAAGTCTTGGGCAGCTTTGGGCTTTTTTTGAAAACCCTGTGCTATCTCAATCAGCATTTGGATTTTTTCTTCTGCTGAGGCTGACTCTGAAGCAACAGCTGCTAACGCAGCCTTCACCACTGAATCTGTAATGCTGGGGGTCATAACTCTGCCGTACTCTAGCCAATTGGGAATTGAGTCTGTCAACACCCATGAATGATCAAGACACGCGATCGCATCTCATCACGGGCCATACTGATTTACGCAGGCTTCGAGTCCTTTAGGCGGAATTTCCCCTTTGTTGTCTGAGACTAGGGCTAAAGATTAGGGACTAGGGAAGAAACTTCATCCCCAATGCCCAATGCTCCATGCTCAATAAAATACTATAAAACACCCTATTTCTAAAATTCTAGGGGGTAATTGCTAATATTAATGTCAGCTTTAAACACCTAATATTTTTTAAATCCTTTTTGTATCATCATCTTATACAATTTAAATAATTATTTATTGAATTCTTGACATACATATATTTAGGTACTCAAAATAGTCCGCACGGGATCATCGAAGTGTAAAATATGTTCATCAACTGTAGAACAAGCTCCCTTGAATCCCCAGAAGTATATTTGGTGCTTTCGCCAGTAACGCTACTATGATTAAGGCGTTCTTACGAATGGGCAATAATGGCTAACCTTACCATCCA
>NZ_JBALCT010000016.1:0-472594 GCF_036917675.1 Nostoc sp. | reverse complement strand
CGCTTTGTCCAGAGCGGGGGTCTAGTTTTCTTCTTCTGAGGCAGTAATGGCTCGATGATTTCCCACTCTTTGTCAGTCACATCGCTTGAATACCCCATTTTCAGCCCTTACCTGTTTAAATTCACCTCTTTGTGTTGATTCTACTTGTTCGCCTAAAAGATATCAAATGGGTTCTATAGCAATCCGTGCAGGAGTTACGAACAAAAAGACCCCCGACTTTTTTAATGAGTCGGGGGTCTGAGCGTCTCGCTGGAAAGCAAATCAAATAGGATTGTTATATCTATGGAATTATATTTGTATCAATTAGATTAAAATATAATTTTCATCTATCAAAAGTATGAAATATTCTATATAGAAAAAATTTTTCTATATAAAGAAATTAAATCTAAATACTTAACTTAAAAGCATACTTGAGGCAGAAGATATAAAAATATTAGACATATTAAATTAAAATAAATATTAATCAAAGTTCTTAAAGAATTCAGGGAAGTGTGCTAGACACGAACTGGAAACAGCCTAAAACTTTGTTAAAATCAGCAACAACAAACTATGAACTCTATCACCGAAAAACGTATTGCCTTGATTTCCGTCCACGGAGACCCGGCGGTTGAAATAGGGAAAGAAGAAGCTGGGGGACAAAATGTTTATGTGCGCCAAGTGGGTGAAGCACTAGCGCGGCTAGGATGGCAAGTTGATATGTTTACCCGCAAAGTGAGTCTGGAGCAAGGCTCGATTGTTCAACACAGGGACAATTGTCGAACTATTCGTTTAAAAGCTGGCGCTCTTGAGTTTGTGCCGCGAGATGAGATTTTTGAATATCTACCAGAATTTGTGGAAAATTTCCTCAAATTTCAAGTAAAAAATGACATTAAATACCAGTTAGTTCACACTAACTATTGGCTCTCTAGTTGGGTGGGGATGGAGTTAAATAAAATCCAAGATAGTAAACAGGTTCACACCTACCACTCCTTAGGAGCAGTCAAGTATAACACGATAGAAAATATTCCTCTGATTGCAAGTGTGCGATTAGCTGTGGAAAAAGAGGTGTTGGAAATAGCAGAGCGAATTGTGGCGACAAGTCCGCAAGAAAAGGAACATATGCGATCGCTAGTTTCCACTAAAGGCAATATCGACATCATTCCCTGCGGTACAGATATTAAGCGGTTTGGTTCCATTGCACGAGAAGCAGCCAGAGATGAATTAGGTATTGACGAAGAAGCCAAAGTTGTATTATATGTAGGACGTTTTGACCCACGCAAAGGTATAGAAACCTTGGTGGATGCAGTAAACGAGTCTGGGCTACGCGAGTCCAACAATCTTCAGCTAATTATTGGTGGTGGTAGTACTCCAGGTAACAGCGACGGCATAGAACGCGATCGCATTGAGCAAATTGTCAACGAATTGGGGATGAGTGACTTTACCACCTTTGCTGGTCGTCTCAGTCAAGATATCCTACCAACCTATTACGCAGGTGCCGATGTTTGCGTTGTTCCCAGTCACTACGAACCCTTTGGACTCGTGGCGATCGAAGCGATGGCAAGCGGTACACCAGTTGTAGCTAGTGATGTCGGCGGACTTCAGTTTACTGTGGTTCATGAAGAAACTGGTTTATTAGCAGCACCACAAGATGTAGATGCCTTTGCGTCTGCCATTGACCGAATTCTCTTAAATCCAGAGTTGCGAGACGAATTAGGTAAAGCTGGTAGAAAGCGCGTCGAAAGCAAGTTTAGTTGGGATGGCGTAGCAACTCAGTTGAGTGAACTTTATACGCAACTGTTGCAGCCACAACCAGTAGCGTCAACAGCAAAAGAACTAGTAGAGTCAACAGCCGAATTAATCCAGTCAACAGCCGAATTAGTCCAGTCAACAGCCGAATTAGTCCAGTCAACAGCAAAAGAACTAGTAGAGTCAACAGCCGAATTAGTCCAGTCAACAGCAAAAAAGCAAATTTTGGTTACTAAATAATTGTCTTGCGTAACAGAGAATGGTGATTACGATTCCTATATTAGGATGGATGTGGCAAAAGTTCTCAGAAAGAAAGAAAAAGAAAAACACGCAAAATTCTAAGAGTTAAAATCTCTATTAAAAAAACCACCAGCTTTTATACTGGTGGTTTTTCGGTAATTTTAATTTACTTCAACTAGCTTGGCTAATAGTTGCTAACAATATAGACAAATATCCAGATTATTAGTTTAGAAGTTTTACCTTCATGGCTGAACTACACAGCCTCTATCCTATCTACAAATGTATTAAGGACTGCTTTTTGACTATTCCTGATTTGATTACCTCGCTAATTTAGTTTAAGTTTTTTTCTAGACTATAGGTTAACTACTGAGAGATTATAGGCTTATGCCAAACGCCAACTAGAGAGGATTTTCACCTTCTTAAATTAGGTCATCGGCTGTGGGAATTTGTCTATATCTTACCAGGATTGACCATGAAATCAGCAAAGTTTTTCAATCCGCCGTTGTAACTCGGTTTCAAATTCCTCATCAGTCCGAGTGATAACAATTCACGCATTCACGCATTCAAACATTTTAGACATTTTCAGACGAAGAGGAGTGCGGTCTTGGCATCTCCCCATTCTTGAGCAACTCCGGGGGATTTAAACCCCGACTGAAACTGAGCGGAGTCGGAGACACTCCGCCTCCGAGCTACCTGTTGTCTCGTTCCCAGTCTCCGACTGGGAATGCCTATGTGAGGCGGAGCCTCAAGTCTTGAGGTGCATTTCCAGCCAGAGGCTAGAAACTAGGTTTTAAAAGGGTTTAAGCTTAAGTTGACACGGATGAGCATTGCTGTGCCCCTACGACAGATGTGGTTCAAATACTTGAATTCTGCTGTAATTAGAGATTTGTGCTTTTTTTTCTCGAAAACTTGGCTTTAAAACCCCGTGCTTCACGCAATGCTTTATATTTACGAGTGTTGCATTTGCCACTAATATATTAAGATACTAATTAGTACCGATGGACAGTCGGGAATCCAAAACGCCTATGCAGACGGTTTGCTCTTGTACTGAGATATCTCAGCAAAGCCGGAGACGCTCCGCCTCCGGTCTAGGTCAAAGTCGAAATCCCGTAAGGAAGTAACTAGGAAGTCTTTGAAGTGATTCTTTAGTTGCTCCGTACCAACAGGAAAGGAGTCATGTCACTCGCAGCTATCACCAAACCAAGTAACCGCTATGATAGTTGAGGTCAGCTATGCTTTGACTAAACGAAAATAAAAGCATAGCGATCGCTACCATTTGAATCTTAACAACTAATCGCTTTGCAACCAGTTGACTTTACCACTCTCACAGCTGCTTGTAGCGAAATCCGCGCTAACTGGCTACCATCACGCTTAGAACAGGTTTACCAGCGCGATCGCTATACTATTGCCATAGCATTACGCACCCTGAAACAACGGGATTGGCTACAGGTTTGTTGGCATCCCCAAGCTGCACATATTTGTATCGGCGATCCACCACCGCGATCGCCAGATACCTTCACCTTTAGCCAACAACTGATACACCAATTGAGTGGTTTGGCACTGGTGGCTATTGAAGCGATCGCCCCTTGGGAGCGGGTTATTGATTTGCAATTTGCCCGTCGTCCTGGAGAAAGCGCCCTATATCATGTCTATGCAGAAATCATGGGCAAGTATAGCAACGTCATTCTCACCGACGCCAACAATATAATTATCACCGCCGCCCATCAAGTCAGTCAGCAACAATCTAGTGTCCGTCCCATCCAAACCGGACAACCTTATGAAACACCACCGAAACTAACTGGGACTGTCCCCAGTTTGAACGAATCCCAACAACGTTGGCAAGAACGGGTAAGTTTAGTACCAGGAGCAATCAAGCGGCAATTACTGAAAAGTTATAGTGGCTTGAGTGCCGCACTACTGGAATTAATGCTCCTAGAAGCAAATATCGCACCAGAAACATCCACCGATAGCCTTAACCCTAACGATTGGCAACGGCTATTTGAGCGCTGGCAAGAATGGCTGCAAGCCTTGGATTCCAGTAAATTTCAACCCGCTTGGACAAAAGATGGTTACACCGTGATGGGTTGGGGTGTAGTTGAAAACGTCAAAGATATCCAGGAGTTACTCAACCGCTACTACAGTAACCAGATTAACGAACAGTTATTTTCCCAATTGCGCCATCAGTTGAGTCAGAAATTAAATAATATTCTGGCGAAATTACGCAACAAGGCGCAAACCTTTAAGACGCGCTTGCAGCAATCAGATCAAGCTGATGAATATCGCCAAAAAGCTGATTTATTGATGGCTCACCTGCAAAATTGGCAACCGGGGATGAAAGAAATTATCCTTGCTGATTTTGATACAAATTTGCCAGTAGCGATCGCTCTCCAACCAGATAAAAATGCCGTCCAAAATGCCCAAAGCCTTTACAAACAGCACCAAAAGCTCAAACGCGCTCGTGCTGCTGTCGAACCGCTACTTTTGTCAGTGCAGACAGAAATTGAGTATTTAGAACAAGTAGAAGCTGCGATATCTCAGATAGACACCTACCAAACAGCAGAAGATTTGCGAGCTTTAGAAGAAATCCGCGAAGAATTGATTGGGCAAAAGTATCTAGAAGATCCAGAATACCGCAGCCGCAGCGCTAATGAAGTCCCCAGCACCAACTTTCATCGTTACCTTAGCCCTGGCGGCTTTGAAGTATTAATTGGTCGCAACAATCGCCAAAATGACCAATTGACCTTTCGTGTAGCTGGGGATTATGACCTATGGTTCCACGCTCAAGAAATTCCAGGGAGCCATGTGCTACTACGTCTAGAACCAGGTGCTGTTGCAGAAGAAGCTGATTTGCAATTTGTAGCTAATCTTACCGCCTACTACAGTCGCGCCCGTCAGAGCGATCAAGTGCCAGTAGTTTACACTCAGCTAAAACACGTCTACAAACCCAAAGGAGCAAAACCGGGAATTGCCATTTACAAGCAGGAGAGCATCCTCTGGGGAAAACCACAATTAACAATTCAAAATTCAAAATTCAAAATTCAAAATTAAGAGGATTGGGATTGGGCATTGGGCATTGGGCATTGGCATGGCACATAAACCCAGTCAGGTGCTTTGGCAATAAATTGCCCGTTCACTGTCGCACAAAGACCAAAATTTGAAGCTATCAACATCTGGGGTTGGATGAATCCACTGATTTCTAGGCTTTCACGCAAAGCACCAGCCAAAAGCGGCTGACCTGTATTCTTTACTGGTTCATCCTCTAGTTGAAAATCCTTGGGTAAGGCTTTCCAAGAGATTACCAGTTCAGTTTAGGACTTGGCTTCACTGAGTTGGGTTGCCATAAATACAGGATGAATTTATTTTTGATCTTATCGCTTCCAGGAAGTGTATCATTCTTTGATGGTAAATTGCGAATGCGTCTACATGAATTGCCCCTACTCAAACCCAGGCAAATTATTCGGGTCAATACCCTGAGATTGAAAATAAGCAATCAGTCGTTCTTTTTGTTGGCGTTCTTGTTCAGCACGTTGGCGTTCTTGTTCGGCGCGTTTGCGTTCTTGTTCGGCACGTTGGCGTTCTTGTTCAATCTGTTCCATAGCCCACGGTAATAAATTACCAGCTTGATCCCACCAGCGCAACCAATAACCAGTACGAGCTTCTTTTGTTCCTTGCCAAGTTCCCAAAAATAAGCCCATTACATCAATCCAATGATGACCATTTTCGTCGGGTAATTTTAACTCATAGCGTTTATTTTCTAGTTGATAATATTCTAATAAACCGCCATCTGGTTCAAAAATTATGTAGATGGGAATCTGCAAAATTTGCTCGTAGAAAAACCATTTTCCTGGGGGATAACTTCGCTTGACCGAATATTCTCCACCCTCAGTATCGGATAAAAATTCCATAGCGATCGCTGGAATATCCCCTTCTAAATTGGGTGTATAACTTTTGCGATTACCTACAACTTCATTAACCGACGGTACATAAACCCAGTCAGGTGCTTTGGCAATAAATTGGCCGTTGATTGTCGCACAAAGACCAAAGTTTGAAGCTATCAACATCTGGGGTTGGATGAATCCACTGATTTCTAGGCTTTCACGCAAAGCACCAGCCAAAAGCGGCTGACCTGTATTCTCCACTGGTTCATCCTCTAGTTTAAAATCCTTGGGTAAGGCTTCCCAAGAGATTACCAGTTCAGTTTGGGATTTGGCTTCACTGAGTTGGGTTGCCATAAACACAACATGAATTTATTTTTTGATCTTATCGCTTCCAGGAAGTGTATCATTCTTAAATGGTACAATAGACCAGCGGTTTCGGGACAATACCCTGCGGGAAGCCACTTCTCTACGCGACGCTTTGCAAATGCGTCTACATGAATTGCCCCTACTAAAACCCAGGCAAATTATTCGGGTCAATACCCTGAGATTGCAAATAAGCAATCAGTCGTTCTTTTTGTTGGCGTTCTTGTTCGGCGCGTTGGCGTTCTTGTTCAATCTGTTCCATAGCCCACGGTAATAAATTACCAGCTTGATCCCACCAGCGCAACCAATAACCAGTACGAGCTTCTTTTGTTCCTTGCCAAGTTCCCAAAAATAAGCCCATTACATCAATCCAATGATGACCATTTTCGTCGGGTAATTTTAACTCATAGCGTTTATTTTCTAGTTGATAATATTCTAATAAACCGCCATCTGGTTCAAAAATTATGTAGATGGGAATCTGCAAAATTTGCTCGTAGAAAAACCATTTTCCTGGGGGATAACTTCGCTTGACCGAATATTCTCCACCCTCAGTATCGGATAAAAATTCCATAGCGATCGCTGGAATATCCCCTTCTAAATTGGGTGTATAACTTTTGCGATTACCTACAACTTCATTAACCGACGGTACATAAACCCAGTCAGGTGCTTTGGCAATAAATTGGCCGTTGATTGTCGCACAAAGACCAAAGTTTGAAGCTATCAACATCTGGGGTTGGATGAATCCACTGATTTCTAGGCTTTCACGCAAAGCACCAGCCAAAAGCGGCTGACCTGTATTCTCCACTGGTTCATCCTCTAGTTTAAAATCCTTGGGTAAGGCTTCCCAAGAGATTACCAGTTCAGTTTGGGATTTGGCTTCACTGAGTTGGGTTGCCATAAACACAACATGAATTTATTTTTGATCTTATCGCTTCCAGGACGGGTAAATATATCAAAATATTAAGAAAATCCAGATAAGAATTTTGTTTTGTGAACAAAAACCATGCAGTTGAATCGAAGTAATTTCCTCAGATTTCTGATCCAGTCAGAGCCAGGAAAACCAGCAATATCTAACGGCTTGCGAGCCGCGTTAGCGTTGGGTGTTCCTATGCTAATTGGGCAACTGATCAACCAAAGGGAAAGCGGATTATTGCTTGGTTTAATGGCTTACTTTGTCAATTTAGCGAATGTTGGTGGCCCTTACCGGATCAAAGCTAGGGCGATGGCTGCTGCTACTTTGGGAATAACTGTTTCAGTATTTGTGGGTACTTTAGTCGCTAAAGTACCCGCGCTAACTGTGGTGCTGACATTTCTCTGGGGACTTGCTTCCGGTTTGGCATCGCTGTACGGTAATGCTGGTGCAAATGTCGGTTTGGTGGTAGGGACATCATTTATTTCCGCGATCGCACAGCCAGGAGACTTAGAATCCGCACTGATGCGATCGCTGTTATGTCTAATTGCCGGTGGATGGGCGATGCTACTTTCCTTAGTAATGTGGCCTTTTAGACCTTACGATCCACTACGGATAGCTTTGGCTTCTTGCTTCAGTGCGCTCGCCAACTACATTCAGGCATTTGTAGGTAAAGTAGCAACAACTGAAAATATTCTCGAAATTAGACAGGCATTAGAGACAGCACGCACTACTTTAGGTACATTACGGATTGGACAGTCGGCTCGGAGTTGGATGAATGAGCAGTTATTGGTGCTAATTCAGGATGGCGATCGCTTGCTTGGCTCAGTTATTGCCTTAGCAGAATTACTACAAACTCATTTAAAAGAACAGCAATATCACGCAGTCCAGCAATTAGTAGACGATGCACTCCAACAAATATCACTCATTCTGCAAGGCATAGCGAAAGTCATATCTCGCAAGCCTGCTAGCATCGATCTGGGAAATCTCAACCGCATCTATGAGGCACTGAAAGAACAAGAAAGTCTCCAAAGAAAAGCAATTACTGGGAGTGAGACAAATTATACAACTCTCGTTGCTCTCAGTAACCTGGTGCTGATCGTAGAAAAGCTGATCAAGCAATTGCAATACACGGCTCAGACAGCTAAATCTCTGGCAGATCACAGCAAAATGAGTCAACGCGATGTAGATAGACTTCTTTTAGTTAAAGAGGAACAGCGATCGCTCTTAAATTTACTCAAAGAAAACCTCACCTTAGACTCAGCAATCTTTCGCCATGCTCTCCGCATTGGTGTGAGTCTAGCTGTAGGCGTAATATTATACAGCATTACCAATTTACCAATGGGGTATTGGGTGACATTGACAATCATGCTAGTCCTCAAACCGAACTTGGGTGCAACTTTCCAGAGGTTTTTCCAGCGAGTTGGCGGGACTATCTTGGGAGCTGTGTTAGCTGCTGTCCTACTTGCAACCATCACGAGTCAGCCTGTATTAGACACAATCATTCTGCTGACAGTATTTTTTGGCATTTCCCTGATCCGTTTCAACTATGGGTATTCGGTGGTTTTCTTATCAATATTTGTCTTACTGATTATCGATATTGGTCATCCGATTGGTTGGCAATTTGCTGGTTTTCGGGTGTTGAATACATTAATTGGGGCGGGACTGGCTTTTGCGAGTCATTACTTTATCTGGCCAAATTGGGAACGCGATCGTTTACCCAGTCAACTCGCCACTGCCTTGCGAGAATGTCAGAAATACTTTCGGGATGTGATGGCTGTTTACCAGGGGACAAAGGAGCGTGACTCTACCATTATCAGTCAACGGCGACAAACTGGACTGGCAATTGGCAATGCCCAAGCCTCCTTCCAAGGATTGCTGCGCGAACCCCAAATGCACAAAGAATTAGTAGAACCAGTGATGACGCTGCTGATGTACATGGGACGTTTTACTAACGCCGTGACAGTTTTGGCAGTACATCTCGAACATTTTCGAGGAACAGTGCCACTGCCGGAATTAGAAACCTTTGTCCACCAAATTTTGCTACTGTTAGAGCAGTTAGCTGATTCAGTACAGCAGGAAGTTGCCCCACCGCCCTTGCCTGACTTGGAAGAAACACTGCAAAAAATTCAACCACACCTACAAGCACTGCGTACAGCCCGTATCCAAGAGCTAGCTGTCAATCAAGGACATACACCGATTCGTCAGGCAGTCATTGATTACAGCATATTAGATTTAGAGATTGATCAGATTGTTAGGCGGTTGACTGCTATGCACTCAGCGATGGTACGTTTAATATCAAGTAAATAAAAATAATGTTGGGTTTCATTGCCTCAACCCAACCTACAAGAACAGCGATCGCACTGAAGTAATCAGGGAATATCAAGCTTTAACGACAATTGGGAATAAGTATTTAATTCCCAATGCAATCCATCAGGAGAATAAGCAATTTTTTCTAGTTCACTAAATAGATTTTGATGCGGGGGAGTTATACCATTACGAAGGTAAGGAATAACTTCTGCAACGAGATCATCAATTGTTAGTTTTTGCTTAAGGCGATTAGCTTTATTAAAAGAAGATTGAAGATAGAACTGTATTCGCTTATCAAGAGGAATATGAGAACCTAATTTTGTTTTAGGTTTGATTTTCCATACATTTCTATCCATGTCATAATCAAAATATTATTTTAAAAGTTCACCAAAATCAGAAACTTTTTCAATTTCATGAAGCAATAACGACAAACAAAAAAGTTGACGTGAGCTAAAAAGTTCATCTAAAAACTCAACATCTGCGTCAGGAGGCAATTTTATATTTTGAGGATACCAGTATTCTGGCTGAGAACTAAAAGAATTATCATCATAGCTTTTATCAATAATAGATTTACATTTCTTTTCTATTTTCACATTCTCTCAGCAGGTGGGCGATTGACTCGCATCAGTTTTCCCAACAAAGATTCTTCAGCTGCAATTACCTCATGAATCCGGGTGGCTAATCCCTGCCGATCCAAATCTTCTGTGCAAACAATGATACCTGCATGGTCTGGACTCATGCGATGCAAGCGGATAAAATCATCTCGATTCACTGTCAGCACTGCCCGCCCCTGAATCGTCGCAAATACAAGCACCTGGTCATCGGGAATTCGCTGGTTGCCTTGCCCTGCTTCTTGTACCGTCAGTACATCGTGACCAAATTGACGCAGTAGCCCCGTAACCACTTTGGGAAACCCTTCATCGGCATAAAGCAATGCCACCCTTAAGCTGCCTCTTGCCGTGCGATCGCCGCTTCAATCTCTTCAGGATAAGCCCCCGCATACAGCCATGCGTTGACCAAATCAGCAGCCGTTAGCGTCGGGTAATCTTCTAACAAATAGGCTTCACTTGCCCCTTGATGGCGCAGGCTAACCAACAGCCAAACAGGAATCCGAGTTTGCCGAATACAGGCATCGCCCCCCATCACGCCCGGTGTTTTTTCAATGCCAATCAACCCATTGCTGAGACTCGCCGCCAAAATCTGAATTGCCTGTGCCTTTTCTTCCAAAGACAGGGCTAAAAGTTGAGGTTGTAGCTCTTTCAGTGTCATTGTAGGCATCAAGCTGAATACTTGAGATGACGATTGTTCTTCATCCATTATAGGTAAGAAGCAACGAACAAACAGCGTGTATGCTCTTTAAGCTAAGGTTGAACTAATTACACAGGCGATCGCTTGGGCAAAGGGGCGATCGCACTTGCGATTGCTACGGATTAAACCCATCACCATCAGGCGATCGCCAACTTCATCTCTTGAGGAAGATATTGTGGATGGAATGTCAATATGATCAATTCTCTACTTCCGGCTCACCAATTGTCTTCTGTGCGCCATGACCAATATGGAGAATTCTCACCGTGGAAGCTGATATTCAAGAAGCGTAAATAGAATACGATAGGTTTGCTTTCCTTGCCCGTAAAGAAGAGTCGCGAATTTCTTGACTAAAGAAGGCATCCTCTCCAGCGATTGGACAGCGCCGAGGCATTTCTGGCTCCAGAGACGATTGCTTTAATCAGCCCTTGATACCAGAGTTGGGCGCCTTCATCTGTGGTAAACTGAGAAAAAGTTAAGAATGCGGCATCCGCTTCGGCAACAGCTAGCGATCGCATCCCTCGTTTGAGAATTGCGATCGCCCATCTCCCATAGACTGGATTGAGTAGACAAAACAATCGGATGCGCCAATTTGGGCGGGACGAATTGTGTTTAATGCTGTCTATGCCATTGGTGGGACATTAATTCTAGATACCTGCAAAATTAAGCAAAAGCGATCGCATGGTGACGGATATGATCTTCAATAAAACTGGCGATAAAATAATAACTGTGGTCATAGCCTTCTTGATAACGCAAGTTTAGCGGCTGCTTAACATCTGCACAAGCCTCTTCAAACACCTCTGGCAGTAATTCTTCAGCTAAAAATTTATCAGCAGTTCCTTGGTCAATGAGAATTGAACTGTGATATCCTACTTCCTTGACTAATTCACTAGCATCATAAGCACGCCAACTTTCTTGATTGCCGCCAAGATAACCACTGAAAGCCTTTTCACCCCAAGGACAACGCATAGGTGCAGTGATAGGTGCAAAGGCTGATACTGATTTGTAGAGTTCTGGGTTTCTCATCGCACAGACAAGCGCCCCGTGTCCCCCCATCGAATGACCGAAAATGCCTTGTTTATCAGGTTGGGCGGGGAAGTTTGCGGTAATTAAAGCAGGTAATTCGTGGACGACATAACTATACATTTGGTAGTTTTTACGCCACGGTTCCTCTGTCGCGTCAACATAAAAGCCTGCACTTGTGCCAAAATCCCAGTCATCATCCTCACCAGGAATACCTGTGTTACGAGGACTAGTATCTGGCGCAACCAGGATCAAGCCATACTCAGCCGCGTAGCGCTGCGCCCCCGTCTTTACCATAAAATTCTCTTCGGTGCAAGCCAATCCAGAGAGAAAATAGAGAATCGGCACCGGTTTTTGAGCTGCTTGTGGTGGTTGATAGACAGCAAAGCGCATTTCACCGTTACAGGTCCAGGAGGGATGACTGTAAAAGCCAACTTTGCCACCAAAGCTTTTATATTCTGAAAGGAGGTTGAGGTTAGGCATTGCTTATATTCTCTTTTAATGATATAACCAGATTTATAAATTTTACTTTAGAAGTAAATAAATTTGTAAAGTTGTACCTTCTTTGAATACACTCTTAATATTAATCTTACCACTGGGAGATTTAACTATTTGTTGGGTAATAGCTAACCCCAAACCGAATGATTTAGATAAAAAGCCGTACTGAGCATTGCTAATAATTTATGTCAGAGGCGCTCGCAATTCTTGCTGAAGTTAATATGTTAGGATTCATAACTGCTCAATTACTTAATTTATCCCCTGAAGATGTCAGAAAACTTATAAGTTATCAAGCTAAAAATCAATCGCGGTTGAAACCACAACCTAAACAACGCATACAAACAGAGAAAGCCGCTAAAACTGAGACAATCTCAATGATTAATTGAAATGCCAAGGGAGCTAGAGCTAACCCCCAAATCAGAATAATTGTCCCGCTTATCATAGCAGTAATACGATGAATTTCGTCTTTAGTATTGAAAGCCAATACAAAAGTTGCGAAACCAATTAATAATAAAATTAAGCTACTCATAAACATATTCCTGATTTATACCGTTTCTTAGTAAAGCTGCATATACAGCAGAGTTCAGGAGTCAGAATGGGCTACGCCCCGCTACGCTAACAGAAATAAAACACGCTTTATACCAGGCTTTGAGACTTAGATTGTGTACAACACCCAACTTGAAATCTGATGTATTCCCCACATGTAGTCCCTCCAAGATTGCAGTAGGACTACAGGCAGTCTTATTATAAGCATCTTAATACAGAATTGGTATTAGTAGTTAAAAATCGCTATGTGCATTATTTTTAGTCAAAATAAAATTACTAAAGTAAGAATATTTTCCATGCTTTTTTTACAGCTATCAAAATCATGATTAATAAAAAATATATGCTATTATTTATTACTGAATTTAGTACTGTATTTAGTGTTACTCATTGCACCTTATAACGCAATTTTGAGGTGGAAAAATGGGAGCCTGCTGCAATAATTAAATCTCAAGCAAGCCGAGTAAACGACGCAACCCTTTACTTATGGGTAGTTCCTGAGAATGTGCCAACAAATTTGAGGGTAAACTAAAACAATTGCTTAAAATAAGAGAGTAAATCTGTATAACCGCAAATTCCATTCACTAGCGCTTTTGACACTCATTGAGATGCTCCCATGAAGTTCGGGGTGCGATCGCGTCTCAATCAATTCTGCAAAGCCGGTAACTTAGTCCCGCACCTTTTACAGAACCCAGCATCGACATCATGGAAAGCCAAACCACAACCTAAACAAACTGTTTCTACCTGATTAGCAGTTTTCACAACTCGCTTAATTAAATCCCCTACTTGCCAAGGAATCAGCGCAATTCCTGTAAAAATCATCAATACTGTTAGCAAACGCCCTAATTCAGAAATTGGAATAACATCGCCAAATCCGACAGTTGTCATTGTGACAACAGAGAAATAAAATGCATCCAAAAATGTACCGTAATTTTGAGGATTAACCGGATGCTCGACTTGATAAATTAAGCCAGAGTAAATAAAAACAATTGCAAATAATGTAAATAATATTCGCGTAAAAATCATTCCATCTTCGGTACTGACACTGGCGAATAAAAATTTCCTATCTATAAATCTGATTAATCGTAAAATCCGAAACCATCGGAGTAGGCGGATAAAGCTAATGTCCACCATTCCTAGAAAGAAGGGCAAAATCGCTATTAAGTCAATAATCGAATAAAAGCTAAAAATATACTTAATTTTGTTTTCCGCACTCCACAGGCGGAGTGAATATTCCACCGCGAAGATGAGAACGATCGCAGTATCAGCGACATTCAACTGAAATCGCGTATAATCAGGAATATTATATGTTTCTGCCACAAAAATTCCTGATGATATTAGCACCAAAGAGGCAAGTGTTAAATTAATCGCTTTACCTATTGGTGTTTCGAGGTCTTTTAAGTAAAATTCTGTGTCTTGTCTGCTCAGTAACATATTCGACCATTAACTAACTCTTAATTTCCAGTTATAGCATTAGAAATAGGATATTATTAACCATGATCCTTATGTTAACCTCAGCTTAAGCTTATATGAACCCAGAATATTTTATGAATTTAGCATTAGCAGAAGCAAAAGAAGGCGATGCGCCTTACGGTGCTGTGATTGTTAAAGATAACGAAATCATGGCCGTAGCTCATAATACTGTTAGTAGAGACAATGATCCATCAGCCCATGCGGAAATTAACGTCATTCGTAGTTTAACAGCTAAACTTCAAAATCCTTCTTTAGAAGGTTATAGCATATATACAACTGGCGAACCTTGTCCAATGTGTGCAACTGCTTGTGTTTGGAGTGGTTTATCAGAAATTGTATATGGTGCTTCAATTCAAGATTTAATCTCGGTAAATCAATCACAAATTAATATATCTTGCGAAGAAGTGATCGCTAAGTCCTTTAGAAACATCAAAGTCACAAAAGGCATTTTAAGAAATGAATGTTTAGAGTTATTTAAATAAGTTCCAATAAAAAATTGAAGTTTTCCAGATATAGGGTGTGTTACCGCATTAGAGCGAAGTACATCTCAAAACCTCACCCCCAACCCCTCTCCTTAGTAAGGAGAGGGGAGAGAAATACTTAGGAAACGCCATAAAACACCCTACAGCTACAGCTAATCTAGAGGTTGAAATTACGAATTAGGAATTAGGAATTACGAATTACGAATTATTTAACTTAGCTCATTCAAATAGGATAAATATGTATTTGCCCAAATTGCAGCTTGAGTGCGATCGCGCAAATTTAACCGATTTAAAATATTTGTAACATGATTTTTTACCGTTCCCTCAGAAATATAGAGTTGGTGAGCAATT
Source organism: Nostoc sp. (assembly GCF_036917675.1). Classification (GTDB taxonomy): domain Bacteria; phylum Cyanobacteriota; class Cyanobacteriia; order Cyanobacteriales; family Nostocaceae; genus Nostoc. Next base: position 457,493 of record NZ_JBALCT010000016.1, on the reverse strand, counting down.
TCTCGGTTACTAGCGCCTGTAGCAATTAACTGCAAAACCTCTTTTTCTCTAGGAGTAAGTTCAGCTAAACTAGATGGTACAGGCAGTGACTGAGTTGGCGCCGGATGAGAAAACTGAGTCAACAGTTTTTTAACTATACCTGGGCCTAGTTGAGTATATCCTTTATGAACAGCACGAATAGCAACAGCTAATTCTTCTGATGGTGTATCTTTCAATAAATAACCCATTGCGCCATTTTGCATCGCTGCTGATACATATTCATCATCATCAAAAGTCGTCAGTACTAAAATCTTAGTTTTGGCAAAACGTTTTTGAATCTCTCGTGTGGCTGCAACTCCATCCATAATCGGCATTCTGATATCCAACAAAATTACATCTGGCTGTAATTTTGCAACTAAATTAATCGCCTGTTCACCGTTTTCTGCTTCTCCCACTATCTCTATATCTGGTTCTAGTTCCAATAAAGCTTTTAACCCTTGACGAATTAAACTTTGGTCATCTACCAGCAAGACTTTAATCATCATATCAACCTCGTTAAGGGAATATTAACTGTAATTTTGCAACCAGAACCAGGAGCGCTATTAATATTAAACTCACCTCCAATTGCTAAAGTGCGATCGCGCATACTATGAAGTCCAAAACCAGTAGTATTTTGCCCTAAATCAAAACCTCTACCATTATCCTGAATTATCAATCGTAAATTTCCTCTCATCTCAGTAAGTTCTAGTTTAACCTCTGTTGCATATGCATATTTAGATATATTTGTCAATGATTCTTGAGTAATCCGGTAAATAGCAATATTGATTTCAGGTGGTAGAGAATATTCCAGGTTGATTTGATAAATTGGTAAAATGCCATTAGAGCGATGAAAATTTTCTGAAAGACTAGCGATCGCCCCTTCTAAAGATTGCTCTTGTAAGGGATTAGAACGCATAGTAGAAACAGATTGACGGACATCTTTTAGCGCTTTTGAACCTAATTCTTTTGCTGTTGCTAGAAATGTTTCAGCCCTAATTGGGTTAGATTGCCATAGTTTTAAAGCCGTTTCTAATTGCAGATTTAAAGCAGTTAGAGAGTGTCCTAATGAATCATGAATTTCACGAGCTATGCGGTTACGTTCTTCCAAGGTAGCTTGATTTTCAATTCGCATGGCATATTGACGGAGTTTTTCGTTAGCGATCGCTAGCTTTTCTCGACTGTGCCGTTCCGATAATACTGCATTCATCATCAATAATACAAAAACTAAACTTAAGCCAAATGTCAGCGACCAATTAAAGCTAAAAAAACGAGATCGCTCTTGTGCTTGTGGTGATGCTTGAAAATTAAATAGCTGGTATTTTAACTGTGTAGTAACTAAAAATAAGGAAAATGATAAAGTTGTAATGAATAAACGCCCAGGTAACTGAAAAATTAGACAACTGCGAGTAACTAAAATTATGTAGAGAACGGGGAAAAGGCGAGCAAATCTCTCACCAAAAAGTCCAGTTGTTAAAATCAATAAAATTTCAATGGCTGTGTAGATTACCTTAGTTAACTGGTTACTACTGGGTAATATTAAGCCCATTAACGCAAAAATAATCAGACTATAAATTGACAGTTCTGGCAATATGCTACAAACTGACAAATCTGGAAATACACCACAAATTGATAGTTCTGGAGGTGGATGCTTAGGATGAAATTGCCGTAACGGAGGTGGTATAACTGCCGTCAATGCAGTAATCGCTAGTAGTGTCCACTCCAGATAAAGCAGAGATTGGAAAGGATGTTTCTTAATTTGAATTGGACGACTCATCAGTTGCTTCGCTCCAGTTATGAATGAGTTAGGAGAGACACGATTAATCGCGTCTGTACAGGGGTTAGGAGTTCCGAACATTTGAGCGATAGCTTCCGGCGTTTAAACTTTTCGCTGAGTAATTAACAGTAAATGTAGGCTAGAAAAACCTTATGTAATAAGCTAAACACGATTTATAAATTAATCATCATAAAAATCTTGATCATTCTAAACTTCTAGCTCCTATCTACTTATTGTGAATCATCTTTGTCAAAATTCAATCATGACTTTAGTCATGGGTAAAACCATGACTTTATCCTCATGTGACTACTGAAGATAAGTTCTTATGATAGTGGCATCGAACCAAGAAAAAACCACGAGACAAAGTAATGAAACTCAAAGCATTATCGCTAGTTGCTGGAGCGATCGCTCTAACTTTAACTGCAACCTCCTTTGCTGTTAACGCCCAAACAGCCTCTCCTTCACCCGTGCTACTTGCACAAACTCCACACAAAGAAAGAGGCCCTTGGAAAGAATTGGGTCTAACAGATGCCCAAAAAAGCCAAATTGAGTCAATTCACCGCGATAGCCGCACCAAAATGGAAGCAGTTTTGACCCCAGAACAAAAGGCAAAATTAGAGACAGCGAAAAAAGCGCATCGGGCTGAGTGGGAAGCGCGTAAGGCTCAGGGGCAAGCAGGTCAAGCTCAACGGCAACCAGGTCAGCATCGTGGTGGCCGAAAAGGTGGTTTTGCTGACTTAAATCTGAGTGAAGCCCAGAAAACCGAAATGCGACAAATTCGGGAGTCTGAAAAACAACAGGTTCAAGCAGTCTTAACCCCCGAACAGCGCCAAAAACTAGAGCAATTCCGTCAAAATGCTCCTTCACGCCGTCAACAAGGCAATCCCCAATAAGGGACTTCCAAAAAATTGCCACTTACCCTTGACTGATGTCCAGGCATTGTTTTTCATACTAAAAAATTAATAGACTTCTTGCAGAAGATCCGGAAAGGGGAAAAACTTCATCCCCTTTCCCTTTCCCTATTTATACCCACGCCCAATGCCCAATGCCCAATTCCCAATTCCCAATCCCCAATTTAGTAGACTTTCAAGCTAGTTATGAGTTATGAGTTAATCAAAACTCCTAGCTCTTTCAAGATGTCTAAAGAATTCGCAATTGGTAGTAAAGTCCGTGTCGTGGCACTACCAGCCTACGTCAAAACTGCTGAACCTATGCCCATGCTACGCCCACCTAATGTAATTCACATTGGCGAAGAGGGTATAATCATTGACCGCAGACCCGGTGGATATTGGGGTATTCGTTTTACTAGGGGAGCCTTTCTCCTAGATAGTCAATACATCGAAAGCACAGATACCCCTCCTGAATCTCACTTAGAGGAGATTTCTGGCAACCAATAATTGTAAACTTGTGTAAAGTTGTGATTCTGGTTTGCACCATGATTTCTCGCCGCACTTTTTTAAGCATATTATTTGCCAGCTGTATTTCTGTGATCAGCTGGCTGAATTTTACCCCTGCTGCTGATGCCCTTGGTGGTAAACTTCCTGCAATTAATCAACCTGCACCAGAGTTTACTTTGCCAACCAACACAGGTGATGGCAAAATTTCCCTCTCTGACTTGCGCGGTAAGTGGCTAGTCCTCTACTTTTATCCTAAAGACTTCACCTCTGGTTGTACTATAGAGGCTCGTCGTTTTCAGCAAGACTTACCACAATACCTCGAAAAAAACGCCCAGATTATTGGCGTAAGTGCTGATGATATTGATTCCCATGCCAAATTTTGTGATTCAGAGGGACTAAAATTTCCCTTGTTGGCTGATACTGATGGTTCGGTGAGTAAAGCTTACGGTTCGTGGCTCGGCTTCTTATCTATGCGTCACAGTTTTATCATCGATCCTCAGGGCGTCTTGCGCGAGACTTTTGTCAAAGTCAACCCAACTATTCACAGTTCAGAAGTGCTGGCACGACTAGAAAAATTACAGTCCGCAACTTCTTAAACCTCAATTAACACAAGATTTGGGGCTTAAGCACCAACTTATAGCGTTTCTCAGTAAGAACCCCACCCCCCTCCCCGCTAGCGAGGAGAGGGGACTATGATGCACTTGGGAACTGCTATATCTGCATTTTTGTTTAACGCACAATAAAACCATCTTTTTTAAGTACAGTTTTAACTTGACTGCCAGATAGAAACTCGACAAACTCTTTGGCAGCAGAAGTATTTTTACTGCTTTTAATTATTGCTACGGGATAGACAATTGGTGAGTGAAACTTATCATCAGCAGCGACTACGACTTTTACCTTGTTAGAAATTTTGGCATCAGTGGCATAAACTAAACCCGCTTCGGCGTTACCACTTTCTACTGCTGCCAAAACTTGACGCACATTGTTAGCAAAAACCAATTTTGACTTGACCTGATCATAAAGTTTCAATTTCTTTAATACTTGCTCTCCATATTGACCGGCGGGTACACTTCTGGGTTCACCGATCGCAATTTTTTTTATCTTACTATCTCTTAAATCGTAGAAGCTACTGATGCCAACAACATCCTGAGCCACAATCAAGACTAGACGGTTATTTGCCAAGTTAGTACGGCTACCTGGTAGCAACAGTCCTTTTTCTTCCAAGGCATCCATTTGCTTTTTGCCAGCAGAAATAAAGATATCTGCTGGCGCACCTTGCTCAATCTGTTGCTGTAAAGCACCAGAAGCCCCAAAGTTATAACTAATGTTGACATCTGATTTACTTTGTTGGTAAAGAGGCTTAATTTCTTCCATCGCCTCTTTTAAGCTGGCGGCTGCGGACACGAGTATGCTGGTATTTGACTGTGCTATTACAGGATAAGGAGTAACCAACGGTAAACCAATTGCTAGCATTAAGCCAGCAACTGCTATACCCAGGAAGCCAAAAATTTGTCTTCTTTTCATAGTAAAAGTGTTTGAGAGGTTTTTTCTAAAATTGATGCTACGTAGAATCGTAACAATAATACCAAGATTTGCCCAACTATATCGGTAAAATTATGCCTAGAAAAGAACAAGGGTGGGTCACATTTCAAACCTCAGAAGAGGAGCGAAAGATTTTGGAAGACTTTTGTGGCCAGTCTCAGCGAACCAAGACCGAGATTCTTCGAGAATTGGTACGTGGTCTTAATCAACACTCTTCACCATCCAACTCGCTACCAACCATAAACACAGAAGAGGAAAATATCGTATCCCCTCAAAAGTCGGAGATAGAAATTAGTATTCAAAAGAAACCACTCAAAGTTAGCTCTCGCAATATTCTCAAGGGTGTTGTTAAACGAGTTGTGACTGGAGCCGTTAATAGTGAGGTGACGCTGGAGATTGTTCACAAAGTTGTGTTAACTTCGATTATCACCAGAGTATCGGTAGAAGAGTTAGGTTTGTCTGAAGGGAAAGAGGCTTATGCGGTTATTAAGTCCAACGATATAGTTATTGCCAGCGAATAGGCTGTGGCGATCGCTATTCTTACAACAATTTTCGTCTTAAATAGACCACGCGGTAAGGGCACAGTCAACTTAACGCGAAATGGGCGGTTAGAAACCGCGTCAGCGTGCCGGAGGCTCTATTCCATTCAGCTTGGGCTGAAGTTGACACCAATGAGCATTGCTGTGCCCCTACAACATATGTGGTTCAATTAAATGAAAAAGCCCTGCTTTAACCCAATACGGTTGGGTTAAGTTTTGTCATACTCTATTTGTCCATAGTCAAGTTTGATAATTCGGTCTGCTAAATGAAAATAGTGATCGTCGTGACTAATCACCAGCACTGTTTTGCCCCGCGATCGCAGTTCTGGTAGAAGTTGAGTGTAGAATATTTCTTTGAATACTGGATCTTGATCGGCTGCCCATTCATCAAATAGATAAATTGGTCGATCTTCCAAGTAGGCAGTGAGTAAAGCTAACCGTTTACGTTGTCCTTGAGAAAGTGCTGTGGTGGAAAGTTGCCCATTTTCAACTTTAACTTTATGGTCTAGTTGCAGTTGCTTTAAATATTTTTTGGCTTGAGCATCCAAGTGATAATTTTTTAATCCTAAAAGTTCTTCAAATAAATAAAAGTCAGAAAATACCACGGAAAAATGCTGGCGATACCATTCTCGGTTCTGTTCGCTAATTAACTCGTCATCAAACCAAATTTCGCCGTTATTAGGAATGTAAAGTCCAGTAATTAGTTTGGCTAATGTAGATTTACCGCTACCATTACCACCAACAATGAAGACTAATTCTTGAGGATAAAGTGTCAAGTTTATTGGGCCAAAAATAAAGCTATTGTCTTCTTTAACTGTGTCGTAAGCGTGGGTAACACTTTGACATTTCAAGCTGTGCCAGTCAGATTTAATCGCAGGTGGAACAGTCGATATTTCAGTTCGACTAGCTAGAGATAAACCCAATGACTCGATTTTTTGCAAGGCAATGCTGGCTTTGCTTAATAGGGGAAGTTTGCTGATGATGTTATCCATTGGTAACACCAAGTAAGTGAAGGTCAAAATGTAGCCAGAGAGAGTTTCGCTATTGATGGCAAGCAGATTAGGTAGCACAAACAGTACAAAACCGAGGGCAAAAAAGAATACGAGTTGACCCCAACTTGTAGTTATGGCAAAAAGGGTTAGACCGTTAACGTTGTGATGACGGAATTGGGTAGCAGTTGATTGCAGTTTTTCTTCTAAAAAGTCTTCACGCCGCCTGTAATTTAGCTTGAGTTCCTTGACTCCTTCGGTAATGGTGCGAAAATGTTTAAATAGATGATCTTCATCTTCACGAGCTAGAGCCAGCAATTTCCCTCCTCTGTTGAGTAGCCACTGACAACTAGCGATCGCTACTACTGAAATACCACAAACCATCAACAATACTAACCAAGAGAGCCAGGTTATATACGCTACGCAACCTAAAACGATCGCTAAATTAATAAAGATGAAAGGCATCTGATAAACAGCATTAGCAACCGCCTGAATATCTTCTGTGAGAGTTGCCAATAATCGAGGATTCCCTAAGCGTTCCAGATGACTCAAGTTTGAAGCGAGAATTTGGCGACTCAAACCCATCTGTAATTTCAAAACTGCATTCTGAGAAAGGCGAATCAGCATCACTTGGGAAATGATACTGGTAATCAGTGCAACTATTGCTAGCCCCGCAAAACCCCAAATTATCGATGTGAGCCGGGAAGCGGCACTGTTACTAGCAGCATGACTAATTAAGGCAATCAAGCCAGCACTACTACCGCCACTCAAGAATCCAGTCGCGATCGCGATCGCTACCATCCCCCACGAAGAACGCACTAACCATCGTAAAATCAACACTTTCAGCCTTTATTCTCTCTCAAATGCTTATGATACGATGCTCAAAAAGTTTTATGCAATTTCTCTATTCTACTATCAGACTGAGCCTTCACGTTAAGTTGACACTAATGTACAGCTAGCTGTAGCGATTTTTAATCCGGTGAGGTACATGCAAACAGACCTAACCCCCTTCCCCCTTCCCGAAGCGGGAAGGGGGAAAAATTCAAAGCCTCTCTCCTTTTAGGAGAGAGGTCAAAATTGTATCTCACGCTTGTCGAGAACCGCTATATATCAATTGATAAGAATTAATTAGAGTAATTATCTCAAATTTGTTTAGTTAATTAATTCCATTTTGACAAATATAACGGTAAGCTGTTTCTAACAAAATTAAACAAAGATAAATTTGCATTATCTGCGACGCTAAATAGCCCGTCGTAGACATCCCTGGGTTAACTGGGATCAACGCCAGTTGATTCAAAACCCTGAACTTTTGATGTAAATCTAGAGGTAAGTTGATGGCTCAGTTTCTAGTTGAGACTGTTTGGCTAGTTCCTTGCTATGCCTTAATAGGTGGCTTATTAGCGGTGCCTTGGTCGCCGGGGATCATTCGGAAAACGGGGCCAAGACCGGCAGGTTATGTAAATTTGGTGATGACATTTTTGGCATTTGTACATAGTGCGATCGCCTTACAAGCAACTTGGAATCAGCCACCCCAAAATGTATTTATTCCTTGGTTATCTACGGCTGGTTTAGACTTAACCATTGCTTTAGAAATTTCTTCAGTGAGTGTCGGCGCTTTGGTTGTGATTAGTGGCTTGAATTTGCTGGCGCAGATTTATGCGATCGGCTACATGGAAATGGATTGGGGTTGGGGACGCTTCTATTCGTTATTAGGATTATTTGAAGCGGGACTATGTGCCCTTGTTCTGTGTAATAACTTGTTCTTCAGCTATGTAATTTTGGAAGTCCTGACGCTGGGAACCTACCTATTAGTGGGCTTATGGTTTAGCCAGCCGTTGGTAGTCTCAGGTGCGAGAGACGCTTTTTTAACCAAGCGGGTGGGAGACTTATTCTTGCTGATGGGCGTGTTGGCATTATGGCCTCTCGCCGGAACTTGGAATTATACAGAACTAGCGCAGTGGGCGACTACTGCAAATGTTAACCCGACAACAATGGCACTCGTAGGTTTAGCCTTAATTGCCGGCCCAATGGGCAAATGCGCCCAGTTCCCCCTACATTTGTGGTTGGATGAAGCAATGGAAGGCCCTGTTCCCAGTACGATTTTGCGGAACTCGGTAGTAGTCGCTAGTGGTGCATGGGTGCTGATTAAATTGCAACCTGTGTTAACCCTCTCGCCCATAGTTTCCTCGGCAATGGTGGCTATTGGGGTCGTGACAGCCTTGGGTGCTTCTTTAATTGCGATCGCTCAAATTGATCTGAAACGCTGTCAATCCTATTCTGTCAGTGCATACATGGGTTTAGTATTTATCGCCGTGGGAACGCAACAAAACGAAGCGGCGCTGTTGTTAGTACTCACCCATGCTATATCCGCAGCCCTGTTAGTAATGAGTACTGGCGGAATTATCTGGAATAGCATTACCCAAGATGTTACCCAATTAGGTGGATTGTGGACACGTCGCCCAATTTCAGCAATAGCCTTTATCGTCGGGACTTTGGGATTAATTGGTTTTCCACCACTGGGTAGCTTTTGGGCGCTGGTGAAACTAGCAGATGGGTTGTGGGAAACGCAACCTTGGTTAGTGGGAGTAGTAATAGCGGTAAATGCTTTAACAGCCGTGAGTTTAACCAGAGAATTCGCTTTAATTTTTGGCGGAAAAGCTACACAAATGAGTCAGCGATCGCCTGAAGCACACTGGCCGATGATTCTGCCAATGATGATTTTACTTGGTGTCAGTCTACATCTTCCTTTAGTGTTGCAAAGCTTATCACTTTTACCCGATTGGGCAAGTCTCAATAAAGATGTCGCACTACTTTTAATTTGGTCGAGTATTTTCGGTTGCAGTATCACTGGCGTGATTTATTTAAGCAATATTCCCAAACCGATTCGCCTCCCTTGGCAAGGTTTGCAGGACTTGTTTGCATACGACTTTTACACCCCTAAACTCTATAAAATGACCATTATTTTTGGAGTTGCCAAAATTTCCCAACTTGCCGATATGATTGACCGTTTTGTAGTCGATGGCATCGTTAATTTCGTTGGTTTATTTTCGCTATTAGGTGGCGAAGGTCTTAAATACAGCACCTCTGGACAAACCCAATTTTATGCCTTCACTGTTCTTTTAGGAGTGAGTTTTTTAGGAATGTGGGTAACTTGGCCATTTTGGGGAGTGCAGTTTTTAAATATGGTTTTTCAAATCTCGACAATTGGGTAGCAGTAACTATCCTACTAAAAGTTAACAGTTTCATATTTTCAGGATAATTCCATGAGCATACAACATCCCCAGATAAATCTTTCCAGAAGAAGTTTATTCAAGTTTGGTGCAGGTGCGATCGGTACAGGTGTATTGACAGCAGGAATAAGTTCAAACTTACTTGCGCCACAAAAAGCCTTGGCAGAAGATGATATTACCCCCGATAAGGCATTGCAAGAATTATTAGATGGGAATCAAAGATTTGTCAAAACGAAACGTAAAAATCCTCATCAAACTCATTCACGTTTAGTCGAAGTTGCCAAAGGTCAAAATCCCTTTGCTTCTATTCTCAGTTGTGCAGATTCACGAGTGCCTTCAGAGATTATTTTTGACCAAGGACTTGGAGATTTATTTGTCTGTCGTGTAGCTGGTAATATTGCCACACGAGAAGAAATTGGTAGCCTGGAATTTGGCAGCTTAATATTAGGTTCCAAAGTGATCATGGTAGTGGGACATGAAAGATGTGGTGCGGTAAGTGCTGCAATTAAAGGTGGTGAAGTACCAGGACAAATTGGGAGTTTAATTGAGGCAATTAAACCGAGTGTAGAAAGCTCAAAAGACCAGTCAGGAGATAAGGTAGAAAACGCTTGTAAGGCAAATATTTTGGCGCAAATTAAAAAGTTAAAATCATCGCCAGTTTTATCTAAGTTAATTGATGAAGAAAAGCTGAAGATAGCAGGTGCTTATTACGATTTAGATACTGGCAAAATCAGTATGGTTGATTAGCTTTTAAATTTCGTTCCCAGTCTCCGACTGTGAATGCACCTCATTGCGGCTCTGCCACCAATTAGAGAGCAATACGCTTGGGTTAATGATAATTGTAGGTTGGGTTGAACGTAGTGAAACCCAACAAAGTGTAGAAAATGTTGGGTTTCGTTCCTCAACCCAACCTACACAAATTAAGGTTTTTGGCGATAACTGAACCATATTGAATTATAGAGGCGGAGCCTCTGAATTTGCATTCCCAGTCTGAGACTGGGAACGAGGAAAATTACCCATTTTGTAAAATCCCAAATTACCATGTTAAGTGTTTTGATTTGGCTCCCAATTTTCGCTGCTATTTTCATCGCGGTACTACCTCTAAATATCCCGAAAAATCGCATTCGTTTAACAGCATTAGTTTTTTCTGGGATAGTTCTATTTTGGAACCTTTTCATCCTGCTAAAATTTGATATCAGTAACCCAGGAATGCAATTTAAAGAGTATTTACCCTGGAATGAAACCCTTGGCTTGAGCTATCAATTAGGTGTTGATGGGCTTTCTATATTGATGTTGGTCTTAAATAGCCTGCTCACCTGGATTGCTATTTACAGCAGCAGTAAAGAAACTGAACGTCCTCGGCTGTTCTACTCGATGATTTTATTAGTTAGTGGAGGAGTCGCAGGTGCTTTCCTTGCGGAGAATTTTCTGCTATTCTTCCTGTTCTACGAACTAGAATTAATCCCCTTCTACTTACTAATTTCCATTTGGGGAGGGGAAAAACGGGGTTATGCTGGGATTAAATTCCTGATTTATACTGCTGTTTCAGGAGCCTTAATTCTAGCAACATTCTTGGGTATGGTGTGGCTGAGTGGTTCTACCAATTTTGCTTTTGATGCATTCTCGGCAGAAAACTTGTCAATAGCCAAACAAATCCTTTTACTAGCAGGAATAGTATTAGGTTTTGGGATTAAAATTCCCTTAATTCCCTTCCATACTTGGCTACCTGATGCTTATGTTGAGGCTTCAGCACCAATTGCTATTCTTCTTGGTGGCGTGTTAGCAAAGTTGGGAACCTATGGATTGCTGCGATTTGGGTTGGGTATGTTTCCCCATGCTTGGAGTATTATTGCACCGAATCTGGCGATTTGGGGAGCAGTCAGCGCTATTTATGGGGCAGTAATTGCGATCGCTCAGAAAGATATCAAGCGCATGGTAGCATACAGTTCCATCGGTCACATGGGCTATGTAGTGCTAGCTGCTGCCGCCAGTACTCCTTTAGCACTTGTGGGTGCAGTCGCCCAAATGTTTAGCCACGGTATCATCCTGGCCATTCTCTTCCATTTGGTGGGAGTCGTGGAAGCTAAAGTTGGCACCCGCGAGTTAGATAAACTCAATGGTTTGATGAGTCCCATACGCGGTTTACCCTTAATTAGCGCCTTACTGGTTTTAAGTGGTATGGCTAGTGCAGGTATTCCCGGTTTAACAGGATTCATTGCCGAATTTATCGTCTTTCAAGGTAGTTTCTCTATCTTTCCCATCCCGACAATTTTGTGTGTAGTAACTAGTGGATTAACCGCAGTTTATTTTGTCATTCTCCTCAACCGCACCTGTTTTGGCAGACTCGATAACTTCGCCTACTATCCCAAAGTTTTATGGTCTGAGAAAATACCAGCTTTAATTTTGGCAGCTTTTATCATCTTTTTAGGAGTACAACCCACTTGGTTAGTGCGTTGGAGTGAATCTACAACTACAACAATGGTGGCTGCAATTCCTCCCTTGGAAAAAACCGTAATCTCTGAAGTAGCGCTGAAATAGTAAATAGAGCAAAACACTTGTAGAGACGGCGATTTATCGCGTCTCAAAATCTCAAAATCTATCCCCCAGACGCGATAAATCCCGTCTCTACCCATTTATAATTACCATGACATCAATTAAAACAGCAATTAAATTACCTCCTTCTAATCACGAATTTGCGGAAGTAATTCATCGCTTAGAAGCTGGCGGTGCAATGTTACCCGATACCCCAGAAAATTTGATGCAAATCATCGGTTTATACAAAGCTTATGCTGTACCGATGGATTTTTACTGGCGTGACCTACTTTATATTGCCGAACGCGAATTTTTAAACCCGTTGCCTTTCTTTAAATACTTCTTACCTAAAGAGTATTTAGAACTGCATAATCATTACGCTGGTGATGATGCAGATTTACGAATTTGGCGCGGCGAAGCTACTGCACATCCAGAACTTTTGGCATTTATTGAGAAGGGTGAAACTTTCAAAATGCCGAAGTTGTTGCATCACTTCTTCCACGATCGCATTAACATGGAATTTGCTGAAGCTTGTATGCGGGCAATGTTGTGGCACAGAGGGATGGGTGGGCAATTTGACCCTTACCTAGATTCAGAAGAATACACAGCCAACGCCCACAAGGCAATTAAAGCTTACTTCCAAGGGAACCCCGTAATGCTGGGACTTTACAAGCTGTTCCCCGATATGTTTTTGGAACAGTGCCGCCAGATGTCATACTACGCTAACCTGGGCTTATTCTGGGAAGTCATGGCCCCAGTATTCTTTGAAATGTCCGACCGCTATGACGAAGGTACTATTAGCAGCGTCCCAGAGGCCATGAGCTTCTTAGTTAATGGTATATTTGCGATCGCAGGTCGTCCCATTTACCATCACGTTTATATTCGTGGCGAATGCTATGAAATTGTGCCTAAATCTAAGGGTTTTATGTGGCTATATGAAGCCGCTTTACCCTATGTAGAAGCAGTTTTCTACCGCACTGCACCCTTCCGAGGCACAAAATCTTATAATGCTCAAGCGCGTCAAGTACCAGAAGACCAAAAAGATTTTCACTATGGCATTCTTTACGCTGATGTATTTCCAGTGGGTACTGCTGGCATTCCCCCCACATTATTAATGCAAGATATGCTGCATTTTTTGCCACCATATCTTGTTGATTACTACAGCCAACATTGCCGAGGTGAAGAAGATATGTTGATTCAGTTGGGAGTTAGTTTTCAACGGTCAATGTACTGTGTTACTTCTGCGGTAATTCAAGCCTTGCGAACTGCACTTTTATATCCATTGGATGACCCAAATCCTCAGCATTTACAAGCTAATCGAGATTTTTTTGAGATGCAGCTAAATCGCTTTACTCGTTCTGAATATAACATTCGTGATGCGGCTCGTTTGGGGAGTATTCAAAAGCAAGATTATAGATAATAAATCCTCCCAGCCCGCTTTTGACAACTAGGGTGGTTTCATCCAAAAAACAAAAAACATCCCAAATTCTCTTGTGGGGTGGCATCCTGCCCGTCCCATATTCACGACGGGCAGGATGCCACCCCACAAGATGGATATATTTATTCTCTTGTCAGTCCCTTACACCTCTCCCCTACGGGCGTAGGGGAGAGGTGTACACACAAGTCATCGAAATTACCCAAAACAAAAACCTCACCCTCTCTTGACAGACATCCCTCTCCTTAGTAAGGAGAGGGACAGATTATGCGTAGCATAACCAGGGTGAGGTTTTTTTGGGCTTCATTTAAATGAATCATTTAGGACTGCGATCGGCTATGCTACTTTTGAGGTTTTATGCTAAAGAAGTGTTAGGTAGAACCTCCTAACTATATATGAGGAAATATACTTGTGAAAAAAACTTTGTTTCTCAGCCCTCCTTCCTTCGATGGGTTTGATGGTGGAGCAGGTTCCCGATACCAAGCCAAGCGCGAGATTACTTCCTTCTGGTATCCTACATGGCTAGCCCAACCCGCAGCCCTTGTACCTGGTAGTAAGCTTGTGGATGCACCACCACATGGTCAAACAGTAGAAGATGTCATCAAAATTGCTCAAGATTACGAGCTGATTATCATGCACACCAGCACGCCTTCGCTGCCTAATGATGTGAAGTGTGCCGAGACAATCAAAGCTCAAAATCCTGATATCCAGATTGGCTTGATTGGAGCGCACGTCGCCGTATTACCAGAGCAGACGCTGGTAGAAAACCCAATTATTGACTTTGTGTGTCGCCACGAATTTGATTATACCTGCAAGGAATTAGCAGAAGGCAAATCTTGGGAGGAAATCAAAGGTCTAAGCTACCGCGATCGCCAGGGTAATATACGTCATAATGAAGACCGCGCCTTGATTCACGATTGGGATTCTCTACCCAGTGTATTACCGATTTATCACCGTGATTTAGATATTACAAAATATTTTATCGGCTACTTGCTGCATCCATACATTTCCTTTTACACTGGGCGGGGCTGTCCGGCAAAATGTACCTTCTGCCTTTGGCCGCAAACAATTGGTGGACACTTATACCGCACTAAAAGCCCAGAAGCAGTGGGGCGTGAGATGGAAGAAGCGAAAGCGATCTTCGGCGACAAGGTGCGAGAATATATGTTTGATGATGACACCTTTACTATTGACAAACATCGAGCGATCGCGATTAGCGAACATATGCAGCGACTTAAACTAACTTGGAGTTGCAATGCCCGCGCCAATCTGGACTATGACACCCTCAAACAATTACGTGATAATGGGTTACGTCTACTATTAGTAGGATTTGAATCTGGAAATCAGCAAATTCTGGATGGGATTAAGAAAGGAGTCAAGCTAGAAGTAGCGCGGAAGTTTATGGACAATTGTCATAAACTTGGCATTACTGTACACGGCACATTTATCATTGGTTTACCCGACGAAACCCAAAAAACAATTGAGGAAACAGTCCGGTTTGCTTGCGATATTAGTCCTCATACAATTCAGGTTTCCATCGCAGCTCCCTATCCCGGAACAGAACTTTATCGTCAAGCACAGGAAAATAATTGGTTTAGTAACAATTCCTTAGTTGCCAGTTCCGGAATTCAAATGTCCACACTGCAATATCCAAATCTCTCCAGTACTGAGATTGAAGATGCAGTTGAGAAGATGTATCGGAAGTTCTACTTTCGTCCCAGAGCGATTATCCCAATTGTCAGTGAAATGCTCAGTGATCCTCAAATGTTAGTACGTCGCTTGCGTGAAGGGCGGGAATTTTTCTCTTACTTGAAAGATCGTCGTACCCAAGCAACTGCGAAAGCAGAATCAGTAATTGTTGGTTAGTAGTTGGTTGCTCTTTTTAGAGCAATTAACATAACCCAAGCAATGAAAGGGAACAGGGAAAACTAGGTCGCCCACAATTGGACTCGCTTTCAACCTACCCTGTAATACGACGAAGTACGGCTTTATACCTTTAACTTATTGCGTCAAAAAATCCAAACAAAATATATGCAAGCAAAGCGATTCGCCATTATCAATGGTGATGACTTTGGTTTATCTGAAGGAGTTAATCAAGCAATTATCAAAGCACACAAACAAGGAGTGCTAACTAGTACTAGCCTGATGGTGAGCGCTGATGCTGCAAAAGAGGCTGTCACCTTGGCAAATGCCCACCCCAACCTGGCTGTTGGTCTACATCTTGTGTTGATATGTGGGCGCTCTATCCTCCCGCCAGAGCAAATTCCCCATTTAGTTGACAAACAAGGTAACTTTTCCAACAGTCCATTAATCGCTGGATTGCGCTATCAATTTGTCAGCCAAACCCGTCAAGAACTCCGGCAAGAAATTCGCGCCCAGTTGGAAAAATACCGTTCAACTGGTTTGCCTCTGTCTCATGTGGATGGGCATTTGCATTTGCATATGCATCCAGTGGTTTTGCGTATTTTAGTTGACCTGGCACCAGAATTTGATATCAAAGTAATTCGTCTTCCCAGTGAGGAACTGGGGTTAAACCTCAGAATTAATCGCAGTCATCTGCTGACAAAGCTAGTTTGGTCAGCAGTATTTAGCAGACTACGCCGTTATGGTGAGAAGATGCTAAAATCCCAAGGCATTAGCTTTACCCAAAGAGTTTATGGTTTATTACAAACTAGTGGCATTACAGAGGAATACTTACTTGCATTGATACCTAAAATTCAGGCAAACTTGGTGGAAATTTACTCTCATCCAGCGATGGCAATTCATGGCGATCCTTTGAATGAAGCACCAGGGGCAGGTGAAGCAGAACTTGCTGCCTTGTTAAGTGATCAGGTACGCGAAGCGCTCCTTAGTAACGGCTTTGAAATTACCAACCACCATCTACTATCTCAACGTACCACCTAAAGAAGAAGGCAGAATTCATAATTTTGAATTCAAAAGTAATAACTTTGTCATCCCAATATCATTTAATATACATAAAAAAGTCCTAAACTTCTCGGCAGCGAACCTAGAAAATCCTAATATTACTTGTCTGCTAATCAATGGCCATATTTGCATCTACTTTGTTAACAAATATTCACCTGATAGTTATTGATTTTTTCTTAGTTTTGTGTATATCATCGGTCTTGTTTTATTGCTATGCAATTTATGCGGCAATAACTTTTTTTGCTGATCCCCAGCCAATTAATCTAGAGTTTCATCCACCTGTTAGTATTCTCAAACCCATTTGTGGCCTTGACAGCAATGCTTATGAAAACCTAGCCTCATTTTGTCAGCAGGATTATCCAGAATATCAAATCATCTTTGCTGTGCGAAACTCTGAAGACCCTTGCATAGAGGTTGTAGAGAAAATCATCGACAATTTTCCAGATTTGGATATTTTGTTAATAGTAAGCGATCGCGTCATCGGCACAAATCTCAAAGTTAGCAACTTGGCCAATGCCGCAGTCAAAGCTAAATACGAAATTTTACTCCTTGCTGATAGTGACATCCGAGTTGGAACAGACTATTTACAAAGAGTTATCCAGCCGTTACAAGACGAAAGCGTGGGTGTAGTTACCTGTATGTATCGAACCTCAACTCAAGGATGGATATCGACATTAGAAGCTATTAGTACTACGACTGAATTTCATGCTGGGGTTTTAGTTAGCAACATCAAGGAAAATGGCATAAAATATGCCTTTGGTTCCACCATTGTCATCCCGAAAAAAGTACTAGAAGCCATCGGTGGATTTGAAGCAATTGCTGATTATCTGGCAGATGATTTCCAACTTGGCTATCTACCTGTCCAAGCAGGTTACAAAGTTGTGCTTTCCGATTATGTTGTTGAACATGTACAAATAAGCCACAACTTAGTTGATGCCATCAAGCGCCAGATTCGTTGGGCGCGTGGTAAACGAGTTTCTCGTCCTTGGGGTTATCTAGGATTAATTTTTACCTACGGTGTCGTCAGCAGTTTGCTGCTGCTAATTGCCACGGATGGTTCAATATTAGGATGGCTAGGACTATGTATCTGTTGGGTAATAAGATTGGTGATGGCTTGGGTTGTTGGTACCATCAGTCTGAAAGATCCAATTGTCAAAAAGTTTTTGTGGCTCGTTCCTTGGTGCGACTTGTTAAGCTTTGCTATTTGGTGTCTGGGTTTTATTGGCAACACTATAGAGTGGCGGGGGCAGCAACTGAAGCTAACTAAAGATGGAAAGTTACTAATACAAGAAGATAGAAGTTGTCACAAACCCTCCTCTGAAGAGAGAGGGCTTGTAAGAGAAAGACTAACCACCTAAATCCCCTAAATTTATTTATGAGGATTCCTGCTGCCTCCTGCCTCCTTAAGAATTTTAACAGGGCATCAAAGCATTTAATCTCCCCAGTACTGCCATATCTTCTGCATCTAACTCCGCCGGAATCCCACTGCGAATCAATTCCGAAAAGTCTTCATTGGGAACCATAATAGTCAACGTATACAAGCGAGTAGAACCTGTATTTTTAATCAAATGAGTACCAGTGGGAGGCATCAATAAACTATCTCCAGCTTTGATCATGGCACTCTTGCCGTCACAGATAGCGATCGCTTCTCCTTTGAGGATAAAAAATATTTCCACCGCCCCCTGATGGCGATGTGGCGGTGTTTCTCCACCAACATCAAAAATTTCTATGCAGCAAGTTAAGGAAGTATTAGCATTTGTCGAATCGAAGATAATTGCTAATCGATTAGAGTCGTTTGGACTGATGCGATATACTTGGTAATCTTTGAGAGATTTGATCACCGGAATTACACAACTAATAGCGTACATTTATTTATCCCCTCTGAAGTTATCGATGGGTATGAAAATTCCTAAACTCACTAATTACTAAATATTCCTCACTCCTCACTCCTGACTCCTAACTCCCCACTCTTTTGTAGCACTCTTAAAATCGCTTGCGAGTCAATGACAAAACCGAAGCATTGTTTGACATTGTACAATGTCGCCAGCCAACAATATTCAGGAGAAGTTGTGGCGGTACAGTCTTTAACTAACACACAGTCATATCCTAAGAAGTTGGCATCACATAATGTGGTTAGCACACATTGATCAGCATTAACACCAGCAAAAAATAATGTAGTCCTTCCCAGATTCCGCAAGATACTATCTAATGGCGTATCCCAGAACCCACTCATCCGGTATTTGTCCACACGAATATCTTCGGGAATCTGTTCTAGTTCGTCTACTACTGCTGCTGCCCAACTACCTGCCATGAGTACTCTAGCACCATTGCTTGGCAGTGGATCGCCTAATCCCACACCTTCCCCTGTGGGATTATAGACGTGACGCAAACCAGCACTAATATTGAGCAAGTCGGGACGATTTCCCCAATTTACCCAAATAACTGGGACACCAACCTCACGCAGTTCTGGAAGTAAGTTGTTTAAAGGTTCAATAGGCTGACGCGCCGGAGTTACGTCCACGCCGATATGCGCTAACCAGCCATCAGGGTGACAGAAGTCGTTTTGCATATCAATGACGACGATAGCAGTTTTTGCCAAGTCTAGGCGCAGGGTTTTAGTTTCTGTTGATAAAATAACGGGTTGTGGGGTCTTTTGAAGACGAGTGATATCTGCGATCGCATCATTCACTGTCCACGCATTTGGTGCAACCCCCAATGTCCGAAGAGGCAAATTCATAAATTGCAATACCCAACACCATTTTCTATTTTGTAACTTGAAATTTAGTTGAAAATACAATTACTTAATCAAGGTTAAATATGGTAAGTTTCACCATCCAGAATGTTTTGATTGCCGTCAGTGATGATTATGCAACAGTAGATGTACAGATTGTAGATGGGGTGATCGCTGCGATCGCCCCCAATCTACAGGTAATCGGCACTGCGATCGATGGCAAAAATAAGCTACTGCTACCTGGCTTTTTCAACGCCCACACCCACTCATCAGAGATGTGGCAGCGAGGAATCATGTCAATGTTCCCTTTAGAATTATGGTTGGCAGAACTGTATGATTTTGCTCCCCTCGATCCCGAACAGGTTTATCTGGGCGCCTTGGGTACTGCCGTGGAAACCTTACTTTCCGGCGGGACGAGTCTAGTAGATCACCTAGTGTTAATTCCCGGACTTGAGTTAGAAACGATCGCCATTGCAACTCGCGCTTACAGAGAAGTTGGAATTCGCGCCTTTATCGCCCCCTTAATTCAAGATGAATCCCTCAGTGCCGGTATTCCATCCGGGGAATCAGCAAAAACTCATGAAGCTTATTTTCGCTCAACTACGGCAACATTAGAAATCATCGAAGAAGCGGTGAGACAGTTTCATCGCCCAGATGAGGGTGTAAATATTTTGGTCGCACCAACAGGGATACAATTATGTACTGATGCTTTATTTGCGGGATGTACTGAGTTAAGCGATCGCTACAATCTTTGCCGTCACTCCCATTTACTTGAAACTAGGGCACAGGAAAAACTCGCTCAAGAAAAGTACGGTTGTACTGCTGTGGAACATTTGAAAAGAATTGAGTTTTTGAGCGATCGCACTTCACTTGCCCATTGCGTCTGGTTGAATGATGATGATATCGCCATTCTTGCAGAAACTCAATCTACAGTTGTTCATAATCCCTTAAGTAATCTGCGTTTAGGCAGTGGCATCGCCCCAATTTTAAAATATCGCCAAGCTGGAGTAAATGTGACTTTTGGTTGCGATGGTGCTTCTAGTAATGACTCTCAAGATTTGCTAGAAGCTATCAAAATTGGTTCTATATTACATAACGTTACAGACTCAGATTATCAACACTGGATTACACCCCGACAAGCAGTAGAAATGGCATCTTTGGGAGGCGCAAAAGGATTAAATCTTGCAGATAAACTCGGTTCTCTTACAGTAGGTAAACAAGCAGATTTAGTACTTTATGACCTCACCAATTTATCATTATTACCCCGTACAGATCCCATTGGCTTATTAGTCTTAGGTCGTCCCACGAATGTTGTTAATAGTGCTTGGGTAAATGGGAAGCAAATTGTTGCTGATGGCAAAGTTACCACAATTAACGTTAATGATTTGCGACAAGAATTATTTAACCGTAGTCAATGGGAGACAAAGCGTAAGTCTCAAACCGTGACGCAAATCGAAGCACATTATCGCACGGTTATGGGTTTATAAAACACAAATAAATACAGAACTGCGGCAAAAATTCGTCCTTTGGTATTTAATCTTCAGTTAGAAAAAGGGAAAGATATACTTAGTAAGGTTGACGAGTATAGTCTCAAACATTACAGTATAACTTGAGTGATGAGTTGTTAGATATGAAATCCTACACCGACATACAGCCGAGTTCCCTAAAACTTGTATTCGCCCAAAAACAAGTTTTTCTTGCATCAACAAAAACGGCTGCGCTTAAAACGCTAATAATAAAGAGGTTGAGTTTGCCTAACTAGTAGCCTCTGGTCGAAAACATCTACCTCCGCTTATCTTGGTCGTTATGTCGTTGTGTGTATCTTTACATAGTGAGTACATTTCAAGATTAGTTCTGGCAAATCAATGAGTGCGGGCAAAGCCCTAATTACTACTTCAGTGCCACTTTTGCTCCGTGTGATGCTGAATATCTTGCTGCTTTAGTGCGCCAACATCTCCCCACTTCGGTATGTTTGGGATCTTCCAACCTAAAAAAAACGCGAATTTGCGTTAACTTTGAGCTTTAACGCGGCTTGTAGAGTGAATCACTCACTTGAGTACCTGTATAATTAGGAACCCAGCCATCAGCGATTGCAAAATAGCGTAGCGCTTTGAAATTCAACGATGCAGTTGGGCTGCACCAATGCTCAACGCCAAAGGGAATGTAGAGATAGTCTTGTGCCTTAACTAAAAGCTGTACTTGGCTGCCATCAGGTTGCACAAAGCCATAGATCATTTCTCCTGCCAACACGTAGAGGGGTTCAGCGACAGAATGAGTATGGTAACGGACGTAGGTTGCTATCAGGTGGTGAAGATTGAAGGAACCTGGATGCACATTTAGTTTGTAGGGTGTGTTATGCCGTAGGTTAACGCACCTTGAATTCTGATGGTGCGGCGCTTGGCAACAACACACCCTACATTTAAATTTCTTAACATAGCTTGAAATATTAGCGCTGACTTACTTAGGGGCAAAGTGCAATGAGCAGAAAACCTAATGAAAATCAGCCTGATAATTCCGAAACTATGCCAATCGAGATGCAGCTAATGGGAACCGAAGAAGATTTAGAAAAAATGGGCTTGGCTCTCCTCGGTTAAACAGGTTGAGTCTTTGAGGTAATCCGCGATAAACTCACCATACTTTTTCTTGATATTGACGGGAAGAAACTTGAATCCATGAGTTCTTAATCGACAGCTGGGGGAACCACAACCACATTCTGGAACAGCAATAGAAACAAACTCTGTTGTCTCGTAGTCCCATGTAATTTCATTTCCTTCGGTAATATCGACCAATGCGACGAAATCGTATGCGCCAAACTCATTGTTGCGAACCCCTGTGTTTGGGCTACACGAGTGATTGATCAATCGCGCTGGTTCATCCAGTTCTATATGCAGATCGAAGTCTATTTGGAAAGAATGATTAGTTCGCTGGGGTAGAATCATGACACGGCGTCCAACGACCACAGTCTCACCCTTAGAGAAACTCCGGCTGGCAAACACGCTTCTTCCTTTATTTGTCACCTTTACTTTGACATCGATCAAACTTACTAAGTCCATACTCTAGTTCTTTTCCCTAATTTTATAGATGAGCAATTGTGGTGGTGTTTGTAGCGTCCAACATAAGCAATGCAGTTGTCTATCAATGATCCACCTGCACAGCAGAATCAGTTGGTCTATTGCTCTCAATTTGGCATCAACGTCAGAGTAACGTCCTCGTGGAAATCAACATCAATATTCTAAAGTTTTCATCAAGGTCAGCGCGATCGCGCAAGTATCTCATGCACAAGTACCCCACGCGGGTAGGAAAGCACTCAAGCGAGCGTCGATTTCGTAGTGCCAAAAAATAGCGATCGCTAGTCATCAAACTCTTGTACAGAAGGTATTTTTCTCTATCTATTTTTTAGACTCACGGCAAGCTTTAACTTAAATTTATGAACTCACGCAAGTATATAGATTTGAGGCTATTTTATTTTTTGAGTGCGCCTCAAATAAACCCGAATTTTTCGTCATGATTCTGATTAATGAATCGGTGTTCTAGTAGCCTCTGGTCGAAAACATCTATCCCCGCTTATCTTGGTCATTATGTCGTTGTGTGTATCTTTACATAGTGAGTACATTTCAAGATTGGTTTTGGGAAATCAATGAGTGCGGGCAAGGCCCTAATTACTATTTCAGTGCCACTTTTACTCCGTGTGATGCTGAACACCTTGCTGCTTTAGTGCGCCAACATCCACTGTCTGGTTTTGAACACTGCCACTTTGTTGGCAAATTAATCAATGCGCCATGTGGAAACTCCAATTATTCAGGTTCTTACGATTTGTATGTTGACCAGAGCAACTATGCTGAAGTAATGTCGGGTATAGAAAGAGATGAACCTCTAGTTACTGTTGCACACTGTGTTTGGCAAATTATTGGTGTTTGCGATCGCAAATTTGGCATTGAGTCTGGTTATGGTGGGATAACTGGCACAGATAACCAAGCTGATACCTTACTGATTGTGGCATTGGCACAGTCACCAGAACTCACCTTAGTTGATTGGAGAGTCGTTTCTGGGGGAGACGGTTACGCATCGGTATTTTTTAGAACTGGCACATCAGCCGTAGAACTGCTTGCTTACTTGCAGATGCAGTCGGAAAAACCTGACTTCATACAAATAAAAAGAGAGTTACGTCTGGCTCTATCACATCCAACATTGTCTAAAATTTATCGCTTGGGCGAGAGCAAAATAAATGGTTGGCGGCTTGAAGTGGTCGTCTTACATAATATTGAAAAAACCACAAGTTATGGTGGCGAAGGATGGGACATGACACCACACACCACTGAGCTTTACAAAGTCGCCCAAACTGTTAGCGATAAGTGCAAGGTTCCGGGTTGTGCAGGGGGTGCTGCACACGCTACCAATGACTTCTACACACTCATTGGCAGCCATCTCAGCTTTGGCTACCCGCGCCAGGATGGATAATTTTAAATCGGAATTTGAATCACAAATTCTAAACCTTTTCACTCTAATAGACCTCAAGAATTTGAAGTTATGAGGGATATTTTATTTGCAATCTTTGTGAATAGATATTTTTCCGCACTGTCCAATATAATTTAAGTAAACCCTGCATTCATACATGCATATCAAAGAAAGGATTAATGTTATTAGGCGTTTTGGTTGTACAAAATTTATTACTCTTTTCATGTTCAGTGAAAAATGACTGATTATAACCTTAACTTACCCATCTTTTTCAGAATTCACTCTCGATAATTGGGCTTTGGGGATTCAGGGTAAAGAATTAACCTCTAGAGTGCTGCCATGTTTTTCTACAATAATTTGAGGTGCGATCAGCGATCGCAATTATATCTTCTTGTGGCAGTTTTATGCTGTCCCCACTTCGAGATGTTTAGAATATTCCAACCTAAAAAAACGCGAATTTGCTTAACTTTGAGCTTTAACGCGGCTTGTGGAGCGAATCACTCACTTGAGTTCCTGTATAATTAGGAACCCAGCCATCAGCGTAGGCGCAGCCCAACCCAGGCATCGCAAAATAGCGTACCGCTTTGAAATTCAACGATGCAGTTGGGCTGCACCAATGCTCAACGCCAACGGGGATGTAGAGATAGTCTTGTGCCTGAACTAAAAGCTGTACTTGGCTGCCATCAGGTCGCACGAAGCCATAGATCATTTCTCCTGCCAACACGTAGAGGGGTTCAGCGACAGGATGAGTATGGTAACGGCCATAGGTTGCTATCAGGTGGTGAAGATTGAAGCAACCTGGATGCACATTTAGCAAGTCACACCAGATAGCGCCATTCTCTTGCTGAATAAATTCAAAGACGCTGTTATGGAGTTCTACACAATAACGTTTCTCAGACTCAGTTAAAATATGTTGGTCTAGCAGATTGGGGAAGAGGAGCGATGTTCCTGGGTCGTAGTGTCTGAGTTGAATGCCAAGAAGGCCAAGTTCACGAGCTATTTCGTCTAAATCACTCTCAATTGTGCCGTCGTCAAGTAGTAGGTTAGCCATGACAAAAAGACTAATTAATTGTTAAGAAGAGTATACTAAATTTTAAGCTAAAAAGCCACTATTACCGACTGACAAACCGGGGAATGGGGCATGGGGAATAGGCAATAGGAAATAAGGGATAGGTAATGGAGAAGAAACTTAATTACCAATGCCCAATGCCCAATGCCCATTAACAGAATAAATTTATCGCCAGAATGATGCTCATTGGTACCACTAGCATCTAAGCTAGTACGGGTGAACTATATCGAGCATGGAATGTCTGACTTAATTTTGTTTTGGCATCGGCGTGATTTACGCATTTCTGACAATACGGGATTGGCTGCGGCAAAACGGCAGAGTCCGAAAGTGGTGGGCGTGTTTTGCCTTGATCGACATATTCTCGAACGGGATGATATTGCTCCTGTGAGAGTAACTTATATGATTGGATGTTTGCAGAAACTCCAACAGCGATATGCCCAAGTTGGTAGCCAGTTATTAATACTTCACGCCAATCCTGTACAAGCGATACCAACTTTAGCAGAGGCAATAAATGCCAAAGCCGTTTTTTGGAATTGGGATGTAGAACCTTATTCACAAGAACGCGATCGCACCATTATAAATGCCCTCAAAGAAAAAGGTATTCAGTTTCTTAACCAAAATTGGGATCAAATCCTCAACTCCCCAGATGAGATCCGCACGGGTGGTAATAGTCGTTACACGGTTTACACCCCCTTCTGGAAAAATTGGATTACTAAACCGAAGGCTCAACCACTAGAAACACTGCAAAATGTTGAGGGATTAACAGAAGCTGAACAGGAAATTGCCAAACTTGCAGGAGCCTTGACATTACCTTCAGCGAAAGATTTAGGGTTTATTTGGGATGGAGAATTGATTATTTCACCGGGAGAGACGGCGGCGCAAGAACGGCTAGAGGAATTTACTAATAAAGCGATTACACAATACCAAGAACAGCGCAATTTTCCCGCAGTTGATGGAACATCACAACTAAGTGCAGCTTTGAAATTTGGGGTAATTGGCATTCGCACCGTTTGGCAAGCCACCATAGAAGCACTAGAAAACAGCCGCAGTGAGGAAACAGCAGTTAATATTCGGACATGGCAACAGGAATTAGCTTGGCGGGAGTTTTATCAACACGCAATGTATAACTTCCCCGAATTAGCTGATGGTGCTTTCCGTGACATCTTTAAGAACTTTCCTTGGGAAACTAACGAAGAATATTTCCAAGCTTGGTGTGAGGGGAGAACCGGCTACCCCATTGTAGATGCAGCAATGCGCCAGATGAATGAAAGTGGCTGGATGCACAACCGATGTCGGATGATTGTCGCCAGTTTCCTGACTAAAGACTTGCTAATTAATCCCCAATTGGGAGAAAAATACTTTATGCAGAAATTGATTGACGGAGATTTATCTGCTAACAATGGCGGTTGGCAATGGAGTGCTTCTAGCGGCATGGACCCTAAACCTGTGCGGATTTTTAACCCAGCCAGTCAAACACAAAAATTCGATCCAGAGGGCGAATATATCCGGCAATGGGTGTCAGAATTGCGGTCTGTAGATCCAGAATATTTAGTTACTGGTAAAATTCCATCTTTAGAACGTCATGCTATTGGCTATCCTGAGCAAATTGTAGATCATAAAATACAACAACAGCAGTTTAAACAGCGTTATCAACAGCAAAAAAACATTAGTAGTGGTGAGTAAAATTGTTAGTTTTAGACTAGAGGTAATGTTTTAATTTTGCAGATTACGATTAGAAGTAAGAAGCAAGTTTAGCATTGATAAAACTGAATATTTTTTCTAATTTTAATAACCCAGTTAATTCTACTTGTTCATTTGGATTGAGTAACGTCTTTTAAATCAACGTTCTCAAAATCATCTGTATTACAGTCATTCCCAATGAAATCACCAATGTCGTCTTTAATGGCTTTGGTCATCTTGATAATCGCTTTTCTACAGTCTTTTGCATTTTCAATCATCTCCATTTGCTGATACAGATTAAAGGCTTCTTCAAATAGCCTTTTACTGTATCAGTTGTAATGTTTAGTTTTTTAGCAATCTGATCGCGAGGTAAATCAATAGCAATAGCTTTTAAACATCTCTGCTCTTGAGTATTCAATCCATCTCCACCATTGCAATTCAATAGATCCAGGTAAAATCTATCCCATTCGTATAATTGGTAAACCGTTGAGAAGTCTTCATTTAACTTATCTCTAGAATTTTGCATCGGTTCAATGTCTTTGTATTTACTGCTCAAGGTTATCAAGTTCTTCGGGTGATAGACCACCCACAAAATTACCCACAAAATTGCCCACGCTTGTGTGGAGACTTAGTTGGGGTTTTCCAGATAGCTTGTAAACACATAAATAAACGAATCTGGAGAAAGTTAAATGACTGATAATCATCACAACGCAGTCTACACTAGTTATGCAAGATCCAACCAGTCAGATTTTCACCAATCTGAATTTTTTCGTGGAGATACGCATTTCTTTACTGCCGACTTTGAGCGATGAGAACTGATAAGTGGTTACGCCATGTCTATCATGGAATTGGTGCGTGGTATTTTGGGCGAAAACTACTGGTATTTCGCCGAATTTCCTCTGCAAATAGCCTGTCCTAAACGGGAAGGGGTTTACTTAGACGACAAAACCTTGTGGCAATTCTGGGTTAACTCTAGGGTAGACATTATTGTGATGAACCCTAATTTGGGTGAACACTGCCGTAAGGCTTGTCTAATGTTGGAATGTCAGTCTCCTTGGCATGACCTGGAAGATACTCAACGGCGCGATCGCACCAAATTTAATATGATAGCCTCTACAAAAATCCCTCTAATTTACGTTCGTTATGCCGACTACCCTAGAATTTTGCGTTTTTGGAGTCAGGGTAATAGCGATGAGGTGTTTTATAATCCCTTTACTCAAGACGGTAAGACAGAGTTGAAGGAATTCTTTACACGCTACTGTCTGTGAATTTGGAGTTATCGCTGAAGTCTCACTCTAACGCTTTCCTCTCCAGTTCTGGGCAGGAAGAGGAAGAGCAGGGAGGTCATTGAGACGCAGATTCGAACCCTGACGAGTTGACTGGAGCTTATTTCGGACGGGTCTATTGAGAAGTTACGTCTTCACAGGTAAACGAGAAATTGTCCATAAGATGAGCAGAAAGATTAAGTAAATTGTGCCAACTAGCCCAAACTCAATCAGAGGAATATAGGTTACTTCGTAAATTCTGCCCAAGCCGCGTTCAGTCAGTGCATAAACGGACAGTACACTTACTAAAAAGATTCCGTAGATAGTACGTTTAGCCCAGATACCAACAGGTAGACCGTGGAGTTGGGTAAGTACTAAAATGCCAAGAAAACCAAAGAGAAATGTTGGCCACTTGCTTTGTCCTAGCATCAAAGACACAACGACACTATGTAAAACCACCGTAATTTCCAAAGAGAACGTCCACCAACGGTTTACATGGCTGCGGTTAAAGATCAACGACGATTGGAGCAGAAGCAAGAACATATAGAGAAAACCAATTAAATGCCCCAAAGTCGCTTCCATTGGATGATACCAGAAGGTGTAGATAGCGGCGAAGGAGAAAAAGTAGCCGTGGTACAGTTTGATAATTTGCAAAAATTGTTGATGGAATGGAACAGAATTGCCAAAAAACAAACCGCGTCGAGGCGTTTCCAAAATCAGTACGAAGACTAATAGAAGGACAACCGCACCTTGGGAAGCCAAAATTGAAGTATCTTGAGCTAGAGCATCGTACCAAATATAGGTTTGGAGAAAGTGTAAACCGATGAATGCACCATTAATGGCAAGCATGAGGTAATTAATCGGGTGCAACGCTGATTTGTATTTCAGCTGCGATCGCTGCGCCCACAAGATACACGCCCAGATGCTAAACTGATGCCCAAGGTACATCCCCCAAGCCGTCGCTCGACTCCAAAAGGTTGGTTGGGGAAGTTTCCAGTAATACCAGTTTAATCCTTGGTCAGGAAGTTTAATGATGCTTGCAGGAATGCTGCCACCGATCCAAATTGCGTAGGTGAGAAGGATGCTTACAAAGATGCCTAAAAACAATACTCGGCGACCTGTCATATTAATTTGTAATTCGTAATTCGTAATTATAGTTTTTCCTAATCAAATAGGGTACATCATAGCCCCCTCTTCGCTTGCGGGGAGGGGGTTGGGAGTGGGGTTCTTTTATTATGGGTAATCTGGCGGACATGATATAAGACCTAGATTTTCAGGCAACACGTTCTGTGTTTGGTTCAGATGCGCTTTTAGTCACTCGCAAACTAAGAGTCAAAGCTACTAGCATTACTAAAAATCCACTCAAAAAAGGAGCAGAACTACCAAATTTCATAAAACTAACCCCTGCCCACGTTGGGCCACCGATGCGTGCCAACGCAGAGCAAGAACTGGCAATTCCTAATATTTGTCCTTGTTCTTCTGGGGCTGTCATCTGGGAAATTAGGCTGTTCAATATTGGTTGGCTGACACTAATTCCCCATGCCACAAGCGCGGTGGCGACCAATAAGAAAATTAAGCTTTGTGAGAATCCAATTAGCAGTAATCCTAAACCTAATCCTAATATCCCCAAGGTAAGTAACTTGATTTCACCGAAGTTTTTCTTGAGGAATCCGATCAGTCCTCCTTGAATGATTGTGCTGACAATCCCCATGAAGGCAAAAAGATAACTCGTTTGTTGAGGTCCCCAGTTTAATTGCTGCTTAGACCATAAAGCCAATGTAGAGTCCATAGCTGCAACAGCAAAGGTTACTAAAAAGTAGATACCAGCAAGCAAGCAAAACTGTGGACGCTGTGACAGATGTAGCAAGTTCAGCCGTCGCTGACGGTGGCGATGAACTTGGATTTTGGCTTTTGTCTCAGAATTTAGAGATTCTGGAAGTAACATCAAAGCACAAAGAAATGCCAATAAAGATAATCCGGCTGCGAACAACGACGGTAGATGGAAGTTAGCGTTGTCTCGATTTGACCCGATCAGAATACCTCCAATTGCAGGGCCGAGAATAAAGCCAAGACCAAAAGCTGCTCCGATTATGCCCATGCCACGAGATCGATTAGCTGGCGTGGTAATATCTGCTATGTACGCTTGAGCAGTAGCAATATTCCCTGCCATAATCCCGGCAAGACTACGAGCAATAAACAAAATCCATAATGAGTTGGCAAAGGCTAACCCTGTGTATGCAATTACAGAACCGAATAAAGTAAGTAATAAAATCGGACGGCGACCGTAGCGATCGCTAAATCTGCCCCATAATGGTGCAAATAAGAACTGCATTAATGAATAAACAGCTACAAGTAGAGTCGCTTCATTCGGTTCTGCACCGAATTGTTCAGCATACAAAGGCAATATCGGCAAGATAATTCCAAAGCCGAGCAAGTCTATAAATATAGTCAAAAATAAAACGAATATAGCCCTGCCATTGTTTTTATTCTCCATAGGTGTAATTCACTTTGATAACAAATATGCGTAACTTGAATTAGTTTTATGGACATCAGAGAAGACTTGATAATAAAGACCCATTGAATGAAACAGTAATCACTTCAAGTAAAGTGCTTGAATTTGAGTGTGGTTGAGCAAAATAGCGTGGAACAAACCCACTATAAAAATTAAGCCAATAATACCACTAATAAAAGCAACTATCATCTCGTGCTTACGGATAGCTTTTCGTATCTTAGCGTCTATGATTTTTTCTAATTCTTTGGATGACATGGAGTTGAATTTGGCGAAAGACAAGAATTCTCTGGAGCTTACGTACTTACATAAGTTTGAATATGTCCGAAAACTCTAACTTCTTAAATAAAAGCTATTTCGATCCCGTGGAAATATCAACTGCGTTGGCGTAGTTTTAAAACTGCGCCTGAAACACCAAAAACTAATATTGCCAAGGTATAAGTTGGTTC
This sequence comes from Nostoc sp., assembly GCF_036917675.1. Lineage (GTDB taxonomy): Bacteria > Cyanobacteriota > Cyanobacteriia > Cyanobacteriales > Nostocaceae > Nostoc. The sequence continues at coordinate 426,954 of NZ_JBALCT010000016.1, read as the reverse complement.
GGGAACTGCAATAATGCTTACCTGATTAATGGCCAAGCCGAATTGGGGAGCAGAACTACTAAAAACTAGTCGTGAGATGTTTGGAGTGTCACTACGAATGCCCAAGAACACTGCCGAATTATCTAATGCTAGCGACGAAGTACTTAAAACTGAGAAACTACCCAACAGGTTATTGACGTTATCAAAAGCAGTGATAAAAGTTTCAACTTCCAAATTACTAATGTCTACAGCTATCTGAGTACCAGCGCCAAAAATAGGCTGGGTAAAACTAATGCTAAAAGGTCCGCCGTTCCCTTTAGTACCAGGATCAGGAGTACCAGGAGGAAGAGGGATAAAGCCTGTTGGGTCTATACCTCCGAAGAGAACAAAATCTCCTTGGGCAAAGTTACTCCGAATGCCAGGTGAAGGTAAAGTTTGAAAGACAAACGGTGGAGTAATCTGACGATTATTGGTTAAAGCTATATTTATATCTAACCCTAAACCACCTTGCGATGTTGTTGAGAAAGAGTTAGGTAAAAAAACAGAAAAATCAGGAGCAGAGGGATTGAATACTTTACCTAAACTTCCCCAATCAACTGCATCATTGCCTCCTAAAGCAGCGCGTTCATTTATTAAAAACGTAGCTGCTTTAACTGGTAATGGGAGAAGCGTTATTACAGCTGCAATTGCTGGTAAATATTTCATAGATAACTTGAAGAATTGATTGATAGTAAGTGCCACAAGGGTTACTCGTTAATCTCTTAGAATAGTATCACTAAAATGTAATAATTCAACACCCAGAATGGGGAACATCCCAATGCAAGCAAGAATATATTTGTCATTGCGTTAGCTTAAGCATTTCCGTAGGGTAAGCGACAGCGTAGTGAACGCGTAACGTCTGCATGGGATAGCTTTACTCCACTACGTTGCGATCGCAATGATCATTCATAACCTGGCTTTGATATAATTGACATATTTTGGATGCTCCCCAGGATGAGGTAATGCGTTAATCTCGCCCTCAGAGGTGAAGCAACTGCCATGTTGAATGATTGATTGTGTTGCAAAAACTTTTTCACGGCTGGCGAGAGTTGACAAAATTTGTAATCTTACCAGTATCACATGATTTTTGCAACACAACTTTAGCCTGGGTTACAAACACAATTCCTCGTGTCTGTACCACGCTCAATTAGCCATTTACGACACCCTACAATCCAAAATCCGAAATCTTCTAGGCGATTACTTCAATAATTTGAGGACTGTTAACGCCGTTGATTCTAGCAATTTCGACGGAGCCAAATTGCGAACCGCTACCATCTCTGTCGAAGGATAGAATCGAGCCATTGGTGTTAAATTCAAAGCGTTGGTTGGTATTGGTGAAAGCACTACCGAGGGTGAATTGAGAAGCTTGTAATAGCCCTAGTTGGAGTCCACCTCCGAATCCAGATGCGGAAACTTGGATTTTATCACCTTGAGATGCGTTTAAGTCGTTGATAATATCGCCACCCTCTAAAGCACTGTTGTAACGGAAGATATCAGCTCCTGCTCCACCAGCTAAGATATCTCTGCCCAATCCGCCAATCAGAATATCATTACCATCTCTACCATCAAGGTTGTCATCACCCGAACCACCGTTCAGGGTATTGGCTCCAGCATTCCCAGTTAAGCGGTCATTTCCATTACCTCCGGTAAGGTTGTCAAAGTTCACAACTCCGAAATTTAAAGAACCGAAACCGGGAATATTGCTGACGTTGACTTGTTCAGCAGATAAATCACCAATTAGCTGTACATTGGTTCCAGAAGCGTCTATCGTATCTATCGCAGTTGCTGAACCAATAATTTTTTCAATCTTAATAAGTTGGTCTTTACCACTACTTTTTTGAACTGTACCTGTTGGTAATACTGTGACACCACCACTGAGGCTGTAATCTACGGTGTCTTGTCCATCCCCGCCATCAATGCTGTCGTTACCCTGACCACCCTTAAAGGTGTCATCGCCTCCACCACCTAACAATGTGTCATTGCCACCTCTACCATCAATTAGGTCATTGCCACCAAGACCAGATAATAGATTATTTTGGGCGTCGCCCTAAATGCTGTCATTGTTAATTGTGCCGATAACATTGTCAAAGTTGACTACATTAAATGTCAATGTTCCTAAACCAGGAACGTTGAGGGCAGAGATAGTTTGGGCTTCTAGATCAGCGATCGCTGCTACTCCAGGCAAAGATTGAGACGCATCTATGGTGTTGTTGGCAACACTAGCATCAGCAATAACCCTTTCTACTTTAAATACTGTGTCTGTTCCCAAACCGCCAGCTTTAGTAATTGTTCCTACACCTGACAGGGTGATGCTTTTACCTAAGCTGCTGTAGTCTGCGGTATCAAAGCCATCTCCACCATCAATGCTGTCGTTACCCTGACCACCCTTAAAGGTGTCATCGCCTCCACCACCTAACAATGTGTCATTGCCACCTCTACCATCAATTAGGTCATTGCCACCAAGACCAGATAATAGATTATTTTGGGCGTCGCCCTAAATGCTGTCATTGTTAATTGTGCCGATAACATTGTCAAAGTTGACTACATTAAATGTCAATGTTCCTAAACCAGGAACGTTGAGGGCAGAGATAGTTTGGGCTTCTAGATCAGCGATCGCTGCTACTCCAGGCAAAGATTGAGACGCATCTATGGTGTTGTTGGCAACACTAGCATCAGCAATAACCCTTTCTACTTTAAATACTGTGTCTGTTCCCAAACCGCCAGCTTTAGTAATTGTTCCTACACCTGACAGGGTGATGCTTTTACCTAAGCTGCTGTAGTCTGCGGTATCAAAGCCATCTCCACCATCAATGCTGTCGTTACCCTGACCACCCTTAATGGTGTCATTGCCTGCACCACCAAAAATTTGATCGTCACTACTAGTACCCAACAAAAAGTCATTGTTAGGAGTACCAACAATAATGGACATATTTTATAACCTTAATATTTTTGCAGATCAAAATTTATTCGATCTCTGTAATACTCCCATCTTGCAACAATTCAAGCGATAAACTTCTGATGAAACATCATAAAGTTCAATGATTCAAACGATAAATTTCTGATAAAATATATATAAAGATAATTAATAATAATGCCGTTTTATCTATCTGTAACACTTACGCAGTCTACAAAATAACCATAATATTTATTAGGCAAAATGAACGTTTCAAGTGCTAAATATAACCCTTATTTTGGTCGCCTACCCAAGAGTTAACTTTGAGTATGCCCTACTCTAGTTGCATTGCTGCAAGTTCTGTTTAACATAAAATATTTTTTGAAGATGTACTTAATTATTAAACGAACCGCTAACTACGCCAACGTCTTCTGGTGCGATCGCTAGGCGTAGCTTGGTTAACTGTTCACGGAGCGTCCTGTAGGGAAGGGGTACGACGACGCGATCGCACTTAGATGTAAATTGCCTAGCTCTCAGCCCAGGAAAGCATAATTTAGGATATATTACCGCAAATGCGCTGAGACTTTAATTTCGCCTCTTCATAAATTCCGCAAAAACACTGTTACGCTATTTGTGCTTGTGATCAAAACTTAGAGCATCCAGTTTATTAGGGCGTGTTTATGACCAACCCTGTAAAGACGGTTATCCAAGTCAATCTAGAGATGGCTCTAGAAGTAGCTCAAGAATTGGAGGAAGCTCCATACACTCAATTCAGTACTTATTGTTTGGAGATTTTACGGGAGATCGGATGTCCTAGTACTGAACTTCCAGTGAACTTACAAACTCGTGATCAGCAGCTAAACTTTATCACAGGCTTTGCATCTTATGCTTTTGGGGAGGTACAAAGTGTATAAAGCATTAATTGAAGATACATTTCATGATTCAGAAGGGGCAGAAACAACAACTTTCGCTGCCACAGATAAAAATTTGTTAGTTTTAATAGAAAAATTTTTAGGGTTTGAAATTCCCCCAAAAGTTTTTTTGCAAGCTATAGCCATTGCTGATTACGACTGTGCATCTGCTTTTCGCTATGTTGAGAATTATTTGATTATCCTCAAAAATAAGAATAAGCGTAAGCATAAGAATTTACTTGTGTTAGGTTATTCAACTAGGTTTGAGAATAATTGAAGTGCATTTTCACGAGCTAACTAACAACGAATACAATTTAGATCAGATAATTTGCTCTACCCATGTAGAGACGTTGCATTGCAACGTCTCTACACATATTTATCCCACACTGAGACAAAAGAAGAATTAAAATTTATAAAGTGGCAACTCAATTAGTTCAAGCATCTTTAGGTGTGTCCTAATTACGAATTACGAATTACTCTCTCCCAAGACAAACTTGTTCATAACTTTTACCAGCGATATCCCAAGTGAATTCTGTTTCTACCAGTTGTCTGCCGCTATGAGACAATTCTGAACGCAGATGTGGATGCTCAAATAGTTGACTAATAGCGGTAACGTACTCTGCTGGTTTATTGGCTCGTAATGCCCGTAATCTATGACTAGCACCATCTACCGCTAATCCTTCTAAGCCGCGATCGCTCGCTACTAGAGGTACACCAGCTGCCATTGCCTCTAAAGTTTTATTTTTAATGCCAAACCCAGTCCGCATGGGTACAACGCAAATGGTGGCTTGATGTAAATATTCTACCATCGAAGGTACACGCCCAATCACATTAATTCCTGGTTTTTGAGCAAGTGCTAAAACTTCTGGCACCGGATGAGAACCGACAATATCGAAAGTTGTATCGGCATACAATTTTTGGACTTCTGGCAAAACTTCGTTGCTGAAAAAGCAGACAGCATCAATGTTTGCTAAATTATCCATTGCACCAATAAAAATTAAGCGATGTCCTCCTGGATCGGTGGTACGGTTGGGGAAAGAAACTAAATCTACGCCATTGGGAATAACTGCAATTTCACTATTGGGGTTAAATTCTTGTAGTTGAATTTTATCTTCTTCTGTTGTGGCGACAATTGCCGAAAATTTAGCACAGTAGTTTTGCTCATAACGACGCAAAAGTGGCAGATTAATTTTATCTCTGAGGGAATTTTCCGAAATGCCCGTTGCTAGTTGGTTCCGACAGGTAGCATAAACAGAACTATGAACATTAACTATAGTTTTTAGCTGTTTCTGATAATGAGATTGGATGTAAATTTCATTGACACTATGTTCGCAGGTAATTACATCACATTTCCCCGCTTTCACCCAGTTATCAATCCATGTTTGCATCTCAACTGAGTAGCGGTTGAGTACACTTGGCGGTGTCCCCTGTTGCAAAAATCTACGAAATCGCTGTATTTTCTTTAATATTCCGGTGGTTTGAGAATCTGGCGGGCGTTCAAAAACGGCTAGATGATCCACGCAATCGCGTAATCCTGCTATTTCTGCGTCTGTAACATCGCCCTCGCGTTGAGTCACGAGGGTAACAGTATGGCGTTGACTCAGGTATTTAAGTAAATTAAATGTCCTGACTTGGGTTCCTCCGCGCGTTGGTGGGTAGGGAAAGGTGGAAGAGAGCATTAAAATGTTCATATAAGTGATCAATCAAATGTGATACATATACCATGACTTCATTGGGGTTGTATGTCATTATTTGATTTACAGCAGTTTTCAAATGAATAGACGACGCGTAGACTTCTCTCCTAAAAGGCTACCGTGTATACACAAGTCTCTGTTGACACAATTTACAGTTTATCGAATAGCCCAAAGAAACCTCACCCTGGTTTTGCTTGTGCAAAACCTGTCCCTCTCCTTATTAAGGAGAGGGATGTCCGTCAGGACAGGGTGAGGTTTTAAAGACTTTTATAGCGTTTCCTAATCACATGATGTACATCATAGCCCCCTCTATCGAAGAGCGGGGAGGGGGTTGGGGGTGGGGTTCTTGTACCTCACTCAACTGAGAACCGCTATAGGTATTTTTTTATTGCATCCAACCGATAATGACTAGAGATTACAGCATAATCAAACCGAGTCGCACACCCACAGCAACAGCTTCCGTGCGGCTGGAGACACTGAGCTTTTGAAAAATGGATGAGAGATGAAATTTGACGGTATGCTCAGAAATATGCAGGTGTTTAGCGATCGCTTTATTTCCCAACCCCGATCCAAGCATTCCTAAAACCTCTATCTCTCGTGGTGTCAAGGTTTGTACAGGATTCGTTACCACTTTTTCCCGGATAGATAGTAATTCTACAGCATCGGGGTGCAGTATTACTAAACCAAAAGCGATCGCCTCCACAGCAGCGACAATTTCTGATTCTGTGCTAGTAGTGGGCAATATCCCCCGGATACCAGAACGTAACGCCGTCTCTAAATCAATGCTATCGAGTTCTTCAACAATTACGATCATTCCTAATGGGTATTGCTTTTCTTGAATGAGCAGCAATTTTTCCCACACCGATTGTTGAAGATTGCTACTCAAATCTACCAGCACCACATCTGGTTCTAATTGCCCAACTTCCCTTGCCAATACATCCAAATCGGATGCACTCCCCACAACCGTCAGCCGAGGATTGGTAGTTACCACAGCTGATAACCCTGCCCGGACTACAGGGGAAGTGGCAACTACCATCACTCGGATCATGTCGCCTCCACAGCAGTTTTCCCAGCTTGCACGGCAACATAAATTACGAATTGCTGCCCACCGCGTAGGAGTTGTATCGGCAGAGATCCTTTACTCTCACGCAGATATTTGCTTAAATCATTGATGCTAGTGAATAATCGCCCCGAAACTCCAATTAAAACATCGCCGATTTGCATACCAGCAGTTTCCGCCGCACTGCCAGGTAAAATTGACAACACCAATAAACCCAACCTACGCCGATCTAAAAGTACAGGTTGCAGTGTGACTCCCAGTTGCGGACGACTATTTACTTGTAAAAAACGCTCAACTGTGCTGCTGGGAACTGCCACAGCTAAACCATTAACAATCATGGTGTTAATTCCCACGACTCGACCGAGACAGTCGGCAAGTGGCCCCCCAGAATTTCCCGGATACAGCTGCAAATCGGCCATAACTGCACGCGGATTATTTGCATAGATAATTCCAGTTGTCACAGCACCACTCTCAGCAAACGGATTACCCACCGCTAAGACTAATTCACCAACTCGTAGCGCCTCAGAATTGCCAATAGTTGCAGCAGTTAAATCAGTGGCGACAATTTTTAGGGCGGCTAAATCCTGCTGTGGGTCAAATTGTGTACGCACCGCATCAAATACCCTTCCGTCTGCCAATTCCACAGTTGCGCGGTTGCTGGTTGCCACATGAGCATTAGTGATAATTAGTCCGTCTGGTTGCCAAATTACACCAGAACCGACTCCCAGAGAGCCGCTTTTTACTTTGACAGTGCGATCGCGTAGTTTAGCAGCTACCTCTGTCAATTCAGCAGCGATGTTAGGTAATGTTGTGTTTGCCATAATCTCAAAGTTCCAAATTACAAATTACAAAGGTCTTTCGCCAAGTGCGATCGCTAACTCAACTAACACCCCACCCCGCACAACTTGGACGTTGACAGTTTTACCAATGCGATCGCTACTATTGAGCAGCGCCAGCACATCACCTGTATCACCCACAGTTACGCCATCGAACGTTACCAAAACGTCGCCAAGCAGCACACCTGCATTCTCAGCAGGTCCCGAAGCCTCAACATTAACGACAATTACCCCAGTTGCAGAAGTTAAATTGAGAGCAGTTTTCAGGTTATTTGGTAAGCGTACAGGTTGCATTCCCACACCTAAGTAGCCTTTTGAAATGCGTCCTTTTGCTACTAATTGCTCAACCACGCGATCGACTGTAGCAGTGGGAATAGTCAGAGCAATACCACGCCGCCCCGATGTATTCATACCTACCACAAAACCAGCAGCATCTACGAGCGGTCCGCCTGCAAAACCAGAGTAAAGGGTGATGTCTGGGCGGATGAATAGGTCAATATTCCCGCCACTCATACTCCGCCAAGCACCGCTAATCACGCTCACTGCACCCATCGCCGCCCTTAAGTCACCTTCGCTACCTCTCGCTAGTCCTAATACCAGATGACCAACTTTCAGCGTTTTGGCATCGCCAATTTTTGCCACAGGTATTTCTACATTTTCTAGTTTAAAAACAGCGATATCGGTGCTAGAGTCATGACCAATGAGTGTTACAGGTGCAGTGCTACCATTTGAGAGAGTGATAGTAATGTCGTCATAGCGCTGGAGGGACTCATCAGAAGTAACAATGATGCCATTGCGCCAGTGAATGCCAGTTGGAGAAACACGAGTACCCGTATTAACTGCAACCACAGCACTCCCAGCTTGTTCTACGGTGTCAGCTAAACTGTTGGATAAAGCCAGTAATGAAGACATAAGATTTTTGTGCAAACGTTATTAGATATTCATATCTTGCCGTTTTATCAACACAGATGGCATCGGAAAAATGGGGAGAATTCACCCTAGAAAAATGGCTAGGATTTACAGCAGATTGCAACAAGCGCCTCTGTACAGATTATTGTCAGGGCACAACATTGTTGTGCCCCTACCTGTGTACCTCATTTACCTGAAAAACGCTGTATATAGCAATCTTTAATCAAACGCGCAGAACAAGATCCCCGATTTCGTAAAAGTTGTCGGGTATCTACGAGTTGCAATTATCATAAATCAAATAGGATTGCTCAATCTCAGCATTTTTTAAATCTTCTGCTTCGTTGCCATCCCGCTTTGGAATAAATTCCGAGGCTAATAGTTCAAGTCCTCTCAAGAGGACTAAATACAAGATTTAAAACTATTATTCCCAAAAATTGAAGCGATGTACGTGCCTATCCTCGGTGAAAGGAAAAATGTCGTCAGTCCACTTAAGTGGACTTGAGCTATTAGCCTAGAACTTGAGTTTTAGGCGAGATATCGGTCAGCACGACACTTTGACTCTTACAAAAATCTGGGCAAAATATCACGAACACCAAGCGTATTACATTCTAAAGTGGAATAGCAATGAAATAGCAGACGAACAAATGCCCACCCAATCAAGAGAAATCAACCTGCTCACTCCATCTAGAGAATTACCTCTATATGGCAAGAGAATTTTAGTCACAGCACCGAGAAATTATGCTTATAGGTTATCTGAACAAATCATCAAACAAGGTGGTTTACCTGTTCTCATGCCTACTATCGAAACCTGCTATTTATCAAACTACACTAAGTTAGATACTGCTCTAGTCCATATAGATGAATTTGATTGGATTATCTTCACCAGTAGAAATGGCATCGCTGCATTTTTTCACCGGATGAATGATTTAGATATTCCTGTATCTGTGGTACAAAAATGTCAATTATGTGCTTTAGGAAAAGACGCAGAAAGCTTATTGTCTTTTTGTGGCAAAATAGATTTAATTCCTACAGAATCTAGCCCAGCCGGAATTATCGCTGAATTAGCAAAACTACCGGAAATTCACCAGAAAAAAGTGCTGATACCGACTCCAGAAGTCGTAGGTTTGCCTGAGCCTGATGTTGTACCCAATTTAATTACGGATTTGCAGAAATTGGGTATAGAAGTAACTCGCGTACCTACTTATATTACACAGGGTTTAGATAAAAATATCTACGGTATTGAATTAAACCTGATGCGTCAAGGAATGATCGATGTAATTGCCTTTAGTAGCACGGCAGAAGTAGAAAGCTTTTTGACAATGGTCAACTCGCAAAGCGATTATGAAGGTTGTATTATTGGATGTTTTGGCCCTTATACAACTGCTAATGCCCAAAAGTTGGGTATGAATGTCTCTATCGTGTCTGCGGATTATAGTTCATTTGAGGGATTTGGTGATGCGATCGCAGAATTTTTTACTCTCAGTTCTAATTCAGGGTAAGCACTTTAGGATGTAGAGTAATCAACCACATTGCACTCTAGACTAGCTGCACATAAACCCGTAGTATCGGAAATGGAGTTTATCTTAACTAGGAATTTTTACATGGCAACTTACAAGGTCACATTAAAGACCCCAGATGAAGAAAAAACAATTGAAGTTTCTGAGGATGATTACATTCTAGAGATCGCTAACGAAGAAAATGAGATGGACTTGCCTTACTCCTGTAATGCTGGTTCTTGCTCAACTTGTGCTGGTAAACTGATTTCAGGTACAGTTGACCAATCGGATCAGAACTTCCTAGACGACGATCAAATAGACGCGGGATGGGTTCTTACCTGCGTTGCCAAGCCTACTTCTGACTGTGTAATCCAAACCCATCAAGAAGATGCGCTTAACGGTTAACTAAGAAAGGTGGATTTAATCAAGAGCAAGTTTTGTAGGATGCGTTAGGACATTCGTCCCAGCATATCTTAAATCTGAAATGGTGCGTTATCCTACGCAATAACATACTCTACAAGATTTAAAATTTTGCACTTTCCTGATAAATCTGTATAAGCTGAGTAATTCACACTAAAAAGCGCTCGCCAAAAGGCGAGCGCTTTTTATTTAGTTTAATAGATAGCTAGCAGATATCAAGCGGAAATTAGCCAGACGATGCTAGATTAACTTTGACAACTTTATTCTTTTCTTCTTCCCCTTCGATGAAGCTAGACAACTCGCTTTAGCAGTCGGTGGTTTTGATGTTTCCGATTTGGTGAAAAAGCATAAACTACTTGATTCAGCTAGCGGTTACTGTAAATTACTCACCCCGCAACAACGCTTGAAAAAACGCGCCTTCTCCGTCACCGATACTGAATTTTCTGCCAGATATTTAGTAGATGGACTCCACGCCATTATCGCCCTTTACCAAGAAGAAGAAAATACAGAACCAGTCCACAGGTTTCTCAAAAATACAGGCTTAGTCAGCAACGATTTATTTATGCGGACATTTTAAGTAGCGTTGAAAGTAATTCCGGGCATTGGTAATGAAAAGAAACGCATCCCCGAAGAGAAAGCCTTATTAGATTTGTGGTTGGCTATGGATGAAATTAAAGCGAAAGTTTCTTACAAGCAGACTGAGTTACCCTTGAATAATGGACAACTGAGTTTAAACCTAGATTTTGGGGATTAATAACTGCTTATGTTCAACTACAATCCTTTAGAATGCCTACCTTCATCGGCAGAATTACCAGATTCAGATGATACTCCTGTGGATAACGAACTACAAATATTAATTCCCAACTTATTGTTAGCCATCTTAGCCGCGATTTGGCAAAACCGCGATGACTGGTTTTTCGGCATTAACATGGGAGTTTACTATACACCCAATAAAGGAGCCATAGTCCCCGATGGATTCCTGAGTTTGGGAGTTGAACGTTTTGTTGGTGAAAATGGACGTTCTAGTTATGTTTTGTGGGAAGAAGAGGGTATTCCACCAATTTTAGCTTTAGAAGTTGTTTCTCAAACTTACAATGGCGAATATGAACAGAAAAAAATTGATTATGCAGAATTAGGCATTTTGTATTATGTCATTTATGCACCAACACGGCTACGTCGTAAGCGTCAACGTTTAGAAGTTTATCGCTTAATTAATGGTGAATACATTTTACAACCAGGGGATAAAATTTGGATGCTGGAAATTGGTTTAGGTATTGGACGGGAACAGGGTACTTATCAAGGACGAACAAGAGAATGGCTGTATTGGTATGAGGAAAATGGTAACAGATACCAAACCTCTGAAGAACAATTGCAAAATTTATTAGCCAGATTACAACAGCAAGGAATTGACCCAAATACACTTTAATTTTATTGACGGTTAACAGTGATTAGTCATCAGTTAATTAATAACGAAATAATAAAATATGAAAGTTAGAGGCATAAAACGTGGTCAAAATATTGAAATATTAGAACAACTTAATAATATTCCAGACGGGACAGAAGTAATCATAGACGTAGAATTTATTGCCAATCCAATTACAGAACCACAACCACCATTAACAGACGAGAAGAGACTAGCTAAACTAAATCAATTATTTGGGGCTTGGAAGAACCAACCGGAATTAACAGAGATATTTACAGAAATTAACCAGCAGCGTCATACTTATCAAGGCAGAACTATTATTGTTCTTGGGAGCGAGGAAGGGAACTAGATTGATTTGACGTTGCATTGCGTTAAATTCTTGCCAGGGGTTCCAACGTACTAATGTCATATTTCTACCTCGGATATTCAGTATTGTTGCTGTCCAACTAATTGAGGATTTGATTCCTTTGTTTGTTCTCTTTCATAAGATTTAAAAATAAAAGTGGTGTAAATTCGGTTTTTGTCACCTGATTTAGGAAGATTACCGAACCAAAAATCTAGTTAATAACAAGTACGGTAATTTTCAATAGCTGTGTTCGGTAAAGTCTACAAAAGCCGACTTGAAATAGAACAATTATAGCAAATTACAACTTGGTGAGGTACACATGATTTCAAGGGCACAGCAGTGCTGTGCCCTTGAAATCATGTGTACTTCATTTACCTGAAAAACGCTGTATATTTAAAAGATTGGTACGAGCTTTACCCACACTCCTACTCCTAAAGCTTGCTATGCGTCAATACGCTTGGGTTAAGGCTAAAAACTAAAACTTGCGTAGGTTGGGTTGAGGAACGAAACCCAACATTATCAAGGCTTTGTTGGGTAACGCTTACGCTCAACCCAACCTACTATTCTTCTTAATCCAAGCGTATTGTGCTATGCGTAACTGATCTTACAAATATTTAGTATATTCACGCGACTAATGATCATAATTAGACCTGTTGTATTTTTTGAATTTCACAGAGATAATAAGGCATTCCTAACAAACTGCTGATAACTGATATGTCAACAAGTTGGATTTACCTTATTGCAGCAATACTCTTTGAAGTTTCAGGCACAACTTGCATGAAGTTATCAGAAGGATTTACTAAATTAGTTCCTTCGGTATTAATATTTGTCTTCTATGGACTTTGTTTTAGTTTTTTGACCCTGGCTCTCAAGAGACTTGAAGTGAGTGTGGCTTATTCAGTCTGGGCTGGATTGGGAACTATCCTAATTGCTATCATTGGTATTATCTGGTTTCGTGAATCTGCCACATTGATTAAACTTTTGTCGATCGCCTTAATAATCATCGGGGTAATTGGCATAAATGCAAGTAAATAAATGAAAAAAGCTGTAAGCCAAAATCCTTTTTTGGCTTTAACCTCAGCATATTAGCTCAAAATTTATTAAACCCAGCAGAACGACGGTAAAGTAACCAGATAAATAGCGGTGAACCCAGCAAAGCAGTGACGGAACCGACTGGTAGTTCTACTGCTCCTAGTCTAGAAAGTAAATCTGCAAAAGTCAGTAACCATGCACCTGCAAGGGCGGAAAGTGGTAAAACAAAGCGATGATCTGTACCAACGATGAGGCGGACACCGTGAGGGACAACAAGACCAACAAATCCAATCAAACCACTGATGCTGACTGCACCTGCGGCTAATAGAGTGGCTACACCACCAATTAATAGGCGCGATCGCACCAACGAAACCCCTAAACCAACAGCCAAATCATCTCCCAAAGCCAGCACATTTACCGATCGCGCCAGCAAGCATCCCCCGATCAATGCAACGATGATGTAAGGGCCAGCCGTCGCAATTTCTTGCCAACCCCGTCCATTCAGGCTACCAACCAACCAACTCAGCGCAATTTGAATTTGACCGTCTTCAGCCAAAAGCAGCAATGTAGTTTGGACAGCACCAAATAAAGAACTCACCGCCACTCCGCCTAAAATCAACCGCTCAACAGAAATTCCTGACCCCGAACGACCGATCAAAATCACGATCGCCGAAGTTAAAATAGCTCCCATCCATGCTGCTAAAGGAATTGCGATCGGGAATATTTGCCAGACAATCATCAGAATCACAATTAATCCTGCACCGGCTGAAATGCCCAGAATAAATGGATCAGCAAGACTATTGCGTAACATTCCTTGCAGTAGTGCCCCTGACATTCCCAAGGCTGCGCCGACAATGAGAGCGGCTATAATACGCGGGAGACGCAAATCCCAGAGAATTGTCTGTTTAACCGGATCGCCTTTGCGGAGAATAGCTTGCCAAAATTCCGACATACTTAAGGATACTGCTCCTTGAGAAAGTGACAGCGCTAGCGTTACCACCAGTGCTGTACTAAGGAGTAAAACAGTCCAAAGTACACGGTGTTCAGTAAAAATTGTCTTAAATAGTCTAGCCAAATTCCGGTCTTGTATTTTCATTAACTATAATCCGTCCCAAACAAAGCTACATTTACATATAGCTTCTCTTCGATGAGGGAGCAGAAGAGTAAAATTTGAGCCTCAGAAGCTGGAAGTTGACCCTCAGAAGGTGGACGTTGACCTTCAGAAGGTGGAAGTTGACCTTCAAAAGGTGGAAGTTGAGCCTCAGAAGGTGGAAGTTAACCCTCAGAAGGTGGACGTTGAGCCTCAGAAGGTGAAAGTTGACCCTCAGAAGGTGAAAGTTGAGCCTCAGAAGCTGGAAGTTGACCCTCAGAAGGTGAAAGTTGAGCCTCAAAAGGTGGAAGTTGAGCCTCAGAAGCTGGAAGTTGACCCTCAAAAGGTCAATTTTCAAGTTTTAACTCCCTCTTCTGGCTCTGCCCCCATTGGTAAGTAAGTGGGTCAAATTAAATATAAAACCTCACCCCTGCCTCCGGCTTCCCTCTCCGAACTCACGGAGAGGGATTGAGGGTGAGGTTTAATCTTATATTTAATTACGCCTACCTACTTATCAACTTAAGCTAGAAATAGCTTAACTGTTAGCTTTGTCACCCGCCTAGAACTAAAGTTCAAGGCTAATAGTTAAAGTCTACTGAAGTAGACTAAAGATTTTTGCGGATATTTAGTCATCTTTAGATGAGTTTTGCTATAAGCAAGGAACTTCAGTTTCTTCCGGGACATAACTTTTAGGTTAAGTTGACACCTATGCCTGCCCCCGCACCCTTACGTTAGTTCCAGCCCACCTTGATAACCAGTGACAATACGGCCACCATCCTTGAGGATATGGACTTCTATCTGATCGCTAGCCCAAGTAATCTGGTCTTGAAAAGCCGGGTTTAACACACGAACCCGTTGATTGCTAGAAGAAACTGGAGAGTTGGGAGAATTAATTGCCAGAGATTCTACAAAAGGCCCGTCAATCAGAATGTCAAGTTGTTCTAACAATGCTTGGGAACCTGGGGGCGCGGATTGGGACTGTAGCTGCTTAAGAGTGAACCCAGTAAAAGACATTACATTTAACCCAGCAGCTTTTACCTTTTGAGCTAAAGACGCCAGTGCAGTTGCTTGCCAAAAGGGTTCTCCACCAGAGAACGTTACACCCATATTGCGGGGATTGCTGAGAATATTCTCGGCAAGGGTATCAACAGCAATCAATTGGTTAGCCTCAAATGACCACGAGTTTGTATTAAAGCAGCCAGGACACTCACGAAGACAACCTTGTACCCAGACGACTGCACGACAACCAGGGCCATTAACTTCTGACTGATCAACGTAACCCATAATATTGAGATAGCCAGAGGGAATTTCTATGAGTGCTAGCGATGGGTCAGTTGGCTTAATTTCCATCTCTTTAACTCCTTTTAACCGTTGCCTGTTAACCGTTAACTATAGCGAATCTCCAGTTTTATAACCGTGATAATGGTCATATAACTGGAGAAACAGGAGGCAAGAGCAAAGCCGCAGACGTTTCCTGTTTTTTTGGGTTAGGAATGAAGAGTGCTGAGTGCTGAGTGCTGAGTTACAGCAGAATTCAAGTATTTGAACCACATCTGTAGTAGGGGCACAACATTGCTCATGAGTGTCAACTTAAGCGCAAACCCTTTTAAAACCTCGTTTCTAGCCAGAGGCTGGAAATGCGCCTCCTGGCGGCTCTGCCGCTTTTCTAGAGGCTCCGCCTCTAGAACGGCATTCCCAGTCGGAGACTCTTAACGAGATAATCTAAAAGCTGGTTCTAGGCAGGTTTTTACGTTAAGTTGACTTTAGTATAAAAGCCTGTGCTACCAATCAGGTTATAACGGTGTTGGTGATAATGTTACTTACCACATTATTACCCTGAGAGTTATAAGCGATCGCACTGTTGTAGTTCACTGTGGTAGTGCCAGATTTAGAATTGTAAATACTACCATCATTTATCTTGTAACCATAACCATCAGAAGTGAGTTCGATCCCGAAAACGGGATTGGGCTTGATAGTGCTGTTGCCCACCGTTAGGGTGGCATTATTGTAGATGTCAGTGCCAAGGGGTGCCTGATTGCTACTAATGGTACTATCACTCACAGTAAGGATGCCTAATTTATTGGGGCTGCCGTTATTAACGGTAGTTCCATAAATGTCGCCGCCATCGTTGCCATTATTGTAAATGCCACCACCGGCTTTCCCTGCCTGATTGCCACTAATGATGCTATTAATCACGTTAACGATGCCTAATTGATTGTAGTCGTCGTACTCGTTAGAGGTAGAGTTGTAAATGCCACCGCCGTAGTCTCTGGCATAGTTATCACTGATGATGCTGTTACTACTCACCAATAGGTTGCCATTATTGTAGATGCCGCCCCCAGTGGATGCATGATTCTTAGTGATAGTGCTATTGCTCACTTTAAAAGTGCCATATCCGAGAATATCTGGGGAATGGTAGCCGGGAGTGATAAAGCCTTGGTTATACATACCGCCACCTTCAATTGCCGTGTTGTTACTGATGGTGGTCTGACTTACAATTATGATCCCATAACCAGCAATACCACCGCCGTATGACGCACTGTTGCCATTAATGGTGCTGTTATTCACGGTTATAGTGCCGGTAATTATATTAGGGCCGCCGTCTGTCTGGCCGCCATTATAGATACCGCCGCCGTATGAGGCAGTGTTGCTATTAATGGTGCTGTTATTTATGGTTATAGTGCCATCGCCCTCGTTAAGACTGCTACCGTCATCATAGATACCGCCGCCATCATAGATACCGCCGCCGGATGACGCACTGTTACCACTGATGGTGCTGTTACTCACTGATAGGGTGACACCAGTGTAAATACCACCGCCATCGCTGGCCTTGTTGCCACTGATGATGCTATCATCCACGGTTATATTGCCTTCATAGATACCATAGATACCGCCGCCGTATGACGCACTGTTGCCACTGATGGTACTCTTACTCACTGATAGGATGCCAGAACTGAAGATGCCACCGCCGCCGTAGTAGCTGGATTTGAAGCTGACGCTGTTCCCATCAATCAGGCTGTTAGTCACGGTTATAGTGCCAGAACCACCATAGATACCGCCGCCGTCGTATGACGCAGTGTTGCTGCTAATGGTGCTATTACTTACGGTAAGGATGCCATAGTTGTCGATGCCGCCACCTTCGCGCCCTGCCGAGTTATCACTGATGGTGCTGTTGTTTACAGTGAAAGTCCCAGAGCTAGAGTTGTAAATGCCGCCTCCGTTCGCAGCCGAGTTGCCAGTGATGGTGCTATCGCTTAAAGTAAAAACGCCTTCATTGGAAATAGCACCGCCTCCTCCGGCATTTTTGTAGCTATTAGTAATAGTCAGCCCGTTGATTGCAGCTGTTACACCACTGCCAATGTCAAAAACGCGTGTTGCACTATCATCACTAATAGTTAGTAAGTTCGGACTTGTGCCTTTAATGGTAAGATTATCTGTGATAGCTAGACTACTACCAGTCAGACTGATGGTATGAGCGATCGCATCAGTAAACAGTCCACCAAATTCGATGATGTCGCTTCCTGTAAGAGCATTGGCATCTGAAATTGCCTGCCGCAGTGAACCTGTACCACCGTTGTTGGTGTTAGTGACGGTAAATAGAGACATTGAGATTACTCCGATTTTTTTCAGGTGTATAAATATTTGGCTCAAGGCTCGTCTTTTTGCTAATACGAGTCTTGAGCATTTTTTCTACTGCTCACTCAGTATTTAGAACTGAGTTTTGTCAAATAGCATGAACTACAACGCTGTTTACAACAGCGTTGGATCAGGTGTATCAAAAATTACTGATTTTCATAGCCAAATCTTTAGTGCAGCACGGCGCAAATCCAGCTACCATCTCAATTAATAACAAGACTTGGGACTTAACACCCTTGTCACAAGCAGGCCAACTTCCGCCAGAATGTATTAGGGAACTGCATTTTCAAACCTTTTAAAGTTTGAAAATATACTTAAACTTCAAGACTCTTTTAACACAGATATGAGGTGATAATTTTAAATTTATTCAGAGTTTATTTTACTTTATATTTGCTTGTATCAGAATCCAGTTTGAGCCTGAAAAGCAGTAAGTAATAATACTGAGAGATACATTTTGTCTAATATCGAAATAATGTTTAACTGATGACAGATGACTAATGACTAATGACTAATCCCTCAAAAACTTTGGGGGGTTTGGAAAAGTCCGCTTTAACTTACTAGACTGAAGTTAGTTGCTCAACCAGTATTGACTGTCCCATAAATAGAATAGATGACTCAACAAACTTCTAGAATTTGTATCCTTGGCGGAGGCTTTGGTGGTCTTTACACAGCCCTGCGCTTAAGCCAGTTACCTTGGGAATCTACGCAAAAACCCGAAATTGTTCTAGTAGATCAAAGCGATCGCTTCCTATTCTCTCCTTTACTTTACGAATTACTCACTGGCGAATTACAAACGTGGGAAATTGCCCCACCATTTGAAGAACTTTTACAAGGCACTGGGGTGCGTTTTTATCAAGGGGTTGTATCGGGAATTGACATTGACCAGCAACGGGTAAATATACAAGAAGGCCCCGAAATTCCTTACGATCGATTAGTGCTAGCGCTAGGAGGAGAGACACCGCTAGATTTAGTACCTGGTGCAACATCTTACGCCTACACATTTCGCACAATCTCTGATGCCTATCGTTTAGAAGAACGCCTACGATTTTTAGAAGAATCGGATGCTGATAAAATTCGGGTAGCGATCGTTGGGGCTGGCTACAGTGGTGTAGAGTTAGCCTGTAAGTTAGCCGACAGACTAGGGGAAAGAGGACGCTTTCGGATCATTGAAATTGCTGACCAAATTTTGCGAACTTCCCCAGAGTTTAACCGGGAAGCAGCAAAGAAAGCAATAGAAGCCCGTGGTGTGTTTCTGGATTTAGAAACCAAAGTCGAATTAATAGAACAAAATAGCATCTCCCTAGAATACAAAAGCCAGGTAGACACGATTCCCGTAGATTTGGTAATTTGGACTGTGGGGACTAGAGTTGCGCCCGTAGTGAAATCTCTTCCCCTGAAGCAAAATCAGCGTGGTCAAATCAGCACTACATCTAATTTGCAAGTTTTTGATCATCCAGAAATCTTTGCCTTGGGAGATTTAGCAGACTGTCATGATGCGGAAGGACAGCAAGTTCCCGCCACCGCCCAAGCGGCTTTTCAACAAGCTGATTATACTGCTTGGAATATCTGGGCAACTCTGACTAATCGCCCCCTCCTTCCCTTCCGCTACCAACAGTTAGGAGAAATGATGGCACTAGGAATAGACAACGCCACTCTCACTGGTTTGGGAATTAAACTAGATGGGCGCTTGGCATACGTCGCCCGCCGTATTGCCTATTTATATAGATTGCCAACTTTAGACCATCAACTCAAAGTTGGTTTTAATTGGCTAGTCCGTCCGATCATAGAAACACTTTCTCAGTAATTTAAGGTTGGGCATTGGGCAATTCAATTTTGGATTTTGGATTTTAAATTTTGGATTAAATTTCAATCTAAAATCCAAAATCTAAAATCTAAAATTCTTGTTTCCCCACTCAGCACTCAGCACTCAAAACTCAGCACTGATGAGGGGCATTGATGCCCCATTCCCTATTCAATTTTCAGTTAGTCGAGTACAAAAGTTATTAATTAAGCCAAAATCTAAAATTCAAGATTTAAAATCTTCAGACTTTGATGGAACAACCAAAAGTTATTTTTTTAGACGCTGTGGGTACACTCTTTGATGTCAAAGGTGGTGTGGGTGAAGTTTATAGTCAGATAGCTGAGGAATTTGGCGTTACAGTTCCAGCCGAAACCTTAAATAGAACGTTCATTCAAAGCTTTAAAGCAGCACCGCCACCAATATTCCCAGATGCAGAAGTGCAAGATATTCCGCAACGCGAGTTTGATTGGTGGCGGATAATTGCCCTGAACACTTTTGAAGGTGCAGGTGTTCTCAAGGAATTTTCTGACTTTTCGGCTTTTTTTAGCGAACTTTATATCCACTTTGGCACTGGCGAACCGTGGTTTGTTTATCCCGATGTCTTACCAGCTTTAATTAACTGGCGGCGGTTGGGAGTTAGCTTGGGGGTGCTGTCTAATTTCGATTCTCGGATTTACTCAGTATTGCAAAGTTTAGGATTGAGAGAGTTTTTTACCTCCGTCACCATTTCTACTCAGGTACGTGCAGCTAAACCTGATCCTCAAATTTTTGCCATTGCCTTAGACAAACATAAATGTTCCCCAGAGGCAGCATGGCATATTGGCGATAGCATCATAGAAGATTACCACGGAGCTAAAGCATCTGGACTCAGAGGTGTTTGGATCAATCGGGGAAAATGAGGTTTGGGCTGACACGAGCGGTTATTTGCGATCGCCTACCTGCCAATTAACAATTCAAAATTCAAAATGACGCTCGCGGACTGGCTCTAAGCGAAGCCATGCCGAAGGCGTTGCCTCTCTAAGAGTTGGCATGGGAGGATATCACTTTGAAGGATTTTATGATGGTATTCTGACCATAGACTAGATTATTTGTCCTTGTGCATCAAGGGTAGTAATGTCTGATTATTAGCTCAAAAAGGTATGCCAGCCCCGTAATTATCCTTAAATGCTGAAGCAAACTTTTCCTTCCCCTGAAGCACTCCGACGGTTCCCTTTTGGCCTAGCTGATATTGCCCTGATTCTTGGCACATTGGTTCTGCTGGCGCTAATTGCGCGTGTTGGTGCTGGAACGTTGGTGAGCTTTGTACCACCCGATGTAGTGCCAGGTATCAGCCTCGACCCGCGTAATTTACCGTATTATGCTGGGCGCTCAACCCTGCGAATGTTTATTGCCCTGTTTTATTCAACGCTGTTCACCTTAATTTATGGCTACATTGCTGCCAAAAGCCGCCGCGCTGAACGAGTTCTGATTCCATTACTCGATATTTTGCAGTCGGTTCCGGTACTAGGTTTTTTGTCCATCACAGTTACAGGTTTTATTGCCCTGTTTCCTGGAAGCCTATTAGGACTAGAGGCAGCATCGATTTTTGCAATTTTCACCAGTCAGGTCTGGAATATGACCTTTTCGTTCTACCACTCACTGAGAACACTGCCACCGGAACTGGATGAGGCCGTAACGCTCTATCGGTTGTCGGGATGGCAACGGTTCACCAAACTGGAATTGCCTACAGCGATGATTGGACTGCTTTGGAATGCAATGATGAGTTTTGGGGGTGGCTGGTTTTTTGTGGCTGCGAGTGAAGCGATCAGTGTACTGAAGCAGCAATACACACTACCGGGGATTGGCTCCTACGTAGCAGCCGCAGTTGTAGCGGAGAATTTACCTGCTTTGGGTTGGGCGCTATTGATGATCGCTGTGGTGATTGTGCTGGTAAATCAACTGTTCTGGCGGCCGTTAATCGCCTGGGCGGATAAGTTCCGCTTAGAACAGAGTGCAGCAACCCAAGCACCTGAATCCTGGGTTTACGATCTGCTCAAAGCAGCCCGAATTCCTTATCTATTGGGGCGGGCGCTAGCTCCTTTGGCTGAAGCTATCAACCGCATTCTGTCATTGCTAACGCCACCGCAGACTCACCGGGCTGTGGAGACTAGTCGGCAGGAAATAGGCGATCGCCTTTACAACTTGATGCTGCTGGCTATAATTGGTGGGCTGTTGGTTGTCGGGTTGCACTTCATTTTCACAACGGTGGGACTGGGTGAAGTCGTCAAGACCTTTGGGCTGGCATTACTCACTCTGTTACGTGTACTGGTATTGCTGGTATTTGCAACTCTAGTTTGGACACCTGTGGGAGTGGCAATTGGGTTTAATCCCCGACTAGCAACTTTGTTGCAGCCCGTGGTGCAATTCCTGGCCTCCTTTCCAGCAAACTTTATCTTTCCCTTCGCTACACTGTTCTTCATCCGTTCCCATATCAGCATTGATTGGGGTAGTATTCTGTTGATGTCACTGGGCGCCCAGTGGTACATCCTCTTCAACTCCATTGCTGGAGCGATGAGCATCCCAACGGATCTACGCGAGATGGCAACCAGCCTTGGTTTACGTGGTTGGCGGCTGTGGCGCAAGTTGATCATTCCCGGCATCTTCTCCGCTTGGGTAACAGGTGGTGTCACGGCTACCGGTGGGGCATGGAACGCCAGCATTGTCTCAGAGGTTGTCGCTTGGGGGCAAACCACCCTAACTGCCAACGGGTTGGGAGCATATATTGCTCAGGCAACAGCAACAGGTGACTGGCCTCGCATTACACTGGGGATTGGAATGATGAGCCTATTTGTCGTTGGGCTGAACAGAGTGTTTTGGCGACGACTCTATGAACTAGCAGAAACCAAATACCATCTTTAAACCATCGTTCACTAGAGGCGGAAGCATGACATCTACGCAAGTTATTAATAATGTACTAATCGCTGTTGAACAGGTCAATAAGAGTTTTCCGCGCCCAGAGGGCAAAGGTGAGTTTAACGTTCTCCGCAACATTAACCTGACAGTAGCTGCGGGTGAAGTACTAGCGTTGCTGGGGCGCAGTGGCAGTGGCAAAAGTACCTTACTGCGGATTATGGCAGGCTTGATTCCCCCAAGTGAAGGAGAGGTGATCAGCAATGGGAAACATCTGCAAGGTGCTAACCCTGGTGTAGCAATGGTATTTCAAAGCTTTGCACTGCTGCCCTGGCTGACAGTACAAGAAAACGTCGAGTTAGGGCTAGACGCGCAGGGCGTCGGGCGAGATGAGCGACGACAACGAGCGCTTAAAGCCATTGACTTGGTGGGCTTAGATGGTTTTGAGAGTGCTTATCCTAAAGAGTTGTCTGGGGGGATGAGGCAGCGAGTTGGCTTTGCCAGGGCATTTGTGCTGGAGCCGCAAGTACTATTTATGGATGAGCCATTTAGCGCCCTAGATGTGTTGACAGCTGAGAACCTGCGGGGTGAAATTGATGATTTATGGAATGCTGGCACCTTTCCCTCTAAAAGCATTTTGATTGTCACTCACAACATTGAAGAAGCGCTGTTTCTGGCAGATCGGGTAATTATCTTGGGATCAAATCCGGGGCATATTCGCGGTGAGGTTGTGATTGATATGCCACGACCTCATGACCGTACCAGTATCCGCTTCAAATCGCTGATAGACTATATCTACACGGTGATGACTAACCCAGAAGTTGAAGTAACTGGGGCTATTGCAGCACCTACATCACCTATAGAAGCACTGCGATCGCCTGGCACAATCCAACAATCGCCCTATGCAAAACCCCTGCCCCACGTCAGAATCGGTGGTATTAGCGGTCTACTGGAGCTAATTGTGGATCAACCAGAAGGTAAGGATGATATTCCTCGGCTAGCAGAACGAATCCAACTATCGGTCGATGATTTGCTACCGATGCTTGATGCAACCGTAATGCTGGGGTTTGCGGAAGTTGCACAGGGAGATGTCAAGCTGACCGATATAGGGCAAGATTTCGCAACCACAACCATTCTTCGCAGTAAAGACTTATTTCGGCAGCAGGTGCTGTCAAATGTGCCAGTCGTAGTTAGCATGGTGCAGACATTGCGTGAAAAACGGAATCGGTCAATGCGTGCGGATTTCTTTATCGATTTACTTGAGGAATACTATCCTCATGAAGAAGCCGAGCGGCAATTTGCCACGTCCGTAGATTGGGGGCGTTATGCCGAACTGTTTGAGTATGATGCTAGTGAAGATAGACTGTACCTGCCAGAGCCAGCAGCAGCCCAAACTCATGAATCTGAATCGATTGAGGGATGAGGGAGAGTTAGAACTTGAAGTATTAAGCCCAAAGACTAATTCATCCACCTCAGAGACTCATTAATCCACCTCAGAGGCTCATTACAGTATAATTCAATGTATTTGAACCACATCTGTCGTAGGCAACATTGCTCATACGTGTCAACTTAAGCTAAAAGTTTTTTAAAACCTCGTTTCTAGCAAGAAGGCTGGAAATGCTGATCGTTGCGGCTCTGCCGCCAGCAAGGGAGGCGGAGCCTCTAGAACGGCATTCCCAGTCGGAGACTCTTAACGAGACAATCTAAAAGCTGGTTCTAGGCCAATACAGTTCAGCTAAGGCTAAAAACTAACACTGGCGTAGGTTGGGTTGAGGAACGAAACCCAACATTATCAACACTTCGTTGGGTAACGCTTACGCTCAACCCAACCTACTAATTCTCAAAGACTCATTCATCCCAATGCCCAATGCCCAATGCCCAATTCCCAATGCCTAATGCCCAATGCCAAATGCTGCCCCAACACTCGTATGATCAAAATATCAGGAAAACATAACAGCCAGATTTTTACCGCAAAACATGGGCAGTATTTGGGAAATCGATTTTTACTCGCGTCCGATTTTGGACGCTAATCAGAAAAAAATTTGGGAAGTCTTAGTCTGCGAAAGTCCTTTGGATATCAGCACAAAAGCAGATTCTTTGTTTCGTTATGCTCAATATTGTCCCAGTACCCAGGTAAATTCTGGCTGGTTGCGGACAGCGTTGGAGGAGGCTATTAACCAAGCTGGAAAAGCACCAATTAAAATCCGCTTTTTCCGCCGCCAGATGAACAACATGATTACTAAAGCTTGCCAAGACTTGAGCATTCCTGCCCAGCCTAGTCGCCGCACTTTGGTTCTCAACCAATGGTTAGAACAGCGCATGAAAGAAGTGTATCCTCAAGAAGAAGGGTATCAAGGGGGGACTAATCCCTCAGTCCGCTTGGAGAAACCTTTGCCGCAACGTTTACCAGATGCTTTAGAAGGACAGCAGTGGGTATTTGTTACCTTAGATGCTGCGGATTTGGCAGAAATGCCAGAGTGGGAAATTGGTTTTGGTGAAGCTTTCCCCCTAGAGTTGGCGAAAGTTTCACCCGAAGCCCGTATTCCTGGTATTTTGATTTTCTCACCGAGAGCGTTGCCTTTGGCAGGCTGGATGTCTGGTTTGGAGTTAGCTTTCTTAAGATTTGACACCAGCGAAGAGGCAAGATTGCTTTTAGAAACTGGTGTAACTGAAAGCTGGATTGTGGCAAATATCAAAAAACCTCAAATCTTAGCAGAAGCCAAAGGTTTTGAAGAAGCCAAGCAAAAAGCTAACGGAGTGCATTTTATCGGTGTACAGTCTGATCCCAAAGCAGAATCTTTTGCTGGTTTTTGGCTGTTGCAAGAGGTTAATCTTTGAAAATGGGCATGGGGCATTGGGGGAGAATGACAAATGACTAAATGACTAGATCCGTTAAGACATGACAATGATTTGGGATAATTAACTGCGTCCATCAGTGTGATCTGCGGTTTCAAATCGTAACTGTAACGTGAGTTCGAGAAATCTTTTTTGACCTCTCCCCCAGCCCCCTCTCCAACGCGGAAAGGGGAGCCAAAAGCCTAATTTTTCATTGCTCCTCCCTCTCCGAAACGGAAAGGGAGGTTGGGAGGGAGAGGTTCATCGAACTCACGTTAACTGTAAAGAAACGCTGATGATTTTTGGATAGTTATCTGCGTTTATTAGCGGAAAGTCTGATCGTCGGCTTTTGGCGATCGCACTTTCTCTAACGTCCGTTGATATGCGGTTCAAAATCCACAATTCACTAAGGGTCATGGGTTCTGAAAATTTGTCACAAGATACACTAGCCGAACAGCTGCTGGAACTAGCTATCAAATCTGGAGCAGAAGCTGCTGAGGTGTATCAGTCGCGATCGCTTTCTCGTCCAGTGTTTTTTGAGGCAAACCGACTCAAACAGCTAGAAACCAACCAATCTGAAGGCACAGCACTACGGCTTTGGCGAAATGGGCAACCGGGACTCATGGTGGCTTACGGTTCTGTCCTCGCCGAAGTAATGGTGGAAAAAGCTCTGGCACTGAGTCAACTTAATCATCCAGAAACAGTAGAATTAGGCTCTAACTTTCAGCCCTCCTACTCAGATTTAGGGGAAAGTGTGCCGATAGAGGTTTTAGTAGATTGGGGCAAAGAAGCGATCGCACTCATCCGTGATGCCTATCCAGATGTTGTTTGCAATGGTGACTGGGAATGTGATGTTGAAACCACTAGACTAGTCAATACCAAAGGTTTAGATTGTCACTACACCGATACTACCCTCAGCTGCTATATATCAGCAGAATGGGTGCGTGGCGATGATTTTTTGAATGTTGCTGATGGACAAACTCAGCGTGGTGAACTCCACCCGGAGAGATTAGCTAATCAAATTTTACAGAGGTTAATTTGGGCTAGAGAAAATGTCTCACCTCCGACTGGTCGCGTCCCGGTTTTGTTCACTTCAAAAGCCGCCGATATGCTTTGGAGTACTGTACAAGCAGCTTTGAATGGCAAGCGAGTTTTAGAAATAGCTTCCCCTTGGGCAGAATGCTTGGGTAAGGCAGTAGTTGCACCCAGCCTTACTATCTACCAAGACCCGGAAGCGGGTCCTTACAGTTGTCCTTTTGATGATGAAGGCACTCCGACTCAATCTTTAGTATTTATCGAAAATGGGATTTTACAGCATTTCTATGGCGATCGCACCACTGTCCGCCAACTCGGTACTGACACCACTGGAAATGGTTTTCGCCCTGGTTTAGGCAGCTATCCCACCCCTGGTTTATTTAATTTTCTCATCCAGCCCGGTTCGGCATCACTACCAGATTTGATTCAACAACTAGATGATGGCTTGATTGTGGATCAAATGCTGGGGGGTGACGGCAGTATTTCTGGAGATTTTTCGATCAACGTTGATTTAGGCTACCGTGTGCAAAATGGTCACGTAATTGGGCGCGTTAAGGATACGATGGTTGCAGGTAATGTCTATACAGCCCTCAAGCAATTGGTGACACTGGGCAACGACGCTGATTGGAATGGTTCTTGTTATACTCCATCTCTGATAGTCGAAGGGCTATCCACCACGGGGAGAAGCAATTAAAAATTCTAAATTCATCGCCAGTAACGGGTTTTGCAAGTAGCAAATGTTGCCTTTGATTCGTTGAAAGTTTAATCAGAAGGAGTCAGAAGACAGAATTCAGAAGACAGAATACCCCAAACAGTCAAGTCAGGGGTAACAGTCACGGAAAAATTTTTTCTTCTTTACGATTCAAATCGCTTGCTCTAAACCTTGATTCTCCATCCAGTCACACAGACTCCATGCTGAATTCTGGCGACTGGCGCCTTTATTCTTCTTCGGTAAATAATCTCCGAATAACACAAGAAATTTGACATCATGTGGTATACACCTATCTTCCAGCGCATTCGGCAACAGCTACAACCACGGCGTCGGTTAGCAATTTTTGAAGCTTGTTTGATTGGTTTGGTTTCAGCACTTGCAGCAGTCTTACTTAAATCGGGGGTGGGATTGCTAGGCGCCTGGCGAGTGCAGACATCGCTGTTGCTACCAGCTTGGTTCGTGCTACCAGGTATCGGACTCGCCTTGGGATTTCTCGCCGGATGGCTGGTTGAGCGCGTAGCCCCAGAAGCTTCCGGGAGCGGTATTCCTCAAGTTAAAGCAGTGTTAGCCCGCATCCCAATTGCTCTAGATTTGCGGGTTGCCCTAGTCAAGTTAGTCGGTGGTATTCTGGCACTAGGTTCTGGGCTATCTTTAGGGCGGGAAGGTCCAACAGTTCAGGTGAGCGCAGCTTTAGCAGCTCAACTCAGTCGGTGGTTTCCGACTTCACCAGACCACCGTCGCCAGTTGATTGCTGCTGGTGCAGGAGCAGGGTTAGCGGCTGCTTTCAATACGCCGATTGCAGGTGTGTTGTTTGTCGTCGAAGAACTGTTACAGGATTTCTCGGAATTTACTCTCGGCACTGCGATTCTGGCTTCTTTTATCGGTGCTGTCGTCTCGCGCTTATTGGGTGGTCGCAGCCTGGATCTGAATCTAGCATTAACTGCTTCCAAGACAGAGTTTTTTGTTCAAGATATTCCTTTCTATTTGGTGTTGGGGATTGTAGCTGGGTTGATGGGAGCGCTGTTCAATCGCGGGATTATTGCCAGCTTAACTGTTTACCGCAGCTCTGTGCGTTTTGGATTACCTGCTCGTGTGGCACTAGCTGGGTTAGTGTCTGGGGTAATTGTGGCATTCCTACCGCTAGCGTTTCGAGATAACACGGGACTGCGAGAAATTTTAATTACAGGTGAGGCTAGCTGGTCAATGGCCGCGATCGCCTTTTTATCCCAGTTTATCCTAACCCTGGTCGCCTATGGATCTGGTGTGCCCGGAGGATTATTTGCCCCTGCTTTGACCCTTGGGGCTGCCCTTGGCTACTTGGTGGGTATGGGAGAACACAGTCTGCTGCTTCCTTTCGGGATAGCGGCTGGATTACCAATGACCTACGCCTTGGCAGGAATGGGGGCATTTTTTACTGCCGTGGCCAGAGTGCCAATGACGGGGATAGTAATTGTGTTTGAAATGACTACAGATTTCAACTTAGTACTGCCCTTAATGATTGGCTCTGTAACCTCCTATCTAGTCGCCGAAAAGTTAGCGCCAGGATCACTATATGACAAACTTTTGGAGTTCAATGGCATAACTATCGAAAAAGCACCACCTGCGGGGGGGATAATGACAAATTTGACAGCCAGAGATGTCATGCAGCAACAAGTAGAAACTCTGGATACAGAGATGCCTTTAGATGAAGTCATCCAAGCATTCGCCCGTTCCCACCATCGGGGCTTTCCTGTGGTAGAGAACAGCAAGCTTGTAGGGATTGTGACACAATCAGATTTACTAAATATCCGCGATCGCAATTTAGCAAACGATACTCCCTTACGAGACATTATGACTGCCGCTCCGGTGAGCGTAACACCCATCCACAACCTGAGCAATGTGCTGTATTTGCTGGATCGCTACCAAATCAGTCGCTTACCAGTGCTAGATGGACGAAAACTGATTGGGATTATTACTCGTGGAGATATTATTCGGGCGGAAGCAGACCATCTCAATGGTGAAAATGACACCCCAAGACTGCGACCAGATCCTTCATATATAGTTTACCAAACGCGATCGCCCAGCATCGGCAGAGGTAGATTATTAGTGCCAGTAGCTAATCCCGAAACAGCCGGGATTTTATTAGAAATGGCAGCAGCTATTGCCCGTGATCGCCATTATGAAATAGATTGCATCCAAGTGATGCTGATACCCCGCCACAGTTCCCCATCGGAAACAGAGGTAAGAACGGCAAAAAGTCGCCGCTTGCTACGACAGGCGGAAGTCTTAGCAAAAAAATGGCAAATTCCTCTGCATACGCAGATTCGAGTTACCCACGATGTCGCTCAGGCAATTTTGGAGACAATCAACGAAGAACACATCGACCTCATCTTGATGGGATGGAAAGGTGGCACATCTACCCCTGGTCGGATTTTTGGCGACGTTGTAGACACCATAATTCGTCAAGCCAGCTGCGAAGTAGTGTTAGTAAAATTAGGCACAACTGGACAATCAACACTCACAACTCATAACTCCTTCAATCGCTGGCTAGTCCCAATGGCTGGTGGCCCCAATTCGCGGCTGGCGATTAAATTGCTCCCAGCTTTACTGACATTAGGAAATCATCCCCAAATTCGCCTTGCACAGGTGTTTAAGCCATCAGAATTAAAGCCAGATATGACAATTTCAGAACAAGCCATCCGCCATTTGATGCGGCGTCGGAAATTGTCCAGTACTGTAGTTGCTCTCCCAGTTCAAGCTAATTCAGTCGCTGAAGGTGTGATTAACCTAGTGAAAACCGAAGGTTACGATGTTGTAGTTTTGGGAGCTTCACGTGAGGGATTGTTGCAGCAAGCGATTCAAGGTAATATTCCCGAAGCGATCGCCTCTGGTGTAGAAAGTACAGTGATTTTGGTTAGGGGTGCAATTAATAATTCTTGACATCCGCACCGGGCTGAAGCCTCAAGATATCTTGCAATAAGGGTTCAAAAATTTCCCATTCTGTATCAGTGAGGTTGCTGGAATACGCACTATCTCAAAGAATGCACAACTGTCCTATCTGTCGTATCAGTTTGTGTCGGGATTTGAATGCGGCTATAAAGTGCGATTCGTTCAGTCGAAACCGAGCAATCGGGGCATGACTGGCTTCTACAGGGTAATCCATAAGGATTGAGTTCGCACTTTAATCCCTTGTAGACGACAACTTCATAACCTTGCAGGTGAGCGCTAGTACCACAAAAGGTTTAATTAGGGCAGACGGCTTTCAAAAAATACTGGTCGTATTCTTAATTGCTCGTTGTGTGGCGTGGATCTGGATGGCACTTCATATATATAGTCAGAAAGTACACGTTTTGACTGCTCTAAAATACTTATCTAAGCTTAGTAAAATTAGGTACTAATAAATTGCTACGTACTGAGAGCCGTAGTTACTTTGAAAAGGTGTTGCCTATGCCCTAACTTATAACCCATTGAACCTTTTTCCCATTCATTCGGTCTAATAAATACAAGCAACGAAACGGATAGAGGAGAACGCCTCAGGTGTTAGTTGTGCCAGCCAAGGTTAATAAAGCAAATCAATTGATTGGTGAATCAGAAAGCGAATCTGATAGTTATCTAGTACAGCAGTGCCTGCGGGGTGATACCCAAAGCTACGGTCAGCTTTACCGACGCCATCAGCAAAGAGTGAGGTCAATCCTTTACAAACTATGCACTCCAGCCTCACTCGACGATGTAGTGCAGGAAGTGTTTCTGCAAGCCTGGAAAGGATTGCCCAAGTTTCGCCAAACAGCAAAATTTTCCACCTGGCTGTACCGAATCGCTTGGAACCTGGCTTATGACCAGCGACAGGCAGATGTTAAAAGGCGAACTCAATTACAGATTCTGAGTGAAAAAACTCCTACCCAACAGGAAGCCCCAGAGTTAATGAATCTGCATTATCAAGACCTTGTGCAACGGGGACTGGCAAACCTAAGTTTTGACCATCGCACGATATTGGTTTTGCATGATTTGGAAGAAGTACCTCAAAAAGATGTAGCACAAATCCTGGACATTCCTCTGGGAACAGTCAAGTCACGCCTATTCCATGCTCGTGCTGCCATGCGTCAATTTCTCCAAAACCAAGGAGTACAGCTATGACTCAGCTCCCCAATGATGATTCTGACCTAATTAATTTTCTATGCCAACATTGTCCAGAAGTTCCACCAGCCTCGCCTGATTTGGAACAACAAATTTTACAACAGGTGAAAACTTCGCCTCAAGCACCCTTACGCCACTATTCAAGGCTGAGGTTAGTTCTGCCTGCTCTTGCAGCTGGATTAGTAGCTGCGATAGTTAGCTACCGTGCCTTGATACCTGCTCAACCGAGTCCGGCTGAACTTGCCAGATTGGAAACTTTTATTGAAAGCAATTGGCAAGCTACAGCCAGTAGTGAACATCTGGAAAGTGATGTATGGCATTTTACAGATTTAGATACTGAATAGGAGATCGCTTTGATGTTAATACGTCGTGTTTCCATTTTGGCGGTGACGATGCTTGCCCTTAGTAGCACTATTGCTCTGGCCAAGCCAACTTTACTTTCACGCCAAGTCATTGCCCAAACCCCCACAAGTGTACCTCATCCAAATGGTGGGAAATCAGGCGGATGGCTCCAGGATTTGAATTTGACATCCGAGCAACTGCAACAGATTAAGCAAATTCGTAATCAATCCAAACCGCAGATAGCCCAAAAATCACTTGTGATACGTCAAGGGCAACAGGAATTATATGACCTGATAGCCGGGGCAGCTACTAAAGAGCAAGTGCGTGATAAATATAACCAAATCAAGCTTGTAAAGCAGCAACTTGCTGATGTCCAGTTTGAAAATACGCTTGCGATTCGGGAAATCTTGAACCCAGAGCAACGGCAGAAATTTGCCGATCGCATGTATAAGAAAAATCTTCGCCCAAATCCTCCACCCGCAGCACAACACAATTAACTCTATGACTGTCAAGCCTAAATATTGGGTGTTGTTGCTGTTTATCTTACTGGGAGGAATTAACCCCAGTCATGCAGCCTCCATAACTGTTGAGCCAAAAGTATTACATATAATTAATCGCCTTAGCTTTGGTCCTCGCCCTGGAGATGTGCAAAGAGTGGAATCTATGGGTGTAGAGCGATACATTCAAGAGCAACTCTCACCCGAATCGATTCCTGAACCACAAAGTTTGACCAGCCAACTAAAGCAGCTAGATACTCTCCGCTTGAAGCCGGTGGAACTCTTAGAATATGGCACAACTCATCTCCCAGGACAAAAACCTAGCCAGTTGGAAAAAAAAGCTGCCAACAAGTGGGCTAAAAAGGTGCTAGATCAGGCAGTCCAGGCACGATTATTAGAGGCAACTAGCAGTAGGCGACAACTCCAGGAAGTGATGGTGGACTTTTGGTATAACCATTTTAATGTAGATGCTGCTAAAGGACGCGATCGCCTCTGGGTAGGAGCTTATGAACAACAGGCGATTCGACCTTACGCTTTGGGTCGCTTTCGTGACCTATTAGGGGCAACAGCTCATCATCCAGCCATGCAGTATTATCTGGACAACTTCCAAAATCGGGCTGACAGCCGCCCCGATGCTCAGGGTAATATTCGAGGTTTGAATGAGAACTATGCCCGCGAACTGATGGAGCTACACACTCTTGGCGTGGATGGAGGTTATACTCAGCAAGATGTGATTGCTCTGGCGCGGATTTTGAGTGGTTGGGGTTTCAGTCGTCCCGGTCAGCAGACAGATAATAATTTCGGATTTTACTTTAACCCAAAGCGCCATGATTTTAGCGACAAAGTTTTCCTGGGACACACAATTAAAAGCGGTGGTGAAACCGAAGGGGAGGAAGCTCTAGATATTTTGGCTCACAGTCCGGCGACTGCACGTCATATCAGCTATCAGATAGCTCAATATTTTGTCAGCGATCGCCCTCCCACTTCTCTGGTAAACAATCTCACACAACGTTATCTTACCACTGATGGCAATATTCGTGAGGTTCTCAACACCCTATTCCACAGCCGGGAATTCTGGGATGCAAAAAACTTTAATGCCAAATTTAAAACACCCTATCAATACGCTATTTCTGCGGTGCGAGCCACAGGCATCGAAGTGAATAACACAAGACCAATCTCCAACCTGCTGCAACAGTTGGCAATGCCTCTATACAGTTGTCAAACTCCAGACGGTTACAAAAACACAGCAGATGTGTGGTTAAATCCTGATGCGATGAATCGCCGCCTCAGCTTTGCGAGTGCGATCGCCAATGGAAATTTACCCTTATCAAGCATCCCCACAAATATGGAACAGGGTAACAGGACACTGGGACAGGAGAAAATCGGCACTGAGCAAATACCTGCACAAAAGTCTCCCAGGATTCCTGTAGATGCTTTGCAACTAACCAATACATTGGGCAATTCTTTTTCAATGAAGACCCAGATGGCGATCGCTTCTAGTGACTCTCAAATCCGTAGTGCTTTAATCTTGGGCAGTCCAGAATTTATGCGTCGTTAGTTGTCAGTAATAAAACTCAACTCATAACTCATATATAGCGTTTTATTTTCCTAATCATATTAGATCATAGTCGCCTCCTCCCTTGCTCTTAGGGGGTTGGGGGTGGGGAATTTGTACCTCACTAACAGTTTCCCCCTGATGTAATATGCCCTTTCATCGCCCAAATCGGCGCTCCCACAACTTGTATTCTACCGAATTTAAAACAGTCATAATTAAGTAGTTTTAAAGATGAAAAGACGTAATTTTCTCATCCAAAGTGGAATTTTTTCAGCTGCGGCAATCACAGCCATCGGTAGCAATGCTTGGGTAGCTAGATCGGCTATTCCTAACAGCGATCGCCAGCGCTTGATTGTAATCTTCCTCCGGGGGGCGGTAGACGGTTTAAACGTCGTAGTTCCTTACTCAGAAACAGCTTACTATCAAGCCCGACCGCAAATTGCTATTCCCCAACCAGGGAAGGAAGGGGGAGTCTTAGATTTAGATGGGCGCTTTGGGTTGCATCCAGCATTAGCGACTCTGATGCCCTTCTGGCAGCAGAGTAGTCTAGCATTTGTTCATGCTTGTGGTTCCCCCGATCCAACTCGCTCTCACTTTGATGCTCAAGAATATATGGAAAACGCTACTCCTGGTGACAAACATACTCAGGATGGTTGGATGAATCGTTTACTAGGGGTAATTTCTCAAAAAACACCCATCCAAGCAGTAAGTGTTGGAGAAACAACACCCTGGATTTTTTCTGGTCGGATGTCTGTAGCTAACATCGCATCAGGGAGAAATGCTAGCAGACCTCTGCCAATAGATCGTCCTCAATTAGCAGCAGCATTTGACCAACTTTATGGCGGTGATGATGCCCTAAGTCAAACCTATCGCCAAGGACGGATAGCGCATCAGGCCATCCTGAATGACCTGGATAGTGAAATGAAAATGGCGAATAATGGTGCGCCTTTACCTGATGGCTTCGCCAGCGATGCCCAACGATTGGGGCAACTAATGGTCAAAGACCCCAGAATTGAGTTAGGGTTTATGGCTTTGGGGGGTTGGGATACCCATGTAAATCAAGGTAGCACTCAAGGACAGTTAGCTCGGAACTTAAAAAAATTGGGTTCAGGTTTGGCAACTTTGGTCAACGGTTTGGGAAACGTTTACCAGAATACGACGATTGTCGTGATGTCTGAGTTTGGCCGTACAGTCAAGCAAAATGATAATGGTGGTACTGACCACGGTCATGGGAATGTCATGTGGATTTTGGGCGGTAAAATTCGCGGTGGTAAAGTTTACGGTGAATGGCCTGGTCTATCTACAGCCCAACTTTACCAAGGTAGGGACTTGGCTATTACTACTGATTTTCGGGATGTTATCTCTGCCGTGTTAGAAAATCATCTACATCTCAATGAAGCAAAATTGAATCAAGTGTTGCCAAATTACACCTCTACTCAAAAAGTAGCATTAATTGTTAAGTAAGTAATTATTCGGCAAAACAATAATTTACCTGTCCTTGTAACATCTTATTTTCTGACTCTCAGAGGGGTCAGGAAATAATAATTATTGTTAAGAAGTACCTTTTTTTTGAGAACTATTTACAATTCACCTCGGTTAATTTTGGAAAAAACTCCAAAGCAGCACAGGACACTAACATCGGATCTTCAATCGGGGGGTTCGTATTTGCAACAATGTGAGTAGCAGTAACTTCTTTGAGAGTCCAGTTAAAATCTGATTTGATATTATGAGCAATACTTTTAACATGATTGTAGAAATATTCCCCGCGAGCTAAACGATTAGAACCCTGTTGTGTATCGCAACCATAAGAATCATGCTCAGGAGATAAAGCTTTGTTATCTTTTGTGCCGAGAATTATTGTCATTGGTGTTGTAAATGTTGTTTTCAAATCCACAGATGTCAATGGCTCTCCAATTAGTTTCTTTAAACCGCAGGGATATTCCTTATGCTCATCGGGTATTGTGTACGAACCTGCCTCAGCAGCTACAGCCTTTTGGATATGTGTATAGCGCATAAAGATCACCATTCGATGTACAAACTGTGCGCCAGCAGAGTGACCATAGAGATAGTATTTTTTGGCGTTGACTTTTGTGGTTCTTTTAACGAATGCAAAAATATTTTCAATTTCAGTAAATGCCCATTGATTTCGAGGATTTAGAATCTTCAAATCTTCTGTAAACATTTTGCCAAGATTATAACCTGTAGCTTTGGGAAACCACTTTTGCTCAAACTGAGGAACAAGTAAGATAAAATTTGCTTGCACACTACTGTTGGAGTTATAGATATTTCTCCAGTCATTGCGATAATCTTGAGCATTGCGTTTTTCGCCGTGCATAGCAAATAACACTTCCGTCTTTGCGTATAATTTGTCAGGTAAATAGTAGTAAATAGGAATCTCGAAATTTGCAGATTTCACCTGGTAGCTGAAACATCCTTCACCCTTTTTCATCACTCGCAAACTACAACTATTATCTAAATGTGTGAAAGCCGATTGAGCTTCATTTATGAAAATTATCAAATAGAAGCATAAAAATGCACTCGTAATCAAAGCAAGCCATCGTTTCATCAAACAAAATCTCTGAGAGATAAAATAATATTAATCAAATAATTAATCAAAAGCCGCCTTAGAAAGGCGGGGCAAAAGACCCATTAATTCCGGTAAATGTTATGTTTCTAACTGCCGATTTCACCGAGACAACCGCCAAATCTTAATAGTATTGTCCTCACTACCACTGACAAGGGTTTTGCCATCAGGACTGAAGGTGACGGATGTCACAGTGTTGGTGTGTCCCTTTAATGTGAGAATTTCTTCTCCTGTGGCTGAATTCCAGAGTTTGATGGTGCGATCGCGGCTACCACTAGCAATCATTTTACCATCGGCACTGAAGGCTACGGATGTGACAGTGTTGGCGTGTCCCGCCAGTGTGCGAATTTCTTTTCCGGTAACTAGATTCCAAAGTTTGATGGTGCCCAGGCGTCGCCCGTCGTAGACATCGCGGCTAGCACTGGCTAAAGTTTTACCATCTGGGCTAATAGCTACAGCTGTTACTGTTTGAGAATTTCCCTCCAGTGTACGGATTGAGTATCCCTTTGTCAGATTCCAGATTTTGATCGTCTTGTCAAAACTGCCACTGGCAAGAATCACACCATCGGGGCTGAGAGCTAGCGATCGCACCCAGAATGTATGCCCTAGCAGTGTGCGAATTTGCTCTCCTGTTGCTAAATCCCAGATTTTAATGGTGTTGTCATCACTACCACTCACCAGAGTCTCGCTATCAGCACTGATGGCTAGGGCATGAACTGAGTCAGAATGCCCTGACAAAGTGCGAATTAGCTTTCGGGTTGCCAGATTCCAGATTTTGATCGTGTTGTCATCACTACCACTAACCAAAGTTTTCCCATCTGGGCTGATCGCCACAACATTCACCTGCTGAGAATGCCCGTTGAGTGAAGAGATTTGTTTTCCGGTTGCGAGATTCCAAAGTTTGATTGTGCGTAGGCGTAGCCCGTCGGAGACATCGCCGCCACTGCTGGCAATGGTTTTCCCATCAGGGCTGATGGCGACAGATAAAACTGAGCTTTCATGACCTTGGAGGGTGTTAACTAAGGAAACCTCGCCCAAAGTAATCTTTGGCGGTTCACCTAAAAGCGCCTGATCTTTGCCAAGGCTATTATGCTGACTCAGCCTAGAGAACAAACTCGTCTGAATCTGACGAAAATGTTTATACCAAGATTCTTGGAATCCGAACAACAGAATGAAAGCACTTATTAAGATTAAAATTCTCAGTAAAGGATAACTTTTTGGTAAATCTGGGGCTTTAGTTGGTGGTATTTTCCCAGATGACTTACCAGCTGGTGGCAGTGCCAGAAGTTGTTTTGGAGTCAAGTCTCTGAGAACTTCATCGGCTGACTGGTAACGTTGTTGGATGTCTTTTTTCAAAAGTTTGTCGATCACAAAATCCAACTCAGGATTTAATGGACTCCGCAAATATTCCCGCCAATTACTCACCCAGGCGTAGCCAGATTCCATCCACAACTGAAAGGGGGAATTTCCGGTTAGCAGATGAAAGCAGGTAGCCCCCAAACCGAACAAGTCACTGGCGGGGAAAGCTTTACCATCTCTAATTTGTTCTAAGGGGGAATAACCATGTGAACCAATGGATGTGCCAGATTTCTGCTGAACTTTGGCGGTGAATTGCTTTGAGGAGCCAAAATCAATCAGGCTTAATCGCCCATCACTTTTATGACGGATAATATTTTCTGGCTTGATATCCCGATGAATCACTTTGCGATCGTGGATAAATTTCAGGATGGGTAGTAAATCTAGCAAAATAGATTGAATTTCCCTAGCGTTATACGCTTTGCGCTGTTGCAACTCCTTTAACAAATTTTCTCCATTGATAAACTGCTGCACTAAATACAAGCAGCCCTCTTGCTCAAAATAAGCTAGCAAAGTCGGAATTTGGGGATGTTCCCCAAGGTCTTGTAGTCGCTGCGCTTCTTCAGCAAACAACTCCATCGCCTTTTTTTGTGACCAAGTTCCTTGGAATTTTGGAGCCAATTGCTTGATAACACAGCGTTCATTGAGTTTATCTACATCTTCTGATAGATAGGTTCTGCCAAATCCCCCCTCATCTGAAAGGACTCGGATGACACGGAAGCGATTTCTTAAAAGTGACACCAATGGGGTGTTACAACTTTGGCAAAACTTCTTTCCATTGGGATTCAGGGGATTTGAGCAATCGGGATTTAAGCAGCAGATCATGATCTGACAGGCGCGACTGCATGACAACTTCGGCTAAGTTTGCCCCGAACTTTCCCTGAAAAAATTAGCTCTCGCTTACTTGTGGTAGAAAACCCTGTTCTGGGGATTGGGGAATTACTTAATATAGTTAGCGTTTGTAAATAGTAGTCAGTCTTCCTCATCTGTGGAAAACTACGAGAGCCATAGGATTAATTATTCTATCGATTATATAATAATCTGAATAGAAATTTTTTTTGATCTGCCAGCCCTAGTAATTTTGCTTGTATCTTGGCCAGCGACCATTGACTAAGTATTAAAGATAAAGCCTTTTAAATCAACCATTACTGACTAGAAAATGTAGTAAAAATGCTTACTAGATTTGTTTTTTATATTTTAAATCATCCATGATTAATTGTTAATTTGATACTTAAGCTCAATCAGGCTTCAACTTAACTCTACGACCTCGTTTATTTTAGCCTTCCTCTCCATTTCCGAATAGCACTAGCAGTTCTGGCGGCAGGTGACACGTATACATCAGGATTTTCGTGAGGATTTTCGTGAGAATTTTCGTGAGAATTTTCGTGTTGTGTAATACTTTTATTATTTAATTTTTGGGTAGTTAGACAGTCAGCCAAAGTAGGCACATAGCTTAGATTACCTAAAGCTTTCATTACTTCATCGGCAGTCTTAAACCGATCATTTAACGCAACTTTCACCATTTTTCCTAAAATCTGGGCGAAACTGTAGCTAATCTTTACCTCTTTTTGCCAGCATATCTCACCAGTATTCGCGTCATACTCAAATTCTAAAGGACTTTTCGCAGTCAACATATAAATACAAGTTACACCCAGTGCATAAATATCACTGGCATAAACTGGACGTAGAGAAAACTGTTCTGGTGGTGCAAATCCCCTAGTTCCAATAAAATTGGTGTTTGCAGCTTGATTGATTGAGTTTTCACAAACATCAATTAATTGCTCTTTAACCGCCCCAAAATCAATCAGCACTACCCGCCCGTCATACTCACACCGCAATAAATTCTGGGGCTTAATATCCCGATGAATCACTTGATGTTTATGAATATACTGTAATACAGGTAATAATTCTTGTAAAAATTGTTTAACTGAGGCTTCACTTTTGATCCCAGTTTGCCTCACTTCTCGTGCCAAAGTCAAACCCGGCACGTATTCTTGAATTAAAAAAAACTCCCCATTCGATTGAAAGTAGTCTAATAGCATGGGAATTTGCGAATGACTACCGAGTTTACCCAAGGTTCTTGCTTCTTTTTCAAAGCGCATACACGCCCTTTGCCAACTTTGAGGATTAGTCACTTTCGGGCAAAGCTGTTTAATCACACACAGGGGATTCCCAGGTAATATGGCATTTTTGGCTAAAAACGTGATCCCAAAACCACCTCGACCCAAAATTTGCAATATTTCATAGCGATCGCGAAATAGCTCCTTGGAACCAGACATCTGGCCAAGTTGAGTTTGCTGTAAAATGCTCTCTTGAGAATTTGTAATTTTTTGAGAAAAGCGATGCATTGGTATAGGATATATGCTCTGCAATGCCTCTAATTCTACGACAAATATTCATTGGCAACAGTAAGATTACTGAATCTTTGCCAAATCATTAAAATCTTTCAAAAAGTAAAAATAAATTTATGTAGAATTTACGCATTGACAAGAAAGATTAAACGCCAGATGCTCCACTTGGGGAAACCCAAGTGGAGCACTGGCTCCCCTTAATCCCCTAAGAGCCGGCTCTTAGGGGAGACAAAACGCAGCTTTGGCTCTTTGGGGTTCTTCGGGTTTAATAACTAATCAAGCGGACATGATATAAAACCCTTGCTAACGAATTAGAGATAGAAGCTGAAAATATTTCGATTGAGATGTTGTTTCGCTCATTTTATGATTTTAATCATGCCTCTAATCGAGAACTTGACCACGACCTTATTACTTATCTTACTTCTCATAAAAATCGAGATTTGGGAATTGTTAAATATCAACCCAAATCTCGATTGCGAGATCCTTTGGACTTATCTCCATACCCCAGTTGACATTTTGGCGTAGGCGTAGACCGTCGTAGACATCGCTTTAAGTTGTCACCAATGGACTCCGCCTGGGAATGCATTCATTGAGGCTCCGACTCAATTTTGACTAGAGGCAGAGCCTGGTAATTACGAATTACTCATCCATCTCTTTTAATGTAGCCAATGCCGATGGAGATAAACGACTGAGATAGCGGAATATCCAGTATTTAAAGATAGTGTTTAAAATCACAGGAAATGTCGCAATAAAGAAAAACATGACATTTCTACTGGCTGGCAAACCTAAATGTTCTGCTAATCCTTCAAGAAGGACTTCCCAGCCATCTGGTGAGTGAAATCCTACAAATATATCTGTAAACAGAATAATTAAAAAAGCCTTAGCACTATCGCTAAGACCATAGACAATGGTATCCATAAAAGACTTGAGAATCACAATTTCCCTTTTGCTGAGAGCGATGATTATACCAAAAGAAAATAGTGAGATTAAATCTGCAAAGACATTGCTAATATCGCTACTACTTTTAGTGTGAAATCCCTCAGCTATTTCCATTGCTTTGTCTTTAATTTTTCCTTTGATTATCTCTGAATCAAGTGGAGGTGCTTGCTTAAGTAAATATTCAAATTTTAATCCTTGCTCAAAATTATGTAATTCATGGAGAGCTTCTTTTTCCATATCAGAATTGATGAAAATTTGAGTTGTATTATCTCCTCTAATCCTTTCTAATATAGGAATAACTAAAAAATATTTAGATAAATTATGAGCTAAAATGGGTACAATTATTAGAGTTATTAAAAATCTCAGAGCAATTCTTGTCCTATTTTGAGAAATTCGGTAATTTCTCATAAATTC
Source organism: Nostoc sp. (assembly GCF_036917675.1). GTDB lineage: Bacteria > Cyanobacteriota > Cyanobacteriia > Cyanobacteriales > Nostocaceae > Nostoc. The sequence goes on along the minus strand of NZ_JBALCT010000016.1, from coordinate 385,767 downwards.
TTCTTCTGCATCCGGGGTAAAATCTGCTTTAATTCTATTAACTGTTTTGACTATAGACCTTGGAAAAGCTCCAGTCTTTTGGGATGGAGGTGTTGCTTGAATATCATTAATATTAGATGAGTCTGGCTGTTTGTTAATTTCGCTCCGGTTAATTTGTATGGCTTGAGAAGTTGATGCTAATGGGCTGTTGTTAATTAGTTTCTCTTTGATAGCGTACTTCTCTACAACTTCATCAATAACCTTCAACTTTTCTAATAAAACAGAATTAGAGATATTGACAAGTCCCCGACTAAGCTGGAATTCTGCAAGTCTGATCTTGATAATAGTTAAATTTTTATCAAGATATACTTGCCAGTAAGACATGACGTTTTCAGTATAATTTACTGATTTTAAAGATATTTTTTTGTTATCAAAATATTCTCTCTCAATGTTTCTAATTCTTTGAGCTGCTTGTTGAGCTTCTAAGAGTGCCCTTTCTGGTGTATTTAAAAACCAATGGTTAAGCGATCGCAAATATTCTTTGAGATTTCGGCGAAGTAAATTTGCTGTTTTGGCGAATGAATCTTTCATATAGATATGACTCTTTATATAATGTGTATTATAGTTATACAAACATGAAAAAAGTTGTGTCTCAGATTTTTGTAACAGAAAATTAACTCTGAGAAATTAATTTATTTCACTACTATAAATAATGTATGTAAATGATCTGTCAATTATGAAACTCAGTCTGTGCATGATTGTGAAAAACGAAGCAGCAACACTGCCTAAATGCCTGAACAGTGTCAGAAAAGTAGTGGATGAAATGGTAGTCTTGGATACAGGCTCAATCGATCGCACTCCCAATATTGCCCAACAACTCGGTGCAAAAGTCTATCATTTTAAATGGTCTAATGACTTCAGTGCTGCCCGGAATGCTGCTCTAAAATATGTCACTGGTGATTGGATTTTGGTATTAGATGCTGATGAAACTCTGACACCAGCAATTGTACCGCAGTTGCGAGAAGCGATCGCTAGAGATGAATACCTACTCATCAACCTCGTCCGCCAGGAAGTTGGTGCAGAACAATCTCCCTATTCTCTGGTTTCCAGGCTATTCCGCAATCATCCAGATATCCACTTTGACCGTCCTTACCATGCCTTAGTCGATGATAGTGTGTCAGCAATTTTAACCAAAGAACCCCATTGGCAAGTAGGTTATTTACCAGGGGTAGCACTTTTACACACAGGATATCAAAAAAGTGCGATCGCTCAAAATAATAAATATGCCAAAGCAGCTACGGCGATGTCAGGGTTTCTTGCGACTCATCCTGATGACCCCTATGTTTGCAGTAAATTAGGGGCATTGTATGTGGAAACTGGCAAAATTTCCCAAGGTATGGAGTTGCTCAGACATGGAATCACTGTTGCTGAAGAAAACTACGATATTTTATATGAACTCCACTATCATTTAGGCATTGCTTACAGTCGGTTGCAAAAATCCCCACAGGCTATTTCTCACTATCAAGCTGCTATCAAATTGCCAATTTACCCCATGCTCAAATTAGGAGCATACAACAACTTGGGTAACTTACTCAAAGCAGCAGGAGATTTCAACGGTGCGAAAACGGCTTATGCCACAACTTTGAAAATTGACCCTAACTTTGTTGTTGGACATTATAATTTGGCGATGACATTTAAGGCTTTGGGTTTATTTACAGATGCGATCGCATCTTATCAAAATGCGATCGCGTTAAATCCCAACTATGCCGAAGCGTATCAAAATTTAGGGGTAGTATTGCTGAAAGTTGGCAATCATCAAGATAGTTTAACAGCTTTTAGAAAAGCGATCGCTATTCATGAAAGGTATAATCCCGAAGAGGCGAAGAGACTACGCCAAGGGTTGCGAGAGATGGAATTGATGTAGATGTAAGAGGGCATTGGGCATGAGAGAGAATAACAAATGACAAATGACATTAAGATATTAGTATTAATATAAACTCCACCCGTTCTCAGTGGAAAAGGTGGAGTTAAGAAGTTGGAGAGTTAGTAAATTCTTCTCACAAATGACAAATGACAACTAACTAAATACGCGACTTGACAAATTTCTCCAATCTATCCATTCCCTTTTCAATCGTCGCCATATCTGTGGCGTAGGAAAGGCGAATGTTGTCATCAGCGCCAAAAGCAATTCCGGGAATGACTGCAACTTGATGTTTTTCCAAGAAAGCGTCACAAAATTCTAGGGATTTTAGACCGGTTTTGCTGATATCAGGGAACAGATAAAAAGCGCCATCTGGTTTTGCGGTACTCAATCCGGGAATGGCGTTGAGTCTGTCTAACATAACTTGTCGGCGTTTGGCGAAGGCTTGACGCATTTCTTCGACACAATCTTGATGACTTTCCAAAGCCGCGATCGCACCATATTGGGCAAACGTACACACGTTAGATGTACTATGCCCTTGGATGGTACTCGCTGCTTTAATGATTTCTACTGGCCCGGCTAAATAACCAAGTCTCCACCCAGTCATCGAATAAGCCTTTGCAAACCCATTACTGATCAAAGTGCGGTCAAAAATTTCCTTGCCTAGAGAACCGATGCTGATATGTTCTGCACCGTCGTAGAGAATCTTTTCGTAAATCTCATCAGAGACGACAAAGATATCTGCATCAACTACTACCTTCGCCAGTGCTTTGATTTCATCTGGCGTGTAAACCATCCCTGTGGGATTAGATGGGGAGTTGAGGATAAATAACTTCGTCTTCGGCGTGATTGCTTTACGGAGTTGTTCGGGAGTAATTTTATAACCCGTCGTTGCATCTGTAGAGACAATCACCGAAACTCCACCGACCAAAGTCACCATTTCGGGATAACTTAACCAGTAGGGCGCAGGGATAATTACCTCATCACCTGGATCAATTAGCGCCACTATCAAGTTGTACAGAGAATGCTTACCGCCATTGGTGACGATCACATTCTCTGACTTGTAATCAAGACCGTTATCAATTTTAAGCTTACGGGCGATCGCTTCCCTTAACTTTGGTTCTCCAGCTGCTGCACCGTATTTGGTTTTGCCTTCATCCAAAGCCTTTACTGCTGCGGCTTTAATATGCGCTGGAGTATCAAAATCTGGTTCTCCAGTGCTAAAACTACAAACATCTATTCCTTCTGCCTTCAGTGCCTTAGCCTTGGCTGCGATCGCTAAGGTTAATGAAGGTGTTACCTGACTTACTCTTGCTGCCAGCTTCATTCTTACTATATTTTGGCAAATCTTTCACTTATCTAAGGATATCCCAGAATCCGTACCAAGATTTGCTTTTTCTGAATTCGTTGGGGATTGGGAACTGGATAATTACGAAGAATTACTGACTCTTGACCCTTGACTCTTAACAATATAGTCTATGTAGTGTTTTGATTTTAGGGAAAACTAACTATATGCACTTCAAGAAACTTTTCATTGCATCTTCTCTGTTAATTACTGGTGTTTTTATACCTAATGCTGCCATTGCTCAAAATCGCGGTACTCCGGGTAAATTTGATTTTTATGTACTGACACTCTCTTGGTCGCCAGATTATTGTGCAGCAAATGGTACCCATGACCAGCAGCAGTGTGGTTCTGGGAGGAAACTTGGTTTTGTACTACATGGTTTGTGGCCGCAGTACCAAACTGGTTATCCTGCTAATTGTTCCACGCAAAAATTACCGTCGGAAGTAAAGCAGCAGTTTCCCAATTTGTATCCTAGTAATAAACTTTACGATCATGAATGGGAAAAACATGGTACTTGTTCGGGGAAAACTCCTGCGGAATACTTGGGATTCAGTAAAAAACTAAAAGATGCGATCGCTATTCCCGCAGCTTATAATCGTCCCAATAAACCCTTGCGTACCACAATTACAGATTTTGAAAATTCATTTGTGAGTGCTAATAATCAAATTACTGCTGATGGCATAGCACCTTTTTGTTCTGGTTCGGGAAGATTTTTGCAAGAAGTCTTCTTTTGTTATTCCAAAAACGGTGAAGCTGGTATTTGTAGCGCCGAGATTTTGAAGCGATCGCAAAAAAGTTGTGGTCAGCCAGATTTCTTACTGAGAAACGTTAGATAACAATGGGCATGGGGCAATTCAATTTTGGATTTTGGATTTTAAATTTTGGATTAAATTTCAATCTAAAATCCAAAATCTAAAATCTAAAATTCTTCCTCCCCTGCTCCCCCTGCTCCCCACAAGTATGATTTGAAGTTACTTAATTTATTCTTTACCATTACTTATTTATTTCTTAACTTATCTATCCTAATCTTCAAATGTAATTAGAACCCATTCTTATTTCGAGATAGTAGACGCAATCAGAGAATCTGTTCAAGGAGAGGTTATATTTATAACCATAATTTTTTGAGTAGTTCGCACAATTGCAATAATCCCAGGTTTTTTTCTTAGTTTTAATAGTTTTTTTTGTCACACAACTTGTTTTTGTCAGACTGCATTCTTGTCTTTTATTGGGAGTGCTAAATGGAATATTTATTTCTAGCTTTGGCGCTGGGTCTAGCACTCAGCTTTGAATTTGTCAATGGTTTTCATGACACTGCAAATGCAGTTGCTACAGTCATTTACACTCATAGCCTGAAGCCAAACATCGCCGTCGTCTGGTCAGGCTGTTGGAACCTAATTGGTGTGCTGACATCAAGTGGAGCCGTTGCTTTTGGCATTGTTGCCCTGCTTCCCGTTGAGTTGGTAATTAATGTTGGCTCAAGTGCAGGGTTTGCAATGGTGTTTGCACTTTTGATTTCGGCGATCATGTGGAACTTGGGAACTTGGTACTTGGGCTTACCTGCATCCAGTTCACATACGCTGATTGGCTCAATCATGGGTGTTGGTTTAGCAAATTCATTGTTATCTTCGGGTCATGTCTTTGGCGAGGGCGTAAACTGGGCAAAGACGCAGGAAGTTTTCACATCTCTACTGGTTTCGCCAATTGTTGGATTCACCTGCGCTGGACTGCTGTTACTGCTGGCAAAGAGACTGATCCACCGACCAGAGTTGTACCGTGCGCCAGAAGGGAACAAAACACCACCGCCTTGGATACGTGGTTTGTTAATCTTGACATGTACTGGTGTGAGCTTCGCCCACGGTTCAAATGATGGTCAAAAAGGTATGGGTCTGATCATGCTGATCTTAGTAGGCATTCTACCAGGTATGTTTGCACTGAATATGGATACCAACGCCGGAGCGATCGCTCAGTTGGCCGCTACGTCCAACTCTGTGATTCCAGTGCTGCAACAACAAGTGTCTGGAACATCCTTGAATGGCCAAAACATCACAGATGAGCTTTCCAACTTCCTTAAACCAACTGGCGAAGCCAACGATAAAACATTCGCAGCCCTTGCAGCCCAGAGTCGGACAATTGGAGATAAGCTTGCTGGTAAGACTAGTTTCAAGCAGCTTTCACAGGATGAGCTTGGCTCATTACGAACCGATATGTATCTAGTCGCTGGAACAATTGGGAAACTGGACAACCAGAAAAAATTAACCGATGCCAAACAAGAACAGGTGCTTACCGGCTATAAGAAGCAGTTGGATAAAGTAACCAAATTCATTCCCAATTGGGTAAAATTTGCCGTTGCCATTGCATTAGGTCTTGGCACAATGATTGGTTGGAAACGCATCGTGGTGACAGTGGGTGAAAAGATTGGCAAAGACCATCTTACCTACGCTCAAGGAGCTTCCGCCGAGTTAGTAGCTATGACAACTATTGGTGCTGCAGATTACTTCGGTCTGCCAGTCAGCACCACTCACGTCCTATCATCGGGTGTAGCGGGTACAATGGCGGCGAACCATTCTGGTTTGCAAGCGGACACCTTGAGAAATATTCTCCTAGCCTGGGTGCTGACACTGCCAGTTTGCGTACTGCTTGGTTCTGCTACATACGCCGGGAGCTTGTACATAGTCTTGAATATTCTGGGTTTGAAGTAGGAAATGGGAAATGGGGCATGGGGCATTGGGCATGGGGAAAAATTAAAAATTACCTCTTTCCCTCTGCTCCCTGCTCCCCACTCCCTGCTCCCCACTCCCCACTCCCTGCTCCCTGCTCCCTGCTCCCTGCTCCCTGCTCCCTAAGCTATAGTCACATCCGGCGATAAATAAACATCTTGAATGGCGTGAAATAGCTTCACACCTTCCTCAAAGGGACGCTGAAAGGTCTTTCGCCCAGAGATTAATCCTGAACCACCAGCACGTTTGTTAATTACAGCCGTGCGAACTGCTTCGGCGAAGTCATTTTTACCAATCGCGCCACCAGAATTAATCAGTCCCACACGCCCAGAGTAGCAATTCAGTACTTGGTAACGAGTTAAATCAATTGGGTGATCGGTCGTCAAGTCTGTATAAACCCGCTCATCGGTTTTGCCGTAACTCTTACCAGTGGCTTTGGCAACTGCACCATAACCATTGTTATTTTCTGGTAACTTTTGTTTAATTATGTCGGCTTCAATCGTCACACCCAAATGATTTGCCTGTCCGGTGAGGTCAGCAGCAAGGTGATAATCTTTATCTTCTTTAAAAGCGTTGTTCCGCAGATAGCACCAGAGAATAGTTACCAAACCCAGTTCATGAGCGCGTTTAAAAGCTTGGCTGATTTCGTGAATTTGTCTGGTAGACTGCTCTGAACCAAAGTAAATTGTCGCACCTACCGCCGCCGCCCCCAAATTCCAAGCTTGTTCCACATCAGCAAACAATACCTGGTCAAATTGATTGGGGAAAGTCAGCAATTCGTTGTGATTGATTTTGGTAATAAAGGGAATTTTGTGGGCATATTTGCGCGAAACTATACCTAATGTCCCCAAAGTGGTAGCAACAGCATTGCAACCTGCGGCGATCGCTAGCTTGACAATATTTTCTGGGTCAAAGTAAATTGGATTGGGCGCAAAAGACGCACCTGCTGAGTGTTCAATCCCTTGGTCTACTGGTAAGATAGACAGATAACCTGTGTTTGCCAGACGACCTGTAGAATAAAGTAGCTGGAGATTACGCAATACTTGGGGATTGCGATCGCTGTTGAGCCAGATTCGATCAACAAAGTCTGGGCCTGGCAAATGTAGTAAATCCTGAGAAACTTTTGCTTTGTAGGTAAGCAGGTATTCTGCCTCTTTACCTAGTAATGACTCAATAGAATTAGCCTCTTTGAGCGTTGTAGTCATAGTATTATCCTCAAAAATTGAGCAAATAACCTTGCTTTTAAGATAGCATTTCTAACATTGCTAACCTATTTGTACGGTCATTAATTATATGTATTCTTTCTGAATATATAGCAATTTTATTTTATAAGTGAAAATCAAAAGGCTGAGATTCCCCACTGATTTTAAGAAGTCGGGAATCTTGTTGTGAATGATTCAGTAGGGCTATACTACCGGAAGTATTCAATCAACTTTCAGAATTGATGTTTTCAACTTCAGTTACTAAGGTTAAACAGTACAATTATACTATCTTAGACTCATAGCTGAAAATTGAAAACCCATCTTCCCCCGATTGTGGTAATAATTTTGAACAGAATAAATATAATTCCATGAGTAAGTTTCAAATCGATATCGACTTCAGCAATATAGATTTAGCTTCCCTTGATACAGAAGACGATTTTCAAAGAGAGGCAAAAATATTACTACCAAAGGTACTAGTAAAACTAGGTGAAAGTGTAGGTGAAAAGACTTGGGAAGAATTACAGCAAAAGCTGCAAGGCACTGGAGGTAAACTCAAATCTTCTCCAAGCGAGAAACGTAAATTTATTCAAGAAACAGGAAGAACTTATCAACGAAATGCCAGTAATAGAGAAAGACAAGAACTGGAAGACTACATAATAGAGCAATTACGCCAGCACAAGCAATAAAGATCCACCTAAGCCTGATTTACGTGTTGACTTGAACAATTCACAACCCCTGCATCACCGAATTTTGGAAAATGGAATTGAAGATTCAAAAGCGTTCGACTGAGCACTCACGCCGAAGTCCAAAATTTAAAAAGGTCTGAGACTTGCGAATTTAAACGCGAGAATAAATCTAAGATTAAATAACAAGCCCCTGACTCCCTGACTTTATAACGGTTCTCGCTTGAGTGAGGTACAAGAACCCCACCCCCAACCCCCTCCCCGCAAGCGATGAGGGGGCTATGATGTACCTCATGTGATTAGTAAACGCTATAGCACTTGTCATTACCCACATTTTTGTAACAGTCAAAGTATCGCGTCCACCGATATCCCGCCCAGAACTTAAGTTCTGCGGCTCATAGCTTAAGTCCACTTAAGTGGACTTAAATTTTCCCTAACACACATCTAACCATCTACATGACTTAAAACCTTGTATTTAGTCCTCTTGAGAGGACTTAACCTATTAGCCTCGGAATTTATTCCAAGGCGGGTTGGTAACGAAGCGAGAGATTAAAAAGATATGGGTAACGACAAGGACTTGAGCATGGGGTCAATCTAAAATTTAAAATCTAAAATCCAAAATTGTGTGACTACCCACACTATCCCAGCCGCTACTAAAGGTACGCTGAGGTTATCTGTGCCGTGGGGTGAGACTGCCTCTGCTAGGGTTGCGAAAGTAGCAGTTACTACCGCCGTTAACAAAGCCCATCCTAAACCTAAAGGCGTTGCTAGGGGACTCAGCGACGAACCAGGTAGCAGCAACAGCACCAAAAAAATCACCACTGTACTCGCTACAAACATTGCTGCTGAACCCTCCCAGGAACGCACAGAATTTCCCACTTGGTATTTATGCTGCCCGAAGCGTCTGCCGATTAATGCTGCCAATGCATCACCCCAGGTCATCGCCATTATCCCAGCAACAGCGATCGGGGCGCTATCAACTGGCCCATCTGGTCGCCACAGTAGCGCGAATAGCAGCGTCACTGAGATAGCGAAATAAACCGTACCAGGTGAGCTATCTTGGGTATCCATTGCGCCAATGATTCGGTACCGGTAAAATAGGTAGTTGAGTCCGATAAAAGTAGCAAAAGGGATCATTCCGATTTCCCAGTGGTTAAACAGCAGCAGCACGCCGAAAACCCACATCCCTGCACCAATATGGATTACTTTGCGGGTCAAATCTGGCTTCACACCAAACAGTCTACGCAGTCCCTCGCCAATGACAAGCAGACCAGTAGCGTAAACATAAGAAATTGCTAGCCCGATAAAATCATTTGTCATTCTCCGCGTCTCCGTGTCTTTGCACCTTCTTCACTCTGACAATTCAAGCTCGCGTTAAACCTAAGCCCCTAACCCCCTTCCCGCATCGGGAAGGGGGAAAATTCAAAGTCCCTCTCCTTCTAGGAGAGAGAAATAGAAGTGAGGTTTTCCAGATACCGTGAAAAGTCTGCTCCCTCACTTAGGTCGATCGCTATTTCGTCTCAGATTCTTTTCTACTAACGAAACGCTGCCAATACCTTGAAGAATACCACGACCGATTAAACCTAAACCCCGACCAACTATTTGGGTAAGAATGAAGACTATACCGCTACCTATAAATGCTAATAGTGATTTTAAACGCGGTGCGATCGCATCACTAAATTCTAGGAGCAATGTCACTACTAAAGGAATATTAGAAAGTCTTACTAACTCCTGATTTCGAGGAGCATAAACTGAACTATTGGCAATGCCGCGAGGCGCAATTACAAATAGCTCATACCGACTTTCAAAAACGGCTTTTGGCTCATTTATATAATTTCTTAATCGATATTTCCAAGACAAATCATTTCTAAACCGTTCTATCTCTCTTGTGGAAATCAATTGGCGTCCATAAAAATTTTGCTTAATCTCTTCTACATCTGCTAAAGAATTTAGAAGTGGTTGCACTACTCCATTCGCTACCTGAATCAACAAGTTCTCTAAAATCATTAATGCTTGGGACTTGGCTTCAGCGCTCACTACTGGATAGGAGGTATTATCAATGTTTAATTCTGTTTGAAATAGTAGATAAGAATACAACTCACAAACTAGCGGGATTTTATTGAGAATATCTCTTTGTATAACCTCTGTATTTCGCAACAATAAATTAACAATCTCTATATTATTATCACCTAATTTTATCCGATAAAATTTACCAAAAAAATCTGTAATCGCTACTTGCCATAAATCGGTTATTAAGGTATGTTTTACTTCATACAATTGATTTATCTCTATTTGAGAAGCACGCAGTTCATCCAACTGTTCAGCCAATTTTTGCAGGATCAGATAAAGTAATTCCCGTTTTTTATCTTCACGAAAGATGTCAATTTCTAAAGGTACATCTGTTACATTTCGTAAAGAGAATTGAAGTTTGGTAACACAAGATGCAAATAAGTCAGATTCTAGTGTTCCTGGACTAAGTAAAGGTGATACAGTTTGCCTTTGTTGAATGGCGCTACTCAACGAAGGAGTCAGAGGCGACTCATCAGCAATGGGGGTATGTTCCTGTTGCCTTTCTTGTGATGAAAGCAACAACCGATTTAGCAACCAACGAGCCGCTAGCAGTTCTCGCCGCCGTCCAGCTAGAATTGCTCGATCTAATACTGGTAATCCGGGAACTTGTAATTGTGCTGTGACTACGGCTAGGGTAGCCTCAATGTAAGCAATTCCTGACAAACGTAAATTATTTCGCAGTCTGGAAAAGGGGAGTGGAGAGGAGACGCGATTAATCGCGTCTGTACAGGAGTTAGGAGAGACGCGATTAATCGCGTCTGTATAGGAGTTAGGAGTTATTATTGCTTCGGTATCCTGAAACCAATAGGAACCACCATCTGTAACTTCTTGCATGGCGGCGACTAACTCAGGAAGTGGTGTGCCTTTGGGACAGTAGCCATTTACACCAATAGATTTTGCAGCCAATAGCAGTCCTTGTTCTTGCACAGAACTGAGGAGCAAAATTGGCAGATTGGGATATAAGGCTCTGAGTTGCCGACAGAATTGTAAACCTAGCTGTTGACTGGTGGTGGAGCGACCATTACCGAATTCCAAAACCACTAAATTTACCTGGTTAGGGTCTTTTTGGGCAATTTCTGCTAAAATCTGCAAGGCAAGAGTGTAAGTTTCTACCACTGCGATCGCTTCCAGGTGAGGAATTGCTTCCAGACCTACCCGTAATCCCAAAAGAAAAATTGGGTCTTGGTCGATTAACAATAATTTTACAGGGCGATCGCTCATAGTTTACTCAATTACACAAGCACTGTTTTTTAGCAATCAGAAAACAGCTTTGATCCAAAACTTTGTCTTTCCCATTGTTACCTGTTTTCGCAAACTGATAAATCGATCATAATTGCCATAGGCAGCCTTCACTGTGTAATTAGATGAACCTCAGTATTCGGCACTGGTTGGCAGAACGCCATATCGTAATCAATCAAATCAGCGGATTTTCAACAGGGCAATTGGCAGGTATTACCTACCGAATTGTTCAGGATATGGAAGTCAAAAGCCTGATGCCTTTTGATATCTGTACCTTGGTAGAGGTTTTAGAACTGCCTTTTGGGATTGTTCGGGAAGAAATCAGTGTCATTTCTCAGTTGACAGAAAACCTGTTGCGTAGCCTCAGCCAAAAAAAACCATTAAAACGTAACGAAGGCACATGGCTAGCGTTTCAAATTGCCTATCTCCAGGCTTTGCAAGCAATTTTAGAGCAGGAAGCAAGCCTACAAAGACCGTGGCTAGACCGGGCAAGTATACCCCTTCAACCACAAATACTTAAAGAAGACGTGGGTAAACTTGTTCTCCAAGATCCGCAACTGCAAGGATTACTGAAAACTCTCAGCCCAGGCAAATTGACTGACACTCAAGCGGAACAAGCACTATCTTTGGTTGCAGATTCATTACTAGTACAACAAATAAATAATGCTGCGATCGCTTGGTTAGTTGCTAATGGTGCAGAGGAACCTGAAGCTAAACTCCTAACACAGCGTTTAGTCAACTCACTTCCTGGTCATTTACTGATAGTCGTTACCGAGAATGCTGCACCTTTAGCCCAACTGCAAAAATTTTTCCGTTTGGGAATTTCATTATCTCCCAGTTTGATCACCCCAGAAGGTGGTTCTACAGTCGGTGAGAAAATTGATTTGCACCGAGAACATTACCGGGCAAGTTTGATTCAAAACCTGAGTATGCCGTTGCTGATGGAATCCTTTGCCCTTAAGGATATCTATGTGCCACAAAAAGGCTTACCAATAGAGGAAAGTATTTCTGAGCCAGATAAAAAAACTATTAAACCAGTTGATTTAAAGATATGGGCGCAGGAACAGCTAGCTGATTTAGAAACGATCGCTGTTATTGAGTCGGAACCTGGTTATGGAAAAACTAGTTTTTGCCAACTTTGGGCAGCACAGGTAGCACAAGAATTATACCCTACTTGGATGCCTGTATTAATTAGGTTACGGGATGTAAAATATGGTAAAACTTTAATCGAAACCCTGAATTCTGCTTTTCCGATTAATCTTTCAACTTGGTTAGAGCCAGAAAATCCCCGGTGTCTGTTACTGCTGGATGGTTTGGATGAACTACCCCCTTCTGTCCAGGGTATAAAGGCACAAGGAATTTTTATTCAGCAATTACTGAACTTTCAATCTCAGCACCGACACAAAATTGTGTTGACAAGTCGCTCAACGACATTACCGAAAATCGTCTCTGAATTACCGCAATTGTTGAGGCGAATTATAATTCAGCCGTTGGATGCGGAAGAACTCAAACAATGGTTTCAGCAATGGGCAAAAGTGCAATCGTTGCCCATTGCCCAAAATTTCTTTACATTCTTAAAACAGACAGGCTTATTTGTGAGCCAATCAAAATCAAAAGAATTATCTGTCCTTGTCCGTCAACCTCTAATGTTGCATTTATTGGGCATTTTACACCGCGATGGACTACTAGATGATGAACTATTGCAATTAGATGCTAATACCCCAAAGTCTTTTCTACTATGGGAAATTTATCATCGCCTGAGTCGATGGTTATTGGGCTATCCGCTAATTGGCGGTATTAAGACAATGCTACTGCGCTCAGGATCGGCTCATATCAACCGAACTCCAGAAGCGATCGCTAATTTACTCGCAAGTCGTCATCCCCAAGATTTTCTTGAGCAGATGCAAGCGATCGCTCTAAAAATTTTACACTCGCAACGTCATCAAATTAATGTCGCTGAGGAATTAAATACTCTACCAGGGCTTTATTTTAAAATTCGGGATTTAGAAAGCTCAGGCAAAGCCGCAACAGAAGGTAGTTTAATTGAGTTTTCGCATATCAAGTTAGGAGAATTTCTTTGTGCAGAAGCTATTGCTGCCCAACTTAAATTTCTGACTCAGCGCCAAGATGAGGCTTATGGTACGCTCACTTTTGTGCTTGATTCTCCCAATAGCGTAGCCCAGTATATTTACAATTTACTAGGTTACGGGATACTTAGCCAAGAAATTGAAGAACTGGCGATCGCAGGATTGCGCCAGCAACAAAAGCAAAAATTTTCCTTTGAAGTTTTGTTTCAACGTCTTTTGTCTTTCTGGCGTGCTTACTGTCAAGGTCGTTGGTTAGATGAAGGGATAGCCCACAAAGCCTTGACTCATTTTCACGCACTGCAAAACCCGGTGAATGTTGAGCAGGTGAATGCTGCTGTGGGACTGAATGTGTTTTTATTGCTTTGTGCTTGCTACCGAGAAACAAAAGTTCCTTTTTGGCCTTGTGGTAATCCAGTCAATTTGGCAGAATTCAATCCAGAGGCGCTGAGTACGCTAATTGCTAGGACAACGGTTTTGCATAAAAGTGCCTTCGCAACCCGAATCAAGTCTCTAGCTGGACTCAACTTATCGGGAGCCTCTTTGTTGCAAGTGATGTTAACTGGGGTAAATCTTGAGCAGACAAACTTATCTAATGCGGAGTTAATCGGGGCGAATTTAGCTGGAGCCAATTTGCAACAAGCGAACCTCGCAGGTGCAAACCTCCAACAAGCAAACTTTACAGGTGCAAACCTCCAACAGGCAAACCTTACAGGCGCAAACCTACAACAGGCAAATCTTATGGGGACAAATCTTGATTGGGCGAATTTTACCAACGCCTGTTTATTTGATGCCATTCTCGCTGAGACTGACAAAAAATTGGCCGCTGATAATGGTGCTTTATTCTCCAAAGAGTCGTTTCAAAGACAGAAACATTTGCGTAGTTTACCGCCCCAGCCCTCCTTAAACACCATAAAAATCACAGAAAACACAGATGCTAATTGGAACAACACCCCTGCGATCGGACTAATTGAAAGCTGTGAAGGCACGATTTTACCAGTAGATTTATATGATGATGATGATGATGCCGATGATGAGACAGTTTTTGGTAAGAACTCCATTGATGAGACTAATGGTTATTAGGTTTTATTGCCTAGTGAAGCTATAATCCCAACTAGAGAAGACTCCAAACTCCTGTACCGACGCGATTAATCGCGTCTCTACTCCTGTACAGACGCGATTAATCGCGTCTGTTAACTCTTATGAGCCTTCTTGCGGGTTACGGTAGCCAAAAAAGTTAATACTGTAGTCAGTAATTCGCACTCCTGTTTCTTCTTCAATTCTGCGGATCAAATCTTCTGGAAGTTCCACATGAACATCAAGAATTTGATTTGTATCCACACAGTTTATATGACTGTGAGAGTCACTGATATTGCCGTATAAACGGCCATCGCAACGTTCAATACACTCAATGATATTTTGACTAGATAATGCTTCTAAATTTTGATAAACAGAAGTGTGACCGATCTCTTTACCTTCTAGATTCAAGCGATCGTAAATCTCTCTGGCAGAAAGATGTTCATTTGCTTGCCAAAGTAATTCCAGAATAAAGCGACGCTGACGACTGACGCGCATACCGAGGATTTGACACCGATCAAGCGCATCTTCTAGGGAACGAATTGGTTTTGGAGAAATTGTTTGTTTTTGCATATTTTACAGCTTCTTAACTGTTGAGGGAATTTTCCCATCTAAATGTTTATTGGTTAATTAATATATGCAATAATATTGCACATCGCTCTTTTACCTGTACTTGTGTTTTTGCTTTTGATGCTGCGGAAGTCACAGGTGGCGATAATGATTTTTTGCTTGTTGACGGCTACTTTATCAGACCTTAATCTAAAACAAACTCATTACAACTTTAACTTAAAATTGCTGTAAATGTCCACCTTGGTGCAGGCTTTACCTTTCCCAAGTAGGCTAATTCTAATTGCATACCATGTTAATCCTGTAGTAATTGTTAGCGTTGTACAAATGCGGGATGAATCAGTTAAATACGGGTATTTCCCTATACTCTAAATAGTAAAGTAATAAACAAATTGAGTATTTAAGTATATCTACTGGTTTAGAATAGCATAATGTTTTTCGATCTAGTCGTGCGAGATAATGACGTAAATGCGTACTTCTATTATGCAACACCGTCTAATAGAGCTAGAGTTCTTTGCTAAAGCGTTAAAATTTATAACACTTCAAAACTGAACTGTCACTAGTGGGGATACTATTACTAAACTAAGTAGTTTTTTTGATAGAGACTGCACGGGAAAATAGCAGAGGTTAGAGCAATGGATGAGCGTCATCGTTACTTACAAATCGCTCTCATTATTGTCGGAATTGTCTTTTTACTTATTTATCCTCTGATGAAGATATGGGCATCAGGCTGGTTATGGCAACCTGGTCAGTACGAATATGAACAAATGATCATTGGTGTTTATGCGACGCTTGGTGTCTTTTTGCTGTTGGCTTCTCAACAACCAGAAGCGAACCTCAGTTTAATCTGGTTCACTGTTTGCTCAAGTTTAGTCCACGGGCTAATTATGGCGGTACAAGCAGTAATTGATCCTGCTGAACGTGGACACCTATTTGGTGATGTTCCAGCATTGTTATTGGTAGCAATTGTCCTTGCCTTCCTGATGCCGCGCAAAGTGATGTCTAATGATTCGTCAAGAAAACTTTGTGCTACTGAAAGTCCATCTAGCGTCAATCCCTGAAAGCTGCTACTGTAGATTGTCGATCCTACACTTGAGCATCAAGAAAGTGGCTGCTGAATCAATGACAATTGCGATCGCACTCAATAACGACTTCATTAATAATCTGGATCTGTCGCCTGCGTCAACGGTGATTGAACAACTGCTGCAAGATGGGGTGGTGTCCCATGAACAGCAGCTACGCTTTGATATCAATTACGATCTCGAACCTACTGATCCACGAGAACTATCAGAAATCCCAGAAGTGCGCCTGTGGTTTGTGCGCCTAGATGCTAAATACCCTTGGTTGCCATTTTTACTAGATTGGAAAGCTGGGGAATTCGCTCGTTATGCCGCCATGCTTGTACCACACCAGTTCAGTTCCCAAGAAGGCATTCAGTACAACCCTGAAGCCTTAGAAATATTTTTGATGCACAAAATCTTTATTTTAGGTGATTGGCTAAAACAGCAGGACATCCCCAGCCTATCACGGCTGAAGTCCATGGCCCAAATGCTGGGTTATGAATTAGATGATGCTTTTTTTGGGATATTTTAAATCCCCCACTGATTGCATTCAGAATACAGTATTCTGTATTAGAATACTGTATTCTGTATTCTGTATTCTCTTTTAAACTAATGCCTTTAGTAAAGCCTGAAGTTTAAGTTGCACCTCTGCAAACTCCTTGTGAGGATCAGATCCAGCTACGATACCAGCACCAGCATACAATCTCGCGCGATCGCCATCAATTAATGCAGAACGAATTCCCACAATAAACTCGCAGTTCCCCTGAGAATCTATCCAACCCAGAGGCGCAGCATATAAACCCCTTTCAAAACTTTCATAACGACGGATTTCCGCACAAGCAACATCTCGTGCTGCACCGGCGACGGCTGGTGTAGGATGCAATTGTCCGACAATCTTTAATGGATGGATGTTAGTAGGAACTGTAGCACTTATTGGTGTCCATAAATGCTGGATATTAGATAATTGTCGCAGGCGCGGCGCTAATATTTGGGGTGATAAACCTAGCTGGAATAGAAGTTGAGTTATAAAATCAAGTACCAGCGAATGCTCGTGCTTTTCTTTTTCACTATTGAGTAAGCGATTGGCATTAGCTGCATCTTCAGCAGGGGTTTTACCTCGTGGTGCAGAACCAGCCAAAGCATCAGTGATTAACTGTTGATTATTAATACTAATTAATCTTTCTGGACTTGCACCAATAAAATTTTGTCCTTTGCCATTACTTGTAGAAAAAATATAACAATTAGGATGTATTTCCCTAAGATTATTTAAGGATTTAACTAAATCAAAGTGGTTACTTGACTTGACATCTAATATATCTGCTAAGACAATCTTGCTTAAATGACTAGACCGAATTTTTTCCAAAGCAGATACTACTGAACGTTTAAATTGAGCAGCATTCGTGACAGATTTTTTGTAGAACTTTCCTGGAAAATAATCAATATTAGCAGGGTAATATTCTAAAGATTGGATAAATTCAATTTTATTTTGCAGATTCTCCAACAACCTTTCAATATTTACATTTGCATTGATAATTATATTTGTTACTAATATACATCGCTGATTTTTTACAGCTACTTGCCAACGTGGAAGAAAGATGGTAGCAGATGGAAATGGATAATCTAGTTGGGTATTTTTATCAAAAAAACTGAAATAACAAAAAAAGTGAGGCCCAGAAAAAGGTAGGTTAGCGTTACCAAAATTAATTATTTTTTTTAGGCAAGATTTGATAAAATATTCTGCTTGAGTAAAACGGTCTGCGCCATCAATCTGTAATTTTGCTACAGGATCAATTGCCGCGATCGCTTCTCCTTTACCTTTGTCCTCAAAGTAAAAATTTATTTCATTTGCTTGTGTAAGTTTATCCAATACAAGTAAGGGGTCAACTAAATCGATCTCTTGAGAGATACTGACAATTTGCCTGCAATTATTTTTGACGCACTTTTCTTGCACTGCTACCAAAAATTGATATAAATCTTTGTGGTCTACAAAGAGTTTGCTACGACATGGTGAAACTGTCATGGATCTATAGTAAATTTTTTTTAAGTTAACTTCCTAAAGTGTAATTAATCATGGTCGTATTTCTACAGTTAACATATTAAGTTGTCATTTCACCAGCGTAGAATTTGTCTTGTTTGTGGTGTTCATAGACCCTAACAAGCCAGTTCCAGCCTTGGGCTGTAAGCGTGAGGGTGGAGTGTTAACAATGTAAGATTAACGAGCCACAGTAAAAGTGGCAGTTGTTTTTAGCTGATGAATATCTAGCGTCTCTTTACATCGTAAAATCTCAAGTGTGAGTAATATTCGAGCAATTTAATTAATTACCACTGATGACTACAAAGCAGATTTTACGTCCCAACAGTAAGTTATGGATGGCAGCGATTAGACCGCCAATGTACAGCGTTGCCATTATGCCCATTTGGGTAGGAACAGCAGTAGCATTTGCCGAAACTAAAATTTTCAATGGTGCAGTATTTTCTACTTTTGTAGCTGCGGCAATCTTAATTCTTGCCTGGGAAAATATCAGTAATGATGTCTTTGATTCCGAAACAGGTATTGATCAAAACAAGCACCATTCTCTAGTGAACTTAACAGGCAATAAGCCATTAATATTTTGGTTAGGAAATTTCTGTTTAGGTTTGGGGTTGCTGGGCATAGTAGCGATCGCCTTTTGGCAACAAGACTTAACTGTTATCGGTATAATTTTGCTCTGCTGCGGTTTAGGTTATATGTACCAAGGGCCTCCCTTTCGCTTAGGATATCAGGGTTTAGGCGAGATTCTTTGCTTTTTTGCCTTCGGTCCTTTAGCAGTGGAGGCAGCATATTACAGCCAAACCCAAACTTGGTCAATGACAAGTTTAGCAGCTTCAGTCATTGTTGGGATTGCCACAACCTTAATTTTGTTTTGCTCACACTTTCACCAAGTTAAGGATGACATAGCCGCAGGTAAGCGATCGCCTATCGTCCGTCTTGGAACCCAAAAAGGTGCCCAACTCCTAGTTTGGTTCACTGCTAGCATTTATCCCCTCACCTTGCTGTTTGTGCTATTGGGAATTTCTCCAGTTTGGACGTTACTAAGTTGGGTGAGTTTACCCTTTGCCTTCAAATTATGCCGCCATGTCCAAGAAAATCATAACCAGCCGGACAAAGTAAGTAACTGTAAATTCATCGCCGTAGCCGTGCATTTCTGGGCTTGCTTACTGTTCGGTTTAGGATTTATGCTTTAGCTATTGCTAAATTGATGGGTTATCAATTTAAATTTCGTCCCTATCAGCGAAGATTTTTGCGATCGCTTACCACCAATCATGGTAAATGGGATATTCGTGAGGGCATTATCCTCCGTCTCACCGATGAATCAGGTAAAGTCGGCTGGGGAGAAATCGCCCCCATTAGCTGGTTTGGTTCCGAAACCCTAGAACAAGCCTTAGATTTTTGTCGCCAACTCCCAGGAGAAATCACAGACGAGATAATTTTCTCCATCCCAGATGAATTACCGGCTTGTCAATTTGGCTTTGAGTCAGCCCAAGAGTGGGGAGAGACGCGATTAATCGCGTCTGTACTAGGGAGTGAATTCTTTTCAATGCCCAATGCCCCATGCCCAATGCCCTATGCCCAATCTTTCAGTGGCTTATTACCAGCTGGGGAAGCGGCTTTAAATCAATGGGAAACCCTATGGCAGCAGGGATATCGGACGTTTAAGTGGAAAATTGGTGTGTATGCGATCGCTCATGAGCTAAAAATTTTTGAGTCACTGATACACACCTTACCAGCCTCTAGCAAACTGCGATTAGATGCCAACGGTGGACTCAGCTATGAGGAAGCTAACTTATGGCTGTGGACTTGCGACAATCTTAAGGAAAATGGAGAAATAGCCCTAGAAATTGAATTTATCGAACAACCCCTACCCGTTGAGCAATTTCAGCAGATGTTGGAATTGAGTATGAGTTATGAAACTGCGATCGCTTTAGATGAATCTGTCGCCACACTTGCACAACTCGCCGCTTGTTATCAAAAAGGTTGGCGAGGGATTTTTGTCATCAAGCCTGGGATAGTTGGATCGCCATCTCGTCTCAGGGAGTTTTGTCAACAGCATCAAATTGATACTGTATTTTCATCAGTATTTGAAACTGCGATCGCCAGACTTGCAGCACTCCAACTAGCGGCGGAATTATCTCGAAACAATAGAGCAGTTGGTTTTGGCATCGACCATTTTTTTGAACAAGAAGAAACTTGGCTTCAAAGTTTATGGAACGACCTTTAGACTGTCTTAATAACCTGGCTCAAAATGATTGGCTTCTTGGTTACAACAGCCATCAATTTAATCAGATAGCTCAAGAATTATATTTAGAACTAACACATTTATCAACGTGTAGAACACCACCAAAAATCATCTTAGCCGAACGCGAACCAATACGATTTTTAGCAAGTTTTATTGCTGCTTGTGCAGCTAATTGTCCAGTTTTTCTTTGTAACCCCGACTGGGGAACACAAGAATGGCAACAAGTCTTTGATTTAGTACAGCCAGACATTATTTGGGGCATGGAGCATGGGAATAATATTCAATACCCAATGCCCAATGCCCAATGCTCAATGCCCAATCGTATTATGATTCCCACCGGTGGTTCATCGGGACAGATTAAATTTGCCATCCACACTTGGGAAACTCTCATAGCATCTGTACAAGGATTTACAGAATACTTTCAACTAAAGCTAGTTAATTCTTTTTGCGTGTTACCGCTATATCACGTTAGCGGATTAATGCAATTTATACGCTCATTCACTACCGCAGGTAAACTGGCTATTCTGCCATTCAAAGCAGTAGAATCTGGTCAAATATTAAATATTAAACAATCAGAATTTTTCATATCTTTAGTACCAACGCAGTTACAAAGACTCCTGCAAAATCCAGAATTAACTGAATGGCTATCTCAATTTAATACTGTACTTTTGGGAGGTGCGCCAGCATGGAACGAACTATTAGAAAAAGCTAGATTTCATCGCATCCGGTTAGCACCTACTTATGGCATGACAGAAACCGCCTCTCAAATTGCCACCCTCAAACCGGATGATTTTCTCGGCGGTAAAATTAGCAGTGGTCAAATTCTTCCTCATGCCAAAGTAACTATTCGCAATCAGCAAGGCGAAATTTTAAATTCCAATCAAATCGGAAATATCACCATTCATGCTCAATCTTTAGCGTTTGGTTACTATCCGATAAACAGAAAAAATCAGGATACTTTTCAAGTAGATGATTTAGGCTTTTTAGACCACCAAGGTCATTTAAATATTGTTGGACGGAACAGCGATAAAATTATTACAGGTGGTGAAAATATTTACCCAGCAGAGATTGAATCAGCTATACAAGCTACTCAAATGGTTGCCGATATTTGTGTAATCGGCATTCCAGATAAACATTGGGGACAAGCCTTAACAGCGATTTACATTCCCAAACAATCAGATACCTCTGCCTTAAAAATCCAAACTCTACTCAAAGACAAACTCAGCAAATTTAAAATCCCAAAATATTGGATTCCCCAGCAAAACCTACCCCGCAACTCTCAAGGTAAAATTAACCGCCAACAGTTACAGCAAATCGCCACAGAATTCCTCCAAAATCCCATCACATAATCTCTCTCGACTTTCTTCTCTCAGCGCCCTCTGCGTCTCTGCGGTTCGTCTCCAACCACTGAATAATCTCTTCAGTTAATTCCCGCTTACTTCTACTACTCACATCAATACAAACATGGCGAGTAATAGCCTTAGCAACTATCACCTCAGCCACTGTAATTTCGTAAGTAATTTCAAACTTATCAACACCTATTTTTTGAGAAATTAAACTAATCAGCAACTTGTCCCCGACAAACATAGGGCGCAAAAAATCGACACTAGCATGAACAATGGGAAACCCCACAGACGGATTAGTAAAAAAATGTTTGAGATTAATACTTGATGCTTCTAAAGATTCTTCATAAGCTTCATGGCAAATACTTAAAACATTAGCAAAATAAACTACCCCAGCAGCATCAGTATCTGGAAAGCGAACCGTGCGGTTATAAGTAAAAAACATTTTTGATAATTGAATTACGAATTATGTTGACTCCAACGGCGGAACCTCGAAGTCATGAAACGAGAAAACATTGTAAGACGAAGCCGCTAGAGCTTTTACCAGCTTACCGTCGAGAGTCAGCAAACTAGCACCTACCTGCTGTGAAAGTGCAACATAAGAGCCATCGTAGGCGGAGATTCCATAATTTAATGCGATCGCAACTGCATCCGCCATCAAGTCAGCTGTGGAGACGACACGCAAGGGCAAAGCTTTGAGGGTGGCTAAATCTGTTTGAACCTCAGCAGCAGTGTACATTCTTGGACAGACGTACTTCAATAAGGCGTTAGCACACTCAATGTAAAAGAGGTCTGGAACAAATATTTCCGTCTGTGGATTGGCAAAATGGTCGAAAAGTTGATTAACTTTGGGAGTTAGTGGATCAGCAATAAAATACTTGATACACACACTGGTATCTAACACGCATCTGAGAGGATTGGTCATCTGTCGCGGTCTTCTCGAATCAGTTCAGTACTATCAGGTAATCCGAAGTCTGCTGGATTCACACGGCGACGCTGGCGGCTTTCTTCTAGGACTTTAAGTACATTCTGTCGTTTCTGGTCTTCTATTTCCTGTGCTTCAGTCTTTAAAGCTTGTTCTAACAGAGTTATAACTTGGGCGTTAATGGAACGGTGTTCAGATGCGGCTAAATTTTGCAGTTTTGCATACAAATCATCGGGTAAATTTCTTACATAAAGGGTGGCCATCGCTTTACCTCGAAGCAGGATTTATCTTAATGCTAGCACAATGCAAGCAAAAAAGGGAGCGATCGCATTTGGTTTGTGAATGCGATCGTTTTTTCCTGCATTAACCATAAAATCAAATTTATATATATTCGTGAGTTTCTTACTCATGCAGAATACGATAGAGACAAATGGAAGAATGACGAATGGTTTGATAGCTAGCACTAATTAGAAGCTATCAATTAGCTTAAATTAAGATTTGTAAGACACCAATCTTAGTCCTAATAATTAAGCAACTAATCCTATAATGAAGACATGTTATATCATCACACTAGCTACACAGAATTACTTACATATTTCCCCCCTTGCCCCATAAAAAATGAAGAAGATTTAGAAAAAACTCAAGCAGTTGTCGATAGTATACTTGATAAAAGGGAACTAACTGAGTCAGAAGAAGACTATTTGAATTTACTGGGAATTTTGATTTATGAATACGAATCAAAACAGGATTTGGTTCCAGATATTTATGGAGTAGAACTTCTCAAAGTTTTAATTGCGGAATTGAATCTTAAAGAAAAGGATTTAGTTCCTATTTTTAAAACGGAGTCAATTGTTTCTGATGTACTAAAAGGCAAGCGTAAATTAACGGTTGAACACATTCAAAAGCTTGCAGAATTTTTCAATCTTTCACCTGCTGTATTCTTCCCAGAGAATCCATTAGACAGAGATTTTTTAGAAGTAGCTTAGTCGCTAGGGCTAGTAATAAATTAGACTTGTTCATTCATCCTCTAAGCGGAGATTCTATAATTTAAGGCGATCGCAACTGCATCCGCCATCAAATCTGCTGTTGAGACAACACGCAAGGGTAAAGCTTTGAGACTAGCTAAATTCCCTTGAATCAAAGAAACATTGTAATGACCTGCACGAGCATACTTCCACAAAACGTTTGCACACTCAATGTAAAACAGGTCAGGTAGAAAGATTTCTGTCTGGGGATAGGCAAGGTGAGCAAACAGTTGATTAACCTTGGCTGTTAGCGGATCAGGAATAAATTGCTTAACGGACACACTGGCATCCACGACGCATCTAAGAGGAATTGTCATCTGTCCCGATCTTCTCTAATCATGGCAGTGCTATCAGGCCATTCGATATCAGTTGGTAGCTGTTCACGGCGAAGGCGGATTTCCTCTAGAAGTTTTGGGACATTTTTTCGTCTTCCGTCCTCAGTTAACTGTGTTTTTGTCTTCTGCAAGGCGTTCTGCAATATTGTAATAACTTGAGCATCAATTGAGCTATTTTCAGCTTTAGCTAACTCTTGCAGTTGTTCGTATAACTCATCAGGTATGTTTAGCGCATGAAGGGTAGTGATTGATTAACCTCCTAAAAGAATTTATTGGTAATGGTAGCACGATGTACATAGGGGATAGAGGATGATTATGCTTTTTGCTTTACAAGTAAAGTATGTCAACCTTCAATTATGGGGTTAAATAATATTTAAGTTTTTAGTCTTCTAAAAACTCGTTTACATGGGTTTCAATCCATGTTATACAGTCTCTAAAGTGACCCATTTTATCTTGTGTCATCTGTTTTGCATGTGCATCAGCCCTATACTTATTTATAGCTTCCATTTTTAAATTAAATTCCTCTTGTTTTCGTGAAAAAATGTGTTCAAAAGTTAACCATTCTTCTTTTATTATCTTTCTCAAAACTTCCAAATATATATTTACCTTATCAGGATCGAATAAATCTTTATAAGCTAGGTGACTATACTTTTTTTGTTCCTCTTTACTAAAATAAACTAGTAATTTCTCTCTTGCTTGATTTTCTCCGTATTTCACCTTTAACTGAGTACGCACTATTTTTCTTAACTTTGGTTCTAAAGCGTTTCTTCTTTGAGATATTTCATTTAACATATCTTCATTGCTTGGATTAACCTTTTTATATTTATTTTTTTGTATTAGATATTGTTTGACTGCATCTATTTTAAAATCATATTCCTCTCTAGTCTGACTGATAATTCCATAACCTTTTAAATGATTAGTATATTCTGTTGACTCACTAGCATATTGATTAAAAAATTTAAGCTCACCAATAGCTAAACATTTTAGTAAATCGTACTCGTCAGGATAAAATTCACTTAAGACACTAACCATCATTTCAATATATTTAGAAGCATGATTTTTATCAAATTCATTTTTAGCTTTATCATACGTAATTCTATCTACTATAATTGGTAGATTTGGATTGTTTAGTTTATGGATTAAACTACAGACTTGTCTAATTAAAAATGGATGTCCACCATAATCTTCCGTTAATTTTGAATAAATTATTTCCTCAAACTGCAATCCCATAATTCTCCCAAGTTTTCTAACCATATCTCTTGTTTGTGGTACATCAAATCTTGGTAAGTATTCAATTGGTATTGAGTGGAAAATAGGATTATCTTTACCAAAAATACTTGATTTTTCTATACACAGTGGGTTAGTTCCTACGATTAAATAAGAGAAAACATTATTTAATTTTTGGAAATTAGCTCTTAAAGTTTGCCAGAAAAATATAAAATCCAAATTTTTTTCCCAGTGTGTAACACTAGAAATATTAAAAGTTATACGTTCGATTTCATCAAATATGATTAAAATGCTTTTTTTTTGAAATATATGATATATTTTACAAATTTCTTCGGCAAAAATTTGAGAAGCATTTTCTTCTGTATATTGAGCTTCTGTTTGCAATGGTAAATTTAGGTTATATTTTTTATTAATTTCTAAAATTATATAATGTAAGCATTTATTCCATCTCCTTTGTTGAAAACTAGTATCATCGCAACTAATCAAAATTGATTTTTCACCTATTTTATCTAGTGCCCTTTGAATTCCAAAAATTACAGAAGTCTTTCCTGTTTTGCGTAATCCAAATAACCCTGAATTTTCATTAGAAAAATGTCTATTTACTATTTTATTAATAATATCACCTCTACCAAAAAAGTATAAATCTTTTTTTAATGGTGATTGAAAATCAAACAAGTCCCTTGTATAAAAATTGGTTTTAAATTTATTTCTTAAAAAATAAGAATCACTATGATTATTTAAAATTTCGCTATAAGATATTGGAACTATAACCTGAGATTCTTGAGATTCTTTTAAAATATTTCTGATTTTTTCTTCTATTTTCTCGTCTTTACTTAACATAACACTACATATTTTATCTATTCTTAAATCTTGAAGCTGATCTGAAACAGCATCAATCGCGTCAATTGATCTAGGCTGAAAAGATTCATAATCACTAAAAATCATGATTAATTCTCTTTCAAAATTAAAAAGCTCCTGATAATTTATAGGTGCTTTAATCAAGGCGTACTTGTATTCACTTCTCCCTCCAATTTTCAAACTATCGAGCCTAGTTACAAACCATTCATTACCAAATTTCTGAAGAATCTTTTGTTCTTCGTTACTCAATATGTATAATTTTCGTTGCACTTGTTCGTGGAAACCCGGTTTTATTTGTTCTTGCATACTTAAATTTATTACCTTTATTTTACAAAGTTGAAAATGTCCTATCTGCCTAAGCCGTGTTTATGGCAGCTTGGTATCAATAGAAAAATTCAATTATATTGTATAAATTATAAATATCCTTTCCTTTTAATCGCACAAGTGCTTTATATTACTTATATTTCTAAGTATATAGTTCAGCTTAAGCCTTTTGCACTTTTATCAGCCTTATAGTTATCTTGTAGGTTGGGTAGAAGAAAGTGAAACCCAACATTATTCATCCACAGAACTTAATGTAATTTGCTGCGAACCATGTATGATAGCCAGTACATCAATCTGTTCTGATTTAATGTAATAAATAATTCTATACGAACCTTCAATAACTTCTCGGATTTTCTCAGTTTCAAACTCTGACACAATTCGACCTGACAAAGGAAAACTAGCAATCTGTTCAGAACGCCTGGTAATCCGATCAGCTATCCTAGCTGCATACTGTGGAGAAGTTTGAACTATATTAAGTATAAATTGCTGAGAGATTTACTACTGCTGTTGCTGTCCAGTAAACGTTCACTCTGGTAGTCCAAATTTCTTCCGCACTTCTTGTACAGAAATAACATTACTAGCTTTGCTATCCGCTAGTCCAGCTTCAACAGTTTGTCGAACAGAAATTTGGTACATCAAATCATCCCATGTGGAATTTTCTGGCAACTTATCAATCAATTTGCGAGCTTCTTCTTTAATGTTTAGATTTTTCATCAGTAGTTAACCAAATACTGTTTGTGCATCAATTTGGATACATTGTAGATGCAAAACAGATGTAGTACTTGATAACAACATTCATTCAACGGAGAGGGGGAGATTCGAACTCCCGGAGGTTTTAGCCTCATCCGATTTCAAGTCGGACGCAATCGACCACTCTGCCACCTCTCCAGTAAATCTGTCAAACTTGTGCTTATCCTAGTTTCAGACGCTATTTCAGGCGCTTTTGTTGGTTAGCACTAAACTTGACAGATCATACTATACCCTATTATCTACGCAGATTGCACTACTGGATGCGAATGTCTACGACACAATACGCGATCGCTCATACAAAATTTCCTCCTCCGCCACCTGGAAGTCATTACCCACCCAAACTAGAGAAACTTGCGAAACCACACCCGCCTCTAGGGTGACAATGGAAAAATTACGCAACTTTTCGCTGTCATTTTCCACAATCCTGGGCACAGTGGCTGCATTCAAGTAAATTATCCCCTCTGGACTTCTAAAGACAGGCTTGCGCTGCACCTTTTTGGTATGGCGTAAATCTCGGTGCATATGACCAAATGTCACCAGGGGAATGGTTTTACCAGCAGTCATGGCTTGAGAAATCGCCTCGCCAAAATCTGGATCGCCAAAATCGCCGCCAATTGGGTGCCAGTCTTTGCCGCAGGGGTCTTCGGGGCGATCGCCTAACCCACTAGGCCCATTGTGACCCAGAAATATAATCGTCTGGTAAGCAGCGCTTTTCACCGCTTTCACGATGCGATCGGCGGATTCTTCCAAACTCGTCACACCGTAACGTTCTTCACAGATTTCCGCGAATTTCCACTCTGGACCACCCCAGGTAAAGGGACGACCCCCCACTACAGTTAAATTCCAAGCGGGAAAATCTAGCTTACCGTAACCGACATGGGACGGGCCTAATAAATCGAGTTGTTCCTGTACCCAGTCTTCCTTAGAGCGGTCATAAGGAGCTTTTTTGCGTCCCCATTCGGTGGCGGTGTACCAGGCATCGTGGTTGCCCATCACGGCTGCTTTGGGAATATCAAGAGAAGCGATCGCTCTGACCACTTCCACCGATTCATTGCCAAAATCCCCGACAAACAGCACTAAGTCAACACCCAAATGCTTGAGTGCAACACCATCTTCCACTTCCCATTGGTCGTGAATATCTCCAACTACAGCAATTTTGAGGTTTATCGATTGAGTTTCTTGACTGGTCATGCCACTTTCCTTGCCGTCTATCTCCAGGATATGAAACTCAGCCCGATTTGGACACAACCCCAAAATATCAACCGTCCACTATTTTTGGTAAAAACTACTATAATTGATTCCACAGGACATAAATTTGCAACTTAAAGCACCCCTTAATTGTGTTTACCACTGCCCTAGCTCAACGAGAAAAAACCCAACTGGGTGAACTACCACTAGATTTGTTTGCCGCCATTGAGAGTCTCAAAAAAGAACTCAACGCAGTTATCCTGGCACATTATTATCAAGAGCCAGATATTCAGGATATTGCCGACTTTATTGGGGATTCATTACAACTGGCGAAAGCAGCAGAAAAAACCAATGCGGATGTGATTGTCTTTGCTGGTGTTCACTTCATGGCAGAAACAGCAAAGATACTTAATCCCGATAAATTAATACTTTTACCAGATTTGAATGCTGGTTGTTCTTTAGCGGACAGTTGTCCACCAGAGGCGTTTGCAGCTTTTAAAGCAGCGCATCAAAATCATCTGGTGGTGTCTTACATCAACTGCTCTGCTGATATTAAGGCGATGAGCGATATTATTTGTACTAGTTCCAACGCTGTGAAAATTGTGCAGCAGATACCGAAGGAACAGCCGATTATTTTTGCTCCAGATCGGAATTTGGGGCGGTATGTCATGGAACAGACTGGACGAGATTTGGTGCTATGGCAAGGTAGCTGTGTTGTCCATGAAACCTTTTCCGAAAAGAAGATTGTCCAGTTAAAAATTGCCCACCCAGAAGCAGAGGCGATCGCACACCCAGAATGTGAAAGTAGTGTATTGCGCCACGCCAGCTTTATTGGCTCCACAGCCGCTTTACTCAAATATTGTCAAAACAGCCCCACCAAGGAATTTATCGTTGCTACGGAGCCTGGAATCATTCACCAAATGCAAAAACTAGCTCCTGACAAGCATTTTATTCCTGCCCCGCCGATGAATAACTGTGCTTGTAACGAATGTCCGTTTATGCGGTTAAACACCCTAGAAAAGCTCTATTGGGCAATGAAAAATCGTACTCCCGAAATTACCATGTCAGAGGATATTCGTCTGGCTGCACTGCGACCAATGCAACGAATGCTTGAAATGAGCCTGTAACTAGTATTTTTTATACGTATGGTAGAGACGCAACAAAACTACGTCTCTACCCATAAGTTATTTTTTCTAAACACTTGCTATTTATAAAACATGGTGCTAAGATTATTAATCGTGAGACAAATCGGGTCGGTGTCCGAGTGGTTAATGGAGACGGACTGTAAATCCGTTGGCTAGCGCCTACGCTGGTTCAAATCCAGCCCGGCCCACCACTTACGAAGTTATAGGTTATAATGACTGGGTAAAGAGCAAAGCTCCCAGCATTGTAACTTACAACTGAAAAATCAAGATTACATTTCGCCCGTGTGGCTCAGTGGTAGAGCACACCCTTGGTAAGGGTGAGGTCACGAGTTCAATCCTCGTCACGGGCTTTTTAAATTATTCAAATAGTCAACGTCAAATAAAGGGTTTCAGGCTTCTGAAGCAATTCAGATGTTGAAAAGCTAATTCTCTTACTTGTATTTGTGACTATTTTGACTATCATGTCAGACTTTTGGATATCCAGCTTGTTTTTTTGGCTATGATTTTGTAGGCTCAGTACAAGCCACAGAGACATTTATCCTAGTCTTCAACAACGCCCTTTTTTCACTCTCTCCCTAAAGTCCTTGGATATCATTACGAATTTCATTATCAATCTGTGATTCCTGAATTACCGAAAAGTCATCCGAATCGTCATGTAGTCCGTGAGAAAGGATAAATCTACTCCCATCTTCTACCTGAAACAGTAATCCAATTTCATTTGCAATATCTACGTATAGTGCGCTGCTGTAGCTTCTTTTTAAAATAGTTATATTTGATATACGTTGCCCTACAAATCTAGCCCAAAAATTATTACTGTATACTTTATCTCTTGCATCTACTGGATAAAGCTCGTTATCTTCTTCAGCTAGTTCTTCACTTGTTTCACCAGCCTCGTTTTTCTCAACCCAGATAGTAACTGAGTTTTTTGATGGTTGACTTCCATATCCAATAACTAGCCCTGAGTCAAAGCTCATGATAAGACAGCCGGCTGTCAGTGAAAAAACTTCTTTTGCTTCAATGCCTTATTCCAGAACCGCCCTATCAGGAGGCTCCCAACTATATCTAGTCAAATTAAGTATCGCAAGTCCCTTAAGGGAGTCTAAAACATCACTCCGATTAGATGGAATATCTGATGTATATAAAAAAGTTTTCATTTATTTAGTTTTTTTGAGCAAACTCAATAAGTTTCAATCTTCATCATGGATTTTTAACTGTCCTTCCACTTTTCTATAAGCTTTCTTAACCCAATACCCTCTAGGTGGCTTTTCTACCCCATAAGCCTTACACCACTTTTCTACAGCTTTATCAGACACGCCCAAATCTCTGCCAATTTGCGCTGTTGGTTTTTCCCACACCAATTTTTCTAGTTCTTCTTTTGATGGCCTTTCAACTTTCCTAGTATGAATCCTAGAGTCTGGATTAACCTTTCTGGTTG
Source organism: Nostoc sp. (assembly GCF_036917675.1). Classification (GTDB taxonomy): domain Bacteria; phylum Cyanobacteriota; class Cyanobacteriia; order Cyanobacteriales; family Nostocaceae; genus Nostoc. Next base: position 354,990 of record NZ_JBALCT010000016.1, on the reverse strand, counting down.
TTAAATCAACGCCAAACTCCTTGTAGGTTCGCTTAGATGCTGCTTCAGTTAAATGTGTAAAATCTTCCCACCAGTAAAAAGGATTGGGTGATTTAGGTGGCGTTGTCCTGATACCGCAACCGCCAAACTTGATTGATGGATATACTACTTGATTTATATCTGGCAAATAAAGGCCATAGAAATCAAAGTCATGAGATTTGTACTTTTTCTCATGACAACCATTCTTGTCTGCCCAATTGGTTTTATTTTTCAGTGTGCCGTCGCAACTGTATTTAGCTTGAATTTTGTAACATTTGCCATCCTTGTAGGCAATTAAATCAAAGGGGGCGTGTTCAGTTACTACTGGTACAAAAACCGAATATTCTTTCTCGACTAAATCTGCTATCACTTTAGCAGCTGCTAGATCACCCTTATCTTTTGTGTGGTGCATTTATATGAACTCTCAAGCCTATTTAGTAGATTACCATAAAAAGGCTTATTTAGGGTTCGTATTAAGTAAAAACGGGCGCGGCAGGGTTCGAACCTGCGACCAACGGATTAGAAATCCGTGGCTCTATCCACTGAGCTACGCGCCCAAAACAAAATAATGGCTCCCAAAAGAGTCATCTAAACTATTATATCGTTTGGGCGTACCAAGAAGCAATCGAAAATTGCAGATTTACCACTAGCAAGGCTAAGATGCTAGTCGCTAGTTAGTCAATCTACACCGAAAACAAAACAGATGGGGTATTGGTTTAGATATATTGAGTTGTCAAGGGGTTATTTGCCTGTTAACGCCAACGCCCTCTGGGCAGCTACCTTCGGGAAGTATCTGGCGATCGCTAGACCCATTTTTACAGTAAGCTAGGTAATTTCAGCCTTGGCGATGCTGCCAAATGCCATTATATATTCCATATTAAGAGTGCCCCTGTGAGGAGTTATTTGCTAGTGCCATGTTTATTCTCAAACGGCAGGATGTTGAAATATCAAGCATTCAGCACCCAAAAAAGGATCAGCAGGTGCCGATTCTCAGTTATCAAGGGCAGACTTTTCGCTTGATTAGCATCTTCAAAGCTAGTCAAGAAGAAGAAGCTAGAGCCTTATGGAGAGAATTAACGGATAACCGGGGTAAAGCCTGTGTTTTACTGGAGGAACCGGAACGTTTTAGCGTCTGGGGTAAAATCCGTTTAGAGCAGCTGGGTAGTGACACAGGTAGTCAGGGGAAAACAGGAATTTTAATCCAAGCCAGTATTTTGCTGTTGCAAGGTGTTTATATCGACATTGAAGAGTTTTTAGGTGCTAAACAAGCCGCATTATTTGAGAAAGATATTGCCCAAGTATTACAGCAGAAGCAATTTCCCCAAGTATCTTCCCTAGAAGCGGTTAAATATTTGGTATCTACGAATCCTTTGCCGATAGCCAAAATACCTGATTGGCAAGAAAATCATGTAGTTACCCTCTTACAAGAACTCCATCGATTAGGAAAGGCGTATTTTGGCAACGCCAATTTTACCAAACAAGTGATTTATAAATTAGAAGATATGCCAGAAGGCGAGCGATCGCTGTTTATCAGTTGGCTAAATCAATCGCCACTGGGTAAACTATGGCAGTAGCATGGAAATTCTTTAACAAAATTCCTGCCACTGGCACTTGCTTTTGGTGTCCGATTGTGTATTACGTGGCAGACACACTGCTAGATATACAGTCCTTTAACTCAAAATACTGCCAGAGTGCATCTACATAAGTCTTGCCCTATGAATAACTCTTACGAGAATTCGTTCCTTTCTAAATCAATTTTCACTACTCAGAACATTGTCTTAGCCAATATTGGCTGGGGCGTACTGGCACTGCTATACTTTTTGTTGTTTAGTGCCAAAGTTCCCGGAGCAAATGGCATAGAAAGCCGGGCCGAGTGGTATGTGATTGGTACAAATATTTTTGAAGCTTTAGCTTATTTGGGTGCCAGTATCTTATGCTTGAGGAACTGGCTGAGTCCGCAAATCGTCAGTGGACGGAATGTTTGGCTCTTAATAGGCTTAGGTATGCTTTCCTATTTCGTTGGGGGGATAATTTTTGGCTATACCGAAATAGTTTTAAAAGATGAACCGGATGTGTCTGTAGGCGATATATTTTTTGTACTGACTTATCTATTACTTGGCGCAGGGATGATTTTAGCTGTGGCTTCCAGGCGAATCAACCTGGAAAAATGGCAGTGGCTAATTGTGTTAGCAATTGCAGTGTTCGGTAGTTTGTTGGCATGGTGGATTTCTATGCAACAGGGAAAACCCTCAGAACTGCTAGTCGCTATTTTGAACTGGTTTTACGTAGTTAGCGATGTGGTTTTGTTAATTATTGCTACCACTCTGCTGTTAGCCTTTTGGGGGGGAAGAGTTTCCCAGTCTTGGCGAATGATTGCAGCTGCGGCCTTTTCGCTCTACATTGCAGATATGTGGTTTAAATATGCCCAAGGCCCCAATTATCAAAGTGGGGAGATATTAGAAGTGTTTTGGGTGTTTAGTGGAGTGTTATTTGGCATGGGCGCTGTCTTAGAATATGACGCATCACTAAGACGAACGCGGCGTACCGGCGGACGGAAACGAACTTAGTAAAGATTTTTGGTATCTACCGTGAGAAAATTAACAGACTCTGACAAGCAAGAAATTCTTAAGTTATATCGAGAGACTGCCGAAACAACCTCAACTTTGGCAGACCGCTATGGTGTGAGTAACTCGACAATTAGTCGCCTGCTCAAAAGCACTTTGCCAGAAGATGAGTATGAATACTTAGTCTCTTTAAAGCGAGCTGCAAGAACTCCTGAAGGAAGGGCGCAGGTAAGCTACGAGCAGTTACCACTGCTGATTCAACCAGAGCCGGAGATAGAAGTTCCACCCTTCGATTGCCAACCCTTGGAAGTGCCAAAGGTTGAGCCACTACCACGTCGGGTAATTCATGTAGAGCAGGAGCTTTACTCAGAGGAAACGGCGGAGTCAATCGCCGCTAGTAGACGGGTGCGGCGACGTCCCTCGGCGGCGGAAAAACCGAAGCTACGAGTCACAGAGAAATTAGAAACTCCAGAGCCAAAGCCGCCAGAAATAGTCAGCATCCCTATCCCACCGCTAAAGGATGAACATCCAGGAGCGGCTGTCATCGCGCACCTGCTGGGCGAAGATTTGCTAGACGAATCAGAGGATTTGGATGATTTAGAAGATGATGATTTAGAAGATGACGACTTTGAGGAAGAAGACTTTGATGATGATGACCTGGATGAGCAAAGACCTTTAGTCACAAAACGAAGACCAGGTGAAGCATCAGTTCAAGTTTTACCTCTGTCTGTAGCCAATTTGCCTAAAACTTGCTATTTGGTGATTGACCGTTCATCGGAATTAATTACGCGACCTCTGAAGGACTTTGGTGACTTGGGGCAAATTCCCAGTCTGGAAACCCAGCAAAAAACTCTGCCGGTGTTTGATAACCATCGCGTCGCCAAGCGTTTTTCTACCAAGCGCGATCGCGTGATTAAAGTTCCTGATAGTAAAATGCTCCATAAGGCTCGGACTCATTTGCAAGCTAAGGGCATCACACGACTGTTGATTGATGGTCAGGTCTATTCCTTGTCTACTGTTTAAGATGGGTATTGGGCATGGGGCATGGGGCATGGGGCATGGGGCATTGGTTATTCCCCTTATCTCCCCAGTGCCCAGTCCCCACTAACTTCAACTGTAGACAGCCCTTGCAAAACGCTCTGCCAAGTTAATAATGTCCTGTTTACGAGCAATTTGGTTCATCCATTTTTGAGAAATATTTTCTACCCCGTAATAAATTCCCGCTAATCCACCTGTGACGGCGGCGGTAGTATCAGTATCTCCGCCTAAGTTAACAGCTTTCAGTACCGCCTCAGAATAAGACGAGCTATTCAATAGACACCACAGGCATGACTCCAAGGTATCAATCACATAGCCACCAGAATTAATCTCTTCTACTGGTAACTTGGAAATATCACCACTGAAAACTCTGCCAAAATGCGGCTTCTCTAACAAAAATTCCCGAACCGAATAAATTGTTTGGATATCTTCTAATCCTTGTAAATAAGCTGTTTGGAGGTCAGCCCCTTTTAGCAGCGCCACTGCAATACTAATATAAATACCGCATGCCATCTGCGATCGCGCATGAGCATGAGTAATCGCCGAAACATCATGCACCCGCGCAATCAATTCATCCAGAGTTAAACTTTTGTGACAATAAGCCATCGGCAAGATTCTCATCAAAGAACCATTGCCATTACTATTTTCACTAGTACCACCTGCTTTCAGGGGTGGAGTTCCTTGTTTCCAGTTCACAATGGCTAAAAATGTGGTGTTACCGATATCAAATACTTCGCCTTGAGGAGTCCAGTAACTTTCGTGATACCAGCGCCAGAAGGAATTAGCAATCGCATCCAGTGAAAATCCGTCACAAAGACATTCTGCCAAGCAAAAGGTCAGTGAACTATCATCTGACCATGTACCAGCAGGAACATCCCAAGTTCCATAACCCAGCATAGATATGACTGGAGATTTTACTCGTTCAGCGCGGCTAGTGAACTCCACTGGCACACCCAACGCATCACCAACACATAAACCCATCAAACCAGACAACGTTTTTGCACCGGTTAGCATTGTTCAACCAGCATGAAACTTTTCTACAACTGATTTTACTTGCAAAAAGCCGCTTATTAAACGCTTGGTATACTTTTTAATTCCAAACTAGCTATAGACAGCTCTTGTAAAACGCTCTGCTAAGTAAATAATGTCTTGTTTACGAGCAATTTGGTTCATCCATTTTTGAGGAATATTTTCCACGCCGTAATAAATTCCCGCTAACCCACCAGTGACGGCGGCGGTAGTATCGGTATCTCCACCTAAGTTGATAGCTTTCAGTACCGCTTCAGAATAAGACGAGCTATTTAACAAACACCACAGGGATGACTCTAAGGTATCAATCACATAGCCACCAGAATTAATCTCTTCTACTGGTAACTTGGCAATCTGACCACTGAAAACTCTGCCAAAATGCGGCTTCTCTAATAAAAATTCCCTAACAGAATAAATTTTTTGAATGTCCTGCAATGCTTGTAGATAAGCTGTTTGCAGGTCAGCCCCTTCCAAGAGCGCCACTGCAATACTAATATAAATGCCGCAGGCCATCCGCGATCGCGCATGGCCATGAGTAATCGCCGAAACATCATGCACCCGCGCCAGCAATTCACCTAAAGTTAAGTTCCTGTGACAATAAGCCATCGGCAAGATTCTCATCAACGAACCATTGCCATTACTATTGTCAACCTTGCCACCCGCCTGATGGGGAACAACTCCCTGTTTCAGGCGCATAATTGCTGTATGAGTAGTTTGACCAATATCAAAGACATCGCCACGGGGAGTCCAGTAAGCTTCCTTGTACCAACGCCAAAAGGAATTGGCTATAGCATCCAACGAATACCCTCTACAAAGGCATTCTGCCAAGCAAAAGCTTAACGAACTATCATCTGACCAAGTTCCTGGTGGTTGCTTCCATGTGCCATAACCCAGCATCGTTGTCACTGGAGATTTTACTCGTTCAGCACGGCTAGTAAACTCTACTGGCACACCCAACGCATCACCGACACATAAACCCATCAAACCAGACAACGTTTTTGCACCGGTTAGCATTATTCAATCTCCACGATAACTGCTCAAAATTAACTTTATAGATTCCCTCTATAGCTTGTTGCAACAGATGCTACAGCCTACTTTTCATCCTATGTAAAAAGCTCGACAAAAAATTGTTAATCGGGTCTTTTATTTACCAGATACCGACTTAATTTAAGTTCCAAATATTGTGACAGTTTAAAAAGCGTCTATCTGGAGATAAAGAACGAGGATTAAAAGATATTTAAATTTAATTATAACAGCTTATTTATTATTGCAAGGGATAGTTAGCCTGTAAGCTTTCTGCATTAATAACAACACTAATTTCAGAAAAATTGAGAATCATTCGGAACATTGCCGCACGATTTTCGACCTGGAATATACAAGTAAAAAATACAAAATCTTGTAAAAATTATGAAATGCTTATTCAAGTATTTCGTGACAATTTCTGCATTGTCTTCCTTAATAGTTGCTCCTCTTATTCTATCAGCTGGTCAAGCTTCTGCTGAAACAAAAAAGGGTACTGATGCTAGTTATATTGGTGCTGGTGTTGCAGCTGGCGTTACCAGTGGTGGACAAGGTATCAACGATGATGCCACATTTGGTGGTAATGTAACAGGCCGCGCGAAATTAGGAAATACGCCTTTTTCTGCACGCGGTAATGTCCTCTGGAGTGATCAGACGAGTGCCATCATCCCAGAACTTTCTGTGGATGTGCCTATTGCTAATAGAACTAACGCCTATTTAACTGGTGGTTATTCTTTTGTAGAGAAAGATGGCTCACCAACTCCCATAGGTAATAGAGATTCAGTAGTGCTAGGTGTTGGTGTTGAATCGGAAGTTGCTAACAATTTCCTCGTCTATACTAATGCCAAAGTCGGACTTGGTGCTTACCAAAATAGCGATGCTTCTGCTGTTAGCATTAATGGTGGTATTGGTTATCGCTTCAAATAAAAGATTATTGAGTCCTAAGTCACTCTATACTTTACTTAAGTACTCAGGACTCAGCACTCAAAACTCACTACTCTCAAAAGCTGGTTTTGTTAAGTGTTACATTACTGACAAAGCCGGCTTTTGCCGTGGTAAAATTGAAATATTCCTCTTTATTCCGGCCGGATTACCGGGGATCAAGTAGCCGAATGGTGCTGATTCGGCGTCTACCTAATGATTTATTGAGAATACTATACAAGTCTAATGGTTAAATCTGCTCCTTCCCCGATCGCTAGCCGTAAGCCTTCCAAAGTAGAAGGAATCAAAGAAAATAGTAATTTTTTGCGTGAACCTGTAGCAAGTGAGATCCTTGAAGAGACTACCCATTTTACCGAAAATGCGGTGCAGCTATTAAAGTTTCACGGTTCTTACCAGCAAGATAACCGCGACAATCGCACTAAGGGACAGGAAAAAGATTACCAGTTTATGCTGCGGACAAAAAATCCAGGTGGTTTGGTGCCGCCGCAGCTGTATCTAGCTTTAGATAAAATAGCTGATGAGTATGGCAACCACACGTTACGAGCAACTACCCGTCAAGGTTTCCAACTGCACGGTATTTTAAAGAAGAATCTTAAAACATCAATCGCCACAATTGTCAACAACCTGGGTTCGACTTTGGGAGCTTGCGGTGACATCAACCGGAATGTCATGGCACCACCAGCCCCCTTTAAGAATCGCCCAGAGTATCAGTATGCTTGGGAATATGCCCAGAATATTGCTGACTTGCTGACAGCCCAAAGCGGTGCTTATTACGAAATTTGGTTAGATGGGGAAAAAGCAATTAGCGGCGAAGAGAACCCAGAGGTGAAGGCAGCCCGACAACGCAATGGCAATGGCACCATTATCCATGACAACGAAGAACCCATTTATGGCACGCACTATATGCCCCGCAAGTTCAAAATTTGCGTGACGGTGCCAGGGGATAATTCGGTTGATTTGTATTCCCAAGACCTGACGTTGGTAGTAATTACTAATAAGAAGGGACAATTAGAAGGATTTAATATTTTTGCTGGTGGTGGTTTAGGTAGAACACACGGTAAAGAAGAAACTTTCGCTAGGTTAGCAGACCCCATCGGTTATGTGGCAAAGGATGACGTTTACGACATAGTGAAAGCGATTGTTGCTACTCAGAGAGATTATGGCGATCGCACTGATCGTCGTCATGCCAGATTAAAATATCTAATCAATGATTGGGGCGTAGATAAATTCCGTACCCAAGTTGAAGAATATTTCGGTAAATCAATTGAAGCCTCGAAACCACTGCCAGAGTTTAAATATCACGACTTCCTCGGCTGGAATGAACAAGGTGATGGCAAGCTGTTCTTAGGAATTTCCATTGACAATGGTCGAATCAAGGATGAAGGTTCGTTTCAACTGAAAACCGCTTTGCGGGAAATTGTCGAGCAGTTCAACTTCTCTATCCGCCTGACAGCCAACCACAACCTGATTTTTTACGATATCGAACCAGATAGCAAGCAAGCTATTCAAGACATTCTCAGCCGTCACGGTGTCGGAGACGACCCTAGTAAAATCGAACCTTTAGTGCGGTATGCAATGGCTTGTCCGGCTTTGCCCACTTGCGGCTTGGCAATCACGGAATCAGAACGGGCAATACCGGGGATTTTGGAGCGGGTTCGCGCTCTGTTAGATAAAGTTGGTTTACAAAATGAGCATTTTGTGGTAAGGATGACAGGATGCCCCAACGGCTGCGCTCGTCCCTACTTAGCAGAATTGGCCTTTGTCGGTAGCGCTCCAGAATCTTACCAATTATGGTTAGGGGGTTCGCCAAATCAAACGCGACTGGCGCAACCTTACACAGAAAAGCTGCACCATAATGATTTAGACAGCTTCCTAGAGCCGATTTTTGTTTACTTTAAGAAATCTCGGAAATCGAAGGAAAGCTTCGGTGATTTTTGCGATCGTGTTGGTTTTGATGCCATCCGCGAATTTACTAGTAGCTATGAACCCCAAACAGCCAATAGTGCAAATAAATCACGCCACCGGGTGAATTTGAAAGAAGAGGTTTATACTAAGTTGAAGGAAGTAGCCCAAAACCAAGGTAAGCCGATGACTGAGTTGGTGAGTGAAGCGCTAGAGGCTTACTTCCAGAATCTTTCGTAAGCTGAAAAATTAAAGATAATTAAACTACAGATAGACACAGATAAATCCATCTGTGTTTATCTTGTGTAAATCCTAATGCAGTTAGGTAACACATCCACAGGAAAACGAACTATGGTAACAACAGCAAAATTTGCAGAAACTAGGGATGTGCTGCAAAACATTAGCTGGCACACATTCAAAGCCATGCTGGCAGATATGGGATGTGAAAGTAAGAAAGTTGGACAAATAGCAGCAACTCGTGCTTTCCGTACCTGGGTTAGACAGCAGATATCTACAGCAGGACAGTAATTTATTAAGAAAAATGTCTCAACTGCAAAGAATTGCGATCGCACCCTCCCAATTCCAACAAGGGCAAATTTTGCTCACCAAAGAACAGCAACATTATTTGGGGCGGGTGTTGCGCTTGCATGAAGGCGATCGCTTTATTGCAATGGATGGTAAAGGAAAATGGTGGTTAGCGCAGCTCGCAGGGGAACAAGCAGAGGTTTTAGAACCACTGACAGTAGAAACAGAATTACCTGTATCGATTACGCTGATGGTGGCGTTGCCTAAAGGTAATGGATTTGATGAAGTGGTACGGTGTTGTACTGAGTTGGGAGTAGCTTGTATTGCACCAGTATTGAGCGATCGCACTTTGCTTCATCCTAGTCCTCAAAAGCTCGAACGCTGGCGGCGCATCGCCACAGAAGCCGCCGAGCAATCAGAGCGCTCTTTTGTGCCGACAATTTTAGAGCCTGTTGCTTTTAGTACGGGTTTGTCATTAGTTATTAGTCATTTGTCATTTGCAAACAGCCAGCAATATATATGTGTGGCGCGTGGTGAGTTTCCCCATTTAAAAGATTGCTTACAGCACAAAGGACAAATGACAAATGACAAAGGACAAGAAACAATTATCATTGCTACTGGCCCAGAGGGAGGATGGACAACACAAGAAATTGAGAATGCGAAGTCATCTGGATTTCAACCTGTTTCCCTTGGTCGGCGCATCCTGAGAGCAGTTACAGCCCCAGTAGTAGCATTATCCTTAATTACCGCAAATTGTGAAGTATAAATGATTTATAGCTCACGCAAAATGACTTTGGCGTGAGATACTCCTTCAGTGTGCATTTAAAGTAATGATTGAGCAAGTTGCGATCGCCTTTGACCATAAAGACTATCAAAGAGCTGCTAAATTACTCAAACAGCTGCAAAAAGAATCGCCCGAAAATCCTTGGGTACAATATTATCTCGGTCGGCTACATGAAGTATCTGAAAAGCGTCAAGATGCAGAAAAAATTTATCGACAACTACTGCGAGATACAACGAATACCAAAATATTGACGCTTGCACGTCAAGGTTTGCAACGGCTACAAGAAATGGAGCTAGAAGAAAGACAAAGAGCCATTTCCCAAGCAATAGCCCAACCAAATAACACCGAATTTGGCGTACTAATCTTGGAGCCACTCAGTACCGAACTTAAAACAGAAGCATCTCGAAAATTTGCCCAGATTATGCAGCTAGATCCCTACACTGCACGGCTGCTACTACCAAGTCGTGGCTGGAGGTTGTACCGCACTGGAAAAGTGGGAGAATTAAAATTTTATGGCGAACAGCTACAGCAGGCTGGTATTCCCTGCTTTTGGGCAACAATAGCTCAAATTCAGCAAATTCAAGTTTATCAAGTCAAATATTTCCAAGAATCTACTCCACAAGCTACTATTGTTTGCTGCAACGAGGCAAATCAACTCGGAACTCTGACCTTTGACTGGTCAGAAATCACAGCAAGAGTAGTGGGACTCTTGCCCATTTTTGAGGAAGTAGTAGACCTCGACGTACGCGGTAAACTGGAACGGAAAACTCAAATACAAGACTATGCCCAGTTTTGTGATTTACACCTACTTGGTAGACGTTGCATTCTTCGACTTGATGATAACGGCTATGAATTCCAGCAAGGTTTAGAAATCATTCCCCAAGGTAGCCAAAATACAATCAGAATTCATTGGAATAGTTTATCGAATTGGATTGATCAGCAACTACCTCAAGTCAAAATTTGGTCAGATTTCACGTCCTTTGCAGATACAACATTAGATCAAACAGAAATGCTGGGTCATATCAAGTCTCACATTCATTTGTTTCGTAGGGAACAGACTAATTGGGACTCAGCTTTTCATTTATATAGTGGACTGGTGTTGGTTAAATAATTCATAGACAAGTATAAAATGACGCGCTTTATACATGACAAATTCGCCAAGGACTATCTGGAAGAATTACTAAAAGATTACGGAGAAGTCAAGCCATCATAAAAAGTTTCAGGAGAGATTAAAGAAATAGATGTTTTGTTTACTCCTTCTAAACAGCAAAGCTCTAATTTACAAGTGCTAGGATTGCTAGGAAGATTTGCTGAATATCCTGCGATAATAGAACCATTTCGCAATCCAGCTTCTACCGATGAAATATGCGACTGTATTCTAAAATTATTAGAAATAAAGGCTCTCATGCGACGAGAAGCTAAAGCAAATAAAAGCAAACTTCAGGACTCAGAAATTCCCAAATTGTGGGTTCTTACACCTACCGTATCTGAAGCTAGATTGTCTAGCTTTGGAACTATCCAAAAAGAAGGTTGGTTATCGGGAGTACATTTTCTGCCAGATGCCTTGCGGACAGCAATTGTGGCGATACACCAACTACCGCAAACACAGGAGACTTTGTGGTTGAGGCTTTTGGGACGGGGAAGTGTGCAATCACAAGCGATTGTCGAGTTGCAAGCGTTACCATTAAATTATCCATACCAAAAGGCAACACTCGAATTAGTTTATAATCTGCGCGAAAACTTGAGAGTAAATCAAGAATTAGAAGAAGATGATCGGGAGTTAATTATGCGACTAGAACCACTTTATCAAAGAGACAGAGAACAAGCTGTACAGTCAGGAGAACAGCGTTTAGTTCTACGCCTACTCAATCGCCGTATTGGGGAAATTAATGCATCATTACTCGAGCGAATTAAAGGATTATCGATTGAAGAACTAGAGAATCTAGGAGAAGCATTATTAGACTTTTCTAGTATTGGTGATTTAGAAACTTGGTTAAACAAACAATAAGATAAATCATCAGTAGATTAATTATTTTATAGCAATCCGATTGGATTTTTGAAAAAATTTAAATATGGTTAGTCTCGGTTTATATTCCACACAAAGGAAGCTATCAAATCTATGAAGACAGTAAGTGATAAAAATCAGCAGTTAGGGGGTTTGTACGTCCAATCCCCTGAAGGACAGCAGCTAGTTTTTCCGCTCAAGCATACGGAAGTTATAGCAAAAATTGCAGGGAATCTGTCACGAGTTGAGGTGATCCAAAGCTTTGAAAATCCCTTCACGCAGCCTTTAGAAGCAGTGTATATCTTTCCGTTACCCGATGAGGCGGCGGTGGATGACATGGAAATCAAAATAGGCGATCGCATTATCAAAGGTAATATTAAAAAACGTGAAGAGGCTGTAGCCATTTACGAAAAGGCAAAACAAGAAGGACGCACTGCTGGACTTCTAGAACAGCAACGAGACAACATCTTTACCCAATCTCTGGCTAACATCAAACCTGGTGAACAAATTGATGTCACAATTCGTTACACCGAAAGTTTAAAATTTGAGGCGGGAAACTACGAATTTGTTTTTCCGATGGTGGTGGGGCCAAGATATATTCCAGGAACGCGGATAGATGATACCGGTGATACAGACCAAGTTCCTGACGCTTCTTGCATTACACCGCCTGTAGTCCCAGAGGGAACCCGAACCCGTCACAATATTAATGTCACAGTAGAAATTGATGCAGGTTTAGCAATTTCTGAAGTGCGTTCTCCTTCACATCAATTAAAAATTGAACACTCAGGTCAAATTGTGCGGATTCAATTAGCCGGAGAAGATACAATTCCTAACAAAGATTTAATTCTCCGCTATCAAGTTTCTGGTAATGAAACTCAATCCACAGTATTAACTCAAGCCGACGATCGCGGCGGACACTTTACAATTTATCTGATTCCAGCTTTGGAATATTCCACTGATCAAATTGTCCCCAAAGATGTCGTATTTTTGGTGGATACTTCCGGTTCCCAATCTGGCGATCCCTTATGGAAGTGTCAAGAATTGATGCGGCGATTTATCAATGGGTTGAATCCCCACGATACTTTCACAATTATCGATTTTTCCGATAGAGTCAGACAGTTGTCGCCAACACCTCTGCCGAATACACCAGAAAATCGTGCCAAAGCGATCGCTTACATTAACAATTTACAAGCTGCTGGCAGCACAGAAATGCTCAGTGGCATTCGTAGAGCCATAAATTTCCCCACACCAGCCGGAAGATTACGGAGTGTTGTACTCCTAACTGATGGATACATCGGCAACGAAAATGAGATTTTAGCAGAAGTACAACAGCACTTACAACCAGGAAATCGCCTTTACAGTTTCGGTGCTGGTAGTTCAGTTAACCGTTTTTTACTGAATCGTATCGCCGAAATTGGCCGGGGAATATCCCAAATTATTCGTCATGATGAACCGACAGAAGAAGTTGCCGAAAAGTTTTACAGGCAAATCAACAATCCCGTACTTACAAATATTCAAATCTCTTGGCATGGTGACACAGAATCGCCTGTTATTTACCCAGCCATAGCGCCTGATTTATTCAGCGAACAACCATTAGTGTTATTTGGTCGTAAACAGGATAGAGCTAGCGGGAATCTTCAAATCTCCGGCATTGCTGCGGGCGGTAAGCACTACGAAAAAACGTTTAACCTCATATTTGAGGAAACAGGAAATATTGCTGTAGCGCAGTTATGGGGACGTGCTTGCATTAAAGATTTGATGAATCAAATGGTGAGTTTTGAAACTAAAGCTGGTGTAGAAGCAGTTACAGAAACCGCCTTAACTTATCAACTGCTTTCTCAATACACCGCTTTTGTAGCTGTCAGCGATGACGTGCGGGTTGAACCAGGAAGCGAATATGTGTCTATGCAAGTGCCAGTAGAAATGCCTGAAGCAGTTAGTTACCTTGGTGGTGTTCTTGCTGGTGGTTTTGCACCTAAAATATCAACCTTAAAGGCAGCAGCACCAGCTTCAGCAGAAGTTCCAGATTTTCTCCGGCAAAAGCGATCGCCACAATCTCCAGTAGCCAAAGAAGTCGATGTCTCTTTGAGCTTTAATAGCTTTGATTCCCAGGACATGGAACTAGATGAAATATCAGACGCAGCCATCAACCATCAGTTAGAAGTAATCAGCGTCACCGGCTTAGATGAAACACAAATTTCTGACCTAACCCAACACCTTCAACAACTAAACTTGCCTTCCGGCTTCAGTGGTGAAATCGTCTTTGAGTTCAGCGTTAATAAAGGTCGGGTAGAACGGGTAGTTTTGGATGAAAAAGCCTCGACCTTAAAAGATGCAGTTGTAGTGGAGAAAATTAAGCGATCGCTCCTACTTTGGAGAGTTCCTCCATCTACAACTGGCAAAGTTATCTTAACCTTGCATATTCACGTTTAATCTCTAGATATCGTGAATTTACGTCCTCTATCAATTGTTAGGGGTTTTAATCTGACGTGCCATCTCTAAGTAAGCACTCATATTCGCTCCTGGACGACGACGACCATTAGAGCTAGTAGTCGAAGGAGCAAGATATTTTGGCGCAAAGGTGGTTTCAGTTGGCTGCTCTTTGAGTACTTTGGCTGCTGCGGCTTTTGCATTTTTGCCCGGTTCAATTTTAAGACCCTCAGCAGTTTGGACTAGCGTAACATCGGCTGGTTTAGGGTTTTTAGCTGATTTTCCATTAGCCTTAGCTGCGGCGGTTTTTGTTCCGTTCAATGAATCTGGCTTGGATGAAGCTGGTGCTTCTGATGCAATTGTTGCCGTTACTTTTTTAGCATTCGATGCAACTGTCTCTGCTACTTTCTTCGCGTTCGATGCTACCTCTTTAGCAGCATCTTTGACAGAATCTTTGGCTTCGTCCAGTTCTAAGAAGTAGCCGTTGCTTTTCTTCTTGCCTGGTAACAGTCCGGTAATCAAACCCAGAATACCGCCAAGAAAACCCTGAAGACCCGAAATTAACTTTTTGATAAAATCCATTACAATTACTCCTGCCTTTTACCTTTTTTAGAACTCGACCGTAATTGTTAAAAATTACGACAAAATGTTACATTTTTTGCTTGGCATCACGTCGTGATAGTGACAACGCTTATAGGCTTGTGCTTAATCAACATTGTAGTAAAACTATAGGGCAAATGTTTTCTTGCAGACACTTGCAACCTGTACACACCGAGAATTAATTATTAAATTTTACTGTAGCTAAGAGCAAGATTCCGAAAGCAAGCTTGACAAAAATTAACATTTCTTTGTTTGGTAAATATCTAATTGAAGTGAAGCAAGCAGTTAACTTTCAACCAGTGGGAGGAGTGTCATAGCCTGTTGGTAGGTAGCAATGCTACTCAGTTACATTTTTTACAGACTTAATTCAGCCGGATTTTGTAAATGAACACTAAAAATCAGCAGCGCAATCCTGTGTTATTAGTACACGGTCTTGACGACACAGAGGCAGTTTTTCATAAAATGAGGGTATATCTCATACAAAAGGGTTGGTCTGTATATAGCTTGGATCTGGTTCCTAATAATGGTGATGTGGGTCTTGATGAGTTGGCAAAACAATTAGACGATTATGTTACAGCAACCTTTGCATCAGAGCAACGCCTAGATTTAGTAGGCTTCAGCATGGGAGGAATTGTCAGCCGTTACTATGTCCAGCGACTGGGAGGAATTAACCGCGTACAGAGGTTTATCACCATCTCTTCGCCCCATAATGGAACTGTAGTTGCTTATGGTTCCTGGCGTCCTGGTTGTGTACAAATGCGCCCCGACAGCATTTTTCTCAAGGATTTAAATTCTGATGCTGTAGTATTGGGGCAGCTAGATTTTACATCTATCTGGACACCTTATGATTTGATGATTGTCCCAGCGAATAGTTCACAAATGTCCGTAGGACGCGAAGTAATAGTACCAGTTCCTCTACACCCTTGGATGCTGACAGACTCCAGGAGTTTAGCAGTAGTGAAAATAGTTTTAGAGCGTATTAAGCTTAAGCTACCCTTCCTTAATAAAGTATCCAGTCAGTAGCCAGGATGCTTGCCACGCCTGATTTATTCATCTTTAAATTATGAATTCCGAATTACGAATTAGGAATTTATTAAGTCTTATCCCCAATTTGCGTATGTTCGTAACTCCCGAAAATCGCCTCTGGGTGACAATAATACTTGAACTCCATTAGGTTATAAAAGGGATCTTCTAAAAAGAAAGTGCGATGCTCAAGAGGAGAACCAACAAAGCGATTTTTGGTTCCTTCCCGAAAAAGTAGCTGTTGTTGTTCTGCCCTTTCTAGTAAGTCTTGCCAATCACGTTCTTGGATAAAAATTAGCCCAAAGTGTCTGGGATAGATTGTGTTTTGCGGTATCAATGGTTCTTTGGTAACGTGAGCCACTAATTGATGACCGTAGAGATTGAGAATCAGGGCGTAGCGGTTTTCACGACCAGGAATGCAGCCCAAGCCATCCACGTAATATGCTTTTGTTTGGGCAATGTCAGTCACAGGGAAAGCAAGATGGAATAAAGTTTGGCTCATAGCTTGTGTGGAAAAGGCTAGGGGTTGATGCTATCTATAATTTATGCTGTTAAGTCTTGATTGTGGTCAACTTGAACACAGTTTTAATTGACATTAACTTATATCCTTTATTCTGATGACTAAGATTGGGGACTGAGTAACACTTCATCTTTAGGTTTGCATGGGCAGACGCTTAGAAACGTAGATTTAATAACTTAACGCGGTGTGCAACTTTATCTCAAACCTAACCCCCAGCCCCTTCCCTACTAGGGAAGGGGAGCAAGACTTAAAGCCTCTCGACCCTTCGGGGAGAGGAATGGAAGCGGGGTTCCAAGAATAAGTTGCACATCGCGTAACTTACAACTTTATTAGAGTGCTTTGGATGCGTTAGGTACTCGAAGAATCCACCCAACTAAACAGAAGTTTTGCATTTTGTTTAATCCACGTTCTTTAGTCAATATTGCAGTGTATATCTAAGATATTATTTGTGGTCTTGCACTCAGCTTTCAAGTCTACGCCTACGCTATTCAGTTAATAATACAAACATATTACTTTAGCTGGGGAGGTATCAGAGATTAAGCACTAAGCATGACAAATTCGTTATTCTGTTGATGTTTAGACAAAATTACTCATGATTAGCTGATGTCATCCTTAATTAATTCTGTAAATCCCTGGTTGGTGGCAGTAGGATTAAACACAATTCTATTGGGTTTAGCTTGGATTGCTCCGAAAAAGCTGCTTACCCCTGCTGGATTATTCCACGCCTGGTTTCTGTCCATCCTAATTTGGGTAACTCTAGGCTGGCAAGGATATGCAATAGTAATGTTCTATTTTCTGGTTGGTTCTGGCGTTACCCGCATCGGTATGGCGCAGAAGGAGGCAGAAGGAATTGCCGAAAAGCGTTCTGGGGCAAGAGGCCCAGAAAATGTTTGGGGTTCGGCTTTGACTGGGGCGCTGTGTGCCTTGGGCGTAGGGTTGATCAATTCGGGATTTATTGTACTTAGTCCTCAATTTCTAGCAACTAATCCCCAGTCCTTATTGTTGTTAGGCTATGTAGCGAGTTTCACTACCAAGCTGGCTGACACCACTGCCAGCGAAGTTGGTAAAGCTTATGGTAAAAGCACCTTTCTAATTACCACACTCCAACCAGTGCCTCGCGGTACAGAAGGAGCGATAAGTTTGGAAGGTACTTTAGCTGGGATCGTGGCTTCTGTAGTGATCGCATTTGTTGGCTGGGGAGTTGGTTTAATTGATCTATTGGGAGTAGCTTGGTGTGTGCTGGCAGCATTTATTGCCACCAACTTAGAAAGTGTGATTGGGGCAACACTGCAATCTAAGTATAGTTGGCTGACCAATGAAGTCGTAAATATTTTCAATACATTAATCGGTGCGATCGCGGCTGTGCTACTTGCCTGGACATGGATAAGTATTATTAAGTAAACCTGTGAGCATAAACAATTACTGATTAAGGTCGTGTATGGGACGATTTTTCTACGTCAGTTCCGACAACTTTGGTAACAAAAGCAAGGCAGTAGCTCGACTTTTAGTAACTGGCGTAGAAAACGGGCAAGAAACAATACTTACATATACTTTGGTTTATTTTTGCCTATCTACCTACCTGATTATTTCTCTGAATCCATAAAGATTTGGTTACATAACTTGCTTTGCCTGACAACTGAATATTTTCAATCCTGTTTTGTCGCCGCTAGACCGTAAAACTAATCATGGCAAATTATTTTATTTCCTAGTTACAGCAGATTTCAATGAAGGTGAAGTACACAACGATTCGTTTCAAAGCCTGTTTGACTTCTGAATTCTTGTTTATATAATTTTTCGACAATTTAGATGTAATTAGTTCATGGAATCTTTATCGTATTTATCCATCAATCACCAGATGATTTCTATATGATTTAATTTAAAAGTTCTATAGATGTTTAATCATTTTCACATAAAAAGTTTATGGAATCTTTATCATTTTTGACAATCAATGACCAAATAATTTCTATTGAGGAAGCAGTAAAGTATCTGCAAGCCTCTGGAAAATTAGGACAGTTCATTGGAGATATTCTCCGCCAGTACGTAATTGAGGAAGAAATCAAAAGCCGAGAAGATATTGAGATTGGTACAGCAATAACTGAACAGGCAATAATTGACTTTAGGCTGAAAAATCAACTGACTGATCCCCAAACTTTTCAAGAATGGTTAAAGACCAATAACACAGATTACGCTAGCTTTTACACATCGGTGAGTTTTGGTTACAAGTTAGAAAAGCTGAAAGCTGTAGTGACCCAAGCAAAACTTCAAGAATATTTTATGGAACGCAAAATTTTTTTGGATCGGTTAGTACTGTGCCGAATTGTTGTTGATAATCGAGAATTGGCAGACGAACTCCGAACCCAAATTGAAGAAGGAGGTAGTTTTGAGCAGCTAGCTAAAGAGTATTCACTTTCAGACGACCGAATTGTGAACGGCATGATGGGAATCATCAGCCGAGGCAGTATGCCAGATATATTACGGGCAGCTATTGATGTGGCGAGTCCTGGAGAATTGGTAGGACCAATAGAAATCGTTGGCAAAGACTCTCCCCAAGGAGAAGGTCCTTATGGTTTGTTTCGAGTAGAACAATTTCTCCCCGCGTCTTTAGAAGATACTCAATTAAAGCAAGCACTACAAAATGAGTTGTTTGAGAAATGGCTAGCAGAGAAAATTCAAAAACTGACAGTCAAATTACAAGTGAGTTAAAAATTCTGGATAATGAATCTTTACGATTAAAAGTGCTAGCTTCTTTGCCTTGGAATCAGCCACCGCTATGTTGGCTGACTCCCGAACAACAATCCAAGTTGCAAAATGAGTCCCAAACCCGTCAGTATCGTCTTGGAGAAAAAATCTGGTCAAATGATGTTGGCGGCTACCAATTCTTAATTGTGATTGGGAAAGTTCGCTTACGAGAAGAAGGGGTTAGCAAACCAATAGCCGCCCTAGAAGTGGGGGATTGGTTTGGTGACTTACAAAAGGTGTCTGCGGATTTTAAAGCTGTAGCTGCTAGTAAAGAAGTAATAGTAGTGTGTTGGGATACTGCGGTGTGGGCAGAATTTTCTCACCCACAAATTCAGGAGTTCTGGCAAGTGTTACCAGTAGGCATGGAGGGAGAAAAGGAAACATTTTCCTTCTCTGGCACTCCTTTACTACCGCCAGCTTCCGTGGGGACTTCTAGCCCCCACAGCCTCCAACCCCAAAGAGGACTCCCAGCCGCCAATCTCATCGTCTCAAATTATCCGTTTGTTGCCAGTTGGAACAGCGCTGCTGCTTGTTTAACAATGGTGGCGCAACAATTAGAAAATTCTGTGCAACTGGAATGGGTGCAGCGTCAACTCAGAGGACAACGCCCAAAACAGGTTGTGGAAGCAGCAGAAAAGTTAGGGTTAGTGTTGCGGCGGTTACAAGTGAGTTGGGGTGAGTTGCGACAGCTGTCATTTCCAGCTTTATTGTTGTGGAATTCTGACTCACCCCAGAGTCCATCTTGGGTGGTGGCCTATGGAGTTAAGGGCGATCGCCTAATTATCGCTAACCCTCTAAATCCCGATCGCCTTTGTGAAAGCTTACCGCAGTCGATAGTTGATGCATCCTGGGATGGACAATTGTGGCAAGTAGAACTGATATCCCAGCAAGAAAAATTTAACCTCAGTTGGTTCACCCCAGCAGTTTTGAAGTATAAGGGATTGCTAACAGAAGTATTGTTAGCATCTTTTACCTTGCAGCTTTTGGGGTTAACAACACCGCTAATTACCCAAGTCGTCATTGATAAAGTGATGGTGCAGGGGAGTTTGCCGACTCTCGATGTGATGGCGATCGCACTTTTGTGTGTAGCGATATTTGAATCCATACTCGGCATTCTGCGCCTATTCATCTTTACCCATACAGCCCGTCGTCTGGATTTGAGTTTATCAGCACAGCTATTTCGTCATCTGATGCGTCTGCCTTTGGCTTATTTTGAGTCGCGGCGCGTCGGAGACACAATAGCACGAGTCCAAGAACTCGAACAAATTCGTCAGTTTCTCACAGGTACAGCATTAACTGTGATTCTAGATAGCATCTTTGCTGTGGTGTACCTGGCATTGATGTTTTACTATAATATCCCACTCACCTTTGTCGCCTTAGCAGTACTGCCGCTATTTGCTACATTGACAATAGTTGCAACCCCAATTCTGCGTAACTGGCTCAACGAAACCTTTAACCGGAGTGCCGATAGTCAATCGTTTCTAGTGGAGACAATCACTGGGATTCACTCCGTTAAAGCCCATGCAGCAGAACCAGTAGCCCGCGATCGCTGGGAAGGCTTATTTGCTCGCTTCATTCGCACAGGTTTTAAAGCCTCTACTACCTCCAATATCAGCAGCAACATTGGTGACTTTCTTACCAATTTGTCCACCATGCTGATTCTCTGGTTTGGCGCCAAGTTAGTCATCGATCAAAAGCTCACAATCGGACAGCTAGTTGCGTTTCAAATGCTGTCTGGTAGAGTCACAGGCCCACTTTTGCGTTTAGTACAGTTGTGGCAAAACCTCCAACAAGTGCTACTTTCTGTAGATCGCATTGGTGATATTCTTAACGTCCCCCCAGAAGCTGAACTGGGAACTGGCCTAGTTTTACCACCTCTGAAAGGACAAGTCACCTTCGAGCAAGTATTTTTCCGCTACCGTCCCAACTTTGAAGCAATTCTGCGGGGAATCTCTTTCAATGCCGAACCAGGGCAATTTGTTGGCATTGTCGGACGTAGCGGTTCTGGTAAAAGTACCCTGTCTAAGCTATTGCAACGCCTCTATCAAATTGAATCAGGACGCATCCTGATTGATGGTTTTGATATTAAAAGTGCCGATTTAGCTTCACTGCGGCAACAAATTAGTGTAGTACTTCAAGAAGACTTTTTATTCAACGGTTCCATTTTGGAAAATATCACTCTCGGTACTCCCGACATTACCGCAGAGCAAGTAGTAGAGGCGGCAAGATTAGCAGTAGCCCACGACTTCATCAGTCAATTACCCTACGGTTACGAAACCAATGTTGGTGAACGTGGTACGGCTTTATCTGGCGGACAGAGACAACGTATTGCCCTAGCAAGGCTATTTCTTTCTCAAGCGCCAATTTTAGTTTTGGATGAAGCTACCAGCGCTTTGGATAGTGAAACTGAACAACAAGTACTGCAAAACCTGCAAAAAGTTTCCGCTAATCGTACCGTGTTCTTGATTGCTCACCGCTTTGCTCCCCTCAAACGTGCTGATTTGATTTTGGTATTGGAGCAAGGTGTGATTGCCGAACGTGGTACTCATTCAGAGTTGTTGCAACAAAAGGGTTTGTATTGGTCACTATATCAACGGCAGCAAGCAAATATTTAGTAGATTTAACTAGCTTTTAGGTTGTGTCTACTTGATGGATAGTCTTTGGCGAATGGAGTTATGCTTCATTCGCCATTTGATTTGGTTGCAAACTTATGATCTAACAGGATGATAAATATTAGACATCTCCAGAAATTAAATATGCGTTAACCAGAACCCTTGTAGAGACGTAGCACTGCTACGTCAAAACAATTCTTTTTCACTCCTATGTTTATTGCGATCGCAATGTTTTGGAATCAGGTATTTGTCGTCTTTGTCTTGCACCACCAGAAAAGGAACTAGTACCGCTATGCAAAAATCAAAAGGCTTTTATTTTGCGCTTTCTGGCTCTTGTGAATGGTAGCTTTATTTCCGCCGTGATC
Organism: Nostoc sp.; assembly: GCF_036917675.1. GTDB lineage: Bacteria > Cyanobacteriota > Cyanobacteriia > Cyanobacteriales > Nostocaceae > Nostoc. Next base: position 332,874 of record NZ_JBALCT010000016.1, on the reverse strand, counting down.
TACTGTGAATAATAATTATTTTTAACGTCAGGATTCAGGTTGTTAAAGGCGTAATTGACTCAGGTCGCTAATAAACCGCCATCCACAACCAAAGACTGTCCCGTTATGTAAGCAGCTGCGTCAGAACACAGGAACAATACTGTAGACGCAATTTCTTCTGAACTGCCCATGCGTCCCATTGGAACAGAATTTGCTAGTTGTTGTGTGGCAGCATCGGCATCTTCTCCTGAGTTAGCTGCTAAACGCTCAATCATAGCAGTAGTAATGAAGCCAGGATTGACGGCATTAATCCGAATGCCCTGTTTAGCATAATCCAGCGCCGCAGATTTGGTTAAGCCCATGACAGCATGTTTACTAGCATGGTACGGAGCAAGACCCGGAAAAGCTATCAGTCCGGCGATGGATGAGGTATTGACGATTACGCCACTTCCCTGTTGAAGCATTTGAATGATTTCGTACTTCATTGAGAGAAACACGCCGCGAACGTTGATTGCCATCAGTTGATCAAATTTATCAAGCGGTTGCTCGTGCAGTGGAGTTATCGATGAATCAATTCCTGCATTGTTAAAAGCGTAATCGAGTCTTCCATAAGTCTCAATTGTCTTTTGAATAGTTCCCTTAATATCCTCTTCCTGCGAGACATCGGCTCTCAAAAAAGTTGCTTCTCCCCCTGTTTGTTTAATAACGTCAACGACCTTTTGTCCTTCTTCCTCTCGGCGACCTGTGAAGACTACCTTTGCACCTTCGTTAGCAAAGGCGATCGCAGTAGCCTGACCAATGCCTGAAGTCCCACCTGTTACAAGTGACACTTTGCCATCAAATTTACCTGCCATAATTTCCTCTCATTAAAATTTTATAGTATTAGGTTGAGCTAACAACTGATACTCTCCCATCATGTTACTTCTGTCAACTACCACCGACCTGAATTATTACTTTTTAACGTATAAAAATAGGTGCGTTAACGGAGTCTAACGCACACTACTGCTGTGACACATCTAAACTCGACTTTATCCAAAATTAAGAACTCGGTTTTCTTTATGAGGCAAAACCCCTGGGTTTTTGGCAAATACTTTTTCTACCTCATAAATTATCGATAAATATCAAAAAGTAAAACCGCCATCATACAAAGGTTTCAGCTTACAGCACTTCCGTCTGTTATGAGGTACACTAGATGAAAATATAAATACTTTTAAATGAAGTCATATTCTGTCGAACTTCGAGAAAAAATAGTTGCAGCACATATTCAGAAGAACATCTCAATCAGGAAAGTAGCTAATATGTTTTCAGTTTCAAAGAGTTTAGTGCAAAAACTTGTAAAACAACAAAAAATTGATGGAAATTTACAACCAAAGCCGCGAGGAAAACCACAATTTAGTCATCTGACAAATGCTGACATAGAGTTAAGAGAATTAGTTGAACTACATCCAGATGCAACATTGATAGAGTTGTGTGAATTATTTGCAGACAAGACTGGCAATTGGGTAGGTCGAAATTAAGCATGGATTGCTCTCAAATTATTTAGTTCAGCAACTAAAACGCCCGGATGTTCCCATGTTTATCGCCTAGTTGTTTAGCGCGCGGCGCGGCTACACCGCGCCATTGCTTGTGCCAGTTGCGTAAGGCCTATTTCCCTGCTTGATGACACTTTATTTCAAAAATTAACCCCATTGTGGCTAAATTTAAATCCAGAATATCCTTGGCATTTAGGTTCTGCTAACTTGTGCATTACTAGTATTCAAGGCACACCACAATCAACTCAACCTTGGGCAAATGCTTCCACCTACGCACAATTGTACGAGCAAGCATCAGATAGCGATCGCACTCTCAATTTCACCTTTACTACACCTGTATCATTTCGTCAAGGTGGATATGATAATGTCCTTCCTATCAAAGAATGTGTGTTCAATAGCCTTTTGAGTCGTTGGAATAAATACAGTGGGATAGAAATTTCTAGTATTCCCCTTGAATCAATTTATTCAAGCGGTTTTGATATAAATACTGAGGTTGTGAGCAACTATGAAAGTAAGTTTATAGGTTGCGTTGGAGGAATTAGCTATCGGATTTTGGGTGATGTTGAAGCGATCGCAATTAAGCAAATTAATGCTTTAGCGGATTATGCATTGTATGCAGGTTTGGGGCGGAAAACAACGATGGGAATGGGAATGGTGCGCTGAGTATAATTTATTCTTTTACACAAATTAGGTTATGAATGAAACTGATTATATTTCTATCGCTGCGTTGAATCAATATGCCTACTATTCACATCGCTGCTGGCGAATGTTTTCTGCAGGAGAATTTATTAGACATCTCCAGAAAAGATTTAGTTATCTTAAATTTACATACAGATATCACGGAAATTAAGCCCCTCTCCGCTTCGGGGAGAGGAATGGAAGTGGGGTCTTAATTGATTTTCACCAGATGTCTTATGCACACTCTCATCAACGCCAACTAGTAGAGATTTCAGAACAATTACGTCAGAGTGCGATCGCAACTATTGAAGCTGTTCAAACATTACTATTAACGGGTGCAATGCCAAAAGCCATCAAAAGCAACCGTTGTGATGGATGCAGTTTATATTCGCATTGTCTGCCGCAAGCTGTAAAAAAAGTAGCACACTATCAAGAAGTTAGCTAATATCATGTCCGCCAAATTACCCATAATAAAAGAACCCCACGCCCAACCCCTAAGAGATCTTCGGGAGGCAGGGTGGATTAATTGTCATCCTAGAAAAATTGAAACCCTTATTCTTCCGTTCATGAATCGAGTTACCCTGTTAGCAGACTGACGAGGTTACGGGGATTCCAAATTTTCTCTGTACACAATTAATCCACCCTGCTAAGAGCTCTTCGGGAGGGGAGACAAAACTATGCTTTAGGATATCTACACTGCGAACGCTATGGGAGGGCAGTTATGTGAAAAATGGACTCGTTGCGTTGACTTATTCACAACCTGTCGATAGCGTAGCGTTAGCGAGGAACGAGCGTCTGCTCATGATTTGGTTTACCCGTTTTGGGTTTTTGTGGTGGCAGTAGCAGTTTTAACCTCTCCCACTGTTCGTTACTTAAGTCTCCTCGATTCATCAACTCACCCTGTCTGCGATCGCCTATTTTTCAGGATATAACGAGTTTGAAAACACGCCCTAGGGGGGGTAGGTTTCTGAGCTTTTGATGTTAGCAATAATACTTGTTCATTCATCCTCTTAACCACAGAGCCAGGATAAACCATGCGAGCGTTGCTTTACTATAGTTAAAAAATGTAAGTTTTTTCAGCTCTTGCATAACTCTCCAATAAAGCTCTGATAACTCATTGGCATTGTTGAACAACAGTTATTCAGAAAGCGAAAATTATGAAACTTTACTATCGTGGTCTAAACTACGAATACGACCGAAGCAAGGTTAGCAATAAAACGGAACAGCCCTTTGAGCCAGTTCCTCAACTTGGGCTAGCTTATAATCTAATATACTGTGGCGTTACTTATAGTGTTGATCCGAATTCCAAACCGGCGGAAGTTCCTCTAGCACCACTAGCCGATAAATTGAGCTTTCGGGGAATCACCTACTTTGTAAATAAAACTGCACAGGAAGAAGTTACCGTAGTCTCTCAACTAGCAAGCACTTCAAAAGTTGGGGCACTGCCGATTTCTGAGGAATTATTAAAACTTCAACAATAATATAGCAGCAAGCCGATCTGAAATTGAGGTAGTCATGAACTTCTAGTACAATCCTCATAAAACCTTAAAATTTTAGCATTACCTACCTACTTCCTATGTCAATATTTCATCATGAGAGCTTTCTTCAAAATCAACGCTCATATCACCAACGCTAACTTTTTGGGCGATGTCTTTATATTCAGGCTTTTTACGAAAATTCTCAAAAACTTCTTTAGAGGAAAAAGTTGTTACTACTTCAGGCATGAACGTTAGGTTAGTTTCTAGTCTAGGCTTTAATACGGGATTTATACGATTTTGTGTATAGTCTTTAAGTGCATTCACCATTGGGATGAGAATCTGCGCTTGAGAAGCCATTTCATTTCGCGCTCTCCCTTGAAGTACACCGTAATTGGTAATTCGTAATTATGGAAGCCATTTCATTTTGCGCTCTCCCTTGAAGTAAACTGGATAAGGCAATGCGACTTACCACAATCTTGACTATGAAAACTAATATTACAGCTATTTTTAGGTAAATAGACCACGCGGTAGGGGCACAGCAATGCTGTGCCCTTTGTGCCCTTACGACAGATGTGGTTCAAATACTTGAATTATGCTGTAAAAGGAAGTTAAATTTAGCACCTATTTTTAAGATTAGTCCTGAAAGCCAAGTTATTTCCTTAACCATAAATTAGTGATGTTTTTGCGATTTCCCCGTCGTTTATTTCTGTTTAATCTGCTAGGTTTGACATTTGCTGCCTGCCAACCAACAAAAAAGTTTGAGGGCACGTTAACTATTGGTGTTATCAACTATGGTGGAGGCGAACAGATAATTAACCAATATGCTAAATTCAATAGTTACTTGGGTGAAAAGACAAATGCATATATTCAGCTAGAGCCTGCTTTTAATGAAAATAGAGCGGTTGAGCGCCTTGAGGCTCGTGCTTGGTCATTGGTATTTGCTCCACCGGGTTTAGCGGCGATCGCGATCGCACACTACCAATATGTTCCCCTATTTCCTTTAATAGGTATTAGTAATTTGCGTTCAATTTTCGTTGTTCGCAAAGACAATCCAATATCCGACTTAAAACAGCTAGAAGGTCAAATAGTGGCTTTAGGCCAGTTAGGTTCCGCAACAGGATATTATTTTCCTCTTTACAATCTTTATGGTACAACACTGGCACAGATACTATTTGCACCCACACCCAAAGCCGCGCTAGAATTTGTCGCACAAGGAAAAGCGATCGCCTGTGCTGTCTCGGAGGCTGAATTGAGTCTCTACGGTTCACAATTAGACCCAACCGAATTCCGCATACTATTTAAAGACCCTCACTATGTACCATTAGGTGTGGTCTTAATTGGGCCTAATATAGAACGTAACCGTCAAGAGTTTATCCGCAAAGTGATCAGAGATTCGCCTTCAAGTTTAGCTGAAGAAGTGGGGTATGTACCCAATGGACAAGTACCAGACTACAAATACATGATTTCTCTGGTTGATCGGGTAAGCTCGATTAGTTCCAAGCTGCAAAAAAAGCCTGTTCGTTTATTTTGAGTAAATTAACGTGAGTTCGACGAACCTCTTGTAGGGTTTCATATTATCGCCAAGGCTAATGCTGTTGAGTAACTGATGGTCATTTTCAGATTCCGCTAATCGTAGATTAGGCAGAATTTCTGTTTTAATCACATCACGCATCGCCGCTGGGGTGGGAGTAGGGTTAGACCACTAAGTAATTAACTGACCTCCTAATCGTAAGGCGCAAGCATTGAGAACCCGCTCTACAGGAAATTGAATGCTCGAAAGCCCGAAACTAATAAAATTCTGAGGATAACCTTTGGAATCAGGACTAGCCCAATGTTTGCGAATATTGTCACGGACAAGTTTTTTGTATTGGGTTGAGTCGATGGCGGATATTATTCCCCGCACCTCTCAGTTAAATCTGGGCGTGCGACTTTCACCGCACCCAGCTTCCGATGTTCTCAGCTTGAGCTTTTGCTCATGTGGATATAATCGTGACAACTCTCATGAATTGCTTTTAGATTATTCTTTTTCCAGTTGGCGTGATTTCCGTCGATGTGGTGCAAATGTACCTTTTCTTCATCAATGAATTTCAGACCGCAGGAAGCACATTTATGGTTTTGCTTCTTGAGAGCCTTAGAGGTTTCACCGTCGTAGAGCTTGCTGTTACGTTCGCTCCAGTAGGCTGTATTTCCGTCATAGGGGGATTTTATTCCTGCGACCATGACGTGTTTATTTTCGGAGTAGGGAACTGCTGGGAATGCCTTGTCTAGTAATTTCTTGCTAGAGTAGCGGTTTTGCTTGGTTTCCTTGTTGAATACAGCGTAAGCTCTTGTTTCGATGTGGTATAACGAGTTTCTTGACCCGTCCATCTTGCAGAACTTATGGTAGTTTCTCCAACCTCTAACTACCGGGGCTAATTTCTCAGCCTTTGTGGTAGCACCATAATTCGAGTTGTTGACGATGTGTTTTACTTGTCTTAGGAACGCTTTGAAGTTGTCCACTGAGGGAGTGCTTCTAAATTTTCCGTTTTTCTGTACTTTAAAGTGCCAGCCGAGGAAATCAAACCCATCTGTCGCGGCGGTAACTTTGGTCTTCTTTTGGCTTACATTCATTCCGCGTTTACGGAGGAACTCGCTGATTCTTTCAAGTATCTCTATCGCGTCATCTTCGGGACGGAGTATGATAACCATGTCATCCGCATAACGGATTGATGGCTCGACAATGCTCCCTTTTGGGGTGTTGTCTGCGATTTTCTTACCTCGTTTGTGACCGCCGTGGTATCTATGGATACTCTCAATCCCGTTGAGTGCGATATTCGCTAGTAGTGGACTGACCACTCCCCCTTGAGGCGTTCCTTGTTCAGGGAATTCTGGGTTGACTCCAGCTTTGAGGCATCGGAAGATACCGAGTTTTAAGCCTTTGGGGGCACTGAGTTCGTCCATTATTGCTGAGTGGCTAATCCGGTCGAAGCATTTTTCAATGTCGAGTTCAATAACTCGTTTCTTTATTCCGTTGGTACCGGAGCTAAGGTTCGTAAAGATGTACTGTTGTGCATCGTGGGCAGAGCGCCCAGTTCTAAATCCATAGCTTCTGGCGTGGAAAGTGGCTTCGTGCGCTGGTTCAAGTGCATATTTTGCAACGCATTGCCATGCTCTGTCCGCGATGGTTGGTATTTTCAACATCCTAGTAGTTCCATCCTTCTTAGGAATTGGAATTTCCCTTAAGCCTTGATGTTTCCAATTTCCACTGTTCATTTTCAGTAGTTCTTCAAGGTTGAAGCGTTCTTCAAATGTGAGGGATTTCTTACCATCAATACCAGCCGTCTTTTTACCAGCATAAAGCTTAGATACTTGTCTTATTGCAAGAAATTGAGCCGAGGTAGATTTGAGAATAAGCTTTTGGAGTAACCTAGCTTTCCGCTTGTCTCCAACAATAACCGCTTTAAATACGCGCTTTTGAAGGCGAAAGAGAGTCTTGCGGAATTTCTTCCACGGTAGCCCTTTCCAAGATTCACTAGTTTTGACACTGTGCCTAATCATTCTCTTCTCTGGTTTGTATTTTTCTGAACACCTCAGACCAGTTACGGTCTGTCCTACCCTAATTGTGGGGATTACTCCGCTCGTCTGGGCTACCTAAGGTTCGACTGCCTTAAGACCCACAGTTAGTTTTTATTCGTTCCCTCGGAGAGATTGATAGTCCCTTTAGATGTAGCCACTTTAACCACTGGATTCCCTAGACTCTTGCCGTTATGTTCAGTAAATGCGGCGGGAATTAATTCTCCAGTGAAGTCAGGGGTTTTGTGTTACGCCCTGCTTACAGGTAGGTCATTTTTTTAGGCTCTGTTTCATCGTAGGAACTCCCTATTAGCGCCAGTGTCAACCCGTAACGGTCGTCTGATTGCGCCCTGTTCCCCGCTTCACTCTGTAAGAATCGAGCTTACTCGGTGGGGGCAGATAAGGAGTCAATTCTGAGTCTGAATGGCAGGGCTTACACCTGCATCAAACCGAGAGTTCAGCCTTTTAGTGACAGTAATCTGCTGTCAGGCTGGCTTAGTTATGTACGGGCTGATTACCGTGATTCACTAAGCAACGAATCGCACACTGAACCCAGAACTGAAGTCCAAAAAAATGTTTTGGGAAACCATTTCCAAAACAGAGTTGAGGCTAGGAAAAGTTACTTTATCGTTGCTGTTACCAACTAGATAACAGAAGTTAAAAGGTAGGTCTTGACTACTTTGGGAACTGATGCGATCGCTCGGATTCGGGCTATACTGAGTTTGAAAATGAGTATCGTTGCGCGAATAGTGGTTTAGCTCCATTAGGGCACTATAGGCATTATCTACTACCCGATCACCAAGCCCTGCAAAGGCTCCTGGAAGCACTAAATAAGCTGAGGATTAGGGCAAATCAGAAGGAGGAACCCAATCTCGCAAGTTATAGGCAATGTCAAGCACCATACCAGAGCCAGTCCCCCCTGAAAGAGAGCAGACGATGAAAATGTTGACACCTTTATCCAGCTTGACTCCCCAGCGATCCAGCATAAACTTTTCATGACCAACAATCCTGGATCTAACATTGTTGAAGCTAGTTTTAATATTTTGGTAGTTCAAAGTGAAGGCAAACTTTCCTAGCGATCGGATTTGTCCGGCTCCAGCTAAGATTGAATCAGTGCCTTTGAGTTGACTGGGAAACCATTCAGCTAAATATTCGTAGGCAGAAAGCTTATTTAGAATAGCTTTAGCGTCTTCCACCTTGGCCCACACCTGTTCAGATGGGCGAAGTGAAATGTCTTGCTTTAACACAACCTGTGGTTCAGAAACCTTTGCATTCTGTTCGGTGTCAATATGTTGTTAATGTCTGGAGATGTCTAGTGATGTTGAACTTGAATTCAAGCAACGAAAAATTGGCAAACAGCGATCCTAAATAGGGTATTGCTGAAAAAGTAATAATTTACAGCAGAATTCAGGAGCGGAGCGCGGTTCAGGTAATTTTTCTGGTTCTTGGTATTTTTTTATTTTGAAGTCCCTAGATTCAGTATTTTGCCTATGGGATGCCAATTTTTATAGGAATTGAAGAGAAATTAGGTTTGACGATTAACTTTACTATAGTGCTACCATCTAAGAGGATGTTTTAAAAGTGCCAAAAGGTATAATTTGGCAGTTATGCACTGATTTAAGTGCAACGCTAAATCAGGGTTTCGCCATTTACTGAGATGCTTTGCTGTGCTAACTATGAGAGCAAAAGACCCTTTTAAAACATCCTCTAAGTTTGATTTAAACTAAACACTAATTTCTCAATACAAACAACTAATTTAATTGACACCTAAGACTTAGTTTCCTGTGTCTGTGCGTCGATAATTACACTCCAGTCATCGTTTTTCACCGCAGCTTCAAGTTGACGCTGACGTTCGGCTTCACTCGCATCTATTGTTTCTGACTCTTTAGAGAGGGTTGTGTCAGCCATTGCTTTCCGCAGTTTTAGCTTTTTCTCCTCATAGGCTTGGCGTTGGACCTCTGACATTACCGCCTTCGTAGCTTCGCCTACTGTGCTAGCCCACATTGCGCCATCAGTTGCATTACCAGGTGGCGTATTTTCGAGTTCTGCTATCCACACATCTCGCAAATCTTCCATTTCTTGACGCTTCGGGAACTTGAATGCTTGCACGCGGACAAAAGCACACTTTTGCTGACCATTTTGGGTTACATGGCCATTTAGGGAAATCAACACATTCCGAGAATAGCCAATGTGCTGCGTGCGGCGTTCTGCGTCCAATACGGCGTAAACACCTGCAATTTTCGCGTTCTGAGCAGCCGCACTCCAAACCTGAAGGTTAATGATTTCAGTACCATTATTTGCCAGTTCAGGAGTTATACTCACCTCAATGGCGGCGTGTTCGTCGTCGGAACTGTACAAAAAGTCATGTAGTCCACGGTGGTTTATGGGGACATTTTGATGTTCAATTGGCGAGTTGTGCTGAGTTTCCATTGCAGTTGATCTCCGAGTTATTAATTAGCGATGTCTACGACGAGCTTCTCTACCAGACGCTACGCGTAGCTTGCTTCCCCGTAGGGGTATAGCGTTTCCTAATCAGATGAGGTACATCATAGCCCCCTCTCGAAGAGCGGGGAGGGGGTTGGGGGTGGGGTTCCTTGTACCTCACTCAACCGATAACCGCTATACCCTTACGGGGAAGCAAATATATGCCCTTAAAATATTGAAGCTTAAATTTACTCACATCTCCAAATTCTTGCTCTTAAAGATTCTGACAAAGCCAAAACAACTATTAGACTTCCTATGAATCAATTAACGCCTAAAAAGTGGATATTCATCAAACAAAGACTAACTCCTTATTTGTTTTTGCTACCCGCTTTGGTTCTTTTGGGCTTAACTGTGTTTTGGCCTGCACTGCAAGCGTTTTACCTTAGCTTTACTCGCTATGAAGATATTGCCCAGCCGCCACAATGGATAGGTTTTGCCAACTTCTTCAAGCTTTGGAAAGATGCAGTTTTTTGGAAAACCTTGGAAAACACTTTTTTATATCTTGTGGGTGTAGTACCAATTTTAGTAATTGCTCCCTTAGTGCTGGCAATTTTGGTAAATCAGAAACTGCGCGGGATGAATTGGTTTAGAGCAGCCTACTACACCCCAGTGGTAATTTCAATGGTGGTTGCGGGAATAGCTTGGAAATGGCTGTATGCAGAAAACGGATTACTGAATCAGTTCCTGAAAGCTTTAGGTTTTTTTCCAGAAGGTATTCCTTGGCTAACTAGCCCAGCCAAAATTTTTGGTATTGTACCAATTTCTCTTGCCAGCGTGATGGCTGTCACCGTCTGGAAGGGATTAGGCTACTACATGGTGATTTATTTGGCAGGGTTGCAATCAATTCCTGCTGATGTCTACGAAGCTGCTGCGATCGATGGCTCTGATGGTATCAGCAAACATTGGGATATTACCATACCTTTGATGAAGCCATATTTAGCATTAGTGGCAGTAATTTCGGCTATTTCTGCAACCAAAGTGTTTGAAGAAGTATATATTATGACCCAAGGGGGACCACTCAGTAGCTCGAAAACGATTGTTTATTATCTATATGAGCAAGCCTTCAATAATTTGGAAATTAGCTATGCTTGCACAATTGGGTTAGTGTTATTTTTGATAATTTTGGGGTTATCAATTTTGCGATTAATTATTAATCAGCAAGGGGACGATAATATTACAATCTAATATTGACTTGATTTAAGTAGATTAAATTTAGAAAAATCATCCCCGAACATCTACAAATATTCAAATATCGAGAGTGCATGAAAACAGACACGATTTTTTACACCTTATTCCAAACTCTTCCAGGTGTCTTATTTGAACTTTTGGAACAATCCCCAGCCCTGGCGTTGCACTACCAATTTACCTCAGTAGAAATCAAAGAACTAGCACGTCGCATCGACGGTTTATTCTTACCCAAACCTGACTTCCCAGAAGACACAATCTATTTTGTTGAGGTACAGTTTCAGCGCGATAATGATATTTACTGGCGAATAATAACAGAAGCTTTCCTGTATATAAATCAATATAAACCTCAACGTCGCTGGCAAGCAGTATTACTTTTTGCTCAACGCAGTCTCGACCCAGGCGTGCCATTTATTTATCAAACATCATTAGCTCAACAGCAAATTTGGATAAGTAGAACGGTGTAAACAATTTAATGTTTGTAGTAAGGACTTTAGTCCTAATAAAAGGGCTTTAGCCCTTACTACGAGCTAAATTTATCTAGCTTTATATTAGTTAACATAGTTTGATTTATTCTCACCGATTTACTTAATTTATTTAGACGAGTTAGATAATGTACCATCGTCTTCGATTGGGCTAGGCGTGATTAAGTTAGTAGTTGCAACAGAAGACAAAGCCGTACAGCAAGCGAAAAACTTGATAAGTCAAGTACAACAAACGGATGAAGCTAACCGTAGCAATCTCTTAGAATTAGTAGAGACAATGCTTATCTATAAATTTGTAAATAAAAGTCAGCAGGAGTTGGAAGCGATGTTTGGATTAACCGATTGGAGACAAACTAAATTTTACCAGGAAGTAAAGGAAGAAACAAAGCAGGAAATAAAAGAGGAGATTCGAGAAGAAACAAAGCTCGATACTATACCCCGTCTGCTTAAGTTTGGTTTAAGTATAGAGCAAATCGCCGAAGCATTAGAATTGGATGTTGAACAGGTACGACAAACTATTGAGAAGCAAGGAGAAGAGGGAATAGGAAGTAATTAACAATTCAAAATTCAAAATAGTTTCAGACGATAATTTAAAACCGCGTTTGATACTCTACTACTGCACGACTATCGTCAGATAAATTAGTGGAAGCACGCACACGAAATTCGTCGTTTATCCGGTAATTAACACCCCATTGGAAAGGGTCATTTGTTGTCAAAATTTTGATACTGGAAAAGGAGATTTTGGAAGAAATATCAACCCCAGCCTCTGCTGCTAATTCCAAAGTTGAACTGCTCCTTCCCGCTTCGGGATTATCAGAAATAACGGTAGGAAATATCCGCAGTTCACTTAAGCCTAAGCTACTCGCAATTTGGTTAAAAGCTGACTGAAAATTGTTGAACACAGCCGAACCGGCAATGTTAATCAGACCCAATGTACTGTCACCACGTCCTTGGGTGTCTACAAAGCCACCTCCTAAAAGAGCAACAATTTCGGTTTGACTACGTGACGGACTGCTCGTTAGTTCTAGATTTTCATTTAGTTTGCTGGCTAGACCTTTGATAGTGGCTTCGACTCGAACACTCTCTAAGGCTGATAAACCTGTGGAATTTACCCGACTTAAATCATTATTTTGAGTTACGTCCAGTACTTTGGCAAATAGCTGAATATCTAAGTTGGGGTCACGGGGTTGAGAGGGACTAAAAGTTGCGGTGTGTTTATAGCCAGAAGCAAGGTTAAATTGGGTAGTAAATAAATTGACTCCACCTTTCTCTAAGCGGATAGTACCATCGGGTATTGGCTGATTGATTGAACCGTTAACGATGAGATTACCAGTTGCGCGGAAACTAAGAATAGGTGGACGGGTAATTTGGACGTTTTTGCCTAGTTCCAAATCTAGATTATTAAATTTAGCGATGCCTGACGGCAAGGCTTGAGATAATGCATTTCCCGTCCCATTCCTAATTTCAGGTTTACTCTGCTTATTGGTATTTGTAGGTGATACGCCAATACTACTATTTGCAGATGAAGTCGCGTCGGTAGATTCCGCCAGCAATACTTGACCATCAAATAAACTTACTTTACCGCCAATTATCGGGTTAAGGGCAGAACCAGTAATCTGTAAATTACCGCTAGCGCCTCCCTGGTAAAGTCCCTTGAGATTCAATGTTAGCTGATTGAGATTAACCGTCAGGGGATTGTTGATAACCACGTTCTCATTGTTGAAAATGGGAATTTCTCCAGCAGCTTCTACGTTCCCACGGCTAAATCTACCCTGAAGATTTTCTACTAAGATGCTGTCAAAATTAAACAGCACTCTACCTGTGACACGTCTGAGCTTACCTGGCAAAGCCTGGGCTGAAAAAGTAGCATTATTAATAGTAGCAATTCCATTTACTTCGGGTTTTTTGAGTGTTCCGCGCACCTTGAGGTCTACTTCTCCTTCACCTTTCTCAAATACCACTTGATTAGTGAATGCGTTTAACAGTGCTAATCCCTCGTTTTCCAACTTCATATCCAGAGTTATTTGCTCGCTGTCTGGTGCCACGGAAGCAAAAGGTAATTTATAAGGGATGCTGCCAGTAATATCAACAGGTTTTGGCCCAGCAACTGCTACAGTACTACCAAAATCTAAGCGTCCGTTGGCATAGCTGAAACTTGCCCTCGCTGACTCTATTTTGTTCTGATTTAGTATTCCTTCTGTGATTTGCAATTCTCCTCTAGCTTGGGGATTAGCAATGCTGCCTGCTAAAGCTGCTGTAGCGTTAAGATTACCTGTGATTCCAACTGGCAGTTTGACAAAATTATTCAGTATTTGTACCGGAAAATTATTCACCCGCAACTGACCGGATTGCTGATCACCGCCAACGTTACCCGTGAAGGCAATCAGCCTGTTTTTAGACTCGATTCGTAAAGGTCGCAAACTTAAAACACCGTTCTCAAAGTTGCCTTCGGCAATCACGTTGTCGGCAGTATAAAAACGATTCCGTTCCTCCTTTTTACCCCAGGTAAAGTTTTGTCCATTCAAATTAAATTCCACTGACAATCCATTGGCTGTAGCTGTATTTACAGCCACTTCTCCGTTGAAAGTCCCCTTTAAGTCTGCCAAATCCGGTATGGGAGTGGAATTAAGTCGCTTTTCTTCCTGTTCTGCTACCAAAGCTTCAATTTCCGAAAATCGTTGGATTTGGTTGAACAAGGGCTGATTTGGCGCTCCTTGGGGGGTCGTGCTTAGATCCTCTGCTGTGCCGTAGATTTCTGGTGAACCACCGGGCAAATTTTGTAAATCAAATACCTGTGCTACAGCTAGAACATCTTGGATTTTACCCTGATTGACGTTCAGTTTACCTTCTAGTTGAGGTCCTTTAGGGGTTTGAGCTAAAGTACCAACTAGGGCATACCTACTGTTGTCTTTGACAAATTCGCTACTAGTGAGTATAGCTTTACCGTTAGCGTAGCGGAATTGAGCAGCTATTCGATCGCCTTTAACTCGGCCAATTTGCGGATTGGCGATCGCTAAATTCCCCATTGCTGCCAATGTCTGCTGATTAAACAGCAAATCTCCAGTTAACAACCCAGCGATCTTACCAGTACCCAAACGAGTAATTGGTGGCGGAGTCAAATTCAATATTTGTAAGGGGAAATTTGCAACTTTGAGTGTCCAATCATTCCCTTCAACATTACCTGTGGCTAATGCTTGCTGCCATTGTACTAAGAAGGATTTCGGACGATTATTGGCATCTAAATTGAAGTTCAGGCGATCGCTTTTTCCCGCCAAGTTCAAATTTAAACCGCGTCCCTGTGCTGAATCAATGTTTCCAGTTAACAATGACTCAAAAGCAATATTTTGAACAACCAAGTCTCGTAAGTTGATTTGCCCTGTCACATTTGGTAAGGGCAGCTTACCAGTGATTTGACCATTAAAATCTACTCTCCCCGCCACAGCAACCTGATTAGGAAGATTGATCGGTAACTGTTTTAGGTTGTAATTCTGGGCTTGGACGTTGAGATTTAGGGCAGTAATTTCCGGTATACCCGCCTTTCTTGCATTGGCTAATATATTACCAGTAACATTTAAACCGGGAGCAGTTGCTCGCTCAATGGTCAGCCTTTCACCACTCCAAGCGATCGCAGCTGTCAGGGGTTGCTCAAGACCAGGGATACCTTGCGATAATTGCACCTGTCCAGCAGCACGCACATCAGCTAATTTGGATGATCCTAGCGTGCCAACTAATTGCAACTGACCGCCAAATTCACCCCGCAATTGCTGATTTAACCGATTTAATTCCACACCTGAAGCATTAACTACAGCTTGATAGCGGCCATTGTCCAATTGGATATTAGAGGCTGCGATCGTTCCACCTGCAACATTTAACCGTCCCTGACCATTGGCTTGAATAGTTTGCGGTTTAAAAGAGTCAACAGAACCCGCCACGTTTGCTTGACCAGTTAAGGTTCCCCGTAACTGTGGTGGTACTGCTACCAACTGCTGCAACGGTAGATTATTTGCTTGAACTTGTGCCTGATATACACGATTAGCTACTTGGATATTAGAGGCTGCGATCGTCCCACCGGCAACATTAATTAGTGCCTGACCATTGGCTTGAATATTTTGCGGTTTAAAAGGATCAACAGCACCCGCAACGTTGAACTGACCATTTAACGTTCCTTGGAACTGCTTTGGTACTGTTGCCAACTGCTGCACAGGCACATTCTTAGCCTGAACTTGCGCCTGATATAGACCATCAGCAATTTGAATATTCGAGGCTTTAATAGTCCCGCCGCCAATAGCAAGGCGACCCTCACCACTGCCACGCATGGTTTTCAGGCTGAAATTATCTCTGTTGCCTGCGATTTGGAATGTACCCGCCAATGGATTATTTAAAGCTGGGGGAGACTGTTTCAATATTTGTCCCAACCGCACAGCATTAGCTACAAGTTGAGCAGAGAAGCTTTGGTCTTGCAGTTGGATATTAGAAACTGCAACTATGCCGCCACCAATTTTAACTCCTCCGCCATCAGTGCGAATCGTGGCAATTTTAAATGGTGCTGTGCTACCTGAGAGGATGAGGCGACCATTGTACTCTACCCCCGCCAAAGAGAGATTTTGCAGTTGACTTTTGTTTATAAAGGGTTCTAATTTTACCCCAGAGGCAACAGCCACAGCTTGCCAACGCTGATTAGCATAACTACCAGTTGCCCGGACTGTACCACCACTGACATTCAGAGCCACATTACGGAAAGAGACGTTGCGATCGCTAGCGATTGCAACTTCGCCAGTTCCGGGGTAAGTTCCGTTAGGAGCTTGGAATTGTACCGCAGTTTGGGCATTGGTAGGAGCGCCAGTTAGTTGGGCTGTAGCTGAGACATTGCCGATTTGGAAATTGGGTGTTATTTCGTAAACTTTGGCGATCGCATCCCCTGGAAGATTCTGGGCAGCGAAATTTAAATCCAGTCGCGGGTTTTTACCGAGTTGAATTGTACCAGCGCCGGTGATTTCACCACCAACTTTCGCTTTACCTTGAATATCTTTTAAGGTAATTAAAGAAGAACTAGTAACAAGCTCAAATTTACTAGTGATATTATTAAAATCAACTTTGTCAATCCGGGCAGTTTGGATTGTGGCAACTGTACCTGAGAGAATTGGCTCTTTAATTGATCCGGTAATCTGCAAAGAAGCTTGTACTTGTCCAGCGATCGGCAGAGGTAATTTTACTTTAAGAGTCTCTTGGGCATTAGCCAAACTCACCGCATTTACACGCCCCGCCAACTTAAAGCCGGCTTTAGTGTCGATAATTCCCATAGCCACTACGGGAATTTTGCCGTAGTTGGTAGTAACATTATTTAACTGCAACTCCGTTCCCTGGAAGTGCAGGTTTCCTTGGCTATTGCTCAACAGTTGCGGGACTTTGGGTATTTGAACTGTTACCCCTTGCACAGCCGCGTTGCCATACAATAAAGTCTGCTGTCCTGGTGTTAACTTAATCAGCAAGTCGCCATTGGCTCGACCGGCCTGTAAGTTCACTGGTAACTTGATTAGGCGAGTAATATCCGCAGCCAGAAAATCTGGCGATCGCACCTGAAAGTTTCCTGCTAGCACCCTAGAACGTGTCTCTCCCTGAATGGAAATACTGCCACCACTATCTGCTTGACCCCCCACTTCAAACCTGATGAACTGGTTATTTGCTAAAAGTTGGGCAGATCCATTCAGTTGAGAAAATGTTACCGGGGATGAAGAGGATGTTGCTACCCCTGCTCTTTTCTGTGGCATCAACGCCAGCTTGGCATTGCGAAACCGCAGGTTGTCCAAATCGGTTTTAATTGCGCTGTCTTTACCAGACGGCGCTATCTTAGTGGAAACCCATCGCCCTTGGTTATCCTGTTCAATGTAAATATCTGGGTTGACTAAGGTGACATCTAGCTTTAAGTGGCGGTTAAAGATTAGTTGTAATAGGTCAAAACTCACCTCCACAGATTCGATTGCCGCCCGATCTAGATCTGTGGGTGTCGCTGGGATAGTTGAAGCTCCAAACTCCACTCCCATCAACGAAAATTGTGTGACTCTTCCCAGTTTTACCGGCCGGTTGAGTGTAGTCGTGAGACTTTGTTGTGCCAAGGGTGTTAATTCTGTTTGCACAAAAGTCCACAACCGCCAAATACCGATGACAATTGCTAACAGTAAAAGTCCGCCCAAGGCAATGCTACCCCGCCTCAACACCAGCAACCACAGACGTTTGCGGATAGGGGAAAGGGAGTGATGATCTTGATTGGAAGAGTTAGTCATTTGCTTTCACAATATTAATTGCCCGATATGGCTGGCACACATAAGCATTAACTGGCACATTAATTCACTATGCCATTTCCAGGATACGCCAACTAAATCCAAGACCTCATTGGTTGAGTTACGGAATTTGCTTGATCTAACACTTATGCTTAATAATATTGGCCTTTTCAGGAAAATCTGAGCTGAATAGAGTGAAAATTGTTCCTGTGACTTTCCCTGAGTCACAACCTAGAACTTTAATGTTAATAGACCTTAAAAAAGACAGATGATTACACCTATGCGTCTTTTTGTGTTAATTTTTAATGCTCGAACGGAAAATGAGGGGATTCACACGATTCGGGAGGGCGATCGCAATAAAATTCTGATGTTCGAGTCAGAAGACGACGCCACGCGCTTTGCCCTGATGTTGGAAGCTCAGGATTTCCCCTCACCGACACCAGAACCCATCGATGCTGAGGAAATCAAGGAATTTTGCGAAAGTGCTGGATATGAATGGGAAATCATCCCAGAAAATACCAATTTAGTTGTCACTCCCCCAGAACTTAACGTGGAACAAACCGACTGGCAAGCAAATGCCCAGAAGGAGGATACTGTTGAAGACACCTTCCCTTTGAATCAACAGCCACTAGAAGAACCAGAATTATCTGATTCTGAACTAGAGAAGATGCGTCGCAAATTGGAAGGATTGTTGTAATTAAGTCATTAGTCATTGGTCATTGGTGATTAGGCATTGATCGCTTGACTAATGACATAAAATGCAAAACTTCATCCTGTCTCACGATCCCTCTCCTATATATCGGAGAGGGATTGAGGGTGAGGTAAGCCAGGGACATAAATTGTATATTATTTAATTCTTATTCCTAAGGACAAATGACAGAGGACAAATGACAAATTTGCAGGAACGCGGACATCTTTTAACTGAGATGGTAAATCCTAACAGTCTTAACTTAGACCAGCTCAGTTCTCTGGAATTGGTAGAGCTGTTTAATAGCGAAGACCAAAAGGCAGTTGCAGCGGTTGCGGCGGCGAAAATTCAGTTAGCACAAGCAATTGAGCGTACCGCAGAGCGTTTGCGCCACGGAGGACGCCTATTTTATATCGGTGCGGGTACAAGTGGCAGGCTAGGGGTGTTAGATGCTGCTGAGTGTCCACCTACTTTTTGTACGCCTCCAGAGTTGGTACAGGGGATTATTGCTGGTGGTGCGGGGGCGCTGGTACGCAGTTCGGAAGATTTAGAAGACAGCATCGAAGATGGTGAGGCAGCGATCGCTGGGCGACACATTACCCAACTAGATGTAGTAGTTGGCATTACTGCTGGTGGGACAACACCTTATGTCCACGGTGCGCTTCATGCTGCTCGTCAACGGGGTGCCACTACTATTTTTATCGCCTGTGTTCCGGCGGAACAAGTTAGCTTTGATGGTGATATTGACATTCGCCTATTGACAGGGCCAGAAATAATCGCCGGATCAACTCGCCTGAAAGCTGGTACAGCCACTAAGTTAGCTTTAAATGTCCTTTCTACTGGGGTAATGGTCAAGCTAGGCAAAGTTTATGGCAATCGCATGGTAGATGTGGCAGTAACAAATCAAAAGTTACGCGATCGCGCCTTGGGAATTTTACAAGACCTCACAGGTTTAAGTCGGGAAGCTGCTGGTTTTTTACTAGAACGTAGTGGCAAGTGGGTTAAGCTAGCGCTGTTGATGCACTGGACTGGTTTAGAAAAAGACGAGGGCGATCGGCTTCTTTCAGAACACCAAAGTAATCTCAGAGCAGCTGTTATCAGCTATCAAAACCACAACCAACCTTAAAGAAATTTTCCTAAATAAACCACATTTACTTTGAGAACCATAGTTTTTAAAAGTAGTGGGAACATCTTGCTCCCTGCTGGTAGTAGCGGGCAAAATGCCTACACTACCCCAGGTTTCAAAATGGATGAGGTTTAAATGTTTATATATGGCTGCTACTTATCTTAGTAGCACGCCTTTTTTTCACGATAAGTAGGTAAGTGGGAATATTTCTAACTACGTTAATTTATATTTGTTTACATACATTGAAATTTTCTTACCGATTTGCTTAAATATCCCCTAGAAAAGTTCACTAAAACTAACATATATTAAGAAATATAAATTTAAATCAATATTTTGACGATTTCTTGGCAATCTCAATAACTAAAGCACAAATATATGGAGACTACTAATTATTTTTTGAACAAAAATTCCGAACTTATACGGATATAATTCAGTATGAAAATTATTAAAATAGTACATACATCATGATGTGGACTATGGCAACCTACTTGAGTCATGAATATTAACAGAAAACTAAAGTCGGACAGCAAAATTTCTATGCTAGATAAATTATTTACTAACAATAGTTTTGCTGTCTTCTCGTCTACCTTGCTTTCAATAATTTTGATTTAAACTGCTATATACCCAAAGTATTTATACTTATTAAAATATCTACTGAGTATTATATAGTTGGTGTAGGTTTTTCAATAGTTGGCTTTTTAATAAAAGGAACAAACTATGCCCGACCGGGAAGTTATTTCAAATAATCTAGTAAATGAATTTCAAACTTGTATTCAGCTGCAATATAATGGCAAATTAAATATTAAAAGTTCAAAGGGCAGCCAATGGACTTTTTACTATCGGCTGGGACGCATAGTTTGGGCAACGGGGGGAACTCATCCCTTTCGACGCTGGCGTAGACATATAGCTCAAAATTGTCCCCAGATTGATATTGATAAGTTGCAGGTGCGTTCGCAAGACCTATCAATCGATTACTGGGATTATCACCTTTTAGAAGTCTTGTATAAAAAGCAGAAAATCCAGCGCGAACAGATTAACTCTATTGTCGATAGCACGATAGCAGAACTGTTATTTGACGTAGCTATGCAAGGAAATTTTGCTTCTATAAGTTGCAATCGCAGCCAAGAAGTTATCTTAGAAGCACCAATGAGCTTCACGAATGCAGAAATGTCTGTAAAGCATATGCAAGACTCGTGGAAAATTTGGTCAGAAGCTGGTTTAGCAAATTTTTCTCCTGACTTGGCACCATTTCTGCGGCGGCCAGAAAAACTCCAGGAGATGGTAAGTCCATCTGTCTACAAAAACTTTGTCAATTTAATCAACGGCAAATTAACTCTGCGAGATTTAGCCGTAAAAATGAAGCAGAGTGTACTCCCACTCACCCGTTCGTTGGTTCCCTATATCCTTAAAGGAATCATTGAATTGATGGAAGTACCTGACTTGCCCTTAGTAGTTACTGAAGTCAACAATAACTCTACCACCACAAACTCTACTACCACAAAACTAAAGAAGCGGACTGTTCCCCTAGTAGCTTGCGTCGATGATAGCCCTCAGGTATGTAAAATGCTAGAGGATATTATCACTTCCAATGGATTCAGGTTTGTCAAGATTCAAGATGCTGTACAAGCTCTACCAACCCTCATTCAAGAGAAACCAGACCTGATTTTCTTGGATTTGATTATGCCAGTTGCTAGTGGTTATGAAATTTGCACTCAGTTGCGACGAATATCTACCTTTGCCAACACACCCATAATTATATTAACTGGCAATGATGGTTTTTTAGATAGAGTTCGTGCCAAGGTAGTCGGTTCTACAGATTTTCTCACTAAACCCGTAGTGACTGATAAGGTGATGGCTATAGTACGTAAATATTTACCTACAGCGAGTGTATCCATCGACAAGAATAAATCTAATTTAGAGGTTTATAATTAGGCGGAATTAGAGGCTAAGTAAGTTGGCAATAATCAATAATACTATGTTATATTATACAATTTGAAATAAATTAAAGGCTTATAGTAAGAGCTTTAAGGCTTACTATAAGCCTTTAATTATTCACGCCCACTTACTTATTTATAAACAAAATATTAAGTGTAAAGTGTGTTAGATGAGAATACGATGCTAAAAGCCTGGAATGGTGCTGTACTCTTCTCTAACACACTCTACAAGACTATTTAGATTTTTTCAAAAACAATTTACGATTCCTATATTAAGTTATGTTTAGTACGTATTTTTGCTGAGGTTGATACGTAAAGATTGAATCAAAATTAGACAAATACAAAAATTTGTATTTTTATAGCAGTCCTGTTTGAGTTGTGGAATAGTGGTTAGGGCAAAGGGGTTAGGGCTAGTCCCTTGTATGTCTTTGTTGAGGAATCATTTAGGATTTGGATGTCTAATTTGTTTACATTCTGAGAAAGGTTTAACGAGTAATTGCCATGAATACTGTTTTAGTTGTTGAAGATGGCTTAACCGATATGGAAATAATCAGCCGTTACTTACAACAGGCAGGTTATTCTGTGATTAGCGCCACAAGTAGTGAAGAGGCTCAAGACAAAATAGATAAAAATAAGCCAGACCTAATATTACTCGACGTAATTTTACCGGGCAAAAGTGGCTTTGAAATTTGCCGAGAACTGAAAAGCAATCCCAACACTAGCAAAATACCTGTAGTTTTTTGTTCTACCAAAAATACTGATGTAGATAAAATTTGGGGTAATATGTTGGGCGCTGATGGTTATCTATCAAAACCGGTTGAACGAGAGGAATTATTGGTAATTTTGAACCAATTGATTAATAAGTAAAAATGCAATAAATAAACAAACAGTCAAGAAAAGTCACTATTTATCAATTAAATAATAACTGCAAATAGTGGCTAAAGATAAATTATCAAGAACAAAGGATCAATAACTTTGGAAACCAAGGAAAAGTTTTTAAGTTTTAATTTGGGATTAATGGATACAGCCGTAATTTCGTTACAACACATCACAGAAGTTTTGCAAGTATCATTACCAGAAATATGTGGCGTTCCTGAGATGCCCAGTAGCGTCTTGGGTATTTATAACTGGCGTGGTGAGATGCTTTGGTTGGTAGATTTAGAGGCAATGTTAGGTTATCCTCCAATTTCACAAGGATCAAACTTACTTTCAATAATGATGGGGATTGTTCTGGAAAATAAGGGTAAGTATTTGGGGTTATTGGTGCGACAGCTTATCGATATTGAATGGCTGGATACTAAGGAAATGAAACCCGCAACGACCGAATTATTTTATCCTAAAAGCTCACCTTTCTTACAGGGATACTTTATTAATGATTCTGAGGAGATGATTTTTAATTTGGATGCCATAACGATTATCGAAGCTCCCATGTGGGCAATTCATAATTGAACATTTAGTAATGGGTGATTAGCTATAGTATTTTGGCAATTACTAATCCTTAATCACCAAAGAGCAGATCATTGTTAGCTGCCAAATATCAAATTATTACCAATCACAAATTTTGAGGTTAATCAAATGACGTTTTTGTATAAGAATAGCCAAGAAAATGATAATATAATCTCGGAAGTAGAAAATATTAATGGCGATCCAGATATAGCGAATATTGCCAGTCATGAAATATCTTTATTAAATGCGATCGCTGAGGAATTTAAAAGTTGGCGGCGACAGTTGCAAGACATCACAACTCATATGGGTCAAGCTCCAGACCTTGATACACTATTCAAAATCACTGTAGCGCAAATTAGAGAAAAGATTGGCTGCGATCGCGCCTTGATTTATCAGTTTACTTCCCTAGAATCAGGTAATGTTTTAGCAGAATCCCGAACACTAGGTTGGACACCGACTTTAGGCGAAAATATTCCCGGAATTCTTTTTGGTTTATATAGCAATAAAGACTATGTAGAACCTGTAGTTATTAACGATATCAATCAGATTCAACTTACCCCTTATCAAAAGCAGCTGCTAGATAAATTTCAAATTAAAGCTAGTTTGAGTTTACCGATTGTAGTGGAAGGTAAAGTATGGGGGTTACTGGCAGTAAATAATTGCCAATCAACGCGGCAGTGGCAAGAGGTAGAAATTAGTCTACTATCTCAAATTACCACAGAACTCACATACAGATTGCAGAGCTTTGAATTTTACAAAGAACTACAAAATGAAGCACAGGCAAAGAAATCAGTAGCTAAAGTCATCGATAAGATTCTCCACGTATCAAGTATCGATAAAATTTTCCAAACAACCACTCAAGAAGTACGTCAATTACTAAAATGCGATCGCGTGGCTGTTTATCGCTTCAAACCTGACTGGAGTGGTGAGTTTATCGCGGAGACAGTGGGTAATAATTGGGTAAAAATGGTTGGACCAGATTTTAAAATGGTCTGGGAAGATAGTTACTTACAAGACACTCAAGGGGGACGTTATGCCAAGGGTGAAACCTTTGTGGTCAAGGACATTTATCAAATGGGTCATGCTCAATGTCACATTGATATTTTAGAGCAGTTTGAAATGAAGGCTTACATCATTGCGCCGATATTCAGTGGAGAGAAATTATGGGGCTTGCTGGCAGCTTATCAAAATTCTGGTCCGCGTGATTGGCAATCTTGGGAAGAAAGCTTTTTAACTCAGATTGGCTTGCAATTTGGTGTGGCTATATCACAAAGAGAATATGTCGAGGAAGTGCAGAGGAAATCCGATCAACTAGCTCAGATACTTGAACAAGAGAAAGCTTTAACCAAGATAGTCGATCGTATCCGACAAAGCTTAGATGTAGATAATGTCTTCAAAATAACCACTCAAGAAGTACGGCAATTACTAAAATGCGATCGCGTCGTAGTTTTTCGCTTCAATCCCGACTGGAGTGGTGAATTTGTCGCTGAGTCAGTGGTTAGTAATTCGATAAAACTGGTAGGACCTGATATTAAAACCGTCTGGGCAGATACCTACATACAAGAAAATAAAGGGGGTCGATATGTCCAAGGTGAAAGCTTTATCGCCAATGACATCCATGAGGTAGGTCACTCTCCCTGCCATGTTGACATGTTAGAGCAGTTGGAAATTAGAGCTTATGTGATTGTACCTGTATTTGCTGGGGGAAAATTGTGGGGATTATTAGCAATTTATCAAAACTTTATATCTCGTGATTGGCAACCTTGGGAAGTTAGCTTTTTGATTCAAATTGGCTCTCAATTTGGTGTAGCTGTATCACAGGCAGAATATCTTGAACAAGTGCGAGTTAGATCTGCACAACTAGCTCAGGTAGCAGATCAAGAAAAAGCTTTTACTAAGATAGTCAACCGCATCCGCCAATCTGTAGATGTAGATAGTGTCTTCAAAACAACCACCCATGAAGTGCGTCAATCACTGCGATGCGATCGCGTCGCCGTCTATCGCTTTAACCCTGACTGGGGTGGCGAATTTGTGTCTGAGTCTGTGGGTAATGCTTGGACAAAACTGGTAGGCCCTGATCTTAAAACCTTTTTAGACGATACCTACTTGCAAGAAACTCAGGGAGGTAGGTATGTAAAAGGTGAAAGTTTTATCGTTCATGACATCTATAAAGCAGGGCTTGCTCCCTGCCACATTGAGATTTTAGAGCAGTTTGAAGCCAAAGCTTACATAATTGTTCCTATATTCTTCGGGGATAAATTGTGGGGCTTGCTGGCAGCGTATCAAAATTCCAGCTCCCGTGAATGGCAAAGCTGGGAACTTAACTTTTTGGTTCAGACTAGCTTGCAATTTAGCCTAGCTAAATCACAGATAGACTATTTGGAATTAGTTCAGGTAAAATCTGACAGACTAGCTCAGTTAGCCGAACAAGAGAAAGCTGTCACAAAGATCAGCAACCGCATCCGGCAATCTTTGGATGTAGAAGATATTTTCAAGATAACCACTCAAGAAGTGCGACAATTATTGCGATGCGATCGCGTCTCCGTCTATCGCTTCAATCCTGACTGGAGTGGCGAATTTGTGTCTGAGTCAGTAGGTCAGAATTGGGTAAAACTGGTAGGACCCGATGTCAAAACAGTCTGGGAAGATACCCACTTACAAGAAACTCAGGGAGGCCGATATGCCCAAGGTGAAAACTTTGTTGTAAATGATATCTATAAGATGGGTCATTTACCCTGCCATATTGAGATATTAGAACAGTTTGAAGTCAAAGCTTATGTAGTTGTTCCTGTATTTGCTGGGGAACAATTATGGGGTTTGCTGGCAGCTTATCAAAATTCGGGAACTCGTGATTGGGACGAATCCCAAGTCAGTTTGTTAGCACGCATTGGCAGTCAGTTAGGACTGACATTACAACAGACGGAATATTTGCAACAAGTACAAGCGCAGTCAGGAAAATTAGCAGAAGCAGCAGCACGGGAAAAGGCAGCCAAGGAATTACTACAACAACGGTCTATTCAACTCCTAATAGCCCTTAGACCCGCTCTCACCGGCGACTTAACAGTACGCGCACCGATTACAGAAGACGAGCTAGGCACGATCGCTGATGCTTACAATAGTACTCTGCAAGCATTGCGACAAATCGTTATTCAGGTACAGGGGGCTGCTCAACAAGTTGCCCAAACTTCTAGCAATAGCGACGCTTCACTGGCGGGATTGACCAATCTGGCGCAACAACAATCTGAGGAAATTACCGCAGCTTTAGGCGAAATTCAACAGATGGTGGACTCTACTCAAGCTGTGGTGGCAAATGCTGAGTTGGTGCAACTTGCAGTAAAACAAGCCAATGAAACTGTAGAGTCTGGCGATACTGCGATGAACCTGACTGTCAAAGCAATCCAAGGAATTCGTGAAACCGTTGCTCAAACCAGCAAGAAGATTAAACGCCTCAGTGAATCTTCACAAAAAATCTCGAAAGTGGTGAATTTGATTGGTAATTTTGCCACACAGACAAACGTATTGGCTTTGAATGCAGCCATTGAAGCCACCCGTGCCGGTGAATATGGCAAAGGCTTTGCAGTTGTAGCTGATGAAGTCCGTTCTTTATCTCGCCAGTCAGCAGCAGCCAGCATCGAAATAGAAAAATTAGTCCAGGAGATTCAAGCAGAAACCGGAGAAGTTGCAGTAGCGATGGAAACTGGTATTCAACAGGTGGTAGAAGGCACAAATCTTGTCAATGACACTCGCCAAAACTTAAATGCGATCGTTTCTGCAACTGCCGAAATTAGTCAGCTAATCGAGCGAATTACCGCAGCAACTCAAAAACAAATGGCGCAATCTGTAACAGTAACTAAATCAATGCAAGATGTAGCAGGAATTGCTAATAAAACTTTTGCTGAATCTCAAGAAATTGCTACTGTGTTCCAAGATTTATCAGGAATGGCACAAGACTTATTAACAACTGCTGGGAAGTTTAAAGTCAACTAAATTTTAGATTTTGAATTTTTGATGATGTATTAGGACTTACGCATCAAGTAGGAAATCTAGGGGCAATTAATGAATTGTCACTACGCTAAATCAAAGCTTTCACTACCTTTTGGCGTAAGTCCTGTTGATGTCAGAAAACACCGAAATTCTGGTAATGACAGTTGTATCAATCAAAACTTTACCCAACAAATCCAAAATTTAAAATCCAAAATCTAAAATATGATTACAGATAAAGAAATTCGCGAACAAGGATACATCTACTTTCTGGCTGAAGCCCCGGAATTACTCCAAATTATTGAACAAGAACTATTTAGCTTATCGGAAGGTTATAGCATTGCCAAAGTTCACAACTTAATGCGGGCTACTCATACACTTAAGGGTGGAGCAGCTAATGTTGGGCTAGAAGTAATTAAAATGATAGCTCATTTTTTAGAAGATGTATTTAAGGCTCTATATAATCCAAAAGTGGTAATTGATGGCGAATTACAAACACTTTTATTACAAGCTTATGAATGTCTGAGCATAGCATTAAATACCGAGCTAATAGGCAGTACTATTAATGATGAAGAACTGCTCCATCGAGCAACTTCAGTGTTTGCACAGTTGCAAGAAAAACTGGGTGATGCATTTGGTGCTGAGTCTCATATTCCTAGTTCTGAAGAATTGGGATTTGATATTGTGCAATCCGTTTTTGAAGTTGGAGTAGAACAACGTCTAAACACTATTGCTGACGCTGTTAAAAATCCACCAAATAATGATGAATTTATCGAGTTTTTACACTCTCAAGCTGAAGTATTTTTCGGCTTGGCAGAATCTCTAAATTTACCTGGATTGGGAGAAATTGCCCAAACAATTATATCAGCGCTGCAAGCAAATCCTACCCAGGTGCAGCAAATTGCAGAAATTGCCCTTGCAGATTTGCAACAAGCACAAAAATTAGTATTAGAAGGCGATCGCACTTCTGGTGGAGAATCTTCTCCAGGTTTGCGAAAACTCACGACAGTGGCAAATAATGAGTTATCTGGAGAATTACAAAATAATTCATCTCCTGGCACATTTATCATCAATGAAGAACAATTTTACCAGTTTCTCACTACATCTGATAACAATAAAAACCAACCTGTTAAGCCAACAACTGCCAAGTTTTATTTAAAAGTAATTCGTTACATTTTTGGCTGGTTTAATCACCAGATGGAAATCCCAGAGTCAGAACTCAGTTTGACTTTACTGGTTCCCACATTAGAAAGAATAAGTCTACTTAATTATATTGAAAACTGGCTGAAAAACTTTCTTGATTTTGTCCAAGATGAAAGAGATAGTGAAAGTCTTTGTATTTATCGACGTGGGATCATCTTAATTATCCTATTTGCAGTTGCAAAGTTTCAATATTCTCTTAAACCATGTGATAGCTACATCTTAGCAATTAAAATATTACAAAAGCAAATTCATAAATTAGCAGAAGAATATAAAAATCATCCTCCTATTACTAGCAAAGATAAAAATTGGCTTGATAGTCCCAAGTTACAAACACTGTTAGTTTTTAAAGAAATATCTAAATCCGTATCTCCTCAAGTAACTGATAACTTACTAGAAGCAATATGGGGAGAAGAAGCTAGCGAAAACTTTGCTGCTGAAGTGGTGACGAGCCAAACTGATGATTCTTCAGAAAAGCCTGATTTATTAACTGTCAGTGAGCCGGTAGTTTCTGAAACAGCTATTGAAGTCATGCCTGATTTAGCTACACAAATCAACAAAGAAATAGAAGATAAATCACAGTATGTTCAAACTAAAAATTTGCGCCAACCTTCATTTATTCGAGTAGATACAGAGAGACTGCAACACCTCAATTATCTAGCAGGAGAATTGCTGATTTACCAAAAACGGCGTAGTTTGCAAGATGAACAAGTCAAAGAAATAATTGAGCAATTAGAACAGCAACTCACTAGACACCAAACAACTTTAAATGAATTACGTGATTTACCATTACAAATACAAAATATTACCTCGCAACAAACGCAAGATTTTGCAGTGAATTTTGACTCTTTAGAGATGGATGTATATACAGAATTCCATATGACATTGCATGAAGCAATAGAAGAGATACTGCAACTACAAGAAACCACAGAATCTCTTGACTTGCTCGTGACGCAAGCTGCTCAAATTAGTGACAAACAAGAGAATTTAACTCTTAATATTATAGATAGCTTAGTAGAAGCACGAATGTCGCCTTTGGGCAATATCCTGAATCGCTTCCCCCATATGGTAAATAAGTTGGGGAATGTTTATGCCAAACTTGTAGAATTGAAACTTACTGGTACTGCGGTGCTAGTGGATAAAGCGATCGCAGAAAAGCTCTACGATCCCTTATTACACTTAGTGCGTAATGCTTTTGACCACGGTATTGAAACTCCCCAAGTTCGCCGAGAGCATGGTAAACCAGAACAAGGTTTAATCGAAATCTCCGCCTATCATCAAGGTAGCCAAACTGTTATCGAAGTTCGGGATGATGGTCAGGGATTGAATTTAGACAGAATTCGTAGAAAAGCTATTGAATTTCATCCTATAGCAACTGGAGAAAAAACTAGAAGCTCTGCTTCTAATCTGGCTGATCCTGAACTTTTAGATTTGATATTTTCGCCTGGATTTTCTACTGCTAATCAAGTGAGCGAAATTTCTGGGCGCGGTATGGGTTTAGATATTGTGCGTACTCAGATGGACGCACTCAATGGCTCAATTTCAGTTGAATCCTTCCCCAACCAAGGAACAATATTCATACTCAAAATCCCTTTTTCTATGACTACAGAAAAATTAATGCTAGTTCAAGCCAAAGGTGTTGTTTATGGTCTTATTTTGGACAGTATCGAAAAAATATTGATTCCCTCTGAACAACAGATTAAAGAAATTGAAGGTAAAAAAGTCTTGCATTGGAACACAGAGAATGATGAGACTATGGTCAGTATTCGTCAACTTTCAAACTTGATTGATTATAATGGTTCATTCGTTAATAGTGCTACTTCATACAACACATCAAATACTCACGACCCAAGCATAGCGAAAAATCCAGTACTTTTTCTACGACGAAATCAGGCAATGTTTGCTTTAGAAGTTGACCAAATAATTGGTGAACAAGAACTAGTAATTAGACCTTTAGGAAATGCGATCGCACCACCAAAATATATTTATGGTTGTAGTAGTTTAGCCAATGGTAATCTCATCTTAGTGATTGATGCTTTATTGTTGATAAAGTCTAGCGAGATCCAACAAACAACACTTGATATCAGAGCGCTACCAATAGCTTCTTCCTCAAATAAAAAAGCCTTGCCGATATCAGGACATACTTTTTTATCTACACCATTACTTGCTGCATCTACTTCCACAACAACTATAGAAACCCAACCTAGTTATTCTCAAGAGCTAGATAATAAATCACCAAAAACTGCATCGACTTCCACAACAACTATAGAAGCCCAACCCATTTATTCTCAAAAGCCAGATAATAAATCATCAAAAGTTGTTTTAGTAGTAGATGACGCAATTAGTCTGCGCCAAACTCTCTCTCTGACTCTGCAAAAAGCTGGTTATCAAGTAATACAAGCTCAAAATGGTATAGAAGCTCTAGAAAAGTTGCAGTTACATCCTGAAATTAAAGTTGTCGTCTCTGATTTAGAGATGCCACGAATGAATGGTTTTGAGTTGTTGAGCAATTTCCGTCAATACCCCAATTTAGCAAAAATACCTTTAGTAATTCTTACTTCTCGCAGCGCTGAAAAACATCGCCAGCTTGCTCAAGAATTGGGTGCAAAGGCTTATTTAACCAAGCCTTATTTAGAGCATGAATTGCTTTCTACAATTAAGGGTTTAATGAACAGTAATACAGATGATTTAAACCATTTACTAATGGTGACAAGTAATTCGTAAAGATGCTCTTTACAAAATGTGCTAGTGTTATTAAGTAGGTAGGCGTAATTAAATATAAGATCAAACCTCACCCTCAATCCCTCTCTAAAGTATCGGAGAGGCAAGCCGGAGGCAGGGTGAGGTTTGATATTTAATTTGACCCACTTACTTACGAATTATTAATTATTTGTTGATAATTTTGGAAATGCGATCGCCTTAATTACCAGGTAGATTATTTGGATCTACACCTAGAGAACGTAAATACTGCGCTAACTGTTCAGCCCTCTGCCGTTCTTGTTCAGCCCTTTGTCGCTCTTGTTGTGCCTGTTCTGCATCTGTCAAATACCGGTTTATTTGCTGATCATACCAACATAAAAACTCCTGTTGTATCCCAGCAATTACAGCTTGGTGTCGCCCAATCCCTAACCCTACCTCTGGCATCAAATAGGGTTCACCTATTTGTAGTTGGTAGTTTCCATCTATCAACTTATACACTTCAAAGGGTTGATGTTGGTCGCGTCGCCAAAACTCAGGGTTATAAATTACGTAGTACAATACACCGAGTTTTCTGTATATATCTAGCTTCTCGTCGTATTCACCTCCTGGGGTGTGGGATACCATTTCTAATGTGAATATTGGAACTATCCCATTTTCTTCCCAAACCGCGTAACTTTTGCGTGATTTACCTCCCTTTTTCCGTTCTACTCCTAAACTTAAAAAAGCATCTGGCACTACAGGTACTCTAGGATTTACCCCTGTGGTGTGATAGACTCCCATATCTACTCCGAAGTACCAATCCAGGCGATTTGCCCAAATGGAGTTGAGTAGGAAAAGTAAAATGTTGGGCAAAAAGTTTTGGTCTTCGTTATCCACTGGTGTATCGTCCGAACAGGGAAGTTCATCAGTAGTTGGTAACGCATTTTTGAGATCAGGTGAGAGCATAACCGTTGTCTCGCTGGCGTTTGATGCCTTTATTATAAGTGAGTGACAAAAAGTTTAGCGTTTAGGTGCAGGTTCGCCAAACTTAATTAAAAGCGCGATCGCAATACTAACAAGCAAAATTAACGTCATACTCAAAGCTGAACCAAATCCCCAATTTTGCGTTGCTCCCAAAAACTGATTATAAATTAACCGCGCCGCCGTCATACTAGAAGCACCACCAAGTAATTCTGGATCGACAAAATCCCCCAAGCCTGTGATGAATACAAGCATGGAAGCAGCTGCAATTCCCGGAAAAATTTGCGGTACGGTTACTTGCGAAAAAGTTTCCACCGGATTTGCACCTAAATCAGCTGCGGCTTCTAGCAACCGCTTGTCTAGCTTTTCGAGAGAAGCATATAAAATCAAAACCATATAGGGTAACAAGCTGTAACTCATGCCAATAAATACAGCTTGACTTTGGTTAAGTAATTCCAAAGTAGGCAAGCCTAAATTGCTGAGTAAACTGTTCAATAAACCAGTAGGACGAAGAATTGTAATCCAAGCATAGGAGCGAAGTAACGAGGAAGTCCACAAAGGTAATATAAAGGCTAATAGGAGCAAATTCCGCCAACGTTGCGGCGCTATCTGAGCAATCCAATAGGCGACGGGAAAGCCCAAAATTAAACAAATTATTGTAGTGCCAAACGCAAAAAATAGCGATCGCACGATTACTTGCAAGTAAAGGGGGTCAAAGATTTGGATGTAGTTTTTGAATCCGTTGGGATTAACCAAATCTCCCGGTCGGATGTCTGCAACTAAACTTAACTCGAAAATTATCAAACTTGGCAGCACCAACAAAAGTAATAACCAAATTCCAGATGGTGCAAGTAATACCAAAGGTTGGAGCCAGTTTCCTCGCAGACGATGCGATTCTTCTATTTTAGAAATATCATTTTCTTGAAAATTCATCATTTATAACTCCAAACTCCTTTACAGACGCGATTAATCGCGTCTCTACTCCCCACTCCCCGCTCCCTAACTATTTTAGCTACTAGTTAATTGAGTCCAATAACGATCATAAACCTCTTCAAATTCTCCCACAGGACTAACACGTTCGCAATTTGCTAAAACCGACTCTGAGGGAAACAAATTAGCGTTGTTTTGGATTCTTTTTGGCAATTGCTCAAATCCAGCCCTATTAGGGGTAGAAACATTCAGGCGTTCACTGATTTGCGCTGCTAATTCTGGTTGCAGAATCATGTTAATCCAAGCATAGGCTCCAGCCTGGTTGGGGGCTGTTTTGGGAATAACAATAGTGTCTGTCCATAATGAAGAACCGCTCCGAGGAATCACATATTTTAGTTTAGGGTTTTCTTGAGAGATTTTCACCGCATCTGCTGAATAACACATTGCCAATAGTAAATCTCCTGCTAGAATTTGATTTTGCCAAGCGTCGGTGTCAAAACGGGCGATCGCCGGTTTTAGCACCTTCAACTTTTCATAAGCTTGTTGGATTTCTCGTTCATTTTTTGAGTTGTAAGAATAACCTAGCGTCCGTAACGTCGCACCCATCACTTCTCGAACATCATTGAGCAAGGTCATCTGCTGACTAAGTTCCTTTTGGTTTTGCCAAAGGTAATCCCAGTCTTGTGGTGCATCTTTGAGTTTTTCGGAATTGTAAAGTAAACCTGTTGTCCCCCAGTTAAAAGGGATACTATATCGGTTATTGGGGTCATAGCTAGGATTCTGAAACCGGGGGAATAAATTCTCTAAACCGATTAAGCGATCGTGATTTATTTCTGTTAACAATCCTTTGCTTACCATCTTCTGCACCATGTAGTCGGATGGGTAGATGATGCTGTAAGTGCCACCGCCTCCAGCTTGCAACTTAGCCAGCATGACATCATTGGAATCATACACATCCGCTAGCACTTTCATACCGGTTTGGGTGCTAAAAGTTTTCAGTAATTGCTTGTCAGTATATTGCGTCCAGGTAAAGATATAAAGTTGGTCACGTTGACCATTCGGATTAGAATTAGCACGTACTTCAGCCAGCCTCCAGCCACAACCAGCTAAAGATAAGCTAGAAAGTGCTGCCACCCCTTTTAAAAATTTGCGTCTGTTAGTCATTTAGTAAATAGTCAATTAAGTAAGTGAGCGTGAATAATTAAAGGTTTGTAGTGAGTTAGCATAATCTTCTGCCTTCGCGTAGCGTCTCGTACAGAAGGAGAGCCACTGCGTTGCGCGGGTTCCAAGAGTTATAGCAAATGGCGTGAGAGGATGCCGCAGCGTTAGCGAGTCAGACGCTACGCACAGTCGCTAATGCAACTCTGGGAGACGCGTAAGGGACGCTATCGAGCGTTACGAGCCTTACCCGTACTCCTACGGGGAAGAAAGCTACGCACAGCGCCACCGTCAGGAGAAGGTTAAGGGCTGAAGTCCTTACTACAAGATAATTTAATTAATTTTAGATGCGTAACATAGTTTGATTTATTCTTGCCCACTTACTTAACTAAAGACTTTATTTTACTTTAATACTTGCTTAATCTATGATAGTTGTCCCCTCTCAACAAGATCCCTGCATTGAAGGAGTTTTTCATCATATTGGGATTCAGTGGGACAAAAAACCAGAAGTTTTTGTAGATGAAATTATGTAGATTTTGACTATATGGCTTAAACTAGTAGGTTTATCATCATATTTCTTATAGCTTCAATCAATAGGCTGTTATGCTGTTCCCAAGAAAGCCAAACAAGTTTGTAGAAAATTGCGGTACAAAGTAGTTAAATATGTTGTTAAAGATTTGTAAACTGTTAGCAGCCCAGTAGCGCGTGTCACATCTTGTTAAGGAATTATCATGAGACAACTTATTATTGCTGAACGCGTATGCCTCATTGGTCATATCGTGTCAAAAGCCTTTGGACTGGTAGGGATGCTACTGGTCATACCTAATGCCGAAATAATTTTCAACTTATCGCAGGTTGGAGAAACTGCCATGCAGTTAAGTATGGCAGGTGGTGGTGTAGTTGATATCATCTTGGGGACAATAGCTGTCTCTATTTATGCCTACCGGACGTTGGGATTGGGAACTTGGCTAGCATTTATGCTGCCGGCTGTGTTTATCTCTTTAGGAAGTGAACTACTGGGAACTAGCACAGGTTTTCCATTTGGTGATTATAGCTACTTGAGTGGCTTGGGCTATAAGATTGGTGGGCTAGTTCCTTTCACAATTCCTTTATCTTGGTTCTATGTTGGGCTGTCGTCTTACTTAATTGCTAGAACTGGTTTAAAAGTGGCTCAAAAACCCAGTTGGGGACGCCATATTGCTGCTATAGCCGTTGGTGCTTTACTCTTCACTTGCTGGGATTTTGCCCTTGAACCAGCTATGAGTCAATCTTCTCTGCCGTTCTGGTATTGGGAACAACCAGGAGCTTTCTTTGGGACACCTTACCAGAACTATGCAGGTTGGTTTGGCACTAGCGCCCTGTTTATGAGTGTGGCAGGATTATTGTGGAGAAATACATCGATTAAATTAGAGCGATCGCAACTCAATCTACCCTTAATCGTTTATTTAACTAACTTTGCCTTCGCCGCCGCACTAAGCTTGGCCTCTGGGTTCTCCATCCCTGTATTGCTCGGCTTATCGCTAGGTGTGACTCCCGCCGTGGCGCTGTGGTTAAGCAGTTCAACTACACCCACTCAAGTTGCTGTTGAAACAGCAACTAAGGAAGTATCAGTGGCAAAGGTTGAAGTTGCCTTGAAATAAGTTTAAAAATTAGGGAGTGGGGAGTGGGGGAGTAAGAATTTTAGATTTTAGATTTTAGATTTTAGATTAAAGAATTGAAATTTAATCCAAAATCCTCAATCCCTTCTCCCAAGGGGAGACGCTGCGCGAACGGGTTGGTGCAGTCACTCATGGGGGAAACCCCCTGTTCCCGCGCTGCTTCACCAAAATCCAAAATTGAATTGCCCCATGCCCAATGCCCAATGACTAATGACTAATGACAACGCTTTGATAGTAGAAAGCGCCATCTCCCTTTTGTTGCTACTTATCCAAGTACCAGCAACGGCGATTCTGTTTTCGCGCCTGCTAAAGGGGCCAAGACGCCTTCCTCCAATAGAACCGCAACAGCCGACACCGGAGCTTTTGGGTAAGGTTAGTGTCGTCGTCCCCACATTAAACGAGGCGCTTCGCATTAGCCCTCTGTTAGCTGGTTTAACTCAGCAAAGCTACGAAGTTCGGGAAATAATTGTTGTAGACAGCAAATCTGGTGATGGCACCCCCGACTTGGTAAAAGAGATACAGCAGAAAGATCCGCGCTTTCGCCTGATGACAGATGACCCCTTACCCTCTGGTTGGGTGGGGCGTCCTTGGGCGTTACATAACGGTTTTCTATATAGCTCAGAGGCGAGTCAGTGGTTTCTCGGACTTGATGCTGATATTCAACCGCATCCTGGTTTGGTTGCTGGTTTGGTGAAGACGGCCGAAGCACAAGGCTATGACCTCGTTTCCCTTTCGCCCCAGTTCATCCTCAAATATCCTGGGGAGTGCTGGCTACAACCGGCTTTGCTGATGACTCTGCTTTACCGATTTGACCCAGCCGGGATCAATACAGAGCAGCCAGAACGGGTGATGGCAAATGGGCAGTGTTTTTTGTGTCGTCGCTCCGTTTTAGCTGCTGTGGGTGGCTATAGCAGTGCAAGTAGTTCTTTTTGTGATGATGTCACTTTGGCACGAAATATTGCTGCTCAAGGGTATAAGGTGGGCTTTTTAGATGGCGCAAAGGTGTTGAAGGTTCGGATGTATGAAGGGGCGATGGAGACGTGGAAGGAATGGGGGCGGAGTCTCGACCTCAAAGATGCAACTTCTCGTTCGCAGTTGTGGGGAGATTTATGGCTACTCACATCTGTTCAAGGTCTACCCCTTTTAATTGTCCTGACTTTTTTGTTTATTTCTCCCCCACTCACACACTCGCCCACTCCCCTACTTCTTCTGCTGGGACTGAATTTATTTCTCCTGGTAATTCGCTTTGCTATGCTAATAGCGATCGCACCTTCCTACGATCGCAAAAGCACCAAAGGCAGTTGGTTATTCTGGCTTTCGCCTTTGGCTGATCCCCTAGCTGTGCTGCGAATCTTCTTATCTGCGTTCCGCACCCCGCGCGAGTGGCGGGGACGCAAATATAGTGCTTAGTTATGAGTTATGAGTTATGAATTATGAATTTTCAACTCCTAACTCCCCACTCATAGCTCCTAACTCCTAACTCGTTATTCCTCTTCACCTCCTATTTGATCCCCGCGTTCCAGTTCCCAAAGAATTTGATTTCCTTCACGGCGTACCCGTGACACTATCCAGTTTCGCCAGCGCCATTGATCTCCGCGACTGGTGACAGCACTGGCGTGGACATCCATCAAGTCTGCTAACTCAGAACTGGTGATTAAGTAGCCTTTTTCAGAAATTTCGTCAGCGATACGCAGAGTTTCGACCAAGCTGCGGAGTTGCAAAACCCTCATTTCTGAGGGTTTTTCATCGATTGCAGCCGCAGCTAGCCCAGTTGATAGTTCCATAACAGTTATTTCTGGTGCAGAAGTACTGACTTCTTGTGTAGTTTGGTTAATTATTCGAGAGCTTTTTTCAGAATCAGCTACTTTTGCTACATTTAGTTGGCTGGAATCAGGTAAAGAGTTGTAAAAATCTGTGGGAGATAATTGTTGTAGGGAAGGGATTTTGCCAGTGGCATAGGTGCGAGCGATCGCATCACAACGTTCGTTACCTATGTTACCAGAATGTCCCCTAACGTGTTGCCATTTTACCTGTTGGGTATTGAGTTCGTCGAGAGTTTCTAAAAGGTCTTGGTTTTGGACGGGTTTACCATCTGACTTTTTCCAACCTTTCTTTTTCCAGCCTTTCACCCACTTGGTAACGCAGTTAATCAGGTATTCGCTATCGGTATGAAGGGTAATGGGTTGAGCTTGTTGAGATGTTTGCAGGAATTGTAAGGCTGCGATCGCCGCTTGCATTTCCATTTTATTATTAGTGGTGTGAGGGGACGCATCGCCCATTTCGTGCATTGAGCCATCGCTGAAGTAGACGACAACACCCCAACCGCCAGGGCCAGGGTTCCCGGTGCAAGCACCATCGGTGTATATGCTTTGGATTGTGGGTTGAGTGGACATGGTTAAAGTATCGAACCGCAAAGGACGCTAAGGCAAGAGTGATTAGCGGCGAATTTTTTTAAAGAATATCCAGGCTATTATAGTTGCTAATAATATAGACAAATGTCCAGATTACTAGTTTGGAAGTTTAACCTTCACTGGGGAAACTACAATCCCCTCTATCCCTTGGGCGAAAGCTTCAGGGATTGCTTTTCTAAGAATATTTAACGAGCCATTGATATCTGCATTAATCAATAAACCAAGCGATGATTTATAAAGACCTCGTTTAATTCTTCTGCCACTAAAGGTATGTTTGACACTTTCCTTGTAGTTAGGAATCTTGTCTAAATCTAGAAAGCTCGACTTAGAAGTGTAGCTTTCTTCATTAACGATTACTTTCATTCCAACTAACTCAGCTTTGTAAGTTAATTGGTGAATAAATCTAGCATGAGGGACTTGTACAAAGTTTTGGTTATTCTGACTTCCAATAGCAATCTCTTGCTTCCACACATCATTCTTGCCAATGACTATTATACCAATCTCTAACTCAATTAGTTTATTAATCAAGAATCTACTAGCCTTATGCAGGTAATCATCAACCTTGAGGTTACGCTTTGTGCAAAGTCTTTGAAGTTGTTTAGAAGTCTGTTCTTTTAGGATAGACTGTAATTCAGCTTTCCTTTTGTTAAAGAACTGATTAATAGATTTTATCGGTCTGCCATTTATCAAGAACGGGTTAATCCCGGATTGATTGAAAGCTACAGCCGCTAAATTATTCAGTCCTAAATCAACACTGGCTATTCTACTGCTGACAAAGAGTTTCTCATCTATCTCCTGATTGTAGACCACCTCCACGACGTAATGATCAAGCTTAGGCACTATTCTAAGTTGAGCAATATTTTTGGCTTTGGTCGGTATTTCTATTTGAGTTTGGCTTGGCTTGATAACACCTAACTTTAAGCCTGGCTTAGATAATGCTTGCACCGTATACATCAGCAAGTTTCTGCCATCACTCTTGTGCTTATACTTTGGTAATTTGGGTCTTCCCAAAAACTTTGACGGATTCTGCTGATAGGCAAATAATGCTGCTTTAAAACTTTTCCAGGTTTTATCTAGAATCATTAAAATCTGCTGACTGACTTTAGCTGGTATTGCTTTATAGTCAACTGAAGTTTGAAGTATTTTCTGTACCTGATTGTAGTTTAATAATTCTCCTGTATTGAAAAGCGACTGCCTAATTAAATAATTAGCGACGTTGTAAAGATTCTTGGAAAGAAAGCACAAATTGTCTATCTCTTGATAGTTTTTATGGTTTTTCTTAATTACGTGTCTTTCAACTAGCTGCATTATTCCTCTTTCAGACACTTCAACTACTGCTTACTCTGGCATAAATCACAACACCTTTGTCCCAAGGTCTGTTAAGTTCTACAATTACCGTCCCGCTAGCCAATTGATTTGCATTAAGCTCTCCAGGTTTCCACATTCTCCAAGCAGTTTTATAGCTTACACCGATGGAATTGGCATAGTTTGATAATTTCATAGCTTTGTTTTTACTATATAATTATCCTACCATTGAAGTCTATATTTGGAAACACTTGTGTGCCACCATTTCTAATCGCCAGG
Organism: Nostoc sp.; assembly: GCF_036917675.1. GTDB lineage: Bacteria > Cyanobacteriota > Cyanobacteriia > Cyanobacteriales > Nostocaceae > Nostoc. The sequence continues at coordinate 293,447 of NZ_JBALCT010000016.1, read as the reverse complement.
GCTACACATACGTTTTAAATCTTGTAAAACTGCGGTGGCTGATTGATAGCGATCGCTAAAATGATAGCAAACCATTTTATCTAAAATTGCCGCTAATTCTTCGCTGACTGGCGCTGTTTGCCGCCACATCACATTACCCGTTTCTGGATCTGGGTAGAGTTCTTGCGGTGGTATCCCAGTTATGGCTTGAATGCCAATCATTCCTAAAGCGTAAATGTCACTGCATAAGCGGGGATGACCGGCAAATTGTTCTGGAGGTGCATAACCCCGCGTCCCGATGGCTACTGTGGCTAATTCTGTTTGCTCACTACTCGGCGGTTGCATCAATTTGACAGCACCAAAGTCAATTAATACTAGCCGATTATCTTGAGCGCATCTAATAATATTAGTCGGTTTGATATCACGATGAATCACTCGATGCTGGTGAATAAATTCTAGAACTTCTAAAACCTGTTTGAGCATCTCCATCACAAATGATTCATTTTGTACATTCTGCACAGGTGGTAATTCTTCACTTAGGGTATGTCCCTCAATATATTGTTGAATTAAATAGAATTCTTGGTCATCTTCAAAAAAAGCAAGTAGTTCGGGAATCTGATCATGTTTACCCAAAGATTCTAAAATTTCAGCTTCACTATTAAACAACCTGCGAGCAACTTGCAAAAATCGTGTATCTTGACGGGCTGGCATTAACTTTTTAACTACACAAATGGGATTGCCCGGTCGTTGAGTATCATGTGCTAAATAAGTGCGCCCAAATCCACCTGCACCGAGAGTTTTAGAAATTTTGTAGCGTCCACTCAAAAGCAAATCACCAGATTTTATTTCTGGGAAATCAATTGGGGGAAGAAAATCAAGATAGGAGTCGGGAATTGCTGTTTTGTCTTCTAAGAGTACATTTAATTGTGCGATCGCTTCTTGTTGTTTTTCAACTTGCAGAATAATCACCTGAGTTTGCCACTGATTTTGGTAGCTAGTATAAGCAATTACACAGATACTACTAATCACCAAAGCAAGAGCAGAAGGGATTAACGGCACCCATCCGGCTTGCAAAAACAAAGCAACGCAGATTCCCACTAAGCCAAGTAAAGTTGTCCCTACTACCACTAGCAAAAGCAACGGATTTTGCCACCGCCATGCTAAAATACTACCTAAGAGCGACCAGCCCCACACCCAAATAAGTTCCGCCCAGTCAGGCCAGTACCAAATTAGCGATCGCCCATCCAACACTGTACTGATCAGTTGACTTGCTATCTGTGCATGAATAAACAGAGCAGGCATTCTGGCTGGTTGATCTGGTAAAGCGCTGTAGGGCGTATAAAAGCCACCTGGAGGGAGATTAGCTGCTGTAGTGCCAATAATTACAAGACGGTCTTTGACTAAATTCGGGTTGACTTGGCCACTGAGGACTTGTGTGAGGGTTACTTGGTCGGCGAGGCTGTTGGGGTGACGGTAATTTAATAATATTTGATAGCCATCTGCATCCAGATGTCGATAACTACCAGAATTAGTTTGTAAACGCGGGAACAGGGTTTTACCTAATTGAAAATCTCCTTTCTTAGTGAACTCGTATTCAATGCCTTGTTTTTCCAGATAATTAATTGCAATTAGGGCACCAAATGCAAATGATGCTGTACATTTATTGTCTGTAGAGTTAGCAAATAACAAACTGCGGCGGAGAATTTGGTCGTTTTCATTGTCAGTAACCACATCGCTAAAGCCAACATTATCTATAGGAAAATTAGGTGGCGGTGGAATTTCATCTCTACCCAAGCTGCTGAACAAACAGGTGCTGATGATGTTATCTTGATTTTGGACATTAGCTGCCAAATTGTTGTCTTCTGGTTGGAAAAGATATAAACCAACAATTCGCGGTTGATAAGACTCTATTTTGTTTAACAGCTGATTGATTCTACGAGCTGATAGAGTCCATTTCTCTCGTTTGAGATCGTCGTCAGTGATTTTTACTAACAAAATCCGCCGATCGGGTGCTTGTGCTGGACGCGATCGCAACATCTGATCATAAACTCTTAACTCCCAAGGCTGCAACCATTTGAGTTCCCGAACTCCCCAGATAAAGGCGGTGACTCCTACACTAGTAACCAAAATAATTTGCAGCCAGCTTTTGCTCTTGTCAGTTTTACGATAATCCTGAAGCTTGACAAAGGGGACACGAAGTTTTTCTAATAGTCCACTAATCACGGCGTTGCGACGTTAGCCTGAATTGGGTATGATGTTGCAGGCGCAAAAGTTAATTTTCCGACTCTAGGTTAAAAGCTAATTAACCTGAGCTTCTATTAATGTAGCAATTTACTCGCTGGTTCGAGACTTTGCTGTATTCCTACTCTAAAAGCAAACTTACGCGCCATGCGGCTAATCATCTGTAAGAGATATTTGAGCATCTTCAACAGGACTGGCAATTGGGAAAGAAATAGGATTAGTAGATGGGGTTAGTGAATCTAACTGAGGTTTTTCGAGTGATGCTTCAATGCTTGAATCAGCAAAATAGGAGCCAAACATTTTATCATAGTTAGAAGCAACAGCTAAAAAAGCCCCACCCAAAATATAGATAGGTAATGGGAGATTAAATTCTTGCAACCAGTCAAACAGTTCCGCCAAGGCAAACAGCACCAAAAAGCAGGCAAGCCAAACCTTCATATTCTCATACCCCGGATTGAAACAACTCTATTACTAGCTTAAATAGCTTGCATGATAGTTGATGTATTATATAATCACAACCGTGAGGGGATTTTGTTGATGGAAACTCGTGCCGTTTAAAATAAAATAGAAGGATATTTTTCTGTTTCAGTCCCCGTGAGGGGATTTTGTTGATGGAAACCTCCTGTGCCAATTGAAGAAAATTATAGTAGTTTCAATTGTTTCAGTCCCCGTGAGGGGATTTTGTTGATGGAAACAGATAGACTGATCGTTTGCTGTCCTAAATCTATGATGGTTTCAGTCCCCGTGAGGGGATTTTGTTGATGGAAACTCCTTAGAAGTCTCAGTCTTCTGCCTGAAGACAAAGTTTCAGTCCCCGTGAGGGGATTTTGTTGATGGAAACGACAAGCAACTTCGCTTGCTTACCCAGTATTGGATTGTTTCAGTCCCCGTGAGGGGATTTTGTTGATGGAAACACAGTATGAAGTTCGTCCCATTACTTGGGAATTTAATGTTTCAGTCCCCGTGAGGGGATTTTGTTGATGGAAACATTTTTAAGACTTCGACTTGCTTCGATGCCATCTCGGGTTTCAGTCCCCGTGAGGGGATTTTGTTGATGGAAACGTAATGCCTTACTTGATGCCTTCTCTAAAGCCTTGTTTCAGTCCCCGTGAGGGGATTTTGTTGATGGAAACATGATTAAAGTAACCACTATCAAAGATTACCTATTCGTTTCAGTCCCCGTGAGGGGATTTTGTTGATGGAAACCTTAACTGGAATAGCAGGAACTGGCAGAATATAAGTTTCAGTCCCCGTGAGGGGATTTTGTTGATGGAAACCCCAACGTCCAAGCAACAGCTGCAACTAATGTAATGTTTCAGTCCCCGTGAGGGGATTTTGTTGATGGAAACTCAAGTAATAATTGAGGATTTATTTTACAGTATTCAAGTTTCAGTCCCCGTGAGGGGATTTTGTTGATGGAAACAGTCTCATTTTCAAATTGATAAAGATTTCGGAGTGAAGTTTCAGTCCCCGTGAGGGGATTTTGTTGATGGAAACCCAATCGCCGGAGCAAGTAGAACTGCGTTCGCTAAAGTTTCAGTCCCCGTGAGGGGATTTTGTTGATGGAAACCGCTGATGTCCGGTGCTGGTCAATCGCTAATGTCGTGTTTCAGTCCCCGTGAGGGGATTTTGTTGATGGAAACCGCTCAATTAGCACTTTTAGAATTGATTAATACGAGTTTCAGTCCCCGTGAGGGGATTTTGTTGATGGAAACTGCTGTTTTGTTCTCATTGTGCAATTTGCGCTTCTATGTTTCAGTCCCCGTGAGGGGATTTTGTTGATGGAAACATCATTTGATCAAGAAATTCTCTAACTCTTTCTTGCGTTTCAGTCCCCGTGAGGGGATTTTGTTGATGGAAACTCCGTCTGATGAGTTTAAACGATGGCGTTAACCCCTAGTTTCAGTCCCCGTGAGGGGATTTTGTTGATGGAAACCGCTCCATACTGAAACCGTTACAGAGCAAGCATTCTGGGAAGGGTTTTGGCAGATCGGAAATTTTGGTCAATTCCAGCCTGCCTTATTGCAAGTAATTTGCAACTTCCCGCATTTATGAAACGCTGTAGTTATTGATTTGTCAAGGTTCTGGCGATTTTGGCAGATCCCCCAGGGTTTTAGCCCCCGCTTCGACTTGCCAAACATCAAGCTGATACACTAATCATAAAACTATTGTTTGCTTTTGTCCAGTAATTTCCGAACTGGATATAATTGTTCCCTTGATTAACTAAGTGGGTCAAATTAAATATAAAACCTCACCCTGCCTCCGGCTTCCCTCTGGGATGCTTTGGAGAGGGATTGAGGGTGAGGTTTTATCTTATATTTAATTGTGCCTCCCTACTTACCCCGCCATCAAGTAGATACAATCCTATCGAATCCTCTTCAGGCTTAACCAGTTTTTCGATCTTGGTAGTTATTTGAGGTGTTTTTTGAGCAAGAGCGATCGCTCAGTCATTTGCCATAGTTGAGGTTTAAACCTTACTGTGGGTTAGTGGATTTTTGGAAGCTCCCATATTCTAATTCTTTGAGATTCACCGGACCATGTATCGCTTGTTGCTTGGCAACGTAGCCAAAATTAGCAAAGTCAGTAAAATAGCCATCTATTCCTAACTTAATGAACTGTTCAAACTCACGAAGCGGTTGCCCCTATAAGCCTAGATAGATGGAGTCAGAATTATCGGGGCGATCGCACTTACGCCCATGCTGGAGAAATTAACACCAAGCAAGTACTAAGGAACGTGGATTAAATAAAATGCAAAACTTCATCCTGTCTAGCTTCCCTCTCCAATATATCGGAGAGGGATTGAGGGTGAGGTAAACCAGGGACATAAATTATATGTTATTTAATTCTTATTCCTAAGAGCCGGATTTCACAGTCTAGTTGAGAATTTAAGTAACTAAATGCAAATAAACTTAAACATTTGTTGACTTTTTTATATTTTGGCATTTGTTTAAGTGTTAAATACTAAAAAATAAAGTTTATTTGTACCAACTTACTAACTAGGTTGTCAAGCAAGGCGGTAAAAATCCGACCTAAGCCAAGTGCTAACAGCGAAAACAAAAGTAAACTTCACAAATATTACGTAAGATGATCAGAAGAATTTTGCTGGCTGTATCGGGATTGGGACACGCAGAAGAAATGCTCAAAACCCTGAAAGAAATCCCTTCAATTCAATCTGCAAAAGTTACAATTTTGCATGTTGTTCCTGCACAAAATGCTGCTGCTACCATGACAGCTAAATGGGAAAATGGTGGTAAAATTCTGGCGAATGCCATTCAAACTTTGAACTTAGATCCTAGCCAGGTTTCTTCAATTTTGCGTGAAGGCGAACCCAAAGATGTGGTTTGCCAAGTAGCTGATGAAATCGACGCTGACTTAATTATTATGGGTTCACGCGGACTGAAGCGGCTGCAATCGATTTTATCGAACTCAGTCAGTCAGTATGTTTTCCAACTATCTTCTCGCCCCATGTTGCTAGTAAAGGATGACATTTATGTAAAAAGAATTAAGCGTATTATGGTGGCAATAGACAACTCTGATTCAGCAAAAAATTGCTTAAAATTAGCTCTATTCTTGTTGCGAGATATTCAGGGCGGACAGTTAATTTTGGCAAATATTAGTACAGATTTAGGGGGTAAAAAATCGGAAATAACCGAGGTTAACTCAGATAAAAATCCAGTTCTAGCAGCCGCAGTTGCAGAAGCTGAAAAACAGGGCATCCAATCTCGTTCTTATATCAGCAGTGGTAAACCTGGTGAAGAAATTTGTCGGTTGGCAGAGGAATTGAATATAGATTTATTATTGCTTGGTTCTCCAGATCGTCGTCCATCTATTGCTAAGAGTTTTGTTGATATAGACCGACTCATCGGCACTTCTTTGTCTGACTATGTTCGAGTCAATGCCACTTGTCCAGTATTGTTGGCGCGGACAATCGCTTAAAGTCAAAATAGAGTTAGCAGTTAATAAATAAAAACCCCTACACTACTGGTGCAGGGGTTATTTATTTTATACACAAACTCTTAACTATCTTTTCCACCTTCGCGGCTAGCAGTTTGGATGTACAGAATTAGTAAAAACACAGCAGGGACTAGTACGAACAAAATGCTCGCTATGAACCCCAGGTCATTAACTTGCATGGCAAGAAAGCCTCTCTTAAATTTCCAGTCAACAACATTAGGATAGCATTATTGATGACAAAGTTATACCAATTCAAAATTCAAAATTCAACATTCAAAATCAAAAAACTCAATTTTGGTAAGTATTTTGACTACTGACTGGATACAAATTGGAGCAATGCCAGATTTGAGAATTTAAGGCTTTGTGACTACACTGACTGAGCCATTCACTAAGGTTTGACAGGCAAGGCGGTAATTTTCCGGCTTTTTCTTAAATTTCCGGTTTTCTACGTCTGTGCGGGGGGAAAGATTTTCTAGTCCTTCGACTATCTGGACAACGCAAGTGCCACATTGACCATTACCACCGCAATTAGTCATCTTGCCAATCAATGTATATATATCAATGTTATTTTGCATTGCCTTGAGCCGGAGATTTGCACCATCGGCCACTACTACTTCTTTATTCTCTTTAACGAATTTGATATTACCCATAACCGATTCCTCGTTGACTCTAAGCTTGGCTTTCAAGGCTTCATATTGACATGGCTTAATTCACATCTTATTTGTTATCTTAATTCATCACAAAATATTAATAAATATTAATTTTATAAAATCTGACGACACAAAAAAAATAGGACGGGTATTCTACCTGTCCTATAAATTGAAAAATAGATTAACTTACCTAAATCCCACGGCTGCTTGCCAAACGAAAGCAAGCAACAAGAAGAATACGGGAATAACAGGGAGAACGTCCACCAAGGGATCAAAGATTTGGTAAGCTTCAGGCAGTTTTGCTAATAAAAGTGCTGCTTCCATGTTTGTTTAAATCCACCTATCCAACACAGCTTTCATAATTGAGAAGTATCTTAACATGGTTTGGTCAGTGCTGAGTGCTGAGTAATAAAGATTTTGCTTGTTTACGACCCTACTACAAGACAAGCATTCTTATACTTAGCACTCGCTATTCATAACTCAGCACTTTCTTCGTTGAGCCAGTGACCAAATTCTGTGGTGAAGCGATCGCTCAATATTGCTTCTCTGATATGCTGCGTAAAGCGAATTAGTTCGGTAATGTTGTGAATGCTCAACAAGGTATAAGCCAAAATTTCCTGCGATCGCACTAAATGAGATATATAAGCACGGCTAAAATTTTGACACGTGTAGCAGGGGCAAGTTTCATCTAACGGCGTAAAATCTTCACGAAACTTAGCATTTTTTAAATTCCAGCGTCCGCCCTCGACTATTGCCGTCCCATGTCTGGCCCAGCGTGTGGGAATTACGCAATCAAATAAATCTACACCGGATGCGATCGCGATCGCCATTTCCCGAAAAGTTCCCACACCCATTAAGTAACGCGGTTTTTCGGGGGGTAGAAGCGGTGCTGTGACTTTTACAATCTCAGCCATCAATTCTGGCGGTTCTCCGACACTCACCCCACCAATGGCATATCCGGGCAAATCCAACTTAGCCAAAGCTTCAGCCGCACGGCAACGCAAATCCAAATACACGCCCCCTTGCACTATTCCAAATAACGCCTGCTCACTGCGTTGATGAGCCGTTATGCAGCGTTCTAACCAGCGATAAGTGCGCTCAGTTGCAGTTTCTACCTCTTGACGAGTCGCTGGGTAGGGCGGACACTCATCAAAGGCCATAATCACATCTGCCCCCAAAGTATTTTGAATCTGAATGGATAGCTCTGGTGTCAAATTAATAATTCGTCCATCATGGGGCGATCGAAAAGTTACGCCTTCTTCAGTAATTTTTCGCATCTCGCTTAAGCTGAACACCTGAAACCCACCCGAATCTGTGAGCATCGGCCCGTTCCACCCCATAAATTTGTGCAACCCACCACCTCCAGCCACGATCGCTTCTCCTGGTTGTAGGTGAAGATGATAAGTATTGGATAAGATCATTTGCGCCCCAGTATCTCGTAGCTGGACTGGTGTGATAGTTTTGACATTTGCCAGCGTTCCCACTGGCATAAATCTGGGGGTTTCTACAACACCGTGAGGCGTGAAAAACACTCCGGCTCTAGCTTTGGTTTGGCTACAGCAGGCAAGACATTCAAAGGAAAAATTCGCACTCATGCCATTTTGGATTTTAGACTTCGTAGTGAGCCTCAGCCGAAGGATTTTAGATTTTGGATTGTGAAACCTAATCGGTAAAGAGTTTGAAAAATCCATAACTAGCAGCCATAAAACCAAATGGTATTAGGGCAAAATTAATATTATTTGGCTAAATTATGGACAAACATCAAAACTGATAATTGAGTTTTAGTGAACACTTAAGCACTCACTACTAACTTAGTTACCAACTTTACGAGTATATACTGCAATACTAGAAAGAATCAGAACAGTCATCGTCAATTTCTGCATCCCACCGGGCTGAGAGTACTTGCTCCATCATTGCTTCTATGGCGCTGACATTGAAGTTTCGCTCTCGTCGCTCTTGTAAAGGGGTTGAGCGGGGAATCAACCGCAGACAAACCCCGTCTTGCATCAAATCGAAGTAGGTTTCTTGTTGCGGCGACTGTTTTAGTTCCAAGTAATCAAAACTATAAACATTCAGATATAGCGCGTGGTTAGCCACTAAAGTAGACCTTTGCGGATTAGCAAAAACTTCCATCACATCCCCTTCACCCTCGCTCAGTACTTTATTTTCTTGGGTGTAGATGTAGTGGACTCGACCTAAATCTGCCAGTAATCGCCGGATGTCGAGCTTATTCACAATGACGCCCGTGTTAATAATGCACGGAGCTGGTATCCTGGTGTCGGGTAGATGGTGACTCATAGCAAAATAGCGATTTAGAGCTACGGAGAGTGACAACATAGCTAAACTGTCATAATTGAATAGCTTGTTTACTCCCACATTTAAAAAAATATCAATTTTGTGCGGCAATCGTCTAACAATTTGGAGTAAGTTTTTAGTTAACGTATACAAAACACAAATTTTGATCCCTGATGGAATTTTAATTTCCTGAATCCTTTGTTTTTTGTATAAGTTAACACAATTCTATTTATCTATTACTTAGAACAGCATAACAAAATTTTCAGGGAGAATTTCTCATAGAAGTAAATCTTATTTAAAGCTTTAAAGTTTGCTCATGTCGGTTGTACCGAAATTATGCCTATTATCCAGCAATTAACCAAATATTAATGTAATTCAGATGACGAAACAGCAACAGTGGTGGAAAAAGCTGTTGTTAAATCTGGCAGCTAGTATTATATTTTACACTGTTATTCCACTACCGTATTTTAACGGATTGGATTTTCGAGGAGTAGCACGTCTTGCTTCGCTTGTGGGGTTGATGATTGGGGGAATTTTAGGGTTCCTGGATACGGGGATGAATTATATTGGTATGCCCGTGCTAACTCGAAGTGCTTTGGTAGTAAGTGTTTGGATTGCCATAACTGGAGGACTGCACTTAGATGGGGCAATGGATACTGCCGATGGTTTGGCAGTGGGCGACCCAGATCGGCGATTGGAAGTGATGACAGATAGTGCCACAGGTGCATTTGGGGCAATGGCAGCGATCGCCTTGGTGATACTGAAAATAACAGCTTTGACGGATATCCCAGAAAACCGTTGGTTATTGCTGATGGCTGCTTGTGGCTGGGGACGTTGGGGACAACAGCTAGCGATCGCGCGATACCCTTACTTGAAACCAACTGGTAAAGGTGCATTTCACAAACAAGCCATTCGTTCTTACAAAGATTTGTTACCAGGATTGTTATTGTTGTTTGGTTTGAGTGGTTTACTTTGGCTGATAGATCAACAGCAGTTATTTCTCGCACTGGGAATGATCGTTGCTGGAAGTGCGATCGCCACTTTAACTGGTGCGTGGTTCAACCACAAATTAGGCGGACACACTGGAGATACCTACGGCGCAGTCGTTGAGTGGACTGAAGCCTTATTTCTCTGTGTAATGACCACCTTTTAAGATGTGGAGATGAGGGGGATGAGGGAGACAAGGAAAATAACCTATGCCCCATGCCCCATGCCCTTCATTTAATCGGTTGCAGCTTTGTCACTTTGAGTTTAAAAGCCCCAACCCCAGTTTCCCCAAAAGACCGGACACGAATAACATAATTCCCTGTCTCTACAATGCGAGTAAATAGTAGAGAATTGCTAGTACCATCAGGCCCATCATCATTTTCTGCCACAGTCGAACCATCAGGTGCCAGCAGTGTGATCATGGTGTCAAAGTTTTCCGATGACAGGTCAACTGCTAAATTATCCCCCTTCTGTAACTTCACTGCGTAATCACGGGCAAACCCACCTTGACCTGTGGGAATATCTTTGTCTGAGAGGGTATCAGTAATTTCAGTACTGTTAGATAAAGGGATTGGACTATACAACTTATTTTGAGCAAAAGCTGCACTTGTACTAATACCTATTGCCAGCAACGTGGCAGGAATGATGATGAGTTGTTTTAAACCCACCGCAAAAACTTTATTCATACATTTAAAACAATTTTTCCACAAAAATAGGGTAATTTGGTCAATTTATGCACTAATCTGTCAAAGCTTGCCCATTAATTCTTAATTTATCCGTCTTTGGCCGTAGTGGCTACTGCTACTAATCCTAAGACCACAATTCCATGCTGACGAAGTGTTTGCACAGCAGACCTGGCAGTAGCACCTGTAGTATATATGTCGTCCACTAACAGCACTGGGACATTCGGGGGGCGATCGCAAAATTCTTGCCCAACAGCAAAAGCTTTCTCCAAGTTTTTTTCTCGTTTAGATCCCGACAAACCGAACTGCGCTTCAGTTTCTCGCACTCTTGCTAAACCGTTTAGTTTCAATTTTAATCCGGTTATTTCGCAGAAGCTTTGTGCTATGAGTGCGGCTTGATTGTATTTACGTTGCTTTTGCTTGCTAGCGTGGAGTGGGATGGGAACTACCACAGGCTGGCTATCTCGCTTTGGTGAATTTAACAACCATGCTTCTCCTAACCATTGACCCAAAGGACGAGCGATTTGGGGTTGATTTTCGTATTTCATCGCCGCGATCGCCCGTTTCACCGGGCCACCATACTCCCCCCAGCCAAACACTGGTATTGGCTCTTGCCATAAAGAAATCGGGTCTTGACGTTGACATTTTTGTAGTTGTCTGGTGCAGTTCTGACAGAATTCTTGGGAAGTTGCACGTTGACATAGGGGACAATGGGATTGGAGAAAAAGATTGAGTAAGCCTGTGAGATTTTTAGTCCAAATGTGCATTTTAAGAGTTAGGAGACGCGATTAATCGCGTCTGTACAGGAGTTAGAAGTACAGACGCGATTCATCGCGTCTGTACAAGAGTTAGGAGTAGAGACGCGATTCATCGCGTCTGTTAGGAGTTAGGAGTAGAGACGCGATTCATTGCGTCTGTTAGGAGTTAGGAGTTAACTCCTTTAACTGTTGTGCAGTGACTTAACATACACGCGATCGCACCTTGTTGTTTCTACATCCACCGTTGCTAGAGTGTAGCCGTTGCTTTCATACAGCTTGACTGCTTCCACCAAAACGCTGGCCGTTTCAATCCAAATTTGTTTAAATCCACGCTGTGCGATCGCTGCTTCTAGCTGTTGTAACAAATATTTCCCCAGTCCCAAACCCCTGATGCTGGGCAAAAGATACATTTTGCGGATTTCTACAGCTTTTTCGCCACGGTGTATCGGGTAGTAAGCTCCAGTACCTACTAACTGACTTTGGTGTTCAATTACCCAAAACTCTCCCCCAGTAGCTAAATAATATTCCTCTACTTGCAGCACATCTCGGTCAGCGCCCTTTGGTTCCCAACCCAGACCGTATTCTGATAATACATAACTGATGACTTCGGCGGCTCTAGTGCGATCGCTTTCCACCCAATCACGAATTATAAAATCTTGATAATAGTTTTTCATTACCATTTGCTGGTCAAGTTTACAGAGAAAATTTTTCCGCATCTATATCCCAATTTACCCAGCAAATAGCAATTCTTGCAGAGTCGATTTCAGGCGCTACTCTCAAAGCGATCTCTACGGTGGTAATTACAGCAGAATTCAAGTACTTGAACCACATCTGTCGTCGGGGCACAGCAATGCTCATTAGTGTCAACTTAAGCAAAATGAAACCATAAAATGTATCACTAATCACATCTTAGTTGATGTTCTTAGTGATACATCATGAGTACAAAACGTTCAGCGCCAAAAGGAAACCCAGACCTGCGGCAGCAAAAACATGTGCCAGCGCCGCCCATCGAACAAATCGAGCAAGAGATATTTTCATTGCTATCGCCCTGCAACTTTAAACCCCTGAAATTGTATGAAAACGAACAAAACAAACAATTCAGAGACAGAATATTGACCTTACCGGTGATGATGGCGATCGTTGTGAGTTTAGTGTATCGCCAAATTCCAGGCTTAAGAGAAGTACAAAGGGTATTGTCACAAGAGGGATTGTTATGGGTGGAACGAATGGAAGTGAGTGTGCAAGCAGTGTCAAAACGATTGCGAACATTGCCAATTGAATTATTTGCACAAGTTTTTGAGCAAGTAATCGGGTTCAGAGAAATTTAAATGCTCAGAATGATTTAGATTTTACTGAGTAAGAAGATTATTTCTTTAGTTTTATAAGGGAAATGCTGAAAACCCCTGAGAAACAGCAACGCAGTTGCGTTTTTCTTACTTCAGGCAGGGGATGAAAGCTGGTAGCACCGAATGGGGGTGTTCCGACTTAATCTTTTTGGTGTGCAATATACTCTATTACATTTTTTGTAGAAATATTTCCAGCAGTGGAAACAAAATAGCTAGGTGTCCAGAGAGTTGGAAGTTTAAGTAATTCTGGAAATTCTTTCCTTAAATGATGAGAAGCCCGTCCTTTAATCCTGTTCATGATTTGGGACGGGTTATCTGTTGGTTTCACATTTAAAAATAAGTGAACATGGTCGGGCATAATCTCCATTGCAATAATTTTCCATCTATTCTCATTACAAACCTCACAGATAATTACTTGTAATCGTTCCGCTATTGCGTTTACTAGCACCTTCTTTCTACGCTTAGGGATAAAAACGAAGTGGTAGTTAAGAAGTGATATTGCGTTACCTTCATGCCTGTATTCGTCTGGAGAAAAACTTGCCATTCTTCTATAATCGCTGATTGGACTTTGTATATTTATATTGGATAATCAAATAAACTAATCAACAGAAAGGGAGGTGATGGTATTTGCTAACAAATTATGCCTAAGAGTAAAAACTGATGAAATAACCGGGAGATTTTTAAAGAACGGACAATCGAGGAAAAAAGGATTGAACCGCGCTATCTCTGATGCAAGCTGGGGTGAATTAATTTTAAAGATTGAGTATCTCGCTGCAAAGCAAGGAAAAGTCGTAATTAAAATTAATCCTAAACACTCATCCCAAGAATGCAGAAATTGTGGGCATATCGATAAATCAAATCGTGATGGTGAGAAGTTCATTTGTACAGAATGCGGACATTACGAACACGCTGACATCGCTGCTGCAAAAACTATCAGAGATAGAGGTTTTAAAATAGTACGTGGGGACTCCGCGAAACTAGGTGTTAATCACCAAAACGCCCAAAAGGTAAGCCAGTTGTTCTACTTGGGGAGACCCCAAGTAGAACAACTGGCGGTATCACCACGCTCTAAGAGCAAACGTGGTGAGTTTGGGAACCTGTGTAAACAGGATATTAAGATTGCGAAGTCTTAAGAATCTCCTCGCCTTTAGGCAGGAGAGTGTCAAAGCAAATAATATTCGCGTTAAATTGAATCGTTTTGTCAAAAAATGTGATTGCAAATATTCGACCTCTACCATTGGCAAAACAACAGTTGCGATCGCTTGCTGTAGTATTAGGCTAAAGGACTTTAAAGATCAACAAAAATGAGCATTATCGTCTTTGGCAGCATAAATATAGACTTGGTAGCAACAACACCCCGGTTGCCAGTCCCAGGAGAAACGTTGCTAGGAGAAGACTTTTTTCAAGTTTCGGGAGGTAAAGGAGCTAATCAAGCCGTAGCATTAGCAAGATTGGGAATTCCTATCCAAATGGTGGGGCGTGTAGGTGCAGACGGTTTTGGTGTGGAACTTGTCAACAATTTGCAAGCATCTGGTGTGCAGATTGATAATATTTTCGTGGATGAGACTGTTAGTTCTGGAGTCGCCATCATTGCTGTAAATCATGCTGGTGAAAATCAAATTATTGTAATTCCTGGTGCAAATGGGTGTGTCAATCAAGAAGATGTAGAACGATTGTCCCATTTATTACCAGAAGCTACAGCACTGCTTTTACAATTAGAAATTCCGATTACTGCGGTGATTGCAGCAGCTAAAGCCGCAAGAAAAACCAAAATAACCGTTATTCTCGACCCTGCACCCGCACAATCTGATTTCCCAGATGAACTTTACCCGTTAGTGGACATTATCACACCGAATGAAGTTGAAGCCGCGCAGTTAGTCGGTTTTCCTGTGGATGGAGAGGAACAAGCAGCAAAAGCAACTGAAGTTTTATTACAACGGGGTGTGAAATGTGCGATCGTTAAACTAGGTGCTAAAGGCGTTTTTTGTGCCACTGCTGAGGAAAAGTTTTTTGTACCGGCGTTTCCAGTTCATGCGGTTGACACAGTAGCTGCTGGCGATGCTTTTAATGGCGGCTTAACGGCAGCACTTTTTGAAGGACTTTCTTTACATCAGGCAGTTGTTTGGGGTGCCGCAGCAGGTGCTTTGGCGACAACAAAACCAGGCGCACAAACTTCGCTAGCCGATAGGTTTATATTTGATGCGTTTCTTAGGGATAGAGTTGTGGGCAGTAGGGAGTGGGGGAAATGAGGCTTTCAAGGGTAGGTATAAATTTCAGGGTTAACACAATAAACTAGACGATCGCCTGTGAGTCCAGCGATTAAGTTAGCGATCGCCATTGAAGCCATTTTTGAGCGCGTCTGGTGGCTGGCACTACCAATATGAGGTGCAATAATGAGATTATCTAAGGTCAACAACAGACTATCGGTGGGAATCGGTTCTGGTTCAGTGACATCCACAGCCGCACCGGCAATTTGACCACTTGCAAGGGCACGATACAGAGAATCGGGATCTACAATAGTTCCCCGCGCTGTATTAATCAAAATAGCCGATCGCTTCATCAACTCAAATTGGCGATCGCTAATCAGATGATAAGTATCATCAGCAGATGGTGTATGCAGTGTCACAAAGTCCGACTCTTGAAGTACGTGTTGCAAGGTCGCAAACTCCACACCTAGAGATTGTTCTAATTGTGCCTTGCATCGTTGCCGACTCGTATACAAAATTCGCATTTCAAAGCCTTTGGCACGACGAGCGATTGCCTGACCAATGCGCCCAAAACCAACAATCCCTAAAGTAGCACCTGTAACATTCGGCCCCAATAACAAGTCTGGTTCCCAAGTTTGCCACAACCCTGCACGAGTAAACCGATCTGCCTCCACGACTCGCCGCGCAGCTGCCATCAATAATGCCCAGGTAAAGTCTGCGGTAGCATCAGTTAACACACCGGGAGTATGACCCACGGGAATCTGCTGTGCAGTAGCGGCACAAATATCAATATTATCGTAACCCACCGCCATTTGACTGATAACTTTGAGTTTCCCAGACTCGATCAGTTGCCGATCAATTTGGTCAGTCAGTAGACAGAGCAATCCATCTATCTCTTTGACTTTTTCTAGTAAAATTTCGTAGGGAGGAGGTTGGCGTTCTGCCCACACTTCTACAGTAGCAAGCGATCGCAGTTGCTCCAATTCGATGGGCAGGCGACGACTGATAAAGACTTTCACTTGAGGCATATTGTTGATCTCGAACAGATTATATACCTAAAATGCTCTCAAAGTCAGAATACCTTCGCCAAAAATAGAGTTAGTCTAGCTTTTGCCTAAATAGCCCAAGACAACAGGTAAGGGCACAACAATGTTGTGCCCTTACGATAATTTCTACCTCACGCTTGTTGCAATCTGCTGTATCTAGGTTTGCTCTATATCAATACTCGTAAATTGGCGAAGGTATTGTTGATAAAAAGCCCTCAAGTGCATACGAGGGCTTGGCACTTTTTTTTTGCTAGATATCGGCTCAATTCTTTCTACTTACGAGCAAGCGTAATTTGAGTAGCATCAAAGTCTTGTAGCCGAGTCATGTTTCCACTGTTCTTATCTATGCTATACACAACATTAGGTGTTTGATACCTCATGACTCCAAAGGCGAGGAGTTGACCTGTTGCAGAGCAAACCAAGCTTTGTAAGCCATTATTCCATGCTTGACCATTAAGTTGTAATTGTGCCAGTTTGATCGGTTCTTTTTGATTTGAATCTAGCTGCATCAGAGTTGTACTACCATCGAATCCAACTAGAGAAGTATAGAGTATTCCGTCTGGGGACTGAGCTAGATTGCTGACTCGCTCATCGCTTGGGAATTGAACCTTACTGATGGAACTGATCTCTCCTGTTTGAATGTTAATATCTACCAATCTGATCGGCGGTGTACCGTTCTTCTTACCTACTAAACCGATGAGTCGCCCATCATTAGTGCCTAGCAAGCTCCCAAGTTCTTGATCCTGGTTAAGTCCTGAGACTATCAAAGTTTTTACAGGTGTACTCAAAAATGTAATGCGAGTAGCTGGTGCCTGGATGCTAGTAGTGCTAACAGGAGTAACGGCTACGACAAGTGTGCCATCGCTTAAAGAAGTGAAACCACTCAATATCTCATTAGACTCTACTAAAGGTGTAACGCGATCGCTAGGTTTGCCATCCCTTAAAGAAGTCAAGTTACTCAATATCTGATCAGGGTCTACTAAAGCTCTAATGCGATCGGCAAGTGTGCCATCACTTAAAGAACTGAACACACTCAATGCATCATTAGACTCTACTAAAGCTGTATCGCGCTTGGCAAGTATCTGAGAGGCTAATGGAGTTAGAACTTGAGTCTTTCCTGAAACTAAGGATTGCATAACAAGTCCTAGTCCTACAGGCTTAATATCTGTGAGTAGACTGTTTAAGTCAGTGCTGTCTAATTCAGTGGTGTTTACCTCTGGAATAGCCCTTTGGTCAGTGCTGATGATCTTGCCAGAACTTATACCAATAATTTTTAAACTTGGTGTTTGCGCCAAGGCTTTGTTGCTTAGATAGCTAAGTCCAGATACTACAGTTCCAGTAAGTGCCAACTGGCCAAATTTTCGACGTGATAGCTTGTAACTCATATTTCCACTCCTAGAATTTAGCTAAAGTGCAGTGTATTGAACATAAACGCGCAAGGGACTGACAAATAAAAAAATACTCAACTACTGAATTTATTTGTTGGAAATCCCTAAGGCTAAGATAATTGCGTCCAGGTTGCTACTGAGGGTATGCCGTTGTTGTCACTAATAAAAAGCATGTACCAGCCTGGTGGTGCTATGTTTCGATTGTCTGTCACCGTGACATTCAAAGAAGTAGAGTTCCTAAAATTAATCGGTACATCCACTAACCTTTGTTCTCCATCGCAGGAATGGGTGGTTGCCGTTGGTCTAATCAGACTAACCCATTTAATATTCCCAGCCTGGGGTGTCTGAATCGTAAATTGCTGCCCGTAGCTCAAACTTTGACGAGCCTTCTGAATGATTGGTCGTGACTGCGACATATACGCAGGACTGTAGATTTCTAATCGCAGTTCATTGACCCTGCGTCTGGGATTACCCCCAGCTGTGGCTACCCTACCATCTGGCAGGAGCAAGGCCACCGAGTGATATACGCGGGGGACATTTTGTTTAGCTACTGGTGTCCAGGTATTTGTAACTGGATTGTAGATTTCTGCTGGCAGCATTGATTGTGTTATGTCCTCATTCATTTTGCTACCATTGCAAACAAACACTGTGCGATCGGGCAACAAAACGGCGCTCAGATGCATCCGAGCATTTTTTAGAGACCTTGCTGGTATGTAAGTTGGGTTAGTAGCTTTTAGATTTACAATATTCACCCTGTTTGTTGCCGTAGGGTCTGTTGTCGTAGTACTATTACCCCCACCCATAATCATCACCTTTTGGTCTTGTGCAGGTGGTAAAAGCACACTGGCAGCTTGATTACCGAAATCTGGGGCTTGCAGCCCTGGCACCGGTTTTTCTGTAATGGATTCTGTAAATGTCCCTGGCAGGGTTAGTATCCTTGCTGTCACTCGACTGCCGCCCATGTAAGCACCTGAATAAAATATCTTTCCACTACTTAGTAGAAATAGCTGTGCGTATTGCGGTATGGAACTAGTTGTTGGAAAAGCGTTCCAACCATTTGCAAATGTAGAAGAATAAATTTCTGGTTGTCTGTTGAGGTTGCCATCTTTATCCAATCCAGACACTGCAAATATCCGACCACTGCCTAGTGTTAACAAAGTAGGATACCAGCGCCCATTATTCATTGATGGCTTCTTGACCCATTTCTCGGTAATGGGATCAAACACTAGAACAGAGAATGAACCATAAAATGGATCGTAGCGCAGAGTTCCACCCGCAACCATTAACAGACCATCAGGGGTGAAGGCGTGACCGGAGCAAAAAAGGTCAATAGGTTGATTATTACTATCCAATAAAGGCGCTTGATGGGACAAGGTTCCCTTGTTTACATCCCAGACCACACTGTCATAGGGAGTATTTAAGTTATTGGGATCATTACCTGAGCCACAGAAAAATAATATCTTACCAGTACGAAGTAGAGCGGCATGCATAGGTAGGATTGGAAGACTATATGACAATACCTGCCATTTGTCTGTAGCAACACCCTGAGCTATAAAAGTCCCTAAATCCGTTTCCTCTCGAAAGTTAGTCTCGTGATTTGGTTGAGTCATTTTATTTACAATTACTCCTACATAATTTTGATGTTCTTGTTCTTTCTTTCAGTAATTTCTTCTAAGTTTATATCCATACTTATTTATACTTTTTTCGGATTACTTAATGTGAAGATGCGATGTTGTTTATATCAACTTCATGTAAAATAAACTTTATAAATATGTAATCACACTGGTAAATGTCTATATTGTCCAGTATCCAATTAAGCCTTGCACTGGGTTTTTGAGATCAGGGTGAACGATGCTTTTAAATCTAGACAAAAAGATGCAATTCAAATGACGATTAGCTTAAAGACTTTTTGTAAGGAACGTGATACACAATACAGGCAAAGCGTAGTAAAGTAAAGTAGTAAAACTCAGAGTGGGTTGTAAGTATGGAAACCTACTGAGTAGAATCAGTGGTAACGTCAATCCCTCCCAAAGCAAGATTGTCGCCATGAGCAAGTCAACTCCAATGGATGACGAGAAAAATCTCCCAAAGAAAAAGGGCAGGACACTCCCTCCCAAGCTGATCATCTGGCTGGGAAAGTATGTCTGGACAACTATGTGGCAGATTATGATGTCAAAGCTTGCTCCTAGCAATCAGTCGGGAGCGTATATTCGTCCTAATAGCCAGTTTCGGAAGTTCATTGGCACAGAGTCAGGGAATCCTTACCTACCAGCAACGGGGCGCTACAAACTTTATGTTGGGCTGGGCTGTCCTTGGGCGCACCGAACCCTGGTTGTGCGATCGCTCAAAAAACTTGAAGCGGTAATATCAGTGTGTATCGTCTCTCCTTCTCCCATTGAAGGCGGTTGGATATTCAACCAAGAAGAACAGGGTTGCCGTACACTAGCTGAATTTTATCAGATGGCAGAACCTGGCTACAGTGGACGCGTCACAGTTCCAATTTTATGGGATAACCAAACAAAAACTATTGTTAATAATGAGAGTTCAGAGATTATCGTGATGCTGAACTCTCAGTTTAACGAGTTCGCCAATAATCCGACGCTAAATCTCTACCCAGAAGAACTTAAAGAAAAAATTGACTGGTGGAATGAGAAGATTTATCACGCCGTAAATAACGGTGTATATCGCTGCGGTTTTGCCCAAACTCAAGAAGCATACAATCAAGCTTGTAATGAACTGTTCGCAACTCTTGATGAGATTGAGATTGCATTGCAAAATAGTCGATATCTGTGTGGGGACAATCTCACGCTCGCAGATGTTCGTTTATTTACAACGTTATTTCGGTTTGATAGTGCCTACTACGGATTGTTTAAGTGTAATAGGCGGCGAATTCGAGACTATCAGAACCTGGGAGCTTATCTGCGTGATCTATATCAGCTTCCAGGTGTTGCTGACACCTGCGATGTAGAGAGTGTGAAGCGAGATTACTACGGGAACCTATTCCCACTCAATCCCGGTGGGATAATTCCCGATGGGCCTGATATGTCTGATCTTAATCAACCACATGGGCGCGATCGCATCGGCAAACTGAATCCTTCATAAGGTACATTGAAAACTGATACCTCGATGGCTGCATTCGGGAGTTGGTGTAATCGTGAACCAGATTAATCGAGTTGCAATTGTTGGTGGAACTCATGGCAATGAGTTTACAGGGGCTTACCTGATCGAAAAATTTGCCCAGTTTCCCGATTTAATTACTAGAGCAAGTTTTGAGACAGTCACTCTGTTAGCAAATCCTTACGCTTTTGCGGCGGGGAGGCGATATCTAGAGAAGGATTTAAATCGCTGTTTTCTCAAACAAGATTTACAAGATCCGACTCGGAACAGTTACGAAGAATTGCAAGCTAAATCAATCCAGGACACCCTAGCATCAAATGGGGATAAACAAGCAGATTTCATTTTAGATTTGCACAGCAGTACAGCTAATATGGGTCTGACAATTATTTTGGTAAACAGTCATCCCTTAAACTTAAAATTGGCTGCTTATCTGAGCCATATAAGTCCTTTGATTAGGATTTATCGCTGCTCTTTTAAATCAATTGAAGAAAACCCATTTGTAAATTCTCTGTGCGAATTAGGCTTTGCGATCGAGGTTGGCCCCATTGCCCAAGGGATCTTAAAAGCGGAGCTGTTCCAACAAACAGAGGAACTTGTTTATGCGGTTCTGGACTATCTGGAACAATTTAACCAGGGTAAAATTCTATCAACTTACGAAACTTTGATTCTCTATGACCACTTATTAGTTGTGGACTATCCAAAAAAACAGGATGGGACAATCTTTGGAATGATTCATTCAGAGCTTCAGGACAAGGATTATCAACCCTTAAATCCAGGAGATCCAATTTTTATAACTTTTGATGATAAAACAATTATTTATGAGGGAACATCTACCGTTTGGCCTATTTTTATTAATGAGGCAGCTTACTACGAAAAGGGAATTGCAATGTGTTTGACTCAGAGGCAGCAAATCAATATCTAGTACAGCTTGGCAAAAATCCAGCTATTATCTCAATTAACCAGACAAGTAGGGGCAATTCCTGAATTGCCCCTACTCAAACTCGTTGTTAAAGGTAGGCAAACTTCCGCTACAGTATACGAGTACTTTGTCAAGCTAGTAATCAAGGGTTTGTAGTAAACACTAAAGTGCTTAGAAGCCCTGAGTTGAAGTGCGAAACTTGACCGATAAAGCCCAAACCTAAGACTATAATTTACGCAAAAAAATTGTCCAAATACTTGAACTAATAATGCAAACCAAGCGACCAGTAAACAAACCAATAGCCAGTCTTTCTTTAGATTTGGATAATATTTGGTCTTATCTAAAAAATCAGGGCGTTCCGGGTTGGGAGACTTTCCCCTCTTACCTGGATATAGCAGTACCTCGTTTTTTAGATATTCTCCAGCAATGGGATTTGACAATCACAGTATTCATTGTGGGTCAGGATGCAGCGCTGGAAAAGAACACCAAGGTATTACAAGCGATCGCTGATGCTGGTCACGAAATTGGCAATCATTCATTTTACCATGATCCTTGGCTACATCTTTATTCAGAGGATGAGATTGAAGAAGAAGTGGCGATCGCTGAAGAACATATCAAGCGGGTCACTCATCAACATCCTATCGGCTTTCGGGGGCCTGGATACAGTTTTTCTCCTGCGGTATTGAAAGTCTTAGCACGACGGGGATACGAATATGATGCTTCGACTTTTCCCACATTTTTGGGGCCGATAGCACGAGCGTATTATTTGATGACTTGTAAACTGAGCAAGGAAGAACGCAAAAAACGGGAAGCTCTGTTTGGCGGTTTCAAAGACGGTTTGCAGCCTCTGAAAGCTTACCAGTGGCAGATGGGTAAGGATAAACTCACTGAGATTCCCGTTACCACTATGCCAATTTTTAAGGTGCCAATTCACTTCAGTTACATAATGTATCTGAGTACATTTTCTTCGGAAGTAGCGTTACTCTACCTGCGAATTGCCCTATGGCTGTGTAAACTTACACGCGTCCAACCTTCTTTGCTACTCCATCCTACAGACTTTTTAAGTCAAGAGGATGTGCCAGAACTATCATTCTTTCCTGGTATGAGCATTCCCACCTACAAAAAGCTAGCAATAGTGAATAAAAGTTTAGAACTTATATCCAGTCACTTCAATGTTTTGACTGTTGGACAACACGCCAAATTCGTAGCCGGCGCCCGTCAACTGCCTGTATTAGTACCTCAAAAGAGGTAATATCAGTCAAATTTATATCCTTAATTATACGCAAAATAAACTTTGACCTCTCTATAAAACTTTTGTCTGTAAAAATCGGAGGCTTTTCAGGGGAGCCAGTTCTCTTGAAACCAGCTGACATTTGCTGGCAAGAATATGTAAAGTAAGTGAGTGGGATTTACTATATTCAATCTTGGAAACATCTATCTATGGTTAGAAAAAATAAACGTCTTTTACTGCTAGTTGTTTGCTGTAGTATAACTGGTGTAATTTTAGGAGGTACTGCCGGTTGGGCAGAAAGTAGTCTCTGCTTGGAAGACAGTAAGGTTACAAGTGAGTGTCTAACTCAAAATCCAATCCAAAAAACTATCGAAGGGATGAGTACCGGATTGTTAGCTGGGGCTGGGGCTGCTTTCGGTGCAGTATGGCAGTTACGGCATGAAGATTGAGCCTAAACTACCTACCACTAACCCGGAGTAGCGGGTTAGTGGTAGATTTATTTACTAATTGAGCAGTGCCTCCACTTAGACTTTCGCCCAGCATGAAATCTTACCTCCCCTCTTACAGCAGAGACGGCTAATAGCGGAGCGTAAAGCCTTCTCTACGAGAGGCTGCGCCAACGGCATAGCTTCGCTTAGAGCGAGTCTTCTCCCAAGGGGAGACGCTTTCGCGCAACGAGCGTCACCTTCCCCCAATAGCCATCTGATACCTTATGCTCTAATATTTATCGCTGTATTTCTATCTCGGTTATAGCGAATTCGCAACAGCGATGTATTACAAAAACTGGGCACGAAAGAATTTCTGTTGAACTTGGGCGGTCAATCATCCTGATTTATGGGCTTTGGAAGAATACCCATCTATTAATGCACGAGCAAATTTATGGTGTTGTTCAGCTAGATGCGGAATATATTACGGCGGAGTTTCTTCCACGGTATTGTCTTCCAAGATTCACTAGTGTTGTCACTGTGCCTAATCATGCTCTGCTCCAATTTGTGTATTCTGAACACCTCAAACCAATTACGGTCTGTCCTACCCTTTCCTTTGGTATTTTTTCCTGATAGCCTTATTTCGCTGGTTTCAGTTCACGATGGTTCAGACGCATCTTCACTTAAGTTACTCATGGCTACTTTGCTCGATGGATACCGGATTAGGCTAGTTACGTAGATAGTAGAAGACTGGTTTGATAGACTACCAAATACAGAAAGTGTTAAAAATAACGCTGACCCCTTTCCGATTACTGGAAAGTCTTCAAGGCAGCAGGTTTTTCTGTGGACGAATTTGAAGAGCCAAGAATTACCCCAGAGCGATATCATCTTGCAAAAAACGACCAGAAGCTGTTCAATTCCAAAACACGTCCCTATTCGGTAGTTTTTAAACTACTGAAAGTTAAAATCAATTCGTAATTCGTAATTCGCAGACTCGCTACCGCTACGCTAAAGTAATTAGGTTTTGTGACGGAGATTTAGACCTCTATTTTTAAATATAGAGTTCCCTTTTCCCCTCTTTTTCATCACTATCCTAGTCAAACTCTAGAGGCCACAAATCTGCAATTGGTACTTCCCATCCTGGGAGCAAATCGGGAACTGTTAAAATATCGCCATCACGAAGTATTATTGCCTCTTGTCCAAGGTTGTAAACTTCAACAATCCGCTCATCTGGATTGAGCAAAATTCCTACCTTAGTTCCCAAACTCAGAAATTCTTGAATCTTGGCTCTCAAATCCTCTAAGTTATCACTAGGGGACTTCACCTCTACAGTCAAATCGGGAGCCAATTGAGCAAAAGACTTCGGACTGCGACGCAAGCGTTCGGCTAAAACAAATGAGGCATCCGGTGCGCGCAAATCTAAATTTGGCAATCTGAAACCAGCACTAGAAGCTGCTGTTCGTCCAAGTTTGCGCGGTCTAACCCAGTTAGATAACTGGGCAATCATCGCGGCGGCGACTTCATCTGATTCGTATCCTGATGGACTCATGACAATAATATTACCCTTGACTAGTTCCATACGAAAGTCAGGGTGCTGTTGCTGCATTTTTTCCAAGTCTTCAAGCGTTAGGGACATAAAACCTCTCTAGGAGCGATCGCTTTATTGAGCCTAAAATTACTATACCGTAATACTTATAGACCTCTCTAGGAGCGAAGCGATCATCAGGTCTAACACTATTATCCTAAAAAATTAGCCCCCTCCTTGCTTGCAAAGAGAGAGCTGAACTTATCTGAGAAAGAATTCGTAATTTTTGGCTTAAATTACGAATTACGAATTACGAATTAGTTAATATCCGCCTTCTTCTTCGTATTCTGGCTGCCTTTCCTTGACTTTCTTGGGAATATTCACGGGCTTCGGCGCATCTTCCCAAGCATCGCCCTCTACGTCGTCATAATCATCGTATTCATCAACGTATGGCTTCCTGATGGGCTGGGCTTCATATTTTAGCGGTTGCTGCGGTTGTTGATACCTGTCGCTGCCCGTTGCCTCGCTCCAGTTATCTTCTTCCTCATCTTCTTCGTATTGAATCGATTCATACTGCTGCGCCCTCATTACCTGACGCTGTGGCCTTTCATCTTCCACATAATCTTCATTCCATTCTTCTTCCCGCGCTACGGGTTCGGGGGCGCGAACTTTTTGCTTGGGTGGCTGCAATGGCACTCCGCTAGGTAGTTGATTGCCGGGTGCAACTTGGCGCGGTGGAGTGTAGCCGTATTCTTCTTCTACATCGCGCTCCCACGGCGCTTTGCCGATACCCAGGCGCTCTAGTAAACCAACTGTTAACTGGTTTACTCGTTCTTCGGCTCCCTCAAAGACAATCAACCGATTGGGGCCTGTGCTGACAATTTCATCCACTGAGAATTCGTAAGTACTTAGAAATTGATCGGGAATTTGGGGCAATCCTAAAGAAGCAATGACTATGGAGTTAAGCTTCCCGGTTTCGGCGTTGAACTTAAAGCCCCGAACTTTGCCTAATACTTCACCTGTTTCTGTAATTACTTCCCAGCTAATCAGATTACTGAGAGATTCAACTTCGATATCTTCAATTACATCTTCGTTATCAACCAGGATGACATCACCAATCTGGTTGATGTTGTTGAGGTACATATAGCGCGGTATGCCCGAAATAGAGATCAGGCTGTCTCGCAAACCAAGTGCCACAACCTCTCGTTGATCAATATCAACCCAGACTTGACTGATGATGCCTAACCGCTTGCCGTTGTCGCGGGTAATCACCTGGGTATTTAATATGTCGGAACGCCTAATTATCTGTTCAGAGGTCATTCTATACCGAGTCCTGATCTCGAATCCGGTTTAACGCGTTGTGCGACTTATTCTTGCAACCCCTCTCTAAACCTCTCCCCCTGTGGAAGAGAGGCTTTGATTTTTGCTCCTCAACCCTTTTAGATAAGGGGTTGGGGGTTAGGTTTGAGAGAAAGTCGCACATGACGTGGTTTATCTATACACTATTTTTAACAAAAACTCAAACAGATGTATTGGATGATTGTAACTTAATCCCCAAAACTTGAGTGTAAGCTCCTCGTGCTTGAGTAACGCCAATTGTGCGTTCGGCTGATTCTATCATCGGACGACGCAAACTCACAACTATAAATTGCGCTTGTTGTGACTGTTGTTTAATCATTCTAGCTAATCGTTCTACGTTTGCCCCATCTAAGAACATATCCACTTCGTCAAAGGCGTAAAATGGCGATGGGCGATAACGTTGCAGGGCAAAGATAAAGCTCAAGGCTGTAAGCGATTTTTCTCCCCCAGACATGGAAGCTAGGCGCTGTACTGGTTTGCCTTTGGGGTGCGCGACTAAATTCAGTCCACTGCTAAAGGGATCTTCGGGATTTTCGAGTTGTAAATAGCCGTCGCCGTCGGACAGAATGGCAAAAATCGATTGAAAGTTTTCGTTGACAGCATCGAAAGCTTCTCTAAAGGCAAGTTGCCGCAATGTGGTAAAATTTTCGATCCGCAAAAGTAATTCGGTGCGTTCCCCTTCTAAAGTTTGCAATTTTTGCGTGAGTTCCTGAAGGCGGTTTTGGGTGCGTTCATATTCTTCTAACGCCAGCATATTCACAGGTTCCATTGCCTGTAAGCGTTTGGTAAGCGATCGCAATTCTTTCTGCAATTCTTCCAAGTCTACCTGATCTGGAACTTCCGGCAACGGATTTGGTAATTCTGCTCCCACATCCTGCAACTGACTTTGCAAAGCAACTAATTCCTCCCGCCGCTTCTCTTGGGTTTCTTGGAGTTTTTGGATTTCCCATTGCAATTGTTGTTGACGCAAAAGATGCGATCGCACTTCCTGTTCTGTGGCGTCGCGTTTTTGTTTCTCTTCTCCCAAATTCTGTTCCATTTGGCTGAGATTGGCGCGGGTTTGGGTGATTTGGTCGTCTATCGTTGTGATTTGGGTGGAGACGCGATTCATCGCGTCTCTACAAGAGATTTGTTGGGTTTCGTATTCTGTAATTCGCGTTTCACCTTCTTGGATTTTTTCTTGCAAACGTTGTTGCTGATTTTCCAAATTTTTTAATCTTTGTTCAGCTTCGCGTAATGCTGTCTCCCGTTGTTGCAATTGTTGCTCTTGAATTTTAATTGTCGCTTGGATTTGCTGCCATTCGCTAGGCGTTTGCGATGCTTCCAACTCGGCTAAAGCGTGTCGCAATTGTTGCAACTGAGTTTCTTGTCCCGGTAATTCCCGCTCTAAAATTTCCAATCGAGCTTGAGCAGTGGCTAACTTTTCACTGTTTTGGGCGAGTTGCGATCGCGTCCCCTCTAATTGCGCTGTTAAACTCTTAATATCTTTCTGCAACTGTTCTAATTGCAACTGCTGTTCGCGCCGCACCTGACGTGCTTCTGTGAGTTCTTGCGTCAGTTTTTTGATTCTGGTTGATAAAGTTGCGATCGCCTCAGTACAACGCTCTAAAACCCGCTCAATATCCACCAAGCGACTTCTTAAAGCGATCGCTTCATCAGATTCCGCCGCTTCCGCATTCCCAAACCGCAATGCCGAACGCTGAGTATTACTACCACCAGTCATTGCACCGCTAGTTTCCAACAGTTCCCCGTCTAAGGTGACGATGCGATACAATCCTAAGTTTTTCCGCGCCGCTTCAAGGTTGGCAAATACTACCGTGTTACCGAAAACATAGCTAAATACATCTTTGTAACGGCGATCGCAATCGACTAAGTTAACAGCATAGTTAACGAAGCCGTTGGCGAAACGCAGCGTTGCATCTTGAGTAAATTTGGGAGCGTGAATTTTATTCAGTGGTAAAAAAGTCGCCCTCCCAGCACGTTTCTGTTTGAGCAGTTCAATTCCGGCTGCGGCGATGCTGTCGTCTTCTACCACAATATGTCCCAACCGTCCACCGGCAGCCATTTCTAAAGCTAGCTGATGGCGGGGTTCCACCTTTCCTAACTGCACAACTAAGCCACAAAGTCCAGGCATTGCGGATTGTAAAATGACTTTACTAGCTTGGGTTCCCTGGACTTCTTGCTGTGCCTGCGCCTGCGCCTCTATTTTATCCAACTGGCGTTGTTTTTCCCGTTGTTCTAACAAAAGGCGCTTTTGGGTTTCCTGTTGGATTTGCAATTCTTGTTCTGTGGCTGAAAGATTTTGGGCTAAATTTTGGATGGGTTCGCTAGAGGCGTTAAATTCGGTTTCAACTTGATTACACTCAGCTTGTTTTTCTGCTAATAGTGGTTCGTCACGTTCAATTAACTGAGTTTGCTCTTGGATAAGCTGCTGTAACTGATTATTGCGTTCTCTGAGTTGTGCTTGTTCGGTGCGTTGCGGTTCCAGAGTTTGCAGCAGAGTTTCAATTTGACGGTTGAATGCTGTTTGCTGCTGCACCCACGCTTCCGAAGCCGAGGCGATTTCTGCTGCTGCTTCGCGGGAACTTTCTAAAGCTTGCTGTGCTTCGTTTCTTTGTTGTTGTGAAGACGCGATGAATCGCGTCTCTACAATTTGTGTTTTGGCAATTTCTTCTAAGGAAAGACGGTATTTTTGAATCTCTTGCTGAGTTTGAGCCAGACGTTTGGCAGTTTCCTGCGTTGCTGTTTCTAATTCCGTTAGCTGACGCTGGAGTTGTTTTCGTTCTGCTTCTTGGGTGGCGAAGGTAGATTGTACTGCCAAAAGTTCGTCTTCTCCCAAGGCTTTGACATGGGCATTAAGTTTTTCCAGTTCAGCAGTTTTTTGGACGATTTCGGAATTTAGGTTTGTCAGTTGGGTTGAGAATTCACTAGAATTACGATCGCCACTTTGAATTTCGTTAACTAACTTTTCAAGTTGTGCTTGTAGCGATCGCCATGATAAAACAGCTTCCCAAGATTGCTTGGCGAGAAATTCCGTGCGAAGCTTTTGATATTTATCAGCTTTCGCCCGATCTTGGGAAAGGCGATCACGCTGTGCAGTTAATTCCGTTTCAATAATCCGACAGCTATCTTCCTTTTCCTTCACCTCATCTAAAGTTGATTTGGCTTGGACAATTTTGCGATCGAACGCCGCCACCCCAGCCAATTCATCAATAATTTCCCGCCGTTCCCGCGTATTCATCGAAATGATGCTGGTGACATCCCCTTGCAGCACCACGTTATAGCCTTCGGGATAAACCCGCAGGTTACTTAGTTGCTCATGCAATTCCGTCAGCGTACAGGTTTCACCATTGATATAGTAATTCGATGTGTAAGTCCCTTGATGAGTGACTCGCAGCCTCCTAGTAACACTCCACTCTCCCAATTTTGGATTTTGGATTTTGGATTTTGGATTTTCTTCCCCTGCTTCTTCTGCTTCCTCCCTTTGTGTCTCTGTGTCTTTGTGTGAAATTTCATCTGACAAATCAAACGTCACCGTGACACTAGCCTCAATAGAAGCCCGTCCTTTAGCCTTTTGAGTGTTATTTACCAAGTCTGGCAAGCGTTCGGCTCGCATTCCCTTAGAACTGGAAAGTCCCAAGCAAAATAGCAGTGCATCGAGAATATTAGATTTACCCGAACCATTTGGCCCAGATATGACAGTACACCCCGGTAGCAAAGGGACTGAAGTAGTGCCACCGAAGGATTTGAAGTTCGTAAGTTCCACGCGCTTGATATGCACCATAGGCGCTGGTTCACTGGGCTAATGAAGAACAAGTGTATCAACTAATTAAAAATTCGCAAGAGGGTAGGGGGGAGAATTTAGGATTATCGAATCACGAACAGATCGAAAACCACGATGGTAAGCCTTAAGCTCAATAATGCCGGAACCGGGATTGAATCATGGCGCAACTTAGAAATTATGTGCAAGTTGACAAGGCACAAAAAGTCCTTGTTTCAAGCCCCTAAATTTATTTATGGGGATTGTAATTTTGAATGCGTGAATGCGTGAATGCGTGAATTCCCCGTTCGCGTAGCGTCTCGCAGAGAAGGGGTTGACTCGACTGCTCATCGATAACATGGCCAAGATTATTTGGTTAAATTGCCGCATTGTTGTAGCATTTATCTGCGGTAACAGGCATTGTAGTAGTGATAGGATATCGAGCATGGGCTGCTTGTAGCTTTTGAGTTATCGTTGTGAGAGACAATAACTCTACTAGGTCAGCCCTCTCTCTTCATACTATTTTTTTGGCGAAGGTATTGTAAATGGTAAAAGGATTAGGGCGAACCTACCGTAAGTAAGCTCGCCCTAACTTGTATTTAAAATTGTCGTCGGAAGTTGGGAAATCCTACCTACGGCACGCTACGCGAACGTAGAGCTTGGGGTTAGGAGAGAAAATCAGGAAAATCTTACCAAATTATTGAGGAGCCGTGTGAGCTTAACGTCTCATACACGGTTTGTCAACGCCGAGTCAGGAGGGTGACTTCCTGGCTTAGACATCCACTTATGACAATTGCAAAACTGACTTTTTGTTGACTCGACGAGTCAGAACTGAAGTAGCGCCCACAAAACCAATCACAAAAACTCCTAATAGAGAAGAAGACTCAGGAACTGCTTTGGTAACTACATTACCGGTGATACTGTTGTAGCCAGTGGCGACTGTGTGATTATCTGATTCAAAACCAGTTCCGCCAATATTGCTGAATTGAACCTGATCAAAAGTTCCGGCAACATCGTAGAAGTTGATGAACGCAAAGGGTTCTCCAGAATCCTGACCGTTGAATGTTGAATTAGGATTACCGTAGTAGCTGGCTTTATTTGCTAACCCTGCAATATAACTAACCACATCAGCAGTAGTTATAGTTTGTACAACCTTACCTTGTGAAAGAAATGTAAGTACATTATTAGCGTCTCCCGCAGACCACCAAAGTCCAAAGTAACTTTCTGGGTTTGCCAAATTGAGGGTAGAAACCGTTTGACCAGATATGTTGGCGTTTACATCAAAATATTCGCCTTTTCCACCAGCACCACCATATTGGTCTGCATTCTGGATCAGGGTATTCTTATAGCTACCAACATTTGTTGTTCCATCACTCGATTGAAAGCCTGCTGTACTGTAACCTGCTGTTTGTGCATCAAACGTTTGTACATGAGCATTCACAAGATTTGATAATTGGGCATTTTGTACGCCTGCGTTTTCTATTGATACCGTAAAAGAGGAAGCCATTGCAGGACGGGTAAGAGTCGCTAAGGACAAAACTACACCAGAAGCGATCGCGGACTTAATTAAAAAACTTTTCATTTTACAATTCTTCTCAGGTTTAAAATTTTTCTCGTTCAAAGCCCATTGTGCGATGTGCTTCTAGATTTCAACATCAGAAGGATTACTACTTTTTAGATTTAATCGCGCCCAGAGAAAAATGTAATTTATTGGACTTCATTTAGAGTAAAATCACTGGTGTTAAGTTCTGTAACATCTATCGCTTTATGTAGAAAGCGCAAAGTTATCAGTGCTGAATTGTAAACAAACTTTTTTTATAAAAGGTGCTACTTGGTGATTTGCAGGCAGTTTATATTTTTAGGATTCTAGATAAAGAAGGCATGAGTCCTTGGTGTCAACTTTCTCTAGTCAACTATGC
Organism: Nostoc sp.; assembly: GCF_036917675.1. Taxonomy (GTDB): domain Bacteria; phylum Cyanobacteriota; class Cyanobacteriia; order Cyanobacteriales; family Nostocaceae; genus Nostoc. The sequence continues at coordinate 261,658 of NZ_JBALCT010000016.1, read as the reverse complement.
CACCTGAGTTTTTTTGACATGGGTAGTAACATAAATTAAACTGCCTCTTGCAATCAACAAAAGAATCTTTATCAATGCATCCGACTGAAGAAGCTGCTGTTCCTACTCGCGTTATCGGTTTAATTAGTGGCACATCCGTAGATGGTATAGATGCTGCGTTAGTAGAGATTTCCGGTACAGAATTGGATCTCAAAGTTGAGTTGCTAGCTGGGGTAACATATCCCTATCCAGCCGAACTCAGAGAAAGAATATTAGCGGTTGGTGCAGGCGTTGCCATCTCAATGGCAGAATTGGCAGAAATAGATGATGCGATCGCCATTGTCTTTGCCCAAGCCGCCCAAAATATTCAAATTGGCCATCACCCAGCCACTCTCATTGGCTCCCACGGTCAGACAGTTTATCATCGACCACCTGCGGATAGGGGAATGGGGAAGAAAACCACTCCGCATTACCTCTTATCCCCAGAGGGGGCCCCACCTTCCCCACTCGGCTACAGTCTGCAACTAGGGCGCGGTGCATTAATTGCCCATCTTACAGGCATTACAACTGTGAGCAACTTCCGCGTTGCTGATATCGCTATTGGTGGTCATGGTGCGCCTCTGGTTCCTAGAGTAGATGCCTATTTACTCAGTCATCCCCAGCAGGGGCGTTGTATTCAAAACATTGGTGGTATTGGTAATGTTGCTTATATTCCGCCTCGGCATGGCGACTGGCTCTCAAAAATTCGCGCTTGGGATACTGGCCCAGGAAATAGCCTGTTGGATCTGGCTGTGGAGCATTTAAGCGCTGGTGCTAAAACTTACGATGAAGATGGCAATTGGGCAGCGAATGGTACTCCTTGCCATCCATTGGTAGAACAATGGCTCAACCAAGACTACTTTCATCTACCACCCCCTAAATCCACTGGTCGAGAGTTATTTGGTGTGACTTACCTGCATCAGTGTTTACAAGATGCCCAAGCATACCAACTTAATGCTGCCGACGTACTGGCAACTCTTACGGAACTTACAGCTGCTTCAATTGTCCATAGTTACCGCACTTTTTTGCCGGAAATGCCACAACGGGTACTATTATGTGGCGGTGGTAGTCGCAATCTCTATTTGAAACAAAGATTACAGTTATTGTTGACATCAATACCAGTCTGGACTACAGATGAAGTCGGCTTGAGCGCAGATTTTAAAGAAGCGATCGCCTTCGCGGTTTTAGCCTACTGGCGACATTTGGGTATTCCTGGGAACCTACCTACTGCCACTGGGGCACCTCAAGAAGTGCTTTTAGGAGAAATTTACCAACAAGGTGAGTATTGAGTAGTGAGTCCTGATTAAGGAGCTAGGAGATAGGAAAAACAAATAAAAAAATTTCTTCAACGCGATCGCGGTTCATTTTTCACTTCATTACTCAGCACTGCTATAACTGTAGTCTTGGCGGTACTCGATCAAGGCAGGAATAGAAGGTGGCTCATACTTTTTTATTAGAACCAGGACGCTGGGTAATGCAAGGAAATTGGCTGGAACGTAATGGTATGCCAATCAGCGTCAAGGGTATGACCTTGGTAGCTTGGAATCGAGATAACTGGTTCACTATGGCCACAAAACTGATATTTCCTGGTAGCGATCGCTCGGAAATCTCTCTACAATACAAGGGGCGGCTGCATGAGGGAGAGCGCCAGTATACTTTTTTACTGCAACACAATCTTTTAGGGCAGGTTGAAGGGGAAGGCTGGATTGGTCTAGATACTATTGTGCAGCATTACCGAGTACTAGACGATCGTCAGCGTCGTAGTGGGTTTGAAACCCTACACCGGATTTCGGAAGATACATACTACCTCAGCAGTGGCATCTTGGCTGGTCATTTTTTAACTACCACAATGGAAGCTAGTCTAGAGCGTCAGTCAACCTAAAAATTCCGGGAAAAAAGGTTGATCTAGATATAGGCGTTTTAAGAGGTTAAGTGCTGCTTGACAAAAGGTATTACAGACTATAATATTTGACAGCATAGGCGCAGCCCACCGCAGGCATCGCCCTTTGGAGAAAAGTTTGTCATCTATGGAATATCTCATGCCTAAACTTAATGAGTAATCGTTTATGCTCATATACTTCCTAAGTTGTAACTAAGTAGGCAAGAATAGACCAAACTATGTTACGCAATATAAAATCTATATAAAATCCCTTAAATAGGCTCGTAGTAAGGGTTTCAGTCTTCAAAATAGGGTTTCAGCCCTCACTAAAAACCTGGAATTATTTATGTCTACGTACTTATAGTAAAAAAGAAATTTTAAAATTATCATCAGGATTCTAGCATCTTGATCTAATCGTGTACTCAGGAGTTCAGTTTCGTGAATCCTAAAGTTTCTGTGATTATCCCTACTTTCAATACTGAGGCTTATATTGCGAAGGCAATAGAGTCAGCCTTAGAGCAAACGCTCACTGATATTGAAGTTATCATGGTCGATGATGGTTCAAGTGATAAAACTGTAGAAGTCGCTAAAAGTTTTACTGATCAACGTCTGAAAGTAATAGTTAATCAACAAAATCTTGGGGTTTCTGCTGCGCGTAATCGTGCCCTCAGAGCAGCTCAAGGAAAATGGGTTGCTGTTCTGGATTCAGATGACTGGTATGCTCCTGAAAGATTAGAAAAGCTTGTATTGCTGGCAGAGGAAACAAATGCAGATATGATTGCTGACGATCTTTATTTAATCAAAGATGGTGCAACATCTCCTTGGAGTACATTGATTCAAGAAAGTGGAGAAGATATAGATATAGATAAAATTCTCCAAATTGATATCATTTATTTTGTAGAAACTGATGTCTATGGACAAGCAGGGTTGCATCTTGGTTTAAGCAAGCCTATATTCAAACGAGAATTTCTGGTTAAGCACGGCATTGAGTACGATGAGACCTTAAGCATAGCTGAGGACTTTTGGCTTGATATGAAATGCTTAATCAATGGCGCTCGCTTTTTTGTTGTGCCGAAACCCTATTATTTCTACCGTTCACGCCCCAATTCTATGGTACGTCAAAGCTCATTGTCACGTCTAAATCAATGCTGCATAGCTACTAATTCTTTCATTCAACAAGAAGTTGTGAAAAAAAATCCAGCTTTAATGCGTGCTCTATCTTATAATCTTGCAGTCTTTAAGAGAAATCTAGCTTACTTTAAAGTTGTAGTGCCGATCAAGGAAAAGAAATGGTTAACAGCATTAACAGAAATTAGGAAAAACCCGTACTTTTTTTATGATTTTATTTCTAGATTTAAGAATATTATCGAACGTCGAATTCAATACTATGTAATGGGTAATAAATTAGTTTTTGACATATCTTATAACCTACACAAAAAACGAAAAATTACCAATTAGTACTATCACAGTTTTACCAGAAAATAATATATCCTTAGAGGATGTTTTAAAAGGGTCTTTTGCTCTCATAGTTAGCACAGCAAAGCATCTCAGTAAATGGCGAAACCCTGATTTAGCGTTGCACTTAAATCAGTACATAACTGCCAAATTATACCTTTTGGGACTTTTAAAACATCCTCTTACATAGTCAGAATGAGCCTGAATGTTAAAAACCTGATCAGGCAATAAGTATCTGTAATTACCCCTACTTATAAAACAAAGGTAGAGGACAGGCTTGCTGGAGGTAGGAGGAAAGTGCTAATCAAACAAAACTTTAGTTGTGGGTTATTGCCCACTAAAATAACAGTTATAAATCCGAACAAGCTAGAACATTATTTACGAGGTATGAGGGCTTAGAACTTATAAAATCTGCCCAGCACAGCTTCATGTCGCCCTCTCAGACTTTATTAATATTCAAAATTCCGCACTCATCATACAGTTCTCAGAACTGTATGATGAGTGTGCTGCTACCTAATTAAGCTTTTTTGCAGATCCTAGAGTTATCTATTTAGTCAAAATTGGGCAAACTAAAACTACACGACAATTAAAATGCAAAATGGTACAAAACGTCATTATAAATCTACCCTTTCTGCTTGTTTGATCTGGTATGTTGCACCAGTTGTAATAACCGTCTCGGTTGCAAACTACCAGAGAATGGTTTCAATCCTCTAAAAAAGACTGAAAAAAGCTAGTACAGCACCGCCTAAATAGAGCAACGATTGGAAATAGCACAAAAGCGTATCCTATAAGCTTTTTGACTTCCGACTTCTGCCTTGCAGTACAAGCCTAGAAAGTCATTTCTGGGCGCAATAATTCAGATATCAGTTTGAATGCACTTTTCCTCCCAAACACTTACAATCTGCTTTTGGATTCAAATTCTCTATGTCAGACCCCAACATTGGTCGCTTACTCAGCAAACGCTACCAACTCCAGGAGTTAATCGGTACTGGATCTATGGGCCGGGTTTATCGTGCTAAAGATACTTTGTTGGGAGGTGTACCTGTTGCCGTTAAGTTTCTGGCTCTATCAATCCAAAATGAAAAGCTGCGATTGCAAGACCGCTTTGAGCGAGAAGCAAAAACCTGTGCTTTACTAGGGCAAAAAAGCATCCACATTGTCCGAGTTATGGACTATGGCGTAGATGAGAATAATATTCCGTTCTACGTTATGGAATACCTACAAGGACAAAGCCTGAACAATATTATTCGCAAGCAACGACTGCCTTTACCAAGATTCTTGAGTATGGCGCGTCAACTCAGCCTGGGGTTACAGTGCGCTCATGATGGCATCTCAGTTGAAGGCACTATTTGCCCAATTATCCATCGTGATGTCAAGCCAAGCAATATACTGGTGATTCAAGATCCCAGTTTCGGAGAATTGGTCAAGGTTTTAGATTTTGGCATTGCTAAGTTATTACAGTCAGATGGCGACCATACAAAATTTTATTTGGGGACATTGGCTTATTCTTCTCCAGAACAGATGGAGGGTAAAGAATTAGACAACCGTGCTGATATTTATAGTTTGGGCGTGATGATGTTTGAGATGCTCACAGGCAAAATGCCACTGGTGGCATCAACTCACTCTTTTGGAGCGTGGTATAAATTACATCACTATCAAAAACCACGTTCTTTTACTGAGGTTGTGCCTGGATTAGAACTACCAAAAGAAATCGAAAATTTGGTGATGAGTTGTCTAGCTAAAGTACCACGCGATCGCCCCCAAAATATCGCTGAAATCCTCAGAGTTTTAGCATCTCAAGAAAAGCCTGAGCATACACGCAAAATTAACCAAGACAGCCTGGCCCTAGTTCCTGCTATTACAGTTAGCCCTAAGCTTGTTGAACAAAAGGCAAAAGCCGATTTGCGGGCATCCTGGTCAAACGATGAAATCGCTCGTACTATTTCCTGGCCGCAAAATAAACCAATTGCCGATATTGTGTTTCCCCAGCCCATTCATACCAATGGGCAGGTTTTACCAGCTCTGTGGGTGATGCTACCGCAAGAGGAAATTCAAAAGCGCTTACTCTGTACCCGCTATAATCAGTTTCTTTTCATCTCTGTTCCTCATCCGATGCTGCTATGGATTACTGTGATCTACAACCGCAAACATGGCGCTAAATGGTTGCCTTACTACCTTGATCTCAAAACCAGTCTTGGTCAAGAAATTGCCCGGTTACTACAGGATTCAGGTTACTACCGCCTGTTGTTCTTTGCACGAGAAACACCAAATCGCTGTACCCATATCTTACTTTCCAGCGTCGCTTCTGCCCAGCGCCAACGGCTACAAGAGTGGGTCGCAATCAGTAATACATCAATGTCCTCTGCCGACCCCCAATTTAGTAAAAGCTTACTCAAAAGCGAGTACGAAAAGATTAAGCCTCAAATTCGGACAAGACTGGAAAGTATTGATACAGATTCTCCATACGATCTTTCCAGCTAGGCATAATTTCCGAATGTTACATATTTTAGATGGAACTAAGGTGTGCCCACTCCAATAATGTAAACTTTTATAAACAAAATATGTATAAAGATGTAAGTTCTAGTTATATGTATAAAGAGTGAAATAAATAGCTACCAAAGCAGTAGTGTCTAAATTCTCTCTTGATCTTCCTGTGTAGATATTCCAGATGATTATAAATTTACGCAGGTGTGATTCTCAGACTAGAGGAAACAAAACAAGTCTAGCTAAAGCAAAGGATGAGTTTAGCCGACAAAGCTAAAGCTAGGTCTAAATTCCAGTAGAAGTTCCGTAGACAATGTTTACTCGTTATTAGTTAATTTCGTGAATTGAACTTTTGCACCGCTCTTGTGGAATTACTTATCGAAGTTGACGCCCCGACAGCCCCAGCTCTTTTCCTCTTTGGAACCAAGCAAGAGAAGGAGGTCGTCCACTGCGACATCAGAACAACTCTATGCCATAGTGGAACCGGAATCTAAGCCCCACTGGTGCTTAAGAAGCTCTTGATAAGTTGCCTCGCGCACTACCATTTGCTCATAGAGCTTTACCAAAAAGTCTTTGGCTTGCTCGTGGCTCATATTTTGCACCTGAGTAGAAAATGAGCAGATGCTGAATTGCTGTTCCAAGGATAGTTTCATTGGTTGGTTCATAAGTTAACTCCGAAAAAACAACGCGTAAAGGTGATATCGCTCACAGAAGTCCAAATGGGATAAGACTTGGACTTGTAATTGTCCAACATTTGTTCCTCCGTATTACGAAAGATAACAATTGTTTGACAGATTTGCCCACATCCTAAAGTGGGGAATTTTTCTGCTATGATATCTTGCACCTAATCCTACTGATATACCACCCAACTCAGCCGGACTATATTCCGGAAAATAGACTCTGTTTGGTTTGAGATAGGTATAACTACCTCTTTCACTCCTTTCTGCTTTGCACAACTCTTCTTTGAGGAGAAGATCAGGTGCTATCCTTAACCCTCGATAGTTTTTCTTAAACAGAAAAACTAAGATGCTGTCTGCCCCAATATGGAGAAAACTTCGGAGTATAGGAATTTTCAGGAGGTTGGGGAATGAATGGTGATAAGCATGAATTATAGTCGCCTTACCTTATTACGTGCAAGATGTAAATTTACCAATTTATGCAAATTTAGCCTCATTACTTTGGAGGCTAAAAGTATTTGTATCAAATTGTAAAAAGGAAAAATGCTCACGCTGAACAAATTGCTGAGTATATTTACCCGATTACTCATTTGTCCTTTGTCTTTGGATAATAAGCAATGGACTAATGACTATTTTCTTCGAGTGAGACGATGACAACTGTGATATTATCGTGCCCTCCGTGGTCTTTGGCAGCCTCAATTAGAGAGATGGCGGCTTTATCAAGCCAAGGAGTGTTTTGGAGGCAGCTAGCAATTTTCTGTTCGACAAGTTCTTCTGTGAGACCATCACTACATAACAGCAAGCGATCGCCAACTTTTACATCCAGTGGTTGCAGATCAATGTGATGCAAGTCTTGACGCCCCAAACAGCGCGATAATACATGACGAAAAGGATGTAATCGTGCTTCATCTAAGGTGATGTCACCGATTTTAATTGCCCGTGCTACCCAAGTGTGGTCTTCCGTTACCTGTTCTAATTGCGACTCTCGGAAGCGATACAGCCGCGAATCGCCAACATGAGCGCACCAGGGCGACTCTGGGGCGCGAAAAATTACCGCTACAACCGTTGTACCCATGTCGGCGCGTTCGGGATGATTTTGCTGATCGTGCAATATTGCTTCATTGGCACCCCACAAAGCTTGCTCGATCAATTCTTGAGAAGATTTAGGAGATTGCCAATTTTCCACCAAATACGCTTGAATTTCCTTAGTGGCAATCCGACTTGCTTCCTCACCTCCCGCATGACCACCCATGCCATCGGCAACAACGAAAAACCGCCCCTCTGGGTCGATATAGTAAGTATCCTGATTATTAGAACGAATAAGTCCCGGATCGGTAAAACCCGTGAAATTAAGTTTCATAATTTTTTTGCAACAATTAATACATACGATCGTAACGGTCGAGGCGTAAAAGTAGTCGGATTAGGATCACTGAAAGTCCTACTGCAATTAAACCAGGGATTAGTGCCCACCATTCATGATTGCTAACCACTAAGATCGTAGCTGAAAGTGTGAAACCACTGATTAACAGAGCATAACTTATTGAAAGTTGAATACTGCTCTGTCGCCGCAACAGCCGTTCAGTTTCTATAGACCGAACACGCAGGCGCATATCTCCCCGCTCTAGCTTTTCTAGCGTATCCTCTAACCTACGTGGTAGACCAAACGCAGTACTACTTACTTGAGCTGCTTGACGACTTAATTCGTTAAGAAAGCTATTCCCCTCAGAACCATTCATATCGGTCATAAGCTGCATTGCATATGGTTTGGCAACTTCCATAAAGTTAAACTCTGGATCTAAACCTTTGCCTACCCCTTCGAGAGTAGAAAAGGCTCGCATCACAAAAGTAAAAGTTGCTGGAAATCTAAATGGCTGATTATAAGCTATTTCGTAAAGATCGTCACTAATTGCTGCGACCGATTGATTTTCAAAGGGCTTATCCATGAAATGATCGAGCATATACTGGACGGAACGCCGCACTGGGCTGATGTCATCTGTTGGGGCGATCGCCCCTAAATCGATCAGAGACTGAACAACGCGATCGCCGTCTTTTTGGGCAATACCAAACAGTGTTTGCATCAATCCTTCGCGGACGTTGGCTTTAATCCGCCCCATCATGCCAAAGTCGTAGAATATTAAAGCCCCACTTGCACTAACTGCAATATTGCCTGGGTGGGGATCGGCGTGAAAAAAGCCACTATTAAGTAACTGTATTAAGTAGGCTTGAGCGCCTTGACGAGCGATCGCCTTTCGATCCAAACCTGCTGCTTCTAAAGCTTCGTATTGGCTAATTTTAATTCCAGGGAGATATTCCAAAGTCAGTACTCTGGACGTGGCGTAACGCCAGTATATTCTTGGAACGTTCACCCAATCGTAGCCGCGAAAGTTACGGCGAAAAGTATCGGCGTTACGACCTTCGTTAAGATAATCAATTTCTTCCCAAAGAATACGGCAACACTCTTCGTAAATACCCAACCAATCTCGCCCCCGCCCCCATTTGGGATGGTTTTGAAAGTAGCGGGTAATTCCCTTGAGAATCTGTAAATCTATTTCAAATAACTTTTTTAGTCCAGGACGTTGCACCTTGACAACAACCGATTCCCCAGTATAAAGCACAGCTTTGTGTACTTGCCCCAAGCTAGCAGCAGCTAATGGAATCGGTTCAAAATTATGGAATAGTTCAGGAATTTTCTTGCCTAGTTCTTTCTCAATGGTCGCTTCTACTTGCTCATAGCTAAATGCCGGTACTTTGTCTTGTAACTTGGCTAGTTCTTCTACATATTCACCAGGGAATATATCAGCACGGGTAGAAAACAATTGCCCGACTTTGATGAAAGTTGGTCCTAAATCCAGCAGGGTATTACGAATCCAGATCGCTTGGGTTTTGCGTCTTGCAGCTTGCTTTACCTCAGTTACTCCACCTGCGTAACTCCAAGATTTGTTGTATAGCCAAAGCTTGAACATTAAGGTCAAGACAAAAGACCAAATGTCCACAAAACGCCGTCTGCTAGAGTAATTTTCCCGATTCCAACGGTATGCCTGATCTGAATAACCTTGTTCCATATGCTTTGTGTACCGTTGGTTTGAAACCGAATCACGTAGAAGAAAAGACACTCTGATTCCTAAACTGTTTTTGATGGAGTGTCATTTGTCTTTTGTCCTTTGACCAAATGACCAATGACTAAATTTATGCAGAAGTTCGGCGATAATGTTGCAATTCTGTTCGCAACAGGGCAATTTCTGCTCGTAATTCATCAATATCTGCTTGCAAGTCAACTGATTCAGAATTGGCTTGCCGACTACCTGTGGTAGATTGACCACCATTAGCTGCTTCTGCTGCCCGATTTGCCCGCTCTAGGACTTCATCTGTAAACTGGCGCAACTGCTCTCTAGCTTCGGCATCAAATTTGCCTAAATCACTCAAAGCATCGGTCAAGGCGACCTCTAAACGCTCATTAACTACTTCAGCTACCGCTCTGCCGACGAAAAAAGCTTGCACAAGGGGGTTACTCATAAATTTTTGTGACGTTGATCCGCAAGAGAATTATAACTTGTCAGTATGCTTTCCGGCTTCTGCTGGGGAGTTAGAGATTTATGTGACGCGATGTGCTACTTCATGCTTGGCGCTTTTTCTATTTCCCCATCTCTATTTTTCCTCAGAAACACTTCATGCCAAAAATATTGATTAATTGATGTATCCCTGGTAATTTAAGTATATTTGCGTATTACAAAAACAAGATCGAACCACTGGAAGTCGCGGCTACACAAAATAAGTCCGCGCAGGCTGACTACATCTTCTAGCCTGCGGAGGCACGCTTTGTACCCTCCGGGAAGCAAGCTACTGCTAGCCGCGATTTTACTTGTCTGCTGCAAGATGTGAAAACACCATATTTGTTGCCCTTAAATTATGAATAGCTATCCAGATTTCAGCGAATATGGTTATCAAGTTTTGCGAGAATTGGGACGTAATCGGGAAGGAGGAAGGATTACTTGGCTAGCATCAAAAGTTGATACAGGGGAACAGATAGTAATAAAGCAGTTTTGCTTTGCTCAAGCTGGTTCCAATTGGTCTGGGTTGGTTGAGTCGATAGCGGATATTATTCCGCGCACCTCTCAGTTAAATCTGGACGTGCGACTTTCATCGCATCCAGCTTCCGATGTTCTCAGCTTGCGCTTTTGCTCATGTGTTTGTAATCGTGGCAACTCTCATGAATTGCTTCAAGATTAATTTTCTTCCAGTTGGCGTGATTTCCGTCGATGTGGTGCAAATGTACCTTTTCTTCATCAATGAATTTCAGACCGCAGGAAGCACATTTATGGTTTTGCTTCTTAAGAGCCTTAGAGGTTTCACCGTCGTAGAGCTTGCTGTTACGTTCGCTCCAGTAGGCTGTATTTCCGTCATAGGGGGATTTTATTCCTGTGACCATGACGTGTTTATTTTCGGAGTAGGGAACTGCTGGGAATGCCTTGTCTAGTAATTTCTTGCTAGAGTAGCGGTTTTGCTTGGTTTCCCTGTTAAATACCGTGTAAGCTCTTTTTTGGATGTGGTATAACGAGTTTTTCGACCCGTCCATCTTGCAGAACTTATGGTAGTTTCTCCAACCTCTAACCACTGGGGCTAATTTCATAGCCTTTGTGGTAGCACCATAATTTGAGTTGTTGACGATGTGTTTTACTTTCTTACGGAAAGCTTTGAAGTTATCCACTGAGGGAGTGCTTTTAAGCTTTCCGTTTTTCTGGACTTTAAAGTGCCAACCGAGGAAATCAAACCCATCTGTCGCGGCGGTAACTTTGGTTTTCTTTTGGCTTACATTCATTCCGCGTTGGCGGAGAAACTCGCTGATTCTTTCAAGTATCTCAGTCGCATCGTCTTCAGGTCGGAGTATAATAACCATGTCGTCCGCGTATCGGATTGATGTCTCTCTACAGTTTGTCCATTTATCCTTATATCTGTGGACACTCTCAATCCCGTTTAGTGCGATATTTGCTAATATTGGGCTGACCACTCCCCCTTGAGGTGTTCCCTGTTCGGGGAATTCTGGGTTAACTCCTGCCTTGAGGCATCGGAAAATTCCGAGTTTTAAGCCTTTGGGGGCAATGAGTTCATCCATTATTGCTGAGTGATTAATCCTATCGAAGCATTTTTCGATGTCGAGTTCTATAACTCGTTTCTCTATTCCATTACTAGCGGAACGAAGGTTATCGAAGATATACTTTTGTGCATCGTGGGCAGAGCGCCCAGTTCTGAACCCGTAACTCCGAGCGTGGAAAGTGGCTTCGTGTGCTGGTTCAAGTGCGTATTTTGCTAGGCATTGCCAAGCTCTATCGGCGATGGTTGGTATCTTAAGCATTCTGGTAGTCCCGTCCTTCTTAGGGATGGGGATTTCCCGTAATCCTTGATGCTTCCAATTTCCACTATTCATTTTCAGCAGTTCTTCAAGGTTGAAGCGTTCTTCAAATGAGAGGGATTTTTTACCATCAATACCAGCCGTCTTTTTACCAGCATAAAGCTTAGATACTTGTCTTATTGCAAGAAATCGAGCCGAGGTTGATTTTAGAATAAGCTTTTGGAGTAACCTAGCTTTCCGTTTGTCTCCAACTTGAACAGCTTTGTACACTCGCTTTTGAAGGCGGAAAAGGGTACGGCGGAATTTCTTCCACGGTAAGGCTCTCCAAGATTCACTAGTTTTTAAACTGTGTCTAATCATTTTCTCTTCTAGAGTTTGTGTATTCTGAACACCTCAGACCAATTACGGTCTGTCCTACCCGAATTGTGGGGATTCCTCCGCTCGTCTGGGCTACTTGGGGTTCGACTGCCCCTAGACCCACAACTCGTTTTTATTCGTTCCCTCGGAGAGATTGATTGTTCCGTTAGATGTAACCAATTCGACTACTGGATTCCCTGGACTCTTGCCGTTAATTGCCTCAAGGTTTCGGCGGGAATAATCTCCAGTGGGGTCAGGGGTTTTACGTTGCGCCCTTGCCCTTGAGTGAGTCGCTTTTCTAGGTTCTGTTTCATCATAGGAACTCCCTGTTAGCGCCAGTGTCAACCCGCAACGGTCGTCTGGTTGCGCCCTGTTCCCAGCTTCACCCTCCAGAAACCGAGTCTGGTCAGTGTGGGCAGGTAAGGAGTCAATTCTGAGTCTGAATGGCAAGGCTTACACTTGCATCTGACCGAGAGTTCAGCCTTTTAGTTACAGTAATCTGCTGTCGGGCTGGTTTAGTTATGTACGGACTAATTACCGTGATTCACTAAACAACGAATCGCACTGAGGCTCATCAACGAGAAATTAAAGTACTACAAGAACTAACTCATCCCGGTATTCCCCGCTACATAAATTCTTTTGCTACGTCTGATGGCTTTTGTTTAGTGCAAGAATATATCAACGCGCAATCTTTGGCAGAACTCGTCGCTCACTTTGAAATAGAGGAAATTAAGCAAATTGGTGTCAAAGCCTTAGAAATTCTTGGGTACCTGCAAATTCTCAATCCTCCGATAATTCATCGGGATATCAAACCAGAAAATATTTTAGTAGATGAAGAACTCAATGTCTATATAATTGACTTTGGTTTTGCTCGTATTGGCAGCCAGGAAGTCGCAGCGAGTAGCGTATTCAAAGGTACTCCGGGTTTTATTCCACCAGAGCAAATGTTTAAACCAACAGACGCTACAGACTTGTATGCTTTGGGCGTAACCTTGATTTGCTTACTGACAGGAATCAAATCAACAAAAATAGATCAATTGCAAGATCAAGATGATCCATATTTAATTAAGTTTCACCATCTTTTACCTCGGTTGAGTCTACGGTTTCTGGGTTGGTTGGAAAAGATGGTACAACCGCTACAGAAAAACCGTTTTGCTAATGCACAATCAGCTTTAGAAGCACTCAAGCCACTTGATGTTATCCGTGTAGCGGGAGTTGATTTCAGTGAAACAGTGCTGGAGTTCAAAGCGAACCGATTAGGGGAAAAACTAACGCAAAGTATTACAGTTGAAAACCCCATATCAGATACTTTACTGGAAGGTAGATGGGAAGTTGCACCTCATCCTCAAGACCCACCGCATACCCCAGATGATCATGCTTGGATTTCGGTGACACCTGCCCAGTTTAGCGGGAATCATAGTTGGTGTCAGATTCAGGTAGATACGAGTAAATTGATGGCGGATAAGCAGTATAAACGTCAACTGATACTGCACAGTAATGCATATCCACAGACTCACACTTTAACGGTGAAGGTGCAGACGGCTGCTTTACCGATTGAAAAGCGAAAGATAGCCTCTGGTGATTTAATTGGGCTGTTTTTAATGACTGTGGTGGTAGCTATGGCTACGACTTGGTTTATTACTTATGCTGCAAGTGCGGTTGCGAGTTTCCTGTTACAAACTTTTGGATATGGGGCGATTCTGTTTTTGGGTATTTTCTCACTTATGTTTGGGTCTTGGATCGGTTATTCCCGACTAGTAGAGCGGGGATACTCTGTGGCTGTAGCTGTGGGTGTGGCGGTGTGGGTGGCTGTGGGTGTGCCTGTTTGGGCTGTGGGTTGGGCTGTGGGTATGGCTGTGGTTGGGGCTGTGGGTTGGGCTGTGGGTATGGCGGTGTCGGGGGCTGTGGGTGGGGCTGTGGGTTGGGCTGTGGGTTGGGCTGTGGATAGGGCTGTGGAATGGGTTATAGATTTGGCTGAAGACTCATTTACAACTGTACTAATACTACTAACATTAGGATTTGGAGCTAGTGTAGGAACTGGAATAATAGCGGGTTTTTTAAATCCATTTATTTTGTTACCACTAACAGGAACCAGTTTACCCGCACTTTCCATGTTGCTTTATTCACCCCTAAAAACACGTAGGTTAATTACTAAATATCGCCAGTCTGAGGAATCTTTAATCAAGCCGTAATCAAACAGATGCCCGACTTCTTAAACAAGTCGGGCATCTTGTCTTGTTTGTGAGGAAGCTAACATCGCACTCTCTTTTTTTCTGCCTAAATTAAGAATGCGAAGCCTTTTTTTGCAAAACGTTAATGTAGTGCGGTAAGCGATAGCTATGCAGTTAAGCTTATCGCTTGAACAAAAAGATTACTATATATAATAACTAACTATGAATATAGGTCAATCTATGCCTACCAAACAAATCACAGAGTATTTTAACTTCCTGTCTTCTGAAGACATTAGACTCAAAGACTCAAGAATTGGGATTGAAACAATACTTTATGAATATATTGATTGTGGACGTTCTCCAGAAGAAATTGCCCAAATTTATCAAACAATATCTTTAGAGCAAGTATATGCAACAATTCTTTATTATCTGCAAAACAAAGAAACTGTCAGTGCTTACATCAAAAACTGGATAGAACACGGTCATAGAATGCGAGAACAACAGAGGCTTAATCCCCCGTCAGTGTCAGAAAAACTGCGTCAACTCCGAATTGAAAGACAAGCCAAAAAGCAAACAAATGGCACTGAAATATCTGATTGATGAAAATGTTAATCCTATTTATCCAAATCAAATTAGGCTAAGAGAACCTGAAATTATTATCAAGGTAGTAGGAGAATCAGAAACTCCACCGAAAAGTACACTCGATCCAGTAATTCTGTGTTGGTGTGAGGAGAATAATTTTGTACTTGTGACAAACAATCGAACTTCTATGCCAGGACATTTAGCTGATTATATCGCTGTTAATCGTCATATCCCAGGAATTTTCATCCTCAATCCAAATTTGAGTATTGGTGAAAATATAGAAGAATTAATAATAGGTGCTTTGGCTTCAGAAGAAGATGAATATCAAGACCGAATAGTTTATTTACCCTTACCCTAAAAATAGGCAATTACCTACGGTATACTATGCGATTATCTACGGTATACTATGCGATCGCTAACTACAAGTCTGTTAAAATCAACGTATAACTAACTGATGCCGGATTGATTCTATGACCATAGCACAAGAATCAGAATCTAGTGAAGACATTTCGCAAGAATTGTGATTAGTCGTACCACCAGCTATAGGAATTATTTCTCCATCTCTATATTCATTTTTGGATTCTGATGTCTCCTCTAGTTGTAAATATTCCTCTGGACTGTAGGATTTTTTGGGTGTTTGTGTTTGCATAAAAACCATATCTGTGAAATATAAATTAATCAGGATAATGCTTGGCTAAAAACTCTTCAGCTTCTCTGCGATCTTTAATCACTCCATCCAAGGTAGCAGCAACTACATCATCTAATATTTGCCGATACTGCGGTCCTGGTTTGTAACCAAGTTTCTTTAAATCATTGCCATTCAATAATGGCTGCACATTCGCCCAAACAGTGAAATATTTCCAAATCTGATGTCTAATCTCTCGCGGACTTTGCACAGCGATTAAAATCAGCATTGGTAAATCGCACTGTCGCAACAACTGCACAACTTGACTGGGGCGTTGCAAAGTGGGTAATAATGTCATCACCTCAGTTTGCACTTGAGTTAAGTTCTTCAACCTAGCAATGCTATCCTCTGGCAATTGGAGATTTTTTGCTACTTTCGCCCGATATTCTGGTGCTAGGTGGGCAATTAACGTTTCTAAGCGCATTTCCCAATGAATAAGGGTTGGTTGCGGGTCAAATCGCCGCAAGCAGCGTTCTAGTAAACGTAATTGCCGCAGGAGTTCTGCGTCTAGCTTCAGGGTAGGATGGATACATTGCAATGCCCCTAAGTTATCGAGTAACTGCAAAGCCGATTTCCAGTAAGGGGCTTCTAGGATGTGTTTTAATTCTGTTTTCAGTCGAGTTTGCAGGGCTGGAGTTCTGCTATTCTCTTGAGCAGTGCGATCGTAAACACCACTGTTGATGGCATAGCGGATAAACTCTTCAGTTTGCGGTTCAATCTCAAATCCGAAGCGCACGGCAAAGCGCACACCACGATAAATGCGGGTGGGGTCTTCGATAAAGCTATTGGCGTGTAAAACCCGAATTTGTTTAGCTTGTAAATCGATTAACCCGCCAAAGAAGTCAAGTAGGGGCGCAGCCTGCTGCGTCCCTACACCAGCACGGGGAGTAGTGAGGCGCAAGGCGAGGGCGTTGATGGTAAAATCTCGGCGATACAAATCTTGACGAATGGAACTCGCCTCAACTTCTGGATTTGCTGCTGGATAAGGATAGAATTCTGTTCTAGCAGTGGCAATATCTACCCATAAAGAATCTAATTCTGGGTCTTTGTGCCACAGCAAAGCAGCAGTTTGAAAAGCCCCGTGAATTTCTAAGCGGGCCGAAGGGTAAAGTTGTTGTAATGCCTTTGCTAATTCCACACCAGCACCGACATCTGCTGCGTTATGAAAGCCATCAACCACAAGATCAATATCTTTAATCATCAAAGTGCCCGATGCTTGGGCTAATAGCAAATCCCGCACCGCACCTCCCACTAGATAAAGATGCCAACCTCGTTTTTCTGCCTCTTGCGATGCTGTGGTGAGTAATTGCCACAATCGAGGAGCAAATTTATTCTGTAACTCAATATTGAGTCCTGTTCGCGGATAGCTATGGTTTAGCCCGTGCTGATTTTTTAGTGATGATTGAGACTCAAGACTCAGCACTCGGAACTCAGTACTGTTTTGATGCAATTCCCTCAAGACATCGGTACGGGTGACAATACCAACTAACTGACCGTTCTCCAATACTGGCAAACGTCCAATATCATAAGTCACCATTAGCGCTTCAATTTCTGGTAGTGTTGTATCTGGTGTAATCGTTTTCAGATTCCTAGTCATGTAACCCTTGGCTGGCGCATGACTAAATCCGTGATGCAAGGCGATATCGATATCCCGCCGCGAAATAATACCTACCAGTTGCTTTTGAGCATCAACTACAGATAAACCAGAGTGTCCATAGCGCAACAAAATGCGCTGGGCTTCGGTAATTGTGGTTTCAGGCAAAATAGTGCGGACAGGGGAAGACATCAAATCCCTAGCAGTGGGGGGATGGGGAATTTGTGCTTTTATCCCATCAAGGAGTTGTTTTAATATGGCCTGCGAATCTACTTTGCGTAGGTTCACCGATGCAGCTTGCGAATGACCGCCGCCGCCCAAGAGTTGGAATAATAGGTTAAGATTTGTTTTGGGAATTTGCGATCGCCCAATTACTGTTAAGCGTGAATCACTTTCACCTAAAGGATACTCATTAGCCAACAGTATGGCATCAATTTCGGTTAATTCCACGAGTTCCGAAGCTAAACTCGATAACCCTGGCACAAAACTATCTGTTTTTAGAGTTACCCAAGCAACCGTATATCCATGTAGACAGAGATATTCTAAATTTTCCAGCGCCTCAGTTAATAGCTGCTGCAATTGCAAAGACAAGCCAGGGTCACGGTAGGTAGAAATTACCGACAAACTGGCACCTTGTTCCATCAACCAAGCTAAAGCTAAAGCATCCCGTGGTGTGGACAAGTCAAAGGTCAAGGAGCCAGTATCAACGTGGATACCTAAAGCCATCACAGTTGCTTCAGCAGGACTCAGGGAAATTTGCTGTTGTTGCAATTGCTCGACGATTAAAGTTGTAGTGGCTCCTACTGAGGAAATATGCGATCGCGTGGCGAGAATATCTGACTCTTGTCCTAAGTGATGGTCATAAACTATAATCTCTCTTAGATTGGGCAAATCTAACCACTGGGCAGCTTTACCCAAGCGATCGCGGTGTTGCGTATCCACCACAGTCACAGAACGAATTTTTTCCGGATTCACCGAACGGCGTTCAATTAGAGGATATTCATCCCGATGCAATGCCAAAAAATCCCGTACAGGAGGGTGAGAACCGCCAGTCAGCACAATCTTACTTCCCGGTAGTAGGCGCGTTAATCCGACTGCTGCTCCTAGCGCGTCAAAATCTGCTGTCGTGTGGCAAAGAATTAAATCCATAGTCAAGAGTCATTAGTCATTAGTCATTGGTACTTAAGTAAGTCGGCGAGAAAAATTCAATGTATATGAAGAAATATAAATTTGAAGTAGGGGAGCCACTGCGTTCATTGGTGTCAAATTAACGTAAAAACCAGTCTAGACAAAACTTTAATTAATTCCCTCGTCAAGAGTCTCTGACTGGGCATCACGGGGACATAAAACCAGAGTTTCTGGAAATGTCCTACGCGCAATAGCAGGAGTTACGCTCATTGCCTACACTGTACACCTTACTGTTAATGTAGGATATATCACTATTTCGCTGTATTGGGAGAAGCAAAAATGACTATAATATTCCAATTTGCTCTGATAGGTCTAGTCCTGTTGTCTTTTGTCCTGGTTGTTGGCGTTCCCGTTGCTTACGCCACTCCCCAAAATTGGGGTGAATCTAAAAAACTACTCTGGGTTGGTTCCGGTGTCTGGATTGGTTTGGTATTTTTAGTTGGTTTGTTAAACTTTTTTGTCGTGTAGGCGACGGCTTCGCTCTGGCGCAGGCACATAATATAAGAACTAGAGGGGCAGAAAAGCCAAGGTCAAAGACCAAAGGAAAAAAGGATAAATTTTTCCGATTTCCTTTTTTCTGACCGTGCTTTCCTGCTCCTCTACATTTTAATCAGAAATGTATATTGGCCAGAAATATAGTTAATTAAGAGGCAGTCATGGCAGTTTTCGAGGGAACTTTTACCCAAACGGAGCCTTTGCGGTTTGCAGTGGTGATTGGTCGATTCAATGACCTTGTTACCGGAAAGCTGCTAGAGGGATGTCAAGATTGCTTGAAACGCCACGGTGTAGACCCTAACCCCCACGGTAATCAGGTGGACTATGTTTGGGTTCCAGGAAGTTTTGAGGTACCTTTAGTAGCTCGCCAACTAGCACTTTCCCATCGTTATGATGCTGTAATTTGTCTAGGTGCAGTCATTCGAGGGCAAACACCCCATTTTGATTACGTATCTTCAGAAGTTTCTAAAGGCATTGCCGCCGCTAGCTTTCAAACTGGGGTGCCAGTAATTTTTGGCATTTTGACAGTAGATACTATGCAGCAAGCCTTAGAACGGGCAGGCATCAAAGGTAATCATGGCTGGGATTATGCCATGAATGCCCTAGAAATGGCCAGCCTGATGCGGCAACTGCGTTCTAACCTGGCAGAGCCATATTCTCGTAATAGCCAGTCTTTGCCGGCCTCTTTTCAAAGTGCCAGCGTCGGCAATTTAACTGCGGAGTCAGAAGAACTGGGCTAGGTTTGTCATTAGTCATTTGTGCTTTCTCCTTTGTTATTCACTAATGACTAATGACCAAATTAAAGGGTTGACAATTATAAATAAATCTGAGATATTAAGATATGGTTATCAATTGCGGGTATAGCTCAGTGGTAGAGCGTCACCTTGCCAAGGTGAATGTCGCGCGTTCGAATCGCGTTACCCGCTTCCAACTAAAACCTCTTGGACTTGAAAATTCCAAGGGGTTTAGTATTTTTAAGGTGCGTTGAAGTCTTCGTCGATTTGCGCTACACTCCTGTGAGCCGCTCCCAATGTGGACAGATCGATCAAAATAAAGAGAGAAGCCTTATCAGGCATTTACCAAAGGATTATATTCTCGCAGTTCATGTAAAACACGCTCAAGTTATTAGAACGCTTGTGCAATCTCAAAAACCCGAAAAAATCGACTTCAATGCTGAATACCCCTGTCCCTGTCGTCGCCGGGGTCAGTTAATTCCGATTACGCTGACAGAAGCATTTGGTTGCGATCGCTGTCAGCAAATCTTTGTCGTAGAAGATAATGGTCATGTCCTAGAACAGCTTTCTACCACCTATCCCTACAAACGGGCTTGGCGTTGGATCGGAAATAGTTGGCATGTTGTCCATCCCCGCTTGGGAGAAAGCTATCTACCTATAGCGCTGGGCATTATTTTCGTGCTAGTGATTATATGGCTACCATTAGCACTACGATTGGCAAATGGTTCCAGCATTATTGCTTGGGCAATGGTGGCGGTGCTGTTGGCTATCCTACCAGCACTAATGGTCTGGCTTACCTACAGACGTTAACTCAATGACTGTTGAAGTTTTGGATGACTACCCCGAACCGATTACTAGTGCCCAACGAGCCTATCAAGCTTCCCTAAAGTTGGGTAGCACAAAGGGAGCAGACCGGAGTCGTGCAGTACTGGCGATGGCACAAGCCCTTGAGCGGTCATTTGACGACATTCTAGAAGCCAACACCTTGGATTTAGAAGCCAGTCGGGAAATGGCAGTGCCAGAGTTGATATTGGACTGGCTGAAGCTGACTCCCACAAGGCTAGAGATGACAGTAGACATCTTACAACGGTTGGGAGAATTATCAGATCCGCTGCGGCGCGTCAGAACGGCTGATTATCAACTGGAAGATTCCCAAAGTTACACCCAATTAATGCCCTTGGGAGTGATTGGATTTATTTATGAAGCGTTTCCCGATTTAGGAGCGATCGCAGCGGGTTTTTGTATCAAAACTGGCAATTGTCTAATTCTCAAAGGCAGTACTGAAACTAGCCATTCTAACGCGGCGATCGCTGAGGTACTGCAAAATGCGATCGCCCAAGTTGGACTACCACCAGGTTGTGTAGAACTGATCACAGCAGAACACGGTGCTTCGATTCGTGATTTAGTTACCCAAGACCAGTACGTGAATCTAGTGATTCCCTACGGACGTTCTAGCTTAGTGCAGCAAGTAGTACGACAGTCAACTTGCCCAGTTTTAAAGTCAGCGATGGGTAACTGTTATCTCTACTGGTCGCCGAATAGCAGCTTAGAAATGGTGCGTTGGATGATTCTTGATAGCCATCAGAGCGAACCAGATCAAGTTAATGCCATTGAAAAGGTACTCATTCATCGCCAAGCCTTGCCATCATCAATAGCCGTTCTGTGGAACAGCTTGATGGAAAAAGGCTTTGAAATTAAAGGGGATGCAGAACTAGTAAAAGCCTTTCCCCAATTGCAGCTGGTGAAGGAAGGCGAATGGGGAAACCCTTATTTAACTAGGACAGTAGCTTTTAAACTGGTGGATAGCTTAGAGATTGCGATCGCCTGGATTAATGAATACAGCAGTAGTCATGCCGACTCCATCGTTACTGAATCCTACCAGGAAAGTCGGCAGTTTGCTTTAGGAGTTAACAGTGCTTCTACCTACATCAACACTTCCCCGCGTTTTTCCCGCAACCCCTCGCGGGGAGATTCAGTATTTCTCGGTATGTCTAACCAAAAAGGTCATCGTCGGGGATTTATCAGCCTGGAAACCTTGACCACTGTCAAGCACATTGTTCAGGGAAATGGCAGGTTTTAAATAATTCGTAATTCGTAATTCAAAGAGGGTTTGACAAAAGTTTCTCTAGCGGCAGTTCTGTTTCAGTTGCGTTGACAACCAAACACTTAAACCTCTCTGTCGTTTTTCTCTTCTTAACAAATGAGCGATCGCGCTGGAATGTGATTGCTTAACAGACCATCTTTGCCCAGTAAAATTTTAATGGTGGTCCAGATCCAGGTGTCTTCAATATGGCTCAGTGCGACGGCTACGTGGTTCCACGTAAACGGCTTCTGAGTTTCTAAAACGGCAAGGGAAAAACTATGAATAAAAGTTGGGTTTTGGCAGTTCATCATTTAACGCCCAGTTTCCTATGTCTTGGATTTTGTAATCTACTGGATCGTGGAGAGTGAACGTGCGGAGATTACGCCAATAACGGTCAAAGCCATATTTTGCATTAGTAGCGCGTGCGCCCATAACTTCAAAGATCCGGTTGGTAATGTCTAAACCAACTCTAGTGGCCACGACTTTAGCAGTAGCGACACTGAGCGCACATTCTCCCCGTTGTTCTGCGGTAAGTGACCATTCCCGGTTCCAAGCTGCTTGTAGTAATTCTCCTGCTTGCTGAGTTAGATACACGGCTGCTTGGAGATCAACCCATATTTTGCCATAGTGCTGGAGGATGTAAGGATCTTTGGTTGCACTTTCTACACCTGATGTCAGCCAAAGTTTTGTATTCGTGCAAGTATATCTTTTAGCAGCTTCAAATGCTCCCTGTGCAATTCCCAGGTAGATATTAGCAAGATTCAATTGAGTTAAGCAGGCGCGAATAGTGGCGAAGGGTTGACTTTCTTTGTCTCTACTACTAAGAATTTCGTCAGGATATACCAACACATTGTCAAAAGTAACACTACCACTGTCTGTTTGACGTTGCCCCATATTATCCCAATCATCATGAACAGTAACGCCTTGCCGTTGGGTGGGAATTGCCAAAATACTCAATTCACCAGTTTCTTGATGAGTGGCAGCGATCGGCAATATATCCGAATCTTGAGAGCCAGAGCAAAAGCTTTTAATCCCGTTGAGCCGGAAATAATCATTTTCCGGTGTCAGAGTAGTTCTTTTATCTAAAGGGTTGAGGGCATTGCACCAAAACCAATTGTTGTGAATAGTTTCTGAGTAATATCGCTGTTTTTGCTGTGTGGAACCAAAGATATGAGGAATTACTACACCTAGATGGTGATAAGAAAAGACGTGAGCAATGGAGCTATCAACTTTGGCAAACTCGCGGGTAATTTGCAAGACGGTAATCCAGTTTTGTCCTAAACCACCGTATTCTGTGGGTACGATCAATTTAAGCAAGTTGCTTTGGCGTAAGCGATCGCGTTCATGCTTTGGTGTTCCCCCTTTTGCATCCCGTGCCACAGCAGTCTGGGCAAATTCCTTTGCTAAATACTTAGCTAGATCAAGATAATTTTGAGACTCTTTAGTTTCGATTAATTGCATCCCTTGCAACTTCTCCTGTTAACCCTATTGTGAGGAGCAACTATAAATTTTGCTGGCAAAACTTTAAATCTACAGTATTTTGATAAAATTACCGTATCATATATTTATGATTGCACAATCTAACGAATAAGGCAAGTTGAAATCAAAATAATTTTGCTAAAGCTATGGGTTATTAGTATAATCTCAAAAAATAGTTAATTGAGAGTCAAGCAAAAAACAACTTTTGAGAATAAATTTTCTCACCTACTTGTTTTTCAGGACTATATATGCAATATTATTAACTTAAATCTAATAATCTACTTTAACTTGATAGTTCTATAGTAGTTTAAAATTAATTGGCGATAAACTCAGATTATTCTGTAAAACTGCAATGTATTTTTTACAGATAGATAGACATTCTCTTAGCAAATAGACCAACTTGTGCGGGGATTCTATTTGTGTGAAAAAAAGTCTTTTCTATACTTAAATATGCAGATGAAAACGCCAGAGATTCGCTGATACATCTGGTTATCTCTGGAAGTGTAGTGATATTAGTGAAAACTTTCGAGCGTTAAAATAATTCAACATTTTTCAGGGCTAGTCATGAATTTTTAGCTTGACAAGTCATTGAAATGTCTGATGGCTTTCACTAAATTTTTCAAACCAAAAATGTGAGGGGAGTGATAGAAATGTTCAATCGTTCATTTCATAATTTATTCATGGAATCGATGATTGTGGGGGCTACTTTGCTAGCTGGCACATCAGCTTATGCTGAAGACGGGAATTTAGTAGCTGTGACTCCAACAAATATACCAACTGCGACGGGCGTTCCGCCCCACTTCGCTAACGCTAATTTCGGGGATAATTCCTTGCAAACAACCATCGTACAAACACCTAAAATTCCTGCAATCAATAGTGGTGCAAGTGTTCCACAGACAAACAGTATGTCTCAGGTAACATCTGTATCTCAGTTTTCAGATGTGCAGCCAACTGATTGGGCGCTTCTTGCACTCCAGTCTTTAGTTGAGCGTTATGGATGTATTGCGGGCTATCCAAATAGCACTTATCGGGGAAACCGTGCCATCACTCGCTATGAATTTGCAGCCGGCTTAAATGCTTGTTTATCTCGGATAAACGAGCTGATTGGAACAGCTACATCTGACTTAGTTACTAAAGAAGACTTAACTACCCTACAAAGACTGCAAGCAGAATTTGCCACTGAACTAGCAACTCTAAGGGGTCGAGTTGATAATTTAGAAGGTCGGACTGCGGAACTAGAAGCCAATCAGTTTTCTACAACAACAAAGCTTTCTGCGGAAGCTATCTTTGTAATTACGAATGCCTTCCAAGGCTCAGTTAATGGTGATAACACAGTTTTTCAAGATAGAGTTCGCCTCGTTTTCAAAACTAGCTTTACAGGTAAAGACACTCTAAATACTCGTCTAACTACTGGAAACACTACTATTTTGCAGCTTCCTGGTGGTTCAGCCGAAGCTTTGCAAACCTTCAATCTTGCTCCTAGTAACAACAACCTGTCCGTAGATTGGCTCTCTTACTATTTCCCCGTTGGCAACAAAATCGATGCTTATATAGGAGCCGTGAACGGAGTACTTTATGATTTTGTTCCGACTCTGAGTCCCTATCTCGATAGTGGCTCAGGAGGTGGTCGTGCTTTGACAGAATTTGCTTCCTCTAGTCCTATCTACCGTATTGGTGGTGGTGCAGGTGGGGGATTCAATTATCGATTCAGTGACCAATTGGTATTGAGCTTGGGTTACTTAGCAGGAGATCATGCCAGTCCTCAGCCAGACAGTGGTTTTTTTAATGGTCAATATAGCGCATTTGGACAAATAGCATGGAACCCTAACAAGAACTCTGGCATTGGTTTGACCTATGTAAATGCCTACCAAAATCGAGGAGGAATATTTGACCTGGGTAGTGGTTTTACACTTGTCGGAACAAAACAAGCCAATACTCCATTTGAGCGGACGATTACTAACTCCTACGGAGTAGAAGCTTTTTACAAATTCAGTCCTAAAATTACAGTCAATAGCTTCTTTGGCTACACTAACGCCAAAAATCTGACAGGTAGTGGTAGTGCAGATATTTGGTACTATGCTCTGGGATTGGCATTTCCAGATTTAGGTAAAGAAGGCAACCTTGGTGGTATTGTTGTGGGTGCAGAACCATATCGGGGTGGTAATCCAGCACCTGCAAACGATTTATCCTTACATATTGAAGGCTTTTACAAGTATCAGTTTACAGATAACATTGCCATCACCCCTGGCGTAATTTGGATAACGGCTCCTGGTCAAAACGATGACAATCAAGATGCAGTAATTGGCACTGTGAGGACAACTTTCACCTTTTAGATAATCAGCAAAGGTGCAAAGAACAATTCATAGATAAATTTAGCTGAATTTATCTATGAAATTCTAAAATTGAGTGTTGAAAACCTGACGGGACGACACCAGTCGCTCATAAAACCTGAGTTCGACGTAAGAAAAAGTCTGATAACTAGACAGAGTAGAGCTTATAGCAATACAAGTCCATTTAAGTTTATATCAATAAGCTCCGATAAATGAGAATATATGTATTGATGCCTATATAACGCGGTGTGCAACTTTCTCTCAAAGCTAACCCCCAGCCCCTTAAGAGGTAGCGTTGGGGAGCTAGAATCAAAGCCTCTCGACCTTTCGGGGAGAGGAATGGAAGTGGGGTTTTAACAATAAGTCGCACATCGCGTTATATATTCCGTGAGCAACTTGAAACCACTCGACCCAGTTAATCTCTGCTGATCAATCCGAAAAGCTACAACCCGCATTCTGGCGTTGACTAGTAAAACCTTTCAAGCTTTATTACAACAGTATAAGTACATAGATTATTGTATTTCTTCTATAAAGATGCTTGGTAAATAGTTGTAATTTCTTGGACATCAAAGTACTTTATAAATACTGAAATACCAAAGATTGCTTCCCAGCTACGACTTCTTGTTACCCTATTTTCTGGCTGGAGTGAAAAGCAAACTTTCAATGCTGGGTGCAAGATTTGGAATTTCAAAAATTGTAGTAACTCGCACATTAACTCTACAGGAAGTATTTCGTGAATAGAAGGTACAAATTAGCACTAGCAACTGCTAGCATTGCTTTGGCTTTTGGTGTAATCCCAGCTAAACCAGCACAAGCTGCCACACTTAGTGGTCCGATTTACATCGATGCTGCTGCCAGCTTAACCGACACCCTACCCCTGGTTGAGGCACTTTACCAGAAAAGCAACCCCAACGTCACCTTTATCAATAACTTTGGGGCTTCTGGCACTCTCGCTAATCAAATCCTAATGGGAACAAATCCAAATTTACCAGTAGATATCTTCTTCTCAGTATCCCAAGCACCGTTAGATAGTCTGCAATCTGCCAACAAACTAATAGAAGGAACCAGGGAAGACATACTAAACAACACCTTGGCTATAATCACGCCGATAAATTCAACCATATCTATATCAAGCGTTCAAGACCTATTAAATGTGCGTCAAGTGGCTATTGGTAATCCTGCGTTTGTTCCAGCAGGAGTATTCGCCCAGGAATTATTTACCAATTCCGGGATATCGCAGCAAATCCAACCCAAACTTGTCTTGGGCATCAATGTGCGTGATGTACTAAATAAAGTGTCAACCGACACCACTGATACTATAGATGCGGGCGTTGTTTACACCACAGATGCTCTAACAGCACTTGATAAAGTCAAAATTGCATACACTCCGCCTATCAACGCTTACTCTCCGATTGTTTATGGCTCTGCTGTACTCCAACAAACTCAAAACCTAGACGCAGCTAAGGACTTCAACTCCTTTCTACGCACCTCTCAAGCGTTACCTGTGTTTCAGGCATCTGGATTCTCGGCTATCCCCGAACCCATGACTACTGGTGGCTCAATAGCAGCTGGTATAGTCGGCCTGATGATGAAGCGAAAGCTAAAGGTAAAGGCAAAAGCCAAAGCCAAAGCAGCAGTGAATTAAAGCTTTTTAGCTGTATTCTCAATCAAAATTGAACTCACAACTGCAAAGGGCAATCAACCCAGGTATAATTCTGACTTTTCACGGGATGTGAAAAGTCAGAATTACTTTGGAAGCACCGGGGCAACTGTTCGGCATGAGGACAGTAAGAAATTATGTTCCCTTTCAAAGAGTGATTACCTTTAGCACTGTCCCTTGGATAATCTCCCCAGAGTCGTCTGTATGAAGTAGTGATAATGATTGTTGTCGGTTGCTATTTTTAGATAGTGCAAAGTTTTGCATTAATTCAAGAAACTAGATTAGTGCAACAGCTTAGGCGGCGAACTGTCCGAATTATTCAGCTTTTGAGCAGTCTAGAAAATAGCGATCGCTTCCTTTATTTTCAGATCCAGGAAAAAGTGAGTCGAACAGACTGCTCTATTTATTTACTAAGAGGATGTTTGAAAAGTCGTAAAGTATACTAGAAAGCCCTCTCCAAACCTCTCCCCCACAGGGAGAGAGGCTTTGAAACCCCCATTCCCTGGTAGGGAAGGGGGCTAGGGGGGTTAGGTTCTTAATGCTTTGATGTTACCAAAAATACTTTTCAAACATCCTCTAAGAGAGAGCAGAGACAGCAACATCACAACTATTAACGCCCATCACGATTGAGGCTCAGGGGTTGCTGTTCTTCAACTAGTGGCGGCACATCCTGCCAAAGGCTAATTCCGTCGTATAATCCTGGAGCCATTAAGAATACTTGAACCCAAAGGATATTGAACCACCAGTAAAGCCCTTGGATAATATTTTCCTGACCTACCAGAGATACTGTCACTAAGTAAAACAACACCGAAATTATTAAACTAGCAACAGATGCAACGATACCTTTTGTGGGCTGTGATAGCTCTGTGAAAGGCCACATATTGAATTGCCAAACAAATCCTAAACCAACTGTTGTCCAAATAGCTGCAAACGTTGGCCCTGTTGTTGTTGTAAACAAATCCAGTCCTAGCTGTTTGAGGAACAATTCTGTAATCAGAGTCAGTAACAAAACAATACCTGTATGGAGTAACCCCAAACGTGGCATTCCTAGTTCCAATTTGTTCAAAGGCCAACGTTCAAAAAAACTGCCGAATACTGTCGAACAAGGATACCAATACCAAGGAATGTAAAACGGTTGAAGTCCCCACATTTGGGGCAAAAATGTGAGTGCAGGGGCAATAAAGAAGATGGCAAAAAAGATATTGATAAAACCGCTTACTGGATGCCAACTGCGTACTTCCTCACTGGTGACAATTGTGTTGTCAAAGAAGAACAAACTGGCGGCGGCTGCAATGATTGCTGTTTGTCCCCACAAGCCAACGGGTGTATCAGTGAGAATTGCTTTTGCAGAAATTAACTTCCAAGCTTCTCCAGTTATATAAACTAGCGCCAACAGCACTACTAAATTCATTGTTCCTCGTCCAAATCGAGTGGAGGAAAAGCGAGAACCTGGATAGCCGTTGAGGGAAAAACCTAGATGCCACCACCAAACAAAGCATATCGTGATATAAGTCAACTTTGTTCCCACATTTAGCTGAATAATTTGACCAAAGATCAGTTCAAAAATATAGCTAATGACAGCAATTACAGCAATAAAAAGCAGTCCCTTAAATGGCTGGCTTTTCCAAATGCTCCGCCTCTGGGTTGGGTTTGCAACGCTCATAGTATCAACTTAAATAATGTTGAATTGATCAGGGGCAAAGCATTCGGGTAAATATTCCCTCCGAATGCCTCACCGAATTTTAGATTTTCAATTTTGGATTGAAGATTCAAAATTGAAAAAGGTCTGAGAGCAAGCAAATTTATTTGTGGAATCAATCCAAAATCTACGATTCTTTATTCAAGCCACTGCATTAATGCATGGGGTCAATCTAAAATCTAAAATCCCAAATCCAAAATTGATTGACCCCAATAGAGAATGCCACAATTACAGCCAAGGATGGCGTGGGGGGTAGACACCATTGAGGAAGTAGTTACCAACAGCGTAGTATTTCCAACGGACGGGATCGTGGAGTGTGTGAGCGCGAGCATTTCGCCAGTGGCGATTGTAGTTGAATTGCTCCAATGTGGACTTAGTACCTGCTAGTTCAAACAACTTGTTGGTAGCTAGTAATGCTGCTTCGGTAGCAAAGGCTTTGGCTTCCGCAACTGCGATTGATGCTTCCACTACCTTGGGTTCTTCTAAACCTGACTCGTTGGCGATGTCGAGAAACTCACCTGCACGTCGCAGCAATGCTTCAGCAGCGTGAACCTGAATTTGGACATTGCCTAAGTTATAGAGCGTCAGAGGGTCTTCGTATCCTTTTTCTAAATTGCTGTCAACCCAAGGGCGGGTATGGTTGCGGACAAAGTAGATGGTGTCACGAACTGCGGCTTTAGCAATCCCCACATCTACGGCGGCTTGGATGATTTGCGCGATCGCACCCATTGGTGTTGCCCTCTCAAAGGCTAAGTAGTGCGGAATGACGTGTTCTGCCTTAACTTTCACATTTTCGATAATGGTAGTGCCGCTAGCGGTGGTACGCTGTCCGAAGCTCGTCCAATCATCAAGTAGCGTCAATCCTGGGGCATCTCTTTCGACAAATGCCACTACTGTCTTACCATCTTGATTGCTGGCAATGACGGGAACCCAATGTGCTAGTAGTGCCCCAGCAGAGTAATATTTACGTCCATTGAGTACGTAGTCAGAACCATCTGGTTCTAACTTTGTCTGGACATCGGTGACAGACTTAGTGCCAATTTCAGAGAAGGCGTTACCGAACCGCTTGCCTTGTAGAGCCAAATCAAAGAAGAACTTCTTCTGCTCATCTGTACCATCCAAGCGAACTGCTTCCACCATATAGAGGTGGTTTTGGGGAATTTGTCCAAGGCTAGAATCGGCTTCGGAGATGATTTTTATGACTTCTGCCAGGGTGGCACTCGATACAAAAGCCCCACCATACTCTTTCGGGACTGTGATCCCCCACAATCCGCTCTGGGAGAACTTTTCTACTTCCTCAGCAGGTAGACGCCGATTTTGGTCGCGTTCTGAGTCACCTTTGGCAAACTCAGCTGCTAGTTCGTGAGCGATCGCGATCGCTTCTTGGTCATCCTGAATGATATGCGCTTTCTGTTCAGTATTAATTACTGATGTCATAATACAACTCCTTGATTGTGATAAGTATTTAACCAGACAATGATCTAAATACATTGGCTAGTGGAAATTTGTAGGGCTGATTGCCATATGCCAATACACAGATTGAATCTGAGTAAGATTCTTTGAATGAGCAATTTTTTTGTCGAAATGGGCTTAACTATTGAACGACTTCCCAAATAAAGCCCGGATAAATTACACAACTACTTGCAGAAGTCCTTAACTCTCAAGAATCTGCTACACCACAACTAACTCATTAGCCTGACGACGATTAGCTTCTAGTTCGCGCACAATCGGAATTACTGTCCGACCAAATGCAGGCAAATCATCCGAGTAGTGTAAGAAGCCACCGAGAATTAGATCAACTCCGACTTCATAAAATTGGCGAATCTTGTCAGCAACTTGATCGGCAGTACCAATCAAGCCTGAACGGAAGCCATCGTTATACTGCACCAAGTCTTCAAAATTGGAATTCGCCCACATTCCCTGATGCTCACGAGTAGAAGCTCCCGCCTGTTTCACTGCTTCGCCAAATCCTTTCACCGCTTCCACATCCGCTTGGGCAATAATATCGCGCAATACTTCATGGGCTTCTGCTTCCGTATCTCGCACGATGATAAAGGAATTCAGACCAAACTTAATTTTGCGTCCTTCAAGACTCGCTAATGCAGACACTTCTTCAATCTGCTCTTTCACTCCTTCTATGGTGTTGCCGTTCATAAAATACCAATCAGAGACGCGGCCAGCCATGCGTCGGGCTGCTTTCGAGTTACCGCCTTGGAAGATTTCAGGATGAGGTTGGGTAATCGGTTTGGGCTTCACCCAACCACCATTGATGCGATAAAAGTCGCCCTTAAAGTGAAACTCCTCCTCTGTCCACAAACCTTTGAGAACGCGGATAAATTCTTCGGAACGACGATAGCGTTCGTCATGGTCTAACCAGGGTTCACCATAGATGGTGAATTCATCTTTGAACCAGCCGCTAACTACATTTAGTGCAAATCGACCGTTTGACAGAAAATCAATGCTGGCACCGATTTTGGCAACTACTCCCGGATGCCACAATCCAGGGTGAACTGCTGCAATTAGCTTCAACTTCTTGGTGACTGGAGCTAGGGCTGACACGGTTGTAAGTGCCTCTAGCTGGTACTCAGCGCCATAGCTGGCGATAAATCTGGCTTGTGCTAGAGCATATTCAAATCCGACTTCTTCAGCTGTTTGAGCCAGTTGAGCATTGTATTCGTAAGTCCAATCTGTCCGTTGGGGGATTTTACTTACTACTAACCCCCCGCTAACGTTGGGAATCCAGTATGCGAACTTGATATCTACCATAATTGTGCGTTTGTAATTGAAACTGTCTGGTTATTTGTCTAACTTTGCTTGTAATCCAATAAAGCCTAATTTTTCATCACTAACAAATCAGCTAAAACTTGAGCGGGCAAAATCTTAGTCAAAATTGAAAGTTTGAGAGCTGCTGGAAATTACTCTGAGTTTACAAGTAGACAATCTCAGGATCTGATGTTGGTAATATACCATAACTCGACAGTGCTACCGTAGTTTTGAATTTATCACACTTTATTACGATAATTTTTCTGATATCGTGATTCGATTTACTTAAATCGCATTTTTGTATTTCAAAATACAATACAGCCCAATTTTGCTGAGTATTTAATTATTATTTTATATTTGCTAGCTATGGAGATATCTTGCCACCCCATAGCGATCGCTACGCGCGATTAGAAGAGTACATTAATGTAATCAAGGGGCTATGGACAGTTGAAGCCTTTAATTAAGTTGGCAAATTATACCATTGCGGGTGGTATTCTCACAGATAAGCCTACACCAACACCACCCACTTTCATTGCTGGTGAATCAAATTGTGCAATTAATCTAACGGCTGGTGAGGGAGGCTACAGTCGTTTTCACGACAATTTATTGGAAAGCGGCTGCATTT
Source organism: Nostoc sp. (assembly GCF_036917675.1). Taxonomy (GTDB): domain Bacteria; phylum Cyanobacteriota; class Cyanobacteriia; order Cyanobacteriales; family Nostocaceae; genus Nostoc. Next base: position 229,353 of record NZ_JBALCT010000016.1, on the reverse strand, counting down.
ATATGCTACTTAACTTCCAGTTTAAGTTTAGCAGGTAATGACAATTAAAATAGTAATTTTACTGGGTTAAAAAATATTTTTGTAAGTTATGATACTCGATAATTGATGAGTGAATGCTGACATCATCTCATTCTCTTAGACGGCATGGACACCAATGATATCTGAAAGCGTAGGCATCGCCAAATAGAACTCTAACACCGGGAACGTTTACTACCAGAGCGAGAAGTTGAATTGCGTCTTTGGGAAATGGAAATTAACATTTATGCTACCGATGCGGCTTTTCATCAAACTGTGAAGCATCAGCCAGAAGATTCCCAGAAACCTTGGATGAAAAAAGTTATCCTCAGTGGAAAGCTATTTGCTCTTGGTGTGGTAACGCTGGTTGCAATGAGATAGCCTCAGTGGTAGCTGGGTTTATTATTGTTGCTGCACTGGGGTGGATGTCTTACAAATTATTTTTTGAATCAAAAAAAAATCTTTAATAAAGTGTAACTATGATGAGTAAGCAGGTAGTAACTGACAGATTTATCCAAGATTTAGAGCGTGTTGCTCAAGTGCGATCGGAGATTTCTGTGTGTTTGAGCAAAATTGCTGAAACAATTGATAAAGCTGAATTGGCTGGAGACTCTTCATCAGGAAAACTCAGTTTAGAACGAGATATTGAAGATATTACTCTAGCTAGCAAAAACCTCCGTGAAGGTGTATTTCGCCTTTTGGTCTTGGGCGATATGAAACGGGGAAAAAGCACGTTTCTCAACGCCTTAATTGGTGAAAACTTATTACCGAGCGATGTTAACCCTTGTACCGCAGTGTTAACAGTTTTACGCTATGGGCCAGAAAAGAAAGTTACGATTCATTTTAATGATGGTAAAAGTCCGCAACAGCTAGATTTTCAGAGCTTTAAACATAAATATACGATTGATCCGGGTGAAGCTAAAAAACTAGAGCAGGAGAAAAAACAAGCTTTTCCTGATGTTGATTATGCAGTAGTTGAGTATCCTTTAACGCTACTAGAAAAGGGAATTGAAATTGTCGATAGTCCAGGCTTAAATGATACAGAAGCGCGAAACGAATTATCTTTGGGTTATGTAAATAATTGTCATGCAATTCTGTTTGTGATGAGAGCTTCTCAACCTTGTACCTTGGGTGAGCGTCGCTACCTAGAAAATTATATTAAAGGTCGAGGATTGACAGTTTTCTTTTTAGTTAATGCTTGGGATCAGGTGCGGGAATCATTGATTGATCCTGACGATGTAGAGGAATTAAAAGGATCTGAGGAGAGATTACGGCAAGTCTTTAACGCGAATTTAGCAGAATATTGTTCTGTAGAAGGTCAGAATATTTATGACGAACGAGTGTTTGAGCTTTCGTCAATTCAAGCACTCAGACGACGGTTGAAAAATCCTCAAGCTGATTTAGAGGGGACTGGCTTTCCGAAGTTTATGGATTCGCTTAATACTTTTCTTACCAGAGAACGTGCGATCGCAGAACTCCGTCAAGTCAGAACTTTAGCAAGACTTGGCTGCAATCATATCTGCGAAGCAGTTGCTAGACGTATACCATTACTTGACCAAGATGTAAATGAGTTAAAAAAACGAATTGATTCAGTGGAACCAGAGTTTAACAAACTCACAGGTATTCGAGATGAATTTCAAAAAGAAATTATCAATACAAGAGACACTCAAGCAAGAACGATTTCCGAATCTTTTCGCAGCTACGTTTTAAACTTAGGTAATACCTTTGAAAATGATTTCTTACGCTATCAGCCGGAATTAAATTTGTTTGATTTTCTCAGTAGTGGTAAACGAGAAGCATTTAATACCGCACTGCAAAAAGCCTTTGAGCAATACATCACCGACAAATCTGCTGCTTGGACATTAACTGCTGAAAAAGATATCAATGTAGCTTTTAAAGGACTTTCTCGCAGTGCTGCACAATATGGCGCATCTTACAGTCAAGTCACAGACCAAATAACAGAAAAACTGACTGGACAAAACGTTAAAGTAAATACCACTAACACTACTGAAGAAGATAACTCTCCCGGCTGGGCAAAATGGGCAATGGGATTGTTATCACTATCTAAGGGAAATCTTGCTGGTTTCGCACTCGCAGGCGCTGGATTTGATTGGAAAAATATCTTGTTAAACTACTTCACTGTAATTGGTGTTGGCGGGATAATTACAGCAGTTACAGGTATTTTTCTTGGGCCAATTGGGTTTGCGCTACTAGGTTTGGGAGTAGGATTTTTGCAAGCAGATCAAGCGCGTAGAGAGTTAGTTAAAACTGCTAAAAAAGAGTTAGTTAAACATCTACCCCAAGTAGCACATGAGCAATCTCAGGTTGTATACAATGCCGTGAAAGAGTGTTTTGACTCTTACGAAAGAGAAGTAAGTAAGCGGATTAACGATGATATTGTATCTCGTAAATCTGAATTAGATAATCTGCTGAAACAGAAAGAAACCCGCGAAATTAATCGTGAGAGTGAGTTCAAACGTTTAAAAACCTTACAGGAAGATGTAATAGCTCAGGTGCAAAAAATTGAGGCGGCATATAGCAATTTATTAGCTTATTATAGCTAATAAATCTCATTGATATCGTTCCCAGTCTCCAACTGGGAATGCATACTGCGAGGGCTGCTGCCTCCCATAACCATAAGTAGCTAAACGCAAATAAATTAAAGTTTGTAGTAAGGACTTTAGTCCTGATAAATTTTGCTATGAGCAATAAATACCTCACTAAAAACTAGGATTTTATTGTATGTTAATTATGCCTACCTACTTAATAATGTGAGGCGGAGCCTCAATGATCTGCATTCCCAGCTAGAAGCTGGGAACGAGGAAATATGGAACAACAATATGAAAGTTATAGGGATTTAGCAGATTGTCTGAAATCTGCATCTGCGTTACTGAATTTAGAATGCAAATCGCAACTGCATCAAGATATAATTACCATTTGCAATCATCTGGTTAATCCTAGCTTTCGCATTGCGGTATTTGGCCCCTTTAATCATGGCAAATCTACCCTATTAAATGCCATTCTAGGAAATCGCACCTTACCAATTGATTTAATTCCTACCACAGGTGCGGCAATTACTGTCAAGTATGGCTCTGATGTGCGAACTCGCATCATGTTGGTAGATGGTACAGAAATCTCCCGCAGTGGCACAGAAGTTTTACAGCAATTTGCAATTCTTGATGGCAATAGGCAGATGCGAAAAGATGTAGCATCTGTGGAAGTTTTTTGTCCGCATCCGTTCTTAGAAACAGGTGTAGAATTGCTCGATTTACCGGGAACAAATGATAGAGATGAACAAGATAATTTAGTCCGAGAACAACTCTTAAGTGCAGATTTAGTTATCCAATTATTAGATGCACGTAAGTTAATGACTTTAGGTGAACGGGAAAACTTACGAGATTGGCTATTAGATCGCGGTATTAAAACAGTTATATTTGTTGCCAATTTTCTTAATTTACTTGAACCCGACGAGCAAAAACAAGTCCAAAATCGTCTGGTGTTTGTTGCAGAAAGCTTTCGAGCCGAATTGCCTCCAGGTTTTAGTAATTTATATCGCGTTGATGCTTTACCTGCCTTAAGAGCCAGATTAAAAGGCGATGTTGCTGCTGCCAATAGTAGCGGGTTAGCGGCTTTTGAAACAGCTTTGCAAAATATTGTGGGGATTTTGCAACCAAATCGTAGTAGTGTGCGTTTGCCAAGAGTGCAAGCGATCGCTTCTCAAATCCAACACTCATTAAAAGCTAAAATTGACCCGATTGCTATTGAAATAAAATCCTTTGATGATAAACAAAATACTAAAATTGAAATTAAACAAAAAGCAGCCAACTTAATTTATAAAGGTTTTGGTACTAGCGTGGGAGAATTACGTGATTGGCTAGCATTACCCAAGCTACTCACAAAATATCAAGCTGGTGCGGCAGTTGCATTGGCAGAAAATAACTTTAAAGCTTGGCAAACAAATACTCTTAAAAAAGACCTGACTCAGTTACAATTTGCGGCGGTGAAATGGCTTTCTCAAGCTTACGAATTTTTCCAAGAAGAACGATCGCAAGATTTATTAATTCCCTTTCCTAGCGAACCACAAGTAATACTACCCTCAAAGCCAAGTAATACTGATGATTTGAGTGAACCTGGTTCCATCGCTGTTGGTGGTGGTATTGGTTGGTTGTTAGGCGGCCCGGTGGGTGCTGCTGTCGTCGGAAGTATTTCTTATTTGTTAAACAAGAATATCCAGACACAAGACGAACAATTAGCAAAGGAATCTTATCATCAGGAAGTTGCTAAACTTTGTATTAGTGCAGTTGAAGATTATTTATCTGGCTTCAGCAGTCAAGGGTTAGCAATTTTGGCTGAATATGAGCAGAAATCCGAAAAAGTAATTTGCTTTGAATTTAGTCAAGAACCACTAGAAATTACTAATAGACGGGAAAATTTGCAGCAATTACAAAACGCTTTTAATCAGTTGCTACGAGAATTAGAAAAAGTCAAAATACTCTCAAATCATCAAATTTATCAAGAATTACCAAAATACACGAATACTAATAGAAAATATTCGCCACAACCAAAGAGAGTTCAAACTTATTCGCAAAAAGATCCTGGTGTCAAGCAACAACAGGAAAATACTGCTAAGAATAGTGAGATCAGGCTAAAATCTGTTTTTCCACGTCCAGAAGAGGTGGAGGCTAAATTTCGTGATTGGGAACTCAATGAGGAAATAGCGCAAATGAAAGCAGAGATGCGTAGCCCTAATGCTTGTCGTCAGACATCGCCTGGTTCTCAAACTGGCAAACAGCAAAATGCAACTCAAAGTAACAAAGCGCCCAATCAACCAAAAACCCAGACTGAAAAAGATAAGATTACTCACGCTTACAGGATTTTAAGATTGCAAGCAAATGCTTCTTTGGCTGAGGTAAAGCAGGCTTATCGAACTTTAGTAAAACAATGGCATCCAGATTTGTTTGTTGGTAAGCCGCAACTGCAAAAACAAGCACAAGAGAAAATGCACTTACTTAATGAAGCTTACGCAATTTTGAGTGAGAAATGAAAAACGAAAAATGAAAAACAATATACCTGACTTCTCAAAAAAGTCCGGTATCTTTAAATTTCATCCTAATTTCATTTCTGGTTGCAAAGCTAAGAAGTAAATATAGAATTAGGAAACTGTTAGGTGAGACTTATGCAACTGCTATCTTTGAGGAATGGCTTTTTGGCGTTAACCTTTAGTGCGATCGCCTCTGGCGGTGGATTAATTACAGCCTGTACCAATACTGCTTCCCAGAACGAAAGCCAAGCGCCGAATGCAACTGCTACCAATGCTAACGACAAGCAACAGATCAACCACGGTAGTAGCATGAATCACGGCATGGGAATGGATTTAGGCCCAGCCGATGCTAACTTTGATTTACGGTTTATCGATGCTATGATACCGCACCATCAAGGGGCTGTGGAAATGGCTAAAGAAGCGCAGCAGAAATCAAAACGTCCTGAAATCAAAAAACTAGCAGACAATATCATCAAATCGCAAAACCAAGAAATCACTCAGATGAAGCAGTGGCGACAAGCTTGGTATCCCAAGGCGGGAGATAAACCAATGGCTTATAACAGTCAAATGGGTCATAACATGGAGATGTCGTCTGACCAAATGAAAACTATGATGATGAGTCAGAACTTAGGTGCAGCTGATGCTGAATTTGATCTGCGCTTTATCAATGCGATGATTCCTCACCATGAAGGGGCTGTAACAATGGCGCAAGATACCTTAAGTAAGTCTAAGCACCCTGAAATTAAGCAATTAGCCCAAGAAATTATCAAAGCACAAAATACTGAGATTAAACAAATGCAGCAGTGGCGAAAAGCCTGGTACAACCAGTAAACCTAAGTCTCTGGGTATTCGTGACAACTTAAAGTTATGGTTTATTTGTCAATAAGCAATAATAGCTTAAAGGTTTGTTTTGGCTGCGTCATAGTTGTCATAAATACTCATTTCCGGGCTATCCCAATCCTCTGCAAAGGTTGCTAGATGCGATCGCAAAATCTCAGCCTGGGCTTCGTTAATTCCTTGAGAGGGACACCAAGGTAGTTTAAACGTGCAAATTCAGTTAGGTAAAGGTAGCACTTTTACCATTCAATTACCCTTTGATGTCACGCGAATTTCCCAATTTAAGTTGCTGTATCGTCACCAACCTAAATTTAAATAAAATTTTCTTACCAAACTTTACTCATATTCAAAATAAACCCAGGCAATACCAACTCGCCGCTAATACTAGCAGGATTATCTAAACACTCTTCTGACAATCCAGGACGAGAAATATAGACTTTACGCTGCTTACGGTCAATTAACCAGCCTAACTGTATTCCCGGCTCATTCATATATTCCTCCATTTTTTCTTTCAAAGTTTGGAGGTTGTCGCTAGGGGATTTGAGTTCGACTACAAAATCTGGACAAATGGGTGCAAATCTTTTCTGTTGTTCTGCTGACAGAGCATTCCAGCGTTCTAGTTTAATCCAGGAAGCATCTGGAGAGCGTTCTGCACCTGTTGATAACTTAAATCCGGTACTAGAACTAAAAGTTATACCTGTACTATCTTGTTCCGACCAAACCCATAACTGTCCTGAGATGTTACCTTCTCGGTTTCCTGTCTCTGAATCAGTAGGAGGCATAATTACCAATTCTCCAAATTTATTGCGCTCAATGCGTAAGTCACGATTCACCTGACAAAACTCAAAAAATTGTTCGTCTGTCATTTGCATTGATGACGGAATTTGCAAAACCAAAGGAGATGAGAACATCGGGATTTCCTCCAGCTTCAGATGCCTAGCTCACTGACTATATTCTCAGGCAAAAAGACAAACAAAAGACAAAGACGCAAAATTATAACTTTGCGCCTTTGCTTTTTTATCCGAAATCATTTTCAGATTTACTTGTTAGGCTGAGGAGTTAACCGCAGATAGGGTTTAACTTCCTTGTAGCCTTTGGGGAATTTCTCTTTGAGTACTTCTGGATCTTTCAGTGAGGGGACAATTACAACATCCTCTCCATCTTTCCAGTCAGCTGGTGTCGCCACGCTGTAGTTATCAGTCAATTGCAGAGAATCAATCACCCGCAAAAGTTCATCAAAATTGCGTCCCGTGCTGGGGGGATATGTGAAAGTGAGACGGAGTTTCTTGTTGGGGTCAATCACGAAAACCGATCGCACTGTCACAGCCGCATTAGCATTTGGGTGGATCATGTCGTAAAGGTCAGAAACTTTGCGATCGGCATCTGCCAAAATTGGGTAGTTGAGGGTGGTGCTTTGAGTTTCTTCAATGTCTCCCACCCAGCCTTTGTGGGATTCAACGTTATCAACACTAAGTGCGATCGCTTTGACATTGCGCTTGTCAAATTCTGGTTTGAGCTTGGCAACTGTGCCGAGTTCTGTTGTACAAACAGGTGTAAAATCAGCAGGGTGAGAGAACAGCACAACCCAGCTGTCACCTGCCCATTGGTAAAAATCGATGTCGCCGTGTGTTGAGGCTTGCGTAAAGTTGGGTACTGTGTCACCTAGACGGAGAGCCATGTGAGATTACCTGTAGTTAGAAAGGCATATATATTCTAGTATCCCATCATGGCATAAAACCCCATTTCCCAATCGGAGTTTAGCGGTTTTAAAGAAAATTTTAGGTTGTCAACACTCTCAGATAAGGGACGTGAGAGAGGTAAAATCTATTGACTAAAATACACATATATGACCTAAATTATTATGTTTTCCCTACAAATTTTTCTTTAGAATGTTGCACTGGATTCGCACGGGAGAAGATTCAGAAGGTTCACTCAGTTTATTTTTATCAGCGCATTTATTGCAGTACGGGATTTTTTGTATTCTCTGCGTTGTCACCTTAAGTAGTGTGGCATTGATATTTGGCACTTGGATGCTGAACTACATGAATTTTTATGTTGCAGAATTGGTGAAAGTTAGTGCTAAACCAAGGTTTAGCAGCCATTTTAGGGTGGTATCCTTGGTCACTTTTGCGGATAATCGGGTTTATCCCCACTGGGGTAGCTTTAGCTGCATTAGGATTAAATCTAATAACTCGCATCAGAGGCGAAGTTCCTAAATCTCCCTTTCCTAAAACTTATATGTTAATTGGGATTGCTTTTGTGATTGCGGATATCGTTGTCAAAGCAGTTATAGCCCCTATTTGGCAAAAACTGCTATTGTCTGCGTTGGATTAAATTCATTTATTTGCCAGAATTTTTTGGTAGGCTTGGATTGTTTGATTTGCGATCGCATCCCAGCTAAAACAGCCGCATTAGCATTGGGGTGGATCATGTCGTAAAGGTCAGAAACCTTGCGATCCGCATCCGCCAAAATTGGGTAGTTAAGGGTGGTGCTTTGAGTTTCTTCGATGTCTCCTACCCAGACGTTGTGGGATTCAACGCTATCAATGCTAAGTGCGATCGCTTTGACATTGCGCTTGTCAAATTTCTTAACCAAAATTTTTACCCACCTTGAAAGGGTTAATAATTATGACTTACGCACTGTACAAATTAATCATAATATGTATTACGCAAAATGACCCTTTCAAGCGCTGAACATAACCCTAATTTGGTCGCATATTGACTCCCTTAAAAGTAAATAATTTTACTGGAGTATTTGATGAAGTCTTAAACAATTTATGTTTAAGACTTTATTTATAGTCCGAGTTTATCAAATTTGTGTAAAAAGATTACTGAATCTCTGAAGAATAGATTGATGCTACTGTTCACCAAGGTTAAACTAGTAATAATATGAACAGGAAGTCTTTTTGTCCTGAGAACTGGAATGACCGCTAATAGTTTATCAATTAGTCAGAAATATCCGCATTTGGTTACGTCTCAATCTAGACCGCAAAATGTGCAAATTGCACAAGAAGAGTTTTATAGCTTCTTTGTGGAAATTGTCAAAAAACTGTCACCAGATGAAGTTTTACGGGAGTTCAAAGCTTTATTTATAGACGGTCTTGATTCAGAGGATTCCCATTCTATACCTGTAATATACAGCCTTTTTTTAAATGATAACGAACAGGAGTTCTGTAATACACTTAAGCGTTGTACTTATATAATAATAAACAATTGGACAACCAATAGAAAAAACAAATATATCCAAGAATTAGTTAATTTATTTGCTAATGCGAACCTAAAAGTAAATAACAATAATTTTCCAGCCATAATTAACTGTAAAAGCTGGCTAGGGAATTTCATAAACAGCAAAGACTACCAAGAATTAAAATTATTTGCTGGTAAACATGAGGAATTAACTAAAGGTCATTGGGCTAATCGCTACACTTCTTATTTATTAGTTGATCAATCTGTTAATGAGAATAATTCCAGAGACCAACAAGAGGCTGCCAGAAAGCTTTCTAGACAGATGAAAGACAAATTTAAGTTTGAATTAGCAATGTATATTGCTCGTTCTCAATCTGCCGTCTCAAGCACAACACGCTACACAAATCCCAGTATTTTGGGAGATAATGTTCTGCATTTAATAAAAGCAATTGTTTTAAAAAAAGGTATATTTAGCCATGAGAATATTGCCAATATATTTGTAAAGCAAACTCAAGAGCAAACTCTTGAACAATTTAAAATCAGTATAGAAAAATATCTATTTTTTTCTGTAGATAATCAAAAATTAGTCGAGAGTTTACGGCGACAGTTTGCAGAGAATTTATCATTATGGAAGAAAGATTATAGTCAAGAAATTATCACTAAAGAATTGTTCTTAAGAACCTGTAATCGAGTGATTGATTGTTTGACAACAGAGAATGGGAAAGAACCTTCGTCATTATTTATATTATTGCTTACCCCAGGTCACTCTCTAACATTGGTGATTATACTGCTAAAGACTATTTTGATTTGTAGAAATTCCCGTAGGCATTTAGAAACTAGAATTGCTCATCTGATTCGTTATTACGAAAAATATCCTCAAGAGGAGTGTAAGTGGGTAATCAATTTTATGGAGATTTTTAATATCACGTTTGCAATATATGCGGAAAACGTAGAATATAACTTGATTAAGATGGAAGAAACCCAAAGCAGTAATCCGCAGTTAAATCTGGATGGTTATCGTGTGTTTTCACAGATGAAGGTAGATAGACAAAAATGAGTGTCGCCTGATTTAGGATTTAGCAAGGCGTTCATCTAAGCAAGCCAGAGCAGCACCCGCAGTTTCAGCTAGAATACTAATGAGTCGATATAGAGCGATCGCACTAAATACTAAGGCAGATGGAAAGTGGTGTCGTAAAAGCTCATACGCAGTCGCTTCAAACACACCTAACCCACCAGGCGCACCCGGAATGACAAACCCTAACAACCAAGCGCAACTAAAAGCCCCTAACAACAAAGGAATTTGATTCAGATTCAACGAACCCAGCGCAAACATAGTTAATATAAACCCAGTGGCGCGTAGTCCCATAAAGCCCAATTCTCCTAACAAAGGTCGTAAAGGGTAGCTTTTAAGACTGAAGGGAACAGTTGACTCAGTGGTGACAGCAGACTTTTTTGCTTTCAATCTGTACAAAAAACGAATAACTGGGTTTAAAAACCAGGGATGAATCGCACAAAGGACTACAGCTAAACTCAGCAATTGTAGTATTTGCAGAACAAGAGTAGTATTAGCTGCTGCAAATTGGCTACTGCATAGGACAATGATGATTAAAGCCGCCGCTAGCATGAGTAACGGTTCCAGTAAAACGCTTAAAGTGGCTGCACCAGCAGAGACATTGGCATTTTTGGCGGCGACAATTCGCCCGTAGTGATGCCAGATATTACCTGGTAAATACTTGGCTATGTTCGTTTTTAGGTAAACTTGGATAAACTGGGTAGATGATACAGGTTGATTTAACTCTTGCAGAATCCAAGTCCAGATCCAGCCTGCCCAAGTATGTGCTAGTAAAGTGACGCCTGTAGCGATCGCTATAATTGCCCATCCTACCCCATCAATGTGGATAGCAGTCACTTCAATCCAATTATCCTTCAGAGCTTTCCCTAAAAAAAACAGCGTCCCCCCCAAAATTATCCAGCGTAAAAATTGCTTCATGAATTTAGTAATTTAACGGTTAGAGCAACAAGGGCTGAATACCTCAAAGCTTATGGTATATCAGCTATATATTCAAAGCTTTTGAAGTATTAAACAGGTTAATGTAGTTCTTTTTACGACCACTATATTACTTTATTTTATATCTCTCTATAGTTAGATAAAAATATTCTATTATTACTAATTAAAATGTGGCCTGCGCTAGAGGTAAAGTTAATTTTATTATTCATATCCTTAATAGAGGTTATGGAAAGTGAGCGAACCAAAATAAGCACAATAACTTGCACAGATAAAGACTTCCAACAACCTGAGCCAGGTGGTTTAATTCAGAATGAACCAAATGTGGGAGATCGGGTTAAAGATCGTCTTGAGACTGTAAAAGAGGCTGTTGAAGAAGCTTCCGGTTTTTTGAAAAACAAGGCAGATGAAGCAGGTGCCAGACCTGAATTACAAAAAAATCCAGCAGTAGGCAGATAGAACCCTTATTTTGTCTGATATGCTTGGAATGCAAAATTAATTCCAAATGCCATCTTGGTTGAAGTTTAACTTAGTCACAGAAATCGAAGGAGTGAGAAGTATGAAAAAAGCAATGAATTGGCTGAAAAACATTCGTCCCTTGAAAGTTTTAACTGTTTTTTTAGCAGGAATGTTTCTATTTATGACCCAGGCTTGTGGTGCTCCAGGAGTAGCAACACAACCACCACAGCCAGGTTCTCAAGCACCTAATGTCAAGCGATATGATCCCACCAAAGATTATCCTCTCTCTTCTCCTGCTGGTGGGATGAATAACTTTAGTGATGTAGATCCTAGAGCAAAAGATGAGAAGGCAGCCAATGACAAAGCTGAGGCGCTAGTAAAAAATGCTCAAAAAAATATTGAGCAGAAGGGAATTGACAGCCGAGAGCAATATGGCCGGAATTTTCAGCAAGGGACATCCCTTGGTGAAAGAGTGAAGAACCTGGGTGAAGATATTGGTAGTTCAGCTGATGAAGTTCGGGAAGGTCTTGTTAAGGGAACTCAGCGAGGAATTGAAAATATCAAGGGTAATACCCAGAATGCTGCTGAAGACGTGACAAAAAATGTTCAGCGTGGGGCTGAGGATGCTGGTAAAAATGTTCAGCGCACAGCTGAGGATGCAGGCAACGCAGTAAACAGGACAGTCAAAGACGTTGATTGAAATTAGTGATTCAATGTCTTGCAAAAATATGAAAGCGCCCACAGATATTTAGTCTGGGGCTACCCAAGCAAAGCCTGCATAGACAGGCTTTGCTTGGGTTTTAGGTGGGGTTTAATTCCCTCGACATCAGCCTTAACTCAGTTGATTGTATTATTTAAAAATATCTCGCTGGGTTGCTCCCAAAGACGAATAACTCCAAATTCATGACGGGTATTTTCTAAAACAAAAGCTGTTTGCTGGACTAATATCGGATGTGGTGGGTTACAGGTAAATAGCAACTTGATGCATCCGCTTTTGGGGAAATCTGCGATACACCCTTAACCGATAATCATTTACAAAAATCGTAATAAAAAAAGGAGCCTGACTCAGACTCCTTAATAAAAAACTAGTAATAGAATTGTGACTACTTAACAGTCACCTTACCGCCAGCTTCTTCGATGCGCTTCTTAGCATCTTCAGCAGCATCCTTAGCAATACCTTCTTTAACTGCCTTGGGCGCAGCTTCCACCAAGTCTTTCGCTTCTTTCAGACCCAAACCGGTCAATTCCCGGACAATCTTCAGCACAGCAATCTTCTTATCAGCTGGGACTGATTCGAGAATCACTTCAAACTCGGTTTGCTCAACAACTTCGTCAGGAGGAGCACCAACACCAGGACCACCCATCATCATCATACCGCCAACGGGTGCAGCTGCACTCACGCCAAAAGCTTCTTCAATTTGCTTGACTAACTCAGAAGCTTCCAGCAAAGAGAGGGTTTTTAGTTGTTCTAAAATTTGATCGGTTGCAGTAGACATTGATATAACTCCTGTAATTTTGATTATTTATTTGTCATTGGTCATTGGTCTTTAACTATAGACTTTTGACTTTTGACTGATGAACCGCGAAGTCTATTCAGCAGCATTTTCTGGGCTGCTATCTTGTACAGCAGTGCTTTCGGTGCTGCTATCTTGTACAGCAGTGCTTTCGGTGCTGCTATCTTGTACAGCAGTGCTTTCGGTACTGGTATCTTGTACAGCAGCGCTTTCAGTGCTAGCACCAGCTTGCTCTTGGTCGGCCACAGCCTGGAAAGCACGAGCCAGTGAACCAGGAACTTCGTTGATACCCACAGCAATCTTGGTAGCCAAGGCGTTGATAGCTCCAGCAATTTGGGCTATGAGTTGTTCCTTAGATGGCAAGTCTCCCAGTATCTTGACATCAGGTTCTTTGAGTAGGCGACCTTCCAGGACACCACCGCGAAGTTCTGTCTTCTTGGTGACTTTTTGGAATTCTTGGTATGCCTTAATTGCCGATGAAAAATCTTCTTTTACCAGCAAAAAGGCGGAAGCACCATTGAGCAATTCCGACAGTGGCTGCCATTTTTCATCATCTTTAATGGCAATGCCCATTAGGGTGTTTTTCGTCACCTTACAAACAGTGCCACTGGGACGCAGCCGCCGCCGTAAGTCTGTGATTTCAGAAACCGTTAGCCCCTGATAGTCAATTACCAGTGCCAGAGTTGACTCACTCAAAGTTACTTTGAGGTCAGCTACTATCTCTTTTTTATTTTCTAGTGTTCTACCCATTCCAATCTCACCTCCTTAAAACAATCGGTGATTGCCCTACTTGTGCGTTTTTTCTAAACTAAACCCAAACAACAAACCCCAGCTAACTTAGCCGGGGTTGAGTATTAAGACTCCTGATACCATAGTTATCACACCTTTATGAGTGATAATTTTGACAATTAGAGTTTTAACCTCGGCAGGATATTAAGCTATTAGCACCTGCTGTCTCCGGCTTTGCCTATTTAATTTTGTCATTAGTCATATGTCCTTTGTCCTTTGCCTTTACAAATGACTAATCACTAATGACTAAAAATTAACCTACTTCGCTCAGTTTTAAATCTCGTAGGGCGCTGATATCAACTTTAATCGATGGCCCCATTGTGGCAGCTACATAAAATGTGCGCCAATAACGACCTTTAGCTCCTGAAGGACGGTTACGGTCAATCGTTTCCTGCAATGCCTTCAGGTTGACTAACAAATCTTCAGGTGAGAAAGTTGCCTTACCAAACATAACATGAACAATGCCAGTTCGATCGGCTCGGAATTCTAATTTACCAGCTTTGAATTCTGCGATCGCACCTGCTAAATCAAATGTCACGGTTCCACCCTTGGGCGATGGCATCAAACCACGCGGACCAAGCAACTTACCCAGCCTTGCCACCTGTGGCATCACATCGGGTGTAGCTATCAGCTTGTCAAAATCCATTCTACCTTTCTGGATTTCGTCAATCAGTTCTTCTGATCCGACTATATCAGCACCAGCGTTGCTTGCTTCGTTTACCTTTTCGCCTCTGGCTATCACCGCCACCCGAACGATTTGTCCTGTACCTTTGGGCAGTGCTACCGTTGTCCGCAACTGTTGGTCTGTATACTTGGGGTCAATTCCCAGCCGGATATGTGCTTCAGCCGCTTCGGCAAATTTAGCTGTCGCTGTGTCTTTGAGAAGAGCTAAAGCCTCTAGGGGGTGATAGTCCTTATCTTCTACTTTTGCTTGCAGTGTCTGCAAACGACGCGATATTTTTGACATTTTTTTTCTCCTGGGGTAATTCCGAAGTTTCGCTTCTCCCCCAATAATTTTTAGTTATGAGTCCTTTGTCATTTGCTAATGACCAATGACTAATCCGTGACTGTTACACCCATATTCTTAGCCGTTCCTGCCACAATCTTCATTGCCGCGTCTATGTCGTTGGCATTGAGATCCGGGAGTTTCGTTTGGGCTATTTCTTGCAATTGTGCTTTGCTAATTGACCCAACTTTCTTTTTGTTGGGTTCATTCGAGCCTTTTTCAATTTTCGCCGCCTTCCGAATCAGCACTGATGCTGGTGGCGTCTTGAGTACAAACGTAAAACTCCGGTCTTCAAAAACCGAAATTTCTACAGGTATCACCATTCCAGCTTGATCTGCTGTTTTGGCATTGTACTCTTTGCAGAACATCATGATGTTGACACCGTGTTGACCCAATGCGGGTCCCACTGGCGGTGCTGGGTTGGCTTTTCCAGCATTCAGGGCTAGCTTAATGACCGCTACTATTTTCTTCGCCATTTGTATTTAGCTCTGTTTCTCTACCTGATTAAATTCCAATTCTACTGGTGTATCCCTACCGAAAATTGAGAGCAAGGCTTTAAGCTTATTCCGTTCTGGAGAAACTTCAATCACCTCGCCTTCAAAGTCTTTAAATGGACCAGAAAGCACCATTATCTTATCACCAGTAGCCATGTCAATTTTGAGAACCGGCTCCTGTTCACTGGTTTGTTTGAATATGCGTTCGACTTCTGAAGAACTCAGTGGTATGGGGTGGACATGACCTCGACCCTTACTACTACCACGTTTTTGTTCTGAACCGACAAAGTTAATTACATGGGAGGTGTTTCGTACAACCTGCCAGGTATCATCATCCATCATCATCCGCACCAGCACATAGCCAGGGAAAACTTTTTCTTCTGTATGCTGGCGACTGCCATCTTTGCGGATTTTCACCGCTGGTGTCTGCGGAATTTCTACCTGAACAATTTTGTCAGCTACATCAAAAGTTTGAATGCGTTGCTCTAAATTAGTCTTTACACGCTTTTCACAGCCTGAGGCTACTTGCACCGCATACCAGCGTGTTTCTTTTGACGCTGCTTCTGCTGTTTCTGCTGTTTCCTCGGACTGCAACGTTGAGTTGCGAGGTTCGTTTGTTGCAAAAGTCATCAGAACACCTGTTTTGCTGCCCAACCAAACAATCCATCAACCAAGTATATCAAAGATGCGGACAGTGCCACCATTAACAACACAGCTGCGGATTCGCTCACTATCTGTTTCCGACTGGGCCAGACTACTTTCTCAAGTTCTTCTCTGGTTCCCTGTATGAAGTTGCCCAAGCTAAACCCATTTGTGTTTTCTGGCAATTCTGCTTCACTTTTTTTGGCCACGGCCGTTTATCCCCCGGTTTGTACTCAATTTTGGATTTTGGATTTTAGATTTATCCTATGCCTTAAGGCAAAGGCGCTTAATTTTAGATTTTAGTTTGCCGATTTTAAATTTCTTCTCAATCCCGTCTCCCAAGGGGAGACGCTGCGGGTACGGGTGACGCTCCTATGTCGCTAACAGCAGTTGCTCATGGGGAAACGCCCAATACTACACTGCTTCACCAAAATCCAAAATCTAAAATCCGGTCATCCAGGTTTACAGTTTCGACTCTATTTCACTTCCTGAAAGCAAAACAACTGCAAACACAATAAGTTTACCCGAAATTATTAGCGCTAACTGCTATATTAGCAGCTGCGTAATTATTTCGGGCTTTTTTTTGCTTTTCAGCGCGCCCTGGAGGACTTGAACCCCCGACATCAGGTTTTGGAGACCTGCGTTCTACCAACTGAACTAAGAGCGCACAAGCTGTTTTGGATTTAGTGATTGCGCTGAACTAAATTTCAGTTTAACGCAATATCCATTTTTTATCATACCTCAATTTTGTCAGGAAAACAAGTTAGCGGCAGATGCCGCTTGATGCTTCTCCCATAATTTTGAAGGACGAATCACAAAGGGCGGTCAAACCGTTGCTTAATCCGGGTTGCCTTACCTACGCGATCGCGGAGATAATACAGTTTAGCACGGCGGACTTTACCGCGACGTAATACTTTAATGCTGTCAATCCGGGGAGAATGCAACAGAAATACCCGCTCGACGCCCACGCCTTGAAAAACCTTACGAACTGTAATAGTTTCGTTGATGCCACCATTCCGCATGGCAATCACTACTCCCTCGTAAGGTTGTACGCGGTATTTTTCGCCTTCCTTGATTTTCACTCCCACTTTTACGGTGTCGCCCACATAAATGTCGGGCAGATTCGATTTTATCTGTTCCGCTTCAATCGAGCGGATAATCTCTTGAGCATTCATAGTCTTTCTGTCTACTTAAAAAAAACTCACAATCATCAATCATAAATCGATAATCCTATTTCAGTCTACTTGTTAGGATTGATAATTTTACTGATACAACAGCCTAGATATCAAAGCTATATTGCAGAATGCTGTACCACAGGGGTAAAATTTATGAAATTTAGCGTCGTCATCAGTACCTATAATCGCTTGAACTTGCTGCAAAGAGCAATTGACTCGGCTCGTAACCAAACAATCGAGTGCGAGGTGGTTGTTGCCGACGACTGTTCATCTGATGACACCCAAACATATCTCAAAAGCTTAGGGGACAAGCTTGTTTACCATCGTAACGAAGTCAACCTTGGTCATGCAGCAACGGTAAATGCTGGAGTTGCCAAAGCTAGCGGCGACTGGATTAAGTTTTTAGATGATGACGACTATTTAGCGCCCAACTGCATAGAAGAGATGGCGAAGGCGATCGCACTTCGTCCCGATGCTGTAATCTGCTCTTGTGTGGCGGCTCAGGTAGATGGCAATGAAGTTGAACTCTCTCGCACCCCCGAAGTTGGCCCTGGTTTAGCTTTTTATATCCCACAAGCCGATATTCACTACGGTATGCTGTTAGAGCTTGTACCTTTTGGCACGCCTGTCCAAGTAGCTTGCAGACGTGATACTTTCCTCCAAACTGGTGGTTGGGACTCCACACTTGATGCTAACTGTGATGACATCGATTCTTGGATTCGGATTGCTCAGTTTGGTGATGCTATTTTCTGCAACCAGTGTCTTGCTTACCGGACTATCTGGCCTGGTGCTTATAATCAAAAGTTTTCTTTGTCTCGCCGGTTAGCTACAAATATTTTGATGAAGGAGAAAATTTACGCCTTGGTAAAAGACCAACATCGCTCAAAGATTCCCATCTTTCAGGATATAAAAAATTACCTAAAACTGCATTGGATTTTAGTAGCACTGAAGCAAAAAAATCTCAAGAGTTTTCTTTCAATGATAGATTTGTCTATACTTTCTCCTCAGTCTTGGAAGTTTTTGCTAACAGCTGCCTCATCACGTCGCTCTCAGGGACAAAATTCTGAGGTTCGTAAGTTGGTGTTGATTGATTCCTAGCTTTTTAATCGTTGACAATCATTTGATTGTGAGAGAATGTTATGCCTGAATAAAAAACATATTTAGAGCTTTCAGATATAAGCCATCATCACCTCAAGGCAAATTATGAGTGAAGAATGGAAATTTTTGCAGCCAGTGTTCAATCCTGAAGAAGTAACTAAACTTAGGGAAAAACTAAATAAAGTTGTAATGGGTTCTGGAAGTACTGTCGACCCTAGTAAACTTAACATTATTAAGCAGGCTGATTGGATTGCAATAGCAACTGAAAGTGGAGATCATTTTTCTGAAGAAGATGAAATCAAACTATTGCAAGCAGTATTGGAGAATAGAAATCAAGAAATTATCGCAATAGGATTTGAGCCTGTAGAACCATTCCCTCCCGCATTTGTATTTCCAGCAACGGCTGAAGCAATTGAAGAATTTAATTGGAAGTGTGGACTTTTCTGGTTTACACTGTATTCTGGAGAGCCTGATTGGGTCATTATTTGTACTAAGCTAGATTTCCTTGTTATTACTGGAAAACATAGTTTTGTTAAACAATTTTTAGGTTGTAAAATTCAACAAGCTCTTACTGACTTCTACGAATTAGCATTAAGTTATCCTGATTATTATCCTGAAAAAAAGTCTTTACTACAAGTGTACAATCGACTTTC
Source organism: Nostoc sp. (assembly GCF_036917675.1). GTDB lineage: Bacteria > Cyanobacteriota > Cyanobacteriia > Cyanobacteriales > Nostocaceae > Nostoc. Next base: position 210,439 of record NZ_JBALCT010000016.1, on the reverse strand, counting down.
GCGTGAATATCCTAAGATAAATACTGGAGAAGTTATCCAACTGTTGCCTGTGTCGAGAAATGATATCAATGTATTGGAAATGGGGCTTTAGACTATTAATTGTATTCTTGGGGCTGTGGCTACTCTTGGATCTGGGTTCCCGCCTGGGAGCAGAGATTTTTTGGTTTCAGGAAGTCGGCTATCTCCAAGTATTTCTGCTAAGGCTAGTGACTCGTGGTGTTTTGTGGGTAGTGGTGGCTGGGATAACTGCTGCCTATCTACTCCTAAACCTAGCTCTCGCACAACGGCTAAAATATCCCCAGTCTCTAAAGATTGAGTCAGCAGAACTCAGCAGTAAATTAACAAATTTTCTCACTCCTGATTATCTAAGACGCAACGAAACCCGGACACTTGCGCCACAACGCTTTCAACCATTGAGATTGCGCTGGTTATTACCCCTAACCCTGGTACTGAGCTTGTTGATTGGGTTGATGCTGGCTCACTATGGTCAAATTGCTCTTTTATACTGGCATTCTCCAGTTAATAACGCTAGTCTACCCATTCCCACCTTATTCCGACCAGAGACAATCTGGCAACTCTTAAGGCAAATTGTCTCTCAAGTCTGGTATCTCGGTTTAATTGTGGGAGTAGCGATCGCCATCTTAATCTATCCCCAATTTTTACTAACTGCGATCGCAGTTTTGTTAAGTCCGATTTTTGCATTCATCCTCTTTTGCCACTGGCCAAAGGTGCTGCAATATTTCCACCCCACCCTTTTCAACAGCACTGAGCCTTTATTTGGTCAAGATATCAGCTTTTACGTATTTTCCTTACCCTTTTGGGAACTGCTAGAACTCTGGCTGATGGGATTATGTTTGTATGGCTTCGTCGCCGTTACTCTCACTTATATGCTGTCAGGGGACAGTTTGAGTCAGGGGATTTTCCCTGGTTTTTCGCCCCAGCAGCAACGTCATTTATTCGGTATGGGTGGCTTGTTGATGCTGGTAGTAGCTTTAAGTTATTGGCAAAGTCGCTATGAACTCGTGTATTCTACCCGTGGAGTAAGTTATGGTGCCAGCTATACGGATGTGACAACCCAGTTGCCAGCTTATACCGTCTTGTGCATCCTGGCAGTAGCGATCGCCTTCTACCTACTTTGGCGAACATTTTTCTGGAAACCCAAATCTCAGCATCGCCGATTGTTTTTTTACGGGTTAGGAATTTATCTAGTACTGGTTGCAACAGCTAACGTTGTTCTACCTACTGTGGTGCAATATTTAATTGTCCAACCGAATGAGTTACAACGAGAGCAACCCTACATTCAGCGTACTATCGCCTTGACTCGCCAAGCATTCGATTTAGAGGCGATCGATGCTAGAACCTTCAACCCGCAAGGAACATTGACTGAAGCTAATATTCAAAATAATGACTTGACAATTCGGAATATTCGCCTGTGGGATCAGCGACCACTATTAGAAACTAACCGTCAACTGCAACAAATTCGGCCTTACTATCGGTTCCCCGATGCCGATATTGACCGCTACACTCTCAAAACAGATATAACTTCACGCCAACTATCTGCGCCGCAAAAGCCAGCAGAACCTAACCACGAACCAGTTGAATCAACAGAACGGCGACAGGTACTGATTGCCGCACGAGAATTAGATTACAGTGCCGTACCACAGGAAGCTCAAACATGGGTTAACCGCCGCCTTATTTATACCCACGGTTTCGGGTTTACTGTTAGTCCAGTTAATACAGTTGGGCCGGGTGGGCTACCAGAATATTTTGTCAAAGATATTAGCGGTGATAGTAGCGCCCTCACAACTTCCAATAAAGCGATTCGTGAAAGCATTCCCATTGGGCAACCCCGAATTTATTACGGTGAAATTACTAATACTTATGTGATGACTGGCACAAGAGTTAGAGAGTTAGATTACCCTAGTGGTAGTGACAATGTTTATAACTCTTACGATGGTCTGGGTGGCGTTGAAATCGGTTCAGCATGGCGACGCTGGTTATTTGCGATGTATTTGAAAGATTGGCAGATGGTACTGACGCGGGACTTTTTGCCAGAGACAAAAGTCCTACTTCGGCGAAATGTCAAGCAAAGAATTCAAGCGATCGCACCTTTCCTTAAATTTGACAGCGACCCCTATTTAGTAGCTGCTGCTAATCAAAATTTCTCAAGTAATCCCAGTTATCTTTACTGGATTGTTGATGCCTACACGACGAGCGATCGCTATCCTTACTCAGACACTGGTAGCGATGGTATCAACTACATTCGCAATTCTATCAAAGTGGTGATTGATGCTTATCACGGCACTGTTAAGTTTTATATTGCCGATCCAAACGATCCGATAATTGCCACTTGGTCAGCGATATTTCCCAACATGTTCAAACCGCTCAGTACAATGCCAGTAAATCTCCGCAGTCATACCCGTTATCCGGTGGACTTTTTTAAAATTCAATCTGAGCGATTGATGACCTACCACATGACTGATCCTCAAGTATTTTACAACCGGGAAGACCAGTGGCAAATCCCCAACGAAATCTATGGCAGTGAACCCCGTCCGGTAGAGCCGTATTATTTGATTACTAGTCTACCCACCGTAACCTTTGTTGGCGCAGCCTCTCGTCGAGAAGAATTTATTCTGCTTCTACCCTATACTCCCAAACAACGGACTAATTTAATCGCTTGGTTAGCGGCGCGATCGGATGGCAACAACTACGGTAGGCTGGTTTTATATGTCTTTCCTAAGGAACGCCTGGTTTACGGGCCAGAGCAAATCGAGGCGCGGATTAACCAAGACCCAGTAATTTCCCAGCAAATTTCTCTGTGGAATCGCCAGGGATCGAGAGCCATTCAAGGCAATCTACTAGTAATTCCCATTGAGCAATCGCTGCTGTATGTCGAGCCAATCTATCTAGAAGCCACACAGAATAGCCTACCAACTTTGGTGCGGGTAGTCGTGGCTTACGAAAACCGGATTGTTATGGCACAAACATTGAAACAAGCATTGCAGGGAATCTTTAAACCAGAAGTTACACCAGCTCCTGCGATTATCCGTCCCTTTGAAGAAGCAGCCCCACCAGGTTAAGCTATTTTAAAATATATGGCAGGCAACGGTGAGCAAATTGAATACACGTTCAACTACCAACTTTAGAAGGGAATATCATCTGGATCTGGTTCTTCCTGTTTCACTGCTGGATAAGTGGTTCGCTCATAATTTGTGGGTTGGGGTACGGGTTCGTAACTTGTCGCTTGGGGAGTAACGCCAACAGGATTTGTCGCCGGGGTAGGCGCTGGACGTGGTGACTCATAACTGTTAACGTCTTTCTCTGGAGGACGAGATGCTGAAGATGGTTGTCGTGGAGAAGTTTCAGTGAATGATGGAGTTACGGTTGCTGAAGGCAATGGATCAGTATTAAAACTACCTCCAACAGGTTGAATTTGTTGCACCGTCAATTCAGCGCGTTTTTCTTTAAAACCTTCCATCGGAACAGTATTCATGCTTAAACGTCCTACCAACATGACGCGATCGCCTTGGTGGTAGTTTTGCTGAATTTCTGTCGCTAAATTCCCCCAGCCGACAACTTTCAGGGTGGCTGGCGGATCTTCTGGTTTCAAGGAATTGGGAAACTGCACCAGCATTTCCGTGACTCCCAGATTATCGGCTGTATACCGGAGTTGCGGCTCGTTAATAATTTCCGCCATCAAAACGCAGCTGTTCATTATAATTACTCCTGACTGCAAAAAGTGCTGATTGAAAAACAGGGGGTTTTTCTATGTAGTGCCAATTAATATCTAGATATGTTTAATTGTTTGCATTTTTTAATAATGTCTGAATAAATTTCTTACATCCACTCTTACTTTTAGTTATTCTTAACATAAAAGCCAAGCGATCGCTTTGAACAGCATTAAATATGCTACTCGCCACCTTCGCTTGACTAAATGAGCATTGAATTCTGCATGAGTAGTATAATTGTACCATCAACTCCTGAAATAGAAAAAATTCTTGGCAAAAATTAAGTCTTGACATGAACTGGAGAACACCCAAGGCGATCAACCTTGCTGGAAGGTCGCGCCAGATGGGTAAATTAGACGAACACTATATGAACCGGGGAATTTAGGTTATATTAACTACTAAGTATTGGATGATCACAAGATGTTTAACGACAGTAATAACTCCCAAGCTAACCAAGCTAGTGTTCTGTACAGACATGGCGACGTTCTAATCAGACGTATTGCTAACTTACCTGTCGGTACTCAAAAACGTGTAGGTGCTACTCTGGCTCATGGTGAAATCACAGGACACAGCCATCGCATTCAGCAATCCAATGCTGTTCAGTTGTGGGTACATGGTAGTGATCTTTTTGTTGAAGTTAAAGAAGCAAGTGCGACTTTAGTTCATGAAGAACATCGGGCGATTGAATTACCCCAAGGTCTTTACCGCGTCTGGAGACAACGTGAATATCGCCCTGATACTTACGTGGAGGTGATGGACTAATGCTGAAGATCATGTCGAAAGGACGTGTGCCGAATAAACAAGTTTTGCAGCGCCCAAACGAAAGCCACGAGCCTGTATCGGCTGAACTTGCTCGAAAACTTATCCTTGAGCATCGCGCCTGGGATCGTATGCGCGTTTTGGGTCATCTGGATTTAAGCGGTGCGTTGGATCTTTACAATCTACCTGAAAATCTCACCTGTGAAAGTATTGATATTAGCGACTGTGTAAACCTGACTACTCTTCCGCAAGGACTCTACGTTACTTATTGGATCGAGTTGGCCGGAAGTGGGATTACCAGTTTATCTGCGGGGCATGGTTTTCTCTTGCGCTGGCGAGGCGTGCAGGTGACGGATAAGATTGCCTTTGAATCCCAGTCCATAACTGGGCCGGATATCCTGAATATAGAAAATGTTGAGTTACGGCGTGTGCTGATTGAACGTCTGGGATACGAGACATTTTTGCAGCAAGCGGGAGGGTTGATCCGCGATCGCGATCGAGACTCTGGGGGAGAACGTCAACTAGTCTACATTCCTTTTGAGGATGACGAGCCGCTTATGGTCTTGAAAGTTACCTGTCCATCCACAGGACATATTCACATCCTGCGCGTTCCCCCTGAGATGCGAAATTGCCATCAGGCAGCCGCCTGGATTGCAGGTTTTAATAACCCAGATGATTATAACCCTGCGATCGAGGCGTAATTAGGATTGAAAGGGCTACTCAATTGCTAGAAGTGGGTTGCACAAATCGCTTAATTTCACCACAGGCAATATAGGACTTGCCATCAGGTGCTGTTTTGACTTCATCAACGAGATAAAGCATTCCTTCCTCGCGCACCGATCGCGGAAAGCGCATATTCCAATCCGGTTCATATCCGTCTGAAACTACCCTAGCACGCAGCTTGCTGCCATCTTTGACACACTGAACTAAAATGCTGTCCCCTACACTGTCAGTTGTGGTCAGATCGGCGGCACTAGCAGGGCCTTTGGAAGCTTTGCCTGTGTTAGTTAGATTCGATTGTCTAGGGGCAACGAAGATATCTGCTTCACCAGGTTGAGTAAGACGGGTAATTTTACCACCTACACGGTAGAAAGTGCGTTCGCCCTTGGCGTTGGCGAAGCCATCGCTTGAGAGTTCCAGTCCTTCAACAACATAGCGTGCCCCCTCGGCACGAATCGCCCGAGGAAACTGGATGTTCTTGGTTGAATCGTAGCCTTCGGATATGACTTTGACCCGCAGTTTACCCCCTTCACGAACACAATACAATTCAACACCCGAACCGACTTCATTGACAATCGGTATCGCGTACACTTCATCGCCAGCAGTGACACCTCGACCCACCAGATCGCTGCGATTGCGCGTCATTGTCTGGTAAGATTGATCCCGCATCTCTTTACGTCCGGCATTGCCTAGAGCTTTTTGGGCGATCCGACCTGCAAAATACTCAAGCTGATCAATCTCTTCAGCAATTTCAAAATTCTCGCTCAACCCTTTATCCCGCAAATCTTTCACAAGCGCCCGGAGGGTTTCTTCAGCTTCCTGATGCTTGCCATGTTCAGCTAGATTGAGTCCAGTTTCTTTGGCCTTAGCGATCGTCAGGCGACTCAGTTCCAGAATGATCTGGCTGGTAGAGGCAAAAGCTGCTTCCTCAACGGTGCCCACTTTGGCGACGATATCTACTGTGCCTGACACATTTTGAATAACGTCATCTTGCACAACATCGGCGCTGTAATGCAGTTTCATCACAGGTAACTCCCCAATTTGAGCGCTTGATATCACCAAACTCAAACCGAGAAGTTTGTCTTCGCCCTCGTAAAGCTCTCCCAAGGTGAGGACAGCTTGAGAAGCGTCATTCTGGCTAACTTTAGCAAGACTTAAGGTATCAACAAGGCTGATACCGTCAGCTAACTCAAGTGTCACCTTGAGGTTCTGTCCCACTACTGCTCTGAGACTGTCTAGCTCAATACTAAACACTTCCGTTGCTTCGTCGATACTTTGAATGAAGTAGAAGTTGCCCGTGGCGGCTCTTGCCATACCAATCAGCAGGTCTTCATTGAAACCCTGAGCAAAACCTAACGTAGTTGTGATAATGCCTTCCTCAGCTTTTTGCCCCGATGTCGCTGTGAGTATTTTGGGGTCTTGAATGCCCATATTGGCGTGACCATCGGTAAGCAGGAGAACACGATTTATTTTTTGCGGATCAAGTCGCGTCTTCACATGTTCACAGCCTTTGAGCCATCCCCCCGATAAGTTGGTAATCCCACCGGCTCTAACCTTGCGGATAGAATTTTTTAGTGCGGCCTTGTTAGTTACAGCCTGGGGTGGCACAACGCTGTCCACTTCATCGTCGTAAACAACTACTGAGAGAATGTCATCTGGCTCAAGTTGATCTACGACAGACTCAGCGGCTTTGAGTGCATGATGCAAGGGAGCGCCTGCCATAGAGCCGGAACGGTCAATTACAAGAGAAAGGTTAAGGTGACGTCGGGGAGATTCAGCTATGTCAACCCGAAAACGTAGCAGAATATTAGTCTTTAATGAAGATCCTGCGGGGAGGATAGACTGGTCAAATTCGTAACTTGTCTTAATCATTTTTTATATCGCTCAAAATTGTTTGTTATCAGCCACAATCCTGATGATGCTAGGACAGGAAGCGCTCTCTTTAGTTTACCCAGAAATCAGTTTTTTCAGTGTATAAAGTTGCTTTTATGTAATATTTTATAGTTTTCGCCTCTGTCCAGCGGCCGCTCTTTCGGGAAAAGTTTGCGATCTACTGACTTTATCCTTCCCGACTCGCCACAACTGAAAGGCGATCGCACGGGTCACAATTGCGGGAAACTGAAAGCAGATATATTAGGAGAGGAGAACCTAATGAGTTGGACTAAAGTTCTTGCAGTCGAAGCACTTTCCCCAGGTGCGCGAGAAGTGGTGAAAGTTGGTAATCGGAAAATTCTGGTTTTGAATCACGAAAATCAGCTTTATGCTGTAGATAACACCTGTCCTCACATGAAATTACCACTGAAAAGTGGGAAAATCACTGAAAGTGGAACAATTGTTTGTTCCTTCCATCACAGTGCTTTTGACCTGCGGACTGGTGAAGTACAAGACTGGTGTTCCTGGCCACCTGGTGTAGGTAAATTACTCTCCTTGGTTTCACAACCAAAGGCACTACCAATATTTCCGATTCGTGTGGAAGAAGGTAGTATCTGGGTTGATGTGCAAGAGGAATAGCACCCTCTGCCGGAATTTAGCTCAACAATGGTGAGTAAAAAAAAGTAATAAAAACCCCAGCCGATGAGTTTAGCTGGGGTTTTGATCAAACCTAAAAACCTAGCTTGATGAGGCTTTCCTCCTTCCCAGGCGGAGCCTGAAAATGCTTTGGTTTTGTTCATTGTGTACTTTATTTACTTGCAACCTGCTTTAGTTCACAACACAAGTTTGTTGGTTCACAACACAAGTCTGTTGGTTCACAACACAAGTCTGTTGGTTCACAACACAAGTCTATTGGTTCACAACACAAGTCTGTTGGTTCACAACACAAGTCTGTTAGTTCACAACACAAGTCTGTTAGTTCACAACACAAGTCTGTTGGTTCACAACACAAGTCTCTTGGTTCACAACGCTTTGTTGTCTAGCGAAGAACCCCACCCCGCAAGCGAGGCTAGGTGTATACACAAGTTATAGGGGTTCCCATTCAGATGCGGTACAACATTATATCGGCTAGTGTAAGGGCACGGCAGTGCCCATTGGTGTCAACTTAACGTGAAAGCTAGTCTAGAACAAGCTTTTATACTTTGTCTCGTTAAGAGTCTCCGACTGGGAATGCCGTTCTAGAGGCGGACCCTCTAGAAAAGCGGCAGAGCCGCCAGGAGGCGCATTTCCAGCCTTCTTGCTGGAAACGAGGTTTTAAAAGGGTTTACGCTTAAGTTGACACCAATGGGCAGTGCCGTGCCCTTACAGGTGTAGCTCACTAGGTCGGGAAACGCTATATCCGATTATCCAAAAGTCTACTAAAACCTCACCCTGTCCTATCTTTAATCCCTCTCCTTACTAAGGAGAGGGACAGGTTTTACGTAGTAAAACCAGGGTGAGGTATCTCAGGGGCTATGAGACTTAACTGTAAATTGCATTGAGAAAGACTTGTGTGTACACCGTAGCCCTAATAGGGGAGCGGCTGCTCTTGAGATGTCATACAGAAATCATAACTAATTTACCTAGTTGTCTTGCTTCATCTGCAACTTCCCCCTACAGCTGGCGCTGAAGTTTGGTGGTAAAAGAGGATAATTTTATTTACAATCTTGTAACAGAGTTTTGCTTTATCATTTCATGTTCAGTTTGATTTAATAATTTATTCCTGTAACTTAATAACTGATATGAATGCTCAAAAAATAAAAATTTTATTAGTTGATGATAATCTAGAGAATTTACATTTTTTATCAGACATCCTTCAACACCAAGCTTATCAGGTGCAAAGTGCCATTTCTGGACAATTGGCAATCAATACGGCACTGGCTTTTCCCCCTGATCTGATTTTGCTAGACGTTCTCATGTCAGAGATGGATGGTTATGAAGTTTGTCAACATTTGAAAGCTAACCAGAAAACTCAAGAGATTCCGATCATTTTTTTCGGTGTTTTAGATGAATTATCTGAAGAAGTAAATGTTTTTGATTTAGGCGATATTGACTATATTACTCAACCATTCCAAACTAAAGAAGTTTTATTACGCGTCCAAAATCAACTCACTCTCCAAAGGCTGAAAAAACAGTTAAAAGAACAAAATGCCCAACTGCAAGAGGAGATTAAAGAGCGTCAACGGGTTGCGATTGAGTTAAATATTCGGAACAAACAATTAGAAGAGATTTTCAAAGAAATTCCTGTTAGTCTTGAGGCAGCCTCTTGTAGAGAAGTTTACCAAAGCAATGGCACAGCCAACGGCAAGGGCGAACGCCTTTTAGTCGAAGCCGCCTTGAAGAAGAGTGAAAGTCAATATCGCCACCTTGTGGAGACATCCCAGGATATGATCTGGTCGGTGGATATTGATGGACTAATTACCTTTGTCAACCCGGCAGTCAAGCAGATTTATGGCTACGAACCCCAGGAAATGATCGGGCGTACCTTGACTGATTTCATCTGGCCGATACAAGTTGCTCAAGATAAAGTAGCCTTTGAGCGTGTTTTTCAGGGAAAGCCGATCTTTCAGCATGAAACTACCTGTGTCGCTAAAGATGGTACTTTACTTTATCTAATGTTTAATGCGATCGCCTTACGCAACGAAGAGGGTCTGGTTATAGGTATGACAGGTACTGTTAGTAATATTACGCAGCGTCGCGGAGTAGAAAAATTACTCCAAGAAAGCGCGATTAAGCTCCGCAAGCATAACCTAGTGCTAACCCAACTGGCACAAAATCAGACGCTTTATCAGGGTGATGTGAAAGCAGCTTTGAGTAAAATCACAGAAACATCTGTGAAAAATATTGGGGTGGAACGAACCAGTATCTGGCTGTATGACGAAACAGGCACGAAAATCGAGTGTTTTGACCTATTTGAGGCCAGGCGTAATCAACATAGCGAAGGACTTTTCTTAGCAGAGGCAGACTATCCAGCTTATTTTACAGCTTTGCACCAAGACCAACTAATCGCCGCAGATGATGCCCATAGCGATCCCAGAACTAGAGAATTTTCTGCATTTTACTCAAGATTAAACATTACTTCTATACTCGATACACCCATTAGGCTGGAGGGCAAGACCGTAGGAGTTTTATGTATGGAGGCAGTGGGAGTTACTCATCATTGGACGCTAGAAGACCAAAATTTTGCTCGCTCTCTGGGCAATTTAACATCCTTGGTGTTGGAGGCAAAAGAACGCCAACGCGCCGAAGCAGCGCGACGGGCTTCTGAAGAAAAGTTAGCATCAGCTTTTCGGTCATCTCCTGATCCAATTGCCTTAATTACTGTTCGCAACAAACGCTACATCGAAGTTAACGACAGCTTTTGTCGGTTTTTTGGTTATTCTCGTTCTCAGGTGATCGATCGCACCGATGAAGAATTGAATATTTGGGCAAATCCAGAAGAATATAATTTCCTCGCCCACACGCTGCGACAAATTAAAGCCATCCGCAACTATGAGGTTGATGTCTGCACTTCCACCGGAGAAATTAGGACGACACTATTTAGTGCGGAAATGATCGAGATTGATGGACAATGGTACGTACTGGGCACAGCGAAAGACATTACTGAACGTAAGCAGGCAGAAAATGAAAGCCGTTTGCTACTGTTGACAACCCAAGCGATCGCCCGCGCCAGTGATGTCAATAGCGCTTTAGCAGTGGTCTTGCGCTTAATTTGTCACACCATTGGCTGGGATTTTGGTGAAGCATGGATACCTAATGAAGAGGGTACTGTTTTAGAACACAGTCTGAGTTGGTACGGTGAAGAGAGCAGTTTAGCAGAATTCTGCCGCCAAAGCCAAACTGTGAAATTTGCTCTGGGATTGGGACTACCAGGAAGAGTTTGGCAAAGCCAGGAACCAGAATGGATAGAAGATGTTTCCGAAGTTACAGAGCCAGTTTTTTTGCGCTCGCCACAAGCTGCCAAAGTAGGATTAAAAGCTAGTTTTGGTGTTCCCATACTGGCTGGAAACCAAGTATTAGCTGTTTTAGTGTTTTTTAAACGTAGCTCAGTATTGGTAGATAGACGTTTGCTTTTGCTAGTAAGTGCTGTTGCTGCTCAGTTAGGTGGGTTAATTGAGCGCAAAACTCTAGAACAAGAATTAGCACTCAGAGAAGCTCGCCTGAATGCCTTTTTTAGCAGCGCTCCCGTCGGCATGAACATTGTAGATAATCAGCTGCGGTTTGTGCAAATCAACCAACTGCTAGCCGAGATTAATGGACTACCTCAGAAAGATCATATTGGTAAAACGATCTATGAAGTCTTACCCCACATCGCCCCTTTAATGGAACCAATCTATCAACAGGTTCTGTTGACTGGTCAACCCATTCTCAATCAAGAATTAAGCGCCGCATCAATTAAACAACCAGATATTATCCGCCACTTCCTCGCTTCTTATTTTCCGATCCCTGGTGAAGACGATCGCCCCTCTGGTATAGGCACTGTTTTTGTAGAAATTAGCGAACTGCAAGCAGCGCTGCGCGAACGGCAAGCCGCGCTACGCGAACGCAAACGTGTTGAACAAGAATTGCGTTTAGCCAACGAACGCTTACAATATCTGCTCACCTCTAGCCCAGTAGTTATTTATAGCAGCAAAACATCAGAAGATTTTAGCACTACCTTTATCAGTGAGAACATTAAAGCAATGGTGGGCTACGAAGCGCGGGAATTTATCGAAGATTCCAGTTTCTGGCTCCAGCACGTCCACCCCCAAGATATTGAACTGATCTCAGAAAAATTTAACGAGCTTGTTGAACACGAGTACATCTCCTACGAATATCGGTGGTTACACGCTGACGGAACTTATCACTGGTTTTACGAAAAGATGAGGTTAATCCGTGACGAAGCTGATTACCCTATAGAATGCGTTGGTTATTGGGCAGACATTAACGATCGCAAATTAGCAGAATTAGCTTTGCAGTCAGGTCAACAGCGATATCAACTTCTAGCAGAAGCCTCACCAGCTTGTATATTTCACGCAGATATAAATGGTAATGTTTTATATTTTAATCAACGCTGGAGTGAGATTACTGGATGCAGTTTAGAAGAGTCTCTGGGAACAGCTTGGGTAAATGCCGTACATCCAGACGACCGCGAGCAGCTATTCTTGGTATGGAATCAAGCAAGAGAGGCTAAAATAATGTATAAGTCCGAACATCGTTTCTTGCATACTGATAGTACAGTCGTCTGGGTAATTGCTCAAGCTTTGCCAGAATTTGGAGATGATGGAGAAATCAAAGGTTACATCGGTACAATTACAGATATTACCGAGAGAAAATTAGCAGAAGAAGCTTTGCGTGAGAGTGCAGAACGGGAAAGAGCGATCGCCCAAGTAATTCAAAGGATGCGCCAAACACTAGATTTAGAGACGATATTTGCGGCTACAACCCAAGAATTACGGCAAGTACTCAATTGCGATCGAGTTGTTGTTTATCGTTTCAATCCCCAGTGGAGTGGCGAATTTGTCTCCGAGTCGGTAGGTAATGGTTGGATTTCTCTGATTGAAGAACACAACAATGATCCCAATCTCACACAAGGTGTCTTCCAAGACGGCCATTGCCTAGCAAAAATTTTGGCTAGCGCGGATAACCAGGTGCAAGATCCTGATGTGCAAGCAACCCCAGATGCAAGTTTCCTCTGTGTCCCAGACATTTACAAGGCTGGGTTTCATCCTTTTTATGTCAATTTCTTAGAGCGCTTTCAGGCTAAAGCCTACATTATTGTCCCCATCTTATATGGTAGTCAGCTTTGGGGATTACTAGCGAGTTATCAAAATTCCACTCCCCGTCAATGGAAAGCAGAAGAAGTCAACATCGTAGTTCAAATTGGCAATCAGTTGGGTGTTGCTTTTGGGCAGGCACAATTGCTGGCGCAAACCCAAACGCAGTCACAAGCATTGCAAGAAGCTGTGATCATTGCTGATGCTGCCAACCGCGCCAAAAGCGAATTCCTGGCCAACATGAGCCACGAATTACGTACCCCACTCAACGCTATCCTCGGTTTTACCCAAGTGATGAGCCATGATCGTGCTTTATCTACAGAACATCAGCAAAATCTAACAATCATCAATCGTGCTGGCGAACATCTCCTTAACTTAATTAATGACATTTTGGAAATGTCTAAAATCGAAGCTGGCAGAATAACATTAAATCTCAACAGTTTTGACTTAATTCGCCTCTTGGAAAACCTCGAAGAGATGTTGCGCTTCCGCGCCACCTCCAAAGGATTAGAATTGGTCTTTGAATATAAATCTTACCTCCCCCAATACGTTCAAGCTGACGAAAGTAAACTGCGTCAAGTCTTGCTTAACCTCTTGGGAAATGCAATCAAATTTACCGATACTGGGAGAGTGATGCTACGAGTAGGCATGGGGGAGATGGAGGAGAAAATTTTACCTCATCCTCCTCATCTCTTCTTCGAGGTACAAGACACTGGTTGTGGTATTGCCTCAGAAGAAATTGACTTGTTGTTTGAAGCTTTTGGGCAAACTGAAACCGGAAGGAAATCGCAACAGGGAACAGGACTAGGTTTAGCAATTAGCCGCAAATACGTACAACTAATGGGGGGAAATATTAGCGTCTCCAGCATTATTGGCGAGGGAAGTAAATTTGCTTTTGATATTCAAATTGATCTAGCCGCAGCTAGCGAAATCCAGATCAAGCAAATTAGACAGCAAGTTCTGAGTTTAGCGCCTGAGCAAAGCGAATACCGCATTTTGGTGGTTGATGACTCCACAGACAGCCGTTTAGTGCTAATCAAAATTCTGACATCTATTGGTTTTGCAGTCCAGGAAGCAACAAATGGCACTGAAGCGATCGCACTTTGGCAGACATGGCAACCACACCTAATTTTAATGGATATGCGGATGCCGATTATGGACGGCTATGAAGCCACAAAAGTTATTAAAGCTAGAGAAGAAACCTTAATTCCAAATCGCAACACCATTATCATCGCCTTAACTGCTAATGCCTTTGAGGAACAGCGAGAGGCAATGATCAAAGCGGGTTGTGATGATTATATTAACAAGCCCTTCCGCGAGGAACAATTACTAGAGAAATTGAGCGAATATTTAGGAGTTGAATATATTTATCAAGAAGAAAGCTATCAGATAGCAGATGCAAGGCAACAGGAAATAGAATCAATGTTGACGCTTACGGATTTAGTGACTCTATTATCTGAAATGTCGCCTGAATGGATGAAACAGGTGTACACTGCCGCAGCCCAATGCAGTGATGACCTGATTTTGGAATTGATTGAGCAAATCCCTTCTGAAAATGCTGCACTGCGAAATTTTATCAAGAATTTCGCTCATGATTTTCAGTTTGAGAAAATTATGGAATTGATTAGTAAGTGTTGAGGGGATAAAAACTCACAGGGTTAGCGCATCTCAAACCCTATCGACTTTTCAAACACCCTCTATGTATTCATCACACCTATCTCTTCTAAAAGCTGTTCTAATGTTGCTTGATTATGATTCTGCATAACTACAATATGAGCAATTTTGCCATAACAAGCTAGTTGCCATCGTTTCTCAATGAACTTCTCTGGACGCTCAAATACAACCGTAGTCGAGAAAGGATTAATCAGTGCAAACTTTCTTGATTCAGCAATTTTATTCCAGAAATATTCTGCTAACCTCCGACAGTTTAATACTTCCTCTTTAAAGAGATGTTTTCGCTGTTTAATAGCATCCCAGAGAATGACTGGTGTTAATCCATTCCTACTGCCTGTAATTGTTGTATCCGTTGAGCCAAGATATTCAATATCAAAGGATTGCACTTTTTCTTTCCGTGCTAGCACTACTCCACAAGGGATTGGAGAACCGATAAATTTATGACCACTAACTGCTATAGAACCAATTGGATATCGAGAGAAATCTAGAGGAGTAGCTTCTTCCATATAAGGAATTAGCATTCCTCCTAAAGCTCCATCTACATGAATATGAAACTGACTTATATTTAGTTCAGAAAGTATTGCTACTACTTTACTAATATCGTCCACTGCCCCTGTAATTGTAGTTCCCACATTTACATTAATAATTGCAGGTTTATCCCTATTCTTATCGAGAGCTTCATGCAACGATGAATAATCTATTTCCCCATGAATCTGACTTTTTATTTCTACAAATGGTATGCGAAACATCCTTGCAGCTTTTACCACTGAATAGTGACAATCAGCTGAACCATAAAGAATTCCATCTGGATATAACTCACGCCCCATCAAAATACCATAAAGGTTTCCTTCAGTACCACAGGATGTTACATATCCCCAAGCATCATCTTTTTCGAGATGATAAATATCTGCAAAAAAACTAATTATTTCTCGCTCAAAATCTTTGGTATTGATTCCATAATTACCTTCTACGTATGCATCACCTAAATTATTAAGTGTGTATTTTAAAAGCGGTAATACACGGTGAGAATCAAATGCTAGATTATAAGGATAACCAGCATGAAGCTTTGAGCGACTTTGAAGACGTTCTAACAGACCATCAATCGAGAGAATAGACAAGTTTGCAGTGGACATAATCTTAATTACATTAAACTCATAAACATCCAATTTGAATCTCGCAAAACCACACAATACCTTTAGTCTTTCCTGTCAAGATATAGTTGCTATTTACAAGTCTAGAAGGGAGCAGATATCTAAGTAATTGAAAGAAAGTATGGGTTTTTATTAATATTCAATCACACAGTTTAATTGTGTTATTTTGGTAAAATATACATCTATCTTTTTGCTGAAGATATTGAGAATAGCAAGCAATGTTGATCTGAATAAAGGCTCTCTTGCCCACACTTTTTCCTGTTATCTATGTGCTATAGCTTAGAAAGTACTTACATACCAGGAAAACTGCTAAAATTATTTACCTAAAAACTGGTACAGCACGGCATAAATAAGCAGACCATTAAATAGTCTCCAATAAGTGGTATTAAATTTTGCAGCTAGCTAATTCATATTGCACGTTCATTCAGTCAGCGATACTTGTGTGACGTATTTCTTATTTCTTATTTCCATGAAATCACATAGACCCTGAATACTCAAGCATTACTTAGTAACCTTCATCACATCTTTAATTACTGAGTCATCTTCATGAAATTTTAATTCCTTGCACAACTGGTCTTCATATCTTTTGCATTCCATAGCTTTGAATCTAATCAGATTCTGCATCCTTAAAGCTTTGTTTGGCTTGAGTTACTGCTGTTTTGTTCAGGTCAGTTTGTTCAGTTACCCACTTAAATATTTATCACCCAATATCTTAGCGATACCTGTGGTGGTCACTGAGCGCGGCTATTGTGTGGGCAACTCTTGGAGAGGCTACGCCAACGCCTACGCACTGTGGAGATTTGGCGATCGCCTTGATGATAAAGTTAGGTTAGGCGCTACAAAACAAGCCAGTCACTTTATCAACGCACTACCCATTTAAGCCACCTTACAAACAGTCGGTTTTGGAAGTGCTTCCCCAGTGGCTTCATAAGCCATTATCAGTGACTCCAATGCTTCAGTACCATTTGCAACAGCTTCCTCATAAGTATCGCCATGCGTCCGAAAAGGCTGTCCAGGGAAATCGGGAAATCCGACTAAAAAGCAGTTGTCTTCATCAGACCATTGAATTAGCATTTGATATTTAAATTTGCTCATCTTCTTGATTCTCTCGCTGTTTTTCTTCTACTTCTTGAATTGCTTGTTGAACGTCTTTCTCTTGATAACGTTTTGCGTCTGAACTGTCTTTACCAGAAACCGTGAGTTTTCCCGCATATAAAGGATGTATCCAGTTTGTATGACTTCCTTTACCTGGGATTTCTGTAAAATTTGCTCTTGCCAGCATTTGTTTAAGTTCCCTGATTTTCTTTGGCATTGTCAGGTTTAGACGCTTAATTAATCCCAAGATATCGCACTTACAGCAAATCTAGGAATGCAATACTTCAAGATGAGTCCAGGGAAAACGTATTTATAATGAAGTAGGTTATGCGATCGCCCTTTTTAACAAACCACAGAGGAAGAATAGAGCGATCGCACTGTGGAGTTTTGGCGATCGCTTTTTTAACGAACCGCAGAGGCGCGACATAGAGGAAGAAGAGGAGCGATGCCTGCGGCGGGCTTTGCCTACGCACTGTGGAGATTTTTCAGGCGATCGCTCTTTTTAGAGAACTTGGCGTGTGTGATCGCTTTTCAATCTACTTATTTTAGATTAGTATTGAATATTACTGTGGAGACAATCAACATGAGCGAATCACAAGCAACTTGGAGTGCTGATGGAAGCCATATTCCTGATATAAATCCTCATACCAAAGCCAAACATCAAATTATTGAAACATATCTTGAAAATCTTATTTACACACTTTATGGCAAAGGTAGATATGGAGAAAGAACGTTTACTTTTGTTGATGGATTTTGTGGAGGTGGTATGTATTATGACCAGGATAATAAAACAGAGTGGCAAGGCTCACCTATTAGAATTATAGAAGCTATTCGCGCAGGCTATAAAAAATCAAAACGCCAGTATGATTTAAATGTTAAATTTATTTTTATAGATAATAATCGAGAACATTTAGCTTGTCTTAAAAATTATTCCATGCCAAAAGCTGGTCTAGGCGAGTTAGTTAATGGGCAACCGCATGAATTTAAAGGCGAAGTTGGAAAGTTAGTAGAAGAATGTGAATTTATATGTGGCGAATTTGAGAACTTGGTAAATGAAATTATATTCAAAATCGATATTCGCAAAGGACATTCGTTCTTTTTTCTAGATCCCTTTGGATGGACTGATGTTTCTATGCAAAGTATTAGGAAAATTAATGATTTAAGAGGATCGGAAATACTATACACATATATGATTGATTTTATAAAAAGATTTGTTATTGGTAAGTCTGGAAAAGAAAAAGATACATTTAACAGAATGCTAGAGGCAGAAGAATACTATAAATTTGATAATTTCAATAGTTTTGAGACAACAGGAGGTAAGTGTTCTCTTAGAAATGAATCCATGAGGTTATTTAGAGATAAAGGTAAGGCTGAATATGTATTTACTTTTTCAATGATTCCTAGAGGTAATGTTAGCGTTTTATATTATCTCATGCATCTTTCTCAAAACATTAGGGCTTTAGAAGTAATGAAAGAAAGTTTTTGGCAAGAAAATAACTTAGATTATCAATATTATTTTGAATTATATGGACATGGATTCAGAACAGCAGATTTTTATGAAGAAAACCAACTGGAATTGAAATTTGATATTACCAAAAATAGTGAGGAATTCTGTTTAGAGAAATTGGATACTCATCTGGGTAATATTATACGCAATAATCAAGACGGAATTATTTTCCGTGAGCTTTGTCATCAAACTATGGAACGTAACCCAGCTAGTAAAGAGCATTATAAAATTTATATAAATCTACTTAGAAATGAAAAAGAAATAGAGATTTGGAGAAAAGGTGAAATAGTAAAAGAGCGTAAAGTTGATTTACGAAAAAGTGATATAATCAAATTAACTAAATATAAACAGCTTTCAATTTTTTAAGATATTTTTTATCATCTCTTAAATAACTAAACTAAGGATGTGAGGATTTCTAATACTAATAATAAACTATATAAATAAAAGTGTGTGCTATGTCTATTATTAAAGGCGTTGAAAAAATTGTTAATCCTCTGCAACAGAGCGCTCTTAACAAAAAAGGGCTATGTGACTATGTGGTTAATGTAGCATCAGGGTGTTTGCATGGATGTACATTCTGTTATGTACCTTCTACGCCTGCAATTAGGACAAAGCAAGCACAATTGCATTCAAAAGGAGTAAGCGATCCTCAAATGGATTGGGGACAGTATTTATTTGTTCGAGAAGAGATACCTGAGCAACTAGAAAAAATCCTTAGTCGTAAAAGGTCTTGGCGTGAAACACCAGCAGGAAAAGGTGTAGTATTAGTCTGTTCTGGTACTGATCCTTATCAAACTAAACAGACTGCAAATGTTACGCGGGGTGTTGTTGAGGCTTTATCGAGACATAACAAAAAAGTCCGAATTCTGACTCGTGGTCTCTTATGGGTAAATGATATTGATATTCTTAATCGTACCAACGTGATCGTTGGCATGAGTTTACCATACCTCAATGATGAACTCAGTCGCCAGATTGAACCTCAAGCTCCTCCTCCTTCAGAACGTTATAAAGCAATGCTGGCAGGTCATAAAGCTGGGTGTAGGATGTATGTTGCAGTTGCTCCTACTCCTCCGAATATGACTTTAGATGATTTCAAAAGACATTTGGAAAAAATAATGTGTATCAATCCAGAAGTTATATTTTGGGAGCCTATAAATGCTCGCGGAAGTAATGGAAAACGTATGATAGCGGCAGGCTTGGATTTTACGGATTCCATAAGGCATAAAAAGTCATGGGCGGAATACTTTAAAAGGCAATGGAATGACATTGAAACAGCCGCAAGAGAAGTTGGATGTGAGGATCGGCTTCACATTTGGCCTGATCCTGAACTTAGAGGGCTTGTTGATGATGTCAAGCTGGATTATTGGTTGTATAAGCCAACAGTAGAAAAGTGGGATAGCTTGACATACTTAAAAAAATAGAGACGCGAAATTTCACGTCTCTACTTTCTGCGCCCTCTGCGGTTCGTTAAAGTTGCTTCACTTCAGAAACCAACTTCGCTACCATATCCTTAGCGCCACCAAAAAGCATCGTCGTTTTATCCTTGTAGAACAACTCATTATCTACACCGGCAAAACCCGTACTCATCCCGCGCTTAATCACAATTGTCTGCTTCGCCCGATCTACTTCCAAAATCGGCATACCATAAATCGGGCTATTTTTATCACTCCGCGCCGCCGGATTTACCACATCATTTGCCCCAATTACTAAAGCCACATCTGCTTGCTCAAACTGGGGATTAATATCATCCATATCGTACAACTGCGTATAAGGCACATTTGCCTCAGCCAGCAACACATTCATGTGCCCCGGCATTCTCCCAGCAACGGGGTGAATCGCATATTTGACATCAACGCCCATTTTTTCTAACTGATCTGACAATTCCCGGACGCTATGTTGCGCTTGGGCAACTGCCATACCATAGCCAGGCACAATTACCACAGAACGGGCATAACCCAACATCATCGCCCCTTCTTCAGCATCGATGCTGCGGACGGTTTGATCAGTTGCACCACCACTAGCAGCAGCACCACCAGAAGTAGAACCTGTCCCAAAAGCGCTGAACAGCACACTAAATAAAGAGCGGTTCATCGCCTTACACATAATCTCGGTGAGGATTAAGCCAGATGCTCCTACCAAAGCCCCAGCGATGATTAACATATTGTTCATCACCACGAACCCCGCCGCCGCCGCCGCCACACCTGACAACGAGTTCAACAGCGAGATTACCACTGGCATATCGCCGCCACCAATGGGGATGACGAACATCACGCCCAACACTAAAGAAACTCCAACCACTCCCAAGAATATAGGTAAGCTATCTGGTGTGATGATTAAGTAGACACTACCTACTATATAAGCACCCAGAAGCAAGAGGTTAAATGGTTGCTGGAATGGAAACGTAATCGGGGAACCGCTAATTAAACCTTGCAATTTGGCAAAGGCTAAAAAACTACCTGTGAAGGTAATACCACCGATTAACACATCCAATAGTATGGAAATGTTCACATCTAGGGGTATCGGCTGAGAACTATCTAATAACCGCCAGAATTCGGCAACGGCTACTAGTGCAGAAGCTGCACCGCCCAAACCGTTGAGTAAACCCACCATTTGGGGCATTTCCGTCATTTGGACTTTGTAGGCAACGATCGCACCAATTGCCGATCCAATCGCCAAGCCCAACAATATCATCTCGTAGTTCAACACATGTTGATCCAGCATTGTCGCTGCGATCGCCAGCAGCATCCCTACAGCCGCTACGAGATTACCGTTCCTCGCTGTAGCAGGTGATCCCAGCTTTTTCAAGCCCAGAATGAATAACGATGCAGCGACTAAGTACGTCAGCTGAATGCCAGTTGGTAAAAAGTCGCTCACGCCTTAATCTCCTTCTTCTTGAACATTTGCAACATTCTGTCTGTCACTAAAAAGCCACCCACAACGTTGATTGTTGCCAATACCACAGCAATCAAACCGAGAATTACTGACACATTCGTGTCTCTCGCACCAGCAGCAACTATTGCTCCAAGTACCGCAATCCCAGAAATCGCGTTTGAGCCTGACATTAAGGGCGTGTGTAGAGTCGGTGGTATTTTGTTGATGACTTCAAAGCCGATAAAAGATGCCAAAACAAATACAAACAAAGCAGCAAGTAATGCCTCTGTCATGAAATCAAAACTCCTTAATGTAAATCGGCATTGGGCATTGGGCATTGGGCATTGGGCATTGGGCATTGGGCATTGGGCATTGGGCATTGGGCATTGGGCATGGTTCATCTCCCTCATCTCCCTCATCCCCCAGTACCTAACTAACCGCCGATTGTTGAGTATTCAAAGCTTGTAGTGCATCCCGCACTCGTTGATTGCGAATTTCACCAGCGTGGGTAACGCAAGCTGCATCAACGATGTCGTCGCTAAAGTCAACCTGCAAAGCTTTGTCTTTAATTAGCAGTTGCATCAGCGAAGTTACGTTCTTGGCATACAATTGGCTAGCGTGAATTGGCATCGATGATGGGAGATTGATGGGGCCGATAATTGTCACGCCGTTCCACACAATATCTTTACCGGGTTCGGTGCAGGCGCAGTTACCACCCTGGTCAGCAGCCAAATCTACAATCACTGAACCTGGTTTCATTTGTGCTACCATTTCTTCTGTAACAAGCCGTGGTGCTTGTCTCCCAGGAACTTGGGCGGTAGTAATCACTACATCAGAATTTTTGACGTGTTCGGCGACAACTTCTTGAGTACGTTGTTTGCTAGCCTCAGAAATTTCCTTGGCGTAACCACCTGCGGCAACGGTTTCTTCCTCTAATTTGACTTCAACGAATTTTGCCCCTAAGCTTTGCACCTCTTCTTTAACGGCGGGACGGATATCAAAGGCTTCTACCACTGCACCCAAACGTCTGGCGGTGGCGATCGCTTGCAATCCAGCTACACCAGCACCCATAATAAATACTTTGGCTGGAGCGATCGTACCTGCGGCTGTGGTTAACATCGGGAAATATTTCGGTAATGCTGCTGCGGCAATTAATACTGCCTTGTAACCTGCTAATGAAGCTTGCGAGGACAAAGCATCCATACTTTGCGCCCTGGTGGTACGGGGAATCATCTCCATACTCAAAGCTGTAACTTGCCGATTTGCCAGTTGCTGCGCCACGACGGGATTTCCCAAAGGATTGAGGAAGCTGACTAATACAGCCCCTTCCCGGAGTAATTCAATTTCTGAGCGTCCATCTTCTCGTTCTTGCGGTGGGCTGACTTTCAGCAGAATATCAGCTTCGCCCCATAGTTTGGCAGTATCGCTGATTATTGTGGCTCCTGCTGCTTCATAGTCAGAATCGCCGAAAAAAGCTCCCTCTCCTGCACCTGTTTCTACCCAGACTTCCAAACCTTGTTTTACCAATCGGGCAACGGCATCAGGAATTAATGCCACACGACGTTCACAAACTTCAATCTCTTTAGCAACTGCTATTCTCATGAAATCTCCTGAAGATAAATACCTAATCTCTGCCAAGTAAGCGATTGCCCAAATGAGGAGTATTCCGCACTCATAGTACTTAGGCAGGAACATCAGCCATGACTTTTACTAGTAGATTGAATCTTGAATCTTTCCTCTCCCACTCTTGGTTGTCCAGGCAAAGCCTGACTTTGCCCCTCGCAGAGGTCATATTTTCAGATACTTGCAAACAGAGTTACGTATTGCACATCCTAAATTGATGATTCCCAAATTTTGCATCTTTATCTTCAACTTGTTTTCGGGATTGAGAAATTTTCGTATTCCTTTCTTATAGAGTAATATTGACCAAATTTTGAAAGTTTTATAATTTCCAAATTAAATTTTAAGGATTACGACTTTGATTCAAATTTATTTTAATCAATTTAGCGCAAGTTAACTAGCGATCGCTGATCGTACGCCTCAATTTTTATCACAAAATTATCAAATTTAGATACACTTATACATATTTGGAAACACAATCCAATCCTAACTGTGTTTCTATCTAGTTCAAATTTGACCAACTTAGTAATCAAATCAGGACTCTACAAGGGTAATGAAGTAAATTGAGTATATAGGACTCCTATTTGATTTTTGAACAAAATTAGGTATGTAGTATTAGAACGAAGTTCGTAACGCACCATTATCAAGGGTTTGGTGCCGTACTCTCCTTGTTAACACAACGCCAGTTCGCTCAAGTCGGGAAACCCGCCCACACGACTGGCTCCCCTACGCATCTTTTCAGAAATCAAACCGGATTCCTGTATGTTAAAATAACTACTAAGTAATTCCACTGTCGCCCAAAGTTCACTGAGATGGCACTTTTTATTGCAATTTAACGTCCATTGTTAGGAAGTGAGTAGTAAAGTTTAGTTAAAGAATACTAACACACAAGTTATTTTAGATCACAGATTTACATTTTGGTAGAGGAAGCCCAATTATGCGACGTTTACTTTCTGCTTTAGCCGTGACTGGCTTTTTGGTTACTGGATTACCAGCCCTGACTTGGGCACAAAGCTTACCTGGATTGACACTGTTTAGTGGCGTCAAAGGCGAGAATCAGTTGCCCTTTAGGTTAGATTTTGGTGGACAAGCTAATGGTTGGGATCGATACATATTGAGGATTCCAGCCAAAAGAATGAAATTGGCAGTTGGTCAATTTGCCATTACCTACCCTGATTATTACAAAGGAACTTTTGACCCGAAAAAAATTGAAGTTCGAGTCAAAGGGAAAGGAGTTCCGCTTTCTGAGGTGAAGTGGGACAAAGAAGCTAAGCTGATTAATATTTTTCCTCAAGAGCCGGTGCCAGCAGGTAGCCCAGTTGAGTTAGTCTTATCTAACGTACAAAACCCAGCCTTTGGCGGAGTTTATTATTTCAACTGTCAAGTTCTCTCCCCTGGCGATGTGCCACTACTACGCTACATGGGAACATGGATTTTGAGCATCAATTAAGAGTGGGGAGTGGGAAAGATGAGGCAGGGGAGCTCTTAGCTGGGAGCAGAGGGGAAAGAGGTAATTTTTAATTCTCCTCCTTGCGCCCTGCCTCTTGTGCCCAATGCCCAATGCCCAATGCCTAATTCCCCATGCCCAATTCCCAATTCCCAATTCACTAGTAAAGTGATAAAATTGCAGATTGTGAGTTTTTATAAAAATCACCTAAGAGGAGAACTGTATGAAAAGAACACTGGGCGGCACTAGCCGTAAGAGAAAAAGAACCTCTGGTTTTCGCGCCAGAATGCGGACACCAGACGGCAGAAACGTCATTAGCGCTAGGAGAAGAAAGGGACGTCACCGCCTGAGCGTTTAGGGCATATCAAGCTAAAAGAGCATCTGTGGCTTTGCCCAAAGCAAATCGGCTAAAATCCCGCAAGGATTTCCAGGCAGTTTTCCGGGAAGGAATTCGGTGTCATGGCTCTTATTTAACATTGAGAGCCTTAAAACCTTTATGTTCAACAAAACCTTCTTTGAACACTGCCACCCAGACTACACAAGCAACTGACTCAGCACATCTTGCCAGCACGCGGATTGGCATTTCCATAAGCACAAAAGTCAGCAAAAGGGCAGTGGTTCGCAACCGAATCAAACGGCAAATTACTGCTGCTTTACATAACTTACTGCCCAAATTATCACAAGGATGGCGGCTAGTGGTCATTGTCAAACCCACAGCAGCAGAATCTAAGTGCGTAAGCCCACAATTTCTGCAAGAATTAGAGCAGTTATTGGCACAAGCTGAGGTGTTCGATGGGAATTCGTGAAGATGTTTATTATGAAGGTGGCCCCCATCTTGGGGATTTAATTATCAACCTGCTGATTGGGCTAACCATAGTCGGGATACCATTAACAGTCGGGGCAATTGTCAGGGCATTCTGGCTGCGTTTCCGCATCACCGATCGCCGAATTACTGTGATCGGAGGTTGGCAAGGGCGCGATCGCACTGACATAATTTACTCAGAAATCGTCAAAGTTGTCACAGTCCCCCGTGGCATTGGCTTGTGGGGAGATATGGTGCTAACCCTGAAAAACGGCAGTCGTCTCGAATTGCGTGCAATTCCCAAGTTTCGGGAAGTCTATGACTACATCAACGAAAGAATTGCAGCGAAAAATCCCGAATATAGCGCTGCTGCCAACAAGTGATGGGAGTACGGGAAGTAGGGGGAGAAGAACCAATGCCCCATGCCCAATGCCCAATGCCCCATTTAAATGTGCGGCTATCCGTAGCGAAAGATAGTCGCCGACAAATTATGATTTAGATAAATTAGATTCAGTTTACAGTAACTCAGGTTGAATTCAGAATAATGGATTTTGGTATCAGCTTTCTCTCGAACAACGTGATGCTGCCAATCATAGATTTTTTCTATGGTATTGTGCCTAGCTACGGATTAGCGATCGTTGCTTTGACACTGATAGTCCGCTTTGCGCTCTATCCCCTGAGTGCTGGCTCAATTCGCAACATGCGGAAAATGCGAATTGTACAACCTCTGATGCAAAAGCGGATGGCAGCAATCAAAGAGCGCTATAAGGATGATCAGCAAAAGCAGAACGAGGAAATGGTCAATGTTCAAAAAGAATTTGGCAACCCTTTAGCAGGTTGTTTTCCATTACTAGTGCAAATGCCAGTCTTATTCGCGCTGTTCGCCACTTTGCGGGGTTCGCCTTTTGCAAGTGCGAACTACAGCGTTAACCTGCAAATCTTTCCCGCAGAACAAATCGAACAAATTCAACCGCAAGCATTTGCGACTGCTCCTCAAAATATTTACGTTGCGGATGGGGAACACGTTAAAGTAGCTGCAATCCTTCCCAGTGGTAACAAACTAGCGGTGGGAGAACAAACCAAGATACAATATCAGACCGTTGAGGGGAAACCATTTCAGGTACTCTTAGCAGAACACCCAGAAAATAAGCTGGTTCCTGATTGGAAAGTCACCAAAGGGGAAGATCGGATAAAAATTGATGCTCAGGGCAATGTCCAAGCCTTGCAGCCCGGAGAAGTTACCATTCAAGGAACAATTCCTGGACTAGCAGCAGACAAAGGCTTTTTATTCATTGATGCCTTAGGCAGGGTTGGCGCAAATGATCCAGATGGTACAATCCACTGGGATATTGTCGCCATGATTGTCTTTTTTGGGATCAGCCTTTATGTTAGCCAAATGCTTTCTGGGCAAAATTCCAGTGGTGGCAATCCGCAGCAGGATACAGTTAACAAAATCACGCCAGTCATCTTTTCTGGGATGTTTTTGTTCTTCCCCTTACCAGCTGGGGTGCTGATGTATATGGTGATTGGTAATATTTTCCAAACCGCACAAACTTATCTTCTCTCCCGCGAACCTCTATCAGAAGAACTGCAAAAAATCGTAGAAACTCAGGAGAAAGAAGCAGCAGTCACAGAACAAAAGGCATTGCCATTTGAACCAAAAAGTGGTAAGAAAAAGGCGGCAGGGGGATCATGAGCAACATTCCGATGCAGCGAGGTCAGGAGTGGTTAAAAACACTGCTCGAACTCACTGGGATACCTACTGAGATTCAGGGTCATTTAGAAACTGCCCAATCTCAAGAAGGCGATTCCACCGAACCAGATAACTACTGGTTGACCATTGACCAAACCAACTTTACCTCAGAACAAATCCAGATATTAATTGGTGCCGATGGTTCTGTGTTAGATGCGATTCAGTATCTAGCAAATTCGGTTTTAAACCTGAGCCAACCGCCGGAGGAACAAGCCTCTTACACCATTGAGTTGAATGGCTACCGGGTCAAAAGAGAAGCCGAAATTCGCACATTAGCACAAGCAGCAGCTGATGAAGTGCGCTTTTCTGATAGAGAAGTGGAAATCAAATCCCTCAGTTCTGCTGAACGGCGTCAAGTCCATACCTTCTTGAAGGAATTTGGAGATTTGGAAACCTTTAGTCGCGGTAAAGAGCCGCATCGTCATCTGGTTGTGCGTCCAGTTTCGTTGGAAGGAGTTGAGAGTTAAGAGTAGAGACGCGATTAATCGCGTCTGTAGTTAGGAGTTAATTGAAAACTCATAACCATATAATTTCAAAATTTCTCTTATTCATAAGAGATAAAATAAAGAGTCAAAATCAGTACAATCACTGATAAAGAAGATAAATTTTAGTGAGGATGTCTCACAAATCCTATGGACGCAATTTATATTCCGCAGCTAACTCAAGCCCCGGAGCGGACAGAGGAAGTTGAAGTTAACGAATTTCTGCCTGGTCTGGAAACGTTAACACCAGTTCGTGGCCATGTGCGCGTGCAGCATCATGGCAATTACTTGGAAGTGTCTAGTCAGGCAGAAACAATTATTACTTGTACTTGCAACCGATGTTTGCAGCAATACAATCGACGTTTAGGGCTGGATACGAAAGAAATCATCTGGTTAGACGAAACTGTAAATCAGCTAAATGACTTGCCTTTAGAAAGGGAAGTCATTATGGAAGAATTGCTTGAAACCCTACCGCCCGATGGTTATTTTTATCCCAACGAATGGCTGTATGAGCAGATGTGCTTGGCAGTACCTCAACGACAACTGTGCGATCGCAATTGTCCAGGTATTCCTGTAATTATTGATGATAGTTCTGATAGTCCTGAAACTCCAGTTGATAACCGTTGGGCTTCTCTGGAAGCACTGAAAAAGCAACTTCCGGGCTTATAGCTTATTGCTGATGGCTCAAATTCTGTGATTTCCCGCCCGTGCGATCGCTTTCGGGAATATTAACTTGACAGAGACAGCATGGGTGGCAAATATATGAGGCTTGTAAGATGCGATCGTAAAGTGAAGTAATCTAATACTAAATCTATTCATTAATAGGCAAAGATTTAATATCCTTAATTAACTGAGAGTAAAGCTGCCAAATAGGATAAGTCCGGTTTGGATTGTCTATATCTAAGTTAATAATTTTGCAATGTAAAAGATACCAAGAAAGATACTTCAAATTTTGTTGTTCATGACTATTTAAAACCTTAAATTTATTAATAATCTCAGTATGATTAGGAATTTTGTGGCTATCTTTAGAATCTAATCCTTGATGACTCTTTTGAAACTGTTCCTTAACCTCGCGTTTGTAGTATTCGCCTTTAGGTTTTATTTTTTGAATTAGCTCTCCATATAAACTCATAAGGTCTCGGCAATCTTTTTCAGAATAAGCAGTATCAGATGAGTAATATAAGTTTAAGAAATTGATAATATAAAATAAATTCCTATTTTGTTCATCATCTAATTGAGACATTAAAGATGTTATATTTTCTTCTGTGAACAATGAGTAAAACACATTTTCAATAAAATTTCCTATAGACTTAACTATTTGTAATGGATTTGCTGATTCTTCACCGGTTGATGTGGAGCTTGCGCCGGGGATGGAAATCCAAGAATTATGAACAATATCACTATTACTCCCACTAGCAACATTATGATTAGGCGCCAAAGAGTTGGAATTGGCTGATGGGGTGTTTGAGTTTGTTCTGGCGGGAGTGTCGCCAGTGAGGGTAATACTTCCGTTTTTTTTTCCAGTGATTCAACTACTTCTTTTGCAGGTTTTTGTACATTAGTTGCAAAACCTCTCCAGACACTAGCTTCGTGCAGAATAGTTCTTTTTTCTAAATTTTCTGTCACAACAATTAAAACGCCATCGTTTTTTGTTTCTCCGTCCCAATTCACCCATTTTTTAGGTAGAGGATAATTTCGGAGTTCTTCTGCCAATTTCTCTAAGTTTTCAGAGGATTTACTTTCTATTTGATATTGTTGAGAGGATTCTATTTCACTAAATTTATTGCTATAAACTGGTTCAATATGCTCGATATATTCGTTGACTTCTTTTAGATTGACTCGAAATTCTTCTAGCCCATAGAATTCTACTGATTTCTCAATCATTTCACTTAATGATAAATCTTTCTGTAAAATATTCTGGATTGTACTATAAGCAATCTTTCGTAAGACTACTTCATTCTCTTCTATATCATCAGCTATCCAAACTATAGAATTAAAAACTTTTCGCCCCAGCCTAATAGAGCGTTGGGCTGATTCAATTCCTGTAATTTCTAATAAAAGTTTTTCCTTATCTCTTAATATAAGTAGGGAAGGCTTAACTTCATTAATTAAATCGTTAACAATAGCTCTTTGACCATTTTCTTCTCCTATAACTTGACGTAGTATCAAACCAGGAACTTCTACAGGCTGATGTTCTTCACTCTTGATACTACGCCAGTGAATACCTGTCTGGCCTAGTGCTGAAGTTTTAACATAAATTTCAAAGTTATTCATAACTCAACCATCCTTGTTACTCACTAGAAAATAGACTGGGGAAAATTGAACCATTTATGTCCTTGAACAACCGCAAAACCATCATTATTTTTACAGCCGATCGCAAATTTATATAATGCATTGTTGAATGCATTAATTTCTTCTTGAGTTGCCTGAACTTTGAGCGAAGTTGATTCAACATTTGATTGGGTTTCTTGAAAATCAACTTGTTTTTGGTCAACTTGCCCTTTTGCTGTATAGTACGGTGATTCTCTATCATCAAAAATATTGAATATAGCTCTAGCTAGCCACCACGTATTATTTCGTTCATTTAAGAGCTTTTCTTTTTCATCAAATTCTCTTTTTGCATTCTCTAGCTTACTTTTATCCCTACTAAGCTCACTTGTAAGTGTTTCAAACTTCTGTTCTTCTTTTTTAAGAATTTCTTTTTTCTTTTCTAAGAAAACATTAATCAGAAACAATAAAATATATCGGAGAGGTTGATCGCCATCTTTAGGTTCGTAGGGAGCATTAATAGGAGTTTTATGGTAGTAAAACTTAGTATACCCATCGTTATCAGTCTTGGCATAACTAAAAACTACATTTCCAATAGTTTGAACTGGAGTTATTACTACAGCTACCTTATCAATTAAAGAATCTGATTTGAAAAAATCGAGCAATTCACTATATCCGATTTTGATATGGTATAGTAACCTCTCTGCATCTCTAGGTGTTTTAGTATAGGTTTCGCACTTGACAG
Source organism: Nostoc sp. (assembly GCF_036917675.1). Taxonomy (GTDB): domain Bacteria; phylum Cyanobacteriota; class Cyanobacteriia; order Cyanobacteriales; family Nostocaceae; genus Nostoc. Next base: position 180,150 of record NZ_JBALCT010000016.1, on the reverse strand, counting down.
GAGCTAAAATCACTAGTCTAGGCGATGTTACATTACTATAAGCATCTTTTAATAGTTGAGTAATGCGCTGAGAACTATTTTTTTCTTCATGCCATGTCCCGATTTCCGCATTATTTACCTTTCCCGTCTTTTTCTGCATGAGTGCGGTAGCATCAATAGGAATTACTACAGCATCACATTCATTTAACTGCCGTTTAACATATTGTCTTTGTTCATCTGTCGCATTTGGATTAAAGTATTCGCCAGAGGGATCAGTAAACCTCAATTTCATAAACTTTTTTCCACTACTACCAAGCTCAAAGCTAAAACCTTGGTCATTCCAAGGGTTGTCTTTAGGCTGCGTAGGAGTAACTTGATTTTCTAATTTTGCATCTATATTTTTCAAGACAGACTTACATTCTTGTATGGCGCGTAATGTATTGTTATCATCTACCCAAGTTTGGAGATTAGCTCTGTCGAAAGTTTTGTGAAATTCTTCGTGCATGGCTGCTAAAAGACTGGTTTTACCCATTCCTCTGAGAGCAACCATAATGATTTTTAATTCTTCATTTCCATCTGTCATAATTTCTCCTTACTACTATTGAGCTAAATTAAAAGATTCAAGTTGATTAACTAGAGTAACTTGATTAACTGATTCCAGCCATTGTTTTCTCATCTCTCTATCTCTTTCTTTTTTTCCAAAAATGTCTGACCATATCTTTGGGCGAAGTCCCCTGAGAAAATTTTTCCATTCTTTTTGAATGTCTTTTTGACGAATGATGTTATCAATAAATTCCTCTACCATTGCATGAGCTGCTTCATTGGGTTCACACAATAATTCCTCTATGGCTGGCTTAATAGTATTAATTGCTTTATCATAGTCAATTTCCAGAGCCGTTAAAATATCTTCAGCAGTTGTATCTTTAGAAACAGCAAGTGTTTTATCTTGTTGTTCCGAAATTCCTCCTGATTGACCCGTCACAGCACTAATATTAGTAAGTCCATCTAAGTGTTGGCGAATCCGAGGAAGAATTAACCCACGATATGATAATTGGAAACCTGCTATGATTATAAATCCTGTTTTTAGCTTTGCAAAACGCTCCGGTATGAGTTCAGAGATTTCAGTAAAAAACTCAGAACCTTCACTATTGCTGATGATACCTAAACGACCTTTTTCTTTTAACACATCAACAACCTGATTTTTAACTAACTCCACTGTCCGCTTGAGGTTTTCATCTAAAGATAAGAAACGATGAGAGATAAATACTCTCAGATCATCTTGATAATCAGGATAAGTTCTGAATGCACTACTAATCATAATTCGATTATTAATCTCTTCTAGGGCATTTTCGGAGGATAAAATACCCTTATCTCGTTCACAATTTTCAATAGCAGCAATGACACCATTATGTAACTCTTCATTGGGAGTCTGACGCAGATACCAAAGCTGTGTCCTAAGTCCTTGAAGTCCTAATGCAACATCTTTCCACCAACCATTATCACTATCTCCGAATAACTCGCTAAAGAGTTCTTCAGTTTCTTGAGAATCGTCTTCTGCATTTTGATTAAAGACAATTTTGGCTTTGTTTAATTCAGCATTTACGGCTTGATGAATTTCTAATAAGCGTTCTTGACAAGTAGAAGTGTATTGTTTGTCCAGAACAGTCAAATTATTAGTTAAATAATCCAAAACTTGATCTAAAAGTTGATCTGCTTCTGTGTCATTACTACAGTTAGCAATCAAAGACTTATTTACACTAATATGTTTTTCTTTTACTGTATCTAATAAATCTTGGCAGTTTCTCAAATTATCACCATTATTTGACTCGGCATTAGTTCTATTAATTACCACAAATGACCATAAGTTAACTGGCAAATCTGCTAAGGCTGAACGAGCCGTATCATATAATTTAACATCTACATCTGCCCAATAATCTCCAACTGATTTAGGCATTCTTACAAATAAAACAAAATCAATATCTTTTCCTAATGCTTGAATTAACCTTTCTTCATCTCCAAGTCCCGTATCTCCTAAACCTGGCATATCCACTAAAGCAATTTTCCCAATATCAACATTCGGGAATTTGCAGGTAATTTTTACTTCTTTAACCGCTAAATAGTTAAATAAAATTCGTTGGCCATCAAGAGTATCTTGAGAAACATATTCTCGAATCTCATTTTTCTGAATAATTCGAGGTGAAGTTTCTTTGAAGAGATGACGATATTGATTGAGGTGAGTATGATATCGCTTTAAATGTTCATACATTGCCCCAGGTGCTGCATAACCAGGGATATCTTGAGGTAATGGTGGTAAAGGTTTATTGGCAAATTCTTCTAAAGTAATCGGTTTTACGCCTAAACGAAGTTTTTCATAGTAAGGAGTAATCACTTCATCTAAAAACGATCGCTCCGTATGAAACCACACCTCTCCATAAGTATCCACATTCGGGTTATGGTGAATTGTACTCCGAACCCCTGTACAATGTTGGCGATCGCCATCAGGAATTTCGGCTGCACTTAATCTGGTTAAACTTTGCAAGAGACGGCTTTTTCCTTGTCTAGCACGTCCCACGACACCTATATTAAGAGTATTGCGAGAAAAACGGTTTTTCAGCTTAGTTAAGGCTTCTAACTCAGAGGCAATAGTCAACTGAATGTTAGAAAAATTAATTTCTTCCAGTCTCCCAATAACATTCGGCTCATCAACTTGCTTTAAAAGGTGATTCCGGTAGTCCTCCACTTGATGCAAGGCTGTAGAAAGAGTTTTCAACTTACCCTCTACCAGTTCAATCCTCTGAGCAAGGGGTTTACGCTTCTCAATAATGCTAGTAATAAGTGTGGTTCTGTCCATTAGATAGCCTGATCAAAGTGTTTAGCTCTAAGTGTATTATAAAAACCTTAATTTTTCGTTAGTCCACGGAGGAAGACGAGAGTTTGTGTAGTAGGGTTCGCGTCAGCGTGCCGGAGGCTCTATTCTATTCCCCTAATACTTTTCAACCATCCTCTCAGATGGCAATAGACTTGTTAGACGCGATACAAACCTGAACAATGAGAGAATAACTAATAACCACAGCTATATATGAACTTCCGTGAAGAGTTTAAACTGCTGCTACGCGCCCGCTACCCTTTAATTTATATTCCCACATACGAAGAGGAGCGGGTAGAAGCAGCTATCCGGGAAGAAGCAACCAACCAGGGTAATCGCCCAGTGTATACTTGGGATTTTGTCGATGGCTATCAGGGAAACCCCAATGATGCTGGGTTTGGGCGGCGTAACCCGTTGCAAGCTTTAGAATTTATCGAAAAATTACCCGCTTCGGCACCAGCAGTATTGATTCTACGAGATTATCATCGCTTTTTAGATGATGTAGCGATCGCTCGCAAACTCCGCAACCTGTCGAGACTCCTCAAGTCGCAACCAAAAAATATTGTATTATTGTCACCACGCATCGCCATCCCTGACGACTTAACCGAAGTTTTGACTGTTGTCGAGTTTCCTTTACCCGCCGCCCCAGAAATTAAAACTGAGGTGGAACGCTTACTACAAAGCACTAGTAACTCCCTTTCTGGCAAAGTTTTAGATGACTTGGTGCGCTCTTGTCAAGGACTTTCGATGGAACGGATTCGCCGAGTTTTGGCAAAAGCGATCGCTACCCACGGTGAATTGCAACCAGAAGACGTGGATCTTGTTTTGGAAGAAAAGCGTCAAACTATCCGCCAAACCCAAATCCTGGACTTCTACCCCGCCACTGAGCAAATTTCTGATATTGGCGGACTGGATAACCTCAAAGACTGGCTGATTCGTCGGGGAGGCTCCTTTACAGATAAGGCGCGACAGTACGGATTACCGCACCCCCGTGGTTTAATGTTGGTGGGTATTCAGGGAACTGGTAAATCCTTAACGGCAAAAGCGATCGCTCATCACTGGCATTTACCTTTGCTACGTCTGGATGTCGGCAGGTTATTTGGTGGTTTGGTGGGTGAATCAGAATCTCGGACTCGCCAAATGATCCAAGTAGCTGAAGCCCTCGCTCCCTGTATTTTGTGGATTGATGAAATAGATAAAGCCTTTGCCGGAGTTGGTAGCAAAGGTGATGCCGGAACAGCCAGCCGTGTGTTTGGCACATTTATTAACTGGCTAGCCGAAAAAAGCTCACCCGTTTTTGTCGTCGCCACCGCCAACGACATCCAAGCCTTACCGCCGGAAATGCTCCGTAAGGGGCGATTTGATGAAATTTTCTTTGTGGGTTTGCCCACCCAAGAAGAGAGAAAAGCAATTTATGATGTTCATTTATCCCGATTGCGCCCCCATAACTTGAAAAGTTATGACATAGACAGGCTAGCATACGAAACGCCCGATTTTTCTGGGGCAGAGATTGAGCAAACTTTAATTGAAGCGATGCATATTGGATTTAGCCAAAACCGCGACTTTGCTACCGACGACATTTTAGAAGCAGCCAGTCAGATCATCCCCTTGGCGCGAACTGCTGTAGAGCAAATTCAGCAACTCCAAGAATGGGCTGCTGCGGGGAGAGCGCGTTTAGCATCGAAACACAATCCTTTAAGCGATCGCCTCCGGCGCACTCCGTAAACGCATTCAACGGCAGCTACAATAATGAGTTAGTTAATTATTGCTAGTCAATAGTCAACAGTTAATCTTGAATTACTATTGACTATTGACTATTGACCACTGGCGATCAGGTTTTAATTATGTTGTCTGGCTTCACAAAATTTATACTTGGGTTTTTATTAGCGATCGCTGTGTTAGTAGGTGGCGGCGTTGCAGTTGCACTCTATTTCATGAATCGCACCGGCATACCCCCTGCCAAACCTGTTTTTTCCAACGATAGTCCCTCGGTGAAAGCCCAAGCTCCAAAAGGAACTGAGCCTGGAAGAGGTAAACCCAGCCTTAAGACTGGGACTCAGGCTCAATCTTCTGCAACCTCCACTCCCACAGAATCACCAAAGGCTACCCCATCACCAAAACCATTACCATCGGGAGCTTATCGAGGGCGTGTTAGTTGGGCTCAAGGGTTAAGTTTGCGATCGCAACCAAATCAAGAAGCTGAACGTATTGGTGGGGTTGGTTTTAATCAAAAAATTATTGTTTTAGAAGAAAGCGAGGATAAAGCTTGGCAAAAGATCCGTTTGGAAGGTAGCGAACAAGAAGGTTGGGTAAAAGCAGGTAATACTGAAAAAGTTGATCAACAATAGCTTAAAAAATCAGAGAAAATAGAAGAACCACAACATTTATAGCAAACAAGAAAGCAAGACCAAAAATAAGATGTGTCTATTCAACAAAACTAACTAATATCACAGGCTGCTAGTTTTATAGCTAAAGCATTGGGGTATCGCCACGGTTGAGAACCACCAATCCAAATGCGTGAGGGTAAATGACCGATTGGTGCTTTGAGACTAAAATTGAATTCCGAGTTGGCATAATTATAATTGTATACATGCCAACCAACTTGATTACAAAAAATTCCATAGTCTCCATCCACGTTTTTGTAAATAAGTGTTTGCACGCTAAAACCAAAGCGTCCATGACTGTAATTCACCCATAAATGGTCAATGGTCTGTAAATCTTCACAGGTAAATTTATCAATATTACTACTAAGTATATAGCTACCTCTAGGCTTTGCTAGTGCCTGACACATCAGTTCCCAAGTTTCTCGATCTGCTAATTGCCATTTTCCTTTTGCTAATAAATTATGCAAATGCGTATAATCAATAGTAGTTAACGTCTGATAATTAGAAATATTTAGCAATTTCTTTGGTTGTTGTTCCAGTATCTGCAACGCTTCTGTTGCAGATTGGAAGCGTTGCGAAACGGCATTTTTTAAAAGTTTATCTAAGATTTCACAGAGGCGAATGCTAACAGTATTGTCTGCTGGTAAATATTCCTGCCATACCCAGCGATCGTTAGCAATATCGAACAAATCAAATGGAGAAACATCGGTGAGTAAGTAAATACATGTTACACCCAAGCTGTAAAGATCGCTGGCTGGTAATGCCTTTCCTCGCAATTGTTCGGGAGCAATATATTCTGGACTACCTATTATTGTGCCTGTACGAAGTTGCCTCGTATTAGTGGCTAATTTAGCAACTCCAAAATCTATTAAAACCAGATCACCTCGAATCGAACGGCGCATAATATTTTCCGGTTTAATATCTCGGTGAATTACTTGTCGGGAATGGATAAATTGCAGTGTGATCAATAAACTTTTTAATATCTCCCAAATTTGCGGTTCTTTCAAAACGCCTTGTTGTTTTAATTCCTGGGCGAGTGTTTGTCCATCTACTAATTCCTCGACGATATAAAACTTTTTATTTTGTTCAAAGTGCGCTAGTAATTTGGGTATTTGAGAGTATTCTAGTTCATTGAGACGGAGGGCTTCTTGGTGAAATAGTTTGACTGCTTTGTGCCAAACCTCAGTATTTTCCTCTTGAAAACATAGCTGTTTGATTGCACATTTGGGTTGAGATGGAAGATGTTCATCAATAGCTAAAAATGTTCTCCCAAAGCCACCACGTCCAATGAGAGCGAGTGGGCGATATCGCTGCTTGAGTAACAATTCCTGACCACAACTATTACAAAAACGAGAGATGTCAGAATTTTGCGGACGCAGGCAATCAATATTGGTACAGTAGCTCATACTATAGGAGTCCTATTTGTTGCAATTACTATATATAGGAATCCGGTTTGATTTATGAAAAGATATGTAGGGGAGCCAGCCGCTCAGAGGGGTTTCCCCAAGTGAAGCAACTGGCGTTGTGTTAGCACGGAGAGTACGGCACCAAACCCTTGATAATGGTGCGTTACGAACTTCGTTCTAACACACCCTACAATACCTAATTTTGTTCAAAAATCAAATAGTAATCCTATCGCTTTACATTGGTTATTATTCCCCCTACAGAAGCTTGTGTTTCATATCAGCTTGGAAAATTTCTTGTAAAGAATCATACAAAAAATCAACACAACACAGAGCAAACGGTATAATTTTGTATACTCATAACTGAAAAAAGCAAGTGAAAACAGGGGTAAATAGCTATTTAACCAAGCTTGCCTCAGTCTACGAGGCATCCGAAAGCGTCAAGGCTGTTCCTACCGTAGCTAATTTCAAATTTTTGAATTGGAAAAAGTTATCTAGCAGTGCGGCGATGCGTCTTTTGTCTGTGGCATTGACTATGGGACTTCTAAGTATAACTGGCAAGGCTTTAGCACTTCAGAAAATCGGAAGTAGTGGGGCTGAAGTTAGCAGTAGCCAGAGGTGCTTAAAAAAATTAGGCTACTTTAACGGCCCGGTGAGTGGCAAGTTTGCTACCTTGACTCAAAATGCTGTGATCAAATTCCAGCAAGCCAATAGAATACCTGCTGATGGAGTTGTGGGTATTAGTACTCAACGAGCCTTGCAACGAGCCTGTCAAGGTAGAACTTCTAGTAGAAATACCACTGGTACATTACGTAGGCGCAGCCTAACCCAGGCATCACCAGTTGGTCAATATCCTCTTCTCTCTCAAGGTAAAACTGGTGCAGCCGTGACCAGGTTGCAACAGCGTCTCCGGCAGTTGGGCTACTTGAATGCTAATGCCACGGGAAATTTTGGACAAGTTACAAAAGATGCTGTAATTGCATTCCAGCGAAATTATCGCCTACCTGCTAACGGGATTGTGAATCGACAAACTTGGAACAAACTACTGGGTTCCTCTCAGACTCCAAGTATAACAAGTCTCTCGACTCAACAAGTGAGAGAACTACAAGTGCGTTTGCGGCAGCTAGGTTATTTTAAGACTAATCCCACTGGGAAGATTGGCGCAGTGACTAGGGAAGCTGTAATTGCATTCCAGCGAAATTATCGCTTACCTGTTGATGGCATCGCCAATGCCCAACTCTTGGAGTCAGTACGTAGTACGTCCACGGTTGGATATACTACTCAACAACCAGGCAGAAATTATCTGACTGTAGGCGATCAGGGAGAAAATGTCAGATTAGTTCAAGAGCGTTTGTCGCAGTTGGGCTTCTCTAACACCAATCCTGATGGCCTTTACAACAATTACACTAGAGAATCTGTGATTGGATTCCAGCAATCTTCTCGACTTAATTCTACTGGAAATGTAGATTGGCAAACTTGGCAAGCATTAGGGTTGAATAGCTCTACTGTAAGTAATTCTGCTGACACTAATGGTTATCTATTACCTCAGACTAGTCGGGATGTATTACCTCCTACTAATGACTATGTAATACCTGTTACTAATGGCAACACATTAGTTGCTAATAATCCCTACAGAGTAATAATTCCAATTTCCAATAATGATACTCTGAGTAAAGTGCAACAGTATCTACCGAATGCTGTCACGGAGCAATCCGGTTTAGGAGATTATGTGAATGCTGGGGCATTTAGCGATCGCACCCAAGCCGAAACGCTATCAAAAAAGCTCCGCTCATTAGGTCTTGATGCACGGGTAAAATACAATTAAATTGACAAACTCAACTGCGAACCTTCCTGAGTTTTATTAACTTCAATTCTGGCTTGAAAAGCTTCTTTGAGGTGAGGCATGTGGGTTACAGTCAAGATGCAGGCAAAATCAGAAGAAATCGCATTAATTGCGGCAATCAAGCGATCGCATCCTTCGGCATCTTGTGTACCAAAACCTTCATCCACAATCAGTAATTGCAACGCCGCCCCCGCCCGTTGTGCTAATAATTTCGCCAAAGCCAAACGAATGGCAAAGTTAATTCTAAAGGCTTCTCCACCGGAGTAAGTTTCATAAGATCGTGTTCCTCTAGAATCGGCGATTAAAATATCCAAAGTGTCTATCAGCTTGGCATTTTTCTTGGTTGATTTCGCACTGCGCCCAGCTTTCTGAGTAATAAATTGTACATGAAACTGATTACCACTCAGCCGCGAAAGTAGTTGATTTGTCTCGGCTTCCAGTTGCGGTAACACATTTTCAATCATCAGTGCTTGGATACCATTTTTACCAAAAGCTTGCGTTAATTCCTGATAAACACGATATTCCTGCTTGCAAGATTGTAGTTGCTGCTGCTGTTGTTCATACTGAATTTGCAGCGTTTTTAGTTGATGTGCCAGCTGTTCTAAACGTCCCAATTTAGCTATCTGCTCATCAAGTTGCCGTCTACGTATTACTAACTGCTGCTCTAAAGCTTGAATTTGGGCAGATGGGTTAGATGTAGCTTGTAGTTGCTGGATAATGCTTTCGATTTGTCCGCCGAGTTTTTGCCGCTCGGTTAATCTAGCGCTTCTAGAGTCCTCTAACTCTTGCAATCTCGTCTGGAGTTGCGGATACTGCTGCTGGGCTGACAGTAGTTGTTGATACCGCAAATGCCAAGATTGAGCTTTCTTTACAGCCATACGGAGGTTGTTGTGCTGCTCGGAACTATAGCCAATTTCGGCAATGTGACGTTCAAGAGCCGCGATTTGTTTAGCACATTCCGAATCAGTCTGATCCTGCTGGATTCTGGCTTGTAATTGGGCGATTTGGGATTGTAATTCTGGTTTTCGGGCTAATAGTTGCGCTTGTCGCTTAGTCGCATCTTTAATCTGCCCTTGTTTAATTTCTGCCCATCGCCAACGCTCAACTTCGCTCCGCGCGAGGGCGTGATCTTGTTCATTATAATTAGCTTGTTGCAGATATTGGTCTAGCTGCCGCAGTTCGGCTTGTTTATCGGGAGCGTAATCACCACCTTGGAGCGATCGCTCTAAATGTTGTTTTTCGGCAGCAATTTGTTGTAACTGTTGTTGGACATCAGTTGTAGCTTCTAACTGTGCTGCCAACTGTCCTCGTTGTTCGCGTAAACCATCGTAGCCCGCCAACTGTTGGGAAATTTCCCGATATTCCTGCCTAAGTACCTGAATTTCTCTGTCTGACACAGCCATTTGTTCTCTGACTACCCAAAACTGCCCTTGAGTATCTTCTAACTCAGCCTGGGTTTTTTCCACCACCCGACTCCAGTGATGTTCATCCAAGGGACGCTCACATAATGGACAAAGTGCTTCTGGATTTTGGAGCATTTGCAATTTCTGCTCTAATTCTCCCAGCTGTTTTTCATAGTCCCGTTGGTGAGCTTGTAGACGTTCAATAAAGTGCCGCCTTTCTTGGCCTTTTTCCTGCACTCGTTGCAGATAAACCCGCTTTTTCTCCAGTTCCTCAATCTGGATTCCCACATCCATCACCGCTTGTTGCAGTTGCGGTTGGCGGCGCTGCTGGCGTTGCAATTGGTTCTCAGTACTTTGGAGTTGTTCGAGTCGCGCTACTAAACCAGCATGAGTGCGATCGAGTTGGCTTTGTAAAGTTGCTCGTTGTTGCAACAAGGGAGTAACTTGCATTTGCAATTGATCTAGGCGAGCAACATGGTGACGGGCTGCGCCGAGTTGTGCCAAAGCCGCTTCGACTTCACCTGATTTAGTCAGAGTTTGCTGAATGTCTCGCTCTTGTTGCTGTAAAGCTTCAATTTGGGCTTGGGCTTGTTGCAGTTGCCGTTCGATTTCGTGAATTTGTTTGGTAAGCTGTTGTTGCTTTTGTTGGCGAGTCTGCCCAGCGCGGGTGTATTCTTCAAATTTGACAGCAAAGGCTTCTTCTTGAAATTGTAGACTTTGATATTGGGCGTATCCAGCTTTAATCTCAGCTTTTTGGTGTAATATTTTTTCTAAATCTGATAGCTGAGAGCCAACAGCTGATTGTTCTTGTTGAAGGCGATCGCAATCTTGGGTAAGATTTTGGTATTGCTGCTTCACAAAGCTGAGTTGTTGTTCCCAATTTTGGCGCTGGTGCTGGACAACTTGCAAACTTTGTAATTGAATATTATCAAAAGCTTGCACCTGTTGCAGTTGATTGAGTTCGGCTTCTAACTCCACTCTTTGCGCTTCGGTTGTCTGGCGTTGTTGCAGCTGAGTTTTTATCGACTCCAAAGAACGCTCTAGCTCTATTGCCTGTGCTTTTAACTGACGAGAAGATTCCTTTGCCCGTTCTTCCAAATCATCATACTGATTGAGTTTCAACAACTCCGCTAAAATTTCTTTGCGTTCTGCGGGGCGTTTGAGCATGAACTCATCTGCACGGCCTTGACGTAAGTAGGCAGAATTAATAAATGTATCATAATCGAGCTTGATGTGTTCTAGAATCAAATCCTGTGTCGCTCTTACCCCTTTGCCAGTGAGTGAGCGAAACCCAGATGGTATTTCTATTTGAAATTCCAGCACGCTAGTACCTGCCCGAATTCGGGTACGAATCACCCGATATTTTTGCTGGTTACTTTGGAAAGTAAAATCAACCCGAACTTCTTTGGCGCCAGAATAGATGACATCATCTTCAGCAGTGGCGCGACTTTCACCCCAAATTGCCCAAGTGATTGCTTCCAGAAGTGAAGATTTACCCGCACCATTGGAACCGCAAATACAAGCCGTATGCAAACCGCGAAAATCTAAAGTTGCATCACGGTAACTAAGAAAGTTTTTGAGAACAAGTTGTACTGGGATCATTAAGACTATAGCGCCACATCTACTTTTAATAATTAAGAGTACAGATGCACTATTTCTTAGTTTAGCTATCTACCTATCAGGTTTATACTTTTGAAGACATCAACTTTACAAAATTTAACAATATCATGAGTAAATTTTTCTTGTTGCATGAATAATTTTTGCTGTCTTGGCAGAAAAATGAAACTTCCGTGGAGGTTTATTGTTATTTCTGCCTGTTATCTGAGAGAAAAACATTCATAGAAGAGTGGTTACAACAATTGAGATTAGTGTGCTAAATTTCGCGTCAAAGTAAAAGAATCAAGGTGATAGGGGAAAAAGCGTTAAGATACTCAGTAAAAATGTACATTTCTGAGATAGACATCATAAACCAATGGATATAGCTCTAATCGTTAAATTTCTCGCTCCTTGTCTGCCATATCTGTTGAATATGGGTAATAAAGCCGTAGAAGGGGCATCACACAAAGTAGGTGAGGATGTTTGGAATAAAGCCAAAGCTATTTGGGCTAAGTTACATCCCAAAGTAGAGGCTAACGCAGACGCGAAAAAAGCAGCTGAAGCAGCAACGAAAAATCCAGGGGATGAAGATTACCAAGCAGCGTTCCGGGCGCAATTAAAAGATATTCTAAACTCTGATACAGCACTGGCACAAGACATAGCCAAGATTTTGCAAGAAACAAAATCTGCTGATAGTTCTGTTAGTCTCGATGCTCAATCTTACGATGAAAGTATACAGATAAATACAGCAGGTAACGTTAATAATCCAAATTATGACTTGAGTAAAAATATCAACAGCCCAAAGTAACTAACATTTTTGCTGTTTTTGGTGCTGAACAGCAAGAAAAATTGGAGTGGCTAGAACGCAGCGCCAAAATACAATCGCCAGGGGTTCTCAGAGCTGGGGGTCCTGGTAAAAGTTTGCGTTACTGGCAAGGAAGAACAGCAGAAATCGCCCAAATACAGCAATGGTTAACTGATGAAAATACCTTTTTAATTGGTATAGAAGGCATCGGTGGCACAGGTAAATCGATGCTCGCTACGAAAATTTATGATGAAATTGCCGGTTTCCCCAAGCAATTTTGGGCTGATGTCAGTAATGGGGCAAGTTTTAGCGATTTAGCCCGCCAAGTCCTCACTGAGTTTGGCTTTCCCGTTCCAGAACAAGAAGCGCAGTTAGTAGAGGCGCTAGTTAGGTGTTTACGTTCTGGGCAATTTTTACTGATTATTGACAACCTGGAGAGTTTATTACAACCTGATAGACTGTGGGGAAGTCTATTTTACGGCGATTTTTTCCAAGCATGGGTGGAATATGGCGGTAATAGTAAGGTGTTAGTCACCACCAGGGAAAGACCAGAATTAAAAGGCTTTGAGTGGCTACCCCTGAAAGGTTTGCAAGTAGATGAAGGGGTAGCACTGTTAACTGTATTAGGCATTCGCGGAGATTTAACGCAGTTTGTGGAATTAGTAGATGGGCATCCCCTACTGTTGAGATTGGTAGCAGACTTATTAAAAGAAGAATATTCACAAGACCCGGATTTAAGAAGGTTAGCAGATTTAGGTTTAGGGAATTTACAGCAGTTATTGACAGATTCTCAGGTGGTAGGTATCCATCGCCGGGAAAATGTGGGGATGGTGTTGGTGTTGGATGCCAGTTTTAATCGGTTGAATGAATTACAAAAGGCGTTATTGCTGAATATTAGTGTTTATCGTGGTGCGGTTGACAGTGCAGCAGCAGTGGCTATGTTGCCGGGAAGTTCAGCAGCCGAGATTGAGGGAGAATTGAGGAATCTGGTTAAGCGTTCTTTGTTGGTAGAAAAACTCAATGGTAAGCGGCGATTTGAATTTCAGCCCGTGGTTTTGGAGTATGTGCGGTATCAGGCTGGTGATCAGACAGAGGTGCATCAACGAGCGATCAATTACTATCTTTTGAATCTTAAACAAAAACCTTGGCAGACAAAAGAAGATATCAAGAAATATTTAGAAGTTTTTCATCATTGGTATCAACTAGAAAATTATGACTCGGCGTTTGATATATTATGGGCTTGCAATGATTTCTTGATATTGCGTGGATATTATACTATTCAAGTTGATTTATATGGACAGTTAATAGCAGCGTGGAAAAAGAAAGCGGAGAGAAATAACTTGAATCATGCTGCTGCCTTTACTTCTTTAGGTAATGCTTTCCACTCACTAGGGCAGTACCAACAGACAATTAAATGGCACGAGAAGTCTTTACACATTAAAATAGAAATAGGCGATCATAAAGGGCAGGCTACTTCACTAGGCAATTTGGGCAATGCTTACGATTCTTTAGGGCAGTATCCAAAAGCGATTGATTACTACCAAAAGTCTTTAGAAATATTTCAAAAAACAGGTGATCGCAGTGCAGAAGGGACTTCCTTAAACAATTTGGGCATTGCTTACCGAGGTTTAAGGCAGTACCCCCAAGCGATTGACTTTTTCCAAAAGTCTTTGAAGATATTTGAGGAAATAGGTGAATGCAGAGGTGAAGGTAATTCTTTAACAGGTTTGGGCAATATTTACTACGTGTTGGGACAATATCAGCAAGCAATAGAGTATTACCAGCAGTCAGTGGAGATATTTAAGAAAATAGGTGATCGCTCTGGTGAAGGCAATTCTTTAGGAAATTTGGGCAATGTTTACCGCTCTTTGGATAATTATGAGCGAGCCTTTGATTACTACCAGCAGTCTTTGCAAATACAAAGGAAGATAGGTAATCTTAGAGGACAAGCAAACGCCTGGTTTAATTTGGGGCTGACATTAGAAAAAGTCTATCGTGAATCAGATGCTCTGGGTGCTTATCGCAATGCCCGTGAACGGTTTCAGGAAATGGGACTCAATGCCGAATTACTACTTTGCAACAATACAATTGAGCGTCTTTCTCAACCAAAAACGCCTGTAGTTTCTCGCCGTGGGTTTTGGGCGTGGTTGCGTCGGTTGTGGCGTTGGGTACGCGCTTGGTTTCGGCGGTGAAAGAGAGATACGCCATAATTACTCATAGCGTTATAATATTACTTAATTTATCACTAAAATAACTGAATTATGAAAAAAATAGAAATTGAACTGGATCAAGAAACATTTGCAAAAATAGAAAAATTAACACAAACTTATCATTGCGAAATTTCTGACATAATCAAAGCAATGATTGAGCAACTAACACAACCAGAAGTTATTAATGATTCCTTTATCGGTAAATGGTCTAATGAGGCAGAATTAGTTGATACAATAGTTGCAGATATTTTAAAACATCGGAATTTATAAAAACTAAGTTAGCTGTGAGAAAATCTTTAATTGATACAGACATTGTATCAGAGATTCGCAAAGGTAAAAATACTAAAATAAATTCTAAAGCTATTGGTTATAGAGCTATATGGCAACAATACACAATTTCGGTAATTACTGTTTCTGAAATCATCAAGGGATGGAGGAAAATAAATCGTAATGACCGCATTCAAGAATTTTTGGCAGATTTATCTCAATTAGAAATTTTGCATTTAGACCAAAGCTGTGCAGAAATTTCAGGACGGATTCAGGCAGATTTAGAAAAAACAGGACAATCAATTGGATTAGCAGATGTCTTAATAGCTTCTATAGCGATCGAAAATAATTTAGTTTTAGTAACGGGTAATACTAAACATTATCAAAATATCCAAGCATTAGGATATCCTTTAGTAATCGATAATTGGCGAGAATGAAAATTTTTGTTTGATGTTCATAATGAACGAGATTCAAGACTTACACAAACAAGCAATGGATTTTGCAGAAATGGCACAGGTATCAAGATAATCATTGATACTAATCTTTGGATTAGCTTTTTGATTGGCAAGGAATTGAAAGAATTAAACAAATATTTATAAAACCACGCGATCGCTCTTGTGGATTCCCATCTAATGATACACTCATCACTGACCCAACAGCGATCGCAATTGACCAATGCGGCGGGAAACTGAAAATACGGTGTCTGATGCTAAAGAAAAAACTTGCTCCAAGCCCATAGCCGCAAACTATATCTATAAAAATCTGAAAGAGCGCTCTTATGGGTTCCTATCAATGATAATTTTAAGCATTGGGAACCGCTAAAAATCAAAGTTTATGAACGTAGCTGACGATAAAACAATTGTTCGTGAGTATTTCAATTCCACAGGGTTTGACCGTTGGAAGCGAATCTACGGCGATGGCGAAGTTAACAAAATCCAACTAGACATCCGCAATGGACACCAGCAAACCGTGGATACAGTTCTCGGCTGGCTGAAGGCTGATAACAATTTACCAGAGCTATCAATCTGCGATGCTGGCTGTGGTGTCGGTAGTCTCAGCATCCCCCTGGCGGTAGATGGTGCCAAAGTCTATGCCACCGATATTTCTGAAAAAATGGTGGAAGAAGGCAAGGATAGAGCAAAGCTTGCCTTGCCAAATGCCGAAAATCCCACTTTTGCCGTGCAGGATTTGGAATCGTTGAGTGGTAGCTACCATACTGTTATTTGCTTGGATGTTCTCATCCACTACCCCCAAGAAAAAGCCGATGAGATGATTTCTCACCTCTGTTCTTTGGCACAGTCGCGGATAATTCTCAGTTTTGCGCCGAAGACCTGCGCCCTGAGTATACTCAAGAAAATTGGCAGTTTCTTTCCTGGCCCAAGTAAAGCCACTCGTGCATATTTGCATCGTGAGGCTGATGTAGTGAAAATTTTAGAAAGTAATGGCTTTTCATTGCAACGAAAAGCGATGACGAAAACTCGTTTCTATTTTTCCCGCCTACTGGAAGCTACACGTAAGTGAGGTTAAAATCGCAGCAATATGAATACTATAGCTTTGCTGCGATTTGACAATCTCAAGGCACAAGCGCTGACAAAACTATGATCAGGAGTGGATTGATATACTAGAACCTTTGCGAAAGTCAGGTTAAAATCGCTAGCAAAGTGTAAATCTAAAGTGGAACTATGAAAACTGCTGAAAAATTGGCTGCCGGTTGGCTACTGACACTCGGATTCATGTTTTTAACCCTATCAGCAACAGCGACATGGGAAAAATTTGCTGCACGTCAGATATACATACCAGTGCAAGATGCGGATACTTTTACTGCACCAAATGCTACTTATGAAGATGATAATAGTGCTGTTGGTGGTCTAATTTTTGGCGTTCCTACCCTAACACTGGGTACATGGTTAGCATTGGGATTGTACCGTCAAAGCCGACAGGACAAAAAGGCGCTTAATCAACAAGTTAGCGATCGCCTGCAATCAGTTTTTTATGAGATGCTACAAGAGAATCAGGGGCGCGTAACTGTTTTAGCCTTTGCAATGCAGTCAGAATTACCCGCAGCCAACGCCAGACAATATTTAGATCAAAAAGCTAAAGAATTCAATGCAAACTTTAAGGTGAACGAAGAAGGGGCCATATCATATCATTTTGATGTCTAATTCTCATTTGTCCTTTGTTATTTGTTATTCACTAATGACAAATGACAAATGACCAATGACTAATGACCAACTTATAGCTAGGTCTAATGACGCAGATTTTTTTGAGCGTAGCTGCCATTTTAGGCGGTTTGTCAGTTGCTGCTGGTGCTTTTGCTACCCATGCCTTGCGGGAAAAAATTAGTGAGCGATGCCTACGGCGGGCTACGCCTACGCTAGAAATTTTTGAAACTGGCGCTCGTTACCAAATGTATCATGCTCTAGCACTTTTTCTCGTAGCATTACTAATTAGTCGCACCGAATTTCCTCAACCCACTCTCGTAGCCAGTGGATGGCTGTTTATCATTGGCATTGCTATTTTCTCAGGAAGCTTGTACGCCCTTAGTTTAACCGGGATTAAATTTTTGGGAGCGATCACACCACTAGGCGGCACAGTTTTGATTGCTGGTTGGGGTGCTTTAGCTTTTGCCACTTCGACTTTGAAGTTGTAAAAAAGTTAGGAGTTAAAAATTCTTAACTCCTAACTCCATTTGGTTAAAATTACACAGTTATTCACAGGTGACAAATGACTAACTCTTTGGTTTAATATAAGCGATCGCATGTTTCCAAACAGTGGTTTGCTGACTCTTTTCATCAGCAATACAGATACAGTGTGGATCTTGCCATAAGACCTTTCCTGTGAGTATATCACCAGTCAGCAGCTTCAACTCTACTGGTATTGTTTGTTTAATCAGGTTTTGGACAAGTCTAATGCTAGGTAAAGTGGTGTCAAATTCGGTAAGCATTTTTAGTAAAGATAAACCTACAAGGCAAAATAAAGAGTAACTAATCCTTGATAATTCATCCTTGAGCAAATGGCAATCGAATTTACTAAGTATCATGGTCTAGGCAACGACTTTATTCTGATTGACAATCGCTCGTCATCTGTGCCTGTAGTCACACCAGAGCAAGCCATTAAGTTGTGCGATCGGCACTTTGGCATCGGTGCTGATGGTGTAATTTTTGCCCTACCGGGAGAAAATGAAACTGACTACACCATGCGGATTTTTAATTCCGATGGTTCAGAACCAGAAATGTGTGGCAATGGCATTCGCTGTTTAGCTGGCTTTTTAGCAGATTTAGAAGGTGAATCCCGAAATAAAGACTCATATCGCATTCATACTTTGGGTGGTGTAATGACTCCCCGACTCTTGTCTGATGGTCAAGTTAAAGTAGACATGGGTTTACCCAGGTTACTCGCTGGCGAAATTCCTACCACCCTTGCACCCGCCCAAGAAAAAGTAATTTCTCAGCCGTTGGCGGTGGCGGGGCAAACTTGGGAAGTCACCTGTGTCAGTATGGGAAATCCCCACTGCGTCACTTTTGTAGAAGATGTAGCAGTAATTGAGCTAGAAACCATTGGCCCCAAATTCGAGCATCACCCAGCTTTTCCGCAACGCATAAATACCGAATTTATGCAAGTGGTACGGCGTGACTATTTGAAAATGCGGGTATGGGAACGGGGTGCTGGGATTACATTGGCTTGCGGGACAGGTGCTTGTGCTGCCTTAGTAGCTGGCGTGCTAACTGGAAAATGCGATCGCACCGCCATTATCGAATTACCAGGTGGCTGTTTGCAAATTGAATGGTCAGAAGTAGACCAACGAGTTTATATGACAGGCCCAGCCGAGCGGGTATTTACTGGGAAACTGTAACCGACTTAGCATTGGCATTACTCAAGTAGTAGTGCCATAGAAGTCTTGCAGCAACTGCCCGCCAGGGTCGCCAGTGCTGTGTCATTGCTTCTAGTTGGACTGGTGTTGGACGCGTCGCCAAGTTTTTGAGTTTTTGGAAAGCGATCGCGATCGCTAAATCACCTTTAGGAAAGACATCAGGACGTTGCAGCGCCATTAGCAAGTAAATATCAACTGTCCAGTCTCCTATACCTTTGAGACGCTTTAACTCAGTTCTGATAGTAATTTCGTCCATGCTTTCTAGCTTGCTGAGGTCAAGCTGACCACTTGCCATCGCATTCGCCAACCCACGACAGTATAGAATCTTTTGCCGACTGAATCCAATCCCTCTCAATTGAACATCATCCAATGTCAGAAAATTTTCTGGTGTTAAGGATACAACAACCCCACATAGCCGATTAAATACAGCCCTTGCAGCCGCTACCGAAACTTGCTGTTCCAGAATTATGCACAACAGCGTTGCAAAACCCGGTTCTCTTGACCACATAGGTGGAGATCCCAGTGTTTCTAAAATTCGAGCCAAATCGCTATCAAGATTGGCAAGCACCAGCAAACCACGGGTTAGACTTTCTTCAGTCAGCGATTCTAGTTCAGGTGTTTGAGTCATCTTTGCTCAATTTCGATTCTTGTACAAGCAGTTTTTGTTTGCGCTCAATCCCCCAGTGATAACCACCAAGACTGCCATCACTCCGTAGCACACGATGACATGGTACAATCAGCGCTATCGGATTAGCTCCACAAGCATTTCCCACCGCGCGGACTGCCTGGGGCTTGGCAATATTACGAGCGATATCGGCATAGGTGCGGGTTTCGCCATAGGGAATTTTCTGTAATGCTTGCCAGACTTGTTTTTTAAATGCTGTGCCACGGACATCAAGTGGTAAATCGAGATGTCTTTCATCTCCTGCAATCAAGTCGAGGATTGCCTGTATCCATTCCTTATGTGTGTGGTCATCACGCATGATCTGCGCTTGGTAAAATTCTTGGTTCAAAATCTGTTCAAGCTTGTCTGCTTCATCACCTAGTTTAACGGCACAGATACCCTTTTCTGTTGTTGCCACCAGCAAATATCCTAGTGGACATAGAGCGATCGCATAAACAATGCTGATTGTCTTTCCAGCTTGTTGGTAAGTCTTTGGTGTCATGCCCAGTTGCTTAGGTGCTTTCTCATACAGTTGGCTACTTGAACCATAACCTGTGTCGTAAACTGCATGAGCAATTTCTTCCCCTGACTGGAGACGCTGTTTTAATCGCTGGCTACGCAGCGCATCTGCATATTGAAAGGGCGATACGCCAATTATTTGCTTAAATATCCTTTGCAGATAACTGGGACTCATTCCCACCTTAGAGCATAATTCCGCGAGGGTTGGGATGCGATCGCCTTGTGCTTCAATGTATCGACATACTGCTAAAATTTTCGCTTTGCCTGGATTTGGAACTGTTTCAGATTGTGGCTGACAGCGTTTACAAGGCCGAAAACCTGCAATTTCAGCCTCTTGTGCCGACTCGAAGAAACAAACTTGATGGCGATTTGGTCTGCGACTAGGGCAAATCGGTCGGCAATAAACGCCTGTAGAGCGAACACCATAGAAAAGCTTGCCGTCAATTGTCGGATCTCGATTAAGAACTGCTTCCCAGAGAGTTTCTTCCAAAAGTTGTGTCTGTTGTAATTGCATTCATGCCTCCTCTGCCCTTTTTGGTAAATCACAGGGCGATCGCTACGTACTAAGTTTGATATAACACTAGATTAAGTGTATAGAAAAACTACTTTCTATCTGATTCTTGCGATCAAAGTCGGCTCCGTTTACTGCAACCACGGCTAAAGGATATTATCTGCGATGTTCTCGTTGCGTAGGCGTAGCCCGTCGTAGACATCGCATTTAAATTGGGAGAATAATTTATGATAATTATGCCAGCGTTATAGAGTAAGCAATTACTCACCAAATTTCCGCCAAATCTAAAATAAATCCTGGCAAAACATCTTCTCCCGATAGAGTTTTAGGACTTTGGGAAATCTCAACTTCTCGATTGGGACGATAAATTTCTACCTGCTGCTGCCTTCTATTAATTAACCAGCCTAATCTTGCGCCATTCTCCATGTATTCCCTCATTTTGGCTCGCGTTTTTTCTAAGGAATCACTTGGAGACATTAACTCAACCACAAAATCGGGACACAAAGGAGCAAATCTTTCTTTTTCTGCTTCGCTTAAAGCATTCCACCGTTCCATTTTCACCCAAGACGCATCTGGAGAACGCTCTGCACCATTGGGAAGTTTGAAACCACCAGAAGAGTCAAAGGATTTCCCTAGCTGATTTTGACGACTCCAATCTCTTAATTGATAAGTTAAATCAGCATTTCGGTCACTAGTACTACTCCCCGTAGGTGGCATAATAATTAATTCCCCTGAAGCCGTCCGCTCAAACTTTAAGTCTCGATTATTTTGACAAAGCTGAAAAAATTGCTCGTCAGTCAGGTCGATGTTTAATTCGAGGGTAGGAGGTAAACTGACAGTGGTAGTATTCATGTTATCAGTTTGGGGAGAAGCCATATATCTATTCTAGTAGTTTGTCAAGTCAACTATGCTGGGTAAATAAGTTTGTAGTCAGGACTTTAGTCCTTAACTGATTCGCTGTTTGACATCTTTGACAACTGGTTCACCCGATTGGGTGAATGCGATCGCCTCATCACCAACTACTCTGAAAGAAGGTACTGTTTTGATTGTGTTAGCGATTATGCCTACAGAATCAAAACTGTTAAATTGGTTATTCTGGCTTTTTATTGTACATCAATAGCTTGTCTATCAAAGGGTCAAAGAGTGGATGAAACCGTTGTAAAATGGCTGTATGCACCAAATTGCCAGCAAGAAGTTATTAACCTGATCTCAAAAATTGGTGTCAATTTACCAGGAATAATTTTCCAAATTCTGCAACGGCAGGATGGTTCTGTGTTTGTTCCTTATGTTAGTTCTGGTTGTCAATACTTGTATGAATTAGAACCAGAAGCTGTCCAGACAGACTTCCAGGTGCTATATAAACTAATTCATACACAGGATATAAAAGCTTTTACAGAATCTATTAGTGTTTGTAGAACCACTCTAACACCTTGGCATTGGGAAGGTCGCATCATTACCCCTAGTGGCAAACTTAAGTGGATTCAAGGGACTTCGCAAGCCGAATTACAAGAAGCAGGCGATGTTCTTTGGAATGGCTTAGTTATGGATATTACAGACCAAAAACAAGCCCAAGAAAAATTGCAACAGAGTGAGGCGCGGTATAAAGCAATTTTGGATGCTATCCCCGATTTGATGTTTCGCATCAGCCGTGATGGTGAGTATCTAGATTTGAAAAGTGATGGAGAAAATATCACTCTTTCGAGAGAAGAAATAGTTGGAAAAAATTTGCAAGATTTATTGCCTAGTGATGTTGCGGCGATTAGCCAAGTAGCGATCGCTAAAACTTTAGATTCTGGAACTTTGCAAACTTACGAATATCAACTACCAACGCCTTTGGGAGTGAGAGATTATGAGGCGCGGTTGGTAGTGAGTGGTGAAGATGAGATACTAGCAATTGTACGAGATATTACAGAACGCAAACAAGCTGAAGTCACTTTACAAAATCTTGCTAAAAAATTTTCTAAAGCTTTTAGTTGCAGCCCCGATTCAATTACTATTAGTACGCTGCAAGAAGGACGCTTTATCGAAGTTAACGACAGTTTTGTGAAACTCTCAGGTTATGAGCGAGATCAGGTGATTGGTAAAACTGCTTTTGAGTTAAATCTTTGGTTACACGATCGCGATCGCCTGAATTTGTTACAGGAGTTGCAAGCCACAGGAGTTGTTAGCAACTTGGAAGTTGAATTTCGGCAAAAGTCTGGCAAGATAATTACAACGCTGCTTTCAGCCGAAGTTATTGATTTAGATGGTATCCAGTGCATCCTAGCAGTCCATCACGACATCACAGAACGCAAACAGGTAGAAGCGCAATTACGACTTTCAGCACAACGCGATCGCTTGTTGGCAGAAACCCTAGTACGAATTCGGTCTTCGCTTAACTTAGAGCAAATTCTTCAAACCACCGTGACGGAAGTCAGGCAATTTCTGCAAGCAGATCGAGTTTTCATTGGTTTAAATAATGCCAATTTAGGAGTCAGAACTCTTGCCGAATCGGTAGATCCCAAGTATCCATCAGTCTCAGGTTGGTCTACTAATGATGAAGCTTATTTACAAGAAATAAGAAACTTATTAAAAGATAATCTTGTGCGTGTCATTGAAGACATAACACAAATAGCAGTATCTCCCAAAGTTAAAGCACACTGTCGAAAATTCCAAACGAAGGCTACTTTGGCTGTACCAATTATGCTAAACAACGAATTATTTGGTGCGTTAATTGCCAATCAATGCTCAGGTTCGCGTCATTGGCAGCCAATAGAAATCGATTTGTTACAGCAGATGTCAGAACAGGTAGCGATCGCCATTCAGCAAAGCCAGATATGCCAAAAACTAGCAGAACTCAACACTAATTTAGAATACCAAGTACAAGAGCGGACAGCACAGTTGCAGCAGAAAATGCAAGAAGTTGAAAAATTGCATCGCGTCAAAGATGTTGTTTTACATACGGTTGCTCACGATTTACGAACTTCGGTGATGGGTAACTTGATGGTGTTAAAGAATTTGTTAAATCAGGGAGTGGGCAGTGGGGAAGCAGGGGAGCAGGGGAGCAGGGGAGCAGAATTAATAACCAATGCCCAATGCCCAATGCCCCATGCCCATTACCCCTTATCCCCAGAGGGGTCCCCACCTTCCCCAATTCAAGTATCTCGCTCAATCATCGAGCGGATGATTCAAGGCAATGATCGCCAACTGACGATGATTAATTCATTGTTAGAAATTAATTCCTGTGAAAAACAGGGTATTGAAATCAAGCCCGAACCTGTGCAAATTAGCACCCTACTGGGAGGAATATTTGCCCAGTTGGAACCCATACTGACACAAAATCAAGCGACTCTGAAGAACTTGGTTCCCGTAGATTTACCGTTAATAATGGCAGATGAGACTCGGTTGCAGAAAGCTTTGGCACATTTAATAACACATAGCTTGCAAAATAATCCACCAGGATTAAATTTGACTCTGAGTGCCACCGTTGAAGCTGGAATGATTCGCACTCAGATTCAAGATAACGGTGTGGCTATGAGTAAACTAGAGTGCGATCGCCTATTTGATCTGCATGTTCGCGATCCCCAAGATTCTTGTTCTACAAGCATTGGCTTAAAAATGTATCTTTGTCGAAAAATTATCAAGGCACATGGTGGCAAAATTGGTGTTATTAGTAACCGCAAGCGCGGGTTAACTTTCTGGTTTACATTACCTCTAGCAACTTCATCCGCAACAAATCGCCCATAAATCACCAAAAAGTGCGAGAGTAAATAACCAGTAAGGGAAACACTCTCGACAGTATGGGCAAAGTTGCTCGGATGCAAATGTCTACTCAATTTACAACAGTGCAAAGGTGGTGGAGAAAAACCTTTTCTGCACCAACAGCAGATGAAATGACTACTCTTTACAAAGCTTGGCGTAACCGTTTTTTGTGGCAGAGATTACATTTATGGTTATCGCTGGTGCTGATTTGTCTGTTGTCTTTTACTTTGCGAGACATTTACGGCTTGTTTTTCCCTTTAAAGGAGTTGGAAAGGCTGCCAGAAGTACTTAGAGCTAAAAGCCTTGTAATCAATGTTGCAATGGTTATAAGTATAATTATTTGCTTTGCCTTACATAAAACTAAGTTAGGTCGTCATCGTCCAGATTTATTATTTTTGGGGTCTTCTTGGTCAATTAGTCTAGCATCGCAGTTGTTTGCAACCATCAGGGGTTTCGCACTACCCGACACCATCGGTTGGTCGCTGCTGTTTTTAAGCCAAGCTATATTAATGCCAGTCTGCTGGATTCTTCACTTGCTGACTCAAGTGGGTGTGCTGGCTTACTATTTTGGTGTAAATACGGCACTTGGGCTAAAAACACCAATCCCCGATCACCCAGAAATATATAATGTAACCTTCATTTTATACATATCTTGGTTTTGTATTATATGTGATATCGGTGTTTATCTGTACGATCGCCTGCAACGCTCTGAGTTTTACGCCCGTCAAGAACTAGAATCTGCCTACCAAAAGCTTAAGGTTGCAGAAACTAAATATCGCAGCATTTTTGAAAACGCTGTTGAAGGGATCTTTCAAAGCAGTCCCGATGGACGTTACATTACGGCAAATCCGGCTTTAGCACGCATTTATGGCTACTCCTTAGCAGAGGAGGTGACAGCAAATTTCACTGATATTGAACAATTGTACGTTGATCCAAACCGCCGCATAGAATTTGTGCGCCTGATGGAAAAGTATGGCAGCGTTTCCGAGTTCGAGTCCCAAATTTATCGCCGAGACGGGAGTATTGTCTGGATTTCGGAAAAAGCCTATGCAGTCTATGACGAACATCTTAAACTGCTTTACTACGAAGGTTTGATTGAAGATATTACCCAACGCAAACAAACTGAAGAAGAACTACGAATATTTTTCCATGCAGTTTCCCACGACTTACGCAACCCAGTGCTGGGTACTTTAATGGTGCTGAAAAATTTGCTTTCACGTCCAGAGGAAAATATTTGGATTTCACGCTCAATTTTAGAGCGGATGATTCAAAGTAGCGATCGCCAACTGAACTTAATTAATTCGTTGATGGAAGCTCATGTCAGCGAAGTGCAAGGTGTTGTTTTACAACCTCAATCCGTACAATTACTGTCAGTTATCGAAGCTGCGATCGCAGATTTAGAGCCATTGTTAGCACAAAATCAAGTCAAGCTCACAAATCTGGTATCCGCAGATTTACCATTGGTAAATGCTGATCCCACGCAACTATGGCGAGTTTTTTCTAACTTAATCGTCAACGCTCTCAAACACAATCCCCCGGAATTCGTTTTGACAATCAACGCTACCCGTAAGGATGACATGATTTATTGTACTGTTAGTGATAACGGCGTGGGAATTAATCAACAACAAAGCGATCGGCTTTTTGACCTTTATTTTCGGGGTGCAAGTATCGGCAATTCTGTAGGCTTGGGATTGGGCTTGTATCTCTGTAAGCAAATCATCAATGCTCACGGCGGCGAAATTGGTGTGAATAGTGCATTGGATGCAGGCGCAACCTTCTGGTTTACATTACCTATTAGCTGACCGAATTTTAGATTTTAAATTTGGGAAAATGGAATTGAAGATTCTTGCATCCGTGTATTAGTGACTAAAGTAACCCTTTAAAGGTGACTTTTGACACAGGTGTGTCCCTGATTATTCCGATTATATTGAGAATATACAAATCAAGCAATGCAAGGGTAAACGATATATGAACCGCTTAAAATCTATTCTTCTTGGAGGCTTATTAGCAGCTGCTTCAATTGCTGCTCTTTCTCAAAATGCTAATGCTGCTGAATTTAAATCTGAGCATGATCGTTTTAATCGTGATACTGTAGCTTTTAATAACAGTAAAATTCAACGCGAACGTCAAGTCCGTGAACAACGCGCTCGTGAATTGCGCGAACGTCAAGCTCGTGAACAACGCGCTCGTGAATTGCGTCAACGTCAAGCTCGTGAACAACACGCTCGTGAATTGCGTCAACGTCAAGCCCGTTTTAATCACTAATCTGAAAATTTTCCCTCATATTATGTTAGGAGAGTAGCAATATTCTCCTTTTTTATTTGTATAAATCTGCTCAAATTAATGTCTAAACTCCAGTAATCAAGGATTCTGAGTAAAAGTACATAAATAAATGCGATCGCTCAAATAGATGCGATCGCATGAACTAAAATTAAGAGCATTAATTAGTACAACATTTCATTAATCATAGCGAATTCTCAGCGTACCTCTGCGCTTTCCTCTGCGCCCCTTTGCGTTTAAACTTCAACCCTCAATTCGCCACGATTTTACGCAAAGCTGTACTTAGTAAGATCCCCTTTTTGTTGTAACGTGTTTAGCTAGCGGAAATCTCTATTGAAAAATTCTCAAAACTTCCTAGCATCTTCAATCTCCGTCCCTGGTAATGGAAGTGTATTTTCAGACCTAGCTCCTTGAAGTTTCCTCGGATCAAGTCCCAATGCCTCCAATACTGTAACCGCAATTTGTTTGCTAGAAACTTTCTTAATCTGAGAAGTCCCCTTGACACGAGTTTCTAGTCCATGACTACTGAGGATCAGAGAAATATGGGTATCATCATCAGAAAAACCGCCGTGTTCTGCCCTTTTGGTGCTGTTTGAAATCACATATCCTGGTTTAAGTTTGATAATCACATCAGGAGTACGATCTTCCTGCAACGGATTGCCAAAGCCTGCTGCCAATAGTGCGCCACCCGAATAAACTGTATCAATTGCTGGATTTGCCAGTTTCTTTAAAACAGTTGTTGCAGTGCTAGCTTGGCTTTGATTCTTAAGCCAGAGTAAAGCAACATCATCCTGAGTAGCTTGATTAACTGTGATACCAGCTTTCGTTAGGGCATCTGTAAAAGTATTTTCGGGAATCAGGGTAGCTGTTCCCAAACGAGGATTTTGACCATGTTTCGCTGTCAAGACTATCAGTGTCGAGTCAAATTTCCCCTGTTGCTTTAAGGTATTTATTATCTTGCCGATACTAGCATCCGTATGTTCTAGAGCATTAATTAATCCTGACGAAGGTGTGCCATTAGTGGTAATACCACCATTACTGCTGGCATCCTTCTGGGCTACGCTGAGAGCTTGGAAATTCATGCCAAAAATGGCGGGAGTTCCGGGTTTAGTTGTGCCTCGTGAATTTTTCCCAGCAATTTCGTTGAGTATCGCATTGACCTTCAGATCATCGTAAGCTTCCGTGAGGTTAGTGTCTTTAGTTGTCGTTTTAAATGTGAGATTAGCAGGATTCTGCGCTGTTGATTGGTCTACAAGTTTACCATTTTCTAAAGCAACTTTAGCATTTATTTCTGGAGCGTAGAAGTCGTCAACTCCCTTGCCAGAAAGACCGTTGGCAATGTCATAAGCAGGATGTTTATCACTAAATGCAGTGTGCAAACCTGAAGCTTTTGCGACCTCAAAAATGGTGTTTACTTTCAAATAGTTGTGAGGATAAACACGATTTCCATTACTATCTACTGGTAATTTGCTTGGGTCAATACTATTTATCCCGAAGTCACCCCCACCACTGAGGAGATTCGAGTTTTTATCAATGTTTTCCGCAAATTCAACTTCTATACCAGCAGGAGAGCCGGGTTTATCTGATAATATCCGACTATATGTATCATCATAATAAACCCCAGTGGTTTTGGGACTTGCTCCTGTTAAGTAGTTTAATGTACCAGGGAAGGAATCGGAGGGAGTGCTAGTAAACGCGTTAGTGTAACTGATACCTGTTTGTCTTAAACTATTAATGTTTGGTAAATACAGTTGTAGTTTGGGATCTTCCAAATCTGCTTGACGGAAACCATCAATTGATAGTAGAAGCACGCTCTTAAACTTCCCAGGACGCTTATAGAAGGGTTTATCATCCTTTTTCCAGGCATCAGCTATTTTGACTATGGGCGAGGAGTAGTCATATCTAATTACTGGAGGCTGTAAGTATTGAATTGGTATCATGATGTTTGGATGTGCTGTGTAAACAGAGTTCTAGAAGTTATTTTTGATAGTCACGCTTGGGCTTATGTTAATAAAGCTTCACAAAAGACTACTAAATCTTCAATAGCAACTCTGGTATTTTCAACCTCAAGATACGATTCAAATATTAAGAAGAGGTTATGTTAAATAGTGACAAAAGGTTATGAGGTGAAACCATCTGACTGGCAGGAGGGCATGATTTAATGTTGCGGCTATCAACCTTGCCCGTAAAAATTCAGGTTCAATCTCATCAATTTTTAAATCAATATTTGCATCTATAATCTAGCGGTTAGGTTTCCATAAATATACTCGTATTTGCTATTATTCAGGAAAAAATAAACGGATAGAACAAGAAAATCCAGGTAAAAGTGGCGATGTTATTTCATCATCGCCTAACAAAGTAGCAACTAAAACCAACTGTGCTTTTTCTCGCCGATAAACTTCGACTTTTTGAGTGAAGCGATCAACAATCCAATACTCACGCACGCCTTGAACTGAATAAAGTTTCAGTTTTGCTTCTTTGTCTCGAAATTCATTTTGTTTACCAGGGGATAAAACCTCTAGGACTAAATCTGGTGCGCCTGTCAAATGTCCCGCTTCATCTTCAATTTGCGCCAGTCGTTCTCGACTTACCCAAACTACATCCGGTATAACGCTATTTGCTTGCGAAAAAATCACTCCTGGAGCCACAATTGTTTCCCCTAAACCACTCGAATCTGACCAAACATCGAGTTGTCGGAATATTTTACCACAAACCTGTTGATGACGAAGGTGAGGAGTGCGAGCGACAAAGAGTTCTCCATTAATAATTTCATAGCGCGTCCACTCATTTTCGGGTAGAACCTCTAAATCGTAAATTGTCCAGCGTACTCCCTCAATGGCTTGGTTCATGATTGTCCCCGTTTGGCTCGTTGCCTTTGTTTAATTTTATCTTTTCTTCGGGCAAGGCAACTATGGTGTTTAAAATAATTCGTAGTTCGTAATTCGTAATTCGTAATTAGTTAAATTAGAACCATAATGAAAAGCGGAAGATCAGGCGAAACTCTGTATGCTGACATTTACTCAACTTAAACCACCTAATCCCGATACCGCAGTCACCTTTACTCTGGCGTTGACAGCAGAAGAACGTACCCGCAGTCGTCATCGCTTTGAAATAGAAGATGGTAAGGTTGTGTTTTTACATTTACCCAGAGGAACTGTGTTACACGATGGTGATATTCTGCAAGAAGAAACCCATAGCAGTTTAATCAGAATTACTGTCAAATCAGAACTAGTACTGACTGCCTTTGCCCAAACACCACTTTTATTATTACGGGCGGCATACCATCTGGGAAATCGTCATGTACCTGTAGAAATTACCCCAACTTATTTACGCTTGTCCTCAGATTCTGTTTTACGCACAATGTTGGAACAATTGGGGTTAGAAGTTAAAGAAGAAATTTTACCGTTTCAGCCAGAATTGGGAGCTTATGGACAACACTATCATGCTCACTGATAGCCATCTCTTGAGCATTTTACAGCTGGCTAGCCCCACTTTGCCTGTGGGAGCATATAGTTATTCTGAAGGCTTGGAAATGTTGGTAGAAAATGGTACGATCGCTAACCAGATACATCTCAAAGATTGGCTAAAAGCAGAGTTGCTCTACGGGGCAATTCGGTTAGAGGCGGCGGTGATGGTACGATCTGAGCAAGCTGCAAAAATGGCTGATGTTGAGTCGCTATGCAGTTGGAATTTCTGGTTATCGGCTGCTAGGGAAACAGAAGAGTTACGCGCCTCTAGTTGGCAGATGGGGCGATCGCTCATCCAATTACTTGGTAAACTAGAACCGCAGATTATGCCTATTGCCAATGCTGTAGGTAATCCTTGCAATTATGCGATCGCTTTTGGCATTGCCGTTGCCCATTGGCAAATCAGCATCAAAGCCGCATTACTCGGATATCTGCATAGTTGGGCAAGTAATTTGATTACTACTGGCGTGAAACTTATTCCCCTTGGACAAACAGCAGGACAGCAGTTATTGCTAGATTTGCAACCATTATTTAGCGCTGCGGCGTTGGAAATTATCGCGTTGGAGGATGATGAACTCGCCTGTTGTAGTTGGGGTTTGTCGCTGGCGAGTATGCAGCATGAAACGCAGTATACAAGGTTGTTTAGAAGTTAGGGCATTGGGCATTGGGCATATAGCGTTTCCTAATTATATGAAGTACATCATAGCCCCCTCCTCGCTTGCGGGGAGGGGGTTGGGGGTGGGGTTCTTGTACCTTACTCAACCGAGAACCGCTATAAGCTAAAGACTAATAACCAAAGACAAAGGATAAATAACAAATGACAATAAATGCATTTCGAGTCGGAGTTGCTGGGCCAGTGGGTTCGGGGAAGACGGCTTTGGTGGATGCTTTGTGCAAGGGATTGCGTGAGCAGTATCAGATTGCGGTGGTGACGAATGATATTTATACTCAAGAGGATGCTCAGTTTTTAGTGCGTTCTCAGGCGTTGGCAAGCGATCGCATTTTGGGTGTAGAAACTGGTGGTTGTCCTCACACTGCCATCCGCGAAGATGCTTCGATGAATTTGGCAGCAATTGAACAGTTAGAGGAACGTTTTATCGATTTGGATTTGGTCTTTTTGGAAAGTGGTGGTGATAATTTGGCTGCTACTTTTAGTCCAGAATTGGTGGATTTAACGATTTACGTCATCGATGTTGCGGCTGGCGATAAAATTCCCCGCAAAGGTGGCCCCGGCATTACTAAGTCTGATTTGTTGGTGATTAACAAAACTGACCTTGCACCCTATGTCGGTGCAGATTTAAGTGTGATGGAACGGGATGCTAAGAAAATGCGCGGTGATAAACCTTTTATTTTTACTAATTTAAAAACTCAGTCAGGACTTGCAGATGTAATTAACTTTGTTTGCACAAATATCTGTTAAAAATAAAATGATTATGAGTCAGAATTGAGCAAAAATGTTTCGCTCAACTCTCTAACTTTTCACGACATCTGGAAAACCTCACTTCTATTTCTCTCTCCTTGTAGGAGAGAGACTTTGAATTTTCCCCCTTCCCGTGTCGGGAAGCTACGGTGTACACACAAGTCCTAAAAACCTAGCTTTATCAGGCTTGACTTGTTCCTCGTTCCCATACGGAGTATGGGAATGCATTCATTGAGTCTCTGACTCAATATTTAACTGGAGGCAGAGCCTCTAATCAGCCATTCCCATGCTCTGCATGGGAACGAGAGAACGAGAGAACAATGAGAAATCGAGCTTTTTTCGACTTGTGTGTACACCGTAGGTGTCGGGAAGGGGGTAAGGGGGTTAGGTTTTCATGGGCTACTTAAACAAACGAGTCATTTCAAACAATTGCTGGGCATTACTTCCTAAAAAAGCATCGAAAAGTATTTGCTCTCCAGATTCCACTTCCACTAGATAGCGCTGGGCAATTTCATAATAGGCGTAAGTCCAAGGGATCTGAATCTCTGCGCCACTGTTATCATCTAACACTGTCACCATTTCTGTTACTGCTTGAGTTGCCGTTTGCCGCAAACCACAAGCAACATTTCCCTCTATCTCTGCTTTCATCGCTACACCCACGTTAGCCAAACCACTGGCGGTAGTCTCAATGTCTGGATATTCTGGGGTGTTCTGGCTGTTGACATAGCCTGTAAAATGGTTGACAGCATATCCGTGTAGCAACACCCAAGCCCCATATTGAGTAGCCTGATTCACCTCTTCGACAACAGAACGCCGGGGAGGTAGCCAAGGGCGGGTGAAGACTTGCTGGAGTTGTTTGGCAATAGTTTCAATATTCCCGTCTTTGTGTAGAAAAGTCAGGGGTAAAGTCAGTTCGTCTGAGATTGAAGATACTGTTTTAGAGATGAGTTGGGCAATATTAGCAGGTAATTCATCGACAATCAACTCGCTAATAAACAGTTTGGGTAAGTTAAATTCCTCTTGCTGGGGATGACGATAATGACGGGCGTATAAATGGGTTTGAGCAAAATTATACTCTCCAGCCGCCACGTAACCTAAAGCTTCTGCAAGTTGCCCCAAATAGTCAATTCCCAAGTTAACTTGACCTTGTGGACTATCTACTAATAAACGCAAAGACCGAAAGGCGATGTGGTCGTTGGCAACAGTCCCACCCGCAGCAGTTATCATTTTCTGGTAAGTACGGGCATGATTTACCCTAGTGCTGTATTCTTGCCAAAGTAATTTCCATAAATGAAAGGCTATTTCGGGTTTCATAAAGTATTGGGTGGGCATTGGGCATTGGGCATTGGGCATTGGGCATTGAGAGTTCTGAGTCAAGAGCTAGGAATTATTATTTTCCTCCTCATCTCCCTCATCTTTTAAGAACTTAAAATCTCGCTGATAATCTGAAGGGCTATCTGAATTTGGTCGCTGTCGATAACTAGAGGTGGACAGAAACGAATTGCTGCTTTACCGCAACCTAGTAACAATAAACCGCGTAAAAAAGCTTCTTGGATAATGCGATCGCGCAATTTATGATCAAGATTACCCTGTTTATCCAATAAGTCCACCGCAACCATCAAACCCTTACCTCGTGGCGGCGATACTCTAGGAAATCTTTGATGCAACTCGGTAAGACTAGCTTGTAATAATTCTCCCATCTGGGTAGCGTTGGCCATTAAACCACTTTCCAGCAGTCGGAGAGTGGCAATACCAGCAGCACAAGCTACGGGATTACCGCCAAATGTGGTGGCGTGAGAACCAGGAGGCCAAGTCATTAACTCAGGTCTGGCAAGTATCGCTCCTAATGGCAGACCACTAGCGATGCCTTTGGCTGTAGTAATGATATCAGGCATGACACCCCAATGCTCGATCGCAAATAAGCGACCAGTCCGCCCCATTCCCGCTTGGACTTCATCCACTACCATCAGAATACCGTGGCGATCGCAAATCTCCCGAATCCGTTGCAAGAAACCATCTTCGGGAACAATATACCCACCTTCTCCTTGAATTGGTTCGACTACGATCGCCGCTACTTCTGGCGGTGGTAAAATTGTGCTAAATAGCTGTTGTTCCAAGTAATCTAAGCTAGCGTGAGTGCCGTAGGGAATATGAGTCACCCCAGGAAGTAAAGGGCCAAAATTAGCTCGCTGCACTGTTTTGGAACCCGTGAGAGACATTGCTCCATAGGTGCGTCCGTGAAATGCACCTAAGAAGGCTACGATTAGCGATCGCTTGGTGTAATATCGAGCTAGTTTGATGGCTCCTTCGTTAGATTCTGCCCCGGAATTGGTGAAAAATACTTTTGCAGGAAACTCAGCGTTATTCTGTGGCTGGGGAAAAGGGGCGCGAATCGCTAGTTGTTCCGCTAGTTCCACCATCGGCTCATAATAAAAATCCGTCCCTGACATGTGCAGTAGACGCGCCGACTGTTCTTGAATTGCTTTGACGACTTCCGGGTGGGCGTGTCCGGTGGCGGTAACGGCAATACCTGCGGTCATATCCAGAAATACATTGCCATCTACATCTTCCACCATACAGCCCTGGCCGCGAAATGCAACTAAGGGATAATCGCGGGTGTAAGAAGGGGAAGTTACGGCGCGATCGCGTTTTACAATTGCTTGAGCACGAGGCCCGGGTAAAGAAGTTATTAGGCTGGGTGTACGAGGTAAATTTAGATTAATAGGGATAGCTAACATAATTTTTTAGATTTTTTAAAGATTACTGATGATTAAACGCTAAAAGTTGATTGCTTACAGTAGCATTTGATTCCATTGGTGTAGGAATTACGCATTTAACCAAAAATTAGAGTATACGTCAGCGATTGGGGAAAAATACGGATAATTTGTCATAATCCTCAGAGGTATTTCAGGAAAAAGCTTCATAGTAAGGGATTTCCAAGAAATAAATTGTCCTTCTTGTGGGGTGGGCATCCTGCCATTGGTGTCAACTTCAGCTTAAACCCCTTTAAAACCTCATTTCCAGCCAGAGGCTGGAAATGCTGCTCTTGGCGGCTCTGCCGCCAGCAAGGGAGGCGGAGCCTCTAGAATGGCGTTCCCAGTCGGAGACTCTTGACGAGACAATGTGTAAGTCCTGTTTAAGAAAAAAATCGTGACTTTAAGAAAAAAATCGTGACTTTAAGAAAAAAATCATGACTTTAAGGAAAAAATCATGATTTTAAGGAATAAATCGTGATTTTAAGGAATAAATCGTGATTTTAAGAAAAAAGTCGTGATTTTAAGGAAAAAATCGTGGCTTTAATGCAGAAATTTGGATTTTAAGGGAAAAATTTGGATTTTAAGAACGAAATCGTCATTTTCCTAACGATGGCTTCTCCATCCGTAGTGATGGTTGCTGAAATTATGACAACTTGCCTAACAGCCAAACACACCCTTGTCTTGGGCTTACGAAATGTCGGGGCAATTCATGAATCAGACGTGTCAACTTAAGGTAAAAGTTATGTCCCGCAAAGAACTGAAGTTTCTTGTTCATAGCAAAAGTAATCTAAAGATTACTAAATATCCCCAAAAATCTTTAGTCTACTTCAGTAGACTTTAGCTAAAAGCCAGAGAACTTTAGTTCAAGCCGGGTAACGAAGCTAACAGTTAAACTCTTTCTAGCTTAACTTGACACCAATGGCGAGACGCTCACCCCACAAGAAGTAGGTGAGTATTTTTTTATTTGGAAGTCCCTAAAGACTTTCGTATTTTTTAAGACTTTCGCCCGTTTTTATCAAAAACATCTAATTTCCACCGACTCAACTAAAAAACTTCTCCACGCATCTGACAAATATCTCCACACCCATTCCCAACACCGTCTCATCAAAATCAAACCGAGGATGATGATGCGGATAAGCCAAATCTTTCTCAGGGTTAGCAGAACCTAAGAAGAAATAGCACCCAGGAACCTGTTGCAAGAAAAATGACATATCTTCAGCAGCCATAGTTTGGCATTCTGGCACAATACCCATTGGGGTTTCTACCACTTCTTCTGCTACAGTTCGCACCAATTCCGCTATCTTAATATCATTAATTACTGGTGGATAAAGTGACCAGTATTCTAAGTCATAACTCGCACCATGACTTTGACAAATTCCAGCAATAATCTGCTCGACGCGCTGGTGGAAAAAGCCCTTCAAACTAGGATTAAAATACCTGACACTGGCACTCATTCTCGCTGTATCAGCAATCACATTCCGCTTCGTTCCAGCATGAAGTTCGCCTACTGTCACGACAGCCGAATCAATGGGATTAACATTCCGAGCGACAATGGTTTGCAAAGCATTCACAATTTGAGCAGCAACTACCACGGAGTCAACAGTTTGATGGGGTAGTGCGCCGTGTCCACCTTTGCCCAAAATTGTGCAGTTAAAGCACTCCACAGCTGCCATCAACGCCCCAGCCCGCACACCCACTGTTCCCAAGGGCAAATTATTCCACAAGTGCAAACCGATAATCGCGTCAACATCAGGATTTTTCAGAACTCCAGCTTCAATCATCGGCTTTGCCCCTCCTGGTGATTCTTCTGCTGGCTGGAAGAGAATTTTCACGATACCAGAGAAGTCTTGGCGATGCTGCTGGAGATGGTAAGCTGTACCTAAAGCGATCGCAGTATGTCCATCATGTCCACAAGCGTGCATCACTCCATCATGCTGCGATTTGTAGGGCACTTCGTTGAGTTCTTGGATTGGTAAAGCATCCATATCTGCCCGAATCGCCAAAACTTTTGGATTTTGGATTGTTTCTGAATCTTGCTCCTTACCTTTTATGGTGGCAACAATGCCAGTGTGAGCAATACCAGTTTGATGCTCAATTCCCCATTCTTGCAGCTTTTGTGATACAAATTCAGCCGTCAGTTTTTCTTTAAAACCCAACTCTGGTTGTTGATGCAATCGCCGCCGCCACTCTACTAATTGCGGTTGCAATGAACGGATTGCCAGTCGGATGCGAGACAGGTCAACAGAAGAGGGATTGGGAAAGGTAGAAACCATTATGAAGACAAACTAGTTTAAGTACAGCTACTTAGTTTATTTTCCCAGTTTATCGTAGGGAGTGGGGAGTTTGTTACCTTTTATGGTGGCAACATTGCTAATAATTCAGTTAGGAACGTAGATTAAATAAAATGCAAAACTTCCTTCATCCTCTCTCACGATCCCTCTCCAATATATCGGAGAGGGATTGAGGGTGAGGTAAGCCAGGGACATAAATTGTATGTTATTTAATTCTTATTCCTTAGTAGAGAACAAGTAGTTGATCATCCCGCCAGCTTGCCAATAGGACTTCAGAACACTTTGGGATTTGGGGAAGTGCGAGTGGAAAGCACTATTTTTTTTTCGGCTGGCTTTTCTAAGAAGTTTTCGGATAGTAATTTGGTCAAAGCATCGGGATGTAGTTGCCAGTTTAATAATCCAGATAACCCCATTACCAAGCCAAATATAGTTGGAACCAAGGCGAGGTAGAACAACCATCTTTTCTGAGATAGAGATGTAATAGCAAATAGCGAGACAGAGAGCGATAAGGAGGCATCAGCTAGGTCAAACTGGTCGTCATGGTAATTCAGCTGGTCATAGGTTGTTTGATCTTTTTCGGCGGCTACCCTCTGTTCCTGCTTTTTCTGGTCTTCTTTATCAGCAATGACTTGATAAGCCGCAATCTGTTTTTCATAGTCAGCCCTCACCACAGAAGGTTGAGAAAGAGACTGCAATTTGAGTTGCGTCACATTTAATTTGGCTATTTCTTCACGAATATTACGCGCCTGGTATAACGCCCAATCGTCAATTTTATTTGCTTGAGCTTGCTGCATTGCCTGAACCAGATTATCGTCTTTGACTTTGCAGATCCCCATAAAAGTTGCGATCAATGCAACTGCAATTGCAACACCACTATTTAGACGACTTTTGCGTTTTTCGCGGTTAGCTGACGTTTCGGGTTCATCGTTTTCCGGCTCAACCATGTCAATCGGGTTTATGTCCATATCGTCATACCCCATTATCAGTTAAAATCAATTTTGCAACCAACCAGCCATCACAGCAACTATCAAAAATACACCCATCGCCAAGCGGTAGAAAATAAAAATCAAGGTACTGTGTTTTTCTAGGTAGCGTAGGAGTCCCCAAATTGCTAGAAAAGCGGAAATGCTGGCGGAGATTAAGCCCACTAACAAAGTCAACCAACCAGCTGCACTCAGTCCGGCTTTCGTAAGTGTGTGGAGTTCTACAGCACCTGCCAAAATCACGGCTGGTAAGCCCAACAAAAAAGAAAATCGGGCAGATGTCTCCCGTTTCATGCCCAAAAATAACCCAGCAGTGAGGGTGGAACCAGAGCGAGAAACGCCAGGAATCAGGGCAAAAGCTTGAGCAACCCCTACCCAAATGCCATCCCAGAGGGTGAGGTTGTCGAAAGTGCGATCGCGTCCTCCGCGTTTTTCGGCGATCGCCAGCAATCCTGACATAATAATTGAAGCCGCTCCGATAACTACTAACCCTCGTATTGGTGAGTTACAGGCGTTAAGAATTGGTTTGAGTAGCACACCAGCCACAGCAATCGGCAAAGTTCCTAACAATAAGCCTAACATCAGTTGCAAAGAACTAGATTGATAGTCTTGCCTGCTAATTGCTCTAACTGTCTCTCCGGTTAATTTTTTTAAGTCTTGCCAAAAATAGACTAAAACAGCAGTCAAGCTAGCTAACTGCATTGCTGCGGAAAAAGCAGACCCCGGATCTTTCAGTCGCAGTAGAGTTGGCACTATCCGCAAATGAGCAGTACTGCTAATTGGTAGTAGTTCTGTAATTCCCTGAACGATGCCTAAAATAATCACGTCAATCCAGCTAAAGTTAGCAAAGTCTAGATTTACTTCACTACCGTTGCCACAGACTGCACTCGCCACCACAAAAGAAAGCATCATCATGTCAGGCGTAAATAATTTACTTTTAATCAAATACCGATAAATTAGCTTATGCTAGTGACGTTTCCGTGACTAAGATATGCCACTTGAATGACATTTATATATCGCGTGTTCGCGCCGGGTGTCGTCAGACAAGAAAATACCATTTGCTAATTCTAAAAACGTCTTTAAACATTCATAAAACATTCATACAGCGTTTTTCAGGTAAATGAGGTACACAGGTAAGGGCACAACATTGTTGTGCCCTTACAATAATCTGTACAGAGGCGCTTGTTGCAATCTGCTGTATTTGGCACAGACGAAAGCTGCTAATGAAGTGGTGTTTTACTCACCAAAGATGAAATAAGGCAGGTAAATCCTGCCTGGTGTGTCACTAGAGTTAGGTTAATTTCATTCTTCCTCACCATTGCACGTCTTATTGACAAAGCTATTACCAAGTTATGTCAGAACTGTGACTGCACCAGTTGTAAAAAGTGATTGGACGTTCGCTACTTTTTCTCCAATGCCCAATGCCCAATGCCCCTGATCAGTGCTGAGTTTTGAGTGCTGAGTGTTGAGTGGGAAATCTCACTTTTTTACTCGCAAAAGAGGAACTGTTTTGCCCAATACCCAATGCCCCATCCCCAATTTAAAGTGTCAGTGTTTCCCAATCTAAATCTGATGCTATTTGAGCAAGTTTATCTAAATCAGTCAGGTTATCTAAATAGGGTAAACAGCCTAAAACTGGTGTGTTAGTGAGTGATTGGATCAATTGGTGTGGTGTCCAGTCGGCTATTTCTGCATCCGTTCGAGGTTGTACGCAGTTCAAAACAATGCCTTTGAGATTGACGCGCGATTGTCTAGCTAATGCTACATTCGCCACTGCTTGAGCGATCGCACCTAATCTGACTGGCACTACCAATACTGTTGGTAAACGCCATTCTCCCGCTAAATCGGCTACCGTCAATTCCTCAGTTACTGGCGAACCTAAACCTCCCAAGGCTTCTATAAGCACAAAATCACGATGCGATCGCAATTTCGACAAAGCTTGCCACACAAGAGCTAAATCTACTCGGCGATTTTCCCGTGCTGCTGCTATGGGAGGGGCTAAAGGTGCTTGAAAGTACAAAGGTGTAATTTCTTCTGGGGATTGTTCTAGTGTAAATAACTTTTGATACCACTCGCGATCGCCAATTCCCGATTGAATCGGTTTCATGATTCCCCAGCTACGCAACGGGTAATATTTTTGCCAATAGGCTGCTAACGCTGTTGTTAAAACAGTTTTGCCAGCTTCGGTATCAGTTCCAGTAATCAGTAGTGTGTTTAACATTAATTTCTTTGGCCAGAAAACGGTTGTGTTCCATCAACCGGCGGGAAAGTTGGCGTTTCACCACTCGGAGGAAGTGGGGTGGGTGTTTCTGTCGGAATTGCCAGGGGTGTTTCTGTCGGAATTGCCAGGGGTGTTTCTGTCGGAATTACCAGAGGTGTTTCTGTCGGAATTACCAGAGGTGTTTCTGTCGGTGTTGGTTTGACTGGTTTTTCCAATACAACATTGAGATTGTAATTGCTTTCGGCAACTCCTGAAACCAGTGTTAACTCAATAGTATATTTACCAGTAACCAGCAATGTGCCTTCAAAGGATGTTACTTGCTGGGCATTATCAATTGGTTGTTGATTGGGACTTAAGACTGCTAGCAAAACGCTGCTTCTTGGGTCAATAAACGCAGTTAACTTGTCGCCTTCCTGCCCAAAAAAAGTGTACCGGATTATTTGATTTGTTTTGAGAGTATCTTGAACCGTGGCTGTGTTATTAGATGCTGCCAGATTGAGGCGCTTAGTAGATACAACAGGTTGATCGTTAGTGGGTGTGGGTGTGGGTGTGAATGTAGTACCACTAGAAATCACTGGTGAAGGGAAATTTTGTGGAAGCGTCTCAGTTGCTGGTGTTTTCGGCTGGCTGCGGATGGAACTGACCAGCGCCCAAGAACCAAATCCCGCTATGATCACTACAGCGCTGCCAATTGCCCCGATCGCTAAAGGATTGTCCAAAACTGAGCTAGTGGGACGTGCTGGAATTACAGGATCGGGTTGTTTCTTGGGCGAAGCTGCTGGTGATACTAGGTGAGGACGGCGACCAACAGCCATTGTCTGCAAGTTCGATACATCGGGGGTAGAAACACTGGGTTTAACCAGAGATTGCAGTGCTTGCGATACATTAGCAGCACTTTGGTAGCGATCGCTCGGTATATGATTCAACATTCGATTTAAAACCAGAGCAAATCGCGGATTAACTCTTACCCACCGTTGCCAATTCCAAGTTAGTTGGTTTTCGTCAAATAGCTCCTTTGGTTCTTTACCAGTCAGCAAAACAATTGCACTCACCGCTAATCCATACAAATCACTACTAGGATAAGCTCCCCCTGTTTGCATTTGTTCACTCGGAGAGTAGCCTAATTTTCCCACGGTGGTTTCTGGCATTGCACTCTCTGGCGATCGTAAACGCGTTGCCAGTTCCTTTACCACCCCAAAGTCAATTAACACAGGTTTAGCGTCACTATCTCGCAAAATAATATTTTCTGGCGAGATATCCCGGTGAATAATCCCTCGACTGTGAATATGCTCTAAAACAGGCAGCAACAACACTATCAGCCGCAATACTTCAGCTTCTGTGAAGGTTTGACCCACAGCTATCCGTTCAGCCAGCAGAGTTCGGTAGGTTTGACCTGCAACGTAGTCCTCCACCAAAAATAAGCGTTGATCTTGCTCAAATCTTTCCCGGAATTTAGGGATTTGTGGGTGTTGTATTTGATACAAAATGGCAGCTTCTCGGTGAAAAAGCTCTTGTGCGTTCTCCCAAGCCAAAGCCTCTGTTGCTGTTGGAATCAATTCTTTGATCGCGCAAAGTTCGTTAAAGCGCCTCTGGTCTTCTGCCAGATAGGTTCTACCAAATCCTCCTTGTCCGAGAATTTGAATTATGCGGTAACGGTTTTGCAAGACAGTGCCAACTGTAATGGGTGGTTGCATGATCGAATGATTGAGTGTAATAGCAACTGAGGAGGAAGTCACCCACAAAGATTAAGTCCAAGAGGCGACATACAGTTACCTGCGGCAATATTCTACTATACCTAATGGGTAGATCCACACCAGAGCAAGGTTGTTTCGTACTGCTTGAAGAAGAATTCAGAAGTCATATCATGTCCGCTTGATTGCTTATTAAACCCGAAGAACCCCAAAGAGCCAAAGCTATGCTTTGTCTCCCCTCCTGAAGAGCGGCTACCGTGTATACACAAGTTATCCGATTACTCAAAAGTCCTCTAAAACCTCAAAGAGTCCTATCTTTAATCCCTCTCCTTACTAAGGAGAGGGACAGGTTTTACGTAGTAAAACCAGGGTGAGGTATTTCAGGGACTATGAGACTTAACCGGAAATTGCGTTCAGAAAGACTTGTGTATACACGGTAGCCTGCTTGCGGGGTGGGGTTCTTTTATTATGGGTAATTTGGCGAACATGATATCAGGACTAAAGCCGAAGAAGCTCCGCCGAGGCATCAGAATCAAGACGCTTATTCAGCGTTCGATGGTTCTGGAATTCTTCTTCCTGGGAAAACGATAGATTTTGAAATATTCAAAGTTAACTTGAGAATCCAAGTTATACAAATCACTCATCTCTTTTTCAATCAATCCTTTGGGAAATAGATAATCACGATTAACTACGATCAAAACTAGATCCGCACGATTTGTTAATTTTTCAATTTTTTCGGCAAAATTTTCATTCTTAATTCCCTTTCTTAACCGATCTCCCAAATCCCTTCCATCCAGAGTTAGAGTGTCACCGTAGTATCTAAATAATCTAGGATTGCCAAATAAAAATACAGATTGCGTAGAAGAAGAACGATTTTTTATAATGTAGTGGATCGCAGAGCGGTAGTCATCTTTCTGATAGTCATCATTGAAGTAGTAGTTAAAAAGAGAATAAATATTCAGAACTATCAAAGATATGACAGCGATTTGAGCAAACTGCGACACTCCATAGCGCTTTGAACTAATACCAGGTCTTTTACTCAAAGCTGATGGGATAAGCATGGCAAGTGGTAGCCAAAGATAATAAGAGTGACGCGGTACCCAATTAAATTTGGTAACTATAGCTAAGAGCAATCCTAGCAAAAATGCCATGACAAGAACAGAAGCAAAGAAGTAATCAGGATGCTGTTCTCTGTTATTTTTTTTGTGTCTTAATAAAACTTTTATTAAAGCCAGAAAAATTATAGTACCGACAATCACCAATAAAAGTATCTGAGGCCAGTAACGAAATATAACCTGTACTCTATCATCGCCGCGCAACTGCTCCATTGAAGGCCCGTAAGTTGTCCCCACTAAAATCCCGTGTAACACGAAAATAACATTTTGAATTATGGGGAATCCCAAGCGAGAAACCGAAATGCTTTCTGGATCAGTTGCTCCAGGTAAAGTTAGGTAATATAAAACTGGCGGTAAAGATAAAAACCCAGCCGGAAGCCACCATCGCAGCCATTGCCGGAAATTTCTATAGATGGCAATATGAGATAGACATAGAGCTATAGTGGAAAAGCAGAAGTTAATATTAGTAAAAATTCCTATGGCAGTAAAAAGACTAAATAGCCATATTGAAATACCTTGATTAGCTTCATTTTTAACTAATACCGTGCTGAAGAAATATAGTTGAAGTGAAGCTATAAACATTGCTAAGGCATAAATTCTTGCCTCTTGGCTGTAGTAAATACAGAAAGAACTAAATGTCAGAATTAGCAAAGACCAGAAAGCGTGCTTTTTTCCATATATCCGCAAAGCAGTAAAAAATATAACGATAGTTGAGCCAATTCCTAAAACAGCAGAGAGTGAGCGAAGGGCAAATTCACTTTCACCAAATACCTGACGCCACAAAAACAAAACTATGAAATACAGGGGTTGAAATCTATCACTATTTCCGATATATCTTACTCTCGCAATGCTCTCTTGAAGGGTCGAAACATCGGAATTAGTTAAACTTAAACCCTCATCATACCAAAGACTCTGGTTTGAGAGCATAAAGAAGCGGAGAACAACACTCAAAAAAATCACTATGAAAACAGAGAGATAATATCTTGACCATCTCTGATTTTGCATTTTTATCATAATTTTATTTCTTCTGCATAACACTATAGTAACTACTGCGGCGTACCTTCTTTCATCCCAACTTCCGGGACAATGAATCAGGCAAATGCTTCAAAACAATGTAATAAGTCAAGAGTAGTCTGTTAGTGATACTAGGATAAAGCGTTTTCTGTCCTGGTACTTTTAATTAGATAATTTAACTATTTTAGAAATACTAATCAATGTTTACTTAAAGCGATCGCACAGATACCGCTCAACATCAACCCTGCTCCTAACCATTGGGAAATCAAAACTTTTTCTCGCAAAACTACAGCACCAGTGATCATTGTGAATATAATTGTTAATCCGATCACTACTGGATAGGCAACTGATAAATTCAGTTTCCCTAAAACTACCACGTAAAAAACCGTACTCAGACCATAAGTACAAATTCCTCCCAGTAAATAGATATTTAACGGGCTTTGTCCTGCTCCTAGTTTTAAT
This sequence comes from Nostoc sp., assembly GCF_036917675.1. Classification (GTDB taxonomy): domain Bacteria; phylum Cyanobacteriota; class Cyanobacteriia; order Cyanobacteriales; family Nostocaceae; genus Nostoc. Next base: position 136,388 of record NZ_JBALCT010000016.1, on the reverse strand, counting down.
AGATTTTGAGCCAGTGTATTTAACCCCACTGTGATTAAAATCAGCAAGCTAAAAACTATCTGGTTGTTCATGGTGAAAATTTACTCAATTTATAAGGTGATATTTTTTGCTCAAAAGAGCAATTTACAAAAAACTCTCATACCCAGCAGCATCGTCAAAATTCCAAAGTTCTCCTCCAGATGGATAAGGTATTTGCACCCATTTGCCAGCAAATTTTTCCCACCATCGGGGCGGGTGCGGTAGAGTAGCAACTTGGATGTAGGCACATCCACAAAGTAATGCTCCCACAAAATCAGTATGTAAACTATCACCAATAACGAGTATGTGTTTTGCTGGTAACCGCATATGAGCTATTGCCTGTCGAAATGCTGGAGGAAAAGGTTTTTTAGCGGGACTGAGCGCTGGAATATCAAGACGATGAGACCAATATTTGACGCGATAGCGACGTTTCCCATTTGAGAGGATAAAAAATTGCAATCCGGCTAACTTTGCTTGTGTAATCCAATCTTCTGCACGAGGAGATAGGTAGCGATCGTCTTCAGAAATAATCGTGTTATCTAAATCAAGAACGATTCCTTTAACACCACAAATCTTGATTTTCTCAATTTTTATTTCAGCTAGTGTATGGATACGTCGTGGAAGCCGATGGGGTTTCTCCTTGATACCCAATTTAGGCCACTTCATCAAAAAAGATTTGAAATTTTTCATCCGCAAAGTACCGAAAATTCTGCCATTAGCGCATTTACCAGATTTATTTGATCAGCCCTTGATGTTTGAGTAAGAGAATCAGAAAGCAAGTGAACACCCAACCGATGACAGTTAACAGAATGGGCAAATCTTTCAACAAAACTTCTTCTGGTCGCTCACTACGTCCACCTTGCTCAATAGTGTCGTCATTGTAACTGGCAATTCCTTGGGGATCACTCAGTAGTTGATAGCGAAAAATTCCATACAAAACAAACGGCAAAGTCAGTAGCATCAAAGATGTGGGTGCCCCATGTAGATAAGGACCCGCACTCCAAAGAGCATAAGTAACAACCGTGCTAGTGGTGACAACATTTTCCATGCGATCTAGCAGAGGCAAGGAATAGTATTTGAGGACAGAGCGAGGCTTGTTGCCTTTAATTTTTGCTAATCGCAGTTCTGCTTTGCGCTTTTCAATACCCAAAAATAGGGCTAGCATCGCAGTGCAAAGTAAAAACCAAGCTGATAAAACAATGCCGGTAGCAGCAGCACCGGCATAGGCTCTTAGAACAAATCCGGTAGCGATCGCCCCAACATCTAAAATCACCATCCGTTTGAGTCGCAGATTATAGGCGATCTGCAACAGGGCGTATCCAGTTATCGCTCCACCCAACTGGGGCGATCGCAACCACGCAAAAATCAGAGCGCCACCTAATAGCACCAATGCCATACCACTAGCAACACGGATGCTGACTAATCCGGCGGCAATTGGCCGCTTACACTTCACAGGGTGCTGACGGTCAGATTCAACATCTGCAATGTCATTGATTAAGTAGAAGCCACTTGATGCACAGCAAAATAATATGAACGCTAATAGGCTACCTAGCAGAGATTGCAGATTGATGCTAAATGCAAACAATGGCGCTGCAAATACCACCAGGTTTTTTGTCCATTGTCGCGGTCGCATGGCAGCTAAACAGTACGCCGACTTCTTGGAACTAGTTGCTATAGCAGTTAAAGATTTTTCTACTACTGAAGTACGCCGAGAGTCCATAAGTATGCCTGTCGCCTCCCTATGTCAGGAGAATTAGATTGAAGAACTTTCCCAGGTTTTATTAAAATTTCTCTTAGTAAAATTACTTACAACTTTTTACCTAGCTGATAGTACCGTTGTTGATTAATATTTTGATATAAAAAAATACATTTTTATACAATCTTTATTTAAACTTTATTCAATCTTTATCTAAAAACTTATACTGAGTAAATTATGTCCAGTGATAGATAATCATAGACATATCGTTTTTTGTAACCGCGTAATTAGTAGAATAATAGGCTACATTTTCAATACTTAGGCAGAGGTGTTATACTGTTATAAGAAAAAACTTCAATATCACTTAAGTTACAAATGAGGTAGTTAGCAGAAGCTATCTAGCACACCAATTTTTAAGAAATTGGCTTATTTATCTCATCTCAAAAAATTTTAACTATAGACCTAGTGGACGGTCTTGATGTCCGTTAAGCTATCAATAGCTTGTAAACCTTAGAAAATTAGACAATTAGCGAATGATAATTTTATGGAAAGAAAAATGTTTTAATTTTGTATGAAAGCTTCAACAAAACTCACAGATGTTTTTTTAAGCGATTTCTCGGTTAAATCTATTAAATCTCTAATGATAATATTGCTATGAATGCACATAGAGGATCTGCTGTGCTCAGTTCTGCGACTTTCAAAGTGCAACCATCTGCAACAGGACTAACCAATAATCATCGCCTGCGGCTGTTTTCTGGCTCTGCCAATATAAAACTGTCTCAAGAAGTCGCTGGTTATGTGGGCATGGATTTGGGGCCAATGATTCGCAAAAGATTTGCGGATGGTGAACTTTACGTTCAAATCCAAGAATCGATTCGGGGTTGTGATGTCTATTTAATCCAGCCATGTTGTCAACCCGTGAATGATCATTTGATGGAATTATTAATTATGGTTGACGCCTGTCGTCGAGCTTCGGCGCGACAGGTAACGGCAGTAATTCCCTACTACGGCTACGCCCGCGCCGATCGCAAAACGGCAGGACGAGAGTCAATAACCGCCAAGCTGGTTGCTAACTTGATCACCGAAGCAGGTGCCAACCGCGTTCTAGCAATGGATTTACACTCGGCTCAGATTCAAGGCTATTTCGATATACCCTTTGATCATGTTTACGGTTCGCCAGTATTGCTGGATTATCTAGCAAGCAAACAATTGCCCGACCTGGTGGTTGTTTCCCCCGATGTTGGTGGTGTAGCGCGAGCTAGGGCCTTTGCAAAAAAACTGGGTGATGCTCCACTGGCGATTATTGACAAACGTCGTCAGGCACATAATGTTGCCGAAGTGTTAAATATCATCGGCGATGTTAAAGGCAAAACGGCAGTGTTGGTGGATGACATGATCGACACTGGGGGCACGATCGCGGAAGGGGCGCGATTACTGCGTGAAGAAGGAGCGCGTCAGGTATACGCCTGTGCAACTCATGCGGTGTTCTCTCCACCGGCGATGGAGCGGTTATCCAGTGGCTTGTTTGAGGAAGTGATTGTCACAAATACGATTCCCATACCAGAAAACAATCGTTTTCCCCAGCTAGTGGTGCTGTCAGTAGCTAATCTTTTAGGAGAAACTATCTGGCGGATTCATGAAGATACTTCAGTCAGTAGTATGTTCCGCTAGCCAATAAAAGATTGTCATTCGTGTTACAGGCGTAAATTACCCACACTGTCCTCTTGATCGGGCACAGTGTGGAATTTTAGTTATAACGAAAGCTAATGTACTTGTACAAGGGTGTCAATAATTGACCGATTCAGAAGTTACTGATTTTATTCTCAATAAGTTCAAGGATTTTTAGGAACAACTATTTCCCAGACATAGGCTGGTCAACGGTTTTAAAGTTTAAAGTGGTTAACTCACTCCCCTTCACCCAGTCGCGTAGCGCGAATGCTACTCATACCCCACTTCTAGGAACACCAGCACAGGTTAATGCTTGTTGCAGGTGAGCAGAAGATGGATCTGCAAATAACTCAATTTTTCCTTGGGCGTTACGATGCCAACCTGTAGCTTGGACGAGAGTTTCTGGAGGTGCTGGTATTTGTACCGTCACTTCCCCAGTTTTGCGGTATGCCGAGATATCGCGCACATCAGACCAAGTGCGTAGGCGTAGCCCGTCGTAGACATGGCTCCTCACTTGCTGAGTTGGATTTTGCAGTATTCCACCCCTTCCCGTTGCTACAAAACTACTGCCTTGACTACCCGCGCAGCCTGTAGCAATTTGGTGTGATGAGTCGGTAACATTTTCTGGTAGTTCTACTAAGCCAGAATTTGGATCAACGCCGATGGTATTGACTTCAACTGTACCGTTAATACCAAATTGGGAACTAGCCGTGATGTCGTTTTCGGGAGTCAGTTCGGAACGATATTCTAGACCGAAAATACCCTGAGTTGTAATGTTAATATTACCACCCCGTCCTTGTACTGCGTTAGCAACAATGTCACTATTTTCTAAGCCCAGAATGATCGGTGAATTGATGAGAATGTTGCCACCGTTACCCGTACCACCTGCGGTTGCAGTAATTTTGCTACCATCACGCATAAGTAAGGTATGAGCTTGCAGATTAATACTGCCACCCTCGCCGGATTTAGTAGTCGCTGTAATGCTACCAGAGCGATCGAGAAAAATAGTATCCGCATACAGGCTGAGGTCTCCAGCCTTACCCACGCCTTGATGATCAACTCCAACAATAGCGCCATCCGTGATTTGCAAACGGGAGGTATTGAGGATCAAGTTGCCTGAGTTGCCAGTCGGAAAAGCCGGTAATTTAAATAACTTCTGAAAAGCTGGGGAAAGTATTTCAGCTCTGGCAGCAATGCGGCTAGATGTTCCAGATATTGCGCCCCTGCCACTCACATCAATCTCATTGGGTACATTAATATACAAAGAACCTGCATTACCCACCCCTAACGTCGTGGTCGAGACAGAGCCTCCATCCTCCACGTTCAGCCTGGGAGTATTGATGGTCAATAGACTTGCGTTTCCCCGGTTTAAGGTTGTCGCCAGCAATGAACTTGGAACAAAGGAGCTTTCTCCAATCACCTCGATCAGTTCAGAGGCATTGATCGTGCTATTGCCGGAAGTGCCAACTCCGATACTGGCCGTGAGTAGCGTCGCACCATCTTCAACCGTCAATCGTTTCGTTGTGACTTGGATATCACCTCCACTTCCAGAACCACCGCTAATTGAGGCGATCGCACTGTTAAAACCTGGATCGATCGATGAATTTCCGCGAAGCTGAATCGAATCGGCGTTTATAGAGACATTTCCCCCGACTCCAGTACCAAAGGCTTGAGAACCAATTCTGCCTCCATCTTGCACCAATACCTGGGGAGCAAAAACCACCATCTTGCCTCCAACACCGTTGTCTATGTTATTGGCTTGCAAAACGCTGTTGGGAAATCCATAGGTGCCAACTCCCTGTACCTCCAATGACTCACTGGCATTAACCCCGATGTCGCCGGAAGCTTGACCTCCCTTACTGATTAACAGACCCACAGAACCATCATTGAGGCTAATATCTCGACCAAATAAGTGAATAGAACCCAAGCGTATTGGGTTAAAAGCCCTACTTTTTCGTTAGTCCACGGAGGAAGACGAAAGTTTGTGTAGTAGCGACTTCTAGTCGCCGAATACTTTTCAAACATCCTCTTAACGATACAGCCAAACCCGGAGTAGTGAAAGCAGTTGCTCAGTATCTACAGGTTTGGTGATGTAGTCAGAGGCTCCAGCTTCGATGCACTTTTCGCGATCGCCTGGCATGGCTTTAGCAGTTAAAGCAATTATTGGTAGTGAGCGAAACTGTTGTTGCTGGCGGATGGCGCGGGTGGTTTCGTAACCGTCCATTTCCGGCATCATGATATCCATCAATACTATATTAATGTCAGGATTAGCTTGCAGCATCTCGATGCCATCTCTGCCATTTTCGGCAAACAGTACTTGCATTTGATAGCTTTCTAAAAAGCTGGTCAGGGCAAAAATATTTCGCAGGTCATCATCTACAATCAAAATTTTCCGATTAGCCAGCACCGGGTCAGTTTGATGTAGTTGCTCTAGGATTTGACGCTTTGGTGGGGGCAAATTTGCTTGCACCCGATGCAAAAATAGGGCAGTTTCGTCTAACAACCGCTCTGGCGATCGCACATTTTTAATGATAATTGTCTCTGCTAGTCCCCGCAATTGGGTTTCTTCTTGTCGGCTAAGTTCTTTGCCGGTGTAAACGATGATCGGCAGTTTTAAAAGTCTGGGTTCAAGCTTAATCTGCTCAATTAGTGCAAACCCGCTCATATCGGGCAGACCGAGATCCAGCACCATACAATCAAAGTGATGCGATCGCAAAATCGAGAGCGCTTCTGCTCCCGTACCCACTGCTGTACTCTGGACATCACTATTACCAATCAGTTCAATAATACTTTGGGCTTGTACGGGATCATCTTCGACGATCAGGAGATTTTTTACCTGACGCTCAATAAAGCCTTTAATCTCAGTTAATACCTGAGTTAGCGCTTCTGGAGAAACGGGTTTTTGGAGATAGGTAATCGCTCCTAAGTGTAATCCCCGTTGCTGTCTTTCATCAACAGAAAGTATGTGTACTGGTATATGTCTAGTGTTTGCGTTATGCTTCAAACGATCCAGCACCGTCCAACCATCCATCTCTGGCATATGGATATCTAGCATAATCGCATTGGGTTTAAACTGTTGCGCGAGTGCTAGACCTTGTTTGCTCTGTAAAGAAACAATGGTTTTAAAGCCCTGCTCACGTGCCATATCTAGTAAGATGCGGGCGAATTTATCATCATCCTCGATAATTAGCAAAATGCGATCGCCCGGTTCAATTATTTCGCGATCGTCTGGGATTTCGCTGGGGAAGCTGCTAAGTATTTTCGCGGATGCAGAGGTATCCACAGTTGTGAGTCTATTTTCGACCATTGGTACTTCTTTAATAATCGATGCTGTGCGGCTAGAGGTGATTGGCTCTGGGGCTAGTGTGGTGAGAGTATTTTGACCATTCTTTTCCTGTCGGCTGGGCAAGTAAAGGGTGAAGGTGCTTCCCTGTCCTGGTTCGCTGACTAGTTCAATTCTCCCTCCCAACAGTTGAGCCAATTCGCGGCTGATGGACAAGCCCAAACCAGTCCCTCCGTATTTGCGGCTGGTGGTGCCATCTGCCTGTTGAAATGCCTCGAAAATAATCTTCTGCTTCTCGGCTGGAATGCCTATACCCGTGTCGCTAACTGCAAAAGCAATCATGGAATTATCAACTTCACCTGCCTCGGAAGACATGCTAATTTGTAAGTTCACGCCTCCCTCTTCGGTAAACTTAAAGGCGTTAGCTAAGAGATTTTTCAGAACTTGTTGCAGGCGTTTGGAGTCGTTAGAAATTGTCGAGGGTAACTTCTCATCCAGTTGAATAGTAAAATTGATTTTTTTATTCTGGGCAACTTCCCGGAAAGTCTGCTCTAGAGATGTCTGCAAATCTGCAAAAGGAATTTGCTCAATATCGAGCGACATAGTACCCGACTCAATTTTTGCTAAATCTAGAATGTCATTGATTAACTCCAGCAAATCAGTTCCAGCCGAGTAAATAGTCAGGCTATACTCAACCTGTTTGTCGGTCAAGTTGCTAAGAGAGTTATCTGCTAGCAGCCTTGCTAAAATTAACAGGCTATTTAGCGGTGTGCGTAACTCGTGGGACATATTTGCGAGAAATTCTGACTTATATTTGGAAGACAACGCTAGTTGTTCAGCTTTTTCTTCCAAAGACTGCCTCGCGCCCTCAACTTCTTGGTTCTTGCGAGCAACTTCTCGATTTTGAACTTCTAACAATTCTGCCTTTTCTTCTAGCTCCTCATTTAATTGTTGTAATTCTTCGTTAGACTGCTTCACAAGAAATTGTGATTCTTCCAACTCGTGCGCCTGTTCTTCCAGGCGTTGATTGCTCTGCTGTAGTTCTTCTTGCTGGGTTTGCAGTTCCTCTGTTAAAGTAACAGACTCTTCAAGTAGTTGCTGAGTTTGCACTTGTGAGGCGATGTTATTTAAAAATACACCCAGATTTTCACTCAATTGCTCTAGAAATCTCAGGTGCAATTCGTTAAAAGACCCAAAAGAGGCAAGTTCAATTACGGCATTCACCTGCGTCTCAAATTGTATGGGCAAGACAATAATATTTAGTGGGGGAGCTTCTCCTAAGCCGGAACTGATGCGGATATAGTCATTAGGAACTTCTGTAAGCAGGATTCTTTGTTTTTCTAAGGCAGATTGTCCCACCAGTCCCTCGCCCAAGCGAAACTGATTTGCCAGATTTTTCCGCTCTTTATAAGCATAACTACTCAACAACTTTAGTACAGGCTGGTCGTCTATTGAGTCCATCGTATAAAAAACGCCTTGGGATGCTCCAACCAGTGGTGCTAAATTTGATAAGATCATCCGAGACACACTTTCCAGATTTCGCTGCCCTTGGAGCATCTGAGTAAATTCAGCTAAGTTGGATTTTAGCCAGTTTTGCTCGTCATTTTTTTGAGTTGTGTTTCGCAAATTAACGATCATCTGGTTGAAGGTGCGCGTCAACACGCCAATTTCATCCAGGCGATCGCTATCTGGTAAACTCACCAATAAATCCCCATCCGCCAGCTTTTGTGCTAAATCAGAAACTCGCTTCAGAGGTACTGAGATATTTCGGGTCAGGATGAATCCGATCAAAGCCAAGATCAAAGAAAATAGAGGAATACTATAAACAATGCTAGCGATGGTTTCCCCAGCAGCTACTCGTGCCCTCTCAGAGCGCTGTTTCAGCAGTGTATTTTCCTCAGTTTTCATCGTCTGGATAACTTGGCGGATTTCACCCATTAGCTGCTTGCCTTGGTCTGTCAGAACGACTTTCTGAGAAGCTTCAAAACCTTGGTTCTGGCGCAAATCGATAGTTTCTTGAAGTTCAGCCAGCTTTTGAGCGATTAGTGGCTGTAAAATATCCAACTGCTGTTGTTGCTTAGGGTTATCTGCTGTTAACCTCTGAAGTTCCTTAACTTTTTCATTCAGTACTTGAGTAGCAGCCTTATAAGGTTCTAAATAGCTCTGTTTTCCAGTAATAATGTAACCACGTTGCCCAGTCTCAGCATTTGTCACTTGCAAGTTGAGGTCTTCAAGCTGACTTAACACTTGATAGGTATGGTTTTCTTGGCGCGAAGTTTCAATTAGATCATTGGTGCTTTGGTAGGAGATTAGACCAATCGTGGTCAGAGTTGCCAAACTCAGGGCAAAACTTACTCCAATTTTGGTTCCAATCTTCAAACGGTTCAACATTATTCTAGGCAGGTATTCAAATTATTTCTGTTTTTGAGACTATTCTGATTATGTTTTATAACGTTTCCTATTCTACTGAGGTACAGCTTAACCTCACCCCGATAAAGCTATACTTTATCTCCCCTCTCCTTACTAAGGAGAGGGGTTGGGGGTGAGGTTTTAATATGTATATGTACTTCATGCACCTGGGAACCGCTATAACTATCCAAAACAAATGTAGGATATTTCGTTTACATAGGATATATTTAGTTTTTCGCACGCCAAAGAAATATTATCATTTCTATCGTAATATATATATATATTTATAAATCTCATCTTATTTTCAATAATAAGTATAAGTAATTTTTTTTCTAGGCTTTACTAAAAAATGGTGGTTTTTATGAGTGCAGTAATTTCCCTAGCAATACCAAAACTCTGTCATCAAGAATTCAACACTCATTTAATATTACTAAATATAGTAGTTTTTCCGGTTTGATATGATATCAATGCCATTGGACATCACTATATAGATCAACCCTCTTAAGATTAACTTGACGTTTAATTAGAAGTTAGTAATAATCTGGCGATCGCTTCTAGCCGCATCAAGTTCAGATTTGCTATAAATCCGAAAATATTCAATGTTGTGGCTCTCTAAAATCGCTCTTGCACCTGCCATATAGATATCAGTACTATTTAGGACTAATAGGTAATTGCCAATAGTCACTTGATGCTCATAATATCTGGCTAGCTCGTCAGGAATTCCTAAAGTAGTGTAGTTATCTTTGGAACTGTTAATATCTACCTCACTCAGACCATTCAGGGTGTTTGTATCCTTAGCAATCACCGATACTTGACTCATCGGAAAGCCAGCAATTTTCAGTTCAATAAGCGCTCTTTGTGTGTCTTGGCGCGTGGAGAAAACACCAAGTGCATTCTTATAGCGACTATTTGGAGTCGAGTATGGCTGATAAATAACCCACTGTTGAATATTACAGCAATCAAAAACCCTCTTAGCTAGACGAATTTCTATATCTATCCCGGTTACTATTACTAAATAATAACCTTTGCAAACTAGATTACTATAACCTTGTGCTTGATCTTTAGGAATTCCTAAACCTAGCAACACATCACGCAAATCACCTGCGGTTGCATTGATCGCACCAGCTGCTAAAGTGGTAGCGATCGCTATTGCTTCTGCTCCAGCTATGATGACTCGGCCTATACCAGGAATTATCCAGAAGACTAAACCGACTAATAAGCTAGTAACGGCTCCAGCAGTATCTTCTGAGGATGTATTGCTAGTGCTATCTTTGACTTCAACACTAGCAATATCATTTTGTTCTTCTGCATCCTGTGCAATTACGGAAACTTTGTGCATTGGAAAATTAGCTGCTTTTAGTTCCTCAAGTGCCAATTGTGCATCCGAACACCTAGCGAAAACTCCTATAGTTCTTCGCTCTTTTTCTAATGTCATTTTATCGGTTTATTGCAGCTAGAAGTGATTCCCAAGAGTGTTAGCTAATTTGAGGTTATTACACAGCCCGACGAGTCAATAGACCCCAAAGGAAAATCAGTAGCATAGCCCCAAGAACAGCAAATAAAATACTTCCCAGGGAAAAAGCTCCTACAGATGCGGCGGCTGCTGAACTACTTCCTAGCAAAGTTTGACCCAAATAACCCCCGACAACGGCTCCAAGGATTCCTAAAACAATGGTGGAGAGAATACCGCCACCTTGGGTTCCTGGATAGAATAACTTAGCTAACGCACCTGCAATTAAACCCAAAACCAGCCAAGCAATAATGTTACCCATTGAATTTTTCCTTCGTGAAAATCTGCTTTGTTTGCTTTTGACTTTTTCATCTTAAAGTTTGCCGATAAAATTTCTGATCTATCTAGAGAACTAATAGCAAAAATCTTTAGATATCATTTTAATATTCGCCAGGTCGTCTTTGAGGATGAATATATGAATTAGTGAATTGATCAAATTAGAGAAACTTAAAAACCTTAAATAAAAAATTAATAAACCACCACCTGGGAAGCATTATAATAATTTGTCGCACCAAACTAGCTGATTGAATTTGCTGTTGTGTGTATCAAGTTGTAATCGGATGGTGGGTAAATCCCTTTGCATAACTTTAACGGCTTAAAGCTTTTCGGAGAAAGTAGTGAGAATAGTTCTTTTCCGATTTCTTTGATTGGCGTCCGTGCTATGTGCTTTTGCTGCTGCAAGCCTGGATTCCCTTTGTATGCCAGATGTTTTCCACCCATGATGTATCACTAGTAACATCTGCTTCCATGCTCCGATGATTACAAGCAAATGCAGATTTAGGTTGCGATCGCCTGATCAATTGAGCGGCTCAAAATGAAATGCTAAAGTGAATAATCAAGCTTTTTCAGAGCTACATTACCCTGATCACAGATAAAATTTATATATGAACGCTACACAAGAAAAACTAAAACTTCAGCTTGAGCAGGCTTTAGTCGCGGCTTTTGGGGCTGACTTCGCTGGATTAGATCCAATTTTGGTTCCTGCTAGCAATCCTAAATTTGGTGATTATCAGGCGAATGTGGCTTTATCCCTGAGTAAAAAATTAGGAAAGCAACCAAGAGCGATCGCAGCTGCGATCGTTGATAAATTAGATGTATCCGAAATCTGCGAACCACCAGAAATCGCCGGGCCAGGATTTATCAATCTGAAACTAAAAACGGCATACTTAGAAGCACAACTGAACGGGATTCAAGCTGATCCCAGACTGGGAGTTCCAGCCACGAAAACGCCCAAGCGGGAAATTGTGGATTTTTCTAGTCCGAATATTGCCAAAGAAATGCACGTCGGACACTTGCGTTCGACAATTATTGGTGATTCCATCGCCCGGATTTTAGAATTTCAAGGACACGATGTGCTGCGGTTAAATCATGTGGGTGATTGGGGTACGCAGTTTGGGATGTTAATTACTCATCTTCGTGAATTTGATTCTGAAAATAATTCCTTTTGGAATAGTCTATATTATGAGGCGGACAATCAACCGGGTTTCATTAACTCTCCCTCTATAAATATAGGAGACTTGGTTCAGTTTTACAGAGAAGCTAAGAAAGAATTTGATGAAGATGCTGATTTTCGAGAAAGATCACGTAAAGCAGTAGTAGAACTACAATCTAATGAGTTACCAGCAAAACACGCTTGGTTTTTTCTTTGTGAAGCTTCTCGAAAAGAATTTAAAGTAATTTATGAGTTGCTGGATATCAAGTTAACTGAACGGGGTGAATCTTTCTACAATCCCTTACTATCAAAAGTTGTGGAAGATTTAAATAAATCTGGGTTACTGGTAGAAAATCAGGGTGCAAAATGCGTTTTCTTGGAAGGGTTTACAAATAGAGAAGGTGAACCTTTGCCGTTAATTGTGCAGAAATCAGATGGCGGTTATAACTATGCCACAACTGATTTAGCATCACTCCGCTACCGGATTCAGCAGGATCAAGCAAAGCGGATAATTTATGTAACAGATGCTGGACAAGGAAACCACTTTGCTCAATTTTTTCAGGTTGCACGCAAAGCCGGATGGATTCCCGATGATGTGGAATTAGTGCATATTCCCTTCGGGTTGGTGTTAGGAGAAGATGGTAAAAAATTCAAAACTCGTTCTGGGGATACTGTGCGGTTGCGGGATTTATTAGATGAAGCTGTTTCTCGTTCCTATGCTGACCTAAAAACTAGATTACAAGAAGAAGAACGGCAAGAAACTGAAGAATTTATTAATGAAGTTGCTAGGGTAGTTGGGATCAGTGCAGTTAAGTATGCAGACTTAAGCCAAAACCGCACCAGTAACTACATTTTCAGCTACGACAAAATGCTGGATCTCAAAGGTAATACTGCACCTTATATGTTGTATGTTTATGCGCGGATTCAGGGGATTAGCCGCAAGGGTGATATTAACTTTAAAGAGTTGGGAAATAATGCCATTTTGTTGCAGCATGAAACAGAATTAGCGCTGGCAAAATATTTACTTCAGCTGGATGAAGTTATTAGTAGTGTAGAGCAAGACTTGCTACCCAATCGTTTATGTGAATATTTGTATGAACTGAGTAAAAAGTTTAATCAGTTTTACGATCGCAATCAGGGAGTTCAGGTGTTGGAAGCCCAGGAACCACAGCGAACATCTCGCTTGATTTTATGTGATTTGACCGCTAGAACCCTGAAGTTAGGATTATCTTTGTTGGGAATTCAGGTATTGGAGAGGATGTAATACTAATTCGTAATTCGTAATTGGTGGAGTTCGAAGAGGGCGTTTTATTGGAGGCGATCGCAAATGGTACGGACATCATCTAAAAACATAACTTTGGCGGAGTTTCTGATGCTACCAGAAACCAAGCCCGCTAGTGAGTATATCAATGGTGAAATTATTCAAAAACCTATGGCACAGGGAAAGCACAGTACAATTCAAGGTGAACTGATTATTTTTATTAATGCTGTCTTGAAACCCCAAAAAGTTGCACGATCATATCCAGAACTGCGGTGTACATTTGGTGGCAGATCAATTGTCCCGGATGTAGCGGTATTTACTTGGGAGAGAATACCTCGCAAAGAAGATGGCAGGGTAGCAAATTTATTTTCAGCATCTCCCGATTGGACTATCGAGATTCTATCACCCGATCAAAGACAAACGAAAGTTACAAAAAATATTTTACATTGCCTGAATTATGAAACACAAATGGGTTGGCTGATTGATCCAGAAGAACAAACTGTATTTGTGTACATCCGCAATCAACAGCCCGTCATGTTCGATGAATTAGAAGCTTTACTTCCTGTGCCAGATTTTGCAACTGAGTTGAGGTTGACAGTAGGAAATTTATTTGGTTGGCTGTTGGAGTAAACCAAACCCTGACGAATTGAATCAGGAAATAGAGCAAATGCAACAGGTTTTATGGGTAGGAATCGGTTGTAAACGGGGAACCTCATGGCAGTTGATTGATCGGGCGATTGAGCAAATATTTCGAGAAAATCAACTTTTTCAAAGTGCGATCGCAGGGATTGCTAGCATTGACACTAAAGCCTCGGAAGTTGGTTTAGTAGAACTTTGCAACCTCCGCAATTTGCCCCTAAAAACCTTTTCTGCCCAAATCCTTCGCTCTGTCTGTGTCCCCAACCCTGCCACAATTACCGACCACAAAGTAGGTACACCTAGCGTAGCAGAGGCAGCTGCTATTCTTGCAGCATCTCAACTCACAGCGTTGACTGTTTTCCCGTTTACAAGCATAGAGGAATTGCGGGTGAGCTTCTTAGTTCCTAAACAAATTTTCCAGTTACAAGGGCAACCAGGAGCGGTAACGCTAGCTGTTGCCCAAGCCTCAAATATGAGTATTACAATTTACTAATTTTTCTAGTCAACAACTCTTAACAAATAGTTAATTATGCTAGAAACAACTGCTAGCACAATTGAACCTAACAAAGCCGGTAGAAAGCCCTGAATCTCAAAACCATAACCAGGAGTTAGGGCACTTGCCAGCCAAAGGGTTAAGGCGTTGATCACTAATGTAAATAAACCAAAGGTGAGTAAGGTAATCGGAAAGGTCAAAATCTGCAAAATTGGTCTAATAAATGCATTAACCAGACCAATAACAAGAGCAGCAACCAAGGCAGTCAAAAAATTCTTGATAAAGAATCCCGGAACGATATTAGCAGTAATAAATAATGCCACTGCACTACCGAGCCAAGTTAATAAAAAGTGTTGCATAAGTTTTTTTAGATGAATTAGCCGTAAGTTTAATTAATTTCTGCTTGAGGTGTTCAATCAGATTGCTACTCATAATTTTATATACCCCCAATACTTGCTATTTTACCTGTTTTAGGGAATGAAGCAGCCGTACTTTTTGAGGGAATATACAAAAAAAAGCTGTTTCCACGCCCATGTCATCAAATAGATGTAACAGTAGTTAGCGATATATCATGCAAATGAGAATCAAGAGATTGAAATGGGAAACCTAAAGGTATCGGAAAAGAAAATCATGTAGTAATGAATCAGATGATCAGCGATCGCCCCATTTTATTTGAACCCAATCCTCAACGCAATGATGACTTTAGTTTGTCAGAGATGGTTAATCTGATTGCTGATACATTCGGCATTCAGATCCAACCACAGTATCAAGATACATTAAAGAAAAATCTTTTCACTCGCATTCGGGCGCTGGGATTATCCTCACTCAATGATTATTATCAGCTCTTGGTGGCAACAAATCAATTAATTCCCAGTACGGTAGAGTGGCAAGAACTAATCTCTTTACTTACTGTCACTGAAACTTATTTTTTTCGGGATCAGGGGCAGATGTCGCTGCTCAAAAATCAGTTGCTCCCAGAGTTGATCGAGCGCAAACGGGATCTGAGTTTAACTCACTACAACCCTGCCAATGGACAATTTTATCGACCGACATTACGGCTTTGGAGTGCAGGCTGTTCGACAGGTGAAGAAGCTTACTCACTTGCGATTCTGGTGAAGGAACTGATCCCCGACAATCAGGCATGGGACATTCTGATTTTAGGCACAGACATTAATCAATCCGCGATCGCCCTAGCTCAACAAGGAATTTACAGCGATTGGTCTTTTCGGACAATCACTCCAGAGATCAAAAGTCGCTACTTTCAATCACAGAAAAAAGGTTGGAAAATCGATCCTGCTATTGGAGCAATGGTCACATTTCAACCTGGAAACCTGATACAGGATAACTACCCTACTTACGCGTCCATGATTCACGATTTTGATTTGATTCTTTGTCGCAATGTGTTTATTTATTTTGACTTTAACGCGATCGCACAAGTTATAGATAAGTTTTACTGCTCTCTAGCACCGGGAGGGTTTCTGCTCACAGGTCACACAGAATTACACACACACAAAACTGAACCGTTTCAAGTCAAAAATTTTCCGCAATCTGCGGCTTATCAGAGGCATAGCGCACTCAACGAGAAGAGCAAAGACCTACATCCCCTAACTCCTGCTGCCAAATTTGAGAGCAGGGAAACCGAAATTTTTAACCCCTTTGTTCCAAGGTTGGGAACGGGCGGCGACGTGAGTACAAACACTCAACAAACCCTTTTAGATACAGCCAAGCAATCGCTAATTCCAGAAGCTGATGCCGATGTCACTCAAATAGCGAAACAACTGATTGCTCTTGCCCCTCAACACTTTCAGGCATATTGTTTGATGGCAGAAGCTTACGCAAATTTTGGCGATTACTCTCAGGCAAATCAGGCGTGTCAGCAGGCACTCCAGATCAGCCCATTGGCGATCGAACCCTATCATTTATTGGCTCAAATTGCCGAAGAACAAGGAGATCATGACAGTGCAAAATCCTTCTTAAAACGTATTATTTATCTTGCTCCCAGTTCTGTTAATGCTCACATAGAATTGGGTTTTATATATGAACGAGAAGGAAATACAAAACAGGCTCAAAAAATCTGGCGATCGCTTTTAGAAATTTTGCAAAGTCTACCCCCAGAGCAAGTGATCGATTTCAATAACCAGCAAACCACTGCCGAGTTAAAAGCACATGTTCTTAAGCATTTAAATTTAACCAATTATGAACGATCAATCCTACTTAATGTTTAAGCTTAATCACTCACGCTATGGCATTCCGGCTACAGCCGTGCAAGAACTCTTTTTTCTGCCAGAAGTGACTGCGATCGCCGAAAGTCCTAGCACAATTTTGGGCGTGATTAATCTGCGAGGGAAGTTTCTGCCGGTGATGGATTTATATCACCGCTTAAAACAAGCACGTCCCCCCTTTCAATTAACTGACAGCATGATTGTCCTAGAGTGGGAAACTCAAAGAATCGGAATCATCGTCAGTCAAGTGGATAGTGTGCAAGCGATCGCGGCTGATCAAATCACTGCCAATGTCTGCAATCAGTCAAAAGAGAGCTTGCCGGATGCATTGGTGATGGGCATTGCCAACGTTGAAGAAGGAATTGTGACATTGCTCAATCCAGAAATATTGGTGCAATACGCCCTTATAGAGACTACTTTCAATGCCAATTCTGATTTTAACAATAGCTCAGTCGATGATGCACTAAAACACCCATCTGATTCAGTCCTAAATCAAAACTTATATGATCATTTCGATTCCCAGGAGCGACAGATTTTTCAACAGCGAACTGAAACTCTCCGATGTTTGATCGCTGACGAAAATTCGGCTGGGCTTTTGGCTTTGGCTGTTGTGGGGTTGGCGGGGGAGTACTTCGGATTTAGCTTGGAAACGGTGCATGAGTTTACCGAGATTCACAAGATTACCCCGATTCCCTGCTGTCCACCACACATTGTTGGCAACATCAATTTGCGGGGTGAAATTGTCACATTAATCAATATCAATGATGTCGTTGATCTGCCCATGAATGCAGTGCGATCGCATCAGCATGCCGTTGTGGTTCGTCTGGATCAACGGGTGGCAGGCATTGCCGTCGATGACATTTTTGATGTGACGTATATTCATCCCTCCCAAATGACCACGACTCCAATTGCTCTGCATTCTGTCAAGGACGACTATCTCCAGGGTGTCGCACCCTATCGAGACCGGATGATGAGCATCATCAATTTGTCTAGACTGCTGACTTCAGAGGTGTTGGTTGTCAATGAAGAGGTTTAATAAGTGGTAATGAAAAATAAATTATCTAGTTCAGAAAGGGAATAGGGAACTCTTAACAGAGAAGGGATATAGCAATTTTAGTCCAATTAAAAAATAGCTATATCTAAATGGTAATAACGGCAATATCTGGAAATTATCAAACTCATTCACTGATAGAAGATAACAAAATGGAAAGTAAGCAAAATTGCAAATTGAGATATTGGATTTTTGGCGGGTATGCGGTTCCCATGCTGGCATTGTTAGTTTCTGCGGGGCTGATATTCATCAATATCAACCTAGTGATTCAGCGAGCGCAGAATTTAGTTTCTTCATATAACGTTAATTCAGCGATTAATGCCCTTGCCACAAATGTGCAAAGCGGTTCTAAGTCAGTTCGGGGCTATTTGTTAGAAAAAAATCAGACATCCTTTGACGAATACCAAAAATCTCAAAAAAGCTTCAACGAACTTTTGTCAAAGTTAATGTCGCTTGCCAGAACGGAGCAAGAGCGACAGTCGTTAACCAGGCTAGAGGGGCTGCTGAATAATTTGATGGTTGTCGAGGATGATTTGATTGCCAAAGTGAATCAGGGCAAAGTTCAGGAAGCTATTGAAACCTGGAGTCAGGAAAATGCCCGCAGTATGGTTGATGACCTGACAAGTGTGATCAATGAAATTCAGCGGCGAGAAGACCAGAATGTGATCACGGCTGCTAAACAACAGCAAGGAGCGCTCGATACGCTCAAGCTAACCATCCTGTCCGCGACTGGACTTTCCTTGCTGTTGTCAGTTTTGATTGGTATCTGGCTAATTAGCCGCACTGCTCGACGGATAAATGAATCAGCTAGTGCGATCGCCACCTCAACGGCTGAAATTGCCATCACCATCGAGCAACAAGAGCGCACTGCCAACCAACAGGCAGCTTCGGTCAGCGAAACCACTACTACAATGGACGAACTCAGCGCCTCTGCCCAACAGTCTGCCAAGCAAGCATCCACTGCCTCCACTAGCGCTCAACAGGTCTTAAATTTGGCAGATCAAGGCAATCAATCACTCACCCGTACCCTAGAAGGGATGGCAGCCTTGAGCCACAGAGTCAGTGCGGTAGCAGACCAAATGCTGCGCCTGACCGAACAAACCAAGCAAATTGGCACTATTTGCGGGTTGGTGAGTGACTTAGCAAATCAGACTAATATGCTGGCGCTAAATGCAGCAGTGGAGGCAGTGCGGGCAGGGGAACAGGGTAAGGGCTTTGCAGTCGTCGCCGCCGAAATTCGCAAACTGGCAGATCAAAGCAAGAAATCGGCTGAAAAAATTAATGTGCTAGTCAATGACATTCAATCCGCGATCAACTCAACCGTTGTGATGACGGATGAAAGCACAAAAACTGCCGAACAGGGTGCGGTAATGACTAAGCAGACAGTGGAAGTGTTCAGCAGTGTCACCGATGCCGTGAATCGGATGGTATTGAATATTCAGCAAATCTCGCTCAACGCCAATCAGCAAGCAATAGCGGTTCAGCAAATTTTACAGGCAATGAATGCACTCAAGAACTCTGCTAGAGAGACAGCCATCGGCATCAGTCAGACTCGCGTTAGCACTCACGAACTCAATAACGCAGCTTATAAGCTACAGAGTGTTGTATGAGAAGGGAGTCATCGAAGAGGAAAAGGGGCAGGGAATAGGGAGCAGGGGGAAAACCCCATAAATAAATTTAGTTGCTCTGAAACCCTTTTTACAGGGGAATTCCAGTATCTTTCTCCCTTGCTCAGTTCCCCCTCCTCCCTTTTCAGTCAATGGGGTGAATCTAAAATCTCAAATCCTCTCATTGTGTGACAGCAATATCTGCAAATTCTCGAACTTATCCACTTATAGGAGATAACAAGATGGAAAGTAAGCAAAATTGGAAACTAAGATACTGGATTATTGGCGGGTATGCCGTTCCCGTGCTGGCATTGTTAGTTTCTGCCGGAATGACGATCATCAATATCAACACGGTGAACCAACGGTCAGAAAATTTATTGTCTTCTTATGACATTAACTCAATACTTGATGATCTTTCTGTTAGTGTGCAAAGTAATTCTAAGGCAAATCGAGGCTATTTATTAGAAAAAAATCAGCAATCGCTTGAGAGCTACCAAAAGACTCAAAAGGATTCCAAGGAATTTCTAGCAAAACTGATCACACTTGCCCGATCGCAACAGGAACGACTGTCTTTAACCAAACTGGAAGAACTGCGGAATAAACAGATTGCTTTTGACGATAATTTGATGGCAAAGGTGGATCAGGGCAAAGTCAAAGAAGCCGTTGAAAGCTGGAGTAAGGGAAATTCCCGCAATCAAGGGCAGGATGTCGTAGACATGATTGAAGAAATGCAGACTCGAGAAGATCAGACTTTTGCAATTGCCGCAAAACAGCAGCAAGAGGCGCTCAATGCCCTTAAGCTCACGGTGATGTTAGCAAGTGGACTCTCCCTCGTGCTATCTATTTTAATTGGCATCTGGGTGATTAGCCGCACTTCCCGCCAGATGAACGCCTCTGCCAGCGCGATCGCCATTTCCACCACTGAAATTGCCACGACCATCGAGCAACAAGAACGCGCCACCATCCAACAAGCCAATTCTGTCAACCAAACCACCACCACAATGGATCAGTTGCGGGCTTCCTCCCGCCAGTCTGCCGAACAAGCAGAAGCCTCAGCCGCAGGGGCGCAGCAGGTGTTGTTGCTGGTAGACGGTCGGACTCAAGAGGGGCAGACCAGCCAATCGAGCCTACGAGAAAAAGTAGGCGACATTGCCACGCAAATTCTCCACCTGAGCGAACAAACCAATCAAATTGGCATGATCTCCGCCCTTGTGAGCGACCTGGCAAGTCAAACCAATATGCTGGCGCTCAACGCGGCAGTGGAAGCGGTGCGAGCCGGGGAACATGGCAAAGGTTTTGCGGTTGTTGCTGCCGAAATTCGCAAACTGGCAGACCAAAGTAAGCGATCGGCTGAAAAAATTAATGTACTAGTCGTAGACATTCAAAAATCGACCAATTCCACCGTCATAGTCACTGGTGAAGGTACTAAAACCGTAGAAAAAATTGTAGATGCCATCAAAACGATCGCGGTGAATGGTCAGCAAATTTCCCTGACTTCCAATCAACAGGCGATCGCCGTTCAACAGGTGGTAGAAGCCATGAACTCGCTCAACATTACTGCCAGAGAAACCGCTTCTGGCATCAGTCAAATTAAAGTTGGTACACAACGGCTGAATGATGCCGCTCAGGAACTAAAAGCCGTTGTCTAAAAATGTATTGGAGTTACAGGTATGTTGAAAAATATGTCTCTGCACGCAAGATTGATGGGTTCATTTTTGCTTATGGGCGGTGTCGTTTTGGTGATCGGATCTGTCGGCTGGCGGGGTACTCATCAATTAAGCAGCCATATCGACACCCTCAGCCATAATAGCCTCCCCAGCCTCGATGGATTGTGGAAAATTAGTGAAGGGCATACCCAGATCCAGTCGGTAGAGCGAACGATTATCAACCCCGAAATACCTTTGGGAACCAAACAGTCTGAGTTAAATCGAATGCAGACAGCCTGGAAGCAGATTGACGCAGGCTTTGAAGAATATGATGCCCCGCTCCGCGATCCCGACGAGGAAAAACTCTACCAGACATTTAAACAACAGTGGCAGACGTGGAAGCAGGGTCATGCCGCCTATCTTCAGGCTTACCAGAACTTTGCTCAGTTAGGTATTGCAAACCCCACTCGCAGACAGCTGGAATTGACCATTCAGAAGCGAGAGAATTCTCCAGAAATGAAGGCGGCGATCGCTGCTGCCGATCAACTGACAAAACTCAGAGAAAACGCTGTTGCCAAAAATGATGTTTCCTTTGCGGTTGTGACTGACTCATTGTTGCAACTGATCAAAATTAATCAGGATAGTGCTGAAGATGCAGATAAAGCCGCCAGTAATGATGCCCGCTTGACCACAAATTGGGTGATTACTGGTATCATTGTCGGTCCTCTGGGGGCAATCTTACTAGGAATATTTCTGAGCAACAAAATAGCTAAACCGTTGACCGGCAAAATTGCTGAAATTGTTCAAACAATGGCTGCCTCCACTAATGAAATCGCCGCGACGGTTGAGCAGCAAGAACGGACTGCTACCCGACAGGCAGCTTCCGTCAATCAAACCACCATCACCATCGATGAATTAGGAGCCTCATCGCAGCAGTCAGCCGAACAAGCAGAATCTGCGGCAGCAGGGGCACGACAAGCGTTGACCCTTGCAAGTAACGGTACTGAAGCTGTAAAACGTACCCTCAAGGGTATGGAAACCCTACGGCAAAAAGTAGGAGCCATTGCCGATCACATTACCCGCTTAAATCAGCAAACTAAACAGATTGCCAATATCTCTAGTCTGGTGGGCGAGTTGGCAATTCAGACCAATATGCTGGCGTTAAATGCAGCTGTGGAAGCAGTTCGGGCAGGGGAACATGGTAAAGGCTTTGCCGTTGTCGCTGCTGAAATTCGCAAACTAGCAGACCAGAGCAAAAAATCAACTGAAAAGATCAACACCTTGGTAGGGGACATTGAATCTGCCATCAGCACCACTGTCATTGTCACCCATGAAGGCACTAAAACTGTGGAAGAAGGGACGCGAATTGCCCAGGAAACGTCAGAATCCTTTGCAGGTGTAGAAGGTGCAGTGAATAAGATTGTCCTCAACAGTCAACAGATTTCACTCAATATCAACCAGCAAGCGATCGCCATTCAGCAAATTGTCTCTGCCATGAATGACCTGAATATTGCGGCGCGTGAAACTGCCAGTGGCATTAGCCAGATCCGCTCTGGTACTGAACAACTAAACGAGTCAGCGCAAGCACTCAAGGCAACCATTTAGCGACGTGTGTAAAATCCCAAATTCACTCCCCTAACCTCTGCCATAACATTATGATCATCGATGATGAAGAACTGAGAGACGTTTTTAAAGTAGCCAGCGAAGAACACCTGCAAAACCTGGATGATGGATTGCTGCATCTGGAAAACCACCCCGATGATCTGGCTGTCCTAGAAGCCTTGATGCGGGAGGCGCATTCTCTGAAAGGCGATGCCAATATGTTGGGAGTTAAAGATGTCGGCACTCTGGCACATCAGATTGAGCATGTTTTGACTCAACTCAAGCGGCAAGAAAACCCTGCATCCTCGTTGGATAATGTTACGACAGACGCACCCTATGAACGCCTCGCTCATGCGATCGCCGCCATCCGCAAACTAGTTCACGAAGCCGTCACCGGAGAACCTGCCAGAGTTGATACCTTTTATGCTCTAGCGGAATTGATGGGAGCAAAGCAGGTGAAAGGGGAAGAGAGTGGAAATCAGGAGACAGAATTCAACAGCCAGGAGCCAGAAGCCAACGGTATTGAATTCACAAATACAGTCAAGAACAATACCCTTGACAGAAATCAAGAGGAAAACGGATCAATCCAAAATCCCTCCTACCGCATCGAAACCATCCGCGTTGGCACTCGCCAACTGGATACGTTGATGACACAAGCAGGGGAGTTAACTGTAACCAAAATTCGGATTGCTCATCGGTTGGGAGAAATTGAGGCGATCGCCAATCTGTGGGAAGAATGGAACCGAGATTTGTTCACTAATCGGTTTGCGTTCAGCCGAGAGCAAGAGGGTAACGTCGTCCTCAAGCGTCTAGAAACTTTTCATCATCACTCTGAAGAACGATTAGAGCAATTGGGTCATTTGGTGAAAACCCTGCAAAGTTCCCTTTCAGAAGACACAACCCGACTGGAACAACTGAGTGGCGATCTAGAAGAGGGGATTCGTACCCTGCGATTGCTGCCCTTTGCAACCATCTTCAACCTCTTCCCCCGAATGGTGCGCGATCTGGCGCAGCACCAGGGAAAATTGGTGGAGTTGATCCTGGAAGGCAAAGACACCCTTGCCGACAAACGCCTGTTGGAAGAAATGAAAGATCCGCTAATGCATATCCTGCGAAATGCGATCGATCACGGGATTGAGCCACCACAGGAACGGGAACGGCTAAGAAAACCAAGAACGGCAACAATTCGGCTCAGAGCTTACCAAACTCCCACTAACATTGTGCTGGAAATCAGTGATGATGGCCGGGGGCTTGACCTGGATAAAATCAAACAAATAGCGGTAAAACGGGGCATTTGCGGGGAGGAAGAATCAGCGACAATGACTCCCAGCCAGATCCAGGCGTTGATCTTCGCACCGGGCTTTTCAACAGCCCCCCTAGTGACAGAATTATCAGGACGGGGTGTGGGGCTGGATGTGGTGCAAACCAATGTCGAGAAATTGAAAGGCACCATTGAGGTGGAATCCTTTCCTGGACGAGGATGTACCCTGCGCGTCAATCTCGGTATCACCTTGGCAACCGCCCATGTCTTGATTGTGCAAGTGAACGAAATGCCCTATGGCATCCCAGTCGAGTTTGTGCAAACCGCCTGCTTGATCAAGTCAGAAGAGATTTTTCCCTTGGAGGGGCATGATACAGTAATTCGGGATAGCAAACCCATTTCGATAGTGCAATTGGCTGATCTATTAGAACTGCCACCAATGCCATCTGGGTTAACTCAAGAAACGGCGCTTTCCTGCATTATTCTTCAGGTTGGGCAAGAACAACTGGGTGTGGTGGTAGATGCCTTAGTGGATGAGCAAGATGTCGTAATTAAACCTCAAAGTCAGTTGCTTAAACGAGTCCGCAATGTTTCTGGGGCAACAATTTTAGGCACTGGAGATGTGTGTATGGTGTTGAATCCCCAGGATTTGGTGAAGTCAGCCCGATCGCGATCGCAGTCCATCTCTTCTACCCAAGTTCGTCAAGTTGCACCCACAAAACAAACCATCTTATTAGTCGAAGATTCTATTGCCACACGCACTCAAGAAAAGCGAATTTTAGAAACAGCAGGTTATCAAGTTATTACTGCCGTGGATGGTCTGGATGGGTTGAACAAACTGCGATCGCACACCGTTGATGCCGTTGTCACCGATGTGCAAATGCCAAATCTCGATGGCTTGGGGTTAACTGCCAAAATCCGCCAATATCAGGAATATAGCGATTTACCAATTATCCTGGTTACTTCCCTTGCCAGCGATGAAGATAAACGTCGCGGTGCGGAAGCCGGAGCCAATGCCTACATTATCAAAGGCAGCTTTAATCAAGAAGCTTTGCTGTCAACTCTCCAAAGGTTAGTGTAGTGGTTTTCAGATGAATGAAGAACAATTTTTTCGGAGGATGTGAACTTACTCTCAATCAATGAAAAACTCTGCCCCAATTCGCGTCTTTCTGGTGGAGGATTCCCTCGTCGCCTTAACCATCCTTAAGCGGATTCTGGCGAGTTCCTCAGAAATGAATGTGGTGGGAACTGCTCCCAATGGCGTGGAAGCATTGGAGCGAATTCCAGCCGCACAGCCCCAAGTAATCTGCACCGATTTACACATGCCCAGAATGGATGGACTGGAACTAACCCGGCGGATTATGGCAGACTATCCCCGTCCTATTCTGGTGATCAGCACCTCCGTCAACACCCAAGAAGATTCCCGCAATGTTTTTAAACTGCTGCAAGCAGGTGCTTTAGATGTCTTCCCCAAACCTAGTATCGACTCCCTTTCAGACTATGAACAGGTCAAGAACGAATTAATCAACCGGATCAAAGTTTTGGCAGGGGTTACAGTCTTTACTCGTCACGCTTCTAGAACTGCGACGGTAGAACCCAGAACGCAGCCTGTTAGCCCCAAACCTGTCAGTAACTCGCAATTCTCCATTGGTAATTCGCCGTTCTCCCTGGCCAAAGTCGTGGCGATCGGCGCCTCCACAGGCGGTCCCCAGGCATTGCACACGATCCTGAAACAACTGCCTGCAAACTTTCCCGTACCCATTCTGTGTGTTCAGCATATCAGCGAAGGATTTCTGCAAGGACTGGTAGATTGGCTGCAAGGAGAATGTTTCCTGCGGGTGACGATCGCCCAACCGGGAGAATTTCCCAAGCAGGGTACCGTCTACTTTGCTCCCGAACGACACCACCTGCAACTCAACACTCAAGGGCGATTAATCACCGTCAGCACCCCTCCCGTCTCCGGGCATCGTCCCTCTGTCACAGCATTGTTTCAAACCGTTGCTACCTGCTACCCGCGATCGGCAATTGGCATTTTGCTGACTGGTATGGGACGGGATGGCGCAGATGGATTACAAGCGATCGCCCAAGCCGGAGGCACCACCATTGCTCAGAATGAACAAACCTGCGTTGTCTTCGGGATGCCCAAAGAAGCGATCGCTCTGGGAGCCGTCCAACACATTTTGCCAATTAGCGAAATTGCTCCCATGCTCTTGAATCGAATCTCCAGTTTTCGGGTAATTTAGCTATTTCGCCGTAAGCCTCCCATGCTCATTAACCCCATTTAAAGTCAAAACATGAATTCCTTGAAAACATTGAAATATCCATCTTAATGTGGGACGACTCGTTAGCTTTCCTAGTTGATTTTTTATTCCGATTTTGAGCGAGAATAGTTCTGTAGTGCTTAATGCTACTTTTGAAGTGCGGAATGTGGGTTGAATATCCCAGTCTCTAGCTCTATTATCCCAGAGTTCAAGTATTTCTTTCTCGTCAAAGTTTGCCATTATTTCTTCAGTAATATCTTTCTCCTGAAAAGAATAACTTAACAGAACTTAATTATTCTCACATAGATATGATATCTGCTGAACTTTATGGTTTATGGTAGTGTTGTGCTGTATTTAATACCTAGCTGAATCGGGAGAGTAAACTCCAAGAGCAAAATTTTACAAGATAGCGATCGCAAATCCCAAAAAAGAATAAAACTATCAAAATTTGGCAACTGCCGTAATGATTTAGTCCCTCATCAACTAAGGAACGGTAGAATATACCTAATTTTCATAGCTTCAAAAGCCCAACCATGACGATGTATTCCAGACTCCAACGTGCATTTACTAACCGCCGCGTTCTGAAAGTGATTAGCGGCTTGAATAACTTCGACGCCGCTAGCGTCGCTGCGACTGTCAAAGCTGCTGAATTTGGCGGTGCTACTTTTGTCGATATTGCCGCCGATCCAGCTTTGGTACAGTTAGCTAAAAGTTTGACAAAATTACCAATTTGTGTATCGGCAGTAGAACCAGAGAAATTTGTGCAAGCTGTGGTAGCTGGTGCTGATTTAATTGAAATTGGGAATTTCGATTCCTTCTATGCTCAAGGACGCCGCTTTGAGGCTCCAGAAGTGCTAGCGCTGACTAAGCAAACCCGCGCTCTTTTCCCAGAAATCACCCTATCTGTCACCGTTCCTCACATCCTGGAACTAGATCAACAGGTACAGTTAGCAGAAGAACTGGTGAAAGCTGGAGCGGACATTATCCAAACCGAAGGCGGTACTAGCAGTAACCCAGTTCACCCTGGAACTCTAGGATTAATTGAAAAAGCTGCTCCCACTTTGGCAGCAGCTTTTGAGATTTCCCGTGTGGTATCAGTGCCAGTATTGTGTGCTTCAGGCATTTCTAGCGTTACCGCACCATTAGCGATCGCTGCTGGTGCTGCTGGTGTTGGTGTTGGTTCCGCTATCAACCAACTCAATAGCGAAGTTGCAATGATTGCCGCCGTGCGTGGCTTGTTGGAAGCGTTAGCGACTGCAAATGTAGTAATGAAATAAGTTTTGAGTTATGAGTTAGGAGTGATGAGTTGAAGAAACTTATTCATTCAAAACTCCTAACTTCTGTACAGAACAGACGCGATTAATCGTGTCTCATTACTTCTTTCAACGCATAAATTACCTGCTCTTGCTGCTGTTGTGTTAGTTCTGGGAACATGGGCAAGGATATGACTTCATGGCAAGCTTGCTCTGCTATTGGTAAGTCTCCAATTTGATAGCCCAGACTTTGATAAACTGGCTGCAAATGTAAAGGGTGGGGATAGTAAATCATTGAACTCACGCCGTGTTCTTGCAATTGACTACGCATCCAATCTCGATATTTGGCGCTAGAACCATTTCGCCCTTCGCCTGATATGCGAATAGTGTATTGATTCCATACCCCAATACCCCCACGTAATTCTTGGGGTGGGACGATTCCCGGAATTTGGCTAAGGAACTGGTAGTAATAATTGGCGATATCTCGTCGGCGATGATTCCAAATATCTAAATAACGCAGCTTAATCTGTAAAATAGCCGCTTGGAGAGCATCCAAACGGCTATTTACACCGATTTCTTCATGTAAATATCTAATTTTACTACCATGATCCCGTAGTATTCGTACTTTAGTAGCGATCGCTGGATCATTAGTCGTTATTGCTCCACCATCGCCGCAACCACCAAGATTTTTGGTAGGGTAGAAACTAAAGCAACCAATATGTCCAATACTTCCTACTTTTTCATCAGCCCAAATTGCGCCTGTAGACTGAGCGCAATCTTCAACTATTGACAAATTGTGAGACTGAGCCAGAGCCATCAATGATGTCATATCCACAGGTTGTCCAAATAGGTGAACCGGGATAATCGCTTTAGTTTTGGGTGTAATCGCCGCCGCGACTTGCTCCACATCCAAATTAAACGTAGTAGCATCAATATCAACGAAAACAGGCTTTGCACCTACGGCACTAATTACTTCAGATGTCGCAATAAAGGTAAAAGGCGTTGTAATCACTTCATCGCCTGCACCAATTTCCAAGACTCGTAACGCCAAGTAGAGCGCATCAGTACCAGAATTACAAGCCACACATTCAGTAACAGTATTATAAGCAGCAAACTGTTGCTCAAAACCTTCCACTAGGGGGCCGCCAATATAGCGGCCAGAAGCCAGAACCTCTAAGACGGCTGCACTTACTTCTGCTTCGATGGTGGTGTATTGCTGCTTGATATCAAATGCAGGGATGGGATTTACACTTTGGATCATGAGTTCTCATTTTATCGGGAGATACAAAGGATGCACTTCGACAGTCAATTTTTGCTTAATCAAATAGGAGCTACTAAAAGACTATCGCCCAGGATACGCATCTATTAGGGTTTTTACTGAAATTGTGGGGGGGGTTAACTACCGTACATTTAATTTACAGATAGTAGGCATACTAGTACGGCACGGCGTAAATAAACCACTCATTCCAAATCAATAAAACGCTTACGCTGTATTCATTTTGAATTTTGAATTTTGAATTCCGCCTTGCGGTACTAGGTGTTTGCCGTGTTAAGTTCGTACCATTTTGAATTGATGAAAGTGATATATATCATTCAAGATCCAACACATCGGATCAAAGTTCCTCTTGTGTGCGCTGCTTTGAGAAAAAAATACCAGGAGATAGAAAACCTATGCAGGATCTGATCAAACTGGATTTCGTGGATTTAGCTATTGCTGTAGGATTGATGGCGATCGCCATTGGTTTATCTGCCTGGGAAAAATTAGGATTAGAGTTGAACTTAGCCCTTGCTACTGGGAGAACCATCTTACAACTTCTCGTATTGGGATACATTTTAGATTTCATCTTGGCTTTGGACACTGCTTGGGCAGTTTTGGCGCTATTAGCAATAATGCTGACAATTACGGCGATTGTCGCACGAAATCGCATCAGCCAAAAAATTCCTCATGTGTTGCCTTTGGTGTGGGGTGCAATTTTAATTAGTACCGCCCTGACAGTGCTTTATACCAATTTCTTGATCATTCAACCACAAAGATGGTATGAACCACAGTATATAATTCCCCTAGCAGGGATAGTCTTAGGTAATGCTACTAATGCAGCTGCGATCGCTGGCGATCGTCTTGTCAGCACCATTAATTCCAGCCATCTCGAAATAGAAACCCATTTAAGCTTAGGCGCAACTCCAGAGCAAGCAGTTAGTCAGTACCGCAAAGATGCCATCAGAGCCGGATTGATTCCCACTCTCAATCAAATGATCCTCATCGGGATGGTGGCAATACCAGGAATTACTACCGGACAGTTATTAGCTGGTGTCAAACCCCTGGATGCTGTATCCTACGAAATTTTGATTATGTTCATGGTGGCTTTCGCTAACTTGCTGACAACAGTTTTAGTTACTAAGGGATTATGTCGTCAATTTTTCAATTCCGCCGCGCAGTTGGTGACGTGAAGGGGTTAATCTAAATTGAAGAGTATTTCATCATCTTGCCCTGGTAGATCAAGAGCAATCAATAGCGATCGGTTGAGTTGGGCGATCGCTTCCTCAGAAAGCGTTCCCCGCAAACGCAATAAACGCGATTTTGAGAGTACCCGAATTTGATCTGTCATTGCCAACGAATCATGGATCAACCCACCATTGGGTGGCTGGATCAACACTTGTGTGGGATAGATCCGCTTACTTGATCGATAGGTTGTGCAGGGAACTGCCAGAACCACAGGACTACCAGCATTAATCGCATCCCGACTGACAATAATGACTGGACGGGTTCCACCCTGTTCTGATCCTTCAGTTGGCTCTAGACGGGCGTCGTAGACTTCACCCCGTCTCAAAGGGAAGTTTCCTCCAACTTCAAAGCTTCCCATTGAGCCGGGGCAAATTCTGTTTCCATCTGCAAAACTTCCCTTTGATACTCTAGATCATTTGCCATTTCTGCTAAGGCTGCATCAATTTCTGCCCGTTTTTGAGCAGCTAGTTCACGCCGTAATGCCCGTGTTACAAAATCGTTACGACTTCTGGCTTTTCCTGCATGAACGGCTTTATCCGTTGCCTCTAACAAATCCTTTGGGAGGGTCAGCGTTGTCCGAACCGTCTGTTGCTCCATACCGTTCTCGCAAATGATGTTTGGTTTGATGACTTTTATAACATCATTTTAGTCATATTTTATCAAAACAGTTTAATTTTATGAGTCTTTTGATTGGCAATATATTTTTTAATCGTCTCGCTTGATGCCTCTCCAGCAGTGCCACAGAAGTATAGCGGCTGCCATAATGGTTAGGACAAGTCTGCTATGGATAGCTTTGACAGCCCCTCTCTTACGATTTGCCAATGTCCTAAGCTGTCTGATCACTGCTATAACTTCTAGTCCACATTGAAGGCAATCTCAATAAATGTGGAAATACTATTTGTAAAAATCTCTCAAAACCCTTTTTAAGCAAGCGTTTTGAGCTTTTTTGCTCGTCGATTTCACGTTAAGTTAATCTGGCGGTGTAGGATAGAGATCCAGCATCAATTCGTGATTTTTTATGTCTGCTACGCCACTTATATCTCAGGTTGACTTACACAACAACCCAGAAAAATCAGAATTAATCCCTCCCCTTCTAGGTGCGACCCTTGCGGAGTTAAGCACTTGGGTGCAGCAGCAGGGACAACCTGCTTACAGAGGAAAACAACTGCATGAATGGATCTATGAGAAGGGGGTGCGATCGCTATCTGATATTTCTGTCTTCCCGAAGCAATGGCGGAAAGAAGTAGCAGAAATTCCGATTGGGCGCTCAATTTTACATTACCGCTCTGTGGCACCCGATGGCACAGTCAAATATCTTTTACAATTAACAGACGGGCAAATTATTGAAACTGTTGGTATCCCTACCTTTGCAGAAGCGGGAGAAGGTCCAAAAGCCCGTCTAACAGTTTGTGTTTCTACTCAAGTAGGTTGTCCAATGGCGTGTGATTTCTGCGCTACTGGTAAAGGCGGCTACAAACGCAACCTAGCACACCATGAAATTATCGATCAGGTGTTAACTGTACAAGAAGATTTTCAGCAACGGGTTAGCAATGTGGTGTTTATGGGACTGGGTGAACCGTTGTTAAATACTGAGAATGTCCTAGCAGCCCTGAAAACCCTGAACCAAGACATCGGTATCGGACAGCGATCGCTGACAGTTTCTACAGTTGGGATTCGCGATCGCATCCGTGAGTTCGCGCAAAACCATTTGCAAATCACTCTGGCAGTTAGTCTGCACGCACCCAATCAAGCACTACGGGAAAAACTTATTCCCAGCGCCCGCGCCTATCCTCTAGAAGATTTGCTGGCTGAATGTCGGGAATATGTGGAAATCACTGGCCGCCGCCTTACCTTTGAATATGTTCTCCTTGCTGGTGTTAACGATTTACCAGAACACGCATTGCAACTTTCAAAATGCCTGCGAGGATTCCAAAGTCATGTAAATTTGATTCCTTATAATCCCATCCAAGAAGTAGACTATAAACGTCCCAACCGCGATCGCATTCAAGCCTTTGTCAACGTCCTCAAGCAGCAAAATACTGCTGTTAGTGTCCGTTATTCCCGTGGTTTAGAAGCCGATGCTGCTTGTGGGCAACTAAGAGCAAGTAAGAATTAAATTTATTGTACTCAGTAGATTTAATTACTTTGATCTCACAGATACCTGGCAATATTGCTCGGTTAATAAATTTAAGGGTTCGCTGATGTAGCGAACTGAAGCAGGATATTAATAGAGGTGATAGCTATGGCAACTTCTTCATATTCAGTTCTCAAACCTTATATTGCTGCTGATTTTAAAGTCGATTTAGATAAACAAGATATCCTAAATTTTCCTATTCCTACTCCCAGTCCAGCCATCAAGGCGAATAGTTATTACTTTGGGCATCCAGAATGGGCAAAAAACTATTTTTTGCACTGTCATCGTGATCAAGTGTTCAAGTCCTGCTGGGAAGCAGCCACGGGAACTTGGGATCATAAAATTGTTGTAGATATTGGTTGTGGCCCGGGCAATTTGTATGCAACCCTTGGGGGAAAACCACAATTGTTAATTGGTGTAGATGTTAGCGATGGGGCATTGTCTATGGCTCAACGTATTGGCTATATACCAGTCAAGGCAGATGCCCACCAACTTCCTTTCATTTCTAATTTTGCTGACCTTGTACTACTTAATGCTACACTGCATCACTGTGATTACATGGACATCGTATTGGCGGAAGCAGCGCGTTTAGTCCGTCCAGGCGGCATCCTAATCACAGACCACGACCCTCAGTTGACTGCCTGGAACTTCCAAGGATTAGGTTTGTGGTTATGGAACTTACGCTTAGGGCTATATCGGCTAATCAAACGAGGAGGTCATACCTCAGCAGCAGAGCAAACTTGGGGATTAGCAACTGAGGTTCATCACCGACCTGGGGATGGAGTAACGCCGAAGCTCTACTACAAAATTCTGGAGCCACTTGGCTTTAGTGTCAAGGTTTATCCCCACAACCATACAGTTGGTGCAGAGGTATTACAAGGCAATTACGGTGAATCTGACAAGAAGTATCGCTTGGCTCAATTATGGTCTGGTATCAATCCTAATTCTCCACAAGCAGCATTATCGCTGATGTGTGTTGCCACACGCCATGTTTGACACAAACAAGCATAGTTGTTATGGGTTTCGCAACAAAAGCTCTCAGTGACGCAATTCTGGACGCCTAGCTATGTTAACGCCAAATTGCTGCAACGAAGAAGAATTCTGGTTCATATCTCCAGTCATCGAAGTAGATGAAGTATTTAAGGCTATAAAACTATAACGATTGATAAAATAATTGTATGTTGAATCGATCATTGATGCTTAAATTCTGGCTACTAGTGATTGTTATTGCAAAAACTTGGCCGATGAATTCTCCTGCCTATGGAGAAGTAATTCTGAGGATTCCTCAGCAAGTAATTCCGAGCATTCCTCACCAAGTAATTCAGACGAATCCTCAGCAACCTGAGTCCTTTCAAGAAAGAATCAGACAACAACAAGAGGATCAAACTCAGCAAACACAAGAGCAATTTGAGGAAACATCGCTACGGCTACACTTTCAACAACCACAACAACAACAGCAACAGCTGAGAATACAACAGCAACAATTTTCACGACAACGGCAAGAACTCAGACGCCAGCAACAACTAAGATTACAACAGGAAGAAACGAGACTACAACAGCAACAATTTACACAACAGCAACAATTTAGCCTACAACAGCAACAACTCAGACAAGATCAAGAACTTAGACAACAGCAAGAATTGAGATTAGAAGAACAGAGGCGACAGCAACAACTCAGACAACAGCACGACAACCTGTGAAGTACTCAAAATTTTTGAGAAATAACTTTATTCTTGAAGAAGAATACATAATGCTGAATTCTGAATTCTGACGACTCGCACCTTTATTCTGTTTTATTTCTTATCTAACGGTGTGCGTAAATGCCAGGGGCATAAGCCTCAATGACTTTGCCTGTACGAGTGCAAGTAATCATCAAGTAGTCACAACTTGGGCATTGTGTCCGAGTTATTTGACTATCAGAAATATAATAACGCTCGGCGTGACTACCACAATTTGGGCAGTAAATCTTTTGTACTGTCTGCATTTTAAAACCCCTGGTTCTAATTATTTTTTACTTAGTAAGACTACAAGTTAAACCAGAAAAATTTCTGATTCGACCCAACTTAACAAACTGCTGTAATATTTGGTTGATTATTTTAAACAAAATTTCAAGTTTGAAAACTTTTCCATATCTCTATCTATTATTCTATAATTTAGGTGATTCTACCCTCCTACTTTAGATACATAAATTCTTTTGTAATTAAATGCTGCTTAGAAATTTACTGATCCCTATGATTAATGCCTTGAGAGAGCCTTGTTTATAGTTATTTCAGATGACTACAAAAAAAGTCGTTCTTGTATTTAAAAATTAAACCCGGTTAAATACTGTATCTTTAGTAACAAAATATCTATTTTAATATTTAGTTAATATTTGCTGGGAAAATTTATGAGATTAAATTCCGAGGCTAATAGCTAAAAATACAAGATTTTAAGCCATGTAGATGGCTATCGTGTGTAAAAGGAAAAATTTTAGTCCACTTGAGTAGACTTTAGCTATCAGCCCAGAACTTAAGTTCTGGGCTGGATTGCCTGTCTATGCGACACTTTGACTGTTACGAAAATGTGGGTAACGACAAGTCTTCAAGGTGAGAGTGAGAGTTGTGACTTTAAGCAGGATGAAAATAATCGTAAATTTCTTGAGCCAAACGCGGCCCAATTCCTGTGACTTCAGCTAGTTGTGTGGTTGTTGCTTGCCGAATATAATCAACTGAGCGAAAATGTCCTAGTAGCTGCTTTTGTCGATGATGTCCCAAACCAGGAATTTCATCTAAACGCGATCGCTTCAATTTATCACTACGCTGCTGACGATGGAAAGTGACTGCAAACCGATGCGCTTCATCCCGCAGCCGTCGCAATAACTGTACTCCCGGTTGTTCTGCATCAGTTGTCAAGGGTTTAGATTCTCCCGGTAAAAAAATCTCTTCTCGCTGCTTTGCTAAACTCACAACTCGCAAGTCTTCTAATAAATTCATCTCTTGCAAGATGGCGATAACCGATGATAATTGACCTTTACCACCATCGATCATGATTAAATCAGGCCAGTCGGGATTACCCAAACGTACTAATTGCTGATCTTCCCCATACTTGCGAAACCGACGCTGGATAACTTCAGCAAGACTGGCAAAATCATCTGAGTGTCCTGCTGTCACTGTGGGATTTTTGATTTTGTAGTGGCGATAGTGCTGTTTAGCGGGTAATCCATCGATAAACACAACTTGCGAAGCCACAGCATTTGACCCTTGAATATGGGAAATGTCATAACCTTCGATGCGGTGGGGTACATCTGGTAAATCGAGAATGGCGGCTAAATCTTGCATTGCTTGGTGATTGCGATCGCCAAATTTCTGCATTCTTTGCAATTCATACTGAGCATTTCGCTCTACCATCTCAATTAATTCTGCCTTAGTTTGCCGCAAAGGAGTCAAAATTGTGACTTTTTTACCTTTACGTTGAGTTAAGACATCCGCCAATATTTCCCCATCTGGTAAATCATGCTGTACCAAAATCTCTACAGGTATTTCCACTGAGTCAGCAGTTTGGTAATGTTCCTCTAAAGCTCGTTGTAAAATAGCTCCTGGTTCCGCGTGAGCATCCGCCACAAAAGCTAAACGTCCTACCAATTGCCCAGCACGAATCTGGAATAGTTGAATGCAGGCGTGCTGTTCGTCGGCTGCCAGGGCGATCGCATCCCGCGAAACTGTATCATCTGGTAAGGAAACCTTTTGGTCGGCTGTCAGCGACTTTAACCCAGAAATTTGATCGCGAATTCGTGCTGCTGACTCAAAATTCAAGTTCTCAGCTGCTGCGTTCATCTGTTGGGTCAAAATATCAATCAGTTCCTGAGTTCGCCCTTGGAAGACCATCGCCACCTTTTGCACAATTTTGCGATATTCTTCAGGTGAAGTCAGCTGTTGACACACACCCGGACAACGCCCTAAATCATAATTTAAGCAAGGACGGTCTTTAAAAAGTGGTTGAGGTCGTTGTCGCTGGGGAAAGATGCGCTTGCAGATGCGGACAATTTCTCGTAATAAACCAGCATCCGTATAAGGCCCGTAAAATTTATCCTTCTCTTTCCCGAATTGGCGTTTACGGGTAATAAAAATTCGCGGATAATCTTCTGACCAAGTGATGCAGAGATAGGGATATTTTTTATCATCTTTGAGCAGCACGTTAAAGTATGGCTGATGCTGCTTGATCAAATTGGCTTCTAGCGCTAAAGCTTCGGCTTCAGTATCAGTGACAATGAATTCAATTTCTGTCACCAACTTGACCATTGTAGCGATGCGTTCACTCTTGTTGTAGCCATCGCGGAAATAGGAACGGACACGCGATCGCAACTTACGTGATTTACCTATATATATAATGCGATCGCTCCTATCCCGCATGAAATACACCCCCGGTTCCGGTGGAATTTCAGCTAGACGGTTTTCTAATCGTTCTGGTTCTTTAACCAGTGGTAATATTTCAGTAGATATTGTCACAACCCAAATTAGGTAATCTTTTTCTATTTTAAGAAAAATTATTTTTTTGTGCCGATTTAACCTGGTATTTTTCGAGCAACTCTTTAACTTGAGTGGCCACCAAAGGATGTGGATCTTTTTGTAACTGGGGTAGAATTTGCAGGAGAACGCGATGTGAAACCATATTTAAGTATGCGATCGCAGCTTCTCTAACAAAGCCAGTTGGATGACGCAAACTCACTAAAATCTCAGAACTTGTCAGCCGGATGCGAGTCACTTGAGCATAATGAAAACAGCAAGCTAGGCACCAATCAGAAAGTAAGTTACCCAATGTCAGCAATCTGTGGAGGCGATCGCTAACTAGCATATTCTCATATTCTCCGATCTTGGCTTCGACAAGATATTGCAATTTTTCTGACTGCGGTCGGTTATCTAAAATATTCAGCAATAAGGACTTTGAAGATAAAGTTATGGTATGCTCTAAGATTTCTAACCCCCGCGCTAAGTTTACCACTGAAGGCGATCGCAGATTGAATGTTGCTGCCTGCATCTTTTCTGGCGAATAAAGCAGTTTCAGTAGCAGTAGCAGCCGCTCTTTGACATCCAATTCCAATTCTAAAAGGGCGCGTTGCAATAACTCAGAGACAATCACAATCCTCTGACTGAATTGATGATTTTCTT
This sequence comes from Nostoc sp., assembly GCF_036917675.1. Lineage (GTDB taxonomy): Bacteria > Cyanobacteriota > Cyanobacteriia > Cyanobacteriales > Nostocaceae > Nostoc. The sequence goes on along the minus strand of NZ_JBALCT010000016.1, from coordinate 99,295 downwards.
CTTGGTATAATCTTTGAAAGTCTATGTATGCGGCATAAATCTCGCCTAAAAACTTTAATTCCTGCTTGATTAAATTTTCTACCCGACTTTCATAAAGCCGATCTACTAAACCTGTAATTCCTGGTTGTTTATGTATTTTTAGTAAACTGCGAAGAATATGATCCCTGGTAGTACCCCAAGATGTTTCCAAGTTTTCCCATAAAGCCTCCAATGCTTCCTGAGTGCCAATTTGAGCAATGGTTCGCCAAGCGTACATCCGCACTACTTCGGGTTTGTAAATATTAGTAGCCAACCGCAACAGCATTTCTAAAGCTTCATTTTCCAGTCGCACTAGGGCTGACATTGCTGTACTGCGGGTTGATTTGTAATAAAGTGCTGCAATCAGGGACGAATAGTACTCTTCTAAATGGGTTGCTGCGATCATTTCCAATACGGCACAGCGCACCCGTAAAGACTCATCTTGTAATAAATTCGGGATGTGAATCCGTAACGCCTGCAAATAAACTGCTTCTCTGAGCGCTCTGACTCCATTCACCCGTTCTCGTTCTAGCTTATGAGTCAACATCCGGCGCATGGTTTGGGTAGCTATTACCTTTTGCATGGGCGTTCCCTGGCGCAAGACTAAAGCGGCGGCGGTGGCGCGGATGAGTGAGTTTTGGCGGGGGTTCAGGTATTCTTCTAGCAGGCTTAAATTCGGATTTGGTTCAGCCAGCCAAACATAGCGCAGTGCTAGGGCAAAAACCTCGGGGTTAGTTTCTTGGGATTGTTCTAACAAAGGACGGATGGCGGATAGATAAGTGGGATTTGCACCTGCCATCAACATCACTTCCAAACTTTGGCGCTGCAAGTCTGGGGTTAACTTGATTAGTAGAGGTGCTAAAACTTCCGCAGATCCTTGGGAGTCAATTTGGGCTAAAAGTTCAATGCAAGAGCGTTTATCAGCCTCGCTGCCTTTTTCTCCCAAGGCTTTGACTACCCCCTGCTTGAAAAATCGTAAGCCGACATTGGTTGCACTTAATTGACCCCGTGCCACACTTAAGACTAACAGTTCGACATAGCGCGATCGCAATTCCCAAACTACTGTTAAACAGGTGCCAGCTATCAGCATTGTTTCTGATACCAACACCCATTTTTGCATTGGTACTGGTACAAACCGCCCACAAAACAATAGAGTGACAAAAATTAGCGCTCCTGTCAAACCTGTAGCGATCGCTTCGGCAGTTCCGCCAGATAAAGTCTGCATCCGGCTGCGAATTCCCTCTGGAATTGGTTGGTACAGCATCGGACCACTACTCATGACAAAGGTGTAGCGCAGAAGTTCATCGCAGAATTTGACAATTATCAGACCCCAGAAAAAGCTTTGCGATTGGATGGCTGGAATTAAATTCAGCAATATCAGCACTCCTGGTAGAGAAAAGCCGATGGTGATTGGTAAAAGCGTGGCTGTGAAAAATACTCCCATCCGTTCAATGAGTCGGCTGGAAACAAACCACTGCAACGACAACTCACACAGTCCCAACATCCCACCAAAAAGACCCAAGAAGCTAGCGAGTTCTCGGTCGCTTAAATTGGCTTGGAGTTCGCGCAGATATTGAAAATCTACTAACAACCCAATGACTTGCAACAAACCCACAAAGGCAAACAAAGAAAAGACATAGCTTTTCAGTGGACTTTTGATGAAACGCTGCCGTGAGGCTTGTTCTTCAGGAATTAGTTTTTGTGGGGTTTCAGGAAAAGCTGCTCGATAGTGATAAGTTAAATAGAATAAAATCCCCGATCCTAATAAAATCATTACACAGGCGATGAGGATGATCTTATTCAGTGAGGTGTATTGCACTAGCCAAGGCAAACTAAAGCCACTGATTACATCTGCTACCAAAAGACCACTACTCACCAGTGGGTAAGTCCGCTTAATCTCCCGAATGTTAAATAGTTGGTTGGCGACGATAGAGGTGTTGAGGTCATTGACTACATAAAGTGCATCTACCCATAGCCGCAGCAGAAATACCGAAATCACTGCCAGGTAGGAAAAATGCGAGCCCCAACGCACTAAAATTAATAAAACTAATGGCATTAACATGCAAGGTGCGATCGCTACAATCACCCGGCGTAAGGGAAAAATCTTTTGCAGCCAAGAGTATAAAAAAACCAGTCCTGCACTCATCGCAGCACTGGCAATATACATCCACGGCAGTAGGTTAGTCCCATATTCATCCAAAAACAGCGCCACCGTACTGTCCTCTGCCCACCGCAATCCTACAGATACAGTTGTGTAAAAAAGAAACATCAACTGAGTTCGTTCGCTCTCCTCTGGTCGGAGATTCACCCACTGTAGTAGTCGTGGTAAAGCAACTTTATTTGCAGCCAACCAGTGATTTTTCAGTTCCATGCAGTTTTAATTTTCTGGTAGTATCACGGTGTAAGGGGAGCAGGGGAGCAGAGGGAAAAATTACTTCCTCATCTTCCCCAGTCTTTTGTTTGAATTTTGAATTGATTTCTTCCTCATCCCTGGAAATAGCAAAAGTCCTGAGCAACTGAATACTATGTTTCCCATTCAGGCTTCAGGACTATCGATTTTAGATAAATTTAAACGACATCAGAGGTAGGGGCGCACAGATATGCGCCTAAAGCCCATGTTGCATCCAAAGGAAAAACGAAAAAATCCCCTAGCTAGAAGTCAGGGGAGTTTCAAACTTAGTTTATTAAAGAGTTAGAGGATTATTTTTTAGGCGAGATCAGCATCATTATGTTTCGCCCTTCTTTTTTTGGCACTTGTTGAAGCTCACCATAAGGCTCCAAATCTGTTGCCATCCGCTTGAGCAAATCTTCTGCTAGGTCGCTGTGTTGAATTTCTCGACCCCGGAACATGACAGTAGCTTTGACTTTATCGCCATCTTTCAAAAAGCGCTCTGCTTGCTTAACACGCACGTTATAGTCGTGTTCTTCTATTTTGTAGCGCATCTTAACTTCTTTGACATCAGCCGTGTGCTGCTTTTTCCGGGCTTCCCGCGCCTTTTTTTCCTGCTCAAACTTGTATTTCCCGTAGTTCATAATCCGACAAACCGGCGGATCAGCTTTGTCACTGATTAGCACCAAATCTAGCTCTTTTTCTTCTGCTAGTTGTAGTGCTTCTTGTGGGGTCATAATTCCCAGCTGGCCGCCGTCAGTGTCGATGACCCGAATTTTTGGGAAGCGAATTCGTTCGTTAATTTGGGGCAGATCGCGAGTTCTTTTCTTCTCAATCACAGCCATTATGATTTATGGGAGCTCTTAATGAAGGATTTGGTGTTGTCTAAATTGGTATGCCTCAGATGGCAAAATACTGAAATAAGTCAAGATATGGAAAAATAGTCTACACTTCTAGGGTAGCTAATCCATAAAATAGTTGCGTCGTTGTTTTTGTTATTTTACTCACTCTGAAAGAATTTTTCTGCAAGAGTTAATCTAAATTACAGAACCTAGACTCATGTTAAATATTATTACAGTTATTGAAACAGAATTCTGGAGCGGAGCCGGAGACGCTCCGCCGAGGCGTCAGAATTTAGGACTTATAAGAATCGTAAATTGTTTTTGAAAAAACCTCAGTAGTCTTATGGGGTGTGTTAGCTGAAAGTACTGCACCATTTCAAGCTTGCCGTTTCTTGCTACTGGTGGTGTCAGCTAGACGGGTTGTGGAAAATTAGTTTGCAGTTAACACTTCTCTTTAAAAGAATACCAGCGATCGCAAAAGATGATTAATCTAAGTGCTATTGCTCAAAGCTTTGTATGAATCCCCCCGACAGCAACCCACGCCTTTGCTTGGAACAGGAAGTACACTGGTATTATGCCAAAACTTCTAGAGCGCGATTGCTTGTTTAAGTTTTTCTGTAATCTCCTCATTCATAAAATTTATTTATGATTATCAGCATTGGTTTTTGAGTTTGCCAATCAGAGAATTAAGGTTATTGGGTAATCAATATCTGGATGCCAGCGCTCATATTGAGGCTGGTATTCCAGTTTTTATCTATCAAACAGAGAGGGATGGAGGGCTACAGAACCCCGTCTTCTTTCCCTCTGAAACTGTCTTCAATTTTGCGGAAAGTCTGAGGTTCGGTTTCCAACGCTCGCGGACTCACTCTAAGCGAAGCCATGCCGCAGGCTTTACGCTACGCTATCTCTTGGCACAGCCCGCACAACAACCGCGCTCAGTGACCACCGCAGCAATCAGAACTTTCCAAGACGAATTTGGAATTATTAAGGGTTTGATGCCTATCTTAATTCTCACCTAAGAAACTCTGAAGGAGTCATATAGGCATTCGTCTGCCTATTTTTAGTCGGTGGAAGTAAGGTACTTTTAGAAGCTATGGATTGCGGTGGGATTTGATATCGGTTTCCCCAGCCACCATTTAAGTCTTCCGGTTGCGGACGAAGTGGTATTGTTTTCCCCGTAGGTAGGGCTATTGTTAAGCTTTGGCTAACTTGTAAATACTTTTCACCTTCGTTAGTAAAGCGAATCAACTTGCTTTCAAGCTTTTCAAGCTGTTGATTTTCTGACTTTAACTTTTGAGGGTTTTGATTATCTGATTGTTCCCACTGACTAGCAGGATCGAAAATAGCTACAAATGTAACGCCATCTTCTGGAAACAGTTGTATTTGTGCTGGATTTCCTTGCCAAGCTTCCTGAAAGCTACCATTGGGTGAAACTTGCCACAGATTCAGCGCGGCCTGCCATTGTCCTTGTTTCACTTCCACAATTTGACGAGCCAGAATTGAACGGTTAGTATTCGTGTCTGAGTTCAGCAAAGCTTCTGCTTGTCCTGATACTGGACGCAAATAACGCACAGCAGCCACTGTAATCTTACTAGACTCAGGCAGATTGCTACTACCGACTACGTTGTATACGCCTTTACTTGATATAGGTTGTACATTTTCAATTTGCATCTCCACCTTATCTTGTGCTTTTTGAACACAACCATAATTGGCAGCTAAAAGTATTAGGCAAATGCCTACCTGGAAATTAGCAGTAGTTAAAGCTTTAAATTTGGCAATAATAGTCTTTAAATCAAGCTTTTTCATCATAAAAGGCAATATTTTTGGCTGATTTCCAAATAACTCAGGTTTTTACCTATTATGCCCAATTTATTCTTATAAATAACAAGTTGTATAACTCTTAATCTAATTAATTTAAATTTGCAAAGTTTATGTAATCTAGTGGCTAATACTCATTGCAGTTGCTAAAATTGCGACATTGATTAACCTAAAATATGTAGTTGTTACCTAACTAGGCTGATGAGGCAAACAGTACTCAATTGTTACAAATTTACTTTTCCAAACCAGTACCACAAGGCTTATCCACTGCTTTGCACTGTCGCCGTTTCGATTTGCTGGGTACTGGCAGTGAGCGAAAAGTCTTCAGCTCAAGTCAATCCATCTCAGCTAAAGACTAGCGACTACCAATTGGGTTTAGCAGAACCGCTACCAGTGCCTCAATTGCTCGTCAATAAGAGTCAATCGCAGTCAGGGTGGCAAACATTGCCTCCTTTACCCGCGACGAGTGGTGTAGCAGTTGCACCGATCGCTAATCCAGTGCCTAAACTTGTACGGCAGAAACCAGCCAACGATCTCCAACAACTGGAGAGTGTCTTCATCCAGCAGCAGGTGACTGGAAAAGCCCCGCGTTCTGTTGCACCACCAGTGGCAGCAGGTGGGGACACTTCTGGACTGAATTTAGGATTGCAGGGACAGATGAACGGCTCCGAGCCACCAATTAGCTCAGTAGTAGCCCCACTGCCACCACTGGACAACTCATCTGCAACGCCAAAATCAACTGCACCAGGAGCAGCAACTTTTAATCAAGTACTCAGTTCTCAAGCAGTTCCCTCGCCACCACCGGCCAACTCATCTGCAACGCAAGAATTCACTGCACCAGGAGCAGCAACTTTTAATCAAGTACTCAGTTCTCAAGCAGATCCCTCGCCACCACCGGACAACTCGTCTGCAACGCCAAAATCAACAGCAGCAGCAACTTTTAATCAAGTACTCAGTTCTCAAGTAGCTCCCCTGCCGCCACTTCCCAACTTACCTGTAACACCAGAATTCACTGCACCAGCAGCAGCAACTTTTAATCAACAATTACTCAATCCACAGACAAAACCATCAGTCCCTAGTACCATTCCCACTCCAATCACAGCAATACCAGTTACGCAATCAGTAACTACTCAACAACGCCCTCAGCTTCTTAATAGCAATAGTTTAAGGGAACCCTCTTTACAATTCCAAGGAGTTTATATCAACCAAGGCGGTGACACTACAGCACGGGCGAGAGTCACAGGAGTCTACCCACTTTCTCCCCAAACTTTGGTTGGGGCAACCCTGGATTTAACCAGCCAAGGCAGCAAGTTGGATGACTCTCGAAACGACGGTTTAAACGTCAACGAGCTTTATTTGGCGACTTCTCTGCCAGGAGTGCCTAATCTGCGGTTTGTGATCGGTCAAATAGATTTAACGTCTTACTTCGATCGCAACAGCTTTGCTAAAGATGGCGCAAGTCAATTCTTTAATCCGGTGTTTCAAACGAACCCAGCACTGGCGGCGACGGGGATTAGTTCACGCACTAGTTTATTAGTCAATTGGAGTGTTACCGACAATATTGAAGCGAAAGCAGCTGTGTTTTCATCAGCCAACAAAATCGGTGACTTTTCCTTAGATGGATTTGCTGGAGAAATCGGCATCCGTTACGGTAATGCGATTATTCGTGGTACTTATGCCAGCGATCGCGACGCTGGTGTTGGTGATAGCTTCCTTGAAAGCTACAGCATTCCCAGAGGTAACAATCAATTTGGCACTCAGAAAAATGATCGCGAAGAATCATATGGCCTCAACGCCGAAGTCTTTATTCCCAATCTGAAATTAGGTTTGTTTGGGCGCTATGGTCATTACGAAAATAGCACTTTAGGAGTGGGTGCAAATACTTACCTTTTGGGAGCTAGTTTATTAGACACCTTTACCCCAGATGACCGACTTGGACTAGCTTATGGAACCCCTCTCTCCAACGATAGTCTGCGGCGTGGAGACCGTCCCGATGTATTAGAAGCGTTTTATGATTTTAAATTTCTTCCTAATCTGCGGCTAGGCTTCTCGATTCAGGAACGTGATAATTTCTCCGATACAGTCTTCGGTATCAGGATTAAATCAGATTTTGATGTGACTCCAAGACGGAGAATTGCTCAATGAGTCAAAACAATATAGATAAAAGCCAAAAGGTAAAAGCTAAAAGAATTAAATATCGTTCTGTTTTTACCTGTTCATTTTTGCTTTTTACTTACTTGGTAACTGTGCCACCTTTGGGTAGCATTGCCCCTGCTCAAGCGCAGAATATACCTGCGTCGGCACAAAAGGGTTTTGCATTGTTAAAAAAGGGCTTAGTTAATGATGCGATCGCAGCCTTCAAGCAAGCCCTCAAAAGTCAACCGCAATCTTCGCCAGTTAGGTTAGGATTAGCGATCGCTTATCGCAAAGCCGGACGTATTCCTGAAGCTTGGAGTGCTTATCAACAAGTACTGGCGGTAGACTCCAACAACCAACTAGCTTTAAAAACGGTTGGTCTATTGGCAACTTATCGTCCTGAGTGGAATTTAAAAGGAATTGAGGCTCTGACAACTTTATTAGATTTGAATGCCAACGACTCAGAAGCTCGCGTTTACCGCGCTCAACTCTACTCCTATCAAGGCCAATTAAGCGAGTCCCTGGCAGACTACCAAATCGCGCTGAACAACAACCCCACGCCGGATGCAATCCTTGGTGCAGCTCAAACTTATAGTTACAGTGGGGATTTCCCGAAAGCGCTGGAGTTGTTTAGCCGCTACCGCTCTAATGGCAAAGCGATTACAGAGTATGCAGCAGTAGCCTACGGTCGCACCTTACGCGAAACAGGCAATCCGGCAGGGGCAGTACAGGTGTTAGAAGCGCAGTTGCAGCGCTCCAATAAACTTAATCAGATCGGAATTGAAACCCGTAAAGAACTGGCTGTGGCATACCTTGTCAATCAACAACAAGCCCAAGCATTGGCGGTCTTAGATGTATTACAGGGAAGACCAGATGCGATTTTGCCCTTAGCGCGATCGCTCAATGAAATTCGCAAGTACACTAATAACCCCACCCTCACCCAGCAAGTTTTCAATCTCTATCGTCAAGCCCTGCAAACTGATCCCAACCCTTCCCCGAAATTGCTGCGCGAAGTCGCTGATGTCTTTAGTGGGTTCCCCGAAGGACGGGAAACAGCACTGCAACTATATCGACGGGTGGCGTTAGAATTTCCCAACGATCAAAGTTTGCTGGTGCAGCAATTAGCTTTGGAAAATCAGCTAGGTTTACTCGGTAAAAATGACTTGAAACAGCGCTTGGCGACTGCAATACAATCACTACCGAGCGATCGCGTGCAGTTACAACAGCTAGCTAATGCCTTAGTCAACATTGATGCTCCCGACCCAGAATTTTTACCTGTATACCAAAATATTTTGCAAACAGGGGTCAACGTACCATTTTTGAATTTCCGGGTGGCGCAAATGTATGTGCAGCGGCAAGACTTGAATGGCGCAAGGCAAGCGTTGGCAGCTTACACAGCTACCCCCGCAGGTGCTAAAGACCTCGCACCCCAGTTACTAGCAGCAGAAATTGAGCGTCGTGAGGGTAGTCTCGAACCTAGTGCCCAGCGTTACCAAGCTGTCCTTGCTAGTAAGCCAAATAGTAGCGATATTATTGATGCTGCCTTGGGTGGACTGGCTGGAGTGCGACTGCAACAAAAGCGTTTTGATGAGGCTGTGACAGTTTATGACCAGCTAATTGCTCGCAATCCTCAAAATTTATCGATTCAACTAGGGCGTGCTAGTATCGCCTATCAAGCCAAGCGGATCTCCCAACCAGAAGCAGAGGCAGTTCTAAACAATTGGTTAGCTACACAACCTGCAACCAATACTCCTCCAGAACTATACAGTTTGCTAGGAACGCTGCCTACAGATCCGCAAAGAGAAGCTTTATATAGTTACCTGCTAGAAGCTGACCCGAATTCTTATCCATTACAACTGCGACTATTACAAGTGATCGCAAAACGTAATCCAGCCCAAGCACAAGCGCGGATGAAGCAGTTGATTGCTCGCATTCCCAAGACTTCTGACTCATACCAATTGCAGGCAGAGTTGGCTCGATCTGTAGGTGATTTTAATTTGGCTAGCAGTACATATCAGAATATTTTGGCGCAGCAACCAGATAACATCGATGCCCTAGCGGCTTTGGGCGGAATTCGCTTTGAACAGCGCCGCTTTGAATCGGCACAGGAGATTTATGCTCAAGTGGTGGCACAAAAACCAGAAGACAAAGGCGCACGCCACGCCCTCGCTGGATTGAATGCGATTTTAGATCAGCCTTTGACGGCGCTGGCGCAGCTAGAAAAATTGCAAGTAGAAGCCGCCGCCGAAGGAGGAATTGATAGTGATGCATCTCAGCAAATACAGGAAATCCAAACAGACTTTCTGCAACGCCGAGGATTTCAACCCCCTTGGGAAGACTATCAACGTCGAAACAGCAATTAGCGATCGCTTAAATTTCTTTATGAAAGTTAATTTTCAACAACTACTCGGCTAATGTTTTACAAATCAAACTGTTCTTAGGATGTGGTATTTCCCAAGAGTGGCAGCTATTGCCAGCCTAATTGGTTTATCTGCCTGTATCTCTAGTTACTCGGCAGCAAAACCCAAAACACCGGATAATCTAATTCCGGTGGAAAACCTCCCCACTGAAGCTAGTAGTCAAAATCTCACTAGATTTTTAGCCGATCTCCCTGAATCCACCCCTAACCGGGAATTACTAGCCAAAAGCTGGGACAGCTACCGCCAAAGATTTATTCAGTCAGATGGGCGGGTGATTGATTACCAAGCAAGCGATCGCTCAACTAGCGAAGGTCAAGCTTATGCTTTACTACGAGCAGTACTGATTAATGATCCGGCAACTTTTGCTCTAACTTTACACTGGTCGGAAAATAACCTCCATCGTCAAGCGAGCGGTAAACGCACAGATAGTCTGTGGGCTTGGAAATGGGGGCGAAAGGAAGATGGTAACTGGGGTATCATCGACACCAACTTTGCTAGTGATGGAGATATAGATGCGATTACCGCCTTGATTTTGGCATCACGGCGCTGGAATCGCCCCGAATACCTGGAATTGGCAAAACTTAAATTGCAAGATTTATGGAACCTGTCCACCATCTCAGAATCCCAAGGTAAGCGCTACCTGTTACCAGGTCCAGCAGCTGCATTTGTCCCGAATGCATCTACTCTCTACCTCAATCCCTCTTATTTTGCTCCCTATGCTTTTCGGATCTTTGCACAAGTTGACCCCCAACATGATTGGTTGAGTCTGGTAGACAGTGGCTATCAAGTGCTAGAAAATTCGGCAAAGCTTTCTAGCGTGGGTTTACCCAGTGACTGGGTAGCTCTAAATACCAAAACAGGACAATACCAAACCCTACCAGCATCTAGCACTCTCAAGAGTTTGTATAGCTTTGATGCCTATCGAGTTTGGTGGCGTTTGTCGTTAGATGCTGCCTGGTTTAATTCACCCCAAGCGCAGCGCTATCTGGTGGCATCCACTCAGCACCTGCGAAAACTATGGAGTAAACAATCGAGTCTACCAGCCCGCATTGATCTCCAAGGAAAAGCATTAGTGAATTATGAAGCTACATCCCAATACGCTATGTTGTATGCCGCTATGCAATTGGTGGAACCAGCAACAGCTAAAGAACTGCTTGTGAAAAAAATACTACCTCAATACAAGCAGGGAGTTTGGGGAGATCAGTCGGGTTATTATACCCAGAATTTGGCTTGGTTAGGATTGCTACCTCCAAAGACAATACCTCAGCGACTGCTTACAGGCAAATAAGATTATCCGACGCTGAATTAGAGTCCGGGCTTGCCAAACTCATGATTGAGTATTTGCTTTTTATTCCTGGCAGGCTGACTCCGATTGATTTCCTTTAGAAAATACAAACTAAAATCACGCTCTACCATGAAGCAGTTATTTCACCTTTCCCAAATTAGTAAAAAAGCAATTATTGTTACTTCTTGCTTTTTTTTGTTCCCTAGTTCATTATTGAGCGCTCAAGCTCAAACTAAAGGTGAACTGCAACAACAAGTAACTTTATTAGCTCAAGCAACCACATCAGAAAATAGTAGTAAAGCAGACTTAAAAACTGCTAGCGCCAAAAAACTGACAAGTTACATCCTAGAATTTAATCGTAGTCCGATTGTGGGCAACCGGATGCGCTTGCGCGGGGTTTACTCAGAAGGTCGTCTTGCTTTTACCCGTCCCCGTGGCTGGAAACTAGAACGGGGTAAGGTACAAGCCTTAATCCGCTTTCAACACTCACCAGCACTCTATGCCAATCGCTCCAACCTGACCGTGCTAGTCAATGGCACCAGTGTTGGTAGCGTACCACTCAATCGCAAAGATTCCCAAGTCGGTCAAGTACTGTTCAATATCCCACCAAAGCTGCTTCAAGACTACAACGAACTCGTATTGGTGGCACAGCAGAATAACACTCTCGAATGTAGCGACCCCAGTAGTCCCGACTTGTGGACAGAGATTCTGCCAGATTCCCAATTAATCTTGAACTATGAACAGCAGTCGATTCCCCTGAATTTCAGCCGCTATCCTTATCCTTTCTTTGACGAACTCGGCTTAGAAACTAACCAAATTGCTTACTTACAACCGAGTCAAATTGATCAATCCTGGCTGACAGCAGCAGCTCGCTTACAAGCGGCATTCGGAAGAATCGCAGATTTTCGCCCGATTCAGACGAGCTTGGTGTCTAATGTGGCAAATGTGAAGGCAAGCGATCGCTTGGTGATCATTGGTACTCCCACCGAGCAACCAGCCCTAAATACTTGGAAGAATTTGCCTCTGAAAGTCGTCAGCAATCAAATTCTGGATCGTGATAACAACCCCGTACCAGATGAAACCGGGGTGTTGATAATCACTAAAACTGAAAAGAGCGGGGTTCCGGTTTTAATTGCCACTGGCAACAGCACAAAAGCTGTGGAAAAGGCCACTCAATTTTTATCACAGCCAGACTTACGGAAAATGGGAACTGGTCAGGTAGTTTTTGTCAATACCCTCAAAGAAGGCTCGACACCAGGACTCCGCCAGTGGCCTCATTATTTGCCAGAGCAAAATTCTTTTAAACTGGGCGACATCAAAACCCAGGTAAATGGTGAGCCGTTTAGTGATGTGACTGTACGCGGGATGGGGGCGCCGCCAATTGAAGTTGATTTTCGCGCTTTACCGGATGATAGATTTCTCCGGGGTAGTTCGATGAATCTGATGTACAGCTATGGACCGCAGCTTAATCCCCGAACTTCTGCGCTGGAAGTTTTACTGGATGGAGTTTTCATCGGTGGGGCACGTCTTGATTCTGAGTCGGGAGAAAGTCGCAAAAACCTCAAAGTTAATTTACCGGAAAATTTGATCAAACCTAACTCGAAACTGCAAGTTTTCTTTCGGATGAGTCCCAGAGAACCGTTTGATAAACAGAACTGTCTTCAGCCACCAGATCAACAACTCACAGGTACGGTGCATTCTGATACTAGCTTCGACCTGAAGCGGGAAATATCTACACAACTACCAGACTTGAACCTGCTGAAATTCGGTTTTCCCTTTGCTGCACCACAGGATTTGTCTCAGACGGCGATTGTCGTGCCCCAAATCCCCTCGAAGACAGATATTTTGACCTTGTTAGCTTTTAGCGAACGCTTAGGCAGGCTCAGTCAAGCAGATAGCGTCAAACTAGAAGTTTATACACCGGATGCTTTGCCAACAAAAGTCCGTAAAAATGACCATTTGGTAGGAATTGGTACGCGGGAAGAGTTTCCTTTTCCGGAAGTGTTTAATTCCAGTGGCTTTAACTTGAACCAAGCATTTTCCCGATCCTCTGCCGATGCTGCGGTTCAGACTCCGCAGGATACACAAGGGATGATTAAGCAAATTATCTCTCCTTGGAATAGCGATCGCGTCGTTCTAGCTTTAACATCTCAAACCGAAACTGGTTTAGAGCGAGTGCGACAAGTCCTTAATCAAGATCCGTGGTTCTTCCAGCTTAAAAAAGATACGGTGCTAATTAGTAGCGATCAAAAAGACTCAGCTGCCGACAATGCTGATGCCTATCAACTACAGTTTTTTGAAAGCGCCCCCAATAGTCGTCGCTGGGAAAATACCACTCCCCTGAGTAAAGCATCACGCTTTTTACAAGAAAATTGGCTATTGCTACCTGTAGGGATTTTGAGTGTTTCTCTAATTCTTTACGGAATTGTTCAGTTGTATCTCAAGCGGCTAACTGCTGATAAAAAGTAGACACTTTCGGTCAGGTATCGCCAACCTTAAATTTAAATTTCCAAATTGAGATCCAAAATGTCTTCTTCCCCCGACACATTGCCCCGGAAATCACGCGATCGCCAGCGCTTAAAATTGAGCAATTGGCTGATTGATATTACCCCCCGATTTTTTGACCGCACTCTCAAAAGGGTGGGTGTGAAACACTTTAAGTGGTTGATCTTGCTGCTATTGGTGCTATCAGTGCCACTGATTGTTACCCCGATAGAAGTTTGGCAGCAAGGATTGGTTGCAGTATTTCTGTTGCTACTCGGTCAACTGGTGATCCATGCAGAGTTTCAAGAGGACTCTCCAGAAATCAGCCAGTATTACCACTTGTTTATGGTGTGGCTGAGTATAATCACAACGCTGCGTTATTTATTCTACCGCACCAGTTATACCCTCAACTTTGATGGTTGGCTCAACAGCATCGCTTGTGTATTGTTGTTCCTCGCCGAACTCTATGCCATCCTCACCTTGGTATTGGCATACTTTCAAACTCTGAAAATTCAAGAACGCCAACCAGTTAATCTCACAAACATTCCTCAACAGGAATGGTTCAAAGTCGATATCTACATCCCCACTTACAACGAAGATGTGGAGATTGTTCGTAAGACTGCCGTGGCAGCCTTAGCCTGTGATTATGCTCCCGATAAAAAAACAGTTTATGTTCTTGATGATGGTCGTCCAGAGAAGTATAAAGAAAACGACCCCCGCCGAGAACAGTTTAGCGCCAGACGGGAACAGCTACGGCAAATGTGCCAAGAACTCGGCTGTATACACATGACGCGGGACAGTAATGACCACGCTAAAGCTGGTAATATCAATACCGCGTTTGAGAAAACCGACGGCGATTTAGTATTGATTTTGGACTGTGACCACATCCCATCGCGGCAAATTCTCCTGCATACAATGGGTTTTTTCTTCGATCCCAAAGTATCCTTTGTCCAAACTCCCCACTGGTTCTATAACCCCGACCCCTTCGAGCGTAATTTGGTAACAAAAGGTAGAATACCCGCAGGTAATGAACTGTTTTATAAGGTACTACAAAAAGGTAACGATTTTTGGAATGCCGCCTTTTTCTGCGGTTCGGCAGCATTAATCCGCAAATCCCACGCTTTAGAAGTTGGGGGAATTGCGGTGGAAACAGTGACAGAAGATTGTCACACCGCCTTGCGATTGCATTCGCTTGGTTACAAGTCTATCTACTACGACAAAATTATGGTGGCGGGTTTAGCACCAGAAACGTTTTCTTCTTATGTGGGGCAACAAGTGCGCTGGGCAAGGGGGATGGCGCAGATTCTGCGATTGGAAAACCCCGTTTTTAATCGGAAACTGAACCTGACATTTGCCCAGAGGATTTGTTATTTTAGCGCGACTTCGCACTTTTTGTATGGCTATCCTCGACTAACATATGCGATCGCACCGCCGCTATTTTTATTATTTGGCGTTAACTCTGTTCAAGGTTTGGGTTTAGAAACTCTAGCTTATGCCCTACCCCATATTCTCCTCTCCCTTTTTACTAACTACATCATTTACAAAAACGTCCGGTTCTCCTTCTGGAACGAAATTTTTGAATTTGCGATGGCTTTCCAGGCTGGGTGGGTGACGATGTTGGCGCTGTTTAACCCCAAGCTGGGTTCATTTAACGTTACCGACAAGGGGACATCTATTGCCAAACGCACCTTTGATTGGGAATCAATGCGTGGTCTTTTGGTGGTGACAGGATTTGTAGTCTCTTCCTTACTGGCTGTTCCCTATTGGCTGCTGCTACGTCCTGAAGATTGGCAAGCGGTTTTAGTTAACACCATGTGGTCTATTTTTAATCTTGTTTTGCTCTCAGCTGCTTTGCTGGTTGGCTTTGAACAACCGCAAGTACGTACTGCTCACCGTTTACAGCGTCGTCTCCCCATCTTAATTACCAGTAACGGTCAAACAATCATGGGCAAAACGGTGAATATTTCCGAAACTGGCGCCTTAATTTCTTTGGAAACCTGGCCTAATTTACTGGATGAAGTGGAAGTTGAGGTTATGGGAGATTATACTGCTAGCGCCTGTTTAACGGCGCAGATTGTTCGAGTCTCTCCTATCAATGACACACAAACGCTTTTGGGTGTTGATTTTGTGAAACTCAACAGTACCCAACGCGATGCTTTAACTATAGTTTTATATTCTGATGTTCGGGAGTGGTATTCTCAGAAAGCCCAGTACGTAGACCAGCCCCTAGCTTCCCTGGGATTTCTAGCCACGAGTCTGACTCGGGCTTTGCGTGACCTCAACCAAACTAGCCGTAAAAATGTACGCAAGCAGGTAAACACCAATAGTCAACTCTACTGGGATGGTAACTTCTTCTTTGCAGTAGCCACAGAACTAGGAACAACGGGTTTACGCTTGGAAATAGAAGATAAAAAAGCCGTGTCTTCTCACAAAATGCTAGGACAACAGGATTTGCATACGATGCGAACTGCTAAACCACTAGTTGGTTTACTGTTAAATCAGGATGCCGATAATCTCTCATCTAACCGATTTGTTGCCGAAATTTATGCAATAGAAGAACAGACAAATGGCAAGATTGCGATCGAGTTAATTTTTCCAGAAAAATTCAAGGAACGCCAAGATACTAAAATTAAACAACTGTTGCAGGTTCTGTAGCAACATTGGTGTCAATTTAAGCCAAAACACTTTGAAAATCTAGTTTCCAGATTCTATCTGGAAATGCTCAAAAAATATAATACCCAGAACCCCGACTTCTCACCAGAAGTCGGGGTTCTATCTCCTGAGCCTTTATCGAAAATCCATGACACCTTCTAATTTAAAAGCATATTTAGACAACCTTATCCGATGGTAAACTAGGTGCTGG
Source organism: Nostoc sp. (assembly GCF_036917675.1). GTDB lineage: Bacteria > Cyanobacteriota > Cyanobacteriia > Cyanobacteriales > Nostocaceae > Nostoc. Next base: position 83,040 of record NZ_JBALCT010000016.1, on the reverse strand, counting down.
AGTACACTGGGAAAGGTAGCCGGGGAATCAGCGATCGCCCTACAGAAAAAGTCTTTGTAGCTTGAGTCCTGTACCCAATGTTTAACCATAAATTCTGGGATAGAACTGCAAGACTGGGAGTATCGGCTTTGAGTTAATCGATTTAACACTCCTTTGTACGTTTAAGCAATCACAGTTTGCCAGCTAAGTTCATCAACTGTTTGAAGTTCACAAGATAAATGATGTTGTTGGCGCTGTCAATTTTGATCCACCCTTTCTCATGCAGCTTTTCCATAATTTTGGTGGTTTCTTCAACGCCGATTTCTGTCACCTCGGCTAAATCTTTGAAGGGAATGTTAAAAATTTCCTTCCCCAAATTTGATTCCTGACCATAACTTTCGCCTAAAGTCACTAGGGTATGAGCAAGTTTGACTGCTGGTGGTGAAGACCGCATTTGTAAGCGCACGTTAATTTGCCGCAATCGCCGCACCATCAGTTGCAACATTCGGTGATGTAACTGCGGATCTTTAAACAAGATTTGAATAAAACGCTCTCTGGAGATACTAAGCAACTTCACGGGTGAAAGGGCAATGACATCGGTTGAACGTGGAGATTCATCCAAAATTGCCATTTCTCCAAAAAAATCGCCCCGGCCAAAAATTGCCAGAGCTACTGAATCTTCCGCGACGGTTCGCCGGACTTTAACCCAACCAGAAACCACGAAGTAAACGGCGTTACCCCAGGCATCTTCCATCACAACAGCTCGCCCAGATGGGTATTCATGTTCAATTGCAACGTTGAGCAGCCATTCCAAAGTCTGTGGAGTGGCTGTACTCATTAAGGGGAAAAGTTCACTAAAAACCTCAGTTAACATGAAATATTTGCAAGAGATGGATTTAAGAGTGGGAAACTAACTTTGCTACTATAAGTTTGTCTAAACCGTAATCTTACTCAGAATACGATCGCAAAATTTGTATTTATTTGGAGATGAACCTAATCAGGTTGATCGGTCTGGGGTTCCATTAAAACATAACAATTATGTATGTGATCGAAATCAGGGGTTTCACTGACAGACCGATCATTTGCTGTTTGTTGGTGGATTACTTTCCAGTGCCAGTATTTTGATCTGTTGTTCTAAATTTTTCACTAGTTGATGCAGGGTAATCAAAGCCTCTGATTGCTGAGAGTCAAGGCTGGGATTCAGTAAAAGCCGTTCTTGTAGTTCATGCAACTTGATGCTTAGTTGCTGAGAAATCCCTAAGGCATCGCGGCTCAAACGGGCCAACTGTTGTTGTTGATAGAACTTTAATGCTGCTCCCCGCAAGACTTGGAGCGTTGCTTCTTCGCCGTAGTTTCCCGGCATGACTCGCAAGCGTAACAATAAGCGGCTCTTTTGATATACGTATTCCTTTTCTACCTGTTTTGGTTCTGTAACCGTGGTGATAGGCAAAGAAGCAAACCGCTTTAATTCATTCAGTACTCCTTGGAAAACAGAGAGCGGTAGTTTGTCTAATGCAGACTGCAAGACTCCATTATCACTCCACAGTATCCTGCCTTCATAAGCTTGTCTTTCTAAGTACAGCCGACCAATTCCCCCAGCCAGAATTCGCCCTAGCAATTCTTCTAGTAATTTCTTGGGTGGTAGTGTTGGTAGCACTTCAATCGGACTAAATAGTTCGGGAACTTGTGTAGACAAAATAGGTAAATTGTTTGGTGCTGCTGTAACAAATGTCTCTCTCTCTTGACCTCTAGAAATAGGAGTCAAGAACGTCGGAGTTTGAGATAATTTATCTAGCTCTGGGATCGGAGGCAAGTCTACGCGCTGCCAAGAATGTTGACGCTTTTGTGTCTGAAACACCATCAATATTGGTTGCTGATTTAATTCCGAGTCGGCATCTAGGGAGGGGATAGGTTTGTCAGTAGTTGTAACTGCGCTATTTCTTGGGGGAAAGTCCGTTGTTGGCTGATGCCCAAGTTTTGCATCTAGCTGAGATGTATTCTTATGGTTGAGGTAGGCTGAGAGTATTCGGCGGTGAGCGTCAGCTGCGATCGCCTCAGTTGTCGTTGTGCAATTGATATAAGACAAGATGCGACTAGCGTAATCTAGTGCCTCCCTGTCTTGGAGATGAACCATACCTAGCAATAGGTTATTGTCTTCTAATTCAAAAGGCAGAATCTGGTGGTAGAGGCAAGCTTCAAAAGACAAAAGACTATCCATCAGCTGGAATATTTGCTTACGAATGTCTACTCGCTCCCAGTGGGGTTGTGTAGCAGTTAGCACTTGCTTTCTATTTCCTGTGGTATCTGTTAGTTTGCCTTTTGAAGACAACATAGGTTTGATTTGCTTGGTGTTTACTTGTATACTATCTTTCCTCTAATTTAGTAAACATTTAATCAAGATCCTTTGTTAAATTCTTAAAAATTTAATTATCTATACATAAGTAGACGTAAGTAAATAATCAATTTTGGATTATAGTTTAGTGATAATACTGAGTTAGGGATGAGGGGGATAAAGAGGTAGATGGGAAGAACTTGCTATATGCATATGCCCCTGCTCCCCTGTTTTCTCCATCTCCTACTCTTCCCCACGACCTCAGATGCTTCATAGCTTACTCCTGAGTTCTTAAAGCTTGGGCTGCAAGATAGACTTTTGTCCATTCGCCTAGCACTTGATGGGTTTTGAGTTTTAAGTGTTGGGCTATTGCTTCTATTGAGTTACCCTCTCTCCGTAAATCTAGGATCTGCCGTCCCAGAGTAGTCAATTTTTGCTCAAGTTGCTGCCATTGGTTTGGCGTTAACCCCAAGTTATGTTCTTGCAAGGAAATTGAGAGCCAAGCGTCTACGAGTTCTGGTTTACCTTTCAGGGCAAAAACACGTACAGCATGGTAACTAATTTTTTCTCGCAGACGGTATACTTCCTTAGTCGGCTTATTCAGTCTCTTGGCAATATCTTCCTGAGACTTACCTTGCAGATACAGTTGTAGCCATTCTACAGCCTCTGCTCCCAGATTTTCTTGTAAATAATTTTCAAATTCTTTTTGTACTGACTGGCGCAGTGCTTGTTGTTCTTCTAGTTGTTGTGCTTCTTGATATTCGGCGATCGCCTGATTATCCACTAAGTTAACTCGATTATCATTGTCGTCTGTGAGAACTTCTTCCGACACCAGTCTAATCAAGTCACGGCCCGGCACTTGGGTTAAGCCACCGCGCTGAGTGCGACGCAAGTAATTCACAAATCGATAAGCTAATAGTGGTTGATTGCGTACTGGCCGCAGAGAATATTCTTCTACACTGGCAAATAGCAGAGCATCCCTTAATCGTCTATCAGTTGTATATTTAGCAATATCAGCCATTTGTTGTTGCATATGGCTATCGCTTTGCAGTAATTCTTGGAGTACTTCTTGTAACACATCCATCACACTGCGCTGGCGATCGCGGCTGAGGGAAACCCAAGTCTGAATCTTATTCCGTAATGTTACTAAACTCCCCAATCGCGTTATCAAGTTGCGATAAGCACGTTCTCGCCCTAGCCCCAGGTAGCGTTGACATAAAATTCTCCAGCGATATTCCATCGCTTGCTTGGCAATATTGAATTCCTTAGGGTTAAACAGATCAAAGCGTTCTGAGTCAGATCCAAATAGCCAGAGAATAATGCTTTGCCTAGCAGCTTCATTTTGGTCTGGACATTCCGCAGCCAAGCGCTTTCGCCAATCTAGAGCCAGTTGTTCTACATCCTTTGTCATAGTGAGATTGCGTTCCTCGAAACTTAATTTTGAAGTTTGCATCACAACCCCCATTCGTCCCACCTAATTTTTTAACTGGTAACTTTCCCGGATTTCATGAGTCTCATGAAAATAGCTCAGTGATTCCACTTTTATTACGTCTTAATTCACTAAAATTATGCATAAATTTCTACATTGATGTTTTGTTTTCAATTTTAAAAACCCCAAAATTCATGCCTATAAAGCGTTTCAGCCAATTATGTAAATTTTAGCTTTTTGTAAAGTTATGTTATTTAACTGAGAACAGAAATTTACCTAGAGTGGTGACGATACACCTTTGCACGAGATGGAATCGGGGAAATCTGACATTTTGTAACACATAGGAGGAACGAATCTAATTTAACTCAATGCTCTAGACGTTATTTCAGCCGTATAAGTTTCAACTTCAACCCTTTACAATCCCTTACGTAGTAGAATACTTAGTTAAATCTTAAGATGCTTGCTTGGTGTTAATGAGATTTTGCCCTGGAAGATCCCCCCAACCCCTCTTAAAATAAATGGGCTTAATTGCCTCTTTTTTAAAGAGGATTAGGGAGAAGCAAGCCCTAACTGAATCGTAATTAAGTTAAATATCGTAATATATTTTGATTTTATTAAGTGTATATACGTAAAATAGCGGTTAGGATTTTATATGTGTTGAATAATAATAAAAGTAAATTATGGACGGCGAAAAATTGAGAAAACGTTACGCTGCTTGGGAAAGGGATTTTACTAGGATCGATCTCAAGGGGGTTAATGTTAGTGGAATCGCTCTCGATTATTAAACTCTCGGATAAATCTTTCCTCAGCATTAATATTGCGACTTAAAAAATAATCCAAAATCTCGTCTAAATCTTGGCTAGCTTGGAAAGTGATCACGTATTACATCACTCTTGACTACCACGCGCTTGACGCAATTTTTTTTCAAGTCGCGCTATTACCACTTCACCATCAAGCACCTCTCCACGTTCGATTTCAGCAAGTCCAACAGCTATTTTTTTATGGGTTTCTTCTTCCCACTCCTGATAACCCTTTTCGTATTCCTCCAGCAGTTTTAATGCTAATGCAATAACATCATCAGCATTCTCATATCTACCGTTAGCAATTCGGCTTTGAATAAATTGCTCGTGTTCGGGTTTAAGTTGGATGTTGATGATTTTAACTCTAGTTAAGAAAACAACATTACCTTTGTTCTAACAAGAGCGCCGCCGGAACTGCTATTCTCTCCTCTAATGAGTATTCATTTATAGGGATTCTTGTTTGAATTTTAAATTTCCCCGCAGGGGGGTTGACTTTATCTACTGTTAGATGATCTAACAATGGGATTTTCTACAGATTCTCGATACTGTTGGACTTGTTCTGTGTAACCAATTGGCAGAACAGCTTCAACGTTTTCATGGGGACGAGCAATAATCACCCAAGATTCTAGGGTACCGCCATAAACATTTTCTGCGGCTTCAATACCAGCAGCCATAGCAGCTTTTACTTCAGAAACATCACCACGAATATTAACTGTAAAGCGAGCGCTACCTACTCTGATATAACCAACGAGGGTGACTCGACCAGCTTTTAGCATAGCATCTGCTGCTGCTAGCACCGCCGGAAAACCTTTCGTTTCAAGTGCTCCAACTGCCTGTAATGACATTATTAATCTCCTGTATGAATAAAGGATATGGGGGCTACGAATTAATTGTACGAAGCTTCGCTACAGATTTTGATAGCAAAATTGCTTAGAATATGCGGAAAGGTTCTGATTCTTCAGTGAAATGGATTGGTAATATGGTTTCCACATTTTCCGGCGGATTGGGAACGATGTAGTAGGTAATTACTGTACCAACCTTAACTTCCTCTCCAGCTGCGATTCCGGCTTCAACAGCTCTTTTTACCTCAGCAACGTGTCCCCGGACGGCGACTAACAAGCGAGCGCTTTCCGCTTGACCATAGTACACAATTGTGACTGTGGCAGCTTTGACCATTGCATCTGCTGCTGCTAAGACACTAGGAAAACCTAAAGTTTCAATTACGCCAACGGCCATTGGCATGGCATTAGCTCCTGGATTAAGGGATAGGCGACTTTAATTGTACGTGGCTTTAGTGCAAATTTTGACATTTTAGAAAACTTTCTTTGATGCCAGGAATTCTGAGGGCGTGGGGATTTGCCGATTCACCACTCATTACTCCCTGTTCTAAGGGTAGTCTATAGTTTATGGACTAAGATATTGATGTATGTTTCCGACTTTTCTTCCTACATCTGTTGGGCAACTGACAGAACCTACTTCGATCGCACTAGCTCGGAATATTCAAACTTCTGCGATCGCTACTCCTTTAACTAATCAACCAGTTACCACAACCTATGTCAAGCAAGGTAGTGGTGGAACTCCTATTTTATTAATTCACGGCTTTGACAGTTCTGTATTAGAATTTCGGCGGCTTTTGCCACTGCTTTCTGGAGATAATGAAACTTGGGCAGTAGATTTGTTGGGTTTTGGGTTTACAGATAGACTCTCAGGAATTGCTTATAGCCCAACTACAATTAAAACCCATCTTTATTATTTTTGGAAAAGCCTGATTAAGCAACCTGTAATTTTAGTGGGCGCTTCGATGGGGGGTGCGACGGCGATTGATTTTACGCTGACTTTCCCAGAAGTGGTAAAAAAACTGGTGTTAATTGACAGTGCAGGGTTAGCGGGTGGTTCACCATTAAGTAAATTAATGTTTCCCCCGTTGGATTATTTAGCAACTCAATTTTTGAGTAATCTGAAAGTGCGCGATCGCGTTTCCCGCATTGGATATAAAAATCAAAGTCTTGCCTCTATCGATGCGCTATGTTGTGGCGCATTACATTTACAAATGCCGAGTTGGCATCAAGCTGTGATTGCTTTTACCAAAAGCGGTGGTTACAATGCTTTTAGATTTGAAACGCTATCACAAATTGTGCAACCAACGCTAATTTTGTGGGGCGATTCCGATAAAATTTTGGGTATTGGGGATGCCACAAAGTTTAAAAGGGCAATTCCACACAGTACTCTCGTTTGGATTCAAGATTGTGGTCATCTCCCACACCTGGAACAACCACAAATTACCGCAGAGCATATTTTAGACTTTTGTGGTGAATTACATTAATTCAGGAGGCAGGAGGAACCCACCCTTACTCATAGTGGGATTGTAGTAAGGACGCTTTATACCTCGCGCAGCCCGTCTCGGTATAATTCTTTCTTTAAACTGGGCAATAACCCAGCAACTTTTGTTTTAATTGATATTTCTAACCTCCTGCCTTCAGCAAGAACTGCCTCCTACCTTTCTTTGTAACTAGTGGTCTGTCAAACCCATTTTGACGGTTGAAGAGACGCGATAAATCGCCGTCTCTACAGAAAATTTATTCGTCAATTATTTCTTGACAGACTACTAGGCGTAAATAAACTAAAGTTTGTAGTAAGGACTTTAATCCTGATAATCCTTGTTTTGAGCGATGAATCGCTCACTAGGAATTTACTGATGATCTTTAATAGTTAAATGGCCATTTGATGAAGTTTTTTGTGACAAATCAGAGATTTTGATTTGTGCCATTAATCTCTATCTAACTGATTAGGGACTGACAATAAATAAATTATCCAATCTCGTGGGGTGGGCAGCGTTCGAGTGAGGGCTGCCCACCCCACAAGAAATAGTTGAGTATTTTTTTATTTGTCAATCCCTTAACTGACTCTAGTCAAGCAACCACATCTCATTAGAACTATCAGGATACTCATTTGGTTGATTTTGAGGTTGATTTTGAGCTAGTGTTTCCGATGACCGATGTGATTTTTTGTAGTTAAGTGGATTGTAATGGTCTTTTACGGGTTTTATAGCACTAGTTTCTTTGACAACACTATCAGCATACTCATTTGGTTGATTTTGAGCTAGTGTTTCCGATGGCCGATGTGATTTTTTGTAGTTATATGGACTGTAGTGTTCTTTTACTGGTTTTATCGCAGTAGTTTCTTTTACAATAAGTTTAGAATTATCTTCTGCTGTTTGTTTTAAAGCATTAAATTCTTCTATCAGATGGGAGTTTGCTTCTGCAAGTTGCAGTGCTGCTTTTTTGGTTTCGTCAAGTTCTTTTGTTAGCTGTTGTATCACTGATTGTTGTTCTGATGTAAATGTTTTTTGTTTAGATAATTTTGATTGCAAATCAGCAATTTCCTGTCCAAGAGATACTTCTTTTTTGTGGCTTGTTTCCAGATTACTTGTTAATTCTTTGACAGTTGCTTCTAAATCAGCTTTAGTAGGACTTGTGCGTTTATTAGAAGCCGCCTCAGATGGCTGTGCTGAGGATTCCTCATCAGATGAAGCCTGTTCTTCGACAACTTTTTCTGCTGCAACTTCGATCGCAGGTTCACCTTCTGAGGGTGTAAATTTTTGCGCCTCTTCTTGTAGTAAGTCAGATAGGCTTTGTTTCTTAACCATTATTTTCTCCAATCACGCTGTAATTCATCAGCTGCACGGCGGTAGTCTAACTCCGCCTCCCGTGCATTACTTCCTCGCCATTGACTAATCGCTACACCCTCAAGTGCCGCTCGTTCATGAGCTTTATAGGCACGGATGAAGGTATTACAAGTAGGAATACCTAATCGAGTCAGAGTGTTTTTTGCTTCTAGTGCTTCCCCCATACTGCGCGTATCAACTTTGGTAAGCAATACCCGATGGGGGGTTCCCAAGGGGATGACGGCTTCCTTGACTGTTTCCACGAGGATAGCTAAATCCATTGCGGCTGGGGGTGTAGGCAAAACTAGATAATCTGCGATCGCAACTACCGCCACTAATGCTTCAGAGCGCAGCGCGGGAGGCGTATCCACCACTACTAAATCGTAACCTGTTATCTTTCCTAAATCACCTAAAAGTGTCGGATCGGTTTCTTGAGATAAATCAAATCCCATTCCTTGCTGACTGCGCCCAAACCACCAACTGGCAGAACCTTGAATATCTGCGTCAATCAAAAGCACCTTTTTTTTCTTCGCAAAGTTTGCAGCCAGATTGACTGCGGTAGTCGTTTTACCGACTCCTCCTTTACCGTTGAGAATAGCGATGATTTTTGGCACTGCTTGCTTCCGATTCTGCCTCTTGAGTGCTGAGTGCTGAGTTAGGAGTTAGGAGTTATTATTCTCCTTTTTGTCCCCCTGATCTCTAGTCCCTAGTTCCTAGTTCTTAGTTTCTGGTGATGAAACTTTTTCATTGGGACTCCCTTACAAGAATATACCGCTTTATGTGACTCTCAAGAACATGAAAACTCGTAACAATAAAATTCATCAGCCATCAATTCCAGAAAATTCTATGACAGCAACTGACAATCTGCCTGATGGACCTCAAATGCCGCGCTGGTTGCGGATGATCAAGTTTATTGGTCAGCCAGTGAAATATGTGGATGATTTTGCGAAAATCTATGGTGACACCTTTACGATCAGGAGTAGTCGCTCTGATAACCATCGTGTGTACTTTAGTCAACCCCAAGCGCTGGAAGAGATTTTTACTGCTGATTCTAGCCATTTTGAGGTTGGCAGGGCGATAGGACTAAGATTTTTGCTTGGCGATCGCTCCTTTATGTTATCAGATGGCGATCGCCACCAGCGCCAACGGCAACTATTAGCTCCTCCTTTTCATGGCGAAAGGATGCGGGCTTATGGTGAGGATATCTGTAAAATAACCCAACAGGTGAGTCATGAATGGCAAATTGGCAAGCCTTTCAATATCCGTGAGTCGATGCAAGAAATTACCTTGCGTGTTATCCTACGGGTTGTATTTGGTTTGAATGAAGGAGAGCTTTTTGAGTCACTGAGGCGATCGCTAAGTGACTTACTAGACTTTATCAGTTCGCCCGTAATGTCTAGCGCCTTCTTTTTCCGGTTCATGCAAAAAGATTTCGGTGCGTGGAGTCCCTGGGGTTGGATTCTGCAACAACGGCAAAAAATTGATCAACTTATTTATGCTTTGCTTCGAGAACGTCGGGCTGAATCTGATCAAAATCGCCAAGATATCCTGAGTTTGATGATGGCTGCTCGTTATGACAATGGTCAAGGGATGTCAGATGAAGAATTACACGACGAGCTAATGACGCTGCTAGTTGCGGGACATGAAACTACCGCTTCTGCATTGACATGGGCTTTTTACTGGATTGACCATTTACCAGAGGTGCGAGAGAAGTTGCTAGAGGAACTTAACACCATTGGAGTTAACCCCGATTTGAGTAATGTAGCTAAATTGCCCTATTTGACAGCAGTTTGTCAAGAAACATTGCGAATTTACCCAATCCTAATGACTGCTTTCGTGCGGATTGTGAAGACCCCAATTAAAATTATGGGCTACGAACTGCGAGAGGGAACAAGAATAGTCCCCAGTATTTATTTAGCACATCATCGGGAAGAAGTCTACCCACAATCCAAGCAGTTCAAACCAGAACGCTTTTTAGAAAGACAATATTCACCTTATGAATATTTACCCTTTGGTGGTGGTAATCGTCGCTGTATTGGGATGGCATTTGCCCAGTATGAAATGAAAATCGTCTTGGCAACTGTTTTGTCGGAATTCCAAGTATCGCTAGCCAACAAGCGTCCTGTGCGTCCTGTGCGCCGTGGGTTAACTATTGCTGCACCCGCAGGAATGCGGATGGTTGCGACACCTCAAGTATTGTTTTTGAAAAAACATCAGTAGTCTTATAGGGTGTGTTAGCGGAGCGTAACGCACCATTCATTCCAAGCTTGTGGAGCGTTACGCTATCCATACGTGTCAACTTAACGTGAAAGCCAGTCTATAACTAGCTTTTAGATTGTCTCGTTCCCAGTCTCCGACTGGGAATGCCGTTCTGGAGGCTCCGCCTCCTTTGCTGGCGGCAGAGCCGCAATTGAGCAGCATTTCCAGCCAGAAGGTTTTAAAGGGGTTTGGGCTTAAGTTGACACGAATGTACGCGATCGCTACCATACGTGTATTTCAAAAATCAAATACTAGTTTTATATCTACGAATTTGCTTACCTCGATTTGAGAAAATCAAAAACAGGACTTACATCTGCGTAAGTCCCTGCTTTGGCTTTCATACCGATATTAACTGAGAGCTTCAGTTATTCTTTTATGGCTTTTTCGTAGCTTCAACTTTTGCTTCCACTTTCACCGTTTTCACACCTTGAACTTCTTTAGCTAAGGTTTCAGCTTTCTGGAGTTCTTGTTTAGAAGCTGCTGTACCTTTGAGGATAATTTCACCCTCTTTGTTTTCAACTTGTAACTTATTACCTGGTAAGCCTTTATTCAAATTTTTACTAACTTCGGTTTTTAAGTCGCCCTTAGCTTTGGTTGCTGCCGTTTTTTCAGCAGTTTCTTTTACTGGAACGTTGGTAGTAGTTTGATTTACCTGCGAAGCTGGCGAAGCTGGTGCTTGAGCAGCTTCATTAGTAGTATTAGGAGTTTCCGAACCAGTTTTAGGAGCCTCTTGACAGCCAAAAGTACCAACTACCAAAATGCTGCTAACTAGCAATGGAATCAGCTTTTTCATTATCTATCTCCGAATTGAGTACTTGAAGCGATTAATTGAGGTGTGTGTCATGGTGAGGAGCAGATGTTAAAAAACGATTAAATTTGAAGTAGCAAAAGTGCCTAAGCAAGCGCTCAGATTACTGAAAATTCAAACTTGGACGATTTCCTAAAGCTAAGATTTTGCTGCCAGTTTTGAGAAATGCCAATTCAATTTTCCTGACGGCTGCTAACCAGGATACCTCTGCATACAGCCTGTAGCTCTCGATGAATTTAATGTAGATGCACAGGAGCTTTCTCAATGGTAGACAATGCCATCCCACAGTAGTGAATCGATGTTATCAGATTTAAGTCAGTTTGGCGATGTCTACGACGGGCTATTCGGCGTCGCAACTCAAAACTTCAGCATTTTGGCAATACTGTGCCCACAAAATGTTACTTTAGAAAACTATGGCTTGCTTACAATGCCCTAAATATCAGGAAATATTAGCCAATGCCGTACCTTACTTCCGTCGGCGAAATTCGTGCCATTGTTACTGAATATACCAACGCTAAAACGCTGTGGATAGATACAGAAGTGGCTGACTATAAAAGTCGTAATCCCCGACTCTCGCTGATTCAGGTATTAGATAATCCTCAAGATATGAGTGGCGATCGCGTCTACCTTTTAGATGTCCTAGATCAGCCTAACATCATAGCTGAATTTATTGATGAAATTATGGTAAATTCTACAATTGAAAAAGTTTTTCACAAGGCCAGTTATGATCTAAAGCTTCTCGGTAACAAGAAAGCCAAAAATGTTACTTGCACTTGGGAAATGGCAAAAAAAATTCCCTACTATCTTTTACCATTACCTAACTACCAACTCAAAACCATAGCTACGGCACTTTGTAGCTTTAATAATATCGACAAACAAGAACAAAAAAGCGATTGGGGAAAACGTCCCCTAACTGAAGAACAGATAGAGTATGCTTACTTAGATTGTATTTATCTTGCTCAAATCCACTTAAATTTGTTAGGATTACAAGCCAAAGCCAGCCCCAACTCGGCAACGGAAGACTTAATATCACTAAGTACTAGATACTCGCAACTTGAGCAACAATGGAAGTTGTTGAATTCTGAATTTGAGCATTTACAAGAACGCATGAAAAAAGCTATGCAAGCTCAGAATATATCGGAAACTTCTGATTATAAGCTGACTAGTTATGAGCGTACTACAGTCAAAGCTGCATTTACAGAATTGGCAAGGCTAGCACAAACTCAAGGTATTAATTTAGATTTTCCGATCACACTAACTCAGAAACTCCAAAAAGATTTAGGGCAAAATCTGGAACATCTATCTGTAGATATTGAAAAAACCACGTCTTGGCGGCTAAATACCAAAACTGAAGAGAATGAAACGGAGGATGAGTAAATTGTTCATCAGGCTACAAATGCCAGAATTTATCTAGCAAATTTTATACTTGATAGTTCATAATTGCTTTGATAAATAACCATTAAATAAAGCTATTGAATATTAGGTTAATTTGTAAATTAACTTTAAACTTATATAAAAAGTTAGAATAATTATTGAGTTTAAGAATGAAAATCTAGATTTTGGTACTAATTGTGTTCAGGTGTTATGGCAGTTTATATTAACTTATGAGACGGCGTTTATTTAGGCAAAAGCGAACAAGGGTAAATACTTTATTTACCATAGCTATTTTTACTACATTGACCGCAATTAGTAGTGTTTCTTGCAGTAAGAATGACAATTTATTGGTGACAGAAATCGGAGTCAGTCCACCTAGCCGCCGTTCAGCGACAACTTCCATTGGTGGGAAATTCTATATTCAGGGAAAGAATCAGCATTTAAATGGCGACTTGCAAGCGGCGATCGCTTCCTATAGTAAGGCAATTGCTCAAAATTCTCAATATGGCGCTGCCTACAACGGCCGGGGATTAGCCTACTTTGATTTGGGAGACAAGGACAAAGCGATCGCAGATTACAATCAAGCACTTCGCATCAACCCTGACGACGCCGAAGCCTACAATAACTTGGGGAATGCCCGCGCCTCACTAGGAAATAACAGAGAAGCAGTCAAAGATTACAGTGAAGCGATTCGCCTTAATCCCAACTATGCTGAAGCCTACAATAACCGGGGGAATGCCCGCGCCACCAATGGAGACAAAAAAGGGGCAATGGATGATCTCGATCAAGCGATTCTCCTCAACCCCAAATATGCTCAAGCTTATAATAACCGAGGAAATGCTCGTGCTGCCAATGGAGATCCACAGGGAGCGATCGCGGATTACAATGAAGCCATTCGCCTCAATCCTAACTTTGCCCCTGCCTACAATAACCGGGGAAATGCCCGCGCCACCAATGGAGACAAACAGGGAGCGCTTAAGGACTTGCAACAAGCAGCAAGCATTTTTCAAAGTCAAGGTAACAACGATTTATACCAACAAGTGATGAATAACATCAAAGAACTTGGACAGTAGGCAAAAGCAGGGTTTTAGTTAAAAGTGAACAGACCACTGAGTTATGTTGTCGGAGAACAATTTATTTCTCGTGTTATCAAACAGAATTCAGGAGTCAGCAGCGAAGCCAAAGACGCTCCGCCGAGGCGTCAGAATTCAGCAATGTTTTATCTACTACTGGGTGATAGCTTGCGGAGTGCGAGTCCGCGAACGTCTGAATATTGGTTTAAAACCAAGCCGAGTTGTGGGCGAAACAAAATTAAAATATTTTTCAATACTTAATACTCCATCCCTTCATGGGTGGAATATTCTGAATTCCGACTCCTTTTTTATTTTACGCAGCACCTGCAATGGAGAGCGATGGCGTTTCCACGTCCACCAAGAATGCGATCGCCTGACCCATCCAACCACTGCTCAATGGCATTAAAAGGCTGCAATCCTTTTTTTCTTTCATCGCTTTTAGTTTTTCAAGCGTACCATTCGCCTTTGACCTAACTACTATTAATATTCGAGTAAAAATAAATTACTTATGTCCCTTTTACATAATGTAAGAATTGCCAAACTGTGCAGGAATAATGCTAGTTTGTAAAATAATAGTGAATCTTCAAGATAAATTAAGCAACGAATTATTTGAAAAGCGTTGTTTAAGTTCTTGAACTCAGAAAGAAGCTTGTGTATTTAGAAATTCTTTCCGGTTGATACTAATTAAATGGAGGTTAAACAGATGGAAAATGTAAAACTAGAGAATCTAGATAACGAACTAATTAGTTTTGATTTAAGTCCAGAAGACATGGAGGCAATAAAAGGTGGTACAAGCGTGCCAAAAGATATCTCGAATGGTAGTAACTGTCCATCTCTTCCGAAGCGCCCTTTTACAATTCTAATCGTTGCAGTACCACCGAAGCGCCCTTTTACAATTCTAATCGTTGCAGTACCACCCAAATGCAAGAACGACTAATCATTAAATTGAAAGATTAAGTTTAAGAGGATGTTTGAAAAGTTTAATTTATTACTAGCCCTGACGACTAGAAATCCCGGCTACACGAGAATTTACCCACAGAGGTGGGTTTAAAACCCTTGATTTTTTATTAGTCCGCGTAGAGAGAAGTCTGAGCGCCGACTTCCGGCGTTCAGAACTTCAAAGCGGACTTCGTTTGTGTAATAGCGAATTATATGAGACTGTTGGCGAATTCACTCTCTTGTTAAACCCCCCACCCCTAAAACCTTAGTTTGGCATTGCTTTCTCGCCCTGCAATAAATTGATTGCTCATAGCTAAAGTGCGTTGAAACGCACTGAAGATTAAAGAAATTAAGATGGATTCAGGCTGAGGGGTTAGACCCCCTATCAATTGGCCAACAGTCTCATTATATTCGCCCAATACTTTTCAAATATACTCTAAAGGTTTATATCTACACCTATGCTTTAAGAGCTATGTGCTACTAATAATTATCCAATCAAGGGTAGGAATTATACTAAATCTAGTTTTTTTAAGATAAAATATATGAACAATGTTAGTGAGTTGGCGCTCAATTATCTACAACGTTATAACTGCCAGATTCTTGAAGATTATCAAAGTGTTTTGAGACAGGCTTGCGAAATTCATCCACCACCACACGGTATGGCATGGTACGGTAATTCCTATCGTCAGTTTGCTCGTAATGCTGAGTGGTTCTCTAATTCCCTGATTAGTAACGTCGTTGAAGAAGGAACTGGTTCTAAACAAGTTTGGCAATTCTCAGAGCAGATCGAAAATCAGGAGTTTGCCCAGTTGGTGAGAAATCACTCTATTGATGAGTCGCGCCACTCACTAATGTTTGTGGCACTGTTGAATATTATTTTTCCGACGAAAATAGAAGCAGATTTCCGCACACAGTTGAAAGCCTTTTCTCCGCAATACTATCACCACAAGCATCCGCCCCTAATACCCATTTCTTCGGCTCAAATAATCGATGAAAAGTTGGTGATGGATGAGATTATCCAAATCAATCTCTTAGAAATTCGGGCATTGATCCTACAATTATTGTTGCGTCCAGTACTGCAAGCATATGCTACAGCTAAGAACTTAGCAAAAGTAACTCGAATGTCTGATTTGTTGATTTTCGACGAAACCAAGCATATTGAATACTCTGGTTACTGTATTGGTAAGTACATGGAGCAAGGTCATGACTCTTGGGTGCGGGAAATGATGATTTATCGTCAAAAGACTGTTAATGAAATGTTTTTAGAAGATGTGGAATTAGCGGGTTCTGTTGGTACTACTATTTTACGGACACA
Source organism: Nostoc sp. (assembly GCF_036917675.1). Taxonomy (GTDB): domain Bacteria; phylum Cyanobacteriota; class Cyanobacteriia; order Cyanobacteriales; family Nostocaceae; genus Nostoc. Next base: position 67,068 of record NZ_JBALCT010000016.1, on the reverse strand, counting down.
AGATCGCTCATAACTGTTTAGGTTTACCTAGCCCAGCAAATCAAACCATCCATTCCACCCAATCGGGCGCAGATGCCATTAGTTGACCAAATTTCTCCGGTTAAACGTCCTCAAACTTCAACCCCCCAATGCTCATCAGTTGTTATGCTACGCATTTCCACATAGTTCTGAGCGGCTTTCGCCGCTTAGACTTGTTTGTGCGTTGACAAAATCACATTCCAGAACCAATGTGGATGCGATCCTCAACTTCCGCAAATTTTTCTAGTGCCTCCTGTTCAGTACTCAATAGTGAAACGACGATCGCCACAATAAACGCCAGTGGGATACTGATTAATCCAGGATTTTTCAAAGGAAAGGGTGCAGAAGCGTGCTTGAGAATCGTTACTTGAATAGTTGGTGATAAATAAATCAGCACTAAAGAGGAGACGGTACCGACTAACATACTCGCAACCGCACCGTTAGTAGTGAAGCGTCGCCAAAGCATTGATAAGAGCAAGGCTGGGAAGTTTGCACTAGCTGCGATCGCAAATGCTAAACCTACCATATAAGCCACGTTTTGCCCTTTAAACAAAATACCCAGAATGATCGCTACTAATCCCAAAACCATTGTCGCACCACGAGCCACTTTCAGCTGTTCTGACTCGTCAGCATGACCCGATCGCACTACGTTCACCCACAAATCGTGAGACAATGCAGCTGCACCTGAGAGTGTCAACCCCGCTACAACCGCCAAAATCGTCGCAAAGGAAACAGCCGAAATAAAACCTAAGAAAGCATCACCACCGAGAAATTCTGCTAACATCGGTGCAGCCATGTTACCACCAGTCCCAATTTGCTTGATGGCATCTTGACCTACTAGTACCATCGCTCCAAAGCCCAGAATGAAGGTAAGGAGATAAAAAACGCCAATAATAGCTGTAGCATAAGTAACAGAGAGCCGCGCGGCTTTGGCGTCTGGTACTGTGTAGAAACGCATCAGGATGTGGGGTAGTCCAGCAGTGCCGAACATCAACGACATCCCCAAGGAGATAGCGTCTAAGGGGTCAGAAACCAGTTTGCCCGGAGCTAATACACCTGTATACTTCTGTGATGCGGCGGCGAAAAGAGCGATCGGGTTAAAGCCAAATCGTGCCACTACCAAGATAGCTAGCAAAATAGTTCCACCAAGCAACAGAACTGCTTTGATAATTTGTACCCAAGTGGTGGCAATCATCCCGCCAAAAATCACATAAGCCATCATCACGCAACCGACGATGACTACAGCTAATTCATAATCAAAGCCAAACAATAGTTTGATTAGCTCACCAGCGCCTACCATCTGGGCAATTAAGTAAAAGCTAATCACTACCAGCGTTCCAATCGCCGATGCGATACGTACAGGTTTTTGCTGCAAACGATAAGCTACTACATCGGCAAAGGTGTATTTACCTAAGTTGCGTAGTGGTTCGGCAATTAGGAACATGACAATCGGCCAGCCCACCAGGAAGCCGATAGAATAAATTAAGCCGTCAAAGCCGTTGAGTGCTACCAGCCCAGTGATACCTAAAAAGCTAGCTGCACTCATGAAGTCTCCCGCCAAGGCTAGTCCATTTTGGAAACCGCTAATTTTACCGCCAGCTGTATAGAACTGTGCTGTATTTTTGGTGAGTTTTGCCGCCCAAAAGGTAATGCCTAAAGAGCTGGTAACAAACAGAAAGAAGAAAGCGATCGCTAACGGGTTAAAGTGACCAAGACTGGTAATATCCGCCGCTAGTGGCAGATCGAACCACACACTATTCATGCTTTTTTGGTTTAGTATTTTGGATTTGGGACTAGAAAAAACCTAACCCCCCAGCCCCCTTCCCTACAAGGGAAGGGGGAGCCAAACTCCCCTCTCCGCTTGCCTAACGGCAGGCTGACGCCAACGGAGATGGGTTGGGGGAGAGCTTCTTCCAGGATTACTGAATTGGTGTTTTAGAAATTGCTAATAGCTAATTCACTTGCGTGTCAGCTTGGCGATTTGGTCGTCATAACTACTATTTGCCCAACGCACGTAGATAAAAATTAATATCCATGCTGCGACAATTACCAGCGCCCCTAGTAAAATTCCCAAGCTGAGGCCAGGAACTACTAATGACCCCAGTAGGGGCTTATTGAACGCGATTAATAGGATAAAGCCAAAGTAAATAAAGATCATGGCTCCACTGAGAATCAGGGATACCCGCCAACGTTCAGCCGCGAGAGCCTGGAGAGCCTTTGTGCGATCGCTCATGTCTTACTTTAGGTTGAGAAGATTAGGTCAGATTGTCTCATTGAAGTTGATTTGTGCGTAATTTTCTTAAAGATTATTAGTAAATTTATTGCTATTTCAGGTAATAAAATTAACTTTGCAAAGTAATATACCAAAATAACAAGACAATAGCGGCTCTGTTTTGAGTCAGAAAAACATAAAACTATCTGTAGATGCAGTTATACCAAATAAAGCTCGTCTATACTGGGATTTGCGAATTTTTACATAAACTACTATTTTTTATACTAAAAGTAAAATTAATTACGTAAATACTACTAGGTTTTAAAATCCTTCAAGTCTTATGAAATGTTTTTTTAAGCTATCAAATCAACTGAGATTAATAAAAAAAGTACATATTAAGTTATAAAACATACCGAAAATTGCTGTAGCGACATCAGTGAATACTTTAGTAATATTTATATCAATAACTTGCTAATACATAGATAGGGCATCACCAAAATTTAGTAAATTATGTTTATCCAAACACTGATCACAGAGCCGATTTATTTTTTCAGAATCGTTGTAATTGTGATATTCTCCATCACTTTGCATGAACTTGCTCACGGCTGGGCTGCTATGAGTCAGGGAGATAACACTCCACAACAAACTGGTCATCTCACGCTTAATCCTGTAGTTCACATGGGCAAAGAATCCCTCATTTTTCTCTGTCTCATGGGTATAGCTTGGGGACAAATGCCCGTCAACCCATCTAAGTTTCGCTCTGGGAAGCTAGGCAATATTTTGGTATCAGCAGCTGGGCCATTATCAAATCTGGCTTTAGGCATTCTGTTTATTGTGCTGCTCAAACTTTTCTTTAAACCTAGTCTTTCAGGACTCTTCAGTGTCGAATTTCTTTACCTAGCGGCTCGGATTAATTTGACGTTATTTCTGTTTAATCTGCTACCAATTCCACCACTCGATGGCTTTCATGTTTTCAGTGAGATTTTTCCTCAGCTAAAGCCACTGCAATATACCCAGTTCGGACTCTTTGCCATGATGCTTCTATTTATAATTCCGGGTTTGGGGACAGGACTTAGTAGGATTGCTGATTTATTTATTCGGTCAGGATTGGGGATGTAAAGAGCAACTTTTAGGCAAAGGCAAAGGACAATTTGAATGAAAATCAAACAAAAACTTGTGGTTGCTGTTACTAGCATTGCCTTGGGCATTGCTGATGTACTTCTGCCATCTGGAGAGTCAAGAGCGATCGCCGTTTACGTCTTCCATTGAATTATTGATGAGATTATTGATTGTTGGCAGCTTTGGTTCTGTGGGAATTGCAGGTTATTCTTCCTTTGTAGAACGCTATTTCCAAATAATTAATAAAGATTTAAAAATAATTTACTACAGTATTTTTTTGTTACTGTCGTTACAAATTATAGGCAGTGTTATTGTAATGATGTCTTCAACTGCTAGTCCAATTTCTTCTGCAATACATCCAAACTCTAGCTGTATTTTAGGAAAACCATAATAATAATTAGAATTGCTAAACTGATGTGCAGCTAAATTGTATAATCCGAAAACGTAAAATTATTGTAGTGCGGGCATCTTGCCCGCGTCGCATATACAAATTAAATACGCAACAGCTTATAGCAATCCTGAATCAAAGGCGCAGAAACAATATCCCCGACTTCTCTAAGAAATCGGGGATATTGGGGTTGATAAATCTATTGCAACAACTACATCAGCACCTTTAGTTAGAAGACGCGAGAATAAAGCAGTTCCACACCCAATATCAAGAACGTTTTCACAGTGGAATGGTAACTGTTTGAGTAAAAAATTGTGATAGTGGCTGTTGTGATTCCAACCTTCTTGCTCATGCAAAGCAATTTGGTCAAAATCATTGCGAATTTTTTGAGTCAGCGCATTATTATTTTCCCACATTTAGGCTCCCGGTTTGAAATAATCGAAGAGGCGATCGCCTGAATCGGCGCGAATCAATGCCACAACTACATCGGGTAAGGCGGTTAAACTGGGGTAAACCAAATAACGTGGTTCCCAACTGGGGCGGAACTTCTCTCTGTAGGCGTGCAGTCCCTTGAAATTGTAGAAGCGATTCAAATGTCCATAAAGATAATGCAATATTTTCTCCAAGCGGCGTGATTCTGGGTTTTCTCCAACTCCCGCAAGGGCAGAAAGACCGAAATTAAAGCTGTCGTAGCCAGACTCTTTAAAATGTTGGAGCAGAGAAATAAATAGAAAGTCCATTGTACCATTTTCAATCGACGAGCGGTGTCGCATCATGTCAATAGTGGCTTCGTTGAGTTGGTACTCCCGAAGAATGTTGGCAAAGGCGCTGATTTCACCTTCGGGATTATGCACCACAGCAATCTCGCACTCTCGCAGGTAAGCTTCCTCAAACCAACCCAAAGAAAAGTGTTTTTCCGAACCTTGTACCATTTTCAGCCATTCATCACTCACAGGTTTGAGTCGGTGCAACAAAGCATCGGCGATGGGTGGTTGGTAAAAGTCGATTTGGTATCCTAGCTTAGTTAAACGATTAATTGATGGTCTAAAGTTTTTACCGGCTTTACCTTGTAATGTAAAACTTTTTAGGTCAACGATCGCTTCTTCTCCAATCTTGAGTACCTTAAACCCCAATGACTTGTAAAGCTCAACATCATTGGGCATAGTTTGGTAAAATCCAGGATACCAGTCATTGCGCTGGCAAAACTGCTGGAAAGCAACAATTGTCTCTTTCCGGTCTTCAATGGGGCCGATGGGATCTCCTAAGGCGATCGCGCCCCGTCCTTTAGGAACATAAGCAATTACACTATTACCCGAAGGACTGAAATAATAACTTTTATCATTTAAGAGTGCGATCGCTGCTAAAGAAGAACATCCATATTGCTCAACAATTTCTTTAGCTTTTTGCCGCTCATGTGTAGTTGCCAGATTCCGCCAAAACACAGGTTGCAATAACATTACTATTGCATATGTAATAGTAACTGCGGCAATAATATAGATAGAATTAGCAAAGAAATCTCCAAATCGGCTCTTTGGTTGTAGTCCCCAATTATCCTCAGTGAAGAACATCGCCAAAGTTTGAACTATTGCTTCACGCCAATTAAAATTCTCTGAAAACTTGCCGTCTAACAAGTAAAATCCAATAGTTCCGTATGCCAGGGTAAATAGTAAAGCACCTATCAGCGCTCGAACTCCCCGTGCAATGGAAGGACGGTCTGATTGCGCCGTGAAAAAATGGCGCATCAAAATTAATTGCACCAGTAAAACTCCAGAGAGTAGACTTTCTTCATAGTCCAATCCCTTCAGCAAGTGGCTGAAAATGGAAATCACTAGTAAAGTAATCGTCAGTAACCAGGCGATTCTTTTTCGGCGTAATAAGTTAGTAGCAAGTGCTAGTAAAACAAACCCAGTCAACGCTGCAAATATATGACCACCGGCCCGAATTTCAAATGGTAAAAATTCCTTTAACCACTGATTTCGCCCGTACAGTGTAGGTGTCACTGCGGACAACAAATTTACTACTCCGACTAAACCTGTAAGGAAAGCTACACTCCAAAGTCCAATCTGAGTTTTTAAATTATTGGTCATTAGTCTAAAAGTATTAATTAGGAGTTACAAATTAGGAGTTAGAAGTTTTGGCTCTAGCACTCTATTTCTGGACTAAAATAATAAACAAACTAGTTTTATCGGCTGTGTTAATTATACGGATTAAGCTTTAATGTTTTGAATTTTCTCCATAACACCTTAATTTTAATGCCGTAGCACAAGGGAAGCGGTGGAATCTGAGGTTTCAAATTTTAACTCCTAATTATTAACTTTTTTAAACTGTTCTCCTACATAGGATAGTGAATCTTTGAGATGTTTATGAAAGTAGTTCCAGCCTATATCCGCACCAGACAAACCATGACCTCCAGGAAATGCATAAAATACGTGAGCAATGCCTAATTTATTTAAGGTTTCGTTGAAGGTTTTGGTAGAAGCCAGTAAACTAGTATCATTCAGACCTGCATCTAGGTAAACACGCAATTGCTTCCTATCTTGAACTGGTAGCTGTTGCACGATTTCTTGGGGACTATTTTGTGAACCGCTATTATCGGTAAAATAACCACTATGGCTAAACAAAATCTGGAAGTTGTTGAGATAGCGTAACCCAATATTAAAAGCCCCCCATCCCCCAGAAGACAGACCTCCCAGCGCCCAAAACTGGGGTTTTTCTAAAGTGCGGTAGCGCGACTTGACAATTTGTACTAATTCTGAACCAATCAAAGTCCCCACTTTGCCATTCGGCCCATCAAAATAATCAGGATCATACAAAGGACTAGAACCGCGATTATCATTACCATCAGGTGTAATCACAATCGATGGCGGTAATTTTCCACTTTGATAAAGTTCATGCAGTACTTCTAAGAGTCCGTATTTATCAGCGTAAGCACGAGCATCATCATGACCACCGTGCAATAACAATATCACAGGGTAGCGCTTTTGCTGATTTTTGTTATAGCTAGGGGGCAAAATCACACCGTAGTTACGGACTGCACCCATTGCTTGGGAGTTGAAGGTTGCTAATTGAAACTTTAGCCCAGTATCTGCCTCTTCTGGGGGCGGGTCTAGTTGTGGCGCACCCAAGATGAATACATAATAATAACCGGCGGTAGTCAGGAGTGCGATCGCTCCTACCAAGCTGATTAAAAATTTATAAATCTTCATATTCTTTTGGCGGTTAAAAAAAATCACCTCAATTAGAACTTACTATAGTTAATCTGCTGAAAAATTGCACCAAATTTTTCCACGTTCACCAATAATGGAAGTCAACGTTTTGACAAAATCGCATTATTTTCACTAAAAGTTCTTATGACTTACGCAAAATTGTCTCAAAAACCTGATTTGTCGTAGCGGTAATTCATGAATTACCGCTACTTCAGAAATTTTTTGCGTAAGTCCTGGTTTTAATAACTTCGAGTAGTTTTACCCCGATTAAAACCTAAATTCTCATCTCTATGAGCTATCTCAGAAGCTCTAAATTCTTTTCCCACAAATGTCAAAGAATCCGCTAAATGTTCACGCCAGTATTGCCAAGTGTGACTCCCTGGAAACTGACGAAACGAATTATAAATTTTGAGTTCGTTTAGTACTTTAGTAAATCCTTTGGCTTCGTCGATTTCTTCAATATCTGATTTACCTGAATCTAGGTAGATACGTAATCTTTTTTTAGCTTGTAAAGGAATGGTTTTGATATAAGATATTGGACTATTTATCGGGCCACTTTTATCATGAAAATAACCACTATGACTAAATAAAATTGAGAAATGATCTAGGTTGTGTAATCCCACATTCATTGCTCCCCAACCACCTGAAGATAAACCACCTATCGCCCAAAAATCTGGATTAGTTAGTGTCCGATAACGGCTTTGCACAACTTTTACTAACTCATCCCCTACGGCTGTAGAGACTTTACCGTAAGGGCCATCGATATATGCGGGATCTCGGTAGGGACTAGAGCCACGTTTGTCGTTGCCATCTGGTGTGATGATGATGCTGGGTGGCAACTTACCTGTAGTATAAAGTTGTTCCACAGTTTTGAGAGCTTGTCCCTTGTTCTGAATAAACCAATCAGTAGGATAACCATGTCCACCGTGCAGGAGAAAGATTACAGGATAACTTTGTTTTAGGTTTTGTTTATAGCCCGGTGGTAAAGAAACGCCGTAGGTACGACTTGCACCCATTACCTGACTATCATAGGTTTCAATCTTGTAAGTTAGAGGAGTAGCTAAATCGCTAGTATTGGGCTGGCTTGAAAAAAGAGAAGGCGTTGTTTGTAAATCCTGCTGTTGAGATAATTTTGCTGCTACACTTTGACGGTAATTACAGCCAACTAGAGTTAATACTGAAACTAGCAAGATAATTTGAGATTTTTTGTAGTTCATTAATCAGTTATCACTATAAAAACAACTATTGTATCTGGTGTTTATCTTCAAAAGCTTATGCAAATGATATGTCAATGCTGTGTCAAACCGATGGAAATTTGGCGACTGCTAGGAAGTTAAAAGTCAAGACTTAGAATAGGTTTCTTCACTTAGTACTCAGGACTTTTAAAATGCTTAAAAAGTTTCGACTAAAATTTAGTACGCTGTTCGGCTTATCGCTCCTGGTGCTTTCCCTATGGGCGATCGCTAACGAATTACATGAGTATAATTATCGTGATATCCTCAACTCTCTAGCTGCTATTCCCAAAAGTCGCTTAAGCTGGGCAATTTGGCTGACAGCATTGGGCTATCTAGTGATGATTGGGTACGATATCTTAGGTTTTAGCTACATTAATCGTTCCCTAAGTTGGAACAAGATTGCTCTAACCAGCTTTATTAGCTCCGCGTTTAGTAATACCATAGGTTTTGCCTTGCTGACTGGCAGTGCTATCCGTTATCGATTTTACTCTAGTTGGGGAGTGTCAGCAGGAGCGATCGCTCAAGTAATTGCTTTCGCCAATTTTACCTTTTGGTTGGGGATGTTTGCTGTCGCAGGTTACTTGTTCCTTGTCAACCCCCTGAAAATTCCCACTCAACTACATTTACCTTTTGCCACTGTGCGTCCCATTGGCGTAATTTTTCTGGTATTGGTAGCTATTTATTTGCTAGGAAGTATTTTTATTAAACAACCGTTAATAATTCGTGAACAAGAATTTCGATTTCCTTCTTTTAAAATATCCCTGGTTCAAATAGCAATTTCTGGTCTTGATTGGATTTTAGCAGCAGCAGTTCTTTATGCTGTGCTTCCTACTAATATATCTTTGTCCTATCTGGATTTTTTGGGAATCTACTTACTAGCGATGTTTGCAGGTGTTGTTAGTAATGTCCCCGGTGGTTTGGGAGTATTTGAAACTGTAATTTTGCTGATTCTGTCCTCAAAAGTTTCGGCGGCGGCAATTTTGGGGTCAATGTTAGCTTATCGGGGAGTCTATTATTTCTTACCTTTGCTAGTAGCAGCAGGTTTGCTAGGACTTTATGAAATTAGATTTAGAACAGGGAGTTTAAAATAATTCGTAATTCGTAATTCCTAATTAAGTTTTGTAAGGTGGATTTAGACTCTGCCACAAAACTTCCCGCAAATTCCATTCGCCCTGGCTGTATTCTCTGACTTTTCACGGTATCTGGAAAACCTCTCTCTAAATCTCTCTCCTTTTAGGAGAGAGACTTTGAATTTTTCCCTTCCCGTTGCGAGAAGGGGGTTAGGGGGTTAGGTTTTTCGTGGATTTTTCCACATGACCTGAATTGTGAGGCTGTATTCTTTATAATTTTTTTTACTATTTGCTCTCCATTAACTATTTAGAAACTGTAGACTGAGAACCATAAGTAAAATCTCGTGTATTTTGGCAAACTTATGGAGCCAGTATCACTTACAGCAGCTGCGATCGCAACCTTAGTCGTCACCAAAGCCTTTGAAAAAACTGGTGAAATTCTAGGCACAAAGGCTTTAGAGCAAGGCGGGAAATTATTATCACTACTGAAGCGGAAAGAACCTATTACGGCGAGTGGTATTGAACTGGCTCAAACACAACCGCTAGATTATGGTCAAGCTTCTTTGGTTGAGCAGGTAGAACAAGCGGCAAAGAAAGACCCTGAAATTGCTCAAGCTGTTGAGGCTTTGGCGGATACTGTTAAATCTCAAGCCTCTCTCATCCAGAATTTCAGCAAGCTAGCAGAAAAAATTGGCATTGTTGTACAGGGTGGTACGGTGAATATTGAAAAGTTGAGTCTTTAACTAGGTTGTAATCCCCTGTAAATTCAATTTTGATTAGTCATTAAGTAACCTATACAAGATTCTGGAAAATGGCAGAAAAAATTGGGGTTGTTAACTACGGTAAAACTAACATTGGAACACTCATTGTTGGTTCATCTGGCGAAACACCTATATTGATAGGTATTCCTGAAAATCTACCTTTAAGTGGGGTGGTGGAATTTGTCGGGCGTGAGGAAGAATTACAAAACCTGCACCAACTTTTGCAGGATAATAAACAAGTAGCGATCGCAGCGATCGCTGGCATGGGTGGACTGGGTAAAACAGAACTGGCCTTACAATACGCAAAGGCTCACCGTGAAATCTACAAGGGTGGAATTTGCTGGTTGCTGGCAAAGGCTGAAGATGTGGGTATTCAAATTGTGCTGTTTGCCAGAACGCAGCTTGACTTAAACCCACCAGAAGGTTTGGATGTCCTCACACAAGTGCAATACTGCTTTCGTCATTGGCATGAGGGTGATGTGCTGCTAGTGTTAGACGATGTTGGCGAATATCAGCAGGTTAAGTCTTACTTACCCTCGTCATCTTCCCGATTTAAAGTGTTGATTACCACCCGCCAACACTTAGGAGCATCTATTAAGCAATTATCTCTAGATGTATTGCAACCAGAAGCAGCGCTAGAGTTATTAAAGTCATTTTTTAAAGAAACACCACAGCGAATTGAGCAAGAATTGGTTGTTGCAAATCAGTTGTGTGAGTGGTTGGGATATTTGCCTTTGGGTTTGGAATTAGTCGGACGGTATCTGGCGCGAAAAAAAGACCTTTCTTTAACAGAAATGTTGCGACGGTTGGAGAAAAAGCGACTAGAACAACCCGCCTTTGATAAAGCAGAAGGCGACATGACAGCACAACGGGGTGTGTTAGCTGCCTTTGAGTTGAGTTGGCAAGAATTAAACAACGATGACAAGCAGTTAGGCTGTTTATTGAGTTTATTTGCCTCCGCACCTATATCTTGGAAGTTGGTAGAACAGTGTTTACCAGAGGAAGACGAGGAAGAAATAGAGGAAATTAGAGATGATAAGTTGTTGAATTTGCATTTACTTCAGCGCAAAGGTGAGGGAATTTATCAATTACATCCACTGCTGCGGGAGTTTTTCCAATATAAGTGTACAAGTTTAGAACAGGTAGAGGAATTTAAGCGATCGCTTTGTCGGGTAATGGTAGCAGTTGCCAAAGATATTCCTCAAGACCCCACCCTTAAGCAAATCACCGATGTCTCCCCCGATATACCTCATATAACTGAAGTAGCGAATCATCTCATTCAATACCTCAGCAATGATGATTTACCTTTGCCTTTCGTCGGCAACGCTAAATTTTATTATGGTCAAGGTTTATATAACCAAGCTTTACCCTGGTATGAACAATGTCTAGAAGTCACTAAAAAGCGCTTGGGAGATGAACATCCAGATGTCGCCGCTAGCCTCAACAACCTAGCGTTACTCTACCATTCCCAAGGCAGATACAGCGAAGCCGAACCCCTTCACATCCAAGCTTTGGAACTCAGGCGTCATCTGCTCGGAAATGAACATCTAGATGTCGCCCAAAGCCTCAACAACCTAGCAGAACTTTACCGTTCCCAAGGCAGATACAGCGAAGCCGAACCCCTTCACATCCAAACTTTGGAACTTAGGTGTCAACTGCTCGGAAATGAACATCCAGATGTCGCCACTAGCGTCAACAACCTAGCAGAACTTTACTGTTGCCAAGGCAGATACAGCGAAGCCGAACCCCTTCACATCCAAGCTTTGGCACTCAGGCGTCAACTGCTCGGAAATGAACATCCAGATGTCGCCAGTAGCCTCAACAACCTAGCTGTACTCTACGATTCCCAAGGCAGATACAGCGAAGCTGAACCCCTTTACATCCAAGCTTTGGCACTCACACGTAAGCTGCTGGGGGAAGAACATCTAGATGTCGCCCAAAGCCTCAACAACCTAGCTGTACTCTACGATTACCAAAGCAGATACAGCGAAGCCGAACCCCTTCACATCCAAGCTTTAGCACTCAGGCGCAAGCTGCTCGGAAATGAACATCCATCTGTCGCCAGTAGCCTCAACAACCTAGCGGGACTCTACCGTTCCCAAGGCAGAGACAGCGATGCCGAACCCTTTTACATCCAAGCTTTAGCACTCAGGCGCAAGCTGCTAGGAAATGAACATCCAGATGTCGCCACTAGCCTCAACAGCCTAGCGACACTCTACCGTGATCAAGGTAGATACAACGAAGCCGAACGCTTTTGCATCCAAGGTTTGGAACTTAGGCGCAGACTGCTGGGAGAAGAACATTCATTTTTTGCCCTTAGTCTTAACAATTTGGCAAAAATTTACCACTTACAAGGACGTTATACCGAAGCTGAACCATTGTATCTGCAAGCATTAGAGATTTATGAGCAACAATTAAGGGTGAACCATCCTTGGACTGTTAAATGTCGTGAAAATCTGGCAAATCTTCGCGATCGCCCTGCCTCAAATCCAGAATAAGCGAGTTTTGTGCAAAGCGTACCATGTTAAAAGTTAGATTTGCGATCGCCTAGACTAAAATTCATATTTAACTAAGTAAAAATGCCTGATTACTTACTCAAAATGGCATTTGACTTACTCAAAAGGAGCTTTTACTTACTCAAAAGGAGCTTTTGCTTTCTCATTTTAGTGTTTTCCGCAAGCAAAAGAAGCTTTTACTTACTCAAAAGCAGCTTTTGGTTTCTCATTTTAGTGTTTTCCGCAAGCAAAAGCAGCTTTGACTTACTCAAAAGCAGCTTTTGGTTTCTCATTTGAGTAATTCACGCATTCATTTTGGTATATCATTGAGCCGAAAGAAAAGCGTAGGCGTAGCCCGTCGTAGACATCGCTTCTCGGCAAATCTTAAAGGCTATTCCATTCTTCTAACGTGATTTCTCGCTCCAAAATAACCTCAACTTCCCTAATCATCATCCGCAATTGCGGTACAGAATACTCATCATTAGAGGGAATAGTTAGGCGATATTCACCGTAAACCATAAATTGATGTCTTGATTCCAGAAAAAGGGCCATCAAAGCCAAACCATCGTAATTTTTTCACAAAATCCCGACGCTTACAGGGTATCCATCGGCTCAAGAGTCGGCTCCTTGTTGAGGTCAATATTATCAATTACTGGTAGAGAATGTCCCAGCTTTAACCCAAGCAAAATCCAGTCTTCTAGCGTTGAGCGTAATTCATCCTCACACTCGCGCAAGGTTGATGCAAAGGCTATCACTCCTTTGCAAACAGGAATCCTACCTGCAAATGTACCATCTTCTAACTTGTCATAAATTGCCTGAGCGTAGACGCAGAGCGCCTTGTCGTCAGACATCGCTCGGTCAACATAATCGCTCAGAATAAACCTTATCGCCATTAAATCTCGCGTTGTGCTATCAGTTTAATCTTACGTTGAATGATGGTGTTTCGCCGATGCAGCGTCTAAGCTCTACAAAAGAAGTGTAAATCTACAAGCGATCGCCTAGTTTAGAGATGAATATTACTCAAATAAATCAAATCCCTTTTCGCTTCTCAACTTTTTGTCAAAAGTTGCTGTTGAACTACAACCATAATTTTGAGTAATTACACCAATTAAATAATCAGAAAAATCTGCACTTCCCTGCTGAAATCGCTGTAATGCTTGATAAACTACAGAGCGATTTTCTAACTCAAATACAGAACATTGCAGCATCAAATCTATGGTGTTACTAATTTATGACTAATCCAAAAAGCGATCGCTTAAAAAGGAATCCATTCCAACTGATCTATCCATTCTTGTGCCTCAGTAGTCTCCCAAACCAGCAATAGTTCTTGTGCTAATTGTCCTATTGGTATTCTCGGACGCAACCAGAATAAGCCCCAAATATGTCCACCTTCTGCCCAATGTACTTCTAAATGAGCCGGCATACTAGCGCGGTTATCTGTCACGAAGAGCCGTTGAGATAATTGTAGATAACTCAACACATCAGGGTCTAAAGTTCCCAATGTTGGTGCATTACTTTCACCCACACGCAAAATATCTATCGCCGGGTTAAGACGAAGAACAGCTACTTTCAAACGCGGTGACAAATTTTCATCGAGCAAAAAACGAACTTTCACTAAGAATTTACCTGACGTTCATTTCTTTGATCTTTTAAGATTCTGAGGCGCTGTACCAAAGGTGAAAGATTTACAACCGATTCTTGGTAACGCTGCTTACGCCATGTTACCAGACGTGACAGATAAGCTTCGACATCAACGCGATTATGGAGATAGTAAGTAATAGTAGCGTGAATTTGCTCCAAACTCAAACTAGGTAGATTAGCAGCAATTTCTTCCGGTGTATATCCTTCCAAATAATAATCAAGTACATTGTCGATGCCGATGCGGTGTCCTTTTAAGCGAATATCATCGGCTGATAAAAAGTCAAAATAATCTTCTAGTTGCATTAGTCTACCCCCAATGGAGTTTATAGCTATATTATCTCGCCTCAAAGCCTTGAATGATCGTGTTGTAAGCGCGATCGCTCTATTTTAGAGTGTAAATCTACAGGCGATGTCTACGACGGGCTATTCGGCGTCGCACCTATGCGGTTGTGAATGATGGAGAGCGATCGCCCCCACAACAAAAAATCAGCTACGATAAATCATATAATTATCTTCACAAACACAGAAATGTTAATTACCTACACTGCAAAATATACAAAAACTAATAGCGGATATATGGGACAACTCATTGAATGGCAAGAAGTCATCACAGAAGGAGAAACCATAGAAGAATGCAGAGCTATGTTACAAGATGCAACGAAAGAAATGGTTGTTGCCTATCGTCAACAAAATAAAGAAATTCCCACAGGTAATTCTTTGCTTGAACAAATTCCTATAGAGGTTTGAGTGTGTCAGTCAAACCAAAATAGCTAATTAAATATTTAGAAGCAAATGGCTTTTATTTATTAAGAGAAGGAGGAAATCATTCTATATATACTAATGATATCAAAACTCTTCCGGTAAAACGGCATCGTACCATTGATCGAATTACGGCGAATGAAATTTGCAAACAAGCAGGTTTATTACCTAATTTTTAATTGCTCTGTTAGTTCCTAGTGAAGCACTAACAGCAAACGCTACCCTAGAAATCAGTAATGCTCAAACATTGAAGTTTCAACTATGATAGCCTCGCCCCAACAAGACTACTTTACTCCTGAAGAGTACCTCCAAATGGAGGAACAAAACCCTGTTAAACATGAATACATCGACGGCTATATCTACGCAATGGCTGGAGCGCTAGATCCACACGTTACCATTGCTGGAAACCTGTTCGCTCTCCTCCGTAATCATGTGCGCGGCTCTGGAAGGCGCGTTTACATCGCTGACATGAAAGCCCAAATTGAATCTCTGAATCGCTTTTATTATCCCGATGTGATGGTTACTTGCGACCAACGAGATCAAGAAACGCCAGCTTATAAAAGATTTCCCTGTTTAATTGTCGAAGTTTTATCTAATTCTACTGAAGCCTTTGACCGGGGCGACAAATTTGCCGATTATCAAACGCTGGAAACTCTGCAAGAGTATGTTTTAATTAATACAAAACGTCAGCGAGTCGAGTGTTTTCGACGCAATGAGCAGAGGCTCTGGGTTTTACAATCCTACACAGCAGAAGATAAATCCTTTCGACTCAACAGCGTGGATTTTGAGGAAACAATGGCAGCACTCTATGAAGATGTAGTTTTTGAATAATCAATTATGATTGGGTATGCTACACGATATTTAGTAAACTATATAACTGATAAGCCTTCAAAGCTTCCTGACCCGGCGGGGGCATTGAGCAAAACAGACACAATTGATTGACTAAAAGTTATGGCGCTCATAGTTCAGAAATACGGTGGTACATCTGTCGGTTCAGTCGAACGTATTCAAGCTGTTGCCCAGCGTGTTTATAAAACGGTTAAAGCTGGAAACTCTCTGGTAGTAGTGGTTTCGGCAATGGGCAAAACCACCGATGGACTCGTCAAACTAGCTAATGAAATTTCTCCAAATCCTAACCGCCGGGAAATGGATATGCTGCTTTCCACTGGCGAACAAGTAACGATCGCCTTACTCAGTATGGCATTGCAGGAACTCGGACAACCAGCAATCTCGATGACTGGCGCTCAGGTAGGAATTGTTACCGAAGCTGAACACAGCCGCGCTCGGATTTTGCATATTGAAACTACTCGCCTAACTCGCCACATAAATGAAGGAAAAGTAGTTGTAGTAGCTGGCTTTCAAGGCACTTCCAGCGCCAAAGAGATGGAAATTACGACTTTGGGGCGTGGTGGTTCCGACACGTCAGCAGTGGCGATCGCAGCCGCATTAGGAGCAAATTTTTGTGAAATTTATACAGACGTTCCAGGAATTCTAACTACAGATCCCCGCTTAGTTGCCGAAGCCCAATTGATCGATGCCATCACCTGCAATGAAATGTTAGAACTAGCTAGCTTGGGCGCAAAAGTGTTGCATCCCCGGGCTGTGGAAATCGCTCGTAACTATGGTGTTCCCCTGGTAGTCAGGTCTAGCTGGACAGATGCCCCAGGTACTTGGGTAACATCAGCCAAACCCCAAGGGCGATCGCTGATCAATCTAGAAATTGCCCGTCCAGTGGATGCTGTAGAATTTGACACTAACCAAGCAAAGGTAGCTTTGTTGCGCGTACCCGACAAACCAGGCGTAGCAGCAAGGTTATTTGGTGAAATTTCTCGGCAAAAAGTAGACGTAGATTTGATTATTCAGTCAGTTCATGAAGGTAATAGTAATGACATTGCCTTTACTGTAACCACACCAATATTAAAACGGGCAGAAGCAGTAACAGCAGCGATCGCTCCAGCACTGAGGAGTCAATCTAACCCCAAATTTGACGAAGCGGAGGTAATGATAGAACATAACATTGCCAAAGTCAGCATCGCCGGCGCGGGAATGATTGGCCGTCCCGGTGTAGCGGCAAAAATGTTCGCCACCTTAGCCGAAGCTGGTGTGAACATCCAGATGATTTCCACCAGTGAAGTGAAAGTAAGTTGTGTAGTAGATGCAGCCGAATGCGATCGCGCTGTCGCCGCACTCCGCAACGCCTTTGAAATAGAAGCAGGGGAGCTCTTAGCTGGGAGCAGGGGAGAACTCCTAACTCCTAATTCTTGTACAGACGCGATTAATCGCGTCTCTCCTAACTCTTGTACAGACGTGATTAATCGCGTCTCTCCTCACTCCTCCCCCACTCCTCCCGTTCGCGGTGTCGCCCTCGATTTGAACCAAGCGCGTCTTGCTATTCGCCAATTGCCAGATCGTCCGGGGATGGCGGCGAAGTTGTTTGGATTATTAGCACAACATAATATCAGCGTTGATATGATTATCCAATCTCAGCGCTGTCGGGTGATTGATGGTGTTCCCAGACGAGATATTGCCTTTACAGTCTCGCGGATAGACGGGGAAAATGCAAAAGAAATGCTTACCCAAGTAGCAGCAGAATTAGGATGGGGTGAAGTTGTTTTAGATAGTGCGATCGCTAAGGTGAGTATTGTCGGTGCAGGTATGCTGGGACAACCAGGTGTTGCCGCTAAAATGTTTGAAGCTTTAGCTCAACAACAAATTAATATTCAAATGATTGCCACCTCAGAAATAAAAATTAGTTGTGTCGTGGCACAAGAGCAAGGTGTTAAAGCTTTGCAAGCCATTCATGCAGCCTTTGAACTAGCTGGTAACGAGAAATTTGTCGTGCCAGCCTAAAACCTGACTCAAATCCCCTCTTTGTTGTGGATACGGAGACTATTTTCTTCTTGCATTGCTAATGCATCGACCTGCAATGGCATAACATCGACTTGCAATGGCATAACATCGACCTGCAATGGCATAATATCGACCTGCAATGGCATAATATCGACCTGCAATGGCATAATATCGACCTGCAATGGCATAATATCGACCTGCAATGGCATAACATCGACCTGCAATGGCATAACATTGACCTGCAATGGCATAACATCGACCTGCAATGTTAACGTTAGTTTGATAGATTTGGCCTGACCCCTCTCCAAACCTATCCCCAAAGCGGGGAGAGGCTTAAAAAGTTTATTTTTTCTGTTTCTCCCTCTCTTTCTAGGCTACGGTGTAGAACAAGTCTTTGGTGAGGCCATTTAAGATTTATCGCGCAGTCCCTTAGATACCTCACCCAGGTTTTGCTATGCAAAACCTGTCCCTCTCCTTACTAAGGAGAGGGATGTCCTTTCTTGACAGGGTGAAGTTTTTCTTTTGTTTTGGGTAATTTCGATGACTTGTGTGTACACCGCAGTTTTGTAAAAGCAGGTTAGATGGGAGAGGTTCGTCAACTCACGTTGTTCTGGTAAGGAACGTGGATTAAATAAAATACAAAACTTCATCTTGTCTCAAGCTTCCCTCTCCAATATATCGGAGAGGGATTGAGGGTGAGGTAAGTCCTAATTAATAATACTTAAGCTATAATCGAACAATTTATAAGACTATATTTATATTAATGAATAGTCATTTGCTAGATGGACACTATCGAATACTAAAAGCTCTCAATGATGGTGAAAAGGGGAAAACGTATCTAGTTGAAGATATTAATTTTCCTGGCAGCCAATTTAGAGTAAAGCAGTTATGTCATCCTAGTAGCAATCCTCAAAGTTTAACAATCCTACGCCGTTTGTTTACCAGTAAGGCAGCAACTTTAGAAAAACTCGGACAGGAAGACGACAAAATTCCAAAGCTAATTGCTTGTTTTGAAGAAAAGGAAGAATTCTATATAGTCCAAGAATTCATCCCTGGGAATCCTTTAACTGACGAAATTATCCTGGGACAACCTCTGAGAGAAGAACAAGTAGTTAGTCTTTTATCAGATATCTTAGAAATTTTGGTACTTGTACATAGCTATGGGGTGATTCATCGGGATATTAAACCAGCAAATATTATTCGCCGGGAGTCAGATAAAAAGTTAGTTTTGGTTAATTTTGCTACTTTTAATGAAGCCATCACTAATGCCGTTGACAATCTCGAATATATGCCGATAGAACAAGTTAACGGCAACCGGAAATATAACAGTGATATATATGCTTTAGGTATCGTTGCGATCGCGGCACTTAAAGGTTTACCAGCAAACGAAATATCTAATTTGCGAAGTCAGAAAAATAAGTTAACAGGTGAAATCCTTTGGCGCGATAAAAATATAAAAGTTAACAGAAAATTGGCAAAGATTATTAATAAAATGGTGCGTTTGGACTATCGTAAACGCTATCAGTATGCAACTGAAGTTTTAGACGATCTAAAAAAGTTAACAAATGTTGAGGACGATCAACCAAAACAGCATCATAAAAAATTATTACTAATTCTGATGGGGCTAGCTGGCTGTATCGCACTTGGTATTGGAGCATGGCAATTGATGTCGCCAAAACCTGTAAGTGATGCTGAACAGAAATTATATCAAGAGGGAGTAAATAAATATGACGCAGGAAACTATGAAGGAGCAGTTGAAGATTTCAATCAGGCTATTAAATTAGATCCGCAAAACGCTTGGGCTTATAATAAGCGAGGCAATGCTTATTATCGATTAGGAGACTACGAGCAAGCACAAGCAGACTCTAGCCAAGCCATTTTGCTCAATCCTCAAAATGCTAACGCCTATTTTGATCGAGGATTTGCTTTTTCAGAATTAGGCAAGTATAAAGAAGCGATCGCTGACTATACCCAAGCGATTAAGTTAAATCCTAAGAATGCTTATGCTTACTATGGCCGGGGTTTAGCAAGGGCTAAACTCAAGGATAATAAAGGAGCAATGGTAGATTTTAGCAAAGCGATCGCTCTCAAACCCCAGTATACTGAAGCTTACTTGCAGCGAGGGATTCTCCACCGTCGCCTTAAACTTACACAAGCAGCAATCCAAGATTTTGATAGAGTAATTAAGATTAATCCTAGTGATGCCAAAGCTTATTATCAAAGGGGTTTAACTGAATCTATTAATAAACAAAAATATATAGCACTTAAAGATTATACGGACGCAATTAGCATCAATCCCAAATACATAGAAGCCTATCTTAATCGTGGTGATGTTTACAGTGATTTGGGAGAGAAACTCGAAGCTACTGAAGATTACAACACTATTTTACAGATTGATCCTAAATTTATTGCAGCTTATACTCATAGAGGGATTCACCGCTTTTCTTTCGGAGATTATCAAGGCGCTATTGAAGATTATACCGCAGCACTGAAACTTGATCCTAATAATGTAGCAGCTTACAACAACCGTGGTAACGCCTACCTCGAACTCGGAAATAAAAAAGCTGCAAATCAGGATTATTCACGAGCGATCGCAATTAATCCTAACAATGCTTCAGCCTACTATAACCGGGGTGTGATTCGCACCAAACAGAAAAATAACCAGGATGCGATCGCGGATTTCAAAAAAGCTGCAACACTATTTCAACAGCAAGGAGAACAAGATAGTTATCAAGATGCACAGAGGGAAATTGCAATTCTGCAAAACAATTCAGCACCAGCGCCAACTACTGGAGATCAACTACCCCAACCTATACATAGACGCGGCTTTCCAATTCATCGGGAATAGCCTTCAGGACTCCGTAGTTCTATTGGTCTGACTGCGGGGCAATTTTTTTTGTCACGAACTTATGCAAAGCTGTAAGAGAAAAATGCCTTTTTAAAGATTATCTATGAACATCCGTAAAATCTCTACTACTCCTTTCTCTGACCAAAAGCCCGGCACTTCTGGGCTGCGGAAAGCTGTTAAGGCTTTTGTGCAGCCCCACTACCTGGAAAATTTTACCCAATCCATCTTCGATTCTGTAGGGGACTTGCGGGGACAAACCTTAGTCCTCGGTGGTGATGGTCGTTATTACAATCGCCCAGCCATTCAAATCATTTTAAAAATGGCTGCGGCCAACGGCATTGGGCGGATTAAAGTTGGTCAACGGGGGATTTTGTCTACTCCTGCGACTTCCGCGATTATTCGTAAGTACCAGGCTATTGGCGGCATCATCTTGTCTGCTAGTCATAATCCGGGCGGGCCAAATGGTGACTTTGGTGTGAAATATAACATTAGCAACGGTGGACCAGCGCCGGAAAAGGTGACAGAGGCGATCTACGATCGCAGTAAAGTGATTGATAGCTACCAAATTCTGGAAGCACCAGATGTAGATTTAGAAACCTTGGGTGAGTCACATTTGGGAGAGACGGTAGTTGAGGTAATTGACTCCGTACAGGATTATGAAGAGTTAATGGAGTCCCTGTTTGATTTTGAACGGATTCGCCAATTGTTGACAAGAGGAAATTTTCGGATCAGCATTGATGCCTTACATGCGGTGGCTGGCCCCTATGCCCATGCGATTTTCGAGCAACGTTTGGGCGCACCAGTAGGAACGGTGCGTAATGGTACACCCTTAGAAGACTTTGGAGGCGGACACCCTGATCCAAATCTGGTTTATGCCCATGAATTGGTAGATATTTTGTACGGAGAGAATGCGCCAGACTTTGGGGCAGCTTTTGATGGAGATGGCGATCGCAATATGATCTTAGGGCGTAAGTTCTTTGTCACACCTAGCGATAGCCTCGCAGTCTTAGCCGCAAACGCCAAGCTAGTCCCTGGTTATAGTTCGGGTTTAGCCGGGGTAGCGCGATCGATGCCTACTAGTCAAGCAGTAGATCGAGTTGCCGCTCAAATTGGGATTGAATCTTATGAAACGCCCACTGGTTGGAAGTTCTTCGGCAATCTCTTAGACGCGGGTAAAGCGACTCTCTGCGGTGAAGAAAGCTTTGGTACCAGCTCTAACCACATCCGCGAAAAAGATGGGCTATGGGCTGTGCTGTTCTGGCTGAATATCCTGGCAGTCCGGCAGCAATCTGTTGAGCAAATTATCCGGGAACACTGGCAGACCTATGGACGCAATTATTACTCCCGCCATGACTATGAAGGGATAGAGATAGAGCCAGCAAACACCTTAATAGAAAGACTGCGTTCCTTATTGCCAACCCTCAAAGGCAAGCAGTTTGGTAACTATCAAGTTGAATACAGTGATGACTTTAGTTATACCGACCCTGTTGATGGTAGCGTTAGCGATCAACAAGGTGTTCGCATTGGCTTTACCGATGGCTCCCGCATTGTGGTGCGACTTTCTGGTACTGGTACTCAAGGTGCAACCCTAAGAGTTTATATAGAAAGCTACGAGCCAGATCCCGCCAAACATGATCTTGAATCACAGCAAGCACTTGCTTCTTTAATCACTCTTGCTGAAGAAATAGCTCAAATCCGTAAATTCACTGGACGAGAACAGCCAACTGTAATCACCTAGTACAGACGCGATTAATCGCGTCTGTACAGGAGTTAAGAGTTATTTCTCTCTTGTCTCCCTCATCTCCCCAATCCCCGTTGGCGCTTTAGTGCTAAAGCGCCAACTACAAACAAAATTATGTAGCGATTCTTCAGGAGTAAACCGCTATATTTTATTTATACTTAATTACTCATAAACAAAAACTTTAAAATTTGCTGAGAACTCTATAAGAACTATCTCAACCAAATATCATCTTTCTAGCTATTAATCCTTAGATATCTATAATTCTTAGACTAATTAATCAAGTAAAAATAAGTTTAAAGTTCAAGCCAAAAGCTATATCGCTGGTTGATGCATTGAAGGATTTAACTCATGACAATCAGATATTTATTACTTCTAAGTTTTTCTTCTCTTGTCATAGTTAGCTGTGTCGGAGAAGTATCTCTTCATCATCTTAATAGGTATAGCTTAACGTAACTAAAAGTATTAGACAAAAAACAACAATGCTAGAAAGTCTGGGAAGAATTAAGAATCCATTAGTCAGAAGTGTGGCAGTAGCAGCTACAGTTTGCTCAGTAGTCACCTTATCTACTGCTGTTATAATTGGTGTAACTAATGCTAAAGACAAATCTGCTTATCAGCTTGGTGTTTATTCGTCACTATTTGGGACAGTTGGTGGTGCACTCTTTGGCTTAGTTTATCCAAGCAAAGCCAGTGGAAACAAATCCACTCCAGATATCAACGCATCAGATAGTTATGTTTGGAAAGATTGGCGAAATTTTGTGGTTGTTCGTAAGGTGAAAGAGAGCGAAGAAATTACCTCTTTTTATTTGCAACCTGAAGATCAAGGCGAAATCCCTAACTTTCAACCGGGTCAATTTTTAACAATCAAACTTGATATTCCTGGACAGGATAAACCTGTAATTCGTACTTACTCGCTTTCTGATTATGCTGAAGCTTGTGAAGACTATCGTCTCTCAATTAAGCGGGAACTTGCACCGAATGCATTAGATGTCATGCCTGGTATAGCATCTAATTTTATGCACGATCGCATTCAGGAAGGTTCAGTAATTCTAGCAAAACCACCAAACGGTAAATTTGTTTTGGATGTGCAGAAGTCTATCCCCGCAGTGTTGATTAGCAATGGTGTAGGAATTACGCCGATGATTAGTATGGCGAAAGCTTCTACCCGTCTCAATCGTAATCGTCCTATTTGGTTTGTACATGGTGCTAGAGACGGCAGATTCCACGCTTTTCGGGATGAGGTGATGGAAATTTCTCAACAAAATCCTAACCTAAATGTACATTTTCGCTATAGCCGTCCCAGACCTGAAGATACAGGTAAATACCACAGTGTTGGCTATGTTGATGCTGCTTTAATTAAAGAATTATTTGGACAAGAAGCTGAATATTTTCTGTGTGGTTCTCCACCATTTATACAGTCTATTAGGGACGGACTCAAGGAATCGGGAGTACCTGAGAATAGAGTCTTCTTTGAATCTTTTGGTAAACCGATGAAAAGTGACTCTGAAAAACAAACTCCTACCGCAACTACAGGTGAAGAATTTGCAGAAATTGTCTTTACAAAATCCGACAAAACTTTGACATGGCGACCTAGTGATGGCACTATCCTAGAATTTGCCGAAGCCAATGATATTAATCCTCCTTTTAGTTGTCGTATAGGTGTTTGCGGTACTTGTATGTGTAAAATTAGCGAAGGTGAAGTTGCTTACCAAGAAGAAGCAACTGCGACAATTGATCAGGGTTCGGTGTTGATTTGTATTTCTCAACCTAGAACTTCAAAATTGGTATTGGAAATTTAATAAAAGGGTAACGTGTGTGAAAGCGCAGATATTATAAAGGGCAATCGCACTCCCCACAACTCATACCATTGCTTTCCCATTGATTGGGCGTTGATTACAAGTCCCTAGACCTGTATATTTTGCCAGCATCACCATTATGAAATTTTCAGAACTCACTACTCAAATATTGAGTCTTACAGCTTTGGCGAGGTGAGGTTCTTCAGATTTAATGAGCAATCAAGCGGACATGATATCAGGGGTCAATAACCGATTGATTGCCGTTAAAAATGCCTTCTGTTTAAAGGCTCCCAAGAGCAAGCACAGGTAATTGAACACTCACTTTAGTACCTGTCACTGTGTCAGACTCAATGGACAATTCCCCTCCATGAGCATTGACGATGCGTTTGGTAATGGCAAGCCCCAACCCAGTACCACTAGGTTTTGTGGAAAAAAACGGCTGCGTTAGCTTTGACAAAACTTCTGGGGAAATTAGTTCACCACCATTGCAGACATTAATGCAGATTTGATCTGAAGATGAACTATCCACTTCCCATTTAATCACATCTCCTGCTGAGACTGCCTCACAAGCATTGCGGACAATATTAATAAACACTTGTTTTAGCTTATCTTTATCTCCTAAGATTTTGACTGTAGGTAACGCCGGAATAAATTCGATTTGCCGTGAGAGCGCTTCTGGCATCTCGCACATTGGCACAAGTAATTCACAAATGAATTCATTCACATCCAATTCAGATAGTTGCAACACCTGGGGCTTGGCATAAAGCAAAATTTCACTCAGCAGATTTTCTAAACGACTGGCTTCGCCAAGTGCCAGCGATAATCGCTCAAGAGCCGCTTCAGTCAGAATGGTTTTCTTGAAATACTTCAATCCCATAATCATTGTAGTCAGGGGATTACGAATTTCATGCACAATTATGGCCGCAAATTCACCAATAGCCGCCAGCCGTTCTTGTTCTAAAAGCTTGGCTTGCGCTGCTCGTAGTTCTGCGGTGCGTTTTTCTACCTCAACCTCCAGGATATGATTAAATTGGCACTGCTGCTGGTAAAGATGATAATGGTCGATCGCAGTAGCTGCACGTTCTGCAAACAATTCCACGATTTGGATTTCTTCTTTTGTAAATTCCCTTGCTTGCCGATGAAAAGAGCAAACAGTCCCGAATACTTGACCTTCAGTAGTTTGCAAAGGTATTCCCAAATATGCTCGATAACCTGGCGCAGGTTTACCGTACTCTGGATTAGCTACAGCATCTTCAACTGCTAATGTGCGCCCAATTTGCATAACTGTAGCAATCAATCGGCCATGTAATGCATAAACACGGGGTGCATCTTCAGCCATTTCTAGACTACTCGCTAGAACAGTTTCAAACCCCTCTTGGCAAAAGGTAACAACCGTCCAATCAACTCCAATCAGTTCGCTGACTCCGCAGGCAATGTTATACAAATAGCTACCTAGAGAGCCAGTGCGATAGTTCAAAGATGACAAACGTGCTATTATTTGCCGCTCACGCTGCCAAGGTTGTTGGAAGAAGATTTCTTGATCATTGGCTTTGCTCATGGATGCTTATTGCATGGTTTAGCAAAATAAGTTAAAAAATCAAAGTTTAGCAAAATAAGTTGAAAAAGCATATCTGACAAACTGCTGTATCTTTATTTACACTGAATCACTCATAACCGAAAAAATTAAATTTTGCTGAGAAATCTGGAAGAACTTTATAAACAAAATATCAGCTTTCTAGATATCAATCTTTATATATCCATAATTCTTAGATTAATTATTTAAGCAACAATCAGTTTAAAGTTCCAGCCAAGAGTTCTGTCCCTATCTGGTATCGCAAGTTTAATGCTACTTTTGGCGCTGCTAACTTGAGCAGTTAAAATTAATCAGAAACTAACTACAATTCACAAGGAGAAAATTTATGAAATTAGATGGTAAAGTTGCTCTAGTGACTGGGAGTAGTCAAGGTATTGGACAGGCAATTGTTTTGCGTCTGGCTCAAGCAGGGGCAAATGTGGTGATTAACTATCGCTCTCACCCAAAAGGAGCAGAGGATACTTTAGCAAAGGTGGAGGCGATTGGTGGTAATTGTCATATGGCTCAGTGTCCAAAATCACATGGTTACACACTTCAAGCAGATTTGGGCAGTGTTGATGAGGTGCGTCAACTGATTGCAGAAAGTATTAACCATTTTGGCAAGCTAGATATTTTGGTAAATAATGCTGGCATTGAAAAACACGCGCCATTTTGGGATGTTACAGAAGCAGATTATGACGCTGTGATGAATGTCAATTTAAAAGGTGTATTCTTTGCCACTCAAGCCTTTGTACAACACCTGATTGAAACTAAACGAACTGGAAAAATTATCAACATTAGTTCGGTGCATGAAGAACTACCATTTCCCAATTTCACATCTTACTGTGCTAGCAAAGGCGGGATAAAAATGCTCACCCGTAACTTAGCTGTGGAATTGGGTGCTTTGGGGATCACGATTAATAACGTTGCGCCCGGAGCAATAGAAACTCCGATTAATACTAAGCTGTTAAATGACCCAGAGAAGTTGGGTGCGCTATTAAAAAATATTCCTCTGGGTCGCTTGGGTCAACCACAAGATGTTGCTTCTTTAGTGGCATTTTTAGGTTCTGATGATGCTGACTACATTACAGGTAGCACTTTCTTTGTGGATGGTGGTCTACTTTGGAACTATCAAGAACAGTAGGGAGAAAAAACTATGCCAAATTCATCTCTATTTATTCCAGTTATCCTTGGTACTCCCCGTCAAGGTCGCCAAAGTGAATACGTTGCTAAATTTATTGTTGAGCAGGTTGCAGCACGCGATCGCCTAGAAACCGAACTCATCGATATTAGAGATATGGCGATCGCTACAAACGATGCAGGGGAATCCCTCAAAGACCCTCAGTTTTCTGCAACCATTGAACGAGCAGATGGATTAATTATTGTTACACCAGAGTATAACCACGGTTATCCGGGTTTGCTCAAGCACGTACTGGACACTTGTCTTAAAGAATACATTCATAAAGCTGTTGGTCTGTGTGGCGTTTCCGCAGGCTCCTTTGGTGGTACAAGGGTAATCCAAAACCTTTTACCTGTGATGCGGGAGTTGGGGCTAGTGACTATTTTCTATGACCTCAACTTTAGCAACGTTCAGAAACTATTTGATCAGTCGGGCAATTTGATTGACAAACCAACCTATATTCGCCGCATGGAAAGGTTTATGGACGAGTTAGTTTGGATGTCAACTGTCCTGAAATATGGGCGGCAAGAAGTCAGCTTGGAGAATAAAAAATAATGGTGTGGGAATTAACCGATAATTAGTATGGCGAAAGCGCCTCAACCTGAACTACATAGAGCCGTTTCTTCATTTATATGGTTTGCTCAAGCTCTTCGGAGATATACTGGGGATTACTTGAATATTAGTTATTAAGCAAGTTTAACTATTGTCAATTATAGTGGTTAGCTGTATGGATAGATTTGAAAACATATCGGTAAGAGGTTTTCGCCGTCTTTGCCAAGTCGAACTTGAGATGAGGGATCTGATTGTGATGATTGGTGCGAATGGGGCAGGAAAAACCTCTTTCTTAGATATTCTTTCAACACTAGCCGCTTCAGCCAATGGCAAGTTACAAGAGACATTGCAGTTTAAAGGTGGTTTAAACGAAATTTTGACTAGAGGCAAAGCGCAGGAACTTGAAATCTCAGTTTCAATGAAAGTGCCAGAAGAAAAATCTTTAAAATATAGTTTAACATTGTCTCCTAAAGGTTTGTCTTATGAAATTAGAAATGAAACTTTAACGCAGCAGAGGAATCCAAGTAAACCTGAGCCATTTAAGTACATTGAATCGCATAGCTTAGACATTAAATATTTTCAGGAAGGTAGCGGACTTTTAAGACCAAACTGGGAACATAATTATCCTGAAACATCGCTTTCCCAAGTTCCTAAGATGTATCGTGAGCCTGAAAACTTGAGAAAAAGCCTTGCTTCTTGTACTTATTACGGGGCACTTGATGTTTCGGAGAAAAGTCCAATTCGCTTACCTCAACAAATGCGTCCTGCGAAGCTACCTGGTGCAAGCGGTGAAGATTTAGTTTCCTGTCTTTATGATCTTCGGGAAACTGATAGAGATAAAGAAGAAAAACTCAGGCGTGTAGTTGAATATTTACTAACTGGCAATAGTGCTTATGATGCAGTAATTGCGCTCACAGACGTTTATACAGGAACTAACGATTTTCAAGATGCGGCTGATGCTAAAGCCCAAATGATGGAGTGGGTTGGTAATAACCCCAGATTTTATCCACACACAGCACTACATCACTTTGAAGCATGGCTTCTTCCATACTGGAAAACTATCCAATCCTTAGCAAAACATAATCGCTCTGCTCCTAGTGGTTCTCCCGAAACTGTGAATCACCAAAAACCTCCTTCATACTGGATCAAGGAAATTTTCAAATCAGGAGGACGCCAAGACTATGATAAGCCTATTCATGGGACAAAGATTTTGAAGGACAATGATCTTATGATTGCTATCCAGTCCTGTCCAGAACTAAAAGCTTTTGTAAATCAGATCGTCTCTCTTTGTGATGAAAATGAAATAATCCCTTAATTCACAAGATATGGAGCTAAAGAAATTCTTATCTAACTGCTGACTGCATTTAAAAAATGGATGAAACCTTCGTGTATGGCGATCGCACTTTTCCTCTCAATAGAAAAGGATTGCGATCGCGTAGGGTGTCCGTTCGCGCAGCCTCTCAAAGGAAAGGACTCTCGCTTACCCGCCGACTATTACCAATATAGGGTCTTCGCAGTATTGTACGGTCTTATGTTGAGCTATTTCGGCAAAAGCTAGATACCTGTATTTTTGGCGAAGGTATTGATTTAAATAATTTATAGCTTACGCACTGTACAAATTCATCCTGATGTGCATTCACAAAAATAGGTTGTTTCAGGCTTTTCTTAATTATCCTTTGATCGTAAATAGACCATGCTGTAGGGGTTTAGCAATGTTAAACCCTTACGAAAGATGTGGTTTTTCACATAACTCATATTTGGTACTTCTTGTCAATGCGTAAGTCCAATAATTATTTTATCTGGCTAAATTTTTAAATTTTGAAACTTTGTAAATTGTGGATTGAACAAAAGTTTCGCAGTACCTGTAGGTCCGTTGCGGTGTTTAGCTATAATCACTTCTGCAATCCCGCGATCGGGAGTATCGGGAGAGTAATATTCATCGCGGTACAACATTATTACTAAATCCGCGTCTTGTTCAATCGAATTGTGAACAATAATATTATTGGCAACAAAGTTATTCAAACCAGGAACGGTGAGGTCAAACACTTCTTCCTCTTTGCTACTTTCAATTGAAACGATTTCATCCCAATAAACATCGCTATTGGTACGTTCAGATGAAATTCTCGGAACGATTGAATCTCCAAAAACTTCTGTTGCTAAAAAAGCAACATTCTCAGCCAAATCTATCTCTCTGGTAGTGTACTGTATGGCATGACGCGGCAATTTACAACCGTCGCTAATAAAATGCCCTAATAATGCAACCTCGGCATAAGTCATCGTTTGTTTAACAGGACTGGGGAGATGTCTTGGTAAACATAGATGTTGTTTAGGAGTTAATTCATCAAGTCTTTTCCAGCCATTAATTGTTAAAAAGTTGTGATTACCTGTAGCACGAATTTTTCGACCTAATCGAGTTGTTAAAGTAAACAGAGGCTTTATACCTGTGGAAAAAGCATTACTAACAATTGCCTTTTCTAGCTGCATTGTAGCTTCGTTCAACGCCCAAACTGCAAAACCAGATTTACCTACTAATTCTCTAATTGGTACTTGCAGTCCGCCCGGAGCTAATGTCACCAGACTATTCCCTGCTAAACAACCCGACTCTCTCAAATCTGACAACATCGGACGCTTGTTAGTGCGTGCTTCCACCCCTCGACTCAACTGAGATAAAGCAATAACTGGTACGGATAATTCACGCGCTAAACCTTTGAGTTGACGCGTAATTTTTGATAATTCTTGTACGCGATTATCGCCTGCTCCTTCCATCAATTGCAAATAATCTATTACAATCAAACCCAGTTCTGTGCCCTGTTCTGCTTGCAGTCGCCGCGCCTGACTACGAATTTGTGTAACTGTAATATTCGGCGTATCGTCAATATAAATCGGCATCTCAGAGAGGATATCAATAGCACGACTTAAAGGTTCCCATTGTGTTTGACTGAGCCGTCCAGTCCGCAGATAACTACTTTCAATTTGCGCTTCGCTAGCTAATAATCGTTGCGTCAGTTGTTCTTTGGACATTTCCAAGCTGAAAATAGCAACGGGTAATTTATAAGAAGCGGCGATGTTATGAGCCAGGTTCAAGCAAAAGGCCGTTTTTCCCATTGATGGCCTGCCAGCGACAATAATCAAATCAGAACGCTGAAAGCCGCTAGTCATGGCATCTAAATCGTAAAATCCGCAGGGAATCCCAGGTAAGGCGATGCCTTGATTTCGATCTTCAATATCCTGGAAATTATTAATTAGAGTATCAGAAATGTGAACTAAACCCGATTGCGGACGCTCTTGAGTAACGGCGAATACTTTCTGTTCTGCCTGATCTAAAACAATTGGTAATTCGGTTTCTGTCTCGTAACCAAGATGTACAATTTCATTGCCAGCTTTTATTAAGCGCCGCCGCAGGTATTTGTCCATGACTAACCCTGCTAAGGCGTCGATGTTCACGGCTGACACTGTGCGGTCTACTAGTGTTGCTAACTTATTTCTGCCACCAATGCGGGCAAGCTGATCATGGTCAGTCAGCCAACTTGTGACTGAGAGCAAGTCTGTGGCTTTACCTTGAGTATGAAGCCTCACAGCTGCTTGATAAATATCTTTGTGAGCGCTAATGTAAAAAGCTTCTGGAAGTAGGCGATCGCTAACTCGACTAATGGCTTCTGGATCTAGTAAGATACCACCCAAAATCGCTTCTTCGGCCTCAATATTTTGTGGTGGGAGGCGATCGCTGCCATCGCCTTTAAAACTCAGTTCTTCAGCCATAAACGATTTTAGTCTTGAGATTTTGCTAGAGAGACGCGATTAATCGCGTCTGTACAGGAGTTAGGAGACGCGATTAATCGCGTCTGTACAGGAGTTATTATTCACCTTTACTTCCCTTACTTCCTCATCCCCCTTATCTTTGCGTCCCCGCGTCCCCCTGCTGAGTTAGCTAGCGACTACTTGAAAATCTACTTGCGCCGCTACTTCAGAATGCAGCTTAATTTCGGCTTGATAAGTGCCAAGATGGTTAATATCGGGGATGGTAATACCACGCCGATCCACTTCTTGTCCGGTGGCTGCCTTAATTGCATCTGCAACATCTTGGGTGGTGATAGTACCAAAAATTGCTTCGTTTTCACCAACTGGCTTGGCAATTGTCAAGCTACCAATTTTTTCTAAAGATTCTTTTTGCTCAAGAGCTTGTTGTCTGAGTTCTAATTGCCGTTGACGCTCTTGCTCACGACGGCGTTCTACTTGCTTGAGAATCCCAGGAGTGGCATTGGTTGCCAATTTCTGGGGAATCAGATAATTACGAGCATAGCCAGGAGCTACTTCCACTAAGTCGCCAGATTTTCCCAGCTTGCTAATATCCTGATTTAAAACTAACTGTACGCGTTTCGCCATCGTTTTTCCTGTAAATTCTGATTAATTTGGGTTTGGCTAGGATAGCTCACAATGTCACTGCTGTATTCCAAGCTTCTTTGCCTATACCCTAAAGCTTATAGATCGTAGCGAAAGGAAGGGTGCGATCGCAACTATTAGCGCTAGAAAATTGAAGGAATGCGGGGAGTGCTGAGTGGGGAATCTCACTTCTTTACTCAGAACTCTTAACTCGGAAAATAGAAACTGTTTTGCCCCATGCCCTATGCCCTATGCCCAATGCCTTAAAAGTTATTTCTCATTTCCCGTATCCGCGTAAAGGTTTGGACTGCATCGCCACTGTTAACAGTTAATTGTAATGATGGCTGATCCCAACGTAAAAAGGGATTGGTGCGCTTCTCTACTCCTAGCAGTGAGGGTATGGTAGCTTCTCCTCGACTACGGTAAGCCTTAACTTCATTGAAGCGCCTTTGTAAGTCGGCGTTGTCACCATCTACAGTTAGGGCAAATTGCAGATTTTTTAAGGTGTATTCGTGGGCGCACCAGACGCGTGTCTCATCGGGTAGCGATCGCAATTTGCTTAAAGAATCAACCATCTGGGTCGGTGTTCCTTCAAACAAGCGACCGCAACCGCCAGAAAATAAGGTATCGCCGCAAAATAAATCGCCTGTCTCACCAACTTTTTCGGGGGGAAAGTAGTAAACGATGTGAGCGCGGGTATGTCCGGGAACGAAGATAACTTCAGCTATGCCGTCTGCAAACTGGACGCGATCGCCTTCTTGCAAAAATACTTGCTGTCCGGGAATTCTACCACGATCCTCGGTTCCCCCGTAAACTATCAGTTGGGGAAATTCTTCTATTAACTGCTTATTACCACCCACATGATCGTTATGGTGGTGCGTGTTAAAAATTGCTACCAACTCAGCTTTCAATTCTGCCAGTTTATTTAATACTGGTTGAGCCTCCGCTGGATCGACAACAGCAGCAATATTTTGTCTGCGATCGTACAGCAAAAATATATAGTTGTCTGAGAGTGCCTCAAGACGGATTACCTGCATTATAGCGTTTCCTAATCACATGAAGTACATCATAGCCTCCTCTCGAAGAGCCTACGGTGTACACACAAGTTATCCGATTACCCAAAACCAAAACCTCACCCTGTCCTATCTTTAATCCCTCTCCTTAATAAGGAGAGGGACAGGTTTTACTACGTAAAACCAGGGTGAGGTCTCTTAGTGGC
Organism: Nostoc sp.; assembly: GCF_036917675.1. Classification (GTDB taxonomy): domain Bacteria; phylum Cyanobacteriota; class Cyanobacteriia; order Cyanobacteriales; family Nostocaceae; genus Nostoc. The sequence continues at coordinate 34,025 of NZ_JBALCT010000016.1, read as the reverse complement.
TATAAGAAACCGTAAATTCCGTCACCAAAGACTTATGTGTACACCGTAGCCAGGGGGTTAGGGGTGGGGTTCTTGTACCTCACTGAACTGAGAACCGCTATACCTTTGCCTCTCTTATGAGTAGATATTTAGTATCAAAAAATATCATTTATATGTGAAATTTCGGTAGACGAACTAGCTAATATGGCGTTAACTTTATTTAGGCTTTTATTGAAACTTGATATCTAGGGTTAACTAAAAATATACTCTTTACCATCAGGACTTACGCAAACAGGCAGTGAAAGCCTTGATTTACCGTAGGGGCAATTCATGAATTGCCCCTACATTTCGTACTTGATGCGTAAGTCCTAACCATAATTGATGGCAAATTGAAGGCTGATTCATCGTTACCCTAAAAAACTTAAAAAGTAAGAGATAGCCTATATTAAAACCATTTCCTACTCTATAAAACCTTAATTGCTGAGTAATAACACTGATCAAGTTTTCTCAACAAAAATCAACTAAGATTTTTAGCGCCGAATATCCCACATCTGATCAAAATTTCATCCAGGACTATATTAACGTCACAAACCCTCTATGTACAAAGAATTTCGGCAACAGGTAATTTCAGCAATCCGGGACGCCGTGAACAACGTCCGATATCCTCAGCGCATCCTTGTTGTGCGACAGGCAGATCACCAGTCTACATACAATGACTACTTTCTTTATTGGGTTAGTCAAAATGTACCTGAGGCAGCACATCTGTTTGAACTCCATTATCTCCCTTGTGAGATAAATGACTGGGATCGGTATGCACTATTTATACCTTGGCTACAAGATCCCCTTAAAGAAAGATTTCCGCATATTTATCAATATGCCCAGCCAATAGAAGCAGAATGTAAAAAACGCAACATTCCCATTGTTAATTCCATTGATAACCTCTCAAATTCAATTAAATCATTGGCAGCACAGAAGATTGGTAGCGTAGAGGGCATTCGCACCGCTAAAACAGTGCCGATTACTGATGTAGAAACTTTCAAAAAGACACAAGGAGGATTGTCAACTCCCTTCTTTATCCGTGAAGACTGGGTGCATGGCTGCCAAATCTTTTTCGTCCGAAATCTCGATGACTTGGAAAACATCCCTTTTGAAAAGATGCTTGCCCCCATTGCAGTAGAATTTCTGGATGTTAGGGAAGAAGATGGTTTGTATCGTAAGTATCGCTACTTCGCTGTGGGAGATGAAGGTATCCCTGGCCCTTTAATGGTTTCCAAATCTTGGGAAGTACGCGACAACGATAATCGCGTAACTAATGAATCAATAATAGCAGAGGAGATTGTTTATTTAAGTGGAGAAGACCCCAATCATCATCTTTTGCAGCAGGCACGCAAAGCATTAGGTTTTGATTTTATGGCTTTTGATTACAGCTATGACGAACAGAGAAACCTCATTGTCTGGGAACCAAATCCTTTCCCAGTAATCTGGGGTTCACATGACGCTGAACCTGAGAAAAAGTATGCATTGCCATCAATGGATCGCATCTATACAGCACTCCTCAAATATTACTTGCAGCGTGCCAACATCTCAATCCAAATACCAACTTAGTTTATTTCCCACTATTTAATTTTCTCCGGCGTGAATTTTGAACTATACCTTTTCAACAAGAAGAGTGTTTAATCAATGACTCCACTTGTTTCAATCATTGTTACCTGTTTTAATCAAGCTAGCTACCTAGAACGCTCAGTTAAAAGCGTACTATTACAAACATTTACTGACATTGAATGTATTATGGTAAATGATGGCTCTACTGATAATACACAAGAAGTTGCTCAACAATTGATCAGTCTAGATTCAAGAGTTAGCTACTTCTATAAAGAAAATGGCGGAGTATCCTCAAGTCGGAATTTTGGCTTTAAACAGGCACAAGGTAAGTGGATTCAGTTTCTAGATGGAGATGATTGGATTCACGAAGATAAAATTAAGTTTCAATTAGCTCATTTAAGTGCCTTGGATGTTCAAGAAAATACTGTTTTTTATACAGATTATGAACGGGTATTTATAGACAGAGAACAACAAATTATCAACAGTGAGGAAAATCTAGTTGGCTATTTATCAAGAGAGCAATTGATTGAGCGATTACTCATCCCTGATTTTCTAGCTGATTCTCCATTTCCCTTACTTCAACAATGTCTATTGATGAGTAGAGATGTGCAGGACAAAAAAATATTTGATGAGCGCCTAAAAGCTCTGCAAGATAGAGATTTTACAATAGACCTTTTAATTGCTAATATTAATTTTGTCTACACACCGATGATCGGAGCATATTATACAAAACATCAGTCTAATAGAACTAATAACTGGTCTTATATGAAAGGTTATTACATTTTGTTATACGAGACAGTCTGTAGTAAGCATCATGAATTAATCCCTTTGTGCCAAGTAGGTATAGATTTTTTGCTTAAAGAAGCAATTAGAGAAAAAGAGCAAGATAATTTTGCTCGGCTAATTAAAATGTTTTCCCCTCCTTTGTACTTATTAAATAAAAAAATTAAAGTTAATCATAGCTATTTAGTCAAGCTAATTTATCAAACTCGGCTAATTATTCCTAGTTTTGTATTATATGAAAAATATAGAGGACCGCGATCGCAAAAAATCATCTCGATTTTTTCCCAGTTTATCAACTTGTTCAAAAAGCCAAAAAGCACTTATGCCAATACTGAGTAAAGCAACTAATATATGAAAGGAAAAGTTTCGTTAGTTGTGAGTGACTTGTCTGGAGGAGGCTCAGTTCGAGCGTTTTTACTAGCTCAAGTTCTAAAAAAAATCGACTATCAAGTTGAGATTGTCGGATTTTTATTTGGTAAAGAATTATATGCTATTCCTCCAGTAGGGATACCAGTAGTTGCTATTGATGGTAAAAACTATCCTGAGTTTTTTACTTCAGCTGAAAAACTTTGGCAAAAACTAGATGGCGACATTATTTATGCAGTCAAACCTAAACCTACAAGTTTTGGTGTGTCTCTACTGCATAAATTAGCTAGTCGTCGTCCTTTGCTTTTAGATATGGATGATTGGGAACTTAGCTGGCATGGAGGTTTTGAATGGAAGTATCGCCCCAGTCTTAAGCAATTTGCCAGGGACATTTTAAAAAAAAATGGTGCATTGAGATTTCCCGATCATCCACTTTATCTCCAGTGGATGGAAAGTTTAGTATCTCGTGCCAATGGGATTACGATAGATACTCAGTTTCTTCAAGACCGCTTTGGGGGTGTATATTTGCCTAATGGCAAAGATACCGCCATGTTTGACCCTGAGAAATATAACCCAGAAGTCAGCAGAGAGCGTTATGGTTTGACAAAGTACCGAGTTCTCATGTTTCCTGGTGCGCCAAGACCTCATAAGGGAGTTGAAGATGTCTTAATAGCGTTAGATCAGTTGAATCAGCAAGATTTAAAATTAGTAATTGTCGGAGGCAATCCTTATGATGATTATGATGAGCAACTGATTCAAAAATGGGGCCGCTGGATTATCAAGTTGCCAAAATGTCCTGTAGAGGTTATGCCTGAGGTTGTAGCAGCTGCTCACGTTGTAGTTGTTCCCCAGCGAGATAGCGTAATTGCTCGTGCCCAATTCCCTCTGAAGTTAACAGATGGGATGGCAATGGCTAAACCTGTGTTATCCACACGAGTGGGAGATATTCCCGAAATTTTAGCAGAAACTGGTTATTTAGTTGATCCTAGTTGTCCCCAACAAATTGCTGCACAAATTCAACTGATATTTGCCGATGTAGAACAAGCAAAAGAGCGAGGTAGAAAGGCTAGAGAAAGATGTTTAGAAAAGTACAGTTTAGAAGCTATGGCATCTACCTTATCTGAGTTAATTGCCCGCTTGTGAGGATAGTGCATAGTTATAAATCTATGATTCATCTAGATTTAACTCAATTTAAAATATCGTAATAGGCATAGTATATCTATCATGCAAAAATAGCTCTGGATTGATAGAATTTGTATGTATAACATTTTTTATTGCCGCGATCAAATTATAAATTTATAATCTCAATGCCCAATGTCTAACAACAAACTGCTAGTAAAATTTGCTAAACCTTATCCAGCTAGGATATTTTTTACAATCTTGTTCGGATTTTCTAGCGCTTTATTTAACGGTGTGGGTACGACACTGATTGTGCCAGTAATTCTTCAAATAGTGGGTCAACCTGTGGATTTAACAGGTGCGCCGCCAATTATTAAAGCTATTGTCTCTCCCTTTGATAAGGTTCCCGAAAGTTACCGCCTAGCGGTGATGGCTGGCTCAATTATATTTACAATTGTTTTAAAAAATTTGGCTGGCTATATCGGTAGTTTGGTGTCGAGTTCTTTAACGCGGACATTGACATCAGATATGCGAGAAGCAGGCTTGAAGTTATTACTAGATATTGACATAGATTATTACAGCAAGATGAAAGTTGGTGATATAATCAACAGCCTTGGGGGAGAAATTGGCCGTGCTGCTAGTGCTATAGGCGGTGTCATTAAGTTAATCATACTGGCAATTACAATTTTAGTTTTTGTGGCTTTGTTACTGTCAATTTCTTGGCAGTTGACCATTGCCACTACAATGTTGCTAACTTTGGTGACGTTCGTAAATCAGTATGCTATTTACCGCTCAAGAGATTTTGGTGCCCAGTTTTCGGAAATGTCTAAAGCCTATTCGATTTCTGTGTTAGAAATGCTAAATGGAATTCGCCTAGTAAAGGCAACGGGAAATGAAGAGAGAGAATATAAACACATTCAAAAGCTAATTCGTGACCGAGAAAAAGCAGATTTTCAGTCTCAGGTTAATTCTGAGGCTATTACACCAGTTAGCGAGGTGACGGGAATTATAGCCTTAATAGTGATTGTCTTTTTGGGTCGCAGCTTATTTGCGGATCAGATTAGTTCAGTCTCAGCCGTTTTGATTACATATTTGTTGTTGCTATTGCGACTGCTACCGTTTATTTCTCAGTTAAATACTCTTCGGAGTAGCTTTGCCAATACTGCTTCTAGCGTCGATATTGTCGCTGATTTTTTACGAGAAGATAATAAGCCGTTCATGAGTAGCGGTATGATTCCTTATGAAAAATTAAGAGAGGGAGTGCATTTTAAGCATCTATGTTTTTCCTACCCTAATCATCAAAATATAGTACTTCAAGACATAAATTTATATTTACCACGCGGTACTACTCTGGCTTTAGTGGGTAGTTCTGGTGCTGGTAAATCAACAATGGCAGACCTCTTACCGAGATTTTATGACCCCACATCTGGCTGTATTACACTAGACGGAATAGATTTGCGAGATTTCGATTTGAAATCGGTGCGGAAGGCGATGGGAATTGTCAGTCAAGATACGTTTCTCTTTAATGATTCGGTGCGGAACAATATTGCTTATGGACGACCAGAGGCTAGTGATGATCAAATTCTCGCAGCCGCAAAGCGAGCAAACGCCTATGAGTTTATTAGCAAATTACCCCAAGGATTTGATACGCAGATTGGCGATCGCGGCGTAATGCTATCTGGTGGACAAAGGCAAAGATTAGCGATCGCTCGCGCCCTGCTGCAAAATCCCGAAATTCTGATTTTAGATGAAGCCACCAGCGCTTTAGATACCGTTTCCGAACGCTTAGTACAAGCTGCACTTGATAACCTAAGTCGCGATCGCACCACCCTAGTAATCGCTCACCGCCTTTCCACAGTCCAAAAAGCCGATCAAATCGCCGTCTTAGACCAAGGAAGTGTAGTAGAAATCGGCACCCATGAAGAACTTTTACAAAAAGGTAGTTACTACTCACGCCTCTACTCAATGCAATTTACTGATCAGCCGGAAATTTCCACCAGAACTAATCTCAGCTTTAACCAAATTTCTCACGAACTGCGGACAAGACTTAACTCAATGATTGGTTTCCTCGGACTATTAGTTGATGATCTAGTAGACAATTCCGAAGAGCGGCAGGAATTAATTGAGGAATCATACAATTCAGCCTTAAAAGTTCTCAACGCTATTGATGTCTTCGACGATGTGGTTAACCTGAAAATTAATCAGCAGTTTTCGTCAGATATAGACCAAAATCAAAATGGAAATAACCAGTATCAAAACTTTAGTTATATCTCGAATGAGTTTCACGCACGTCTCTATCCCCTCCTTATTTCTCTACATTTGCTAGTCGATAAATTAGAATCTGAACCCCAAAAAGAAAATCGATTAATTGTAGAGTCTTATCACTCTGCTATTTACCTACTAGATACATTAAAGCTTTTTGAGAATAGAGTTTAATTGTAGTTAATACAATTAACAAAAGTATTTTTACCAGAATCTTGAAAAACCTATCATCCAAAATAATGATAAATTATTCAAAAAAAAATCAATATATTTTTTACACCGGAGAGCCATCACTCCAACCGGACACAGCACACGAAATTCATGATGTTCTTTGTGCCAATGCAGCAGCTAACTTAGGCTATTACTCAGTTTTAGTCTATCCAGATAAAAAACATTCTGTTAATCTACTATCGTTAATTTCTCCTTATCAACCCAAAAGACCTGACAGAGAATTTATAGAATTTTACGATGTTCAAGAAAAGCTCAAAATTGTCCCATTGCCAATGCCTTGGCCTATTGATAAAATAGGTGGTAAATATACTAACTCCAGTACAGTAGTAACCAAATATTATTTACCGATTCATATCCGCCCTAATGCTAAAGTTGTCCACACGCGGGATTGGAACTTTGTCAAAGCCGCAGTCCAAAATAAAATTCCTACTATCTATGAACGTCACTACTTTCAAGACCAAAAATTTGAGCCAGAAATTGTCCACAGTCCCTATTTTAAAATAGCCATAACTCAGTCGGAACCCATCCGGCAAAGCTTAATAGAATATGGAATGCCACCGGAAAAAGTCGTTTGGCTACATAACGGATTCAATCAATCATTTTTAGTCAGACAGCCCCAAGAAGCCGAAACATGGCGTCAAGAATTGCTCAGAAAGCGACATAAGCATTTAGTTATCTATTCAGGCGCTTTGTATCCTTTCAAAGGAGTTGATCTCTTAATTGATTCTGCTAAAGAATTGCCAGAAATTCAGTTTGTCATCACAGGAGGTACAGAAGCACAAGTAGAAGCATACCAACAACTAGCTAGAGATAAAAATGTAGAAAACGTTAAATTCTTAGGCTGGATACTTCCACGAGAACGATTAGTCAGCTTGTTTCAAGCAGCTGATATTTTAATTCATCCTCACTCCTCTGGAAAATCAGCAGATTTCACGAATCCAGTTAAGTTTTTTCAGTACATGGCTGCTGGGACTCCTATAGTTGCAACTGAAATTCCACCTTTAATGGAATTCAAAACATCACCTTTAATTGCCAGTTGGTGTACACCAGATAACCCGCATAAACTTGCCCAATCTATTCAACATACTTTAGAAGTCTATCCCAGAAAAATAGAAGGTTATGCAGCTAGTATAGATTTTGCCCAGCAATTTTCTTGGGAGAATAGAATTACCAAAATATTAAGCTACCTAGAAGAAGATCAGCGTCCACCAATTCTGGGGTAACGGTACAAAAATTAACAGAAAACTAACTACGAATAAATACGATTTATGACTATTAAAACTGTTGGCATGATTAGCAGCTATTCAGGTCTTGCTAAAACCAGAGATTGGTTATGGCAACAAACCCCGCACTCTTTTGGTGTTTGGGACAACATCCAAATGTTGAAAATAGCGGAAAAACCAGACTTTATGTTGCTATATCAGTTTGATTTTCCCCAACCATCTCCACAACCATCTTGGTTAGATATTGTTCGTAAACGACAACAAGAACCAGAAATAAATATAGAATCTCTATTATCTGGTGTACCGAAAGAGCGGATTATTTATTTTCTCCGCGAACCGCCTTTAAATGAGATTGTAGAAATAAGTAAGCGGAATTATCAGGAAGCTCAAAAGTATTGTGGCCATGTTTCAGGCCCCGATGACTTTGCGCCCAATCCCGATTATATGCCTGCTATTTGGTATCATGCCAAATCATTTGAGGATTTAAATGAAATGCCAATACCGCAAAAAATTGCTCCATGTAGTTGGATTACTTCGGGAATTAACCGGACAGCTAATCATCGCCAGCGCTTAGACTTTTTGAAATCATTGCAAGACAGCGACACTAAGTTTGATTTGTATGGGCGAGACTTACCTGCATGGTCGCCAACAAAAGGAGAACTTGGCCACAAATGGCATGGAATGGCGCCATACTACTACAATCTGGCAATTGAAAACTATGCAGAAAATAGTTGGTATGTGAGTGAAAAATTGTGGGATTCTTTGCTGGCCTGGTGTCTGCCAATTTATTATGGTGGACCAGCTGCTGATAAATTATTACCACCGGGTAGTTTTTTAAGATTGCCAAGTTTAGATGAAAAAGGCATTGCTTACATCCAAGAAGTGACAGCTACACCTGATGCTTGGTATGCTGCTAAAGATGCGATCGCAGAAGCACGTCAAATCATTTTACGCAAATTAAACCTGCTTAACTGGTTGTCAAACTTTGTTGCTCAACACTCATAAATTATGAATGGTATTTGTACCCTTGGCAATGATTATGTTTTCGATCAACTGGTGGCTTTGCTCAACAGTATTGATGTTATCTTGGGTTCAGAAACTCCTGTTTGTATCTATCCTTTCGATGATCAGACACAGCGAATTGCTGATGAAATAGCTAAACGCCCTAATGTATTTCTTTACGATAATCAAGAATCAATCAACCTCTGGGATCAATTTATGCTGACAGCAGCACCAGAACGATTGAATCGCAGTAAATTCCGTTTGTATGGCGCTCACCGTCGTTTTTGCGCTTTTGATGGGCCATTCGATAAGTTTATCTATTTAGATGCAGACACTTTGGTGATGAACTCACTAGCCACAGTGTTTGAAAAGCTAGATAGTTATGATTTTATTGTCTACGATTTCCAATTTAAGGATGTTAGTAAAATATATAATACTAATTCTCCCAAATTACTAGAAGTTTTCGAGCAAAAACGCATTGATTCCGAAATATTTTGCTCAGGCTTCTATGGCGCAAAACGGGGAATATTTAACTTAGAACAAAGAGATTGGCTAATATCCCATTTACAAAATGGGGAAGCAGAAATTTTGTATAGCGGTGCTGGCGAACAACCACTGATCAATTACATGGTAATGAGGTCTAATCTTTCTATTTATAACTTTGCTCTCCAACTGCCAGATAATCAAACAACAGGATGTTCTGCCACATCTAAGCATTTCGAGGAACGAGAACATCTTCTTTATGACAAAGGTAATCAACTAACTTACCTTCATTACATTGGGATTGCTCCTAATATCAATCAAGCAGTCTGTGCTGGAGAAAATATTGAGTTTCCCTATCGAGATTTATTTCTCTATTATCGTTACTTACATGAACCAGAGAAGCGTCCAGTCTTTAAAAATCCTCCGAAGAATTATTATGACGCTCCAACACCAAATTTACTTACAAGAGCTTTGCGAAAACTTAAGTTAATTAACCAAGGATAATTTATGAGTAAGGGCATTTATATAGTTGCCAATGACCGCGTTATTGATAATGCGATCGCTTTACTCAATAGCATTCGTTACTATGACCCAGAAGTAACCATTTATCTCATACCTTTTAACGAAAATTATCAGAAGGTAACAGAACAGCTTGCTACCTTACACAAAGTCCAAATTTTCCCAGATTTGGAGCTGATTGATAAATTTACCAAACGCATCGGAGAAATTTTTGATCGAGATTTCCTCGCTTTACCCAACAAAATGCGTAAACTGGTAGCGTGGTTTGGTCCTTTAGATGAGTTTATTTATATTGATACTGATATTGTCGTTTTTGAAAAAATCGCCGACAATTTAGACAAACTTTCAGAAGTTGATTTCTTCTGTTGTGATTACCATCACGCCAATGATAAACTGCGAAATATCTTTTCCCCATTTGTGAAAGAGCAGCAAATTTTTTCAGATCCCCAACTTCAAGACGTTTTCAATAGCGGCTTTTGGGCTTCGAGAAAAGGAGTTATTACCGAACAACAAATGGATGAAGCTTTGCGTGAGTGTGCAGCACATCGAGAATATTTTGATTTTTCCGAAGGAGTTACAGACCAACCCATTCTGAATTATCTTGTTCTCAAACTAATTGCCAAACGTGGAAATCTCGTCAAAATTCCTGGGGGAGGTCCTGGTAGTTGGGCTGGTTCGCAAAATTTCCAACAACAAGAATACGCCCTCTATGACCGAGGACAACGACTAAAATATCTCCACTGGGCTGGTACACGGATGAAAAGTGGTTGTCCCTATTGGCAATTGTGGGAACACTATCGCTATCTCCATCAGGGTAAATTCGCCTTCATCCCCAAACTGACTCGCCGTTTATTTCCCTTTGTTGCTGCCCGTACTTAATATTAGGAGTATCCCCATGAGCGATGGCATTTACATCTTAGCGAATGATCTTGTCTATGACCAACTAGTCGCGTTACTCAATAGTATAGAAGCTAATGCAGGTAGAGAAATTCCTATTTGTATAATTCCATATAATGAGCAGCTAGACAAAGTAAAGGCAGAGATTGCATCTAGAGATAATGTGACGCTATTTGAGGACTCTGTATCCATAGCTTACTGGGATAACTTTGCAACCGAGGTCTGGCAAAATTACTCAAGGGCGCAAAAAAGTTGGCGCGAATGGGGATTTCCAGAACTCTATCGTCTACCAATGCATCGCAAGCTTTGTGGTTTAGATGGTCCCTTTGATAAATTTATTTATTTTGATGCAGATACGCTCCTTATGAAACCTATAGACTATATATATGAAAAATTAGATAAATATGATTGGGTAACAAATGATTTTCAGTATAAATCTGAATTGAAATATATTTTTGATGGATCACCAGAACTTATACAACAAATTTTTGACCAAGAAAAACTTAATCGCAACACATTTTGTGCTGGTTGGTTTGCAACTAAAAAATATATTTTTTCTCAAGCTACATTAGCAAACCTACTCGAGAAATTACAGGCTGGTGAAGCTGATGTCATGGCTTGTGCAGGACCTGACCAATCTTTATTTAATTACATGATATTGCGGAGTGGAATTTCCTATTATAACTTTGCTTTTCATGACTGCGAACAGGCAACTGGCAACCATTGGAGTTCTCAATTTGATGTGGTAGATAATATCCTTTACGACCAAGGGCGGAAGCTGACATATTTACACTATATGAGTATATCTTCTTCAGCTTTTGTGCGGCTTTGTGGGGGTGAGGATGTTGAGATTCCTTACCGCGATGTTTTCTTATATTATCGCTATTTAAAATCACCTGAAAAACGTCCTCAACGCTTTACGCGCCCAAGCAAGTTAATGCTTCTCCAAAAGTCTACTAGTAGTTTCATTCAGCAAAGAATTAACAACATTAAGCTAAAGTATCGTAATTTTAAGGATAAAACTACTCAACTAAGATAGCGATCGCCTATTCCATCTTAATCCGTCAAACCCATTAAGAGTAAGCATTTACGTTTTGCGGATAAGTCTAATTAGCTACCGTGTGAATCATCTCAACATAGCTTTACAGCAATTTATCCCAGCTAAAATGCTCATAAATGAAGTGATGACGCTGATAAAATTTAGATTTATCTTACTAGCAACTTCACGAATTAAATAATACATGGGCTTATGGCTTTTGCTGATATAGCAATCCTATTTGATTTTTGAACAAAACATCTAGTGATTAGCGGTAATAAAAATTAAAATTACTCAAACTTGCCAGTCTTAAACACAAGGAACGATAGTAATAGCCGATAAATTTATCTAGTTTACGCACCAGCTTTTGGAAAATTGAATTTTGGCGGTACTCAATCGCTTCGTGCTGTTGAAAATATATCAGCGTTTCATCTGGATTTGCTTGTCCCTTTTTGATTTTCTGCCGTTCTACCCAATCCTTGAAATAAACAATACCGTCCATAGCATCCCATCGAACTGGTAATCCAGCCTTAGCAGCAGCTAATCCTATTGCATAACCCTCAGCACCATAAAAACCATTTAACTCACAGTAAAGTGCAATAGTTTCCCAGTGCTTGATAAATTCGATTTCACGCCCATCCTGCCTTGTTACTACAAATAACATTTCCATCACAAACTGGATATTAGTATCTTGTAAATCCAGGTCTAACTTTTGTGCTAGCTTGCTCAGAATGTCCAAATCTCTAGCTCTATTTGCCTTGTAAGCATCATTTACCGAATTAATATATTCTTGATTGTGTTTTACAACACTGGCACAACTTCTTGCTGTTATCCCAGGAAGCCATTTCATGTCTGGTTGTAACTTATTTAATATTCTGATATCTGCATCGACAAATATACAAGTATTAAACAGTGATATTGCTTTGGCAATTACAAACCTTTTATCGTGGTAACAACCAATGCTCTGTTGTTCATGTTTAAATGCTAAGATATTAGGATATTTTTTAAATTCTTGTGGCTTATCTGTCAACAGAATTAAGTATATTCCTGGTGAATGTTTTTCAATATCTTGAGCTAATAGGAAAGCATGAGAGCGATATCTTTTACCCAAAGCTAAACTACAAAAACAAACGTCTAGTTTTTCTTCGTTCATAAGATTTTATTTTTGAAATAAAATTGGGCTGAAACTAACATCAAAAATACGTTTAGAAACAGCAGAATTATGCAGCTTGTTTGGATTTCAATCAAACACTATATTTACATATATAATATGCGTACTGACTACTGTAATAGTACCTAATTTTTATCTGATTGCCAAATCCCATGCAATCCCTAAAAAATGTTAAGGGGTGATTAATGGCATCTCTACAAAGCCTTGATAAATTATTACTATAAAAGTATAAATGCTCACTGTGCTGGTGAGCATTTAAGTTGATTAATATATTAGTGAAGTATCGGAAATTCTCAATAGAGTTCAGTTAATAATAACTTAACCATATTGTTTTAAATCTATGAAATAGAATCTAGATATAAAGATTGCATACCTTCGCGTTCTATAAAGGTCATCATACTTCCCAGTTGCAACCAAACTAATAAACAAGTAAACAGACTAATTAATAGACCGACTCCTAAAGCCAAGGAGGAAGGAAAGCCAAATATCTCTAAGCCTGAAGACAGAAATAGACAAGTACCGCCAGTTATGCCGATAAATAACACAAGTAATTGTTTCAGTGAAGAACGCGGTTTAGTATTTTCTGCTCGCTCGCTTGGCTATTCGCTTTATCTGTTTCTCCCTCTGAAGCCATCAGGAGAATGTTTGCGCGGGTGATGGTTCTTGCTTTGTGCTTACCTTTTTTAATTAGTGTTTGTAACTGAGAAACTTCATTCTCATTTAAATCCACAATGTATTTTTTTACCATGCTACTCCCTGATTTTTCAGTTGCTTATCAAGAACAGGTGCTACCCAGCAAAGTTGTCTTGGCAGACTATAAGCCGCTCAATAGTCAAAGCAGGTGTGAAATGGGGATAAGTAAAATTTACCATTTTTCCCTATTCACGCAACAACGCCACTCAACTCTATAGCTACTTGACTATAATTGCAATAATCAATCGGTTAAATATCTTTTTAAGATGCCATTATTTGTTTTATTCTACGAACAGTACTCAAAAGAAATTCTTCATATCTATTAACAGATTTAAGCTTTTCATGAACTGTGTTGTAAGTATTAATACATAGATTCATGCGAGTGAGGAATTCTTGCTCAGTCATAGCATCGACGTAATCAAAGAGATCCTTTGGACTGGGAAACTCACTATAATCTATAAAACTATTTTTCGGAAAATCTTCATATATTTTATTTCCCTGCCCAAAATAAATTGGCAGACAATAGCACCGAATACTATCCCAAATTTTTTCTGTGCAGTAATAATCAAAGTTTGTATTTTCAAAGCATAGATTAAAGTTATATGGTTTCAAAATCTCAACTTTTCTGGATATATAGTCTCCTTTTCTTGAACTTTCTAAGGATATATTATCAGGCCAGCTTGGCCCATAAATATCTACCTTTCCTAGGTGATATCCTGCCAATGCTATCTGGGTTCTAATATACAATAGATCCAACTCTTTATCTGCTCTTTTTAGACTTGTAGTTTTCTGATTATTTCTATATCCTGCAACTATGACAATTTTGCGATTGTCTAATCCAGTAAAATTAAATTTATCTAGTGGCTTTAAGGATTCTTTCCAATATTCTCTATAAAAATCATCAAAGAATGGAAGAGTGAAATTATTTATAAATATGTCACCTGTATAAATGTTCATGATATGGGCATCGCCCATTAAGAAAAATCCTCGGTCTATTTTTTTGAATGTAACATCAAATCTAGGTTCACTTGTCCAAACGAGATACTTTTTCTTTTTTCTATAAGCTCTTCTTAAAGGTCTGAGAACAGGCAGATTAGAAGCTAATATGATGTCGGCTAAACCTATATCTTCTGTCATTTCAATCCCTTTATTTTTAAGAAATTCTAATTCATCTTTTAAAACAAAGGGAGTATATCGCATTGGTAGAACTTTAAATATTTTAATTGTCACTTTTAACTCCTGAAAATTTTATGGTAAACCCGCTTAAAACTCTTACTCCGTATTAATTACAGGGTTTTTCGTTAGCCCCTCAGATTTATACAGCAGATTGCAACTTAGTTTCAAAAAAAATAGATGTACAATTTTCAGCACTTTTCGGATGTGGTGCAGGTTTTATTTTTTAAATAAAATTTGACTGAAACTAACATCAAAAATACGTTTAGAGACAGCAAAATTATGCAGCTTGTTCCGATTTAAATCAAACACTATATTTACATATATAATGCGGGTACTGACTACTGTAATAATACCTATTTTTATCCGATTACTAAATCCCATCCAAGCCCTAACAGATGTGAAGAAGTGATTAATGGCATCTCTACAAAGCCTTGACAAATACTCATACCAAAAGTATAAATGCTCACCAGAGATGGTAAGCATTTAGGTTGATTTGTATATTAGTAAAGTGTCCTAGATATCAATACAGTTCAGTTAATCAGAATTTAACCGTATTGTTTTAAATCTATGACATAGAATCTAAATCTAAAGATTGCATACCTTCGCGTTCTATAAAGGTCATCATACTTCCCAGCTGCAACCAAACTAGTAAACAAGTCAGCAGACTAATTGGTAGACCGACTCCTAAAGCTAAAGAGGAGGGAAAGCCAAATATTTCTAAGCCTGAAGACAGAAATAGACAAGTACCACCAGTTATGCCGATAAATGGCACAAGTAATTCTTTCAGTGAGGAACGCGGTTTAGTATTTTCTGTGCGCTCGCTTGGCCATTTCTGCACAATTACTTTCAAAGTACCAGATAATGCCAAACCAGAAGTTAATGCTGCCAGAAAGCCAACAAGTAACAGAAAATAAGGCGGTTGCACAGGAAAATAGTACATGAAAACTCCTGATTTATATTAAAGATTTTTTACTTTTTATTTGTTGAGTGGTTCTCAGCAAAAGAGCTAAGTGATGTAGCTTTTGGGAGGATAGCAGCTGCGCCTTGTCTGGATAAATCTGTTAAAATGCCGATCGCTATATTTAATAAACGATCCGGTTTTAAGTCATCTTTAACTAGGTTCCATAGGCGTTGGACATCTTCGGTGTGCAGGCGGTCATCTTCGGTGAGAGCAAGCACCATTTGTCGCCGCAGAAACTTCCCTTCTTCCGACATTAAATATTGGAACCCCATCTGTGCTGTGGGCAATACATCAAAGTTGCTATCGGTACGAGCGATCGCAATCAAATTCTCTAATCGCTGCCATTGGAATTTACCATTTTTAAACAACACATTCAATAATCGCCGCCGTAATTCCGGCGATTCCCCCGTCAGCAACCGTTGTGCTATATAGGGATAACCGACTTCGACAATTTTGAAATTCGGGTTGAGGCTAAGGGCAATACCTTCCTGAGTCACCAGGGAACGAATAATCAAAGCAAACTTCGCCGGGACTCGGAAAGGATATTCGTACATCAGTTCCGAGAACTCATCGGTAATAGTTTTAAAGTTAAAATCCCCGACGTTTTTGCCTATGGCGTTTCCTAGCACCGCTTCTAATGCTGGTATAATCGGGCAAATATCCGTGTCTGGAGTCAGAAATCCCAATTTTACAAAATCTTCGGCTAAGTCGGTGTAGTCTTTATTCACCAAATGCACTAGCGCATCCACCAACGTTTCTTTGGTGGTTTCCTCCAACTGATCCATCATGCCGAAGTCAATGTAAGCCATACGACCATCGGGTATCGCAAACAAATTGCCGGGATGGGGGTCAGCATGGAAGAAACCATATTCTAAAAGCTGTTGCAATCCTGAAGTAACGCCAATTTCGATGATCGCTTCTGGATCTAAACCTGCTTCGCGGATGCGTTTAGTATCTGTCAGCTTGAAACCATTAATCCATTCCAGGGTTAAAACGTGGGTATTGGTGTAACGCCAGTAAATGCCTGGAACTTTTACTTGCGGGTCGTTGCGGAAGTTGCTAGCAAATTTTTCGGCGTTGCGGCCTTCATTAATATAGTCAATTTCCTCAAATAACTTCGTGCCAAACTCGTCCACAATTAAAGTTAGGTTGTTACCGAGATTTAAAGGCAACCAAGGAGCTAGCCAACCTGCTCCCCAACGCATCAGATATAGGTCGCGTGTGATTACCGGGTGTAAGTTGGGGCGTTGGACTTTCACTGCGACTTCTTCGCCACTGACCAGACGACCCCGGTATACTTGACCCAAGCTAGCAGCAGCTACTGGGTTAGGTGAAAGTTCGCTAAAACTTTCATGAATTGGGCGGTCTAGTTCAGTTTCGATAATTTTATAAGCGATCGCATTATCGAAGGGTGGTAACTGGTCTTGTAACTTGATCAGTTCTTCTAAAAAATCTTTGCGTATCAGGTCAGGTCTGGTGGAGAGGGCTTGACCAACTTTAATAAATGTCGGGCCGAGGCCGGTGAGCAGTTCTCGCAACTGGATAGCTCGTTTACCCTTGTTCTGCTCAACTTGATCTTGCCATTCGTCCCACTTGAGCCTGAATATAAATCCGCCAAAAGAGGAGATAATTTTCAGAACTCGCCCCCAGGCTAGCCAGGGACGGTAACTATAGTAGCGAGCGATCGCATCTGGATTATAGAGTTGTAGCTGAGCAGGTTGATACTGACCCACGCCTTTATTTGCCTCTTCAACGGAAAAATTTACAATGATTGTTTGTCTCCTGACCTACAAGTTAGTTGCAAGTTCAGAATAGCAGTAGTCTTTGATCTAAAACAACTAGAACTTTACCCTTTGGGGATACTGTTCCAAGCGATTTTAGCCTATGTTACCGCCTAGATTTATTTATCTTTATTCTTAATTATACTTTATAAAACTACAACTACTTATCCAAATTTCCGATGATTTTATCTTTTCTTAACCATTGTTTATAAAAATATAAATATTTACCTATATATGCAAATTTAAGGAGGATGTGATTACTTAGTAACCATGTTTCCTGTCAGCTATATGTAGTGTCCACATAACTATCAAATAAAAATCAACTTTTGCCAGAGAGTGTATATTTAGAAGCTTTTTGATTGATTATATTATGCAAATTTATAATAAAAATTACAGCGTTAAGTACAACTTTGGTAATTGGTAGTAGTTTTGCCACAATTAGCAATTACCAATTATCACATAAATAAGTAGGTAACAATAAACCAAACTATGTTACGCAGTGTAAAATTACTTAAATTCCCTGATAGTAAGGGCTTCAGCCCTTACTATAAACCTTTAGTTATTCACGCTCACTTATTTGGTGCTATTTAGATTTAGCCTCCAAGTTTTCTAAACGGCTTCTCAATTCCTGGTTTTGTTGTTTGAGTTGGTCGAAATCTTCACGCAATTGACGCAGAGTTTTTTCTGAACCAATATTCTTTTGCACTTTGGAAATTTCTTCTTCAGCATAGCGACGTACACGCCCATCGGCTGTTTGTTCAGCTAGCGATCGCAAAACCCCGACTGCTCTAGGTATTTCCATTTGTCCTAACGCTGCTGCTACCGCCACTTGCGTTAAAAAGAAGGTTTCTTTGGCTAGTTCTGTTAATTTTTCTAAAATACGTTCCAAATTAACCGGACTTTGACCTACAGAAATCTTTCCTAAAGCGCGAATTGTTGCTAAACGTAGGGGTTGTGGTACACCAAGTTTGGTGTATTCGATTAGCACATTTAAAGCAGCTTCCGAGGTTTTAAATTCAGCTAAACCGGCGATCGCACCACTCCGTACAACTTCATTCCAACCCGCCTTTTTTTCTAAAACGGATTTTAGCAGCTTTAATACCTTGTCTTCCTTAGGTTTTTCTTCTAAGTTTGTAGATGCGTAGGCAAAGCCCGTTGCAGACATTGCCCCGATCGCACGAGAGGCTGTTGCTTCCACATAGTAGCTGGGATCGCCCTTTTGCAACAGCCCTTTGACAATTTTATAGCTTTCAGCAGTTTTGATTTGGCCAAGCGCTTCCACTACAGATCGTCGCACGTAAGCATTTTTATCTTTTAACCCAAGAACTAAGCCATCAAAGGTTTGGTCTAAATTAATTTGGGCTAGTTGTTTTGCCACTTCCACACGCACACCCCAGAATGGGTCATTTTTGAGCGCCGCAGACAGTGCAATGGTAGCTTCTAACCCGCCTTTTTTCGCCAAAGCTGTTGCTGCATAGATACGCGAAATCGGGTCGGGATCAAATTCTAACTGTGCTTTTAACTCCGGTATTGGATACTCTAAAGTTACTGTTTTCAGGTAATTATTCCCCATATCAAAACTGATAAATTGGGGTTTATTTTCTAGGGGAAAGTAGAAGCTTTGTTCACGTTCATTCACCCTCACTAAAAAAGTTTTTAGTTGGGAATTAGAAGTGATGATTTGAGAATTATTTTTAACTCCTAACTCCTGTACAGACGCGATTAATCGCGTCTCTACTCCTAACTCTTCACTTTTCACTTCTTCCTGTTGGGTATAGCCAAAACCAATAGGTATTTTTAGATCAAACAAATCCTTACTGCCATTTTTATCTTCAGCAGCTTGGGTTTGAGTTACCGTAATTTTTGCCAAATTAGCATCCCCATCCCAAGAGTAAGCCAGTTTAAAATCGGGATGACCACCACGATAAACGTATTGGTCAAAGAGGAACAAAAGATTACGTCCGGTAGCCTTTTCAATCGCCCTGAGTAAGTCTACTGTTTCTACGGTTTTGTGGGCATTATCTTGAATAAATGTTTGAATTGCTTGCCAAAACAATTCATCTCCCAATTGACCTCGAATCATGTGATAAACACAAGACCCTTTTTCGTAGATGTGGCGATCGTAAAGTTCAATAGCTTCCCGGTAAATATGTGTTACCATTGGGCGGCGGTAGCGGCTGCTATCTTCACTGAAGTAACGACTAGCTTGCAATAAACGATAGTAAGCTGCTTCTTCTGGACTATATTCCTGTTCTGTCCACATCACCTCAGAATAGGAAGCCATCCCTTCCTTAATCCAAGCATGAGACCAATGCTTAATCACCACCAAATCACCAAACCACTGGTGCGCGAGTTCGTGGACGACTAAACTTTCAGTATTGCGGTTATCTAAAGCGGCGCGTTCATCCAGCAAGCACCTATCTGTTAACAGGGTTGTGGAGGTGTTTTCCATCCCGCCAAAGATGAAGTCATCGACGCAAACCTGGGCGTATTTCGGGAAAGCATAAGGATAGCCATACTTTTGGCTCAAAAATTCGATCATCCGGGGAGTTTTGCCCATACTGCGTTTAGCATCTTCCTCCCGTCCCTTTTCTACGTAGTAGGTAACAGGTTTCCCCTGCCACTCGTCCCGAATTTCAGCAAAATCACCTACTGCCAAAGTCATCAAGTATGTAGGATGAACTTGTTGCTGTGACCAATGGTAGATTTTGTAATCACCATCTTCTGTAGTGTCGATCAATTCCCCGTTGGAAATCGCCACCAGAGGGTTAGGAACACGCACGCGAATTTCCGAAGTAGACAGTTGTCCTGGATAGTCAAAGCAGGGGAACCAAAAGCGAGAGTCTTCGTCTTCGCCCTGAGTCCAAACTTGGGTGGGCTTGTTTGGGTAGTGCTTGTCTGGTTGAATAAAATAAATACCGCGTTGCGGTTTTGTCACCGAGTAGGCGATCGCAATCAGCAAGCGTTTACCAATCTGGGTTGCTTCCGAAAGTTGGATAGAAAGCTGTTCCCCGTCGTAGTCAAAATTTTGTGGCACTTCGTCCACCTGCACAGACTCGATATTCAGGTTGACAGCATCCAAAGTCAAACGGTCAATGCCATTACGGATTGGCAAGAGGCGAATGCTACAACTGCCCTGATAGCTTTGCTTAGGGATATCCAAGCTGAGATTGAGAAAAATATGCTCTACCTGTCCGGGGCGATCGGGGTTGTAGTGTGGTCTTGCCCCCGGTAACTCAAAAGGCTTGTGTCCGTTATTATCTGTATCAAAATAAGACTTCGACATTGATCCTTACTGACCTTGTAATTCTGAAAAGTCTGGCTTGGCTGGATGTAGTTAAGCAAAATAGCGGTGTCTAAATGTATTTCCCAAATCAACAGGGCATTATGCAGGTGAAAACTCCCTTTTGGGATATTAATCTCACCCGAATCTCCGAAGGTTGGCTGCCGAACCTTGGACTTTTTTCCATATCCTCTCCCGCATTTACTTTCCCTGATTTTTTGCACTTTTTTGTCATCGGGTCAAGTGTCTCTGACACCTCGATAGATTCTCATTAAGTACAAATACTCCTAATTATTCTTATAACTTAGGATAGCTTGCTGTTGCTAAACAGGCTATTTTGTTTGAGATGAACAGCAGATCATTTGCAGATTCGGTCATTATCCCTTGGAAGTATTTTTGAGAGTAATTTTAGACCGCTAACTTAATAGATTACTAATTTTATCAGTAAATACCGATCAATGAGCGGAAATTATTAATAAATCCGAAAACTCTACAATGACACTTGGATAAATCTCGGCGACAATCTGAGCAAAAGAGGATAACAAAATGGCTGAAACTAAATCAAAGTTTTTCATTCCTGCTGTTGGTGCTGCTGTAGTTGTAGTTGTAGCAGGAAGTATAGGGGCTTATACGTATTTTAAATCCCCATCAGGTGGTAGCTCAGATGCTCTAGGCAGTGCTAAAGTAGTACCTTCAACAGCATTGATGGCAGCTTATATTACTACTGACCCCGAAGCTTGGGCAAAGTTACAGCAGTTTGGCACTCCAGAAGCACAAAAGTTAGTGGCAAAAAATCTGGAAGATTTCAATAAGCAAATGTTCAGTGAAGGTAACGTTTCTTATGAAAAAGACATAAAGCCTTGGGCTGGTAGTGTGATGATTGCTGTACTGCCACCAAATCCTGTGAAACCGGTACAGTTAAACGTGCCGTCTGGGGCATCTAATGTACCAACAAATTTACAACAGAAACCGAATATCCTGATAGTAGTGGGAATCAAGGACAAACTCAGTGCCTTGAATTTTGCTAATAAATTGAAGTCAGAAAAAGGGGTGAAATTCCAGGAATCTGATTATCAAGGTCAAAAAATTATCGAAACTACACAAAATGGCAAGCCGACATATAGCGTAGTTTTAAATAATAGTCACTTGGTATTAGCCCCCGAAAAGCAAGCTGTAGAAAAAGCAATTGACACGTTTAAGGGACAGTCTTCTTTTGCCAGTAAAGAAGGTGCCGGTAGCATTCTCAGCAAAGGAGTGAATGTCAAAAACAGCCTCGCCCAAATTTATGTACCAGATTATCCAGGCACGGTACAGCAATTAGCAGCTGCAAGTCCGCAGGCAAAGCAGTTACCTCCACAAGCCCTGACGCAACTCAAGCAGATAAAATCTGTGGTGGCGGGTGTTGGTGTTGATGATGCGGGAGTGCGGGTAAAAGCGATCGCGAATTTAGATCCACAACTAAATAAATTTCAGTATCAATCAACTCCTGGGAGCATAGTCGGGCAATTTCCGATTGATACCTTTGCTCTGATTAGTGGAAGTGGCATCAGCCGTGGCTGGGAAACGCTAGTAGAACAGTCCAAAGATTATCCCCAAATGAAGCAAGCTTTGGAACAAGCGCGATCGCAACTTAAATTTGTCAATATTGACCTGGATAAGGACATTTTTGGCTGGATGAATGGGGAATTTGCCTTTGGTGCGATTCCATCAAATCAAGGGGTGTTAGCGAGCTTTGGTTTTGGAGGTGCTTTAGTATTTGATACTAGCGATCGCAAAACTGCCGAAGCCACCTTGATAAAATTGGATACCCTCGCCAAAACCCAAAAAATCAACATCGCCAACAGAAATATTGGTGGTAAAGACGTAACTGAATGGCAAATCCCCCAACAAGGAGCTTTAGTGGCGCATGGTTGGCTGGATCAAGACACTTTATTTGTAGCTCTTGGTGGCCCAATTGCGGACGCAGTTAGCGATCGCAAAAATCAATCTCTCGCCAATAGCGACACCTTCAAAGCCGTTACTGGTTCTTTGCAAAAGCCCAACGGCGGTTATTTCTACCTGGATATGGACAAAACTAAAACTATGCCCTTGATTAATAGTTTGATCTCGTCTAACGCCGATACCATTACTATCCTGGGTTCCATTCGTGGTTTTGGTGTTACCGCCACTAGCCCCGATAAATCTACCAGTGAATTGGAGATGTTGTTAGCTCTCAAGCCGAATAGTGCGAAATAGGACATTGGGCATTGGGTATTGGGCATTGGTTATTAATTCTTCTGTCTCCTGCTCTCCCTGCTTCCTCATCCCCCTCATCCCCCACTCTCCAGAATGTTTTTCAATTTGCATCTAGACTGGCCTCCAGCAACTATGTCATAAGTAGAAAAGGCTATTCAATGCGAATTAATTTATGACGGCTGCTGTAAACACTAATCTTGGCTTCGCTTCCCGCTTGGTGAATGGCATATTGGCAATCAAGCCTTTAGCTAACCTAGCCAAACATCAAGCTAGACAAATGATGATTAAACGTGCCGAGAGAATTGGTGTGCCTTGGACGCAAGAAGTCGAAACACTACAGGCGCTTGATTGGAAGGCTGATCTAGCTCAAGTAGAAAATCCTCAGCTTTCCTACCCAGAATACTACCTGCGACCATTCCATGCCTACGAAGGCGGAGACCTCAGTTGGAAAGCGGCTTTTGAATTGGAAGTTGCTGCTCGTACCGTCCACGCCGGAATTTGGCAGGATGCTGGAGCGCAAGGAGATGCTAAACTGCGCCAAAGTTACCACGATATCCTTAAAGCGCAAATCCCCAATCAACCGCAAGACATACTAGATTTAGCGTGTGCTGTAGGTTTGAGTACCTTTGCTATGCAAGAAATTTATCCCCATGCCCAAATCACAGGCTTGGACTTATCTCCCTACTTCTTAGCTGTTGCCAATTACCGCGCCCAACAACGTCAAGCTAAAATTAATTGGCTTCATGCCCAAGCTGAATCTACTGGACTACCAGATGCCTCTTTTGATTTAGTCTCCATTTTTCTGATGTGCCATGAATTGCCCCAATCAGCAACCCGACAGATTTTTGCTGAAATGCGGCGCGTGCTGCGTCCCGGTGGCTACTTAACAATCATGGACATGAATCCCAAATCTGAAGTTTACCAGAAAATGCCACCCTACATTTTGACGTTGCTCAAAAGTACTGAACCGTATTTAGATGAATATTTTGCTTTGGACATTGAGCAAGCTGTTGTTGAGGCAGGTTTCCAAACTCCCACTATCACTAACAATAGCCACCGTCACCGCACAGTGATTGCTCAGGTGAGTGGTTGATTTCTCTCTACTGCTGTGGGCAGCAATACCACCATTGCTGCTGCTAGCCTACTACTACTGTCGAGTACCATTTGCCCCACCTGTGTTAAAGTTACTAATGTTCTTTATCATCGGGGCAATATCTGGGATCTTAGCCCTTAGCCTCGAATGGATTTTTGAAACTGTAGCCAATTCTTTTGTAGACTGGCAGCAGATCAAAGGTTGGCTTCCTGGTATAGCCTTGCGACAGCTTGTGGAAGTAAGCCCAATCGAAGAAGGCTGTAAGTTGGCTGCGGTTGTTGTCCCAACCTACTATCTGCAACGCAGGTATCGATTACTTACCTCTACCGTTTTCCTCTTCACCATAGCCGTTGCCCTTGGATTCACTGCCGAAGAGAACTCGATTTACCTTTTCCACGGTACAGCATCAATTTTTGAACGTACTCTTGGCACGCCAGTCCATGCTATATTCTCTGCACCTTGGGGATATGCCTTGGGAATTTATATTTCCTCCCATACTCGGTTAAATCGAGACAGGAAGTTAATTTTTTTGGCTTGGCTAAATTCTGTAATCTGTCATGCCCTAGTTAATGTCCTATCTAGTGCTTGGGGTTACTCATTACCCCTACGTTTCTTGAGTTATGGTTTATTTCCGTTTCTATTGTGGATGTTTTGGCGACTGGAACAATTACTGCGAAAAGTGCAAGGTAAACCCGCCATTACCCTGATCTCAGACCGTACACTCCAGCGCCGTTACTGGCAGAGGAGTTTAGTGCTATTTGCCCTTGTGCTGGGTGGAAATGCTATTTTTGGGCTATTTCTCTTAGTCAGAATTCTTAGTCCTTTGAGTCCATCGAAGCTTCTTGACAGTGATATTTTGTGGTTTATATTTAGTCGCTTTTTGCTAAATCTCTTTTTTGGAGTTGTAGCTTGGGGCATTTATCGCTATTTGCGACATTCCGCCCGTCGTCGGTATTTTTAAAATATGATTTAAGAAAATGCTAGGGGGTTTCTATGCAAACAACTCCAGTGCGTTGGACGACTGCTGACCTAGAACTATTTGCTTGCGATCGCAGGAATCGCTATGAGATTATTGATGGAGAACTATTTGTGACCAAAGCACCTAACTGGGATCATCAAACAAGCTGCGCCAATATTGTTACAGTTCTTAAAAATTGGTCAGATGAAACTGGTTTAGGTCAAGCTGCGATCGCACCTGGAATTTTTTTCTCAGATTCTGACAATGTGATCCCCGATGTGGTGTGGGCAAGTCATGAACGCTTAAAACACTTGCTAGATGAAGCTGGACACCTCACGGGCGCACCGGAGTTAGTAGTAGAAGTTCTGTCACCTGGCGAAAAAAACGAGAAACGCGACAAGGAAACAAAGCTAAAGCTGTACTCGGTGCAAGGGGTTCAGGAATATTGGATTTGTGATTCTATACAGAAGAAAGTTGAAGTTTATCGTCGTGAACAAGCTGCATTAAAGTTAGCAGTTACTTTATTTAGTCAAGATGAGTTGACAAGTCCTTTACTACCTGGTTTTAACTGTTTAGTTAGTAAACTTTTCTAGCTGGGCATTGGGCAATTCAATTTTGGATTTGGGATTTTAAATTTTGGATTAAATTTCAATCTAAAATCCAAAATCTAAAATCTAAAATTCTTGCTCCCCCAATCCCCAGTCTGTATTCCCTATAGCTAAACCCGTGCTAATAATGGCTGATTCGCGGATGCGGTGACTGAATCTGATTCTGACTCTGTGCAGTAGATTTCGCAGGAGTTATTAGGACTTTCAATCAATTTTACTTTGTAAAGTTTAGCTCCCAATTCCTGAATAGGCGATCGCACTAAATTACTAATGTAAAGTGCGATATTTTCAGCAGTCGGCACAACTTCGGTAAAGTAGGGAATATCCTTGTTTAAAAAGGTGTGATCGAATGGCTCTATCACATAATCTTCTATCACTTGATTCAGGACACCTAAATCAATAATCATGCCAGTGCGTGGATCAATTTCCCCTTTCACGGTAACTTCTAGATGGTAGTTGTGTCCGTGACCGTGTGGACGAGCGCACTTACCATAAATCTCAGTGTTTTCTTCGTTAGTGAGGTTAGGATGAGCTAGCCGATGGGCAGCGCTAAAGTGAGTACTGATGGTGAGGTAGGCTTCCATTGCGTTTCCCATATAATCTGCCCAAAGTTCAGGATGTTCAAACAACTGCACACGGACTAAAGGCAAGTGTGGTGCTAGTCGCTGCCAAATAATGCGTGCAATATTCTCAGTGGTAGGCAGAGTTTGTTGAAATTCTGCCCACACATCGTTGAGATAAGAGAAGTCCAATTGACTGGTAACTTCCCCTTTGATTACGTGTTTCACATCAGACAAGTTCAGCACCATGCCATATTCATCCAATTCCCCGGCTAGGGAGATAAATAAAACATAGTTATGCCCGTGTCCCGGAAATTTAGAGCAAGCACCAAATTTATCAATATTCTCGGCTTCACTCAGTTCTGGCAACCAATAGCGATGACTTGCCGAAAACTGGCCGCGGCGATTAACAATACATTGCATGAGTACACTAAGAGCAGAATTTAAAATTTCTTAATCTTTTTCTGTTTCCAGCATAAACTATTTCTTTGCCAGTGCTTAGGGAATAATAACCATAAAACTAATGACGGTCAAACTTGGAGTTTGAAATATGACTACTTTTCAAGAGAATAATGAAGTGCTGAGTCGTAATGAATTTCTGGCAACAGAACTCCTCAAGATTATAAACTCACTTCCAGGATT
Organism: Nostoc sp.; assembly: GCF_036917675.1. Taxonomy (GTDB): domain Bacteria; phylum Cyanobacteriota; class Cyanobacteriia; order Cyanobacteriales; family Nostocaceae; genus Nostoc. The sequence goes on along the minus strand of NZ_JBALCT010000016.1, from coordinate 7,362 downwards.
TTTCCCACTCAAAGAGGAATTTGAGGGAAAATTGAATGATTTACGTTCTGTTATTCAAGGGCTACGTCCACCACGAGTCATGGTAATTGGTCGTACTAGATGCGGTAAATCATCCCTAATTAATGCCATTTGTGGTTTAAAGGTTGCAGAAGTCAGTGATACAACACCAGAAACAGGTATGGCTGAATGGAAGAATTACTACCATGATGGTAGTGATTTACTCCACATCCTAGACACAAGAGGTTTACAGGAGTCTCAAGCACCAAGACAATATGATTCAGCCAAAACGCCTTATGAAAGTATCATGTAAGCTGTGAAAAAAGATTGTCCAGATGTCATTCTCGTTTTGTGTAAGGCAGAGGATGTTCATGCTGCTAGTGACAAAGACCTCGATGGGTGTGAATTAATCGTGGGAGAAATCAAGAAGCTGTATCAGCGCGATTTACCTGTGATTGGAGTTTTGACACAGTGTGATAAATTAGCACCTTCAACAGTTTCTTTACCAACTGACAATGAACGGAAAAATCGCAATATTCAGGAACAAGTTCAAAGTTTTTTTGCTTTTTTGAGAGAAAGAGAAGGATTACGCGGTCATGTAAAACAAGTTGTTCCTACTGTTGCAGACGCTGAATACGAAGATGGGAGGAACGGTTTGATTCTACCCGATCAAGACCGTCGATGGAATATTACTGAATTAGTGGAAAAAATGATCCAGTATACGCCAAGCGAGATACGCGGCTCATTGGCACGAATGGCGCATATTAAAAAGTTTCAACTCCATACTGCTAGAACAGTTGTTACAGCTTGTACTGTTTTATGTGGTTTTGTTTCTGTCAATCCAATTCCAGGTGCAGCAATACCATTAGTCGGTACTATCCAAACTTTTATGGTTATGTATATTGGCTGGCTCAGTGGACGAGAGTTTTCTGATCAAACTGTCAAAGACTTTTTTATAAATGTGGGAGTAGGTCTTGGAGCAAATCTTGGCATGATCGGTATTGCTGATATTGCCTTAAAATTTGTACCTGGTTTCGGTAGCTTAGTGGCAGCTGGTGCTGGTGCGATCGCTACAAAAGGTTTAGGGGATGCTGCGATCGCATATTTTCTCCCTTTACCAGAGACAAAGAATGCAGCCTCTTAAATTAATTTACAGACGCTTGTGCCTCACAATGTAATCCCGTAGCTATGCGGAATAGTTCTTGACCTGTGTGTAAATAACGCTCATCGTAGTTCAAAGGAAAATAAGCCAACTCTTCAAGTCCATCTGCTGCTTGATCGAGGCTGTAGTAGAGGTGAGCCGCCGTTCTTGCTAGACTAGGGGGATTTGGCAGGGAGCGAAAAGTAATTTGTGCCTGCTTGAGGTCATCTTTACAGGTTTTTAAATATTCCTGAAATTCATCTAACAACTCATCATCAAAGGGATCAGCCGCTAATTGCTCCATTTGTTCTTCTAGAGAATACAGAATGTTACAAAGCAAACGATTTACTGGTTGGTAAACTTGGCGCAGCCATTCTTCAACTTGCTCGTCAACATCCCGTCCGGTTTTTCGTCTTGTCTGATAATGCTTTTGCGCTGATGCTGTACGCTGTTGGCGATCGCTATTTAATTTTTGAGAGTCATCTTGCAGTTGCTGGTCATAATTGCGGCGATTTTGGTTGTCGCCTAAAACCTCATAAGCTGCATTGATGCGGATAATCTGCTCGTGATCGGCTGTTTCCTGATTACTGTCAGGATGAAACAACTTAACCAAGCGGCGATAAGCTTGCTTAATCTCTGCTTGGCTTGCACTTGGACTAACTTTGAGAGTTTCGTAGTGGTTAGAAACGTGCTTAGAATTGACCATTAATTCAATGTATCGTTAACTGACGCTAGCGGCTAACCTTGCCTCCAGGTCTTGGAACAACGGCGTACTCAAATACCTCTCACCAAAACTTGGCTGAATCACCACAATTAAACGCCCTTTATTTTCTTGACGTTGAGCAACGCGAATTGCTGCACATAAAGCTGCTCCACTGGAAATGCCAGATAGTAGCCCTTCTTCTTTTGCCAAACGCCGACTGTAGGCGATCGCTTCTTCATCGGTGACAGTAATCACTTCATCAATCAATTTTATTTTGAGAACTTGGGGAATAAACCCAGCGCCAATTCCTTGGATTTTGTGTGGGCCGGGACGTCCACCAGATAAAACTGGGCTATTGGCTGGTTCAACAGCGATCGCCTTAGAACTAGGCTTGCGGGCTTTAATCACTTCTGCGACACCAGTGATCGTACCACCTGTACCCACCCCTGCGACAATTATATCTACTTGTCCATCGGTATCTTCCCAGATTTCAAGGGCAGTAGTTTCCCGATGCACTCTTGCATTGGCTGGATTGCGAAACTGCTGCAACATATAGCTATTTGGTGTCGTATTAACGATTTGTTGCGCTCGCCGAATTGCCCCACTCATGCCTTCCATTCCTGGCGTTAGTTCCAGTTCTGCTCCATAAGCCCGCAACATTGCCCGACGCTCCCCACTCATTGTCTCTGGCATGGTTAAAATTAACCGATAACCCTTAGCTGCTGCTGCCATTGCTAGGGCAATTCCTGTGTTTCCAGAAGTCGGTTCTACCAATACTGTCTTAAGAGGAGTAATCAGCCCTTCCTCTTCGGCGCCGTTAATCATACTCACCCCAATGCGATCTTTGACTGATGCCGATGGGTTCATACTTTCCAGTTTCACCACAATTTCAGCAACACATCCTTCTGTTTGGGGAATGCGGTTCAACTGGACTAGGGGTGTACGACCAACCAGTTCTGTAATGTTACGAGCTATTCGCATAATTTAGTCCTTAGTTATTAGTTATTAGTCATTGGTCATTTGTCATCAATAAATGACCAATGACCAATGACAAATGACTCTTGACTAAATGTAGTACATGATATCCAACTGCTGCCGGGAATCTCGTTTTTCACAAAGATCCTGGAGCGTATATTTTTGCAACACTGAATTTGCCGCGCGACTTGCTTCTTGCCAAACTTCATCTATAACCGAACTGTCTACCGTTTTGGAATTAACGTTTTCTTCACAAGTTCGCACCTCTAACCCTTCTAAACATTCCAAAATCTCAAAAAGGATGATTTTTCGGGGTTCTCGCGTTAACAGATAGCCACCTTTTGATCCGCGCTGACTCTTGACTATACCCCCACGCCTCAAGGTTGCTAGTAGCTGTTCCAGATAGCGATCGGGTATGTTTTGTTGTGCTGCAATTTGTCGAATTTGCAGAGGTTCGCCACTTTCGTAATGAGCGGCCATTTCTAATAAGGCCAGAATTGCGTATTCCGATTTACACGATAGTTCCATAAGCAGCAATAAGTTAGGGGTTAGGAGTTGTGAGTCATTCAATTTGGATTTTAGACTTCGGCGTGACCCTTCGGCAGCCTCAGGGCAAAGACACTACTTCGACCCTACGACAAGCTCAGGGTAACGCAAGGCTCAGTACAAATCAGTCGAACACTTTTTCCTTCAATCTAAAATCCAAAATTCAAAATCGGCAGCGTTAGGATATTACTCTTGGTCTGCCCTAGCATGTGTTGCATCCATAGACGCGTAGCGGCTTCTGGCAGGGTACTGCTATATTCATCTAAAACCCGCCATAACTCATAACTTCTAACTCACAACTCCTAACTTTTCTAGTATACTCCGGTTACATTCTGGGGTTTATTAGTTGTTGCTACTGAAAACAAAAAGCCCCGCCTGATGGCGGGGAGCAATAGAGTTCAAAATTCTCAGTGGATAGTCAACACTCTAGAAGGTAAAAGTTGTTCTGAGCGTACCGATAATTGCATCGTCGTTATTGCTGTTTTGACCAGGAGAGGTCAACCAGATTACACCAGGGGTAATTGAGATATTATCCGAGACACGATACTTGTAGAAGCCTTCAAAGTGATAAGGTACATCATTCCCAACAAAACCTGGTCGGTTAAAGGAATAGGGTTCTGCACCAGCAAAAATACCTAAAACGTTACCCTTTTTACCGAAATCAGGTAAGGCTACTCCAATACCATAGCTCCAGGCGTCAAAATCATCATTTGCACCAAAGCCGGTGACCTGGTGGTAAGAGGCAAAGCCACTAATTGACAGCTTGTCGCTGGGTCTAAACGCAGCCTCCACACCATAGGAATTACTTGAAGATGCATTTGTGGTACTCAGAATATTAGCTTGTCCAGTACCTACTGCAACATCATTTCCAAAAGTTCCATCTGAGGTGGAACCTGAGTTGAACAATAAACCACCTGCGCCACTATATCCGTGAACGTAGGTAGCAGCTAAAGCTATGCGATCGCCAACACTAAAGTTCAACTGTCCAAGAGCTGCATAGTCGCCGTTGGTCAGACCTTGACCAATACCAGGATTATTAGCTTGCGATGCTAAGTAACCCGCAGTGATTGAACTATTTCCCAGGATGCCACCACCTTTACCAAGAGGTAGATTGAGCGCTATACCTGCACCTCCACCAATCCGATAGATGGGACTTTCAGAAGCCAAGGTAGACAAAGCGCCGTTACCGCCGTCGGTTTGGTCAAAAAAGTAAGGGTTGTTGACGGAAGCATAATGGCTGTGTCGTCCACCACTAGCTGCGAGGTAAACATGGGCTGGGCCTATGGGAACTTCATAGGTCAAGCGGTCTATCTTGACACTGTTGTTACCATCGCCAGCACCAACTTGAAACGTTTGTGTGCCTTCAGCACTAGCGATCTGATTACCAGCGTTATCAAATTGTGTAAAGGGTGTTGAATTACCTGCTGCAAGACGAGTATGTAAAACGTCTCTACCCGTAAAGCTGGTTTGCAAGTCTAAACGTACCCGATCTTGGAAGACAGTATTGTTGTTGTCACCAGTCTTACCTCCAAACCCATCACTAACGGCAAAAACGGCTTCACCGACTAATTTTGTGGTAGTGGAGAACTGATTAGCTTCCAATTCAGCAGTCCGCGCTTCTAAGGAATCTACACGACCGCGTAGAGTTGCCAATTCTGCGGAAAATTCTTCTTGTAACCGTTGTAAGGTAGCTAAATCTTGTTTAGTCACCAAGTCAGCTGTTGCTGTGGCAATCAATTCGTTAACCCGATCTAAACAGGCATTCAAACCAGCCGCAAATTCATACCGAGTTAAAGCCCGATTACCGCGATAAGTGGCATTCGGATAACCTGCAATACAACCATAGCGCTCAACTAAGGACTGCAATGCTTGGAATGCCCAGTCGGTGGGTTGGACGTCGGAAAATTGGGAAACCGATGTTACTTGAGACTGAGAGTTATTTTGGTTGCCTTCGTTGCTGTAGTGGTTAACTTGATCTATCGTTGTTTGAGCCAATATTTCTGGCTGTTGGGCAACTTCCGTTACACCCGGTTGTTTTGCTGCTGATACATGAGTGGTTGTACTTGGAGCCGCAATTGCTGTTGTCGAAACTAACAATGCTGCTCCCAAAACTGCTGGGCTAACCACTAAGGATTTCCATAAGAGATTAGACATTTTCCTTTACTCCTCACACCTTGTTTAGATAATTGGCTTCGTTGCACCTAAATCTCAAAAATGCGACATCTCATTGAAGCCTGTGGATGAGGCATAGTCGTCACTACTACAATTTTAGTTTTTGCAAAGCTAATAAACGATTAACTTAGGGTTAAAAACTTATGTGATTAACTTATGCAAAAACATATCTTTATATCATAACATTATAAAACATTTGATCTAGATGGCAAGATCACAGCGATCGCCTTAGTAACTGTCACACATACTTGTATCAATATCTAAGCAGGAAGTAGCGTTTAGGGCATTCGCTCCCTACGGAGGCTAAATTACTCAAAGCTTTAGACATTTAGCAGCTTGTCAGGAAAAATCACTTCTTGCACTTAGGACTAGTATAAATCCCACACCAGTTAGAAGACACTCGTCGGCTATATACAAACGTAGGCAAAGCCTTCTCGCAGGGTAGTCCCCCTGGTATTGTTTGAATAAACATAAGATCAGGAATCAAGCTTTTTGAAACCCGCACACTCCAAAGGAAAACCCTTACCTCTATTCTTAAGCAAGCTATGGGCGACATCTACATCAGGAGAAGGATAGGGAGTTTTATATGTGTCGCGGTCATTTTCAGTCGCCTGGTGCAAGATGTCAGAAGAAATCACTTAGTTGATTTGGGAAATCACCTGCGCTACATCAAAGTCTGTCTGTGTCAACCCGCCTGCATCATGTGTTGTCAGTGTAATCTTCACTTTGTTGTAGGAAATCTCTATATCTGGATGATGTCCTGCTGACTCAGCCGGCTCCACCAGCTGATTGACAAACTTAATTGCTTGGATAAAATCCTTGAATGTGCGGGTAATTTGCAACTTCGAGTCTTCAACAGTCCAACCTGACAGAACCTTTGCTTGTTCTTGAATTTCTGCCTCACTGAGTAGTTGTGCCATATCAAAAAATTCCTATATACTTATCTAAAATATTTGATTTGTTACATCTTGCATCTGACAAAGACAAACCCCTTTTATTTTCCACACAGAAAATATGAGAGGAGAAACTAAGGTTTAATGTATATGTGTATATTTAAATCAGACTTGGTAGATAGACGCTATTGCTCACATCTGGTCAGACTCCAAGGTTTGATGCAAAATATTTTTCTTTTTAAGAAAACTTAAATGCGTTGGCATTGCCATTTAAGTTTTTAACAGCAAACCCTGATAAAACAAAAGTCACCCACAAAAAACTATCCGCGCTGGTTAAGATCAGTTGATCTCAACCAGCGCGGTCTAGCGGGTCTTCAGGTTGCAACCAGACTGCCGGAAGGAACTCCGAGCTTGCCTAGCTACTTGAGCTAACTTAGTCTCTCAAGATGACTAAGGCTAACTTTAGAGAACAGCCCCGGCACACAGCCGGCTAACTGCAACCTGATGACCCATGGTTTTACTACTTTCTATCATGGGCATCACCTCCTTATTGCCTAAACGGTCTTAGTTTTAAAAGGGCAGAGTATTTACTCTGGGTTTATAACCTTCACCTAATATAACACATAAATTTAGAGATATTAACCATATACAGAAAAAAATCCCCCACTTTAAAAAAGATGGGAGATTACTGGAGAAAGGGGAATATTGACGCTTTCTTGGCTGATTACAAGGAGATTATTTTATCTGGGTGGTGTCAATTTTCCAGAACCACAACCTTAATTCCGGTCATGGGTTATGGTCGGATTTTAATGTTAGAGAGCGTTACCGCGAGGTAGAACTTCCTCAGGGAATACAAATTGTTCGTGGGGTTGATCTTGAGGAGCCATCCAAGCGCGGATACCCTCATTCAGCAAAATGTTTTTGGTATAGAAGGT